>NZ_AOIM01000015.1 GCF_000337575.1 Natrialba hulunbeirensis JCM 10989 | reverse complement strand
CATCAGAGATGTGTATAAGAGACAGAGCCCGAGTAGACGAACGGCTGTTCGTCTTTCGTCAACTGCGAGTGCATCGAGTGGCCGAGTTCGTGCGCCAGCGTGTACATCGAGGAGATGTCGTCCTGGTAGTTCATCAGGATGAACGGCTGGGTGTCGTAGGTGCCACTCGAGTACGCCCCGGACTGTTTGCCCTCGTTCTCGTAGACGTCGACCCAGCGCGACTCGAGTCCCTCGGCGACGCGGGACTGGTACGCCTCGCCGAGCGGTTCGAGTGCGTCGACGACGTACTCGGCGGCCTGATCGTACTCGACGTCGGGGCCCTCGTCGCCGGTCAGTGGCATGTAGAGGTCCCACATCTGCAGTTCGTCGACGTCGAGCGCCTGGCGCTTGAGCTCGGCGTGGTGGTGGAGTTTGTCGAGGTTGTCGTGGACGCTCTCGACGAGCGTGTCGTAGACCTCGACGGGGACGTTCGGGCCGTCGAGGGCCGCCTCGCGGGCGGTGTCGTAGTTGCGCGCCCGCGCGGTCTTTACGTCTGCCTTGACGCTGTTTTTGTACGCCGAGGCGACAGTGTTTCGCATCGACTCCCACTCGTCGAAGTATTCCTCGTAGACTTGCTGGCGAAACTCCCGGTCGGGTCGCTTGAGCAGGTTCGTGAAGTTGCTCTGGGTGATTTCGACGGCCTCGCCCTTGCCCTCGCCCTCGGGTTCCTCAACGCTCGGGAACGCCATATCCGCGTTCGAGAGCATGTTGTACACCTCGCCGGTCGCTCCGGTGACCTCACCAAGCTCCGCGAGTAACTCCTCGACCTCAGCGGAGCGCGTGTGGGGCTTCATCCGGAGCACGTCGTCGACGTAGTGGTCGTACAGCTCGAGTGCCGGCTCCGTCTCGACCAGGCCGTCGAACTCTTCGCGGGTCAACTCCTGCAGTTCGGGGTCGATGAACGACGCCGCAGACTGTGCGTCGGCCGCGAGCGACTGCGCGCGAGCCGTCAACGCCTGGTACTCCTGATTCGTCGTGTCCTCGTCCCGGCGCATCCGCGCGTAGGCCGCGACCGTCGAAACGTCACGCATGACCGAGTCGCGCAACTCGAGTACCGAGTGTAGCGTCTCGGCGTCGTCGGTGACCTGCCCCTCGTACGCCTGTAGCTCTTCGACGCGTTCGGCGACGTCCTCGTAGGCCTTCTGCCACTCGTCGTCGGTCGCGTAGACGCTCTCCAGATCCCAGGTATACTCCTCGTCGATCTCTGACCGTTCGGGAACGGAACTCATACACCCGGTTTCGGAACGAAGGTGGTAAAGGGTATCGAACGACGTGACTGGCGTTTTTGTCGCGTCGAGCGAATATGTGGGTATGACCGATGCTGACCGAGAGTTGACTGACGAGGCCATCGCCCGTGCGATCGGCCGCGCCTGGACGGACGACAGCGCCTGGGACCTCTTGACTGCACTAACCGAACTGCCGGATCGGATGGGTGGCTCGCCCGGCGAGCGCCGCGCGGCCGAACTGGTCCGCGAGTCGTTTACCGACGCGGGTCTCGACGAGGCCAGAATCGACGAGTTCGACATGCAGTACTGGGAGCGCGGAACGTCTGAACTCACCGTCGAAACAGATTCACTCTCGCGGCAGTTCGAGACGATCGCGCTGCCGTACTCACCCGCCGGCGATGTCGAGGGACGGCTGGTCGACGTGGGCTACGGCACACCCGCGGAGATAGCCGCGGTCGACCTCGAGGGCGCGATCGCCGTCGCGAGCACGACGACGCCCGCCGATCAGCGGTTCGTCCACCGCATGGAGAAGTACGGCCACGCGGTCGAGGCCGGTGCGGCGGCGTTCGTCTTCGTCAATCACGTTCCCGGTCAATTACCGCCGACGGGTTCGCTCCGGTTCAACGAGGAGGGTGAGATTCCAGCCGTCGGCGTCAGCGCCGAGAGCGGCGACTGGCTGAGCGAGTACGCAGGCCGTGTGGAAGACGTTCGTGCCAGCCTTCGTGTCGACGCCCGGACCACCGAGGGCACCAGCCAGAACGTCCACGCGACACTCAGTCCGGCTACCGACGCGAACGCCGACCGAGATACTGCTACCAACGGCACAGTACTCGTCCTCGCCCACTACGACGCCCACGACATCGGCGAGGGCGCACTCGACAACGGCTGTGGCATCGCCACCGTCGCCGGCGCGGCCAGCATCCTCGCCGAAATCGAGGGGGTACTCGAGTCCCGGGTCAGAATCGCGGGCGTCGGCTGCGAGGAGATCGGCCTGCTCGGTGCCGAAGCGCTCGCTGACGACCTCGATCCGGATTCGATTCGGGCAGTGGTCAACGTCGACGGCGCGGGCCGATTCCGCGACCTACAGGTCTACTCGCACGCGTCGGAGGAACTCGAGGAACTCGCCGCGTCGGTCGCCGGTACAGCCGGCCAGCCGGTCGTTCACGAGCCGGATCCACACCCGTTCAGCGACCATTGGCCGTTCCTGCAGGCGGGCGTTCCCTCGGTCCAACTCCACAGCGAGCCGCCGAGGGGGAGCGACCGGGGGCGTGGCTGGGGGCACACGTCGGCCGATACGCGCGACAAGGTCGACCCGCGGAATCTCCGCGAGCACGCGATTCTGACGGCGCTGCTGGTGTGGGAACTCACGCGAACGGACGTGGCGTCGATCGCGGTGGACGACCTGCGCGAGCGGCTGGTCGAACAGGACTACGAGCCGGGAATGCGAGCGGCAGGGATCTGGCCGGCCGGCTGGGAGTAGCGGCCACCCCGTTGTCGTCAGCCGCGAAGCTCGGCGTCCATCGCGGTACGAACGACCCGTGCGATCCCGAGCATCGCGAGAAAACTCCCGACGAAAACGATCGCGACGAACAGAAAGATCCCGAGTCCGACCGCGGGCAGGTTCGGATGGGTGAGCAGCGGCGAGACGACGGCTTGCGTGCCGAGGAAGACGATCACGATCCCCATCGCGACGCGGATCGACGCCCGCCAGTACGCACCGTACTCCTCGGGGGACAGTTCCATACGCCGAGGTGAGAGTCCGGCCATAAAAACGTCTCGTCATCGTGACCGTCACAGGTGATGACCGATTCGCCGGTGAGACGACCACCCCAGCCCGCCCCGGTTGCAACCCTACCGCTCTCGCACTCCCTCCGCAACTCGTCCTGCCACACGCGCTCCCGTCACCCGCTCTCGCCGTCGCCGATCGAATACCGCCCGCGCGCTCTCAGCCGCCTCCTCGTCGACGTCGAACTCGAGTGCCCCGTACTCGACGTCAGTCAGTACCAGCGGCTCGGGTGGCGCGGGCCCGATTCCCTCGTGGCCGGGCAGCGGGTCGGGCTCGAGTGCCCGTTCGATCGTTTGCAGGTCGGCCTCGCCGGTGCCGACATCCTGGGCGAGCGAGACGAGCCGGCGGACGAGTTCGCGACAGAAGCCGCCAGCGGTGACGGTCACCACGAGGAACTGGCCATCGCGGGTGGACTCGAGTACCGGCGAACGCTCGGTGTTGCGGTCGTCGGGTGTGAGGTTGTGGAAGTTGTGTGGGCCGGAGAGGGCGTCGCAGGCTGCCTGAAAGCGGTCGTCGTCGACGGTGTGGGCCGTGACGGTAGGAGAAGCATGACCCTCATCGGTGTCGCTGGCGGGCGGTGCGTACAGATAATAGGTATACTCGCGCTCGCGTGCATGGTGAGTCGCGTGGAACTCGTCGGGCGCGTCGGCGGCCGTCCAGGCGCGGATGTCGGCCGGCAGTTTGCTGTTGAACGCCCGCGGGGTGAGCCAGTCAGGGGTTTCGAAGGCGACGGTCTGTGCGAGTGCGGAAACGCCGGCGTCAGTTCGGCCGGCGGCGGCGTAGCCGGCGGGTTTGTCGGCGTCGGGAGCGAGAACGTCGAGCGCGCGCAGGGCGTCGAACATCGCGCCCTCGACGGTTGGCACGTCAGGCTGGCGCTGGAAGCCGTAGTAGTCGGTGCCGTCGTAGGCGAGTCGAAACGCGCGCATCGGTGATGACTCGAGAAAGTAACTCGAGTGTGTTAGCGTCGTCGAATACTCGAGTGAGCGTCGACCCGAGTTTATTTCAACTATTGTGGATATAATTTCGGTATGCGTCGCCCGTCCGTACCCTCCCGGCGTTCCAGACGTGCGTTCCTTGGCGGAACGGCCGTTGCTGGAACGGCCGCCTTGGCCGGTTGTACCACGCTGTACCACGTGCTTCCGGACCGAACCGTCTACGCTCGTACCCGACGGCGCGATATCCCCGAGGTTCCGCCGGCCGTCGAGACGACTGATGCACACGTACGCGAGACAGCCGATCAGATCGCCGAACACGCCGACGCTGCGCTCGCTGTCTGGGAACGACTGGACGAACCGTCCGAGCAGACCCCGGTCACCAGACCCAATATCGAATCAGCCAGCGAGTTCGCCACAGAAGCGCCGACGAAACCGCCCGTGGTCAGTACTGTCGAATCGTCGGGCCGTCACCTCCACCAGGCAGCACAGGGTGATGCCTACGCCCGTGCCTTCCTCGACGAGTTCGACGACGACCCAATCGAGGGTGTCGACGACGGACTCGAGGCGGTGACGGAACTGGCGAGGCAGTTCGAGTACGAGACCGAAGCGCCCGAGACGTTCCTCGCCTACGGCCAGTCGATCGAGTACAGCCTGCGCCGGGCGGAGTCCGGTCTGTCGCGACAGAGAGACGCCGAAATCGACGAAAATGACCGTTCGGGTCGCGCCGAGCAGATTGCATCGGTGTACAGCGGCGTCCAGCGGAGCCGATTACGCGTCCGTGACGCGAGAGCCTACCGCGAGGCGCTCCGGAAGCGTGACCCTGGTGGCGAGTCGATCCGCGACTCACTCGCAGAGAGCCGAGACGAACTCGAAGACCGAATCGACAACCTGCTTGCCACCCGCGAGGAGTGGGGTGACCGATTCGACGCCGACGAATTTGAGGGCGAACGACGCGATGTCCGCAGCGCGTTGTACTCACGCTCGGGTGGCCGCAAGTCCGATGTCCAGAGTGCGATACGAGACATCGACGGCGGATACGAGGTGTACGGGACCGTCGCGCTCGCAGATGTGTGGCTCCGACTGGCGGCGGCGCGTGACGAGTGGGAACGGATCGAGACCGAGGGTGCGGACGTACTCGATGGCGTTGTGATCGACGAGGCGAAGCGAGACGCAGTGAGTCGACTCGAGGACCTGCTTGTGGCCGATCCCGAACCGCTAACGCGGCTGTTCTGTTCGGAGGCGCGAACGCTGGTGTCCGTTGGTGATCGGGACCTGGATATCGATGCAGGCGAGATGGACGAGGATCAGCGTTGGAGCCTCGCCAACGGCTACGCCCGGTATCTGCTCGCAAGAGGGATGCTCGACCGCATCTCCGAGGCAGTCAATCTTCTGGCCGGCGACAGGAGTTGATCCTGCGAGTCGATCCTGGACGACGCCGACCCGCGTTTTATACGCCCGCGAGCGTCAGTGTCGGTATGAGCCGTCCAGTGTTGCTCGACACGGACCCCGGCTGTGACGACGCGGTCGCGATCACGTTGGCACTCGCCAGCGACGACCTCGAGGTCGTTGGCCTCTCGACGGCCCACGGAAACACCACGGTCGACAATACGACTGCGAACGCCCGTTCGATCCTCGAACTCGTCGACCGGACGGACGTTCCCGTCGCGACGGGCGCGGACTGTCCGCTGACGGTCGACCTCGAGACGGCCGAGCACATCCACGGTCCCGGCGGCATTCTCGGAGAGTTGCCGGAGCCGACCGCCGCAACTGAGTCCGTCGACAGTCCTGCCGCCCAGTTCATCGTCGAGCAGGCCCGCAAGCATGCCGGCGACCTCACGCTCGTTGCTATCGCGCCGCTAACGAACGTCGCTCTGGCGCTCGCGTTGGAACCCGACTTGCCAGAGCTGCTCGACGACCTCGTCGTCATGGGCGGGGCCGCCTTCGGGCAGGGGAACGTCACCCCGCTCGCCGAGGCGAACTTCCACTCTGATCCCCACGCGGCCCACCGCGTCGTCCGAGACCTCTCGCCGACCATCGTCGGTCTGGACGTTACCAGGGGTGCAACCTTCCCACCGGATCGACTCCCAGCGCTCTCGCGGGACGGTCGACTCGAGCGGACCATCCGTCAGTGGCTCACCTACTACGACGAGGAGCAACTGGCGCGCTACGATATCGAGTCGGCTGCGATCCACGACGCGCTCGTCGTCGCCTGGCTGCTCGACGATGGGATTCTCGAGACCGAACCCTGCGCTATGCGCGTCGGGACCGACAGTGACCTCGCGCGTGGCGTACTCGTCTGTGATGCGCGCGGCGTCACCGAACGCCCGCCGAACGGCCACGTTGCGACAGCCGTCGACACCGACCGATTTCGGTCGGTTCTCGGCGAGGGACTCGAGTCCCTGTTTGGATAGCTCCGCCACCGGAACTATCGTTGTATTGAGTGGTTTGCCTGCATCGTATTTCGTTTCGTAATGGATTGGTCCTCGCAGCGTCACGGGATTGGTTATCATTAGCATACGTTTTATATCGATGTAGTTACCATACGGTGGTATGACGGTGGTACGGTTTGACAATGGGAAGCGTGTTATCCAGCGGTGGGACCAGGTGTTCACGGTGATATCGGCGGAGCCGAGGCGACAGATCATCATCTCCTTGATGGACAGCGAACCCGACCAGTCGGTTGCGTTGCCGGCGGCAGCGAGCAATCCAAACGTACCGATCGACCCGACGACGCTCCGACAGCAACTGGTACACAACCACTTGCCACTGCTCGCCGATCTCGGGTTCGTCGAGTGGGAGACTGACCCGCTGTGTGCGGTCCGGGGGGACCGCTTCGACGAAGTGGCAGTCGTCTTCACCGCACTCCACGAGACAGCGGCTGAGTTGCCCGACTCGCTGGTCGTTGGCTGCCAGCGACTCGAGTGCGAACAGCAACACAACGAGTCGGTACTCGAGTAACCTGGGTGTCGCGCTAGCGGTCGTCGCCCATCTGGGGGTGAATCGTCTCCCAGTCGCTGGGGACGACTGGGCCATCGAGTAGCGGATCGTTCGTCTCGGTCATCCAGTCGATGAGGTCGTCTCGGAGCCGGTCGCGAACATCGGCGACGGCTGGATCCCCATTCCGGTCGGGAGTGTCGACTGTATCGGGGGTGTCTTCCAGAAGAAGATTCTCCTGTTCGAGCGGATCCGCCTCGAGGTCGTACAGTTCTTCGTAGGCGCGCTGGTCGCCGTAGTACGCCTCGTGAACCTCGCGGCCGGCAGCGCTACAGTAGATGTCCGTCGTCATGTAGACATCTGGAAGGTGCCAGAAGTTGCGGACGTACTTCCAGCGCTCCGTTCGGATCGCCCGCATCGGATTGTATCGGTCGTGCCAGGTCATGCCGGCGAATATGCGGTCGCGGGGCTCGTAGTCGCCGAGGTCACTGTCTCCGCTATTTTCGTCGTGCGTGTCACTCTCATCATCTTTGCCACCCTCGTCACCGACCAACAGCGGCGTAAACGCCCTCCCAGCAAGCTTCGTCTCCGGCATCGGCGCGTCGGCAATCTCGAGAAGCGTCGCGAACACGTCGACGTTGCTGATGAGGTCGTTGACCGTCCGTCCACCGTCAATTCGCGATGGATAGCGCATGAGCAGTGCCGCTTCGATCCCCGGATCGAAACAACAGCCCTTCGCCCGCGGCATCGCCAGCCCGTGCTCGGTCGTAAAGACGACCAGCGTCTCGTCTGTGACACCCGCCTCATCAAGTGCGTCGAGTACCGTCCCCGTTGCCTCGTCTAACGCACCCAGCATCCCGTTGATCTCGGCGATATCCGACCGAATACCGGGCTCGTCCGGGAGGAACTCGAGTGGGGCCACGTCCTCGGGATCCGGTGCGTCGTACCGGTCGGCCTCGAAGCCAAAGCCGCCGTTTTCCTCGACGCGGTGGAGTTCGAAGAAGCCGATTGAGGCGAAGAACGGGTCGTGTGGTTCGTCAGTTTTGTCGGTCTCGTCGGTCTCGTCGGACGCGAGTACGGAGGCGAACTCGTCTGCGACGGCGTTCGCGCGGGCGGTTTCGTGGACGGCTGGCGACGCCTCGACGGTCAACGGCTGTTCGGTGTGAATGTGGTCGTAACCGAGCTGGTCGGGGTACTCGGTGATGTGCTGGAGTCCAAACAGATGGGTCTCGTAGCCGGCATCACAGAGCAGGCCCGGGAGGACGCGCTCGTCGGGGCCAAGTTCCCAGTCGGCGTGGGCGAGACCGAGCATGCCGTTCTGGTGGGGGTGGCGGCCAGTGAACAGGCTCGCCCGACTCGGTGAGCACTGGGGTGCGGTGACGAAATGTCGGTCAAACCGGATGCCGTCGGCGGCGAGGCTGTCGATATGGGGGGTTTCTACGTCAGCGCCGTAGCAGCCCAGATACGTTCCGAGGTCGTGACAGTGGACGAGAACGATGTTCGGGCGATCGCTGGTCATGCAGGTGGGCTACACCGACCGCCCGAGTAAGCGTTCGGACGTGATAGCGGCCGTGAGCGACAGGTCCGGCTGATTTTCTACAGAATCGATACGTCGGCTGTGGCATCACGATATCGTTAATCACCTGCACGTTCCGGGCTGGTAGCCTTCCCCACGTGTGGCGGAGCATTGCCAACCATGGCGGAGGAATCAGCGACTGCAGCTAACGGACGTGAATCGGAGTCACATTCGACAGCCCGGAACGTGGTTTTCGTCGTTCTCGACACGGCTCGTGCGACGAGTGTCGGCGAGTGGCCGACCGCGAACGCACGTTCGCAGGTCCTTGCCGAAGACGAACCAGCCGAGACCCACGGTCCGACACAGCCCACACCGACGCTGTGCCGACTCGCCGAAACCGGCACCGTCTTCGAGAATGCGTTCGCGACCGCACCGTGGACGCTTCCCTCCCACGGGTCGATGTTTACCGGGCTCTACGCCTCCGAACACGGTACCCACGGCGGCCACACTTTCCTCGATCCGGCGCTTCGCACGCTACCTGAGGCGTTTTCCGACGCCGGCTACGAGACCGTCGGCATCTCGAACAACACCTGGATCACCGAGGAGTTCGGCTTCGACCGCGGCTTCGACGACCTCCGGAAAGGGTGGCAGTACATCCAATCAGACGCCGATATGGGTGCTGTCGTCCGCGGCGAAGACCTCCGCGAGAAGCTCCAGGCAACCCGCAACCGACTGTTCGACGGCAACCCCGTCGTCAACGCGGCGAACATCCTCTACAGCGAAGTCCTGCAGCCGTCAGGTGACGACGGTGCCGCCCGCTCTGCAGACTGGGTCGACGGCTGGCTCGGCGACCGCGACGACGACAAGCCGTTCTTCCTGTTCTGTAACTTCATCGAACCACACGTCGAGTACGACCCGCCGCGGGAGTACGCAGAGCGATTCCTCCCCGAGGGTGCGACCTACGAAGAGGCAACCGCGATCAGACAGGATCCTCGCGCCTACGACTGTGCGGACTACGAGATTACTGACCGCGAGTTCGAACTGCTTCGCGGTCTCTACCGCGCCGAACTCGCCTACGCCGACGCACAGGTCGGTCGCCTCCGCGAGGTACTCGAGTCCCATGGCGAATGGGAGGACACGATCTTCGTGGTCTGTGGTGATCACGGCGAGCACATCGGCGAACACGATTTCTTCGGCCACCAGTACAACCTGTACGATACGCTGATCAACGTGCCGCTGGTCTGTCACGGGGGGCCGTTTACCGACGCTGAGCATACGTCTGAAACCAGCACCGGAAACGAAACTGGGGTCGAGAACGAAACTGACGGCCCAACAGGAACCCACCGCGACGACCTCGTCCAGTTGCTCGACCTCCCGCTGACACTCCTCGACGCAGTCGGTATTTCCGACCCCGAACTGCGCGAACAGGCGAGCGGGCGCTCGCTCCATCCCGCCTCGGCGGACGAACCAAGAGACGCTGTCTTCGCCGAGTACGTTGCCCCACAGCCATCGATCGACCGCCTCGAAGCGCGCTTCGGCGACATTCCGGACCGTGTCCGCGAGTTCGATCGCCGCCTTCGCGCGATTCGAACACACGAGTACAAGTACGTCCGCGGCGACGACGGGTTCGAGCGCCTCCATCACATCCCGACCGACCCGAGCGAGCAGTCGAATCTCGTCCAGGCAGAACCCGATACCGTCAGCGCGCTCCAGGCGCAACTCAAGGAGCGGTTCGATCCGCTGGCCGAGTCGGAACCCGACTCGACGGACGAGGTCGCGATGCGAGAGGGGACGAAAGAGCGGCTGGCGGACCTTGGCTATCTGTAACTCGCGTCCACTCGCTGTGCCTGCAACGCCGTTTTGGCGCTCGCGCTGGAACTGTGGGCCGTGACTGCCTTCGTGTTCGGCCGACTGTCTCGCGCCCAGAACAGCCGTATCGAACCCTCGCCATTCCCGTACGACTCGTGAAATGTCTGCGAACGAACACAGCACCGACACAGAGGCGGGAAACCGCGGTTTCGGAACCTTCTTTCGAACCTATACGAAGACGTGGGTTCACACCGTCGCGACGGTCGGCCTCACCGCCTTCGGGACGCTGACGTTCGTTCATCGCTGGTTCGCTGCGCTCGCATTCGCTTCGTATCTGCTTCCCCCGATCATCCTCTACATCCGCTGGCGCAGACAGGCGGGTGACCTGGACGTTTTCTCGGGGCACTCGAGTCCCGCCCAGACTGAGCCCGAAGCAGAGACCGATCAGACAGAACCAGAGGTCGATCAGACAGCGACGGACTCGGAAACGTCGGCAACACGCGATGGTCGACAGTCTCGTGGTGACCGGCCCGACGATGAGCAGTCCGACGAACCAGAGAGGACACCGGAGAAAGCGCGGGACGGGACGGTTGAGCCCGAGGTGGGTGCTGACGACGTTGCCGAGAGAGACGTTGCGTCTGATGCAATGGCCGACTCTCACGCTGTAACTGCTGGTGACGACGCCGAAACTGCTGGTGTTGACGCCGAAACTGCTGATGTTGATGCCGAAACTACTGACGGCGACACCGAAATTGCTGACGACAACACCAACACTGCTGACGACGCCGACAGTCCGGACGAGTCCGACCAGTGGCTGCTCCCGTCGGTCCCGACAACGGCGACACTGCACGACGTGGTCGTCACCGAGACTGGTCGAGGCTACGCGGTCGGCGACGGCGGCGTCGTGCTCACCGAGGCCGACGAGTGGACGACCGTTCTCGAGGACGGCCCCGGTGCCGCCGGCAACGATCTCGTCGGTGTCGACGCGACCGACGACGGCGACGCGGTCTGGGTCGCTGGCGACAGCGGCACGGTGGGGCGGCTCGAGACGGAGACGGGTCGCCACACCGACCATACGGCACCGCGAGATATCACGAATAACTGGCTCGGGCTCGCAGTCGGCGGCTCGACCGGCGAGGAGACGGTCCTGCTCGCCGACGGCTCGGGAACCGTCGTTCGTGGACAGTACCGCGACGGTAACGTGACGTGGGACGAACCAGTCTCTCCCGGCAGCGGCTCGAGTCTGAGCGGTGTCGCGTTGGCCGACGCCACGACCGGCTATTGCTGCGATACGAATGACGGGGTCTTCGAAACAACTGATGGAGGCCAGTCGTTCGACCGGATCGGAATCGAGGGTGCGGACGGGACGCTGACTGACGTTGCGGTGCGAGCCGTGATGGAAACAGATGATGGACACCCTGGCGACGGACCACCGTCGTCGGTCCTGCTCAGTGCCGACGATGGCGTCGTCCACCGCTATGACGGCACGAACTGGACACCAGAGCGAGTGTCGTCGACAGCGCTGACCGGAATCGCTCGCGACGGCAACCGGACAGTGGCCTGCAGCGACGACGGCTCGCTCTTCGAGCGTACGTCGCCAGCGTCATGGTCGCCGATTGATGACGACTTTGGATCCTTCGATAGCGACGATATAGACGCCCTACACGCCGTTTCTATCGTCTCAGGCCGTTGTATCGCAGTGGGTACTGCTGGAACGATCATCCAACAGGGACGATACGGCCAACCAGAGGATGGTAACGAATGACAATACCGCCGGGGTGAGACAGCCACGTTCGTAGACGTTCAGAGTCGAAATCGCAACAGGGTGGCGTGAACGAACTGGTTAGCTGGATGGTAAGCGCTGCGTATTCAGGCTCAACCGCTTTTTTCAACGCGACTGAAGGGGTTGTTGTCGTACCGACGTGAACGCGGGGGCGAGACGAGACGAGACGAGACGTGACATGACGTGACGAAGCGACCACTCCACCGTCGGTATCGACACTCCCCATGACCCAGTTCCGCTCGACTCGACCGCGTCCGCAGGCGTCGTACACGGTCCGGCCGTTTCGACCGAGCGATCGGAGCGCCTTCCTCTCCCTCTACGAACAGGTCTTCGACCAGGAACGCGGAACTGACTGGTTCCGCTGGAAATTCGAGCGGAATCCATTCGTCGACCACGTGCCGATTATCGTCGCCGAGCGGGACGGCGAACTCGTCGGCGCGCGGTCGTTCTTCGCGCAACCGATCCGCAACGAGGAAACCGTCTTCCGAGCGTTCCAGCCCTGCGACACGATGGTCCATTCCGACCATCGGCGACAGGGGCTGTTCGGCCGGATGAACGAACTGGCACTCCAGCGCTACACTGGCCAGGCGCAGAACCCGGCGTTCTGTTTTAACTTTCCAAACGAGCACTCGAAGCAGGGAAACATAAACCACGGCTGGCGGGACGTGGGGACGGTGCCGATGTACTATCGGCCCCAGGATCCCAGTACTGTGTTGCGAGCGGTGACGGGCGGGACAGCAGGGACGGAAGCGACGGAAGCGACAGAGTCAGCCGGATCGATTGTAACAGCGGGATCGGCTGGGTCGAATATAGCAGGCGGTTCGACACGACTTTCGACACCTCACCCGGCGAAATTGCCGGAGTCGCCCCCCAGAACTGACACCCCATCGCCGACAGCGACGACAGCCAACACAACGGACGCCAGTTCAGTCGCCGACGGCCGCGGCGTTCGCGCGGCCGACCGCGTCGCGCAGTCGGTCACGGCTGCAGTGCCGACCGTCCATCGGGCTGGCGACCGTCTGCTCGCGACAACCGACACCGAGCACACCATCGAGCAACACGACCGGCCACCGGCCGCAGTCCTCGCAGCGATCTATCAGCGTTCGATCCCTGACGGCTTCCACACCGACCGGAGCGAGACGTTCTACCGGTGGCGCTTCGATCGACCAACCCAGACCTATCCAACGTACGTCGCCACACACGGTGACGAACCGGTTGCCGCACTCGTCACCGTCCCCAACAGCACCGCCGCCGGCGAGTCCATCGAGATCATCGAGACGTTGCCACGCGACCTCGAGGCCGAGAGCGATGCACTCGAGTCCCTTCTGGTGCGGGCGCTGGCCGATGCACGAGAGCGGGCGTTCGTGACGGCGTTCGGGGAGACGCTGCCGAAGCCGCTTCGGTACCGGTTCTATCCGGATACGCGGTTTCCGCTCTCGACGATCCTGCAGCCAGCCTGTCGGACGTTGCTGGTACGCGATCTCGTGGGTGACGATGCTCGCGCTGGTGTGAACACAGCGGGCGGAATCGAAACGTGTTCGGCAGCCGACTGGTGTTTCTCGCGGCTCGATTTAGACACAACATAACATTTCTCCCCGCTGTGGACCGCTCGCTATGGAATCGAACGTCTGGGGTGGGCGCAAGTCAGTCGTCGTGCCGGGGATCACCGCGCCGAGTTCGCTCGCGTGTCTGCGTTCGTTCGCGCGACGGGGAATCCGGACCATTGTCGTCTCGAGCGACGAGCAGACCCCATCGTTCCGATCACGCTACTGCGACGAGGCAATCGTCGTGCCGTCGCCACACGAGAACCTGCTCGCGTACAAGGACGCGCTGCTGTCGCTCGCGAAACGCCCTGACGTAGGAACGATCGTTCCCGTGCGCGAGCCGGACGTCTACGTTCTTGCAGCCTACCGTGACGAATTCGCTGACCACATTGGGACGCCCTGGCCCGACCTGCAGACGCTCGCACGCGTTCAGGATCGCATCGAACTCTTCGACACCGCGTCGGAGGCAGGTGTGTCTATCCCCGAGACGACACTGTGTACCGAGGTTCCCGACCCGAACCGACAGTGGATCGTCAAACCGCGGTATTCGATCCTTACAGCCGAGTACGTCGACCGATACGGTCCCGAAACCTGTCTCGCGCCACCGTCGACTCGCTACCTCGAGTTCGATCACGACGACGCCCAGCAGATTGAGGTCGCACCGGCGAGCGGGAGGCCCACCTCCGAGAACGGTTCGACCGGATCCGCCTCAGCCATCGACGATAGCGCCACTGGATCCCCGACGGCCGACTCCGCTGGCGACGACGGGGCTGGCGACGTTCGTGCCAATACACTGACCGCGACGGCGACCACCAGTTCCGCCCGTCCATCTGCTGCCGACACCGACTACTCACACGAGCACCTCGATACCGACGGCGGGACCAGTGCAGCGTCTCCCTCGCCATTCGCAGGCGATGGTGCCGACGGTGATGGCGACACCGCCGACACCACAACAGCGGTACTCGAGTCCCTCCGCACCGAGATGCACCACACCCCGATCGTCCAGGAGTACGTTCCGACGAGCGACGAGTACGCCTTCTTCGCGCTGTACGACCACGGCGAACCGGTCGCGACCTTCCAGCACCGCCAGCGGCGGGGCTACAGCTACGCCGGCGGCCCGAGTTCCTACCGCGAGTCGGTTCGAATCCCCGCACTCGAGACGGCCGGCCGAAATCTGCTCGATGTACTCGGGTGGCACGGGTTGGCGATGGTGGAGTTCTTGCGCGACGAGGAGACGGGCGAGTTCAAGCTGATGGAGATCAACCCGCGGTTCTGGTCGTCGTTGCCGTTTACGGTGCAGACGGGGGCAGACTTTCCGTACTATTACTGGCTGCTCGCGACGGGTGAGGGCGAGCGGATCGACCACAGCTACGAGGTGGGGATCGGTGGCCACCTCCTCCGGGGGGAGCTGTTGCACCTCCATTCGATCCTGACGGCGGACGTGCCACTGGTGGAGAAGCCACGGTTTTCGACGGCGTTGTGGGATATTAGCCGATCTATCGTTGCGGAACCACGGTTCGATTATCTCAGTTGGAGGGATCCACGCCCGTTCGCCCGGGATCTGTTGAACGCGGCGCAGTCGCTGCGGTAGTCTGGGGGAGCGGCTGGCGCGTCGGTGTCGGTACGGAGGTAAACCGGAGCGGCGAACGGCGACCCAGTATCGGATCTCTACCCGGTACCAAGACCTCTACCCAGTATCGGACCGACTACCTGGCATGGGACCCATGGACCTATCACGCGTCGAGCGCGTGCGTACCGTTATTTGACTCGGCGGACCACACTCGCCTGTGACTCCTGACCGGCGATCGCGATCGGGGGGCGGGCACTGCTCGCTGTGCGGAGCCACGCTTTCGGACGGTCAGGAGCCCGTTTTCCAGTCCGAAAGCGACGGCAACGCCGGTCGTCCCTCCCAGAACGAGGAGTCGTTTTGCTCTCGCGGCTGCCGAGATGTCGCGGCCGCACTCGGGTCGCCGGTCGATGCTGCGGAGTCGGGGAGAGAGTCAGAGCCAGAGTCTGAGACGAAGCCAAACACAGACAGGTCTCCACAAACGCAGACGTCCACACCCGACGCCTACACTCGCAGCTTCTTCCGCATCGATGGCATGCACGCCGCCCTCTGTGAATCCTATCTCGAGTCCGTCGCCGAATCCACGCCCGGTGTCCACGAGGCCACCGCGAGCTACGTCACCGAAACCGTCCGCGTCGATCACGACTCCGACCTGATTTCTGCGGCCGAACTCGAGTCGGTCCTGACGCGAACCGGCTACACGGCCTACCGTCGCGAGGAGGCGCTGGGGAGGACCCAGGAACCGACAACGCCGGGGTCACAGTCCGAACCAGACGCAGAGGCCGCCACCAGCGCCCCCGCCGAATCGACCGGCGGCACGCAGCGTTCGCGCGAGATGACGGGCATCCGAAAGCGCCGCACGGACGACATGCTCGAGATTCGGTATATCGTCGGCATCGTCTTCGGTTCGTTCCTGCTCGTGCCCTACGTCGCACTGCTGTATCCGACGTACCTCGCCGGCGTCGTCGACTGGGGCATCCTCTCGCTCTACGAGGAGGCATTCCAGCGGTTCGACGGGACACTAATCCTGCCGCTGTTTTTCACGGTCACCGGTGCCGTGCTCTACCTCGCCGGGATGCCGCTGCTTCGCGGAGCCTACATCAGTCTCCGACGCCGCCGAGCGAGTACGCACCTGCTCGCCGCGCTCACCGTCGGCGCCGCGTTCTGTTACGGGACTATCGCCATCTTCGCCGGTCGGAACGACATCTACTACGACCTCACGGTGCTCGTGGCCGCGCTGGTCATGGCCGCGTTCTTCGCCGAGGCGATGGCCAAGCGCCAGGCGATGGACCGGCTCACAGATCTCACGATTTCGCAGGTCTCGACGGCGAGGCTGTACGACCCAAGCCAGGGTGACCAGGGCCACGAGACGCAAACTCCAACAGCCGATGACGACGCGACAGACACTCGTTCCGTCTCCGTCGAGGACCTCTCGCCCGACGACCGCGTCCTCGTCCGGGCAGGCGAGCGCATTCCCGTCGACGGCACGCTCACGACCGGCACCTGTCGGGTCGACGAGGCGGTTGTCACCGGGGAATCCCTTCCCGTCACGAAGACGGCGGGCGAGGAGATCGTCGGCGGCTCCGTCGTGTTAGACAACGCCGCCGTCGTCGCCGTCGGCGAACACCCGACGAGCAGCATCGACAGACTCACGCAGGTCGTCTGGAACCTCCAGAGTGCGACCCACGGTCTCCAGCGCCGCGCGGATGACCTCGCCGCGCTCGCCCTCCCGCTCGTCCTCGTCGTCGCCGGAGCGGTCGCCGTCGCAACACTCCTGCACGGCGGCGGCTACACGACGGCCACACTGGCGACACTCCTTGCGATCATCGTCGCCAGCCCGTGGGCGCTCGGCTTCGCCACCCCCTGCTCCGTCGCCGCGAGCATCCGCGAGGCCATGGCCCACGGCATCATCGTCTTCGACGAAACCGTCTTCGAACGCCTCCGCAGCATCGACGTCGTCGTCTTCGACAAGACCGGCACCCTCACTACCGGCGAGATGCGCGTCCTCGAAGCCGACGCACCGGCCGACCTGTTGCAGGCAGCGGGGGTACTCGAGTACCGTGGCGCACACCCGGTGGCGAAGGCGATTGCAGATGCCTTTGCGGGGTCGGGATCGGTCCGGTCCGATGGCGGTACCGCGTCACCGAGCGGTGACGACGCCGACGGTGGGGCGATCACGGGTTCTGAAACGGTTACCGCTGATTCCGCTGTCGAGCGCATCGACGAGTTCGCCGCACACGAGCGCGGCGTCTCGGGACTCGTCGACGGCAACCGTGTGCTCGTCGGCCACCCGGAGCTGTTCGCAGCCCGCGGGTGGGACTGTCCAGACTCACTCGAGAAGCGCGCGGCGGCGGCACGGTCAGCGGGCCAGTTGCCGGTGCTCGTCGGCCGGAACGGTCGTGCGGAGGGGATCATCGTCGTCGGCGACGAAGCACGGGCGGAATGGAAAGAGACGATCACGGCGCTTGCGGCGACTGATATCGAGGTCGTCGTTCTCACCGGCGACGAGGGGAACGCCGCGTCGTCGTTCGCGGCTCACGCAGACGTGAGCCACGTCTTCGCAGGTGTCCCGCCGGATGGCAAGACCGCCGCGATTCGCCGGCTCTGTGAGGAAAACCGCGTCGCAATGGTCGGCGACGGGACGAACGACGCGCCGGCGCTCGCCGCGTGCGATCTCGGCATCTCGCTTGGCAGCGGAACGGCGCTGGCTGCCGACGCGGCTGACCTCGCCATCGTCGATGACGACCTCGCGGGCGTCGAACGCGCGTTCGAACTCGCACGGGCTGCCCGTCGTCGAGTGTACCAGAACCTGGTACTCGCGTTCGGCTACAACGCGCTCGTGATTCCGCTCGCAGTTATGGGTGTGTTGAACCCGCTGTTCACGACGATCGGTGTCGTGGGGACTGCGGGACTCATCGCGGCGAACTCGTGGCGGTCGCTGCTCTCGTTCTAGCGCCAAGCAGGAACTCCCCGTACAGTAGCGACGCCACTGGCCAGCGAGCCGGCGGATTCCACCGCGAGGGCAAATTACTCGGACCATCGGATCGCATCCCGCTCACGTCCGAGGAACAGCGTCGATGTTGTCGCTACTACACTGTGCGTGTCGCCACCTGCGCGGCCGGTCGCGATGACGGCGAGCACCACCGTCGACACGCGCCGCGCCTACCGGCTCGTCCTCCTCGCCACCGGGAGCTATACCTGTCTGATGTTCGTCTGGTTCTCCCTCCCGGCGTACCTCCCGACGATCATCGGCGAACTGGACCTCACGAGCACGCAGGCCGGCCTCCTCGCCGGTGCCGTCCCACTGACCTACATCCCGCTTGCACTGTTTTCGGGGCTCGCCGTCGACCGCATCGGCCCTGGCCGCAGCCTCGCAGCCGGCGTCCTCTGCTACGGCGTCGCGCAGATCGGCCGCAGCGTCGCCACCGGCTTCCCCTCGCTGCTCGCCTGGACGCTCCTGCTCGGCGTTGGCGCGACTGCGATCACCTTCGGCCTCCCGAAACTCGTCGGCGTCCTCTTCCCGCCCGGTAAAACCGGTCGCCCCTCTTCGATCTACCTCGTCGGTGCCTCTGCCGGCTCCGCGTTCGTCTTCGCCGTCGGCCGCCCCATCCTCGGGCCCGCCCTCGGCGGCTGGCGCGCCCTGTTCCTCTGGAGTGGCATCGTGTCGGTCCTCTACGGCCTCCTCTGGCTCCTCGTCGCGCTCCGGACGCGGCTCGACGGCCGCACGAACGACGCCCAGCACGGCACCGACGACTCGTTCTCACTCGAGTCCGTCCGCACTGATCTCCGGCTCGTTCTCACCCACCGCCAGCTCCAGCTCGTCGTCGTGCTCGGCGCGATGTACCTCCTGCTCAACCACGGCATGCAGGGCTGGCTCCCGACGCTGCTGGAATCCCGCGGACTCTCGGCCGGCCGTGCGGGCCAGGCGACAAGCCTGTTCGTCGTCGCCTACGTCGGCGGCGTCCTCGCGGTTCCCGAACTGGCAGACCGATTCGACGCGCGGCGACAGGCGCTGATGACGTGTGGGACGGCCGCTTTCGCCGGCGTCGGGCTCCTCATCGCGGGTACCACTGGCGCGCTGGCGGTTCTCGGCATCGTCGTCGCTGGTATCGGCACCGGCGGCGTCTCGCCGCTGGTTCGCGCGATCCCACCCGAACTCGAGGGCATCGGTGCCAGACTGACCGGAACTGCGGTCGGCTTCATCTTCGCGGTCGGCGAGATTGGCGGCTTCTTCGGGCCGGTCCTGATCGGCGCGCTCCGAGATGCGACCGGTTCGTTCGTTCCCGGATTCGGGCTGCTCGCGGCGGGCGGACTGGTCGTCGTGTTCGCGGGGTGGGCATTGCGGCCGTAGATCGTTACTATTCGAGTTGTTAGGGCTATCGAGCGGGTGAGTAGGCCAGTGCAACACAGCTCACTCCGCAATCTCGACTCCCGTACCGCACTCCGGACAGATCAGTTCGGCCTCGCCCTCGCGTCCAATTCGCAGGTGGTCGTGGTCGCAGTCCGGACACGAGACATCCCTGTCGTCGAGCACCGGAATCCGCGTGATTCGAACGTCGTCGCTGTCCCGCGGTGCCCCAAGCGCGAGCGCGACAACTCGCTCGTCGCCGTCGTTTCGCCCGGACTGGAACTCCCCCGGTGCGAAGCGAATGGCCTCCCGTTCGGCGACAGTGAGTTCCACTCCGTCCGTCTCGTCCCGCTCGTCCTGCTCATCGTACTCGTCGTGCTCGTCCAACCCGTTCTGCTCGTCCTGCTCGTCGTGCTCTCCATCCACTCGCACAACCTCGAACGTCACCTCCCCCTCGAGTACGACGAACACTTCCTCCTGATCCATATGCGCGTGGACCGATCCGCTGAATCGCTCGCCGGACTCGAGTACGTAGTGCGTGATGGCGAGATGGTCGGTGCCGAGTGGGGCCGCGAGGTCGCGCCGATCGGTGTGGAGGTCGTCGTACGGTGTTGACTCGATGTTGTCAATCGAGATGTGTTCCATGCGCGCTGTTCGTGACCGACTGCCAAGAAATTGTTACTGTCTCGGATCGGCACCGAGTTGGAACCGAACTCGTTCCTCGTCAGGACCGCGGGTTTCGCGTCCGGTCACTTCGAGACGGCCGATCTCGGCCGTGTTCTCGACGTGCGTACCAGCACAGGCAGTGCGGTCGATGAGGGCGTCGTCGGTCCCGATCTGGACGATTCGAACCTCGGTGATCGACTCCGGGAGAAGGTGGAGTCGCGTTCGGTCTGGGTCGAGGCGCGCTTCGGCATCCTCGCGGTCGAGGGTTTCCCACGTGACTGGGAGTTCGTCGTCGACGAGGTCGTTCAGCCGCTGTTCGAGTCGCTCGAGGTCGGCGTCGTCGAATCGCTCGTACGCGCAATCGAGGCGAGCGCGGTCGGCATAGAGCTGGTTGCCCGTCGTTTGAGCGTCGAACTCCTCGAGTAGCACCGCCGAGAGCAGGTGCTGGGCGGTGTGGTAGCGGTTGTGTGCACGGCGGCGGTCGGCATCGAGTTCGCCGACGACTGTCGTTCCTGGGGCGGGCGGTTCCGCGCCGTTCTCGAGTTCGAGGTGGTGGTAGATGGTATCCTTTTTTTGAACGTCGGTGACGGACCACGATTCGTCACCGTCCTTGAGTTTGAGGCTGCCGGTATCGGCTGGCTGGCCGCCGCCTTCGGGGTAGAACGCCGTTTGGTCAAGTACTACGCGGTCGCCGGCGGTACGGTCGACAGTCGCCACGAACTGTGTCTGTTCGGAGTCCTCGAGATAGAGTGCGTCTGTCATGGGTGAGTGCAGACACCACGGCGTCGAATATCCTTCGCTGGGCGGTGGAGTACAGCCGACACACCGGCGCGTGATCTGTCACCCGCTCGTCGTCGCTGCTGACGCTGTGCTCATCACTCACCGTGCCCGTCACTCGTCACCCTGTCCATCTGCCCGTGCCGGCGGCGTCTTCGAGAGGTAGTTCCCGAGTAGATCCCGGTTGTTCGCAACCCACTCGTAGCCGTGGTCTCGCACCTGCTGGTACTCCTCGAAGTGGTGAACGAACCGAACGAGGTCCTGAACCGGGCCACCGATATCGGCGCGCAAAAACGCTTGTTCGATCGATTCGCCACAGGAGTGAACGCCGTCTTCGGTAACTAGGTGCGAACAGTCCTCGTACTGCTCCGGCAACGCCGCTCGCAGTTCGGGCGTCTGATCGAGCTCGCTGAACCCGACGAGTCGGATCGATGACTGCGATGTGAGATAGTCCGCCCACCAGGTGCAAAACCCGCAATCGTCGTCGTAGACGAGTGTCGGTGTCTCCATATGTGATACTCGTCCGCCAGTTACTAACCAGTACTGTGTCGGTTTGCTGTCGGTGGCGGTACTCGTCCGTCTCGTCGTCGTCTCGGCGTGGCTAGTTATTGCCACCACCCCTCGGCCGCCGCCAGAACATTATTGCCTCCCGTCACCAATGCTGCGCCATGAGCAGTGCGGCCCGGCCGCTCTCGGAACCGCAGGTCCTCGCCCACACCAAGCGGCGACTCTTCCCCGCTTCTGACCGGTCCTACGTCGTCGCCGACACGCAGTTCTCCCAGGAGGAATGGCTCCCCGGTCACCCCATCGATCCCGCCGTCCGCGACTGTCTGGCCCCGTTCAACCACGTCGAAATCGGCGGTGGGTTCCCCGACCTCGTCGGCGTGCAGGTACTCGAGTCCGACCTGCTCGCGGTCGACCGCCTCGGTGAGGAGCCGCCGCTGGTCGCCGTCGAGGCCAAGGGCCACACGAGCACGGGCACGAGCAACGGCGTCGACACCGAGCGCGCCATCATGCAGGCCTACGACCGGCTCCACGAAGCGAACGCGGCGTACATTGCCGCGCCGGCGACGGCGATTACGAGCACCGATCGGACGCTCGCCCGGGAGCTGAACGTCGGCGTTCTCGGCGTGACGGTGGGCGGCGACGTGGATGTACTCGAGCGGCCCCGACTGGTGGGCAACCGAACGACGACAGAGGCCTCGGCGCTGCGCTTCCAGGCGAGTGCGCAGGGTGTCGCGGACAGGTCGTTCGGGCTGAACCATCCGAAGAATTATCTCGGCTATCCGTTGGCACACTACGCGGACGGCGATACGGCGACGCTCCTCACCGAATACGATGTCGTCGGGGCCGTCGACGACGCCAAGCGCGGAGCGGCGTTTCTCGGTCTGATCGAAGACCGCGAACGCGTCGCACTCACGTCGCTCGGCCAGGAAGTCGTCCGCTTCGCGAAGGCCCACTGCGGGTCGGTCGAGGCGGCGCTCGCGGAGTTCCAGGAGTGGTACCGCTCGCGAAAGCGATTCGTCGACCTCGCGCCAGCGTGGGGTTGGCTGGCGCGTCGGGTCGTCTTTCAGTACCCCGCGACGGAACTGCTCGTCGGCGAGTTACAGACGATGCACGACGACTGGAATACCGACCCGTCACTCGTCGAGTTGGTCACGCACTGCCACGAGTTGTACCCGACGTTCACCATCGAGTTGTTCGTCCGCGGCGACGAGGCCGTGCGGCGGCGGGTGTTGACCGAGGATGGGACCCTCCGGCGCGAGGCACTCACGGATGGCGAGGTCTACCACGCGCCGACGGTGTTCCAGCTCAAGGCAATGCTGTACCACACGGGGATTCTGACGAGTCGAGGCGCAGAACCACACCGACTCGAGCCGACCGAGGACGTGTGGGCGCTTTGTAACCCTGTTTGACGGCGACACTCCGGCATACTCTGCTTTCCCTCCAACTTTGCGTTCACACGAGCGACTCTCGGAGGCTGAACTGCCGGCGAACGAGTGCTTTTGCATCTCTGCACCGAACGTCGAGTATGGCCGGTGATCCCCTCCGATGATGGCGACGACCCACGTCTTCGCCGGTCTCGCACTCGTTGCCCCGGTTGCGTATCTCGCCCCGGAGCTGTCTGGACCGCTCGCAGTCGGCGCAATCGCGGGCGGGATCGCGCCGGATCTCGACTTGCCGTTTAGTCACCGGCGGACGTTTCACTTCCCGGTTGCCGGCGTCGCTCCTGCTCTGGGTGCGGTTGCCCTCGCAGCGCTCTCTCCCAGTGCTGTAACCGCCAGTCTCGCCGCATTCGTCGCCGCAGCCTGGCTCCACGCCGCCAGCGACGCACTCGGCGGTGGCCCCGAGATGGACCCCTGGCAAAACCGTACGGAGCGAGCCGTCTACGACCACGTCCGCGGGCGCTGGATTCGTCCCCGGCGGTGGATCCGTTACGACGGCGCACCTGAAGACGCGGTGCTCGCCACCACCCTCGCCGTTCCAGCACTGCTCGTCTTCGACGGCTGGGTGTCCGCGGCGATTCTCGGCGGTCTCGCCGTCTCACTCGTCTACGCGCTCCTTCGCCGCCGGCTGATTCACTGGACTGCTGAGTGGGAGTGGCTCGAGTAGCTCGCAATCTCCGGCGACACAACAGCGTCTTTTTAGACGGTAAGCGACCGAAGCGTGCCACACATTCACACTATCGTTCCCGAGTCGGAACGCTGATACCATCAGTCTCCAAGACTGTGACATGGTCGAGACGTTCGTTACACAGACGCTGCATCTCGTCTTCGCCGCGATCTGGGCGGGAAGCGTCTTCTACGTGGCGTTCGTCGTGTTGCCCCTCGCCCGCGACGGCGCGTTCAACTCGACGGCACCGCTCGAAGTCATCTCGAGTAAGCTGACGACGATTTCGCGCGTGAGCGCACTCGTTCTGTTGCTCACAGGCAGTCACCTGGCGGCCACCCGATACACGTCTGAGCGCCTGTTCGGGTCGATCGATGGCCAACTCGTGCTCACGATGGTCGGCCTCTGG
The DNA here is from genome assembly GCF_000337575.1 of Natrialba hulunbeirensis JCM 10989. Taxonomy (GTDB): domain Archaea; phylum Halobacteriota; class Halobacteria; order Halobacteriales; family Natrialbaceae; genus Natrialba; species Natrialba hulunbeirensis. The sequence goes on along the minus strand of NZ_AOIM01000015.1, from coordinate 99,710 downwards.
TTGTTGCTCGCTGCACTCGTCGAGATCGGCTCGAAGCGACTCGAAAGCGGCCTCAACGGGAAGAAACTCCGCGAACCCGCGGCGAACGCGCTTGGTCTGTATCGGCTCGCTGCCGTCGTCGCCATCGCACTACTCGTCGTCGCCGGCGCGATCACGACGAACCTCGCGATGTCGCTGCCGCTGTAGGCTATCTCTTCCGATTCCGACTCGTTCGCTTCCCGGATCCTGCAAGCCGTCTTTTTTGTATCGTATAGCTGCGAGCAACCAACATTCTTGCGAAAGATACTTAGTCAGTTACTGTAAGGTACTCTCATGATGTTCAGGGGGAAAGGTATGGCACTCTCTGTTCTCGCGGTCGGAACAGCCGCCGTTGCCGGGTACGTACTCAGTTCGAGCCGCTCTGCGGACTCCGCCGCCCGATCCAAGGCGAACCTCGGCGCGCGTATCGTCCACCCCTCGTCGGTCCCTGCCGGTGCGACCGTCGTCGATATCTCTTCTCGTCGACTCGACGACATCCCCGGTGCCCGACGAGCACTCGCGCGCGCAGTCCGCCACGACGCCCACGAGGAGTGGGAACACGTCACCTTAGAGCGCGACGGCGCCTGGTCGATCGTCGACGCCGTCCGCGAATCACTCCCCTACTACGAGGGGACCGGCGGCGAGTACAACGGTGTTTACGTCCAGTACGACAACCGCATCGTCGTCCTCGATGCAATTGGCTGGGCTCACCTCGAAGAACCACTGCAGTAGATCTTCGTCGCGCGGTCACGCGATAGCACGGGTACTCGAGTACACTTGGTAGCGTGATGTTACAGGTAACGGCACAGACACTGACACTGACAGTTCCCACCCCAGACCTCAGGACTCGCTTTTCGCTGCCCACTTGCTGGAGTCGACGACAGCGTCCCAGCATCACAACGTAGGTGGTCGGGCTGGAAAATCACAACCACTACCTCGCTCCGCCGCGGACCGACCGCTATGCAACTGGGCGTTATCGGACTCGGACGTATGGGACAGATCGTCGTCGACCGTGTCCTCGATGCAGGCCACGATGTCGTCGCCTTCGACCTCAACCCCGAAGCGGTCGCAACGGCTGCCGATGCCGGCGCTGAACCGGCGGACTCGGTCGCGGACCTCGCGGACCGACTCGGCAGCGGGAAACGCATCTGGCTGATGGTTCCTGCCGGCGAGGCAGTCGACGCGACGCTTGACGAACTCGATTCCCATCTCACGGACGACGACGTGGTGGTGGACGGCGGTAACTCTTACTTCGAGGATTCCGTTCGCCGTGCGGAGGCCTGCTCCGCGGCGTACCTCGACTGTGGCACGTCCGGTGGTCCCGCCGGCGCAGAACTCGGCTTCTCGCTCATGGTCGGTGGACCGGCCTGGGCCTACGATGAACTCACGCCGGTCTTTGATGCTGTCGCGACCGGTCCTGATGGCCACGAACGAATGGGTCCCGCAGGCTCCGGCCACTACGTGAAGATGATTCACAACGGTGTCGAGTACGCGCTGATGCAGACCTACGGCGAAGGGTTCGAATTACTCCACGAGGGCCGGTACGACCTCGACCTCGAGAACGTTGCCTCGGTCTGGAACAACGGCGCGGTGATCCGTTCGTGGCTCCTCGAACTGTGTGAAGAGGCGTTCCGCGAGGAGGGCAGCGACCTCGGGGATGTTGCCGACCGCATTGAGGGCGGCTCCACCGGTACCTGGACAGTACAGGAAGCACTCGAGCAGGAGGTGCCGTTGCCGCTGATCTATACGGCTCTCTCCGAACGGTTTGGGTCGCGGGCCGATGACGGTCGGTTCTCTCGACGCCTTGCGAATCGGCTGCGCTACGGTTTCGGTCGCCACGAGGTTCAGCGCCGCGACTGAGCAGGTTCGTTGTTTCTTCGACGTTTCGTCCATCTCCTCATCTGGGCGGCAGCCCTCGTCTGCTAACCACCGTTCAAAAATTGGCCATCGGCGGGTTGTTCCGACCGTAATTCCCGACACTGGACTACTCCCCTGCTCAAACTGCCTGTGGTCGCAGCATAGAACACCGGAAAGATTATGCCACCGTCGCCGCTATCTACCCACAACCGGAGTCTCAGGAGATACACGGCTACTCGTGGTCTCTCACCTGACACTCATTCTCTCGTGACTACTGTGGCTGCAATATTGGGTCATTTTCTTTACCACTGGTACCCACAGCATTAGTTATGAACTCGCACAGCGCGCAGTCAGTCTCCGTCGCCGTCGCAGATCAACGCCCAAGTATGGCCGTCGTCGACCTCATCGCCCGCGTTGACGGTGTGGATCCGATCGAACTCGAGCCACTCTACAACGTCATCGATCCCGACGTACTCGATTCGCTCTGTGAGTCGAGTCCTGGACTCGACCGACTCGAGTTCATCTACCACGGCCGTCGAGTGACGGTCGAAGCGACGGACGACACGGCAACTGAGACTGTGGAGATCTCCCTCGGTGAGGACAGTGCTGTCACCGACGGTGCGGGTGGCATAGTCAACACTGAGCCGACGATTTAATTGGGGTGTGCGTCTGGTGTCTGTCAGACTCGTGAGCGAGCGCTGTATCGATCACTCGTAACCTGTGGCCTGGGACCCGTGATTGTCCGGAACGGGAATTGTTTTGCTGACGGTCGCCCTACGAACAGGAAAGGGCGCGTAGCTCAGTGGACAGAGTTCTTGGTTCCGGACCAAGATGTCGCGGGTTCAAATCCCGTCGCGCCCGTTCGGTTCGCTTCGCTCACCTCACGAACGCGACGTAGATCGCGAACGCGGTGCGTTCGCTCACTCCCGTCGCGCCCGCTATTCTGTGTGAGCGACAGCGAACACGAATAGCGAACCGCGCGGGATTTGAATCAGGGAGGAGCTTTGCTCCGACCGTGGTTCACAATCCCGTTGGGCCCGTGGTTCGCTTCGCTCACCTCACGGACGCGCCGTCAATCGCGAGCGCGTTGCGTTCGCTTGCTCCCATCGCGCCTGCCCAATAGCAGAGTCGTTGTTTCAACGTTGAGGAACTCGTTTACCAGCGTCGTTCGTCCATGCATCGGACAGACAGCGAATCTCCTTACTCTATGTTTTCTCCCTGATAGCTACCGTCGTAGACGTCTTCGTGGTTCGCCTCTGCGAACACCAGCTGTGCGATGCGGGCGTCGCGTTCGATCTCGACATCGTGGTGAACCTGCAAGAGTCCCTCACCACGACCCTCGTAGCCGGCGTCCCAAACTGCTGTGTTGAGCATACAGGAGTTACGCATCAGGGACGAACGCGGGTAGACGAAACCGATGTGCCCCTCCGGAATCGCGATGCGCTCGTTGTACCGCGCGACGTACGCACCCTTCGGAAGGTAGTAGGTGTCCGGATCGCGCTGCTCGAGTTCCTCGAGTGGCCGGGCGACGCGGTCACCGATCTGCTTGCCGTCGCGACCGATGCGACCGGGCTCGAGTTGCTCGAAGACGAGATCGAGGGTGAGGTCGACCCCGTTTGGCTGGATCTGGCTGTCTTCGGTGGGTGTGACGTGGTCTGCGACGAAGGCTCCGGAGCGAAACATGATCGTATGCCGGAGAGATGCTGGTATCGAGAAAAGCGTATCCTTTCAGGTCGACTCGAGTCCTGTTCACACGGCTTCCGCTCGCACCCTGGACACTGGTATTGGTGGTCACATCGGCTGGTCGTTGACTGTTAAACTGCGGCCGGCGGGTGACGATATCACACACTTGTGTGCGCCAGCCTCGACGAACGTCGGTGAACTGCAAAAGTTGCGTGAAAACAATGCATGTGGGCGCAATTGCCATGGTTTATCTGGAAAGAACACGCTGGATTTATCATGCCGGCCACCCGAGATTTGGGTGCTATGGGACAGACTCTCACCGAAAAGATTCTTGACGATCACCTCGTCGAGGGCGAACTCGAGACCGGCGAGGAGATCGGGATCGAGATCGACCAGGTACTTACCCAGGACACCACTGGGACGATGGTCTGGCTCCAGTTCGAAGCGATGGGACTGGACGAAGTCCAGACCGAAATTGCGGCCCAGTATTGCGACCACCAGACGTATCAGTTTGACTTCAAGAACACTGACGATCACCGTTTCCTCCGTTCTGCGGCCGGTAAATATGGCGCTCACTTCTCTCGCCCCGGCAACGGTATCTGTCACAACGTTCACCGCGAAAACTTCGCAGCGCCCGGCAAGACGCTGCTCGGTTCCGACAGCCACACCCCAACCCCCGGCGGCCTCGGCGAACTCGCCATCGGCGCTGGCGGGATCGACGTCACCGTCGCGATGGGTGGCGCACCGTACTACATCGAGATGCCGGAAATCGTCAACGTCCGCCTCGAGGGCGAGCTCCCCGAGTGGGCGACGGCGAAGGACGTCATCCTCGAGTTGCTCCGTCGTCTCTCCGTGAAGGGCGGCGTCGGCAAGATTCTCGAGTACACCGGCCCCGGTGTCGAGACGCTCACCGCACCCGAGCGGATGACGATCACGAACATGGGGACGGAACTCGGCGCGACGACATCGATCTTCCCAACCGACGAGCAGACCGAGGACTACCTCGAGCGCGTCGGTCGTGGCGACGAGTACGTCGAGATCCAGCCGGATGAGGACGCCGAGTACGACGACGAAATCGTCGTCGACCTCTCGGACCTCGAACCGCTCATCGCCCAGCCGTCCATGCCTGACAACGTCGTCCCGGTCAGCGAAGTCGCTGGCGAGGACGTCGAACAGGTCATCGTCGGCTCCTGTACCTGTCTCTTATACACATCTCTGNCAGAGATGTGTATAAGAGACAGGTTCGAAGCAGGCCTCCGAGATGCTCGCCCGTGAGGGCTGGGTCGCGGAGATGATGGCCGCCGGCGTCAACTTCTCCGAGGCAACCTGCGGTGCCTGTATCGGTATCGGTCACGTGCCAGCGAGCGACTCCGTCTCGCTGCGGACGTTCAACCGCAACTTCGAGGGTCGCTCGGGTATCGAAGACGACAACGTCTACCTCTGTTCGCCGGAGGTCGCCGCCGCCGCGGCGATCAAGGGCGAGATCATCGACCCACGAGACCTCGAAGAGGAAGAAGAGGATCTCGAGGCCCCAGGCGTCGAACTCCCCGAAGAGTACGACGGTTCCAAGACGGACCTCATCGCACCCGACGAAGCCGTCGACGACGAACTCATCAAGGGTCCGAACATCGGCGACGTGCCGATCCGCGACCAGCTCAGTAGCGACGTCGAGGGTGAGGCACTCCTCAAGATGGAGGACAACATCACGACCGACCACATCATCCCTGCAACGCAGGACATCCTGATGTACCGGTCGAACGTCCCCAAGCTCTCTGAGTTCACCCTCTCGCGTGTCGACGACACCTTCGCCGAGCGCGCACTCGACGCCGACGGCGGCTTCCTCGTCGCCGGCGAGAACTACGGCCAGGGCTCCTCGCGTGAACACGCAGCCCTCTGTCCGATGTACCTCGGCATCGAGGCCGTCCTCGCACAGAGCTTCGCCCGGATCCACCGTGCGAACCTCTTCAACTTCGGTATCGTCCCGCTGACGATCGACGAGGACACCTACGAGTCGATCGACCAGGGCGACGAGGTCGAGATCGTCGACGACGTCTACGACGCCGTCACGAGCGGTCAGGAAGAATTCACCGTCCGCGTTGGCGACGACGAGTTCACCGCAACCCTCGACGCCTCCGAGCGCGAGCGCGACATCCTCGCCGCCGGTGGCAAGCTCGCCTGGACGCGCGAGCAGGCAGAGGGCGCAAGCGGCGCGACGCCGGCTGACGACTGATCGCTGACCGCTGACCGCTGGTCACTGATCACGCCCGGCTCGACCGCTCGACAACTAGTCTTCATTTTTACGCGCCGACCGAAAACCGTTGACTCCACAGTCTTCCCAACTCCACCCACCAGTGGCGAAACCGGCCAACCGTGACGACACGGAAACCACGGGACGTAAAGTACAACGGTTCGAATCGATCACTATGCACGACGATTCGCGTACCTTTCTCACGGATCTACTCGAGACGCCCTCGCCATCGGGCTACGAAACGCGCGGCCAGCGCGTCTGGATCGACTACGTCAGCCAGTTCGCAGACGAAGTTCGGACGGACGCCTACGGAAACGCGGTTGCGGTACACGAGGGGGCCAGTGCCGACGACGGTGACGCACCCGAAATCGCGCTTACCGGCCACGTGGACGAAATCGGCTTCCTCGTCAAGTCGATCGACGACAACGGTTTTGTCCGACCAGGCCGCGTCGGCGGTACTGATCCGACGGTCGCACAGGGCCAGCACGTTACGATTCACGCCGCCGACGAGTCCGTCGAGGGTGTGATCGGGCAGAACGCGATCCACCTTCGCGAAGACGAGTCAGAAGCCGACATCGACGATCTCTGGATCGACATCGGTGCCGAAAGCGAGGACGCGGCGCGCGAGCGCATCGAGATCGGCGATCCGATCACGTTCTCCTCGACGGTCTCGTGGCTCTCGGAGACGCGCCTCGCCGGCCGCGGGCTCGACAACCGCGTCGGGACGTGGGCAGCAGCCGAAGGCTTCCGCCAAGCCGTCGAAACCGGCACCGATGCGACCGTCTACGCCGTCTCCACGGTTCAGGAGGAAGTCGGCCGAAAGGGTGCACAGATGGTCGGCTTCGACCTCGAACCCGACGCCGTCCTCGTTGTCGACGTCGGTCACGCGGTCGACTACCCCTCCGCGCCGAGCGAGAAGACGAGTCAGATGGAACTCGGCGGTGGCCCAGCGCTCGGCCGCGGTAGCACGAACCATCCGGCCGTCTTCGACGCGCTGCGATCGATCGCGGACGAGCGGACACTCGAGTTGCAGGTCGAAGCGCTCGGTCGCGGAACCGGGACGGACGCGGACAGTTTCTTCACTGCGGCGGGGGCGATCCCCTCGCAGGTGGTCAGCGTACCAAATCGCTACATGCACACGCCCGTCGAAGTGATCGATACGGACGATCTCGAGGAGATTGCGACGCTGCTTGGCGCGTTCGCGAGCCGTGCGGACGAGTTCGCGCCGTTCGAAGTCGATCTGTGAGCAGGCCATCGACTGTGGCGTTTCCCCTCGGCGTGCGTACAGACCGATACCGTCATCCGCTCGGCACCGATAGCTCGGACGAATGCCGACTGGACACGAAAACGCTGGCTATCGGCGGCTGTTCGGTGGTGACGGTCTGACGTTCGGTGCTGGCTTCCCCATAACGGGTACGAATCGGTCGATGCCTGACGTTGGAGCCGAGATACAACTCGCACAGCGAGCCGAGACACTCGGCTTCGACGGACTCTGGGCGCGTGACGTCCCGACCTACTGGCCGAAATTCGGGGATGCCGGCCAGACGTTCGACACCTGGCCGTGGCTCTCACACGTCGCGGCACACACCGACGAAATCGCACTCGGCACCTCGAGTGTCGTTCTTCCGCTTCGGCACCCGATTCACGTCGCGAAATCCGCCGCGACGGTGGACCAGCTCTCGGACGGCCGGCTCGTCCTCGGTGTGGCCTCCGGCGACCGCGACCCCGAGTATGCGGCGTTCGGCGTCGAACGCGAGGACCGCGGCGCGCTGTTTCGCGAAGCCGTCGAAACCGTCCGCGCGCTCTGGCGCGAGGACTTCGTCGAACGCGAGGGCCAGTGGGGCCACCTTGCAGGCGATCTCGATCTCGTTCCGACGCCGACGACGGAGACGATTCCACTGTTGCCGACCGGCAACGCACGCCAGTCCGACGCCTGGATCGCCGAGCACGGCGACGGCTGGCTGTTCTACCATCTGCCAGAGCCGACACTCGAGAGCTACCTCGAGCAGTGGCGCGAGGCCGCCGGCGAGAAGCCCTTCGCTATTGCGGTTCGCGTCGAATTCGCCGACGACCCTGGTGCGGAGCCAGAACCGCTTCATCTCGGCTATCGGGCCGGAATGGAGTGGTTCCAGGACTATTTTGAGCGACTCGACGCGCTGGGTCTCGACCACGTGATCGTCTCGGTTGAAAACGAGAATGCAGAGCGTGGACTGGAGCGGTTCGCCGATGGGATTCTGGCCCGTCACTGAGCGTGACTGTCCAGCAACTACGAGCAGCCCTCTCGAAAGCAGGACGGTGAAAGCTGAACGTGACACTTGAACCTGAAAACCCCGTTCGAAGTGCCGGTTTCGGGGTCAGTCAGTCGTCGGAAACGGGATTCGAATCGTTTCAGTTGAAACGTCAGCGCTCGCTTCACCCTGGGTGAGTGAGTCGGGTGCAAGTTCGACGTACGGCTCACTACCCTGGCCCTGCTGTGTCGCTCCGTCGTCAGTTTCGTTGTCTTCGGTAGATTCGGTGTCCTCACTGTCCCCGTCGTCGGATGTACTCGGCGATCCGTTCCCTGACCCATTTCCTGAGCCGTTTCCGGGCGTCTCACCTGGATCGTTTTCAGGACCACTTCCGGGGTTCTCTCCCGACCCACTGCCACCATTTTCGGGCGCATTTGACATCGTCCCCTCAATCGATGCCTCGATTTCGTCGGTCGAATCGACAACGATCTCGTGGTACTCTTGCTGCGGTCGTCGTGAACTCGACTCTCCATCGACTTCCGGAACCAGCCGCAGAATCCCCGGCAGTCGTAGCCCACTCTCGAGACGAGCCCTGGTTTCTCCGCTCGGACAGTCGACGACTTCGATCACCAGTTCGGCGTCGTGGTGCTCTCTAACCACCGCAACTGCATCTGACCACGGCACGCCGATCCGTGCGAGCAGATTCGACTCGAGTACGAACGATCTGGATACTGTCGCCATCGCTTCCGATCCCTCTGCGGCAGTGGCACTGTTTTTGGCGGTAATGTGGAGCGTTCCGGACCGCTCGGCGGCGAGTTCGCCGCGACTGATGCCACAGGGGTTCAGATCGATGGCGAGTCTGGACTGTTGGGTACCGGGAGCGAGTGACGCGTGGATTCCCGGTATGATGTAGTTGTCTGCGTTGAGGGTACCGACTCGGAGATCAGGCCTGGTATTGTCGGGTTGCTGGTGGTTCTCGGTTCCGCCTCTGTTCGCGTTCGCGTTCCCGTTCTCGTTTCCGTCGGTACGCTCACTCCTCGTCACTTTCTCACTACCGTCACCAGCCTCGAGTGCAACCGAAACCTCGATCGGCACCGGAAACTGATTCGCAATGTCGAACACCGCCGGTGCCAGCCGCGAACTGTCGAACAACCGTCCGTCGTTCGGACTCTCCTCATCGAGCCCCAGATACGCCCGCTCGTCGTCGACAACATCGACGTTGAGCGACCGATCTACACTGCCACTCGAGTACCCGAGCGTTTCGACCGCAAGTAGGCTACTCGAACCGACGATCAGTGCAAGCGCGCCACGCCGTGTCCGTTTCATTGCGCTGTCTGTCCGCGGTGTGTCTCATTTCTGTTCAGTGCCACTCCCCGCTCGTGCCGCTTGTCTTGCCTGTCTCGCTTGCCCCGTTTCTGCCGCTTGTATCCGCCAATTCGTCCAGATTCGGCAACACCGTTCTGACTGTCGTCTCGCCCCATCTCTGTCGTTCCGTTCGTCTCTGTGCTGTCTCTCATAGGCCTCGTTCTGGTCTCTCGCTCCGTTGAACCGACTGCCCTGCTCTTCCCACGTCGTTACCTGGACGCAGACTCGTCATACTCGAGTTCAGTATCAGTACTCCCTGGTGGTGATGACCCGATTCCAAGGCGGTTCTTGCGCGCGTAATACCGGTGTGAGATCGACGAAACGCCGAGTGCGACGACGACAAACGCGACCCACGCAGTCATCGTCAGGAAGCTAAACGGTGGGAGTCCAAGCGTCGCACCCCCGAGAACGACGGCGATAACCGCCGTCAGTCCCAGATAGTAGTCACTCCACGGAAGCTCCCGCCCTCGGACGACATCCATGTAAATTTCGACATCCTCGAGCGCGGGCGTCGCTTCGACGGTGCCACGATCACGGTTGAACTCGAGTACGCCCGCGTTGTCCATCTTCGGAAGGTGTGATTGCTGGAGTGCAGTGTAGACGCGCTTTCGGTCGCTACTCGTTACTTCGTCGAACGCGAGCTCGTCTTCTTCGGCGGCGATCTCCTGTGAGAGCGTCCCGATATCGACCTGCTCGGTTTCGGTAATGAGCGTGTGGAGAATGTGTCGCCGTCGCCGGTTCGACAGCAACTCGAAGAGTTCGTCCTCGGTGAGCCCATCCTGACTCGATTGTGAGACGTGTACGTCCGTTGTGTAGTCAATTCCGGTCCCCCGCATCAGTTGGTGGGTCAACATTTCTATAGATAAATCTATCTATCGTTCAAGGTTTCTGAAGTAAACTCGGCTATTACCAATCCGGGATGTGGACGAGAGCAGGTAGTAGACGTTCGATAGCACGCGATTTCAGGGCATTATCAGTGAGTGAGTGTAGCACATGAGTCTGCGTACCGTTCGTCAAGCGTAGTGATACCTGATCGGCACGGAGTCAACAGCACATATCTAGCGGTTGTCCATGCTCTGGTCGAGCTTGAACGACGGTCAACTGCGCCAATACGGGACCTGCAACCGACTGCGTCTGCAGGTGTCCGTTATCCAGCAGTGTTCGTCACCGGTTCCAGCGTCAATGCTTCACCACTCTCTCCCACTCTCTCCCACGTTCGTCGCATGATCGGTCCGAATCGCCGTTCTGGCACAGCCTGAACATGCTCTCTGGTTCACAGCATTTCGTACACTCACCAATTACAATAACTAAGACGAACCACCACCGAACTAGTCCCTCATCGAAGCGTTGTCGTCCGAGCAGAACCCGCTTTCAGAGCGGGTATTCGTCGCTTCGCCCGGGGGTGCCGACTAAAAGACAACCAACTCGACCAATGAAACGACGCACAGTCATACTCGGAATGGGAGCCCTCACCGCAGGAACAGGTACGATACTCGGAACGGGTGCGTTCTCGAGTGTCGAAGCAAGCCGCTCGGTTTCCGTAACGGTTGCAGACGATTCGGCGGCCTATCTTGCACTGGATGCGACCGAGAACTCGACCGACTTCGTCGATCAGGACGAGACGGGTCAGTTTCGCGTGCGACTCGATGGAAGTGTCACAGCCGGTGAAGGAGTTAATCAAAACGCCGTAACACGACTCGCGGAAGCGTTCACACTCCGATACCAGGGATCAAACGTCTCGGGACCGCACGACCGTGGCGCAGTCAGTGCCCGCCTCTTTGCGGATGGCGAGGACGTAACTGAAACGCTCCCGGAAGACGTTGTGCAGTTCGTTCCCACGGAGAGCTGGCCGGATGGCGGGCAGAGTGATCTGACTGCTCCGGTCCGAGCCGCGTCGTTCGGTCCGGGAGAGTCTGCGCGCGTGGATATCGTTCTCGATACGACGGTCCTCGAAGACGGCGGATCGGGGACGCTTCTCGATCAGGTTGTGTTTGTAGCGGCTGCGAACCCGTTCGACGTCCACGAGTTTTGACGGCGAGATGTGACCGGTTGACGCGGGTCTATACGCTGTTTACTGTGTCGGTGTTGCTTCAACTCGTCTGATACTGCTCCGGGTCTGTTCTCTCGGCACCGTTGACCGGACTCAATTTTTCCCAGAATTCGGTCCACGAATATATTACAATACCCGGTGCTCGAGATGCGTGATCTGTGATCCCTCGATGGGGATTGCGGCGGTGACGACTGGTGTCGGGGTGGACGCCGTGTCCACTGGTGACGACGTGCAGGCGACAACACACGGAGAATCCAACAATGCAACGACGTAAGTTCGTAATCGGAATGGGAGCACTGGCATCAGGAGCAGCGGCGGCGATGGGCACGGGTGCGTTCAGCTTCGCTCGTGCGGAACGTGATATCTCGGTTGAGGTTGCAGGTGATGAGGCGGCATACCTCAGCCTCGAAGAAACGAGTGCGTACGCATCAGGTACCAGTGGCGGCCAACTGGAACTGGACTGGAACGATGCTGATGATGCCGATGGTGATGGTCTCAACGAAAATTCGTCAACGCGCTTCACGGACGTTTTCAAAATCCAAAACCAGGGGACGGATACCGTCAGAATTTCGTTCCATGACGAATCCGGTGAGATCGGATACAGTTCGGACGCTGCAACCTGGTACTACTCGGAAGATGGTGGTTGGGAAGACAATGAAGTCAACGATGTCAATCCAGAGCTTGGGGAGGGAGATTCAATCTCTATCCACGTTATCTTCGACCTGATCGACAACGTCGAGGACGATCTCCCCGACCACCTCTCCATCGTGGCTGACGAAGTCTAAATAAAGGGGAAAGATTATGAAACGACGTACGGTCCTTGGCCTGTTTGCCGGTGCATCCGGCCTGTCTGCCCTTAGCTTTGGAAGCGGAGCGTTTAGCTTCACACGAGCGGAGAGGGACTTGACAGTTGAGGTCAAGAAAGACAACGACGCATATCTTGGGCTCCAGCAACTCGGAGATGGACTTGACGGCCTAAGCGAGGGGGAACGAAGTCGTGAATCTGGAACTCCAGACACGGTCCGTTTTAGATTCCCTTCGCATGATGAACAAGACCAGAACGGTGACCTCGGTCTTGGCTCGGACTCGACATACCGTTTCATCTACGATGCTGGTGAGGGCCCAGATGGTGTCGCAGGATTGCTAAAGATCACGAATCAAGGTACTAATTCAATCGAGGTTAGGACTGAGCAACCAGAGACAGACGGTCCGTCGGTTGGACTCTTCCCTGTCAATGCAGATGGTGAACCACTCAATTCAGACGGATCACCAACCGATCTGAAGACGGTGAAAACCCTCTCAGAGCGAGAGGACAACGAACCACTCGGTGTCGGTGAAGCACTTCGGGTAGGGTTCGAAATTGATACCTCTGGCGTTGCAGATGTCGACCGATATGACGAGATACTCGAGATTACCGGATCGGCCACCAGCGAGTAGTCACACTCGAGCACACTGACTTTTATTTCGACTTTTTTGATTGAAGTTGGATTACATGGTAGCCAAGATATCTCGTTGAATCGACGACCTTCTTGTGTCTTGTATCAAACTACTCGCCACATTTAATATCATTATTCTGTGTTATTTCTATATCCAATTATTTTGGATCTGCTGTAATGTGCGTGAGACTCATCTAATCTAATATTTCAAGATCGATTGTAGTGTCCTGATTTGGTAAATGGTGTCCATACTGTTGTACAAACAGACAGTCTATGCATTGATTTAGTCGGTGTCGTAGTCAATAGTCGTATTACAATATGGACAGGAACAACAGCCCTTGCTGTGGATTTCCCACGAACGCTTCGGCGCACTAGGGGTGATGCAGCCTCTGCTCATACCGCAGCGAGATACGTCCCCCAACTGGCCCGTTGCCTTCCACGACGAACACACGACACATCTCAGAATGACCTCTACACACGAACACGTACACAACCCAACGGCAGGACCGAACACCGATCAAATCTCCCTCTACGTTTACGAATCCGAAAGCGACGAACTCGTCGACGCAATCTACGATGCATCGTCGATTGTGATCCCCGACATCGGCGACCGCGTCTCGTTCGTCGACGCGAAAGCGGAGGGTGACTTTGAAACGAACGCCGTTAGCTATCGTGAGGAGTCGAGGGAGACCACGTATGTCGTCGAAGACCGCGAAATTACCTACATTACCGTCGATTACGACATCGACGGCTATCAGCAGGACCACGTCCTCGTCTCGGAGGTCAAACTGTGGGCACGGCCGACGACTCGCACTGCTGACCCTCCGAACGAACCCGCCGAACCTGGCGAACCCGACAGACCTGACGGATTTGACGGATCTGGCGGATCTGACGAACCAGACAGACCCGACCACCGCAACAAAACTGAGCACTAACAACAGCACACGAGCAGCATCTGCCAGGCGAAACCCAACCGCACAGACCACCTACCGAATCCAGTCATGAACCAATCTCGAACTGTCCACCTCACCCTACTCGTCGCCGTCCTGTTCGTAGCCTCTGCCGTCGGTACCGGGGCCGTACCCCTACCGACCGAATCAGTCAGTGATTTTGGAGCGGACTCTGCCCACGAACAGGATGCGGTGATCGACGATATCATCCTCGAGCCCCACGACGGGCCGAACGGCGTCTACGCAGTCGTCGAAAACGAGACGTTCGCGATCGAACTCACTGAAACAGGTGACCGGACTGGCGTCCCACCTGACGCAGTGAGCGACATCCAGAACGTGTTCACGGTTACGTACACCGGCACCGAACAGGCACTGGTCTGGCTCGAGAGCGATCGTCCCGAACTCGAGTACCATTCGGCTGCGGGACCGATAGGAAGCGAAGACGAAGGGGTGGTCCTCAAGCCGAACGAGTCCGTTGCGGTTGGAGTAACGCTTGATGCGACGGGGTATGCTGCTGGCGATGTGCTCGATGGAGTCGTTGAGGTGAACGCGGTCGGTCTTGACGATGCGGACGACTCGGATGGCTCGGCTACACCAACACCAGCTCCGCCGGCTGGCAGCACCTGTCAGCCAGCGTCGGTTGCCGTTGACTCGCCGTCACTGAGTGAACGGACAGTCTCCGTAACGGACGTCCAGCCCTGCAAGCCCGAGCGGATTCCGCTGCAGTCGCTTCCGATCGGTGATGAGACGGTACTCGAGTCGATGGCGATTGCGTTCACGGACGAGGCGGAACGCGGTGATGAAGTTTCGTTCGAGATTCTTACGTCGGATGCCGACACCGGTGATACCGATAGCCCCAAATCGCCGTTGCGATCCGTCGGTGACCTTCACGAGGAAACCGGCTCGGCTCCGATCGGGAGCTACACCGTCAGTGGGCTGGCTACGGAGGACGTGAAACCGCTGGGGACCGTTCAGACGGTCGCAATCGACCAGACGTGGCTCGAGACGACCGGACTCGATACTGCGTCGCTGACGGCCTACCAGTATGACGGGACGACATGGCAGGAACGCGAACTCGAGTTCGCCGATAGCGCACAGACGGAGGGTGATCACGACGAGGAACTCGTTGGTGTCATCCGTGGCGAGCCGGTGGTGACCGCACTCGGTGTCGACGCGCCGTTGTTGCGCGTCGAGCCGCTCACCGTCGAGGAACCGACGGCGAGCGGGGATGAGACGACGGTCGTCAGTACGACGATCGAAAACGAAGTGGACGAAGAAGCAGCTGTGGCGCTCGATCTCGTCGTCGGCGGCGAGCACGTCACCGAGCGGACACTGACAGTAGACCCGAACGAGTCGACCGACGTGTCGTTCGACCTTGGTTCGGAACTGGACTCGAGTGTGACCAGCAGTGGTGGGGGGGACGACGAGTCGGTGTCGGCGGAGGCGGTTGAGCTCTCATACGCGTACACGCCGTCCTCGAGTTCGTTCATCGTTGCGGAAGGGACTGTCCAGGCGACCGGACAGTCACTCAGTGATGCTCCCCGTGGCCCCAGTGCTGACGGGGAAGGGGACCAGTCCGCAGACAGGGGTGCTGGTGCATCCGGTAGTGGCGGCGACGACGGAACGACAGGAACGATCGTCACCGACTCGATTCCGTCCGTCTTCGGCACTGGGCCGGGCGGGATCGCCGCCACCGTGGCTGCAATCGTCCTCACGATCGGCGTACTCCGGTACCGGCTCACATGAGGCGGGGAATCGGCTCAGAAACGGGGTCAGGGGGGTCGTCTGTGGCGACCCATAGAGTAATTCCCATCAGTCGGAACATTCGCCCGAGGCCAAAAGTTCAATATATAGCCACGTTGGCGGTAGCGTACAGACAATGAGCAAGGGGGCCGTCGAACTCGCGGTACAGGGGATCATCGCAGTTGCTCTTATCGCGCTCGTCGCCGGCCAACTACTCGGCCAACCGGTCCTGCTCGGCTTCGTCGAAACCGGCAGTATGGAGCCAACGATCGACACCGGTGACGGCTTCGTCGCCGTCCCTGCGGCACTCACCGGCAGCCCCGAACCCGGCGATGTTGTCGTCTTCGAAGCACAAGAGATCGAGGGCGGCGAACTCACGACACACCGGATCGTCGGGGAAGCCGACCACGGGTACACGACCCAGGGAGACGCGAACCCCTTCACGGACCAGGACAATGGCGAACCTCCCGTTCAGGACGGACAGATCGTCGCCTCTGTGTGGGAACTCGGCGGTGAGCCGGTGACGATTCCGTCGCTTGGAACTGCGATTATGGCTGCAGGGTCGGCGCTTGACCGTGCCCAGACCTGGCTCGCGACGACACTCGGCGTCCGGTCACTTCTCGGGAGTTCAGGGCTCGCGCTCCTCATCCTTGCACTCTCGGTCACGCTCTACGCAGTCGAGACTGTTCGCGAGCGCAGCCAACAGACGTTCGAATCACGGGTCACCGGTTCGGACTCGAGTACCGGCCTCACGCAGCGCCAACTCTGTGCCGGGTTTGCCGTGCTAGTCGTCGTTGGTGCGGCGGCTGCGATGGTCGTTCCTGGCGGAACGCACACCTACGATGTCGTGAGTGCGGATTTCGATTCGGAGCAGCCACTCGTCGTCGAACGCGGAACGTCGGATGAACTGGCCTATCAGATTCCGAACGCCGGCTACGTACCGGTCGTCTCGTACGTGGAGTCGGGGAGCGAACACGCGACACTCGACGCGAGTCGGGAAACGGTAGCCCCGCAATCGACGAGTGAGGTTGCGGTCACGATTACGGCACCCGAGGAGACGGGGTACTATCCTGCGTACGTGACGGAGTACCGGTATCTGCACCTGCTACCGGCACCGGTGCTCGACGTGCTCTACGACGTTCATCCGTGGGTTCCGCTCGGAGCGATTCTGGCCGTCCTCGGTGGCGGAATCTACGGACTCGGTCGGTTACTGCTTGGATCGGAGACGCCACAACAGGGTTCGAATCGCGGCCGACTGCGTCGATCACGGAGATCACAGCGGTCGCGGCGGTCGCGAATACACGCGTTCGTTCGGAGGTTGTACTGACAATGCACACATCGGATGAGTCGACGTCTGGGGGAGTATCGAGGGATGAACACGACCGTGATGGCGTCCGTCGGGGTGACGGGGACGGCGACGGTGACGGTGACAACGACAGACAGAACACGGCCAAGCCTGGCGACGAAGCTCATCGCAGACTCCGACTTCGAGCCCTGCTCTGGGAGTACCGGGTTGTGCTGTCTCTCCTTGCCGTCGCGTTGCTCGGCGTGGGGATCTGGCTGAGCTACGGCGCGTACGCCGCACCCGGCACCGAGACCGACCAGCAGGTCGTCACCGATTGGACGGCAACCGGCGATGTCAGCCACGCAGCAGTCGTCACGGAACCGACGACGGTCCACGACGAAGGCGCGGAACTCACCGACGAGCCCCTGTACTACACCGCCGTAACGCCGACTGCGACGGGGACAGTTACCGCAGGCTACGACCTCGCGCCGGAAACGACCGCAGAAGACGTCACTGTGACGGTAACCGTCGATCTGGTCTATCAGGAGACCACTGGCGAGAGTCAACATAGCGGCGAAACCAGTACGACTGGTGATAGCACCGTCTACTGGACCGAACGCGAGCACCTCACGACCGTCTCTGAATCGGAGGTCAGTTCGACCGATGATATCACCGCCTCGTTCGACCTGAACGTCACCGACGCCCACGCGACACTCGAGTCCATCCGCGACGAGGTCGGTGCAACGCCCGGTGAAGCCGAACTCGTCCTCGCGTTCGAACGCGAAATCGAGGGGACGTTCGACGGCACCTCCCAGGTCGTCGTCGACCACTATCAGGTCCCGATTTCCGTGGCAGCCGACGGATCGACCTACCAGTTCGAGACCGACACCGCGGGGGATGCCTACACCGAGCGCCACGACGAACACGAAACTGCCACCGTGCCGGCTGACCCGGGTCCGTCCCAGGCTCTCGGCGGCCCGCTGCTGGTCGTGCTCGGACTCGCAGGTCTTGGGGGGACCGCCCTTGCCTCGCGTCGGTTCCCAGAACTGACGCCCGCCGATCGGGCTCGACTCGAGTACCTGGATGCGCGCGCGGAGTTCGATCCGATGACGACGCGGGTGGTGCTACCCGAACCGGCGGTCGCGGAGCCGACGGCATCGGTCGAGACGCTGGCAGCGCTGGCTGAGCTGGCGATCGATCTCGAGTCGCCACTGGTGTTCGACGAGCGAACGGAGCGGTACCTGGTTCGAGGTGTGGATGTGGTGTACGTATTCGAGCCGCCGAGTACTGGGGTGCTGGCTGTGGACAGTGAGGGAGAGCGAGGGCGGGGGCGGACGCAGGACCGGGAACAGGAACCGAAACAGGACCAGGCGTACCAGGAACGAGAGCAAGCGCAGATGCAAGACGAGAGTGAAAGCGAGTGCGAAGGTAGCGACGACAGCGAGGACGAAGACACACTCGAGTGGGTCGGTGAAACGAACGGACGTGACACGGTGGCGTCGGAATCAGAATCGGATGCTGAAACGGACACCGAGCCGACCGCTCAGGACGCCAACCCGTCGTCGACGACGCAGTAGGCTCGTCGAAATCGAGAGCTGCGGCAGGTTGGAAACTGGAACCAACTCGAGTACCGCCACGCTACTCAGAACCGATCCAGCGAGGCCACGCCACTCAGAACCGGTCCAGCGAGAACATCTCGATCTCGTGTTCGGTTTCGCCCTCGAGTGCCAGGTCGGCCATAATCTCGCCGACCACGCTGGCGAACTTGAAGCCGTGACCCGAGAAGCCGGCGGCGACGGAGACCTGGGGACAGTCGGGCAGCGTGTCGATCACGAAGTGGTCGTCGGGTGTATTCGTGAACAGACAGGTCTCGAGGCGCATCGTCGGGCCTGCACCGTCGGGGAAGTACTGGTCGGCGAACTCACGCAGCAGGCGTTCGTCGGCCTGTGTCGGCTCGCGCTCGAACGCCTCGGGGTCGACGGTCTCCTCGCGGTGGTTGTACCGGCCGAACTTGAACCCTGGGACGCCGTGAACTGGGAAGCCGTAGTACCGTCCCTCGGGGACCTGCAGGTTCCAGACGGGGAACGCGTCGGGCTCGAAGCGGGCAGGCTTGTCGGGCTGGAGCCAGGCGAGGACCTGTCGTTCGGGGACCGCAATGGCTTCCAGTTCGTCGACGAACTTCGCCGCCCACGCACCCGCGGTGATGACGAGCCTGTCGGCCTCGTAGACGCCGTAGTCGGTTTCGACGCGCACGCCGTCATCGTCCGTCGGCTGCCACTCGACGACCCGTTCGCGGGCCCGAACCGTCGCCCCGTTGTGGTGTGCCCGATTGACGTGTGCGACGATACACTCCTCGGGAACCAGAAAGCCACCCTCGGGCTGGTAGAGTGCCTCGTACCCCGCTGGAAGCTGGTAGCCTGGATACCGCTCTGTGAGTTCGCTACTCGAGAGCACCTCGTGGTCGAGGTCGTGTTCCGCACAGGAGCGTTTCGATCCTTCGACGAGTGAACTGTCCTGCGGGCCGGCGTCGATCGACCCGGTGCGGTGCAGTAGCTGCTGGCTGTGGGTGGACTCGAGTGCCGTCCAGAGCTCGTCGGCGCGCTGGAGGAGCGGGACGTAGGCAGGGTGTTCGTAGTACGCGAGTCGGAAGATGCGCGTGATGCCGTGGGAGGAGCCGTAGCCGTGCGGGATGTCGTAGCGCTCGAGGCCGAGGACGTCGACGCCGCGGTCGGCGAGGTGAGAGACGGCTGCACTTCCCATGCCGCCGACGCCGAGGACAATGACGTCGTACCGTTCGGTCATAGCCGATGATACGACCGGGGTGTCGAAAATTCTTCCTCACCCTCGCAGTTGTCGGGAGCGGTCGAACGCGGGGTGAACGTGAAGTGAAGAGGACGGGGAGGGGCAGGTCAGGAATCCAGAGTCAAGAATCGTCAGCCGCCCGCTCACGAATCCGGCGCTGTTGGCGCCGCTCGCGAACGTGGCCGACACCGTCAGCCAGATCGTCTCGTACCGCCGTCTCGAAGTCGTCGATCTCCGTGATGAACTCCGCAGAGAACTCCTCGACGAGTTCGTAGGTCCACTGATCGCTGATCGCCCCCGCCGGGAGATGCTGGTCGCGAATCGTATCCGCCCACTCCTCGTGGCCGGCCTCGCGCAGTTCGTCTTCGGCGTCGCTTATGCGATCCATTGCATGGCCCAGTTGATGATGGAACTCGAGTAGCGTGCCGTAGGCTCGGTGAACGTGTTCGATCCCGAGTTGGAGATCGTGCAGGGCGTCGCGTTCTGCGTCCGAGAGGTCAAGCGCTGCGTCGGGCGGATGCTTTCCGTCGTCGGAGTTGGGTGGCATAGCGGATGCATGGCAGACAGTTCAAAGACGTTTCTGCGCGCAGATGCCCAGTTAGGAGTCGATCGGCTGGACGTTCCAGCGGTCGGAGAAGGCGGTTCCACATGAACACTGCGCGTACGCGTGGACGACATCGCCCTCGGCGTAGATGCCGCCGACGTCTTCGTTCTGCTCCTCGGCGAAGGCGAAGACGTACTGAATCGTGTGGTCGGTCTGGTTCTGGGTGTGAGTCTGGCCGTCTGCCTCGCCATCGTCGTCACTGGGTGTTTCACTGGCAGGGCGTTCCGGACATCGGCCACCGGCGAGGTCGCTGTCGATGAGTCCTTCGAGTCCCATCGCGGACTGAGCGAACTCCATCGCCTGGCTGCCGGTCGCCGCCTCGAAGGCGTTTCGACCACGTTCGCCGTCGACGATGATCAGGACGCCACCCTCGACTGACTCGCCGAAGGACTCGAGACGCTCGTCTGAAACGTACGATTCTGCGAGAAACAACGCGACGTCGTCGGGCCGGTCGCCGGCCAGGAACTCCTCGCGTGAGGTACTCATGGCCGGCGGTTGGCGCTCGACGTGGAAAAGGCCGCTGTTCGTCGGATGACACCACGGTTGTGGACGGACAGCTGCCGCGTCGTATCGGTTTCCATATACGAGAGTACGTCGTGGCTGTGTGGCTGCTGAATCGCCACTACCGAAACATACGTGATGGATGGACTAGAGTTGCCCTCGCCTGTCGTCCGCGCCCGAGATATTTGCGGCCACAATACTCGAGTTTTCAGCGACAATCGGCCACAATGCTTATCAGTGTATTCTATTTCCGTTCTATGGTGGACATATGAACACTTTAAACAGCACATGTTGGATGGGAGTCGAGATATTGGTTCCGGATCGACAAAAGATCGATCTCTGCTGAACGAACTGTTATTATGTCACTTCATGACTGTTGATTTATCTACGTTCTGTATGGTTGACACCCTGCCGTTTATACATTGGTAAGTCCAGACGTTCACTCGATGTGAGTAGTGTGGTCTGCCACCCGGCCGTCCACGGCCGAGATCAGGCGGATACCACACTGGGATGTGGTGATCGTGAATGCGAGATACGTCACAGAAAACTGATACACTCTTCGAGGCGCTCTCGAAAACGGCTACGACCGAACTGTCTAGCGAACAACCGGTGGACACTGACAGGACTGAGAACGCCGACAGGGCTGGCGCCGCCTCGGGGGAGCGCGGCCAAAACCCGGGGTTCGAACGGCAAACCGAGGACACTGATAGTGCCGACTCTGAACTCGACGAACTCCTGGCACAGGCACTGGCCGAACTGCCCGTTCCCGAGGTCGAATTCAGCGATGAGCTCGTCAAACACAACCTCGACGAAATCCTGCTCGTCCTGATCGCGCTCCACGACGGCTCGCACGGCGACGAGCTCCTGACGGATCTGTCACAGCACTTCGGGACGGATCTGAGCCCGGGAACGGTGTACCCGGCGCTCCACGCACTCGAGGAGAGCGGCTATCTCTCGATGCACACCAAAGTCCGAACCAAGGAGTACTCGACGGCAGACGAACCCGCCGTTCAAACGACGCTCGAACAGACGATGCTCGAGCATCTCGCGTTCGGGCTCTTGCTCGCGGTGTTTCTCTCGCGGTACTGAGACGGATGGCCGTCATTTGAGTCCGGCGAACGCCGCTCCGCTGGACTACTCACCGGAAAACCGCTACACAGATCCGTTCGAGCTGGCCGGGTGAGTGTTCCGGTGTGTTCCGTGGGCCGGCGTTATTCTTCGAGATCCTTCGCAATCGAGGACAGGCTATCGCTTGGCGGTTCGTGGGCGTCGTAGTAGACGGTCGATCCCGGTTCGCGGAGTCCGTAGAGGAAGCCGGGTTCGACGATGTCGACCAGAACTGACCCGTCGTTCGCAATGGCGTGGTCGTCGACCCACGCTTCGAGGCGATCCGTCCCGCCGCTTGGATCGCGCGCGAGGTCAGGTGTTTCGTAGACGCCGGGAATCGTCAGTTCGTCACCGACGAGTGCGCGCTCGACCTGTGCGAAGCACTCGTCACCGTCGAGGACGACTCGAACGATGTCGTCGGTCGTGAACGCCTCGCGGTCGTCGGCCGGGATTGCAAGCTGTACACCAGTCGCTGTCTCCGAACACGTGGAACGAACCGTCTGCACTGACGGATGATCGCTCGCGATTCTATCTGCCATAAAGAACTGAACTCGCGCTATTGGATTACTCGTCGTCTCCGTCCTCGCCCTCGCCGAGGAGGTCGTCGACGTCGGTGCTGCCGCGATCGACGATCGAGGCGTTGACCTGTGCGACAGCGTCGGAGACTTCGCGTCCACGGACGGTGATGCGGCGGCGTTCACCGTCACGCTCGGGTCTGTAGCCGGTCTGGCGGCCTTCCATCAGGACTTCGGTCAGGTTCGCACCTGCAACCTCGCCGTTGAGCGGGCGGCCGGCGTCGTCGGAGCCACCCGTGATCTCGAGCGTGTAGCCGTCGAGGCCGACGGCGCTGCCGTCGACTTCCTCGCCGATCTCCTTGCCGAGGAATCGGTTTGCGTCCTGTTCCGCCGCTTCGAGCTGGTAGGACGACCCGGATTCGGGGTCGCCAACGACAACAGTGAAACTTACCATGCACGGGAAAAAACGGTCGCCGCTCAAAAACACATCGAAACACGGGCCGCTCTGGGATGGGTCTGGACCCGACTGTTCCGGTGAACGGTGGCGATCGATGGTCGTTCTGCCAACCGGGATACCGTTAGGATCCTCGCGCCCGAAGTACCGATATGGGACTCGATCGGGATCGATTCGACGATCTGCTGGCCACGGAATACTCCGGCGGCGTCGGCGAACGTCGGGTCGTCGTCCGGCAGGCGGTCGATCTCGCTGATTCGGGCCAGTACGAACGGGACACTGCCGTAACACTCACCGCTGCAGTCGTCGTCGACGAATTGGCTGACGCGCCGGACGGTTCGGTCGCTGACCGGTGGAACTGGTGGATCGGCTCGCTCGAACTCGCGTTTGGTGGATACGCCCGATTTGGGGTTCGAGCGTACAGGACGTGACAGCTACGGCGAACGAAACGACTTTTATGGGCTCCTGACCAAAGAGTCAGTAGTGACCGACTCCGACGTTCGCGAGGAAATCATGCGTGCCACCTACGAGGCGCTGTGCGAGCATGGGTACAGTGAGCTCACGGCACAGTCTATTGCCGACCGAACGGACAAGAGCAAGTCGCTCCTGTTCTATCACTACGACTCGAAAGAGGAGCTCGTTGCCGAGTTCGTCGAGTATCTGGTCGACTGGTTCGACGAGCGCGCAGTCGAGACGGCATCGCTTTCGCCGGTCGACCGGCTTGCAACCATCGTCGATTGGTTCCTCTATGGCTCGTCCGACGACCACGACGAGCGCCAGTCGTTCCACACGGCGATGCTCGAACTCCGAACGCAGGCACCCTACCACGAACCGTACCGTAAAAACCTGCGAAAGAGTGACGACTTCCTTCGAGACCTCTTCGAAGAGATCCTGCAAGACGGCATCGAAGCGGGCCAGTTCATCGACCACGACACCGAGGAGATGGCGACGTTGTTGATGGCAACCCTCGACGGTGCCCGGATTCGACAGCTTACACTCGACCGCGACAGTTACGTCGATCAGGTCCGGTCTGCTGCCGTCGATCGCATCTTCGATGATATTCTGGCAGACGATGTCGAATTCCCGGACCGCAACGGACAGAACGCCTCTCCCGAACAGAGCCGTCGCGGACACTCGAACGGAGACCCTGGGACCGCCAGCAGCAGTGACACCGCTGCCGACGCTGGCGATACCAGGGGTTCCGGCAGCAGCGACAACAGCAACAGCACGAACAACGGTACTACTTCCGACAGCACCGCCGACACCGACACCAACGCCGACACCAACGCCGACACCGACGCCAACGCCGACACCGACGCCAACGCCGACACCGACGCCAACGCCGACACCGACGGCAACACCACATAACCACACCAAACACGGTAGCGTTTCAGTCCAGCTATGAGCGAATACACCTCCACTAACGAACCGACGACGATGGCCGCCGAGTCCTTCGCTGGCCGCTCCCCACCGATGCAGACGATCGTACGCGATGCAGTTCTGCCACAGGCACAGTCACTTCCAGTCTCGCTCTGTCGAGCCGCCGCCGAACTCACTCGAGTACACCGTGAGAGCGGGACCGGTTCTGGAGCACATTCGGGCTCGGACTCAGGCTCGGACCCGAACTCGAGCACCGAGGATACGACCTCATCTCGCTCACCCGACCTCGAGAGGATTCTGACACCGGTCGAAACCGCAGTCTCCTACTTCGAGGCCTATGTCCGGCTCCGTCTCGATCTGCTCGTAACTGACCGCTATCCCAACACGAATCCGCGGGCGCGTGACGCCGCCATCCTCGCCAGTGACTTCCTCCACGCAGGCGCGTACGCCGCTGTTGCTGAGGCACCGCTCTCAGATCGGCGGGCACTCGAGTTGTACCGGCTGCTGACGGGTGCATCGACGCGGCTCTCACACCAGCTCCTTGCTGTTTCGCAGGGTCAGACGGTTGGCCGTGCTTGCACGGAGGGTGAGTCGGGGACAGAGTCGGGTTCGATTCGATCGACGGCTGCGACTATTGCTTCGGCGGCCAGTATCGGTGACGACGGTGTCAGCCGACCGAATCCACTCGTCACGCTCTCCGAGACGGCAGCCGAACTCGGTGCTGTCGCTGCGGGTGCGTCCGATGCGACGAGAGCTGAACTGCGGTCCTACAGCGGTTCGTTGACGGCTGGGCTTGTGGCGGCTGCTGTTGGTGTTGCCGGCGCTGGCGCTGGCGCTGGCACTGGCACTGGTGCTGGCGCTGACGCTGGCGTTCGTACCGATGCTGATGATGGCGCTGGCACTGCCACTATCGCTGCTGGTGGCACTGACGCTGACAGTCCCGATGGTGACGCCGATCACGGTACCGAATCGGCCGGTGACGCGACCGCTGACGAGCCATCACCTGTCGCAGACGCTGTCGCTGTACTCTCTTCAGGCTGGACGGCATCCCGAGAGCAGGAGCAGACACTGTCGCCGAGCGATGGGAGCCTCACACTCTCGTTTACGGACCCCGATGCGACTGTCCCAGCGGACGTGTACCGACACTACCGGTTGCCATCGCTGTCTGTCGACCACGGTGAGGGGGAGCCTGACAAGACTCACGACCGTGAGCCTGATCGAAGACACTCACACGAACAGCGCCGCGACGACGCACTCGACGCTGCGCGTGCTGCACTTGCGGCGCTCGACGATGGTACGGGCGATGCCCACTCCGAGCGGGATTCGGTTCGTACTGCACTCGAGCAGGCGACACGCGTCCCGGTCGGCAATGGGGGGTCAGCCCCGATCCCATCCGGTGCGCCCGGAACAGACCACACAGACGATGACTGATACTGAGTCCGAGAACGAGCCCACGCCACCGTCGGTCTCCGAGGCAGAGCCAGGAGCAGACTCCCACGCAAAATCAGCGTCTGACTCCGGACCCGAAACAGCCCTTTCGCGCCCGCGATGGCCTGCCTACCCACTCTCTGTGTTCGTTGCCGGACTCGGTCACTGGTATCTGGGGCAGTGGAAACGCGGTGCGAGCTGGTTTGGCCTCTACGTGCTTGCACTCGCGTTCCTGAGCGCGCGCACGCTCTCTGGTGCGTTCGATCTCAGCGAACCGTTCGTCATCACGGCACTGCAGTTCGACGCCGTGAACTACGCCGACGTTGCGGTTCCACTGGCAGTCCTCATCATTTGTCTCCTCGACATCTACCTGCTCGGTCTTGCAGCCCGTTCCGAACCATCGAACGGCGTCAACGGCGTACCGAAGTAGCCCCACCAGCGAATCGACAGAGGAAAACCCCGCCAGTCCCGACCACGAGCCGATGGAACTCGAGTTCGTCGGCGGCGCGCGAGAGATCGGACGAAGCGCGCTGGTCGTCGACGACACGCTCTTGCTGGATTTCGGGATGGACTCGGGGAACCCGCCCGCGTTTCCGGTCGGCGACGTCGACCCCGAGGCGGTCGTCGTCAGCCACGGTCACCTCGACCACGTCGGCTCGATTCCCGCGCTGCTCGCTGGCGATGCCCGCCCGCCAGTCCACTGGACGCCGCCGACGTACGACCTCACGATGCTCCTGGCGAGAGATACCCTCAAACTCCATGGCGGGACCTACGACTGCCCGTTTACGGAGGCCGAACTCGCTCGGCTCACGCAGGTCTCTGAAACCCACGGCTACCGCGAAACGTTCGAGGCGGCGGGCTACGAGGTCACCTTCTACGACGCCGGGCACGTTCCTGGCAGCGCCCACGTCCTGATCGACGACGGCGAGACGCGCCTGCTCTACACCGGCGACTTCCACACCGAGGACCAGCAACTCCTCTCGGGAACGACGGCCCGTCCCGACGCCGACATCGTCGTCTGCGAGAGCACCTACTCGGATACGAGTCGCCGCCCACGAAGTGAGATTGAAGCCGAATTCGTCGAGAGCGTCCAAACCACGCTCTGGGAGGGTGGCACCGTCGTCGTCCCAGCGTTCGCTATCGGGCGCACTCAGGAAATCATGTGCATCTGCGAACAGCACGATCTCGAGTGCTACGTCGACGGGCTGGGAACTCGCGTCGCGGAGCGGTTCCTGCAGTCGGAGAATCGAGACTTCTTGCGCGATCCTGAACTGGTCCGGCGTGCGAAGGGCAATGCCCGATTCGTCGACGGTCGCGACGGGCAGCGCAAGAGCGGAGCTCTTGCTGGCCACGCGAGACGGGGGCCGTCTCGCGGACAACGCAAGCGGATCGCCGAACAAAACACCGTCATAATCACCACCAGCGGGATGCTCCACGGCGGGCCGGCGATGACGTACATTCCAGCGATTCGCTCGCACCCGGTGAACAAAATCGCGATGACGGGCTATCAGGTCGAGGGCACACCCGGCCGCGACCTGCTCGACACCGGCAGCGCCGAACTCGACGGCCGAATGATGCCCGTCAGCGCGCAGGTCGAGCAGTACGATTTCTCTGCACACGCAGACCGCGAGGGACTGCGCTCGTTCCTCGAGTCGTATCGCGACAGCACGGTTCTCGTGAACCACGGCGACCGGTGTGTCGCCTTCGCAGACGAGTTGCGAGCAGACGGATTCGACGCGAGCGCGCCGGCACTCGGTGAGCCGTGGTCGACGGACGCCTGAGCACGGACAGCGACCCCACCGTCGAGGTCAGAACACTAGAATACGCCAGCCGAACTCGCAACGACGAACAGCGTGAACAGCAGCGCGAGGACGCTCCCGACGGCGAGTGGGACGTTCTCCATCGCCTTCTCGTGCAGCGCCATCTCCTCGTACTCCGCGCGAAACGCCTCCCGGTTCTCCTCGTCGTAGAAGTACTTCGTCTTCAACGCGAACCGTTCGGTAACTGCACAGCCGGTACAGACCGGCTCGTCCTCGAGTCGCTCCGTCTTCGTGTGCGCCTCACAGTTGATGCTCCCGCAGTTGTCGCAGTAGGTGTACGAGCCGTCAGCGCCGCCGGTCTCGCAGTGGACACACTCGCGGAACTCGTTTCGAACCACTGCCCGCGACGAGCCCGCTGCATCGTACACGTAGCGGTACTCGTACTCCCCGAGTGCGAGTCGCGAGCGAACGCGCGGCAGGTAGACCGGGTCGATCGAGCGTACCGACACGTCAGACTGGTTCGGCGTACACGTCTTCTCGTAGTCGACGTTGTTGTCGCCCGTGTAGTGAACCGTCGTCGTATGGACCTGCCGAAGCCGGTCGATCGCCCACTCTTTGTACGCCGTTTCGGTCCGACCGAAGCGCGTGTACTCGAGTCCATCGAACGTGCACTCGAGTTCAGTCTCCCGCTCCTTGAGGGAAACCCGCGGTGCAGTTCGGTCGGTGACCAGGTCCCGCCGGTCGCCGCGTGCGACGCGCGGTTCGTCGCCGCCGGCGTGGAGCACCAGCTCCGTCGTCTCGTTTAGGCTGTGGATGACGCCAACGGAGGTTTCGAAGGTCGCGCTCGTTTTGGCACTCACGGTGACCATCGGCTCGAACGCGACGCTCGTCTCGGGTGTCGGAATCGTTTCGGGGTCGATGTTTCTGACGTCTCGGAGCGTCTCGAAGACAGGTGCGTCGCGGCCGGCCGTTGGGTGAGTTGGCGCGAGCGCCTCCTCACAGAGAATCTCGATGCGCCCGTTGTAGAGGTCCATCCCGATTTCATCGCCGATCTCGCGGAGGTCGGTGCCGTCGACGAGTTCGACGCCGCCGTCGGTGGTGGTTCCGAGTTCGTCGGCGTACTCTCTGGCCGGCCCGGTGAACCGACCGGTCGTTGCCACCATCCCGCGCTTTGGACCATCGTAGTCGTACGTCGCCACCGCGGAGTGGAGTTTCTGGACGACGGGGCGGCTGACCGTGTCTGTGTGTTTACACTCCACGACGACCGCGCGCCGCCGGCCGTCGGCGACTTCCTCCATCAGAATATCGCGTCCCTCGTCGGCCGTGCGCGCCGACTGGCGGACGTTCTCGTAGCCAAGGTGGCGAAAGACGTCCACCATCAGGTCCTCGAACTCGTAGCCCGAGAGCTCGTCCAGTAGTGCCATCCGAATATCGGCACTTGTTGTGGCGCTACCGACAGTCTTTCGGTCGTGACGGTCACGCAGGGGGTTGTGTCACTGTCGTAATCGCCCGACAGCAAGGACCACGCTTTTCAGCCCTGCTGCGGTAGCACCGTCCAATGAGTTCCTTCGAGACACCACAGGAGACAGAGCGCGGCTTCGGCCTCTCGAGTCGGGAGGCGCGCGTCATCGGCGGTGCGAGCATACTGATGGGGATCAACGTCGTCCTGATGTACGCCTTCGCACAGATTCCACAGCTCGCGGAGATCAACAATTACCTGTTCGGGGTTGCACCGATTCTCGGCGTGATCGTCTACGGCGCGGCGATCATGGGTGGCGAACTCGTCGCCGAACGCGGCGTCAAAGGCGGCGATATGGGAATCGCGTTCGTCGGGATGCTCATTCTGCAACTCGCGTTCGGGATTTTCGGAGCCGGCGTCCTCTCGCAGGCGCCACAGGTATTGCAGGTCGAAATTTTGGGTCTGACGGCGGTCGTCGTCGCCGTGATGACCGCGCTGATCTCCGGCTACGTCTACGCACGGAGTACGACGTTCGAACACTGGGGGCGGTTCGCGAACTTCTCGTTCATCGGCGGCGTCCTCGTGATCCTCGTCGGCTCGTTCGTCCTGCCAGTGCTGTTGCTCGTCGGCTTCGTGCTGATCTTCCTCGGCTTTCTGCTTCGTCTCGGCTACGAGATCTGGCAGGTCAGAGATAACAGAGACGCCTCGGCAGCGTTGCAGACGATCGGCGTCTATATCGCCGTGGCCGGTGTCTTCGTCCACGTGCTCCAGCTGGTGTTGCGGTACGTGCTCTCCCAGGAGTAGTCTTTTAGCGGTTCTCACGCAGTTGCGCGACAGATCGAACGAAACCCGTCTCAGGCGTCGCTGCTTGCGTCGGTATCGCTTTCTTCGGCTTCAGCTTCCTCGGCTGCGGATTCCACTACGTCGCGGAACGCATCGAGAATTACCTGCTTCGTCACCGCACCGCGGGAAGTCCAGTGATTCGCGTAGTCGAGCATGTCGTTGTAGATATCGGGCTTACAGCCCGCCGCCTTCGGATGCCCGCCGCCGTTTACCTTCCCCGCGACCTCGTGACAGCGGTCGAACTCGTCCGTGCCGCGAATCGACGCCGAGCCAGCGGGCTTGACGATCACCGAGGCATCGGCACCGTCCTCGCGCATCGCCTCTGCCACCTCGTTCTGCGAACACCGACCGTAGGTGATCCCCACCGTGTAGTCGCCGATCTCGCGGAACTCCGCGCGACCGATCGCCTGATCGATCAACTGCTCCTTCTCGATCCGGCGCTCGGCGATGAACTCCTCGGCCCACTCGGGCAGATCGACGCCGTACTCGCGAACGACCTCGACGTACTCCGCGGGGTCCGTCCAGTAGGCGTAATCCGCTAAATCGTCGCTACGCGGATCCTCGCGCAGCCAGAGGTCGTGATCCCGGGTGACCGCAGCCAACTCCTCGTACATCGAATCGAACTCGTACTCGAGTGACCGGTAGACAACATCGGCGCTGCACTCTTCGTCGGAGTCGCCGACGACGAGTTCAGCACCGGCATCGCGAACCGCATCAGCGACGTCGTCGCCCCACTGGTGGTGGTCGTACCAGGCGACGCTGTCGGCGGTGTCGAGTGCGGCGTCGAGTTCGTCCTCGACGTACTCGTAGCGGTCGGGACAGAGGTCACAGACGAAGAGGTCGATGCCGTCGTCGCCGAACTCGGCGACGCGGGCGAGGGCGTCCTCGACGTTGTGCGGGCTGGCGGGGACGAGCGCGACGGAGTGGGGTGTTGGCTCGGGTTCCTCGAGTGGGTCGTCGCCGTTGTTGCCGGCGGCGATTGCTTCGGTTTCTTCGGTTCCCTCGGCGTCCTCGATGTCCGTGTCGTCGTCCGGCTCCGGCACCGCCTGCACGTCGTCGTACGCCTCGCGAATCAGTGCGACGCAGGCGAGACCGTCCGCGTCGGGGTCGGCGATGACTGCGACATCCGCGCCCTCGAGTGCTGCCTGCGTCTGTTCGTCTTCGAAGTCCTCCTCGAGTTCGTCCGGGAGAAAGAAGCCGGTGCCCGGGAGGACAGACTTGCGAGCGATTGGGAGCTCGCCGCTGTCGATGAGTTCGTCGAACATACCGGTACTGGGTGAGCGGGCGGGAAGTAACCGCCGGTCTTGGGTGGCTATGGTTGGTAATGGGATTTCTTCTTTCAGAGTTATTGGCGAAACCCGCGGCAAGTACAGGTGAAGCAGTTACCGGTATTCTTGGGATTTGTTAATTATTAAATTATGAACTTCGTGTCTAAGCGCCGTAAAGTGCTTACTTCCTACGCAAACTTGCACCTGCTGAAGCACCTACCGGGGTGTTGTCATTCTATCTTTTGCCAAAATCGGTATCTTGAGAAATTTTTGTCTCCGGTAGATCCGTACGATCGACCGTTTCAGTAACAGTCTGACCAGCACCTCGGATCGTGGCACCGAATTCCACAGAAACAGCGATACTCATAGACGGGAGTACAACTCGACTGACAGCAATCATTGACACACGTTTTACGACACTCACAGCACCGATCATCGTCCGGACACGAGTCACAGAAGTTCGGCCAGTCCTGGGTTGAGACTGTTTCATCGTCGAGACCGTAATCGTCGATGAGCACCTCAAGAGCGCCATCAGGAGCTCCTCTCTCGCGGCGGTAGATAGCTATTGTGTCGTCGCGTACGCGCGTAACCGTGGCGTAAGCTGTGCGGTCGGATTCAGGATAGATGACAACGTTGACCGCGCCGTCGTCGATTTCTTTGATCACGTTCAGTTGTACGACCGGGCCGTCTCGCGTGTCGACGGTGCCGACGAGCTCTCCGTCGACCGCTCCGGCGGGGGCCGGCGATACGTCGCCGTCGAGCAACTCGTCTCCGGCGTGTTCGAGCACACCCTCCTCAACGAGCAGTTGCAGGAACTTCCGTTCCGACTCGAGCGCCTCGGCGAAGCGTTCGGCGTCACGGTACCGTCCGACGGCAGCCGCGTCGTTGCCGGTACCTGTCTGGTCCCGGTCGGACTCCGCTACGACAGCGGCCGTACTCGTTCCGAGAACAGCTGTAGAGGTCGTCATCGTTTTGAGTACAGTCCTGCGGCTGAGCGTACGCCCAGTCGGTTCACTACTTCCACTTTGTTCATCCATAATTTGTATATTAACTTATTGCAGTTATAACCTTCGAATCACTAATATAAATTAGTCGTTGGTATGCAACTACTTCTCAGCGTTCGTCTCGCTCCCGTTTCGGGTTACGGCCTCGTGGATGAAGTGGACTAGAGTGGGGGTAGCGCCACTGTTCTATATTTCTCGATCACTCGAATTAGTGCAACCCAATATTAGGAAATTATTTATATTATGTATTTGTAAATAGGGTTGATGGATAAAAAATCCAAGAATCGGTGTCCGGACCGAATCCGTAGCACGTCCCGTCGATCGTTCATCGGTGGGCTGACAGCAGTAGTGTCACTCGCCGGTGTAGGTACCATCGGTAGCGCTAGAGCGGACGACACTGTCGACCGCGAGGATATCCGAGTCACGGGACAGCAGATTATTCGTCGTACGATCGAACCCGACGAAGTAATTTACGAAATCACGAAACAGAGCCCCGAACTCAACAGGCGGTACGGGATCGGTGCGATCCACCAGACGGAAGTCAAGGAACGCACTCACCCAGAAGAAGACGAGCTTCCGGAACGGCAGTCGACGAAAGTAGAGCGAAAACCGTGGGATTCGTACGTGGGAAAGACCGAGGAGTGGATTCCGGTTCAGGACGCGGAGACGACCGGTTCAGACGTGAGTACACAGGCGACCGTTTCGTACCCGGACGGAGTTCCGAAGTACTACTTTCGAAACACTGACGAAGGGCTGTGGGAACAGAGCGGTCCGATCAACCTGATCTCGTTCGGTGACGCGGACGACCTCGACAGTCACATCAGAGACGAGTGTAAGTCGGGGCGAAATCCCGCCTGGACGACGACCGTAGCCGACGCGGCCCGTTATCTACTGGTCGACGGCGACTTCACCCAGCACGAAGCATCCGTCGCCTCGGGACCGTTGGGATTCGCGGGGAGGTGGCACGGCCGCCTCTGGAACTACGACAACGGACGGGTCCTCGTCGCCGCACACGAAGATAGCGCGGTGGTCCACGGCGACGGGTTAGGTCACGTCGCACAGTCGTATCTTGATGCGGAACACCGGTTTATGGAGGACGTTCCTGGCGTTGCGGATCACTACGAAGCCACTGTCGACGTCGGGCTGGATCACAACAACCGGGTCAGCCATATCTTCGACGACTACTGAGCTGCGCTCGGACGGTCGCAACGAACGTGCGCCTTCGGCTACGACGTGCCGTTCCGTGCGTACTCACCGATTAATCCGACAGACAGCGTCGGGTGATCGACCTCCTCGATTGACTCGAGTACGTGACCATCTAGCCGTGAGGACGTTCTAGTGTCCGACAACATCCCCTTCTTTTTACAGCTACGCAATATAATAACACAAAGATCATATTCATTCATACCAACCCGTGTACAAATGACACACGAACAAGACGACAGGCCGGATCTGTACACCTTCGGCGAAGCCTTCCTCTTCGGTGCGATAGCTCCCGGGTTGTCGTTGTTCGCGCTGACGGCTGCTCCGCTTCGGGGTTTCGGCGACCTGCTGGTGGCGGTCTGGCTCGTCGCGCTGGCGCTTGCCACCGCGGGACTGGGCCTGTCGCGGGCAATCACTACGGCCTCACTGCTCGGTGGAGGATTACTGGGATTGGCAACCGGCTGGATCGTCGGCTCGTCGCTGTTCGGACTCGATTTCGTCGTCCTGATTCTCGCGTTCATCGGGGCGATTCCCATCGTCGTCGGAACCTGGATCGCATACGAACTTCGCCAACACGGTGCCGCAAACCACGCATCCGTTGGCCGCTGGCGTCTAGTGTTTGTGGTTCTGTTCCTCGCCGTTGTAGGTCTGGTACTGCTCGCTGTTCGCTGAGATAGGTGAAATCGACGAATTTGTTACCTCTCGTTGGCTGTGGTGAATCTCCATACGGCGATTGATTTCATTGTCTGATGGCATGCTTGATGTTGTAGACAACACACATCAGGACAATTTCACGGAACTCCCGATGCTTGATCAGCGATGTCACGCCCTCTTCCCTCTATTTTTCACGTAAGTGCTTCTAGTCGTAGCCTTTGTCCGCAGCGAGGCTGTGCAACTCGCCCGCGTTATGGCGGGCGAGTTGCCAGCCGATCTGCGTATCGTGACGTTTCTCGGTCGTGCAGTGAACGTCGAGGATAGCCTATGACGCTGTATCGACGAGTGCGGTTGTTTTGAGCGTCTGGACGCGATAATCCGTCCGACGGCAGTAGTGTTTGCTGACGTTTTCGCGGTCGAAAACGTCGCGTCCATCGCAGCGTGACCTAATGGTTCGCCTCCCGCTTCAACTCTCTAGTTCTACCGGTCGAAGTCTACGCAGTCATGCGATTCACCAGAGTCGTTTTGTTCAGAGTGAGTCGTGAAACTCGCGGTCAGTACAGGCGGAGAAGTGTGCACTCACCGCGAGCGAACGGAGTGAGCGAGCGGGCCAAGGAATCCCTCGAAGCCGCGCCATCGGCGCGGCTGAGGGGGTGACACAGTGCTTTTTATCGACGTTTTTCCGAGCGACCGAGCGAAGCGAGGGAGCGCAGAGCAAAAGGTTGGAACGTACAGTGATCGGCTACCTGATTCACTTCTAGATAATTTCAGATACCAATATATGTTACTAACCGCTGTTAGGCCACGGCAGCCGCATCGTCTCCGCTCTCAGCTATCGACTCGAGTTGGCGCACAGTCAGCACCGGCACGGGCGAGGTGCGGACGATACGCTCGGCGACACTGCCGAGCAGCAGGCGGTTCTCGCCGTGGCGGCCGCGGGTACCGGTCGCGACGAGGTCGGCGTCGACCTCGCGAGCGTACTCACAGATTTCGGCCGCGGGACGCCCCTCGCGCGCCGCAGTCGTAATCTCGTTGTCTGTCCGATCCTCGACGGTGGCGAGCGCGGCGTCGGCGGTCGTCTCGAGTGCGGTGCGCAGTTCCTCGCGGAGCTGTTGGGGTGAGGCGTCGACCTCGCTGGCGTCGACGACCGAGAGGGCGTGGACCTCGGCGTCGAATCGGTCGGCCAGGTCGAGTGCGACGTCGATGGCGCGGGTGACGCTGTCGGAGCCGTCCGTGGCGACGACGACCGTGTCGAACATGGGCGACGATTGGGTGGCCGTCGCTATAAACCCTCACGGCGGATGGCCGTCGATGGGAGTCAGTTGGCCGTCTCTGTGTTCGTGTTCGTGTTTGTGCCCGTCTCCGTCTCAGTCCTCGTCCACGTCCTGACCCTCGACCGCAACCTCAGCATCCGTCAACGCGTGAACGAGCGTCTCGTACTCGAAATCGTTGACCGGCAACGGCTCGTCCTTGAGCGTCGTGATGACGAACTTCGAACTCGTGCGCCGAATCTCGTCGATCGACTCGTAGTCCGCAACCAGCGATTCGACCATCTGCCGGTTCGGCACGTGTGCGATAACGACGAAATCGGTCTCGCCCATCGTGAAGTGCACCTGATTGACGCCCTCAATCGCGGTGAGCTTCTCGCCCACCGTCTGGTGATACCCCTCGTCGAACTCCGCCCAAACCTCCGAGATGAGGGTAATCGATAGCCCCAGTTTCTCGAGGTTCATGTCGTAGCGGTCGTTCTCGAGTACCCCCGCGTCCTGTAGCTGATCCAGGCGGTAGTGGACCGTGGATTTGGGGATGCCGGTCTCCTGATGGATCTTGTCGGGGCTGGTGACGCCCTTCGCGGCGACCGCTTTGAGAATTTGAATGTCCTTTTCGTCGAGGTCGGCTGTGTCGCGTCCCATGTCGTCGCTCATTGTGATCACTCGCCGTGCACGTCCGTACTCGAGTCAGACCAGCAGCGGGCCGAATCGATGACTCGATGTGGGACCGTGCGTCGGTGTGTCTCTATGCTGGCGTCCCAACTGCTGTAACTGTTTCTCAATTGGACACGGTTCGAAACGAGATCGTCTGGCTCTGGGAACTGTCCTGCCAGTGGGTGCTGCAGCCATCACTGCCTCCGACACCGGTTCTGGTCCGAGGCTTTTTGCCGACTGCGCGCACATCCTCTCCATATGTCCATGGACGACAGCGAGCCGGTGACCATCGATACCGTTCTCGCCCCCGTCGACGGAAGCGATGAGTCCGCGACCGCCGTCGAGTACGCCGTCGCGATCGCAGACCGCTATGACGCGTCGGTCCACGTCCTCTACGTGCTCGGCCACGGCGTCGTCCGCGGGATGGACGCCGGCACCGTCGACGAAGCCGCCGTCGCCGAGAACTCCCAGGGCTTCCTCGAAGACGTGGGTCGGATCGCCGACCAACGAGGCGTCGCGCTGTCGACCTCCATCGACGACGGCTTCTCCCAGACCCGCAAGACGCGCCACCCCGGCAACGTCGTCCTCGACACCGCAGACGACGTCGATGCCGACTTCATCGTCCTCCCGCGCGAGCCCGTTACCGACGCCGCGTCGGCGGAGGTACTCGAGAAGGTCGCCGAGTACGTGCTGTCCTATGCGAGTCAGCCGGTGCTGTCTGTCTGAGTGGCGCGGCCAAAATGAGGTC
This sequence comes from Natrialba hulunbeirensis JCM 10989, assembly GCF_000337575.1. Taxonomy (GTDB): domain Archaea; phylum Halobacteriota; class Halobacteria; order Halobacteriales; family Natrialbaceae; genus Natrialba; species Natrialba hulunbeirensis. Next base: position 63,192 of record NZ_AOIM01000015.1, on the reverse strand, counting down.
CGGTGTCAGGACGGGCTACTCGAGTCGGATCGACATCTCCTGTTCGAAGCTCTCGGTGCCGGAGGCTTCGAAGCCGACGCGTTCGTAGAGTGCGATGGCGGGATTGTTCCAGCGTTCGACGGTGAGCCAGACGCGTTCGATACCGACGTCGCTGGCGTGGCCGAGTAGGTGTTTGAGCAGGTGGGTGCCGATCCCTGCCTGCTGGTAGTCCTGTAGGACGAAAATGGCGAGTTCCCACTCGATGTCGCTGTTGTTCTCGATTGCCGCGGGGTCGTCGGCATCGGGGACGAGCATTGCGTGGGCGATGACGTCGCCGCCACTGTCAGCGCCGCTGTCGACATCGATATCGTCGTCATTCGGCTTGTGATGGGCGATCACGTTGACGCTCTCCTCGGCAATCGTCTCGAGCCAGTTTCGGATCCGGTCTTCGCCCGTCGGTGGAATCCCCTGGGCGCGGTCGGTGGGGTCGAACCGGTCGTACATTTCGACGACCGCGTCGAGATCGGTCGTCAGTTCGCCGGGTGCCTGAATCTCGATGTCCCGGCCCTCGCGGTCCTCGATAGTCGACGGCGGCGATGGGAACGGTCCCGACGGCTCGTCGGGGTAGAGTCGCGCACGTCCCATCGTTATCGCACCAGTTTGACGGTCGTCGGCGCGTTTAGCAGGACGAACTCGGTGATCGGGCCGAGCTGAATTTTCCCCATCGGGCTGAGTGTCCCGCCGCCGATGACCAGCTGGTCGAACTCACCCTGTTCGGCGTGGTCGACGAGCGCGCTGCCAGGGTCGCCCTCGAGTCGGACGAGATCGGCGTCGACGCCGGCCTCAGAGAGCAGGGCGTTGGCTTCCTCGTACATTTCGTCCTGGCTGCGTTTCGATTCGGGTTTTTCGAGGACGGCGATGGTGAGGTCGTCGCCAACGTCCTGTGTGCGATCGATGGTTTGGCGGAGTGTTTTGATCGATTCGTCGCTCCCGCCGAGTCCCACGAGTACGTTCATACGGATTGGTGTGCACCGGGGGACGAAAATCGTTGTGCCGTCGCCAGTTGTCTCCTGGTCTCTGCTCTTCTGGTCTTTTGGTCCTCTTGTCTCCTAGTCTTCTAGTCTCCGTTGTCTGCCGGCACTGTTCCAGCACAGCCGTGGTAACAAGAGACGACGGGCAACTGGCGGAGACGATGTCGGGAGTCACTCACACACGATGGACGTGACGACGCTGTTAAGACCGTGTGGTGAGTACGATGACCGAATGAGTGATGCAGCGCTCGATGTCGTGGAGTTCCTGCTCACGACGAGCGTGTACTCGGACGACAGGACGCTTGACGAGAACGATCTCCCGCCGTCGTTCCGCCGGGTATTCTGGACCGGCGGTGTCGACAACGAGGAGGATGAGGAGGATGAACCGAACCGTCATCGCCACACCGGTATCAGCCGCCCGCTCTCGGCGACCAACAGCACCGCGCGCGAGGCAACCGGCGTCGACCGGCCGTGGGACGCCGTCTCCGAACTGATGTTCACCGACCGCGACGAGTTCTCCGGTTCGCTCTCGCTGACACAACAGGAGATGGCCGAATCCTGGTTTGCAGAGCGTGTCGATGCCGACCGCCTGCACGAGAATCCAACGCTCGCAAAGCACTTTGCGGATCACGACGCTATCGACGGCGATGTGAGCCACGAAGAGGCCCGCGAACGCAACCGACCGATTCAGGCCGACCGCGTCTGGATCGACAGCCTTCTCGAGGAGTACTTCGATACCGAGGAGGACGAGGAGATGCTCGATCTCGTCGACGTTCGCGCGCCCGAGGAGGTCGACATCACGCTCGACGATCTGGTGTTGACGGGCGACCAGGAGGCCGAAATCGACAAGATTTCGAAGGCGATCGAACACCGCGACTACCTCGCGGAGATCGGTCTGCGCGAGATCGGGAAACTGCTGTTCGTCGGCCCACCGGGAACCGGGAAAACCTCGACTGCACAGGCGCTCGCACGAGATATGGACCTCCCGTTCGTCGAGGTCAAACTCTCGATGATTACCTCGCAGTACTTGGGCGAGACGGCGAAAAACGTGGACAAGACGTTCGAGGTCGCAAAGCGACTCTCGCCGTGTATTCTCTTTATCGACGAGTTCGACTTCGTCGCCAAGACCCGCCGCAGCGACGAGCACGCGGCGTTAAAGCGTGCGGTCAACACGCTGCTCAAAGCCGTCGACAATATCTCGCTGATCGACGACGACGTGTTGCTGATCGGTGCGACGAACCACCCCGACCAGTTAGACGACGCGGCCTGGCGGCGCTTCGACGAGATCATCAACTTCCCGAAGCCGGACTACGGGATGCGCGCGGACATTCTGCAGGTCATCACCCGTACGATGGATATCGAGGAGTTCGATCCGCAACTCATCGCCGAGGCCACGGAAGGGCTAACCGGTAGCGACCTTCGGATGGTACTTCGCGAGGCGGTACTCGAGGCGCTCACTGAGGACCGAACTACCCTCACGCAAGAGGACCTGCTGAACGCGGTCGAAGAGTTCGAAGAGCGGGATACTCTGAAGAACATGGATATGATCGAGGGCGACCACGACGCGCTCGTCGCGGGTGGCGATATCGAGGGGACAGCGAGCGATGGTGGACATGGTCACGATCACGACCATGACCACGACCACGATCACGATCACGATCACAGCCACGACCACTGACCGTACAAGACCGTACCGCAGTCCGCGTCGGCCGTCGGACTCCGAATCGACGCACCGTCCGACACCGGTCTCACACAGTTACAAATCGAACTCCTCGACAGATTCTTTCGATCGAACTCGTTCTGTTCCGGAGTCAGTCTCGTCTTCGCGTCGTCGGTCGTTCTCGTCCTCGTCGTCCTCGTCGTCCGGACTTCGATACATCGCAACGGCCAGAACGACGACAGCGAGCCCACCGAACCAGATAGCAAACGAACTCGAGTCGCCAAGAACGAGCGCCGCGAGACCGGCTATGAGACTCCCGGCGGTCAGCTTTCCGTAGCCGTTGAGCCGTGGAACGGCTGTGTCGCGTTCTCCCACATTGCGTGCTGATTGGTTGCTTTAGAAAAACGTTCTCCCTCCGCAGTGTAAGGCTGATTCGGTCCGGTTGCAACCGCATCGAGGGAGGAAGACCCATGCAGAGGCGTACATGTTACCGGCCGCCTCCATAATCAGCATACCCTTTATGCGATGGCGATAAACGAGCTAACAATGACTGATGGGCTACGACCAGGCGACCGAGAGTACGACGCTGACGGTCGGAGCAACCGCGAGACGAACCGAGACACACGTCGCGGTTCGGATCATGGCAGAGTCGACAGTGGGGCCGGTTCTGGTTCCGGTACCAGTTCCAGTACGAACACCAGTACCAGTTCTCGTTCTCCCTCAGACCCCGCTGCAGCGTTCGCCCACCAGGCACAGACCGAGTACGGCGACGCGATCGACCGTCTCGTCGCGTTCGGTGACGCCGTCCAGAACGACCGCCCTGCCCACGCGTCCGTGGAACTTCTGGTCGGTCTCGCTGAGGACGCACTCGACGACGAAATCGAGCGCCAACTCGAGTCGCTTGGCGACTCGATCGGCATCGAGCACGGCATCGTCGTCTCGGTGTACGTCATCCCAGCGAAGCGGTTCGAATCGCAACCGAATCATCCGTTGATCCAGCAGGCGCTGGCGGAAGGGCAGACGTATGTGTAATCGGCGGCGACCGATCGGCCGTGAGCAGGGACGGGCCGAAGCAGGGCGATACAGTCCAACCATGGTGACCACCCCGTGCGCGTAACGCTCCTCGGCACCGGTGATACGACCGGCACACCCACCGTCGGCTGTGAGTGTGACACCTGCGAAACCGCCCGCGAGCGCGACATCGAGCGCACGCGCTTCTCGGTCCACGTCGAGAACGACCGCACTGGCGAGTCCCTGCTCGTCGACTTTAGCCCTGACTTTCGGTACCAGTTCCTGCGCGAGTCGGTCGCGCTCCCCGACGCCGCTATCGTCTCCCACATCCACTTCGACCACCTCGACGGTCTCGGCAACGTTTTTCGCGTCTTCGACTCGCTTGATGTCTACGCCGCCGACGAAACCGACCCCGAAATCGGCGAAAGCGTCGCCGAAACCGTCGCCGGCGACTACGACTACCTCGACGCCGTCACCGTCCAGCCGACGACGCCACTCGAGTCCACGCGAATCTGTGGGTTCGACGTGACGCTCGTCCCGGTCGACCATCCGCCGCTCGTCTGTTACGGGCTCGCCATCGAGGATCCCGAAACCGGGGCGAAGCTCTCGCTGTCGGGTGATACGAGCTATGCGATTCCGCAGGCTTCGCGTGAGGTGCTTGCCGACCCTGATCTGCTGCTGGCGGACGCCATTGTTCCCGCGGAACTCTGTGATGCACATCCGATCGGGGGGAGACACGAGGACGAGGAGGGAGTAGCGCGGACCTTCGGAACCAAACACATGACGCGCGAGGGTGCACTCGCGCTCGCGGACGATCTCGGTGCCACGCAAACGCGGCTGGTCCACATCGCACACTTTTATCCGGCGGACGATGCGTTTGTGGAGCCGCTGGCACTTGACGGCGAAACGTACGAGCTGTAATCGCCGCGGCTCCTGTTGGCTGGTCGTCGATCTGTGGTGATCGATCTCACCCAAAACGGCAGTTAGCGGCAGGTAGACGCTATCGTGTAGCGCGAGTTCTTTCCTCACCCGCAAGCGATTACTTAATGGCACTCAAGTGCTTTCAAACCCTACATGAAACATCGAACGTCCCCGGTGAGTAGCGGGGTCGATGGCCTCGACGATATTCTACACGGCGGGTTCGTTCCGGGGCGAATGTATCTCGTTCACGGCCAACCCGGCACCGGGAAGACGTTGCTCGGGATGCACTTTCTCGAGGAGGGGCTGAACAACAACGAGACGGTACTGTTCATCCACGGCGAGGAGTCGAAAGAGGAGATCATCGCGAACGGCAATGCAGTCGGTATCGACGTCACGGACGCGGAATTTCTCGATCTCGGCCCGGACTCGGATTTCTTCACCGAAGACTACTCCTACGATCTGGTCGACCCGAGCGATATCGAACAGGATCGATACACGCAGGACATCCACGACGCAATTCGGGAGATCGACCCCGACCGGGTCGTCGTCGACCCTATCACCCAGCTACGGTACGTCGAGGCGAACGACTACCAGTTCCGAAAACGGATCCTCGCGTTCATGCGGTTTCTCAAACAGCGTGAGATCACCGTCGTCACGACCGCAACGCCCTCCACGGACCAGGAGTACGACACCGAAATCCGCTCGCTCAGCGACGGCATCGTCGAACTCACACGCGGCGACGGCGGTCGCCGCATCAAGGTCGCCAAGCATCGTGCACTCGGCCAGCGCGAGGGTGACCACGGGATGGAGATCCGTGGCAACGGCCTCGAAATCTTCCCGCAACTGGTCCCTGAGCGCCACGAGCACCCGTTCGAATCGATCCAACTCGAGTTCGGTATCGAGGGGCTGGACGAACTCGTCGGCGGCGGCTTCGATAAGCGCACCGTGACGTTCATCAGCGGTCCGACGGGAGCGGGCAAGACCTCGACGGGGACGCAGTTTCTCGCACAGGCGGCGAAAAACGGGATGAAATCGGCAGTGTACCTCTTCGAGGAGGATATGGAGACCTACGAGCATCGTTCCGAGGCGATCGGAATGCCGGTAACGTCGATGCGCGAGGAGGGGACGCTGTCGATTACCGAAATCGAACCGCGGACACTTTCAGGCGAAGAGTTCGCGCACATGGTCAAACAGGAGGTCGACAAGCGGGAGACGGATATCGTGATGATCGACGGACTTGACGGCTACACGACCTCAATTCAGGGCAACGAGGACATGCTCGTCCGAAAGCTTCACGCGCTTACCCGCTATCTCAAGAATCGGGGCGTGACAGTGATGATCACGAACGAAATTTCGGAGATTACGGGCATCTCGAACGCGACGAGTAACAATCTGAGCTACGTCGCGGACAATCTCATGTTCCTGAGTTACGTCGAGATGGACGGCAGCCTCCGGAAGGTCGTTGGTGTTCTCAAGAAGCGTTCGGGGAGTTTCGAGCACAATCTCCGAGAGTTCGAAATCGCGAGCAGCGGGATCCGTGTCGGTGAACCCCTGACCGGACTCTACGGCATCCTCCAGGGAACGCCGCGAACGGGCGGGCCGACTGAACCGAACTCCTACGAATGAGAGGCAGTCGACTGGACGTATCGACTACGAACGGGGATGCAGATGGGGATCGGACGAATGGTGTGTCGGCGCAGCGTCCTGATCGGTGTAGGGGCAGTGGAGACTGGCGATCACGGTCGACCGATACACTGCAGCCGACCTGGACGTCGGACGTGGTTCACAGATCTCACGCGGTCCAGACGTGGCAGGTGGATTGTGCGCTACACACGGCTCACACATTACAGGCGGTTCACACACCACAGGCGGCTCACACACCACAGACGGCGAAACCAACGCACGCAGATCGCACAGGACAGACACCCCATCTATGAGCTCGAACACATCCACAGCCGGAACCCAGACCAACACGATACAGTTGCTCATCAACGAGGAGGGAAATCGCGCCGCGATCCGCAAACTCCTCGAGGACCACTACGAGGTCAGGACCACACAATCCATCGGACAAGCCGACCTCTACCTCGTCGACGATCACTCGTTCCCGGACTACCACGCCGCCCTCGAAGAGCGCGTCGCCGAAAGCGAACCCGTCTTCTGTCCTGTCGTCCTCATCCGTCGAGCCGACAGCAATCCACAAATTACGCTTCCAGACGTCGACGAGCGCGTAACTCCCTCCCTCATCGACGACATCATCGACGCACCGATGGACCGCACGCTGCTCTTTCGCCGACTCAACTCACTGCTCGTCCGCCGCGAACAGTCGAAAGACCTCCTCCACTACATCTCACAGCTCGAAGCGTCCAACCAGTCACTCGAGCAGTTCGCCTACGCCGCCTCCCACGACCTGCAAGAACCCCTGCGGATGGTCTCGAGCTACCTCCAGCTCATCGAACAGCGCTACAGCGACGGGTTCGACGAAGACGGCGAGGAGTTCCTCGAGTTCGCCATCGACGGCGCGGATCGAATGCGCAGCATGATCGACGCGTTACTCGAGTACTCTCGGATCGACACGGAGGGCGATCCGCTGACGCCGACGGAGCTGGATGACGTGCTCGTAGACGTCAGACAGGATCTGCAGGTAATGATCGAGGAGCACGACGCACGGATCGAGTCGGAGTCACTGCCGACGGTGGCTGGGGATGCGGATCAGTTGCGCCAGTTGTTCCAGAACTTGCTCTCGAACGCGATCGAGTACAGCGGCGACGAGCAGCCAGCGATCACGATTACGGCGGAACAACGGGGAATAGAGTGGGAAATTTCGGTTCACGACAGAGGGATCGGTATCAAGGCGGATGACCAGGAACGGATCTTCGAAGTATTCCAGCGCTTGCACAGCCACGAGGAGCGCTCCGGAACCGGTATTGGACTCGCACTGTGCAAGCGGATCGTCGAGCGACACGACGGGCAGATCTGGGTGGAGTCAGAACCGGGGGAGGGTGCGACGTTTTCGTTTACGTTGCCGGTGGAGACGACACACGAGCGAGATGGACGAGAAGAGCAGCGGGGAACGGACGGTCAGGGCAACCATGACAGCCAAGACGACCAGGACGGGAAAACCGAGCGGGAACAAGCGGTCTAATACCACAGAAACCTCCTCTCGCGTTCGATTCGCCGACGTATCGACCCGGAACCGTTTCGAAACCCGATCCCGACACGACTTTCACCCTCTCGTCCGTACCCCTCGCCATGAGCGACGACGCACAGGCCGAAGCCGGCACGGCCGAAGGGCAGGGTCCCGTCCAGATCTCGGAGGACCTCGCCCGCCATCTCGAGAACAAACGCGACGACCTCTTCGAGAAGTTCGAGATTCGGGACGAGTTCCCCGAGGCGGTACTCGAGGAGGCCGAAGCGCGAACGCAGAACGTACAGTCGGAAATTTCGGAGGGGATCGACGACCGAAAGGACCTGCGAGACCTGACGACCTGGACGACGGACCCGATCGACGCCCAGGACTTCGACGACGCGCTCTCGATCGAAGAGCGCGAGGACGAGTACGTTCTCTGGGTGCACATCGCCGACGTGACCCACTACGTCAACCCGGAGACGGCGATGTGGGACGAGGCCGTCGAGCGCAGTAACACGGTCTATCTGCCGGGCTATACGATCCACATGCTGCCGCCGATTCTGGCGGAGTCGGTTTGCTCGCTCGTGCCGAACGAGGAGCGTTTCGCCCACACCGTCGAGATGCACCTGGACAAGGCTGTCTCTTATACACATCTCTGATGGCGCGAGGGNATGTGTATAAGAGACAGGCCGAGAACCGACTCGACGATCCCGACGCGCCGCTGCACGAGGAGAACAAACTCGTCCACGAAGTCGCAGACCGGATGCACGAACAGCGCAAGGAAGACGGCTCGCTCGTCTTGAACCCGAGCCGCGACCGCGCACACACGATCATCGAGGAGTGTATGCTCAAGGCCAACAAGGCCGTTACGCACACGCTGATGTGGGACCGCGGCGTCGAGGCGATGTACCGCGTCCACCCGCAGCCAAGCCCGGACGAGTGGTCCGAGGCGCTGCGCGAGATTCAGGATCTGGACGGCGTCTCGATCCCCGGCGACACCTGGGAGGACCCACGGAAGGCCGTCAACGCGACGCTCGAGGAGGCACCCGGTCGACAGCTCGATAAGATTCAGTGGGCCGTGATGAAGGTGATGCCCCGCGCGAAGTACATGAACGACCCGTTCGGCGGCCACCACGCGCTGAACTTCGAGATTTACGGCCACTTCACCAGCCCGATCCGCCGGCTCTCGGACCTGATCAACCACTGGATCGTCTACCAGAACGACGTGCCCGAGAATCTCGTGGAACTCTGTGACCGCGCGAGTGATAAGCAGAAGGACGCAGAACAGTGTGAGCGCGAGTACAAGCAGTTCCTGCAGGAGGTCGGCCTCGATCCGATGGCGGTCAACAACCGCGGGATCGAAATCGTCGACGACGACGAAGCCGAGAAGACGCTGTAAGCGGAACTGGGACCGCGGGAGACCGCAGACCCACTGGAGCGCGTGCGCCAGCAGCACGCCATTACCACAGCGACACGTTACAGCGACTTTTCGTAGATGTGCTCCTCGAGTACACCCTCACCATCGATGGGCTCCAGATCCGACGGTCGCGTTTCAATTCGCTCGAAGCCGCTCGATTCGTAGAACGAGACCCCGACCTCGTTGTCCGCGAGGACGGTGAGGCGAAGCCGCTCGCTGTGTGAGCGCAGGTCGGCCTCGACGCGCTCGATCAGCCCAGTCCCGACTCCCTCGCCCCAGACAGTCGGCCGGGCGTATAGCCGTGGGAGGTATGCGGTTTCGGGCTCGTCTGGATCGACGCCAGCGTGTGCGAAGCCGACGGCGGCTGCAGCGTTCTCAGCGTTGCCAGCGTGCTTGTCACTGGCTGGGTCGTCGTCTTCGGGCGGAACGGCGACCAGAAACGACGCCCCCGCTTGGTCGGCTGCGTTCGCGATGGAGGACTCGAGTTCGTCCAGTTCGTACCAGTCGTCGATCATCCGGTCGACCTGCGACGCGCCGAGGAACTCGTCGTAGGCGGCGTGCCAGCTTTCGCGGGCGATTTCCCGGATGATTGCTGCGGCCGACGGCGGTGCCTGGCGAATAGTCCAGTCCATAATGGAATTTCAGACGTAGTCGGCAAAAGTACTGGCCTGGTGTGTCTTGGTGTCTCACAGTTGGTGTCTTGGAGTCGGTGTCTCACAGTTGGTGGAGGTACACATAGAAGAGCGGCGGATCACGCAGAGACGAGAACAGAACTCCAGCTTCCAGCCAACAGCTGTCAGCGCGAAATATCCTCGCCGCGCTCCGAAACGACTTCCTCGACCTCCGCTTCCGTAACGAGCGCCGCGTCGCCGGGAATCGTCCGCTTCAGTGCCGCCGTTGCGGCCGCGTACTCGAGTGCCGTCGGGACGTCGTCGCCGTCGAGTCGGCGGGCGATGAACGCGCCGGTGAAGGCGTCGCCGGTACCGATGGCGTCGGCGGTATCGGTCTCGTAGGCAGCTTGATCGTGGACGACGCTGTCGTGCCAGCCGATTGCCCCCTCGTCGCCGCGGGTGACGACGACGGTGGTGAAGTTGTACTGGGAGCCGAGTTTGTGTGCGAGCTGGCGCGGGTCGCCCTCGAAGCCGAGGACGGTGCGAGCGTCGCGAGCGGCGATGACGAGAATGTCGATGCCGGGGAAGAGTCGGGTCATCGTCGACTCGGCTTCCTCGGGCGTCCAGAGCTTGCGCCGGTAGTTGAAGTCGAGCGCGGTCGTCGTCCCGCCCTGTCTGGCCGCCTTGAGCAGGTTCGCTGTGGCGTCCCGAAGTGATTCCGAGAGTGCGGGCGTGATCCCGCTGGTGAAGAACACCTGCGCGTTCTGAATCAGATCGAGATTGAACTCGCTAGCCGAGGCGGTCGTGATGGCGCTATCCGCGCGGTCGTAGATGACGTTCGTGCCGCGGGGCGAGCCACCCTGTTCCAGATAGTAGGTGCCCTGCCGGCCGCGGTGGCTCCAGACCACGTCGGTCTCGATACCGTGCTGTCTGAGTTCGCCGACGACGCGTCGGCCGAGCGGCGTCTCGGGAACCTTCGACAGCCAGGTGGCGTCCGTCCCGAATCGCTGCGCCGCGATGGCGACGTTGCTCTCTGAACCGCCGGCGTGGACCTCGAGTTCGGTCGCGTTCTCGAGTCGCTCGTGTCCGGGCGGGGAGAGTCGGAGCATCGACTCGCCAAAGGTGACGAGTTCGCTCACGAGTCGACCCTCCGCCGTCGGCCAGTGCCGTCTGTCCGAGTCATACCGCGACCATCGAACGCTGTCGGTATAAGTTGTTCTGGTGTCACGTGAGCGTCCCCGTCGGCTCAGATGCCGCCGACTTCACCGACTTCGGCACCCGACTCCACGGCGACCGTGGCCGTCTCTCCCGCCCCCTCACCGACGCGCTCGACCGGGACGCCGAACGACTCGAGAAGGTCGCAACTCGAGTCGACGTGATCGGTGACGGTGGGAACGCGAACTCGGCCACCGGCGAGTGCGAGAAAGACGAGGAGCTGATCAGCCAGATGGCGGTCGACGGCTGCGTCGCCGGCCAGAAATCGGTTCGCGGCGTTCGCGGCGTCCTCGCCGACGCGCTCGGCTGGCACGCCGCGCTCACCGAGTGCGCTGCAGCCCGCAACCGGAACGCCGTCTTCGGACTCGAGTCGGAGCACGATCGCCGAGCCGGGACAGGCGCTCGCCGCGGTCGCCTCGATCCGCTCGACGACCTCGCACTCGGCGAGCGCTGAGTCAGTGCCGGGGGTCTCAGCTCCCACCGACTCGAGTCCCAGCCGATTCAGTGCACCCGCAGTCTGTCGGTGTGCTACGTCCTGCTCTGCAAGCGCGGTGGCCTCCGTCGAGTACGCACGAACGCCGGCCACATTCGGCCGCTCGACCAGCGAGGGAGCGTCGAGTGGGTCGATCTTGGACGGCGCGAGATGGAGCGTCGCCTGTCCACCACCATCGGGATAGAACCCGCGCCGCTCACACTCGATCGCGGCAGTGAGGCCGAATCGGCGCAGCAGTGGCAGTTTCACGTACCGCGTGTAATCGAGCGGCGGCGACCACGCCACGTCCGTCCCGCCGGTCACCGTCAGCGACAGCGGGGACTCGAGTACGGTCGCCAACGGGAGGACGGCGTCGAACAGCAGCGTCACGCTGCCGGCGGTACCGATGTCGACGGCGTACTCTCCGCCTGCGAGCCGCGACTCCCCGGGATCGAACGCGACGGTCTCCGCGCCGTGGTCGGCACCCGACACCTCGGCGTCGGTGAGTTCGGCCATCGTCTCGAGTACCGCCAGGTGCTGGTGGCCCAATCCCGGTGTGGGTCGGTCGCCGCGAACGTTCTCGATCCGGATCGGTCTGGACTCGAGTACAGAGAGCGCGAGCGCGCTTCGCAGGAACTGGCCGCCGGCGTGTTCGCCGTCGAGTTCGAGCGTGGTCATAGTATAGCAGCAGGTACGGGCTGGAGTGCCGTTTCGTTGTCGACACAGCGACTCACCAGTGAGCGGGCGGCACATACTTCCGCTTCGTGAACGTTTTCGGTGCTTCGGCGGAGATTCCCAGCGAATGCGACTCTGGGCCGACCCGCTCCGACGGCGCTGGATACTGTGGCTGACACTCGGCGTCGTCTTCTTGCTGGTGAACCTCAACCGGCTCTCGTCGGCGGTGCTCTCGGAGGAGCTGATGGTGTCGTTCGGGACGACCGGCGCACAGCTCGGAACCCTTCACGCGATGTTCTTCTGGGTGTACGCGTTCATGCAGATTCCGACGGGCATCCTCGCCGACCGGATCGGGCCGCGACGGACCGCCACGATCGGCGGACTGGTGATGAACGTCGGCGTCGTCTGGTTTGCCTTCGCGGACGGCTACCTGAGCGCAATCGCGGCCCGCGGGCTCGTCGGGCTGGGTGGGAGCGTCATCTTCGTCTGTATTCTGCGCTTTTGTGCGAACTGGTATCGGGCAGACGAGTTCGCCACGATGAGCGGACTCACCTTCGCCGTCTCCGGCGTTGGCGGGGTTCTCGCGACGACGCCACTCGCGCTCGCCGTCGACGCGGTCGGCTGGCGGAGTTCGATCGCCTGGCTCGGCATCGCCGGTCTCGTCGCGAGCGTCGGCGTTTTCCTCTTCGTTCGTGATACACCCCAAAGCGCCGGCTTCGATCCGATCGAAGGCGTACCGGGACAGCCGACGCTGACGAACGCAGAGCTTCGCACGTACCTCTCTGACATCCTTCGGGACCGGTGGATCTGGGTCGTCAGCATCATGCTGTTCTGTACGACCGGACTGAATCTCACGCTGTTCGGTCTCTGGGGGATCCCATACGTGGTCCAGCTGTACGACGTCTCGGTCGCCTACGCCTCGACGTTCACCCTGCTCGGTGGCGTCGGCATCATGATCGGGCCACCGGCGTTTGGCTGGCTCTCCGACCGACTCGGTCGGCGGGTCGAATTGATGGTCGCCGGCGGGACCGGTTTCGTAGCCTGCTTCGCCGTGCTTGCGATTCTCGGAAACCCGCCGCTACCCATCGTTGGGCTCGCGTTCTTCATGGCCGGCACGCTGCTCGGCTCGTTTCTGCTCGGCTACGCCATGGTCAAGGACCGTCACCCGAGCAGCGCCAGCGGCCTCTCGACGGGAACCGTCAACGGCGCGGCGTTCTTCGGCGCGGCGATGCTCCCGACGGTGATGGGCTGGATACTCGACGCCTACTGGACCGGCGAACTCGTCGGCGGCGTCCGGGTCTACACGGAAACCGGCTACCAGATCGCGTTCGTGATTGCGACCGGTGCAGCGCTCGTCGCGCTCCTCTGTAGCGTCTGGCTCTACTACCACGAACGCCACTCTGAGAGCCCAGCCCGCTCGCTCGACGAGCCGGAGACACACCGCGCAGAATAGCGACCGGAAACCGGCACAGCGGCACCTCAGCCGCTGTGGCCCGGATAATCTCGCTCGAACCGATCCTCGATCTCGGCCTCGTCGAACTGCACGATCACCGGCCGCCCGTGGGGGCAGGCGTACGGATTCGCACAGTCGTCGAGCGCCGCGAGTAGGTCGACGACGGAGCCCTCCGTCAGCGACGTGTTGCCCGTAATCGAGGGATAACACGCCAGGTCGCCGATAAACTCGTCCGCCAGCGCGTCGACCGTCTCCGCGCCCGCCTCGCGGTCCCCCTCGACGAACGAGACGAGCACATCCCGAAGCTGATCCGGATCGAGCGTCTTCTCGAACACCGCCGGCACGGTCGTCACCGCCACCGTCCGGTTGTCGACCCGATCCGCGTAGAAGCCGAGCTGGGCGAGCGCATCGCGGTAGGCCGCGAACGCCTCCGCTTCGGCCGCGGTCAACTCGAGTTCGACTGGTGACGCAAGCGCCTGCGCGGACGAGTCCTCGCCGAACGCAGCCCGAAGGCGCTCGTAGTTGACCCGTTCGTCGGCGGCGTGCTGGTCGATCAGTACGAGGCCGTCGTCGGTTTCGCAGACGAGGTAGGTGTCGCTGAGCTGGCCGAGCACCCGTAGGGGCGGCAGCGAGTCGAACTCGTGGTCGTAATCTCCGCCTGTCGCAGCGTCGCCTGCGAGCGTTCGTTGTTCCGTTGCGGCGTCGAACTTGCCGCTTCCACCCTTCGTCTCGGTGGTTTCCGGCGTCTCCATCGAGGAGTCGGCTGCGGATTCCGAATCTGGTTCCAGTTCCGGCTCCGAGTCCGAGTCCGAATCCGGAACCTGCTCGCCTGGGTCACCCGCACCGCTCGGCGAACTGGACGATCCGACGGAGCCGGGATCAGTCGAATCATCGTCTGGGTGGAACTCTGCAGCCGACTGGAACTCGGTGGTGGCCGATTCCGTCGACTCACCCGCTGGCGACTCCGTCGCATCCACCGACTCTGCCGAGTTCGGGTCTTCTGCTCGATCCGGCGTCGTCGGTTTTCGATCGCCACCGGCAGCGCTCGTGGCTGTCTCCTCGTTCGTACCGCTCGCTGTGTCACCGCTCTCGAGTACCCCCGACTCGTCGGCGTCGCCTTCGGACGTGGACGTACCCGTTTCCGCTGCACTCGTCTCGGCTCTATCACCCGCCCGCTCTGCCAGTTCCTCCTGCGTCGGCGTCACCCGCGTCTCGCCCGGCGCCGAGCGACCGCGCGGCGCTCGCGAGCGAAGCAGGCCGTGCTCGAGGAGGGCGCTTTCGACCGCCGAATCGACCTGCCGGCGCACTGCATCGTCGTCGTCGAATCGCACCTCCCGCTTTCGCGGGTGGACGTTCACGTCGACGGCGTCGCCGGGGACCTCGTGAAAGAGCACGACGAACGGGTAGCGGTCCCCACCGAGTTGCGTCCCGTAGGCACCCATAACCCCCTCTCGAAGCGCGTCCGAGGTCACCGCACGGTCGTTGACGTACGTCGCCAGGTACTCTCGGCTCGCGCGATTCGTCTCGGGATGGGAGACGAGCCCGGCGACGGACTCGAGTGGCCCCGGCGGGAGTTCGTCGCCGTCGGCGTCGACGGGGATCATCGCGGAGGCGACCTCGCGACCGTAGACGGCGAGCACGGCGGCTTGCAGGTCGCCCTGGCCAGTCGTCGAGAACACCTCGCGGCCGTCGTGAGTCAGTGAGACGGCCACCTCGGGGTTGGCGAGCGCGTAGCGGGTGACCACGCGGTTGACGTGGGCGAACTCGGTCGCCGTCGTCTTGAGAAACTTCCGGCGGGCGGGCGTGTTGTAGAAGAGATCCGCGACCTCGACTGTCGTCCCCGCGGGACAGCCGGTCGGCGAGACCGACTCGACGGTGCTACCCTCGTAGACGAGTTCGGTTCCCGCGCCGTCGCCGTCCTGCGGGCGCGACTGGATGGTCAGGCGCGAGACGGAGCCGATGGTGTGCAGGGCCTCGCCGCGGAAGCCGAGGGTGGCCACGCCTGACTCGAGGTCGTCGAGACCGCTGATCTTGCTCGTCGTGTGCTGGCGGACGGCGGCGCGAAGGTCGGCTTCCGTCATGCCGTGACCGTCGTCTGCGACGCGGACGAGGTCGGTGCCGCCGGCCTCGACGGTGACGTCGATGCTCGAGGCCCCGGCGTCGAGGCTGTTCTCGACGAGTTCCTTGACGGCGCTTGCGGGCCGCTCGACGACCTCGCCGGCGGCGATGCGGGCGACGGTGTCCTCGTCTAACTGGTGAATCTCGGTTTCGTCGGTCGGTGGTTGTGTGTCGGTCATGGTTCGAGCACAGTTGGCGAGAGTTCGAACCGACTCGAGTGCAAATGCAAGTGCGAGTTCGAGTACGAGCACGAGCACAACTCCGATGTCGGTCCGGACGATGGCGGTCGGCGTCTGGTTCCAACTGGGGCTCGAGGGAGGTCAGAATTGCGGTTCGTCAGCCGTGACTGGGTCGACTCGCTGTGGTCGGTTCCGGCCGCTCGTCTCGACGGCCTCCAGCACAGTGTCCACATCGTCTATCGCCGAGCGATCACACCGGATATCTGGCCACCAGCGCCGCTCGAGGATAAGGTGATCTTCGGTCAGGCGGACGCCGGTGAGTCGGTCCCAGGGAACGACACGCCGGTAGGACGGCCGAAATCGTGGTTCGACAACGAGGCCGTCTGCGTAGGCCCGAATCTCGGCACGAGCGTACTCGAAGTCGGGGACCGAGAACAGCGTGGTTGGCGTATCGCCCGACGACGGGAGTCGAACGGTCGGTGCCCAGCCAACAAGGAGGCTGAGTGCGCCGAGCGCGCCAAGCCGAGTCGAGAGTCTGTTCGACCCCGAAAGCGTGTACGTGAGACCAGCGAACAACAACGATCCAATCCCGAGTGCAATCAGCGGCGGGTTGGGTCCCGACTGGTACCACGTCCACTCGATGATCGGCTCTCCGTTATCGACCGTCGCACCGACGGCGAGATCGTGTGCGGCGTGTGCTGCGAGCCATCCCGTCAGCAGGATGCCGGCCGCCGGGATGAGAAGGAGGAGCGCGAGCCCCGTTTCTGGAACGAGACCCGTCGAATCGAGGACGAGTGCGCTGCCAGCAACGAGCGGTGCGGGCAGCCAGAGGGCAAGCGTTCGCCACCGAAAGCGACCGAGGCGGAACAGGAGGGCGGGGCGAATCCGGGCGAGAACGATCCCACCGAGAACCCCTCCCGTGAACGCGGTCGGCAGGGACGTAAGGAGGACCTCGGCGGTCGCGCCCGTGGTGACCGAGACGAGCGCGGTGACTCCCACCGCGACGACGGCAAGATAGAGTCCGACGGCGGCAGGCGTGCTCACGCCGACCTCAAGGTCGGTTTGGTCGGATGGGTTGGTCAGATCGGCCATCCCACCGACACCCGCCGTCGAGTCAGGTGCGGGGTCATTCATGTGTCAGCACATCACTACTTCGGCGTATCAATCTTCCGACTGTACGAGACTGTCGACGGCCCGTCCGATCGCCGCCCGCCCGTCGTCGGGAACGGAGACGAGCGGCGGCCGAACCGCATCCGAAGGAAGCACGCCGTGGTACTCGAGTGCCGTCTTCGTCGCCGGCGCGAAGCCGTACTCGCCGCAGGCGTCGAACAGGTCGGTAACGGCGGTCTGAAGCGCCGCTCCCCGACCGCCGGTGGCCGTCTCGTACAGGTCGGCGTACGCCTCGGGTGCGACGTTCGAGAGCGCGTTCACGCCGCCGTCGGCACCCATCCGTAGCGCCGGGACGAGGAGTGCATCGTAGCCCTGCAGCATGAGAAAGTCCGAATCCGCATCGGTGTCGGCCGTCCGGCGCATCGTCTCGAGGAAGTATTCGAGGTCGCCACTCGAGTCCTTCAGGCCGAGCACGTCGTCACGACTCGCGAGCGCCGCTACGGTTTCCGGCGCGATTTCCTGTCCGGTACAGGCCGGAATGTTGTACAGCAACAGGGGCAGCGACGACTCGTCCGCGACGGTCTCGAAGAACCGCTGATTGCCGGCCGGCGCGTTCGCCGTGTGAAAGTA
Organism: Natrialba hulunbeirensis JCM 10989; assembly: GCF_000337575.1. Lineage (GTDB taxonomy): Archaea > Halobacteriota > Halobacteria > Halobacteriales > Natrialbaceae > Natrialba > Natrialba hulunbeirensis. The sequence goes on along the minus strand of NZ_AOIM01000015.1, from coordinate 45,583 downwards.
CGGCGGTGTGACGACGGCAGCGTCGGCACCGACCGCAGCGGCGTCCTCGATGGCGGTGAGCACGTCGTCGACGCTCGTCGCGGCCGCACCGGCCAGCACCGGAACCTCACTGTCGGCCTGCTCGACGGTGAGTTCGGTTACCCGCCGGCGCTCGTCCCGCGACAGGCTGGCAAACTCGCCAGTCGTCCCGCAGGGAAAGAGGCCGTCGATGTCGCCTGCGAGAAGGTACTCGAGTAGGTCTCCGAGTGCGCGTTCGTCGACGGCTCCCGTCTCGTCGAACGGCGTGACGATGGGGCAGGTAATTCCGGTGAGTGACTGTCGAAGGGTCATACGTGGGTGTCTTGTCGGGATCTGCAAAAGCGTATGCCCGTCGTCGATGCCCGCTGGCCGACTTGCTCACGCGCTGGCTCGCTGTGAGGGCGGTGAGACTCGATCGGGCACGCTCTTCAGTTAGCTATTTGACTCGTGCCGGTGAACGTCCCGTATGGATTGGTCCGCCGACAGACGGCTCCAGTGGCGAATGCTACTGGCGCTCGTCCTCACACTCGCCGGATACGCCGTCCTCGGCTGGATCGTACTCTCGGTGCTGTCGACGACAATGGCGCTCGTAGTCTGTGCGGTCTTCGCTGTCGTTATCCTGACGAGCGTCTCGCAGGCCGACTACATCGCCTACTGGGCGACGAACGCCATCGCCATCGACCGCGAACAGTATCCGCTGCTGTACGACACCACCGAGCGGTTGGCTCGCCAGGCCGACCTCCCGGTGCCGCCAGTCGCCGTGATCCCGTCGGACGAGCCGAACGCCCTCTCCGCTGGAACGGGGAACAGAACCGTCGTCTGCGTGACGACCGGACTCCTGCGGACGCTCGACGACGACGAACTCGAGGCGGTCCTCGCGCACGAACTCGCACACCTCAAGAACGACGACTCGACGGTGTTGACCGTTGCCGGCTTCCCGATGGTCGTCTCGGCGGTCGCACTGTCGACTGCGAGACGGACGTTCACGTTCGGCTCGTACCTGATCGGCCTGCCGTTTCTGCTCGGCACCTACCTGCTGTTCGTCGGGCTGCCGGTGTATCTCGCCAGCCTGCCGGGAACGCTCGTTTTGTCGCGGTATCGCGAGTACGCCGCCGACCGCGGTGCCGTTGCGATCACTGGTGATCCGTACGCCCTCGCCAGCGCTCTCGCGACGTTGCACGGCGAACCCACGCCGCCGGATGCAGACCTCCGGACGGTCGCCGGGTTCAACGCGTTCTGTATCGTTCCGACAGACTCCCTGTCGCCGTTTTCGACGCATCCGCCAACACACCGGCGAATCGCACGGCTGCGCGAACAGTTCGTCGAGGAGACGTCAGGTGCAGCGTCAACGTGAGCAACAAAAACAGTGCCAGCGTCCGTGCGAGGGGGACGAGACGCCGTCTCCGTCACTAGCTACTCGAGTCCAAGACCCTGCGACATCGAGTTTCCGGCGCGCGGGACGCCCTTGATAGTCAGCGTCTCGCCGGTGATGAACGAGGCGGCCGGGCTGGCGAGGAACTGGACGGCGTCGGCGATTTCCTCGGTGTGGCCGATCCGGCGCTCGGTTTTCTCGCGCGGTGGCATGTCCTCGCTCTGGATGCCGAGCGTCTCGGCGACGCCGGGTGTCTGGATCAGGCCGGGTGCGACACAGTTGACGCGGATGCCGTCGCCGGCCCACTCGGTCGCGAGCGTCTCGGTCAGTCGGATGATCGCCGCCTTCGAGGCGCTGTAGTGGCTTTCGCCCGGCGCGGCGTGCTGGCCGTTGACCGACGAGAGGTTGATGATCGTGCCACCGTCGCCCTCGCGCATGACCTCGCCGGCGAGCTGGGTGCAGTGAACCGTGCTGTGGAGGTTGAGGTCGACGATGGTCTTCCAGCCGTTCTCCGAGATGTCCTCGAAGTTCGCGACGAACTCGCCGCCGGCGTTGTTGACGAGGATGTCGATATCGCCGAACGCCTCGACGGTGTCGTCGACGAACGACTGGACCTGGTCGCGCTCGCGGACGTTACACTCGACGGCGAGGGCCTCACCCGGTACGTCTTCGGCGTCGTTGATCGCCTCCGCGACCGGGCCGACACGGTCGATCGAGCGCGAACAGATCGCGACGTTCGCCCCGCTCGCGGCGAGCGTCTCCGCGATCGACTTGCCGATTCCCTGACTCGCGCCGGTGACGATGGCGGTCTCGCCCACCACGTCATAGTCTGGTTCGTGCATCGTGCTATGCAATGGCGAATCGGCGTATAGATTTACCGATGTAAAATCAGCCCGACAGGAGTTGTACAATGGACGAGGATCCCCGCCGTCGAAGCAGACTCACTCAGAGAGGTGCTCCTGCCACTTCTGCACCTTCGACATTAGCTCCACGGGCGGTGTCGCGTTCACGTCCAGATTCTCGAGGTCCTCGAGTACAGCCTCGGTTTCGGGGTCGATCACACTCTCGTCCGTCGTGTCGTCCGGCTCACCGCCATCTGCGTTCGCCGGCCCGCGGAACTGGCCGCTTCCCACGTCGAACACTGTCTGGACAGGCTCGGTCGTGTTTCCGCCTTTCGCCTCGATGGCCTTCTCCTCGCGGAGGCGCTCGAGGACGTCCTGCGCGCGGTCGACGACGGGACCGGGGACGCCTGCCAGATCTGCGACGTGGATCCCGTACGACCGGTCCGTCGGACCGTCGCGGACGGTTCGGAGGAAGGTCACGTCGCCGTCGCGTTCGTCCGCTGCAATGTGGACGTTGGCGACGCGCGGCAGGTTCTCCGCAAGCCCGGTCAGTTCGTGGTAGTGCGTCGCGAACAGCGTCTTCGCTGCGACTTCGTTGTGCAGGTACTCGGTGGCCGCCCAGGCGATCGAAATCCCGTCGTACGTCGCCGTCCCGCGGCCGACTTCGTCCAGGATAACCAGCGACTCGTCGGTCGCCGCGTGGAGGATGTTCGAGAGTTCGCTCATCTCGACCATGAACGTCGACCGGCCCTGTGCGAGTTCGTCGAGCGCGCCGACGCGAGTGAAGATGCCGTCGACGACGCCGATCTCGGCCTCCTTGGCCGGGACAAAACTCCCGATCTGGGCCAGCAGAACGATACACGCGACCTGGCGCATGTAGGTCGACTTCCCGGACATGTTGGGACCGGTGACGACCAGGAAACCTCGCTGCTCCCCGTCCAGTCGGACATCGTTCGGGACGAACTCGGTCGTCTGCTCGACGACGGGGTGGCGACCCTGGTCGATGTCGAGCGCGTCGCCGTGGTGCAGGTCGGGCTTGACCCAGCGATTCTCGGCCGCGTGGGTCGCCAGACTCGCCAGCGCGTCGACCGTCGCCAGCGCCCGCCCCACGTCCTGCAGGAGTTCCGCCTGCTCGGCGACCTCTTCCCGGAGTTCCTCGAAGAGTTCGTACTCGAGTTCCCCTCGTTTCTCTTCGAGTCGGAGCACGTCGCGTTCCTTCTCGGCTAGCTCGTCGGTCGTGAACCGCTTCGAGTTCTTGAGCGTCTTGATCTGCTCGTAGTGGTCGGGGACGCCGTCGGCGGCGGACTTGCCGACCTGGATATAGTAGCCGTCGGTCTTGTTCCGGTCGACGGTGACGTGTGAGAGGGAGTACTGGCGCTTCTCGCGCTCGGCGAGCGTGTCGAGCCACTGCTTGACCTCCTCGTGGCGGTCGATGACCTCGTCCAGGTCGTCGTCGTAGCCGTACTGGAAGAGCTCGCCCTGGGTGACCGTCGATGGGGGGTCCGAAGCGATGGCGTTCTCGAGTGCCTCCCGAAGCTCGCGTGCGGCCTCGCGGTCCGGTCGATCGATGATGTCAGCGAGCGGCGAGTCAGCGAGGTCTGGCGCGGATTCGATTGTCTCCGCGAGCGCCGGCAGCACGGCGAGCGTCTCGCGTACAGCGACGAGGTCGCGAGCGTCCGCGCTGCCGTGGGTCGCCTTGGAGGCCAGCCGCGCGAGGTCGTAGGCCTCACCGAGCGTGTCCTGCATTTCGTCGCGAGCGAGCGCGGCCGAAGCGAGCGCTGCGACGCTCTCCTGGCGCTGTTCGAGGGTGTCGAGTGCGCGCCGAGGGCGCTGGAGCCACTCCTTGAGGAGTCGGCCGCCGGCGCTGGTCTCGGTGTGGTCGATCGTCGCGAACAGCGAGCCGTCGCGCTCGCCCTGCATCGTTTCGGTCAGTTCGAGGTTGCGCTGGGTCGTCGCGTCGAGGGTGACGTGGTCGTCGCCGTGGTGGGACTGGATCCGCGTCATCGAGGCGAGCACGCCCGCGCCGGTCTCCTCGACGTACGAGAGGATCGCGCCCGCAGCGGCGATGGCCGCCTCGCCGACCGCCAGTCGGTCGACGGTCTCGCTGCCGAACTGTTCCTGTACTGCGTGGTCGGCGCGCTTCGGTGCGAACGCCTCCGTCTCGTGGAGCGTGAGAGTCGCGCCGATGCGCTCCCGAACCGTTCCGAGCAAGTCGTCGTCCGTTCGGCTCTCGGGCCCCGGAAGCACTTCGACGGGATCGAACCGGTAGAGTTCCGTCAGCGCTTCGTCCGTGTCCGCGGCTTCGGCGACGAGGAAGCGGCCGGTAGTCACGTCGGCGAAGGCGAGGCCGTAGCGCGCGCCGTTGGCCGTGGAGCCGGAGCCGCCGTCGACCACCGCCGCCAGATACTGCGCATTTGCGTCGCTCGTCTCGAGTAGCGTCCCGGGCGTCACGACACGGACGACCTCACGCGCGTGGCCGGAGTCGGTCTCGTACTGATCGGCGACGGCGACGCGGTAGCCGCGCTCGACTAAAGCCTTGAGATACGGCGTCAGGTCGTCGAGCGGCACGCCGGCCATCGGGTACGACGAGCCGTGCGAGGACTTCTGGGAAACCTTGAGATCGAGTTCGTCGCTGACCGTTTCTGCGTCCTCGCCGAAGAACTCGTAGAAATCGCCACACTGCATCGCCAGCAACTCCGCGTCGGTGCCCTCCTTGAGCGAGAAGAACTCCCCGACGATGCCCGTCGCCTCTGTCATACTCGGAGCCTGGCTTTCCATCCCAAAAACCCTGCGGGATCCGCAGTGGAAGTGATTACCGTCTTAGAATAGCAGGCCGCCGAGCGGCACGTCCACGTCTCGGTCCGGTTCAACGAGCACCGGATACTCCTCCTCGTCGGGAACACCGACCGTCAGCGCCTCGGATTTGAAGCCCGCGATGCGGACGGAGCCAAGATTCGTCGCACACAGCACTCGCCGTCCCTCGAGTTCCTCGGGCTCGTAGTGGTGGTCGTACTGCGCCGCAGACTGGATCTCTCCGTGTTTGTCGCCCAGATCGATCCAGAGTTTGGTCATCTTGGGCTTGTTCGCTTCCGGGAACGCCTCGGCCTCGAGTACTTCACCGACGCGAATCTCGACATCGAATGGATTCTCGACCATGCGAGGTGGTGTCGGTGCGCTGGGGAATGAGCGTTCGGTTTGCGGCGACTGTTCCGTGACGACCTGGCTGCTTACAGAGCGGGTCGTCTCAGTACTCGAGTGCCGCGTCGAGCGCCACGACACGCTCCGCGAGCGTTGCCGGATCGGCCGCGACGAGTTTCGTCATCGCCTCCTTGCCGACTGCACCGCGGTCGATCACGGCTGCGGGCGACGCCTGCGACTCCTGCGACTTCTCGTCGTTACGGCCTCCGAACGCCTGCTGTGCGCCCCACCCCATCGTCTCGCCTTCTCGTGCAGCTACGTCCGCCGGCTCGTCCCTGCGGTCATACTCGGCAATGGGCCACTCGAGTTCCTCGAGCGCCGCCTCGATGTCTGGCCCGAATCGGCAGTTGACGGCGAACCGGAGATTCGGACTGAATTCGCGCGCGGAGAGCAGGAAGCGGGCGACGTGGCTCGAAGTACCGAAGCGAACGCCGCGGTTCGACTGGATGCCTGACAGAGTGCGCGTAATCCGTCCCTCGACGGCGGCCGTGTCGTCGACGGATTCGGCGTAGGGCGTCGCGCCGACGACGTTCATTCCGACCTCGGGGACGAGTGGGGCCACGTCGGCATCGACCAGCCGGTCGACGACCGTCTGGACGGCTTCGGCGGTCGGCTCCCGTGCGGCCTGGTTTCGCAGGTCGACGGCGTGATTCACCGCGCCGTCACCCTCCCCAACGTCGTAGGCGTAGCGCACCGCGCGGGCGAGGAAGTCGGTCGCGCCGCCGACCGCGGTCTCGAGGTCGTCGCCGGTCGCCAAGCGGGCCGCGATGGCCGCAGCTAGCGTACAGCCCGAGCCGTGGGTCGCCGCCGTGTCGACCCGTGGATGTTCGAACGCCGTCGTCCCTGCCTCCGTGACGAGCAGGTCGGTGACTGTCTCACCGGGAACGTGGCCGCCTTTCACCAGCACCGCGTCGACGCCGAGGTCACGGATCGCCTCACCGGCCTCGCGGGTCGTCTCCTCGTCGATGACCGCGATATCCGTCAGTACCTCGGCCTCGTCCGTGTTCGGCGTCGCAAGGGCCGCCTCCGCCAGGAGGTCCTCGTAGGCGCGCTCGGCATCAGATTCCAGCAACCGGTCGCCGGTCGTCGCGACCATCACGGGGTCGACGACGAGCGGGAACTCGAACATGGCTGCCTTCTCGGCGACGAGTTCGACGAGTTCGGTCGTCGCGAGCATTCCCGTTTTTGCCGCGCCAACGGCGAAGTCGCCGGTGACGGCATCGATCTGGGCCGCGACCTCCTCGGTGGGGAGGGCGAACGAGCGTTCGACACCGCGGGTGTGCTGGGCGGTAACGGCGGTGATCGCCGACGTGCCGAAGACACCGTGGGCGGTCATCGTCGCGAGGTCGGCCTGGATGCCGGCCCCGCCGCCGGAGTCACTGCCCGCGATCGTGAGCGCGACGGGGCGGCTGTCGGGTGCTGGTGTTCTCATAGCTGTTGGTATTCACTGGTTATACAAATCGATGATGGTGCACTGTTCGCTGCGGAGTGGGTAATTCGGATTGGTTCGGGTTACTCAGCGCACACCCTGCAGCTACGTCAGGCTATGCTACTCAGTTGCAAGCTTCGCGTACGCCGCCCACGACGGATCCTCGTTCGGATGATCGAGTCGCTCTCCATCGACGACGACCTCCCCTGCCGCGGAGTCGTCCTCGGACTCGGCGCGTTCTACCTGACCAATGTCCGCGACGACAGTGCCTCTGTTCTCGAGTGCAGCCGTGACTGCAGCAGCGCTGTCGGGGTCGACCGCGATGAGAAGCGAACCGCTGCTGGTCATCGCCCAGGGGTCGATTTCGAGGTACTCACAGACCTCAGCGACGCCGGGACGCATCGGTACGGCCTCGCGATCGATCGCGAACCGAGCGCCCGCGCCGGCGGCCATCTCGTTCAGCGCGCCGGCGAGCCCGCCTTCGGTCACGTCGTGCATCGCGGTGACTGCTCCTGAACCTGCCGCGGCTGCCGTAAGCGCGTCCCGAACGGCGTACACCTCGTCGAGGCGTTCTTGTGCGTCGGCGAGCACGTCCGCCGGGAGGTCGATCTCGTCGGCGAAAATCGTACTCAGGAGCCCCACAGACTCGACGGCGGGCCCGGTCGTCAGCAGGAGCCGGTCACCGACGCGCGCTCCGTCAGGGCGGACGATATCGCCGTGCTCGCCGACGCCCATCGCGGTCGCCGCGCCCACCCACGGATGGGACGGATCCGAGTACCGAGCGGTGTGACCCGTTACGACCGAGACCCCGAGATCGACGCACTCCTCGTGAATCGTCTCCCAGACGGTCGCGAACTCCTCGTCGGACATCGTCTCGGGAAGCGTGAAACAGACCGAGAGGTGCGACGGCGAAACGCCGCTGACGGCCACGTCCGCGAGCACGAGGTCGAGCGCGAACCGTGCCGCGCGTTCGAACCCGAGCGCGGGCGGGATCGAGAGCGGATCGGTCGCGGTGACGAGCGCCTGCCCGCCGATGTCGAGCACGCCGAAGTCGACACCGTGGGTCGGCCCGAGCGCCACGTCGTCACGGTCAGCACCGAGATTCGGCGCGATCCGGCGCTCGAAGAACTCGCGATCTATCTTACCGAGATCAGCCATACGAACACGCTCCCAGCGGCCGCTCTTCAGGCTGCTGATCCGCAGTCGGTAACAGCCGCTGGCTCGTTTGCCTGGATAGACTGGAACACGTGGCACTGCGTGGCCGTCCGGTGGTACTCGAGTCCCCGCTCGCGGACAGTGCCGGTGAGGACGACCTGCGGTGCCAGCACGCATTCCGGACCGTAACTGATTCTGGTTTTAGACGACCGCTGACGCAACCATACTCGATTTCTGAAAACAGTGAAACCGCTGCCCGGCAAAGCACCACCGAATGGCGTACTCGTTCCGGAGCGACGAACAGACCGAACTCGAGTTCTCGGCCAGTGAACTCACGGGTGCGCTAGGGGATTCGGTTACTGTTCTGCCGCTGCTCGTCGCGCTCGCTGCGACGACGAGTGTCTCGCTTGCACACGTGCTCGTCGGCTTCGGCGTCTTCCAGATCGTCTGGGGGCTGTACTACGGGATGCCGCTGTCCGTCGAGCCGATGAAGGCCCTCGTCGGCCTGGCGATCGTCGGCTCGCTTTCCTATCCCGAACTCGCGGCGGCCGGGCTGCTCGCCGGCGGCGTCCTGCTGGTCGTGGGCTCGTTCGGCCTCGTCGGACACCTCCAGCGCGTCGTCGGCGAACCCGTTATCCGCGGTGTGCAGTTCGCGGTCGCACTCCTGCTACTCGAGGCCGCGGTCGACCTCTCGCTCGGCGCGCCCGGTATTGCCGTCGCCGGTCTCGCGCTCGTCTGCCTGCTCGCACTCCTCGGCTACCGCCAGTCGAGCGTCCTCGTCGTGCTCGCACTCGGTGGCGTCGCCGCAGTGCTCGCAGCTGGCGTCCCCGCCCCGCGGCTCCCCGAACTCGCGCTCTTCCCCGCTGGCTCGCCGACGATTTCTGGCGCGGCACTCGAGGGCACCGTCGCGCAGCTCGGGATGACGATCGGCAACGCGGCCATCGCGACTGCGCTGCTCTGTGGTGATCTCTACGACCGCGACGTGTCGGCCGACAGGCTCTCTCAGAGCATGGGCGTCACCTGCCTCGCAGCAATTCCTGCCGGCGGCGTGCCGATGTGCCACGGTAGCGGCGGCCTCGCGGGCAAGTACGCCTTCGGTGCGCGGACTGCGGGTGCGAACGTGCTGCTCGGTGTGGGCTACATCGCCCTCGCACTCATCGCAACTGGCGCGCTGCTGGCCGCATTTCCGATGGCCCTGCTCGGGGTCCTACTGGTCGTCGTCGCCATCGAACTCGGCCGAGCGGCGTTCGATCCGATTCCGTTCACGGATCGCCGCGCGCTCGCCCTCGTCGCCGGCGTCGGCGTTGTTGGCCTCGTCGTCAACGTCGGTGTCGCGTTCGTCCTCGGTGCGGTCGTGTTCTGGCTACTCTCCGAGTGATAGCGAGGTGGCAGCCTCGACCCTAACGTTCGCGGTTCCGGACTCCGATCTCCGGGTGGCTTTTCTTTCCCTGTCTCGAATTTCGACCAATGGCAGCCACCTGGGGCGACCTCTTCGACCGCGCGGAATCCACTGACATCACACTCGAAGAAATCCGTTCGATTGCTGCGGAACTGACCGACGACGAGTCGGCGTCGGGTGAGACCGATGGCTAACGGATCCCGAGGGGACACAGACCACCCCGATCCGGCCCGCGTCGTCGCGGATTCGTCCGTCCTCGCGGCCGACCTGTTCGTCGATGGCGACGCTCGTCGGGCGCTGGACCTGGTCCGCAGTCACTCCTGGATTGACCTCGTCGCCAGCGACCACCTCCTCGCGGCGACCGAGGCCCTCGTCGCCGACCTCGCAGACTCCGATCTGGCGGCCGCGCATCGAGACCGACTCGAGTCCGATCGCGTCGCGGTCGACCACCCAGACGACGACCATCCGGCGCTGGCCTCGGCCTACCGCGGCGAGGCGGCGCATTTGCTCTCCTACGACGAGCGGCTGAACTCCGCGAAGGCGGGGCTCTCGATGCAGCCGCGGCTCTCGATCAGTGTGCGCACGCCGGACGCGTTCGCGGCGGTATTCGACCCTGAAAAGCTGTATCCCGCGGTTGAAGACGGGTCGTATCCGGGCCCGAACTGTGACCCTCGCGAGTAGTCAAATACGGTGGTCGCCTGTCTCCGCGTGCGTTACTGGTCTGCGTACCAGTCTGAGAACGTCGCCAGCGCCCGCCCGCGGTGGGAAATCGCGTTCTTCTCCTCGACATCCATCTCGGCCAGCGTCTGCCCGTTGAACTCGAAGATCGGGTCGTAGCCGAAGCCGTCGTCGCCCCGCGGCGAGACGATGGTCCCCGCGAGCGTCCCCTCGAAGGTTTCTGTCCGCTCGCCGTCCGTGAAGCCGAGTACTGTCTTGAATCGGGCTCTGTGATTGTCCTCCGGTTCGACGAGTCGCCAGAGACGCTCGACGCCGACGGTGTCCTCGACGTACGCCGAGTACGGCCCCGGGAAACCGCCGAGCGCGTCGACGAACAGGCCGGTGTCGCCGACCAGAATTGGGTCCCCGCCCTCGAGTTCCGCGTGTGCCTCCTCGGCCCCGCGGAGTGCGATTTCCTCGAGTGAGTCGCTCTGGATTTCGGTGTAGTCGTAGGGAACCTGCTCGACGGCTTCGATGCCGTCGAGGTAGGTCCGCGCCTCGCGTGCCTTGCCGTCGTTACCGGTGACGAAGCGGATAGCCATGTTCGAGGCGGCGGCCGCCGCGGGAATATAGCCGTCGGTTGCTGCCCGCGGAAGCGGTATTCGAACCGACCTGTAGTGCGCCGCCGCCATCGTCTTCCATGGGAAGAATGCACGTCCAAATAGACAGGCGCGTTTGGATGTGGTCGGGGTACTGGGTATCAGGAAAACAGTCGTCTCGCGCGTCAGTTCTCGTCGTCGTCGACGATTACTTCGACGGGTTCGTCCTGTGCCTCCTCGGTGTCCGCCGAGGAACCCTGCTCTTGTTGCCAGAGGAGTGCGCCAGCGACCGCGACAACGACCCACGACCGCCAGTTGGCGAGGTTCAGCGTGTAGCCGACGCCGAAGGGCTTCTCGACGAGCATCCCCTCGCCGGGCTGCCAGTACGACGAGAGCATGCGGCCGAAGCTCGGTCGTTCGAAGTTGTACGGGACGCCAAGAATCTCACCGGAGGTCGGTTTATCTGCCATACGGGACAGTACGGTCTTCCCCATTAAGAGTATTGTGTGCCCGTCTCGTCTGTGGAAATTGGTCACTCTCGGTTTTCGACTCGTTCGCCGAATTCGGCACGTCCTCCGCCAACAGGCTGTCACCGAGAACACGCCGATTCCAGTCCCACCAGCAGCCCCTCCTGCATCGTCTCGAGTGCCATACTCGGCTCACCCTCGTCGCGTGCCGCTGCCTGCACATGTGAGAACGGGACGTGGACGAACCCCACGTCGCAGTCGTCGACGACACCGGTCTCCACGAGGTGGCGCGCGGCGTACAGCAGGTTGTTACAGCAGTGCGTTCCGGCGTCCGTCGAGAGCGTCGTCGGCACGCCGGCGTCCTGCATTGCTTCTTTCATCTCCCGCACCGGCAGCGTCGTGAAGTAGGCGTCCGGCCCATTCGCGACGACGCACTCGTCGACAGGTTGTCGGTCGTCGTTGTCCGGAATGCCGGAGGCGCCCGTATCCCGGAGGTTGATCCCAACGCGCTCGAGCGAGAGCGTGTTCCGACCGCCGGCCAACCCGAGCGCGCAGATGATGTCTGGGTCGTGCTCGTCGATAGCGGACTCGAGTACGTCCGCGGCCTGATCGAACACGACGGGCAGTTCGCGGCCGACGACGGTGTGGGTGCCGAGGGCGGTGCCGTCGAGGCGCGCGGCAAGCTGGCGGGCGGGGTTGGTTTCGAAATCGCCGAAGGGTTCGTAGCCGGTGAGGAGGACGGTGGGCGCTGTGTCGTCAGTCGCGTCGGTGTCGCTGCGTGTCTCGGTACTCGTACTCGTCTCCATTGGTCGTGACTGTTCGCGTCGGGACAAGAGTGTCTGGGTCTCGGCACCCGATGAGCCGACTGGGGCTAACCGAACGCAGCCGTGAACCGGCCCTCGGCCCTCGGTCCTCGCTGAGATCGTAAACGGCCGTTAGCTCTCGCCGCCGACGTACCGGCCGCGCCCTTCGACATCGAGCAGTCGCTCGAGTACCCGCTCCTCGCCGACCTCGCGATACCCCTCACGGACCGCTTCGCGGAGCGGCTCGGGGTCGTTCGCGGTCCCGACGAGACTCTGGTCGAAGACGTGCAGGTCCATCGCGTAGTCCTCGACGTGGTCGGTGTGGTAGCCGAGGCCAAAGTCGATGAGGTAGGTGCGGTCCGCAGCGATTCTCACGTTTCGCGTCGTCGGATCCCCGTGAACGATGCCAGCCCGGTGAAGTCGAGCGAGGTGGCGACCCACGTCTCGGACGTGTGTCGTCCCCGCCTCGTCGTCGAGAACCGCGCGCAGATCGCAGTCGCCAACGAAGGCGAACTCGAGTACTGACTCCTGCGGATCGATGTCCGAGAGCACGGGGGTGGGGACGCCCTCGCGGCGGGCGAGGTTCGTCAGGCGGGCTTCGAGGCGAGTCCGCTCCGTGCGGAGGCGTTCGTCGAGGTCGGGGTGGCGGTAGGCTTTGGGCCGTCGGCGTTTGGTGACGCAGTCTGCGGTGGGGTCGAGGTCAACGACGGCTTCGGCACCCTGAACCTGCCCCGTTTCCTCGCCTGAGCCGACTCCACCGCGGCCGACCGCGAGTTCCGGTTCGTCCGTTCGCCAGGTGACGGGCACCTGATCCGGCCGGAAGTTCGGATCGACGCGCGAGTCTTCGATGGCGAGCGTCTCGCCGGCCTCGTACATCTTTGCGCCGAGGACGGCGATCATGCCCGCGTTGTCGCGCAGGAATCGCGGCTCGGGTGCGTGAAAGTCCGCCCCGCGCTGCTCGCACATGTCCGCGAGCATCTCGCGCAGGCGGGCGTTCTGTCCGACGCCGCCGCCGAGGACGAGTTCGTCGCTGCCGGTCAGCGAGAGTGCGCGCTCGGCGACTTCCGTCAGCATGGCGAAGATGGTCTCCTGCAGCGAGTAGCAGATATCCTCGACGGGGACACCGTCGTCGTAGCGCTGCTTCGCGGCGCTCATACTCCCCGAGAAGGAGAAATCCATCCCCTTCACCACGTAGGGCAGGTCGATGAGTTCGCCGTCTTTCGCGGCCTCCTCGACCTTCGGCCCGCCGGGATGGGACCAACCGACGTGGCGGGTGAACTTGTCGATGGCGTTGCCGACGCCGGTGTCCATCGTCTCGCCGAGCACACGGTAGCGGCCGTTGCGGTAGGCGAGCAGGTGTGCGTTCGCCCCGCTCGCGTTCAGACAGACCGGCGAGTCGAAGTCAGCCGTGTGGCGGCCGATCTCGAGGTGAGCCACCATGTGATTCACGCCGATAAGCGGCACGTCGAGCGACTGGGCGAGCGCCCGCGCTGCCGTGCCGACTGTGCGCAGGCACGGACCGAGGCCGGGGCCGCGCGAGAAGGCGACGGCGTCTACGGGCGGCTCTGTGTCGGGCCCGTCGAACGTTTCACGGGCGTGTGCGAGTGCCGTCTCGACGACGCGCGGGATGGCGTCGTGCATGTGTTCTGCGGCCTCGCGGGGGTGAATGCCGCCGCTGTCTGGCTCGTAGGCGTCGGTCTCGATAAAAACGTCGTCGGTCTCGGTGTCGAAGACGGCCGCGCTGGCGGCCCAGGCGGTGCCTTCGATGCCGAGCACGCGTGTTCGTGTGGCTGAACTTGTGGTCACGACTCAGCGGTGGGCGTCGTTACTCCCACTCGGTGTAGCCGCACTTGCCACAGTGCTTGCGGTCGCCGTGGTCGGCGAGGAAGACGTCGCCACAGCGAGGGCACTGGTCGCCTTCGGTGGTGCCGTCGTCGCCGTAGAGTTCGTAGCGCGCCATTTATGCTTCCTCCGCGTCGGCTTCTGCCTCGGCCTCGTCGTCGACGCCGATCTTGTTTCGCTCGAGCATGTGGTCCTGCTCGACGTCGCGGGCGTGGTCTGCGCTCTCGTAGACCTTGGCCTCGCCGACGGTCTTTCGCATCCCGAACTTCGTCTCGAGTTTGCGGATGACGACCTCGTCGGCGTCCTTGTTTAGCTTCGCTGCGAGGCTGTCACGCACCTGGAGTCGCTCCGGGGTGGCGTCCTCGTGGGTTAGTTCGAACGTGACGTCCGTCCGGTGCAACATGGGGTTCTCCGATTCGGAGATGATGTCGACGTCCATGATATCACTCAGTTACCCTACTATCCCCGTGTAGCGCCTAAAAGGATTTCGAAGCGCTTAGTGGCTGCCGGGGAATCGCCACGATCCGAACAGCACGTCGCCAGTCCAGTGGTCCGTCAAGCGTTGTCCGTTGTGTACCGATTCGACGCGGGTATAACCGCCGCTCTCGACTAACGAAAAGACATAGTATTTGTCTGACTAAACTGCCGGACAGATGCCCTCCAGACGACACCTCCTCGTCGGCGCTGCCGGAATTGCCGGTGCCGTCGGCACTACTGCGACGGCCGCGGCGCTGGCCGGAACGAACACGATACTCGCCGGCGGTGAGGTGGACGCCGACCGCGCTGATCGAATCGAGTGGCCCCTGGCGCGATACGACCCCGCCGGAACGGCCTACAACCCTGACGCATCAGGTCCGAAATCGACCCCCGAACTCGTATGGCAACAGGATACGGACGCTTCGATGCACGGGATGACGGCACCGATACTCGTCGGTGACACCCTGTACGGCGTTGGCCGTGACTCCCTGGTTGCCTTCGACCGCGACACCGGTGAGATCCAATTCGAGCGGTCGGGATCGTATTGGTCGACGCCGGCCCGCGCCGAGGCGACGGCCTACCGAAGCGACACGCTCGCCGTCTACAGCCGAACGGGTGTCTACGGCCTGAACGCCAGCGGCGGCTACGAACTGCTCGGACGCCCCATCGGCACCGAGCGCTGGCATGCGCCCGGCCAGAATACCAGCAACTGGTCCGGTTCACCGGCACGCGAACCTTCCCCTGTCGCTGTGGACGGGATTGTGTATGCAATCACCCCCGCAACCGACCGAGTTATCGCGCTAGACGCGAGTAGCGGCCAGCAGCGATGGGAGCGGGTCGTCGGTCAGGAACTATCGAGCGGGACGAACCAACCCGCCGTCTCCGACGGCACCGTCTACGTTTCGAGTACCCCCGGTGATCTCGTCGCCTTCGACGCGGAGACGGGAGCGACTCGCTGGCAGGCCCGCCCAGCTCCCCGCGAGGAAAGCGCCCTCCAGTACCGCGAGTTTCAGGCACCAACGGTGACGGATGCGGGAATTGTGGTTCCCGACCGAAACGGCGTCGCGCTGTTCGACCGCGCCGACGGCAGTCTGGTGTGGGACTACTTCCACGACGGGAACGGCATCGACGGGAGCGCTGCGGTCGCTGACGGGACGGTATTCGTCACGGACGGCACGGAGGCACTGCACGCGGTCGACCTCGAAACCGGCGAGCGCGAGTGGACGGCCGACTACAGCCCCGATACGCATCCCATCGTCGCCGACGGCGTCGTCTACCTCAGCTACCAGATGGCCGAACTGGTCGCGATCGACGCCGCCACCGGCGAACGGCGCTGGGCGTACGAGGATTCAATCTACTTTACGCAGCCGATTGTCGGTGACGGCGTGGTGTACGTCCTCAGCAACGAGGGACTGCTGGCGCTTGCGGAGGGGAGCTAATCGTGTCTGAGACGGACTCGGACTCGGATTCGGATTCGGATCCAGACCTGGACCCGGACTCGAAGGACACAGCCCGACGCCAACACAACTGGTCCGTCGAGGCCGCCTTCCTGGCCGCCGGTTCCCGACTCCACAGTACCCCCGCCCTCTTGATACCCTTCGCACTCGCCGGCTTCGTCCTCGCAGTCATCGACACGATGCGGCGCCACGACCCGATCCCGGTACTCGAGTACGGCGACCTCGAGCAGGCGACGATCCATCTCGAGTACGCTGGCTACCCAACCGCGATCGGGCAGACGACGCTCCCGCTCGAGGCGCTCGCTGGGCTCGAACTCCCGTATCTCGTCTGGGGATTCGGTCTCTACCTCATCTCACTGCTCGCGGTTAGCGCCGCGGGTGTGCTCACGTTCACTGCGCTTCTGGACGGCGAGGCACACCTCGGGCCGCTTCCGTCGTACTTCGGTCTCGTCGTTGGGCTCGATCTAGGGAATCGGCTGCTCAGTTCGGTCGAATTCCTCCAGAACATGGGATTGCTGGGAATCGTTCCGCTGGTGCTCATCCTGTTCGTGCTGGTCCTGCTCTTTCCCACGCCCGGACTCGTCGCTGCTGGCGCGTCGCCCTTGACTGCGATCCGCTGGAGCGAGGATGTGGTCCGCGGTGAGCGCTGGACGGTGCTCGGACTGGTTTTGCTCCTTGGTATCTGTGCCTGGGTCCTCGCCAGCGTGCCGGTCGTTGGGACGTTTCTGACGGGCGCGCTCATCGCGCCGCTGCACGCCGCGATGATCGTCTCGCTGTTCGAGTATCGGCGGACGGATGAGGCGTCTGGGGTTCCCTTGGAACCGTAGCCCGGCCTTCAATCCCTCCCTCGCTACGTCTCGACTACCGCCAGCCCTCGCGGCGTCTGCGTCTCTGCTCCCTCGGGCCACTCGATGTCGACCCGGTCCCAGGAATCGCCGAAATCTTCGGTTCTAAACAGCCCCTGATTGTTCACCCCGAAGATCGCCCCGGATTCCTCGGCAGCCGCGAAGACGGCGCGGACGACACCGTCACCCATCGGCAATCCGGTTCCGTCGAGGCGCTCCCACGGCTCGCCCTCGGCTGGTGATTCTGACGCTGACCGGGACCCCGAGCCAGACCTCGATCCTGTCCCAGACTCCGACCCCGACCCCGACCTGCGATAAACGTACGACTCCGCCCGACTCGCCGTATGAGCCGACGACGCACCGCTCGCACTCGAGACGAGCACGCGCTCGGGATCGGTCGGATCGGGAACGACGCTCCAGCAGTAGCGGTGGTCGAGTCCATCCTGTGGCTGTTCCCAGTGTTCGCCGCCGTCGTCGCTCTCCGCGTAGCCGTCGCCGGCCGCAGTGTAGACGCGTCCCTCGCGTTCCGGGTGTGTCGCCAGACTGTGGTTATCGATTCGCGAACCGTCGGGGCGCTCGCGCCACGTCTCGCCGCCGTCGTCGCTCAAGACGAACGCGCCGGCCTCGATGCCGACGTAGAGCCGATCCGGATCGAACGGGTCCACCTCGAGCCAGCGGACGTGATGCGTCTCCGGACGCGGCGGGAAGTACCACTCCGACGCCGAGGGAAGGTCGATGAGCCCGTCGAGGTGCGTCCAGGACTCGCCGCCGTCCGTGCTGCGGTAGACTCGACTCGGCTCCGTCCCCGCGTAGATCACGTCCGGATCGTGCGGGCTGATCGTGAGCGACATCACGGCATCACTCGCGAAGACGTCGTCTGTCTCGAGTCGCTCGAACGTCTCCCCGCCGTCGGTGCTCCGGAACAGCCCGCTCTCGAAGGTCCCGACGAACACGCGGTCGGGTGTGGCAGGTGTGGCGGCGACGCACTCGAGTGCCCGTCCTTCGAGTCGGGTCGCGGTCTCCCACGACGTGCCGTCGGTCGAACAGCGAAGCAGCCGGTTTCGCAGCGCTACGTAGACGCGCATACGGTATGGTATGTAGTCACTGCACAAACGAGTCGTGGTTTGGTCCCGTTCGAATCGCGATGGGCTGTGTCGCGTCGCGGCTAAATCGCGCTCACTCGACCGCGAATAACTCCGCATCGAGCAGCACACCACCCAGCCAGCACTCGAGTGCACCCAGCGCGAGCACCAGTGCGGCGAGAACGGCGAGGATGCCGTTCAGGAGGCCCCAGCCGACGGGGGCGACGAATAGCTGGAGGAAGCCGACGGTACTCGAGCCGACCGAGAGAATTGCGAGGCCGGCAGCGGCGAGTTTTGGCCAGCCCACGGTCGCGACGCCGAGCAGGAACCGATTTCGGATCCCGGCGACGACAAGCAGCGCGCCACCGGCTGCGAGCCAGCCCACGATGAATTGATTGAGTGTGGCGTCTGCCCCGTCGAGAGTGAGCAGACCGGCCGCAACGAGGAGAGCCACGAGGCCGCCGCCGAGCAGTCGCCGCTGGAGCGTGTCCGCCGTCATCGAATCCCTCGCATACGTATCTATGAGTGGGTTTTGCGTCGGCTCCGGTAATCGTTCGGGTTTTCGTTGGCGTCGACGGTGTCCACTGAGTGTTTTGTGTTAATATTGTTGTATATGTAGTTAACAAGATCTTTGTGACTACGGCTCATCTCTTCGGTGTCTCTGATGGGTCGGTTCCGACTACACCCGGACTGACCGCCAGCACCTCGTTTGACAGCACTGTCCCGACGCACAGTGAATCGCGGCACTGCTTGGGAGAATGGAAGTGGTACTCGAGTATCGAGCACGGACTCTCGATTCCGATTCGTCGCCACGAAAAATGAGCCGTGTTTGGGCGTCGGTTATCGGCAGGGGCCACACCAGTCACAGAGGACGGGGTCACAGTTGTCGCAGGTGCACAGATCGTCCTCGCTCAGGTCGTCAACAGTTGCGTCGCCGAACACGAGGTACGTTTCGCCGTCGATTTCGACTCGGCGGACCTCCGGGTCGTCGTTTCGTGCGGCGGCACTTCCCGCACCGATCGTAGCGAGTCCAAGTCCTGCTGCGCTGGCTCGTCTGAGGATGGTTCGTCGGTTCATTGACACCAACTATGGTTATCACCAATCGCCATATAATAGTTTCCCCGACAACACTTTCGAACGGATCGTTGGCGCATTCGTTCGTTGCAACGAGTCACAACGAGCGAAGGTTTCGGACGATGGCAGTGTTGATGGCTCGAGTTTCTATCCGTTTTCCTGTGAGAAACCGCGAGACGGAGCACCTGTACGAAGAGAATCCGCGAGACGAACCCGAACAGTCGCGCGTCTCCACCTCAGTCGTCGTCCATCGGTGCCGAAACGGGTTCGACACGTTCGCCGCGTGGCCCGTCGATGTCGACGGCTGGAAGCAGATCCCGCAGGTAGCGGCCGGTATGGGAGTCCTCGAGTCGGGCGACCTCCTCCGGCGTTCCCGTCGCGACGATTTCGCCGCCGTTTTCGCCACCTTCGGGTCCGAGGTCGATGACGTGGTCGGCGTTTTTCACCAGGTCGAGTTCGTGCTCGATGACGACGACGGTGTTGTCGTTGTCGGTGAGCCGATGGAGGACGTTGATCAGTTTGCGCTCGTCCTCGCTGTGCAGGCCGGTCGTCGGCTCGTCGAGCAGGTAGAGAGTGTTGCCGCTGTCTTTCTTGCCGAGTTCCTCTGCGAGTTTGATCCGCTGGGCCTCTCCGCCCGAAAGGGTCGTCGAGGGCTGGCCGAGGGTCATGTAGTCCAGTCCGACGTCCTTCAGCAGTTTGAGGCGGCGACGGATCTGGGAGTTCGACTCGAAGAACTCGTAGGCCTCGTCGACTTCCATCTCCAGCACGTCCGAGATCGTCTTGCCCTTGTAGGTGACGTCGAGCGTGGCGTCGTTGTACCGCGCGCCGTCACACTCCTCACAGGGGACGTACACGTCCGAGAGGAAGTTCATCTCGATCTTCACCGTGCCCTGGCCGCCACACTCCTCACAGCGGCCTTCCTTGACGTTGAACGAGAAGCGCCCCTTCTCGTAGCCGCGCTGTTTCGACAGTTTGGTCTGGGCGAACAGGTCGCGGATGTGGTCGAAGACGCCGGTGTAGGTCGCGGGATTGGACCGCGGCGTGCGACCGATCGGCGACTGGTCGATCAGGCGCACCGTCTCGACGTCCTCGAGCCCCTCGAGGCTGTCGTGGTCGCCCGGGATGACGCTCGTGTTGTCGTTCATCTGGCGGGCGATGCCCTTGTAGAGCACGTCGTGCATCAGGGTCGACTTGCCGGAGCCCGAGACGCCCGTGATCGCCGTGAAACAGCCGAGTGGGATGTCCACGTCCAGATCTTTCAGATTGTGCTGGCGCGCGCCGAGGATCGTTAGTGCACCATCTGGATCGCGTCGCTCTTCGGGCACCGGAATCTGCCGGCGGCCGGAGAGGTAGTCGCCCGTGACCGAGTCCTCGCAGTCTTTGACCTCATCGACGGGGCCGTTGACGACGACCTCGCCGCCGCGCTTGCCCGGTCCGGGACCCATGTCGATGACGGTGTCCGCACGGCGCATCGTCTCCTCGTCGTGCTCGACGATCAACAGCGTGTTGCCCAGATCCCGAAGCTCTTCTAGGGTGTCGAGCAGTCGATCGTTGTCCCGCTGGTGGAGCCCGATCGAGGGCTCGTCGAGGACGTAGAGGACGCCGACGAGTCCGGACCCGATCTGGGTCGCCAGCCGAATGCGCTGACTCTCCCCACCGGAGAGCGTCGAGGCCTCCCGATCGAGCGTGAGGTACTCGAGTCCGACCTCGACCATGAAGCCGAGACGAGCCCTGATTTCTTTGAGAATCTCCTCGGCGATGACCTTCTCGCGTTCGGTGAGGTCGGCTTCCATCGACTCGAAGTGATCGAGCGCGTCGCCGATAGACATCGCGTTGATCTCCGTGATGGCGGTGTCGTCGACGAGCACGGCGCGGGAGGCGGGTTTGAGACGGGTGCCATCACAGGCCGGGCACTCGGTGACGGACATGTAGTCCTCGATGTGCTCTCGGGTAGAGTCGGAGTCGGTCTCGAGGTAGCGCCGTTCGAGGTTCGGGATGACGCCCTCGAAGCGCTTTTGCTTGCGTCGGATGCCGTTTTTGGTGCTGCGCTTGAAGACGACCTCGCGGTCGGTGCCGTAGAGGAACTGCTGTTGGACGTCCTCGTCCAGATCCTCGAACGGGGTCGAAAGCGAGACGTCGAAGTGTTCGGCGACGGAATCGAGGCGCGTCTTGTAGTACGAGCGGTTGTAACTCCAGGCCTCGAAGACGTGTTTGATGGGTTTCGAGGGGTCCTGAATGACGAGGTCCTCGTCGACCTCCTTTGTCTCGCCGAGCCCCTCACACTCCGG
Organism: Natrialba hulunbeirensis JCM 10989; assembly: GCF_000337575.1. Classification (GTDB taxonomy): domain Archaea; phylum Halobacteriota; class Halobacteria; order Halobacteriales; family Natrialbaceae; genus Natrialba; species Natrialba hulunbeirensis. The sequence continues at coordinate 24,579 of NZ_AOIM01000015.1, read as the reverse complement.
ACAGGCACCGTGTGGCGAGTTGAAGGAGAACGAGCGGGTCTCGATCTCCGGGACGTCGATACCACAGTGGGTGCAGGCGAGATCCTTCGAGAACTCGACGACGGAGCGGTCGTCGTCCTCGAACTCGTCGCCCAGTGCACCGGTTCGGCGGGCTTCCTCGCCGAGTTCGGCCGCCACCGCTTCGGGTGCATCGGGGAGGATGACCTTCAGGACGCCCTCAGCTTCGTCGAGTGCGGTTTCGACGCTGTCGACGATTCGCGGGCGGGCCTCGGTCGAGACCTTGACGCGGTCGACGATCACGTCGATCGTGTGGTCGAAGTTCTCGTCCAGTTCCGGGCGGTCGAGCGTGAGGTCGTGCTCCTCGCCGTCGACCTCGACGCGGGCGTACCCCTCAGACACTAATTCGTCGAAGAGGTCCTCGAACGCACCCTTCTGGTCGCGGACAACGGGTGCGGCGAGTTTGGCCTTCGTTCCCTCCGGGAGTTCGAGAATCCGCTCGACCATGTTCTGGGCCGACTGCTCGCCGACTTCACGGCCACACTCGGGACAGTGAGGCGTCCCGACACGGGCGTACAGCAGGCGGAGGTAGTCGTGGAGCTCCGTTACCGTCCCGACCGTCGAGCGCGGATTGTTCGCCGCGTTCTTCTGGTCGATCGAAATTGCCGGCGAGAGGCCTTCGACGGTCTCGACCTGGGGCTTGTCCATCTGACCCAGGAAGTTTCGTGCGTAGGCCGAGAGACTCTCGATATACCGGCGCTGGCCCTCGGCGTAGACGGTCTCGAACGCCAGCGAGGACTTCCCGGAACCCGAGAGGCCGGTGACGACGGTGAGTTCCTCGCGGGGAATCGTCACGTCGATATCCTTCAGGTTGTGTTCTTCCGCACCGCGTACCTCGATCGTCTCCTTACTCATCGGTCGTTCCTCGTCGAATACCGTGAGAACAGCGGTCGCAGCAACGGTGCTCGATCATTGTAGTTGTGTCAGTGGCCGAAGCAACTTAACGAGTCTGAAAGCCAAATGACGTGGTAGTTGCTAGCACTGAGAACAGCCGACTGGGGCGACCAAAGTATCTTCGGTCGGTACCCCGAATGACCACCCATGAGCGACGACAGCGACGGTCGGAACACGCTCTCGGTCGACGACTTCGTCGAGTACTGTCGAACCCAGGCGGGACTACTCACGGGCCACGTCGAAACCATGCGCGAGGAGGCTGACGACCTGCTCGACGACATCGACGAGGACATGGCCGAAATCCGGTCCCGACTCGAGTCCCAGTCTTCTGGCGTCAACGGCACGGCAACCCCGTCGGCCGGAACGGCGGGAACCACGGGAACCGGCGTCGGCTCCGATTCGGACGAGGCGGACCTCGACGAGATCGAGGCACTCGAGGACGACGTCGAGGAGAAGCAGTTCCTCGTAGAGGCAAAACAGACGCGAATGGAGGCGTTTCAGCAGCTGGCGGCGGAGTATACCGATCTAGCTGCGGAGTTACAGTCCGAGGCGGCCGACGGACAGGCCGCACTCGAGCGGGTGATTCGCTTCGAGGCGGAGACCGATGCACCGGTGTACTTCGAGGAGCGCGAGACGATGTACGAGGCGGCTGCGGCGGCTGGGTCGGCGGGTGACTCAGGGGAGAAGAATGACGGGAACGATGAGAACGGCGGCGGTCAGCACGGGGACAGCACCGAGACGAACAGTTGACGTTAGAGATCGCCCTGCAACACGATCTCGTCCCCGACAGAGGCGATCATGTCCTCCGTGACGAGGTAGTCCTCCTCGTCTTCGCCCTCCCAGCCCACTGCGGCCATCACGTGTTCGGCTACGGACGGGTTGGGGTCGACGTAGGCACGGCCGTCTTCGACCTTCGCGACGATTCCGAGTTCCTTCTGCTCTGCGTCGACGACCGTCTTCCCGACCTCGTCGTCAGTTAGCGTTGCTGCCATACCACCCGATATGCGGAACCGACGCCTAAAGGTCGGGCCGTCTGGTGCCGGCCGCGGTCATCCCCCGCGCTACCGACAGGGCCGTCTGTTGCGCGCCGTACGTCTATGTCACTGGAGTGCGATTCGGTAACACGATTTCACATGAACCATACACTCGAGATCAGTGATGAGCTCAAGAATCGACTTGACGAACACCTAGAGGAGGATCAGTCACACGAGGAACTCATCGAGGAGTTGGTTTCGATGTACGAGACTAGTGGGACGTTCCTGCAGGAGGGGTATTCGGAGTGAACGAGCCGCGTTTACACTCACACACCACCTTTCGCGCTCAGGTGTCGAGCTCCGCGACGAGATACTGCCAGCGCTCGTCCTGATCGGCGAAGCGTTCCGTCGCTCCCCACTCGTCGACGATCGCAAAGCCAGCGTCCCGGAGTTGTTCCCGCGTCGCGTCAGCGCCGGCCATATGCCACTGCATTTCGCTGCCACTGTCGAGCCAGTCCGGGTTCGACCCCTGCCACTCCGAGAGTCCCTCAGAGACGAGGACGCGCCCGCCAGGGCGTAACACGCGAGCGAGTTCATCGAGACACGTCTGGTGTTCCGCGAGCGGCAGATGAACGATCGAGTGGAGCGCGATACCGGCGTCGACGCAGTCGGCACGGATCGGCAGTCGCGTCTATGTCTCCCTGCACGAGCGACGCGGCGGGTACGGTGTCGGTCGCGAACTCGAGTTGCGTTCGTGAGACGTCGATTCCGACGGTGTCATATTGGTACTCGCCTGCAGCCCCGTCCCCGTCCCCGTCCCCATCTCCGTCTTCGCTCCACTCTCCGTCCGCAACCGCCGACAACACCGGGGTCCCCTGGCCACAGCCAACGTCGAGCACTCGACCGCCAGCGGGGAGGGACTCGAGTACCACCGCCAGCGCCGCCCGTTCGGCCTCACGCTCGCCCGCCGCTCGCTCGGCGGCGTACGCCGCCGCGAGCTGGTCGTAGCTCCGTCGAACGACGTGTTTGTCGACCATAGTCGTCCATCCGAACGGGAGCTAATCAATCTTGCCTGCGTGTGACTTCGGTTCCCACAGTCTGTTGTCCCACCTGCCTCGTCCGCAGAGTACGACGCACCAGGGACCACAACTGCGATACACCGCCCCGTCGAATGCGCGGATATGCACGAGCTCGAGTACCCCTTCTTTCTGGTCAACACCAAGACCAGCCCCGAGGTCGTGGGCGACGACCTCCGCGAGTTCGCAGCGACGGTCGAGCGCGTCGCAGCCGACACCGGCCATCGGTTCGCGCTCGCGCCGCAGGTGCCCGATATTCGCCTCGTCGCGTCGGAGACCACGCTTCCGATCGTCGCCCAGACGGCTGTCCGTCACGAAGATGCGAGTATCGGCGACGTGACTTGCGAGGCGGTCGCCGCTGCCGGCGCTGACGGCGTCTTCGTCAATCACCCCGAGAACGAGGACACCCTTGCGGCCGTTGGCCGACTCGTCGAGCGCTGTGACGCACTCGGATTGGAATCGATCGTCTGCGTCCCGGACCACCAGACTGCCGCGGCGGCGCTCGCGTTCGACTCCGCGCCGGACTGCCTGCTGTTCGAACAGCCCGCAGATATCGCCTCCGAGGGTGGCATGGTGCGGTCGAATCCGGATGTACTCGAGTCGTTCGTCGAGTTTGTTGCTGCGGAGGCTCCGGAAACCAGCGTCTTCGTCGGTGGCGGGATTCGAACCGCCGAGGACGTCGAGCGGGCGTTCGACTGTGGCGTCGACGCGACCGGTGCCGCCTCAGCGGCGCTCGAGGCCGCCGAGTCCGTCGATTCAGCCGAGTCCGCCAATTCCACCGATTCCGCTGAGTTCGAGGCGTGGCTTCGAGCAGTTGCAGCGGCGATGCCGTCGGACGGCGACTCGAATACGTGAGGGCGCGGTGAGGAAGGTGGAGACGAGTACGGAAGTCAGCGACACCGCGTTACTCGTCTTCCGACGCCGACTGTCGACTCGTGTGGTCGCTCGTCCGGTCCTCCTGATGGTCCACCTGAAGGTGTTCGATCGCGTGCAACTCGAGTACCGGGACGACTTTCGCGACGAGCAGGAAGAACAGCGAGACCATCCCGATCGTGCCGATGACGGACGCAATTTCGATCAGGCTCGGGAAGTAGTGACCGGGCGTGGCGGCGTAAATCTCGAACGAAGGGTGGTACATTCCCTCGACGACGAACAGAACCTTCTCGAGGAGCGTCGCGGTGAGGACGGCAACACCGCAGACGATTGCACGTCCCCTGGAGAACAGCGAGGGGCGGAGCGTTTGCGCGAAGATGAACGCGAGAACGAGTCCGACGAGCAACATGGCGACGATGTAGATCGGGTCGCCCAGTGTCGCAGACCAGACGACACTGAGGTCGATCGGTGGGGCGAAGCTCCCGGTGGTGACCTGCTGTAACTGGAGCCAGAGGAACAGCAGGCTGAAAAAGCCGAGCCAGAGCAGGAGGCCACGGAAGACATCGTCAGTGATGATGTGGTCCCAGTCGTACGCTCGCCGGAACGCCGCCGAAAGGATGATGACACCGCTGATCGCGGAGGTAAGGGCGATGGTGAGGAACTGCGGGCCCTGAACGGCACCGAACCAGCGTGGCATCGACGGGATCACGGCGAACAGCCACGGAATGACGCCGCCGTGGAGCAACAGCGGTGCCATGATGATGATCGCGAGGGCGATCCACCAGACCATTCGCTGGATGACCGCATCCTCGCGCTCGGAGTAGCCGATCGTAAGGAGGGCGTAAATCGGCCCATATCGGTCCGGAAGGTCGTCCCTGAGCCGGCTGATGTCGTACCGAAGCGTCAGTCCGAGATACGTCGCCGTCAGCACGAAGTAGGCCGTGATAACCGTCACGTCCCATACGAGCGGTGATGCGTGGACGGTGATGTGGTAGTGGCCGATAACGCTCGTCACCATCCGATCCGGCCGCCCGAGGTGGACGACGATGTAGAAGCCGGCCGCAGAGAGCGCGCCGATCGTGAGCAACTCGGCCAGCCGCGCGACTGGCATGTAGCGTTCCATTCCGAGGAGTCGCACTGCAGCCGAGAGGATGATTCCGCCGTGGGCGATGCCAACCCACCAGATGAACGCGCCGATGTAGACGCCCCAGGTGACCCCGCCGCCGGTTCCCCAGTCGCCCAGTCCCGTGACGACCATCCCCTCCGCGAGCTGGTAGGCCCACCCGAGCAAGAAGAGACCGAACGCGAGTGCTGCGACGGCAACCAGAACGTAGTACGCCGTCGATGTCTCTCGAATCGGCCGCAACAGGTCGGCCTTCGACGGGGATTTCGTGCTCATTGTGAATCTGCACCACTGTTCTTCCCCGTCGATACCTTTCGTTTCGAACGTTGGCCTTGCAAGGTCGGCTCCCGCCACTCGCTCCTCACCATGCGTATGATACACAAACTCAAGTGTGATGGGGCCGTAGGGAGACGTATGCACTTGCTCGTCGCCCTCGACGAGTCAGAACCTGGGTGGGCTGCACTCGAGTACGCCCTCGCTGAGCACCCGGACGACGAGCTGACGGTGGTTCACGTGGTGGACCTCTCCGAGAGTGGGTACGGCGAGGTCGGCCATCTGGGGACGGGGACGATGCTCGAGCAGCGACGCGAGCGGGCGACGGAGCTGTTCGAGCGGGCGCGAGACCACAGCGGAGACCACTCCTTCGAGACAGAACTGATCGAGGGGCGACCGGCGCGGGCGATCGTCGACTATGCGCGCGAGCACCCGGTCGACCGGATCGTCATCGGGAGCCACGGGCGGACGGGTGTCTCGCGGGCGTTGTTAGGGAGTGTTGCAGAACGAGTCGCTCGGCGCGCACCGGTACCGGTGACGATCGTTCGGTAGTGTGCGGCTACGTCACAGGATCCGAAACTGGCCGATCAGGCCAGACGTGGACATTGCCGTTACTGTTCCTGTGTGGGTGCGAGCTTGTCAGCGTCGACGGACTGCTCGAGTAGTACCGCTGCCTGGTCGGCAACCTCGCGCTGTTCGCGCATGAGCTGCTTGAGCGTGCTCTGTGGCGAGAGGTCGCCGATGAGGACGCCGCCGACGACCTTGCCGTCCTTGAAGGCAATGCGGCGCCACTCGGTGTCGCTGTAGCGTCGTTCGACGTGCTCGTCACCGATCGTCGGGTGGCCGAACGAGAGGAACGGGAAGTCAAAGTGCGTAATCGAGTACGAGGAGACCCACTCGAAGACCTCGTCCTCGTCGTCTGCAGCCATGTTGACCGCGGCGACGCGACCCTGCTCCTTGGCCGAGCCCCAGGAGCCGTTCTGGGCCTGCTCGCCGAGCAGCACGTCGTAGAAGCGCGTGATGTCCCCAGCCGCGTAGATGTCGTCGACGTTCGTCTGCATGTACTCGTCGACGACGATGCCGTTGTCCATCTCGAGGTCGACACCGCGGAGGAACTCCGTGTTGAACGTTAGGCCGATAGCGACGCCTGCGAAGTCACACTCGTAGCGCTCGCCGTTGGGGTCGACGGCGGCCGTAACCGTTCCCTCGTCGTCCGTCTCGAAGTGGTCGACACCGCTGTCGAAGACCGGTTCGACGCCGACATCGCGCATCCCCTCGTGCATGATCTCCGCGCCGTCTTCCGAGAGCGCGTAGCGCCACCAGCGGTCGCCGCGCATCAGGTACTTGCCGGAGACGCCCTGTGCGCCACAGACCGCGGCGAAGTCGATGCCGAGGAGGCCGGCACCGACGATGACGCCCTTCTCTGCGGCTTCTGCGCTTTCGCGGATTCGGCGGGCGTCCTGGAACGTCCAGAAGTGGTGAATGCCCTCGGCGTCGCTGTGGTCGACTGGCAGCTGGGTCGGCGTGCCACCGGTTGCGACGAGCAGCTTGTCGTAGGAGATTTCCTCGCCTTCGTGGGTGTGGATAACGTTCTCGTCGGCGTCGATCGACGAGACGTGCGTGTTGAGCGAAAGCTCGATATCGCGTTCGTCGTACCACTCCTCGTCGTGGATCGAGATCGGCGCTTCGGGAAGTTTGCCTTTCGCGTGCTCTTTGATGAGAATACGATTATACAGTGGCTCCCCCTCATCGGTGATGACGGTGATCGTCGACTCCGGGTCTTCCTCCCGGAGGGTCTCGGCGGCCGAACTACCCGAGATCCCGTCTCCGATGATGACGTACTCTGTCATATCCCGACCGTTCGTAATGCGGGTTAAAGTGGATTGCTATCTCAGTCATTTTTCCCTTCGATCTCGAATTCCTGAACGTTCTTCACCGATTCGCTACTAAACATGAACATTGCTAACATAGTGTTCGGGAACAGACACGGTCCGCATCCGCAGCGGGCACAGCGGCCCCGAACGCCTCTTTAGGGTCGCACCACTATGGGTCACGTATGAAACTCCGTCAGAACGCGCGCCACTTCGCATCGCGAACGGCACTCGAGACGCCCGTCGTTCGGTCGGTCGCCAAATCGGGGCTCGTCAGACTGCACACCCGCGTCTTTTTGAAGAAAGCTGCCCCCGAGCACGCCGACGAGCGCGAGGCCCACCTCGACGACCTCTTTGAGGCGACAGTCGACACGTACCTGCGGGCGCTCAACGACGGCTACTCGGAGGCCGAAGCCCGCGAAATTACGCACATTCAGGCCAATTTCGACTTCTACAACCACGGCTGGACGGAGATGATGGAGTTTCCGACGGACGAGGTCGAGGCTCACTACGATCGCTACCGGGAGTTCTTCGAGCGCTGGGATATCACGATCGACGAGCCACTCGGCCAGTTCAAACCACCGGAAGGGCTGACTAAAGCGCCCTCGACGCCCGAGAAACTCGAGGACCCCGAACACCCACATGCGGAGGGCGGATTCGCGGACGACGTCTACGTCGAAACGGAGTCTGGCGAACTCGTCGTTGGCGGACAGGAAGAACCGGAAGACGTCGATGTCTCACAGGCGGTCGGCGTGAGTGGGGAGACGGTTGCCGACGCCGATGACAGTAACGGTGAGTCTGGATCCAGCGGTGACGGGAGCCGCGATTAGCGGCTAAGGGCTAGGAACTAGGGACTCGGGGACTGGAGCCACGCTGGCGACTGATACTGGCTCGTCGCCTCTTCTTCCGGCCAGATAATCTCCTGTACGCCCGTTCCGTCGTCGTCTTCTTGCCACTGGAAGTACAGCGGGTCGCTCGCCTCGTAGGCGAGGTCGTGGGCGAACTCGTGGGTCGGATCGTAGAACTCGACCGGACCCGACGCACCCGAGAACTGAATGGACTCGAGTTCGGGAACCACGTCGTCGGCGTCGAATGTTCCGGCGGCTTCGACAGCTTCGGCGTAGACGAGAACTGCGTCGTAGGTTCCGTAGCCGGTGTACACCGGGCTCTCGCCGTCGAATCGGTCCTGGTAGGTCGAGACGAATTCCTGGGTTAGCTCGCCGGTGGTGCTCTGGGCCGTCGCGTTGATCTGGCTGAACCCGTATTGGCAGGCACCGTCGGTCTGCTCGTAGTAGGAGGGCAACTGCATCGGGACGTGCGTGCCGCCAAACGCGAACGGCTGTGGCTGGGGTTGCTGTTCGGGTCGGTTCGGATAGGCCCAGTCGAGGGTGGCCTCGTTGCCCGTGTGTGCCGCCGTGATGAGCACGGCGTCTGCGCCCTCCGCTGCCGCCTCGCTGTAGAGGTCGGTGAAGTCGTCCGTCGCGGGCGGATAGCGTTCCTCCATGACGACGTCAAGGTCGAGGTCGTCGAGTCGATCCTGTGTCGCCTCCCAGATGCCCTCGGACCACTGGTAGTCCTCCGCGAGCGCGGCGATCGACTCCCAGCCGATCTCGTCGGCCATATCGTCGAGGAAGTCAATTTTGGCCCGTCCGAGGTCGAATTCGTTGATGACGCCCACCCGGAAGTGGTACTTGTACTCGTCGTACTGCTCGTTGACGAGTCGTGTCGCGTGTGCGGCTGCTGCACCCGTCGTCAGGTGAATCGTCTCCTGTTCGGCGATGTCGTCCATGATGTTGACGAGCGCGGGGCTGTCGAAGACGCCCGTCGTGGCGACTGCGCCGTCTTCCAGAATGAGTTGCTGGTACTGTCGACGGGCCTCAGACGCGCTCGCGTTCGTATCCCGAACACTGAGTTCGACCTCGTGGCCGTTAATCCCGCCGTTTTCGTTGAGTTCCTCGACAGCGACCTGTGCCGCCTGTGCCATCGACCGACCGATGAAGTCGCTGTCCGGATTTGGTGCGAGAACGCCGATCGTGACGGTGTCGTCGTCCTCGTTGGACGTTGCGCTCTCGACGAGCGTCTCGTAGCTGTCCGTACAGCCGGCGAGCGAGGCCGTTGCGGTCGTCGCAGCGGTTGCCTGCAAAAATCGACGACGGCGGAGCGACCGAGCCCCACTCTTGTCGCCGTCCGCCTGCCCCTGCTGTGTCGCTGTCTCCCTGTGTTCCCCACTGACTGGTGACGAAGTCGACCGGTCCCCGGTAGAGTCAGTCATACTGGAATGTCCTTTCGACCTAGATTTCTTAACGGTTCCGGAGGTGAACAGGTGACACACCCGTGGCTCCCGCGGAGTTGATAGGACTGTTTCCTGAAACTAACAGTGTAGTAACAACGTATGTATGAGGGTTACAACCGTCCGTAGTGTGCTCCGATATCGCCGACGTGTTCAGCAAACACTGGTAATTACTGCATTTCTGGCCGATTATCGGAACTGATACTCTCAAATGACAATTTATGTGGGAACGATCACACGCGTTGCATATCGATGGATCTCCGACGAGTAGTACCTGCAGCGATCCGACGCCGGTACGCGGTCAAGTTCGGTATCGCGTTACTGGTGCTCGGACTTTCGGTGGGGCTGATCGGGTTCGTGGCAACCGCTGGTATCACACACGAGGTCGAAGAGCGCGTCCAGGCCGATCAGACATCCTTCGCCGGACAGGAAGCACAGGGACTCCAGATGTGGAACGAACAGAACGAACAGACAATCGCGACGTTCGCACACTCGGACGTCGTCGCGAGTGACGAGCCAGCCGCGATCGAACAACGGTTGCTCGACTGGGAAGAACACCTCGACGCCGATATCTTCTCGATCAGCTACGCCGACACCGACGAGGGTGCAATCGTCGCAAGCACCGACAGCGATGTCCGCGGCGCGTCGACGGACGAACTCGAGTCCGTTCCTGAAACTGCCTTCGACGAGGCGACGGCTGAAGTCCCCTGGGTTTCTGAACCGTACGTTCTCGACGGCGAACTTGGCGAGGATGCCGCGGTCATCACGTACGTACTGACCGTTCCCGGGCAGGACGACAGAGCAATCGTCTACACGGCCGAACTCGAGGCCTACGGCGGCCAGTTCCAGGACGGTGAACAGGTCGCGACCGTCGTCGTCGACGACAACGACGAGGTCGTTCTCGACAACGCCGGCTACGGCGACGACTACGCGGCACTCGGCGAAGCCTACGGCGGCGACGACACCCTCCTCGACACCGCGCGAACGGAGGGTGCGAGCACGTGGGAGGTGTCGGGCAACGGCGCGAGCGTTCTCGACACCTACGACTTCGACACTGACGAGTACGTCGTCAGTTCGGCCCGCGTCTACGGCACTGACTGGGTCGTCCTGACGCACGAACCGACCGATCAGGCCTACGGCTTCGTCAACACGGTCAACGACTGGGGATACATCGCAACGATCGTCGGCGTCCTCATGATCGGGATGGTCGGAGCGGTGCTCGGCCGGAACACGGCCGTTTCGATCGATCGCCTGACGGACAAGGCCGGTCAGATGGAAGACGGTGACCTCGACGTCGACCTCGAAACCAAGCGCATCGACAACATCGGCCGGCTCTACGACGGCTTCAACTCCATGCGCGCCGCACTCCGCGAGCAGATCGACGAGGCCGAAACCGCCCGCAAAGAGGCCGAACGCGAGCGCGAACGCATCGCCGAGATCAACGACGAACTCGAGCGGACCGCCGACGAGTACAGCGACGTAATGGAGGCCGCTGCCGACGGTGACCTTACCGCTCGAATCGAGGGTGGCACCGACAACGAGGCGATGGCCGACATCGCGACGGACTTCAACGTCATGCTCGAGGAGATCGAGCAAACCGTCGCGGAACTGAGTCAGTTCGCAACGGACGTTGCAACGGCCTCCGAACAGGTGACCGCTTCGAGCGAGGAGGTCCGCTCGGCTTCCCAGCAGGTCACCGAGTCGATTCAGGAGATTTCCGACGGCGCAGAGCGACAGAATCAGTCGCTCCAATCGGTCAACCAGGAAATGAGCGCGCTCTCGACCACGACGGAGGAGATTGCCGCCTCCTCAAACGAGGTCGCGGACATCGCCGAACAGACGGTGTCGACCGGCCAGACCGGTCAGGAGGCTGCTCGTGGTGCAATGGCGGCAATGGACGAGATCGAAACCGAGGCCGGCGATGCAGTCGACGAGATCGAACGCCTCGAGGAGGAAGTCCAGCAGATCGACCAACTGATCGCAACGATTTCGGAAATTGCCCGACAGACCAATATGCTGGCGCTGAACGCCAACATCGAAGCCTCCCGTTCCGCCAGCGGCGAGGACGAAGAAGGGTTCTCCGTCGTCGCGAAGGAGGTCAAGGCGCTCTCCGAAGACGTTGCCGAAGCCGCCGACGAAGCCGAGGACCGACTCGAGTCCATCCGCGAACGAACGGAACANAAGGAGGTCAAGGCGCTCTCCGAAGACGTTGCCGAAGCCGCCGACGAAGCCGAGGACCGACTCGAGTCCATCCGCGAACGAACGGAACAATCGGCCGCGGAAGTGCAGGGGACGAGTTCGGATATTGTCGACGCTGGCGAGCGCGTCCAGGAGGCAGTCGAGGCATTAGAGGAGATTGCGGAACTCGCCCGTGAGACGAACGTCGGCGTCCAGGAGATTTCGGCGGCGACGGAACAGCAGGCGGCCTCGACCCAGGAGGTCGTCGCGATGGTCGACGACGCGGCGACGGTTTCCGAGGAGACGACGACCGAAGCGGAGAACGTCGCAGCGGCGGCCGAAGAGCAGACGACGGCACTGACGGAGGTCACAAACTCGGCGTCGAACCTCTCCCAGCAGTCCGGCCAGCTTTCAGCGGCGCTCGACCGGTTCAAGACCGATGTCGAGGAGGCCGAACTCGATCCGGACGTGGATCTCGAGGGCGAACAGACGACACTCGATCTCGGCGATGACGTGGATGCTGTGAGTGATGACACAGATGCGGACGGGGATGTAGACGTGGACGGTGGCGTAGACGCGGATACGGACCCAGACACCGGCATCACGTTCGACGAGGAGACAGCGTTCGAATCCGTCGACGAGTCGACTACGACGGATGACCTGCTCGATCCAGTCGACTCCGAGACAGAGCGCAGTGAACCTGCCGAGCAGTCAGATCTGCTCGCCGATCCTGTCGAGGAATCTGACCTGCTTGCCGAAGGTACTGAGCAGTCTGATTCACTTGCCGAAGATACCGAACAGTCTGACTCGCTTCCCGAAGATACCGAAGATACCGAACAATCCGACCCGCTTGCTCCAGACGCCGACGACTCTGATCCACTCGCACTCGATCAAAATACGGCGTCGACAGCGTTCGACTCGCCGTTGGAGTCACTCGAGTCGGATACCGACTCGGGGACTCACTCCGACGACGCTGGCACACCACCCGAACCTGCCGACGACAGCGCTCTCGACGAACCGGACTCGAGTACCCGCGCTGATCCGCTCGGGCCGGTCGACGGTGCAGATGAGGATGCGGAGTCCGCGGCTGCCATCGGTTCGGAGGCGGACAACGAGTGGGGTACCAAGAGCGAGTTGGGCGACACTGACGGCGAGGACGAAGCCGAGAGCGCGCACGGAGCTGACGAGGTCGCCTTGGATGAAGACGAAGACGAGGACGGGGACGACGAGCGCGACGGCGACGGCGAAGACGGGGCTCACACCGACGACGTGTTCACGTTCGGAAACACGCCAGACGAGGAGTAACGCGTTCGCTGGACGGTCGGTAGCATCGATTTGTGTGTTCGATTGAACGGCTGTGTATGTCGCACAAATTATACGAAGTGGGCAATTCGTTCCAGCCGATTATTTTGTTCAATCCACGCGACTGGTGTAGTATCCACTGATAATCACGTTTAACGATAAGAATTAAGTACATTGCTTATCGTTAGCACCTATGGTGTGGAAGGGACGGCGTCTCATACCGTCGTTCATCAGACGAAGTTTCGCAGTGAAGTTTGGTATCGTCTTCCTCGTCCTCGGGCTCTCGATCGGAGGCCTCGGATTGGTTTCGACGACGTTACTCACGGAAAACGTCGAGGCTACGTCGCTCGATGAGCGAGAGGATGCAGCGTACCAGGAAGGAGTCGCACTCGAGGAGTGGCTCACACAGAACGAGAATCAGGTTGCCACGACGGCTGATGCGCCGGTAACTGAGAGCGGTGACGTGGCGGCGATCGACTCCTATCTCGAGAGCGTCTACTACGATCTCTCTGAAGCGCGTATCAACGCGCTCTATGTCGACACGGAGTCCGGTGAGGTTCTCACCGGTATCGGTAGCGATGCCGAGACGGTGGAGGAACTCGAGTTCCCTGATACGGACGAACTCAACGAGGACCTCTCGACGAACCTCGTCCAGCGCACGGAGCCGTACGCGACGCCGGACCAGACCGGGCTTGCGACCGACGAGCAGGCGGTTGTCTCCTACTACATCGGCGTCGATGGCGGCGACGGAGCGTTGATCTTTAGCTTTGATCTCGCCGAGCGCTCGACGGGGATGGTCTCTGCGGCTGACTCGGGAACGGTTCTCACTGTTGTCGACGAACAGGGACAGATCGTCGGCGACGACGCCTATCTCGGCGGCAACATGGGTGAAGAGGAACAGACGTTCCTCATGGAGTACGAGGATGCAAACGGCGTTCTCGAGGCGAGCCAGGAGGACGCACGCGGCTCGATCCGCGTCGACAGTCCGCCAGGCGAGACACTCCAGAGCGAGCCGTACAACTTCGATCCAGAGGGGTACGTCGCCGGCTACTACACGACTGGTGACGGGTGGACCGTCCTCGTTCACACGGATGAAGCGGACGCGCTCGGCTTTGCCAACAGCGCAACCCAGTTCGGCCTGCTGATCACCTTCGCCGGGGTTGCACTCATTGGTCTCTTCGGGACGATTCTCGGCCGGAACACCGCCCGATCGCTGAGTGATCTCTCCGACCGTGCGGTGGCGATTAGAGACGGCGAGTACGATACGACCGTCGAATCTACACGTATCGACGAAATCGGCGTTCTCTACGACTCGTTCGATGACATGCGCGGTTCGCTCGTTGAAACGATCGACGAAGCTGAAACTGCGCGTGAGGAGGCCGAACACGAACGCGAACGCATCGCCGAGATCAACGACGAACTCGAGCGAACGGCTGATGCGTACAGCGACGTAATGGAGGCCGCCGCCGACGGTGACCTTACCGCTCGAATGGACACCGAGACCGACAACGAGGCGATGGCCGATATCGCGACGGACTTCAACGTCATGCTCGAGGAGATCGAGCAAACCGTCGCGGAACTGAGCCAGTTCGCAACGGACGTCGCAACGGCCTCCGAACAGGTAACCGCCTCGAGCGAGGAGGTTCGCTCGGCCTCTCAGCAGGTCACCGAATCGGTTCAGGAAATCTCCGACGGCGCAGAGCGACAGAATCAGTCGCTGCAGTCGGTCAACCAGGAGATGAGCGCGCTCTCGACCACGACCGAAGAGATCGCTGCGTCCTCGAATCAGGTCGCAGATATCGCCGAGCGAACGGTCACAACCGGCCAGGACGGGCAGGAAGCTGCCCAGGACGCGATCGCTGCGATGGACGAGATCGAAGCCGAGGCCGGCGGTGCGGTCGACGAAATCGAACGCCTCGAGGAAGAGGTCCAACAGATCGACCAGTTGATTGCGACGATTTCGGAAATTGCCCGGCAGACCAACATGCTGGCGCTGAACGCCAATATCGAAGCCTCCCGCTCCGCCAGCGGCGAGGACGAAGAAGGGTTCTCCGTCGTCGCAAAGGAGGTCAAGGCGCTCTCCGAAGACGTTGCCGAAGCCGCCGACGAAGCCGAGGACCGACTCGAGTCCATCCGCGAACGAACGGAACANCGTTGCCGAAGCCGCCGACGAAGCCGAGGACCGACTCGAGTCCATCCGCGAACGAACGGAACAATCGGCCGCGGAAGTGCAGGGGACGAGTTCGGATATCGTCGACGCCGGGCAGCAGGTGCAAGAAGCAGTGGATGCGCTGGAGGAGATTGCGGAACTCGCCCGCGAGACGAACGTCGGCGTCCAGGAGATTTCGGCGGCGACGGAACAGCAGGCGGCCTCGACCCAGGAAGTCGTCGCGATGGTCGACGACGCAGCGACGGTCTCCGAGGAGACGACGAGCGAAGCGGAGAACGTCGCGGCAGCCGCCGAAGAGCAGACGACGGCGCTGACGGAGGTCACGAACTCGGCGTCGAACCTCTCCCAGCAGTCCGGCCAGCTTTCGGCAGCCCTCGACCGGTTTGACACCGACGTCGAGGAGGCCGAACTCGATCCGGACGTCGATCTCGAGGCCGGACGGTCGGCACTCGATCTCGGCGACGGCGTGGCCACCGACACGGATGCGGACACCGACGCGGATGCCGGCATCACGTTCGACGAGGAGACAGCGTTCGAGTCCGCCGACGAATCGACCGCAGCGGACAGTCGCGATGCAGCCACGGTCGAGGACCAGCCAGATCCACTCGCCGTCGAGGCGGGCGGTGACGAGGGTGCCGACGGCGAGATCGAACTGGACTCGAGTTCGAGCACTGGCGGCGATCCGCTCGGCCCTGTCAGTGGGTCGGAGAGAGCGGATGTGGGTGCCGAGGGTGTCGAAGGCGATGGCGATGATGATGGTGACGATGGCGATGCCGACACCGGCTCGGACCGTTCCGAGGACGAGGTCAAGAGCGAGAACGAGAACGAGACCGCGGACGTCGAGGCTGAAGACGGCAATGACGAGGCCGAGGACGTCTTCACGTTCGACAACACATCGGACGACGAGTGACGAGTAACGAATAACGTCCTGGCCAACCGAGTAGCGCGTTCAGCGGACACGCGTCACAACGGCCAGAACCGTTGCAACCACCGGAGCCAGTCGACGACCGCGCTCCGCTACCTTTTTGCCTGCTGTGTCGCAATGATTCGCCATGCTCACCGTGCGGGCTCCAGCGACGAGCGCAAACCTGGGGAGCGGCTTCGACGTCTTCGGCGTCGCGCTCGGCGCACCCGCCGACATCGTCCGGGTGTCACGTGCCACCGAAACGACGATCACCGTGACCGGAACTGGCAGCGAGTACATTCCCGAAGATCCAGCGAAGAACACCGTCGGTGCCGTCGCGGAAGCACTCGACGCACCCGCACACATCGAGATCGACAAAGGCGTCCGGCCGTCCTCCGGCCTTGGGTCCTCGGCTGCCAGCGCAGCGGGCGCTGCCGTCGCCCTCAACGAACTCTACGACCGCGGTCTCTCTCGAAAGGAACTCGTTCCCATCGCCGCCGAGGGCGAAGCGATCGTCTCCGGCACGGCTCACGCCGACAACGTCGCCCCGTCGCTGCTCGGCGGCTTCGTCATCGTCACCGACGACGGGATCACGCAGGTCGATGCGTCGCTCCCCGTCGTCGTCTGCCTGCCCGAGACAACCGTCTCGACACGCGACGCACGCGGCGTCGTCCCCGAGCAGGCCCGACTCGGCGATGTCGTCGACACCGTCGGCCACGCCGCCACCCTCACCGTCGGCATGACGCGCAACGATCCCGAACTCGTCGGTCGCGGCATGGCAGACGAAATCGTTACCCCCGAGCGCAGCGCCCTGATCGACGGCTACGACACCGTCCGCGAGGCCGCACTCGAGTCCGGTGCGACTGGCGTCACCGTCAGCGGTGCCGGCCCTGCCATCCTCGCGATTTGCCGGACCGAGTCGGACCGCGGCGCGGTCGCCGGCGCGATGCTCGATGCGTTCGACGACGCAGGAATCGAGAGTCGTGCCTACCAGACGGCGATCGGCGAGGGAACGCACGTCTATGGCGACCGTTCCTGATCGGCGTGTGGTGTTCTCCGATTGGCTCGTTGCTCGTCCGGATTGACCTGTAACGGTTCCAACACCACTATACAACTCTACAGCGATACCGCTATCCCCTCTGTACTGCATACCGCCACAGACACAGCAATGGGTACTCGAGTCGACGCCGCGCTTGCCGTGCTCACCCTCGCGATTGGTGCCGTCCTTGCGCTGGCAACTGACACGTCGCTCTCGCCGCTGTTGTTCGCCGGCGGCGGCATGCTCACGGTCGGCTTTGAGTTACTCGCGGCTCGCGATCCGGCGCACGTTCGCCAGTACTGGGAGCACTGGTCGGTCCAGTTCGGGGCGCTCGTACTCACAATGCTGCTCGCAGTTGGTGGGACATGGCTCGCTCCGGTCGTGGTCCTCTCGCTTGGCTGTGGTGCGCTCGTCACCTACTGTACGCTGCTCCTAGCCTGGTGTATGGGGCTCTTGCCGCCACTTCAGGCCTGGTGGAAGACCGGCGGCGAGAATCGCTGAGTGGACTGCTACTCGCTGCTGGCCGCTGTTTGTGGAGTATTTACCGTTTATCGTGGCGAAACCTTCACGTACGCCAACCTATCGTCTCGATACGCGGCGCTCGATTCTGTCAGCACGTTAGATTCGAAGTGAGTGTTGTACTCGAGTAGTTCAGGTTTCGGATACTGATTGGTAGACGGGATTATACAATTTACGTCGATATTCTGGGTGCGACTGTCATGTCGGATGAAATGACGCACAACGGTACCGGTCGACGGAACGTGCTCAAAGCGGTCAGCGGTGCGGGAATCGCTCTGGGCGGGCTCGCGAGCGTATCGAGCGTACAGGCTGACTCGGGCGATGAGCCGAGTCGGTTCAACGTCGGATACGCGACCGAGATGGGAGAAACGCAAACCAAGGACGCGGCGGACAACGTGATCCACGCGATTCACTCCGTGAACACCCTCACTGTCGAGTCGACACTCGAGGAGATGGAGGCACTCGCGGAGTCCGGTCATATCGATTTCGTTGCGGTGGACCAGACCTACTACGCCGGCTCGGATACGAACGATGATACCGACAACGGGAGTGGACAGGTCGTTCCCTGGGGTGTCGAACGAATCGGTGCCCGGAAAGCCAGCGCCGCGGGCAAGCGCGGAAAGGGTGCGAACGTTGCAGTGATCAACACTGGAATCGACCCGACCCATCCGGATCTCGCCGGGAATATCGGCGACGGTATCGCGTACAACCGCGCGGTTGGCTATCCCGAGATCAACTGGGTTGACGACAACGGCCACGGCACGCACGTTGCCGGAACGATCGCTGCAGCCGACAACGACTTCGGCGTCGTCGGTGTTGCACCGAAGTCGACGCTCCACGCCGTGAAGGTACTGAACCAGGACGGTGTCGGCTACGCCTCCGACGTTGCAATGGGGATCATCTGGTCTGCGATCAAGGGCTGTGATGTCGCCAACATGAGTCTGAGCGGGCCGTACTCGCCGCTCGTCCAGCGGGCGATTCAGTTCGCACACAAGCGTGGCCTTCTGATGGTCTCCTCGGCCGGCAACGGCGGCGAGGAGGTCTCCTATCCGGCATCCGCAAAAGAAGTCGTCGCAGTGAGTGCGACGACGCCGGACGATGGCTTCGCGGAGTTCTCGAACTACGGCCCCGAGATCGAACTGGCTGCACCGGGTGTCGAGATCCTCTCAACGCTCCCAAGTGGCGAGTACGGTGTTGCAACCGGGACATCGTTCGCAACGCCGCACGTAACCGGAACGGCAGCGCTGCTGATGGCGAAGGGCTACTCCGCGAAGGAAGCCCGCTACGTCATGACCGATACGGCGACCGACCTCGGGCTCCCATCGAAAAAGCAGGGNCGTAACCGGAACGGCAGCGCTGCTGATGGCGAAGGGCTACTCCGCGAAGGAAGCCCGCTACGTCATGACCGATACGGCGACCGACCTCGGGCTCCCATCGAAAAAGCAGGGTGCCGGGCTGGTTAACGCTGGAGCAGTGGCCAAAATCAAGAAGAAGCCGACGAAGAAGGGGAAGAAAGACGCTCACAAGAAGGGCAAAGATCACGGAAAGGGCAAGGCAGCCGAGGAAGCAGGAGCGAAAGACGACAAGAAGGACGAGAAGGACAAAGCAAAGACGAAGTAACGTGACGAACTGTCGGAACTGACTGCCCGCGTCGTCTGCAACGAGACTCGTCGCGTTCCGTCGTTCGCCGTTCGACCTCCCGCAACCCACTGCCGAGTTCGAGGGGTGTTCTTTTTAGACGCCGCGGTCCTGGAGTTTCTCTTCCTCGGGGAGATCGACGTTCGCGTCGCCTTTCATCCCCTTGCCGAGGTTCTTCGAAATCTCTGCGAGTTCGTCCGGCTCGTCCCAGTTGTTCACAGCCTCGACAATTGCCTCGCCCATCACTGGCGGGTTCTCTGCGCCGAAGATACCGCTGCCCACGAAGATGCCGTCACACTCGTGGTGCATCATGAGCGCCGCGTCTGCGGGCGTCGCGATACCGCCAGCGGCGAAGTTGACGACCGGGAGACGCCCCATCTCGGCCGTTTCGTGAACGAGTTCCGCAGGTGCTTCGATCTCGCGGGCGTAGGCCTCGCGTTCCTCGTGCTTCATTCCCTCCAGTTGGCGGATCTCCCCTTTGATCGTCCGCTGGTGGTGGACAGCCTGGTTCACGTCGCCGGTGCCGGCTTCGCCCTTCGTCCGGATCATCGCCGCTCCCTCCTCGATCCGGCGAAGCGCTTCACCGAGGTTGCGCGCACCACAGACGAACGGAGCCGTAAAGTCGCGCTTATCGATGTGGTAGGCGTCGTCTGCGGGAGTGAGCACCTCCGACTCGTCGATCATGTCAACGCCGACGGACTCGAGTATCTGTGCTTCTTTCGTGTGTCCGATTCGGGCCTTCCCCATCACCGGGATCGACACTTCGTTGACGATTTCCTCGACGTCTGCTGGATCTGCCATCCGGGCGACGCCGCCGCGTTTGCGGATGTCTGCTGGCACTGCTTCTAGTGCCATGACGGCGACTGCACCCGCGTCTTCGGCGATACGGGCCTGTTCGGGGTTGACGACGTCCATGATGACGCCGCCCTTTTGCATCTGTGCGAAGCCGCGCTTGATGAGATCGGTCCCACGTCGAAGTTCCTCGAGATCTGTGGTCTCTGCCATAGTGTGGCGTTTTCACCCATGGCACTTACGCGTATCTGTTGCGGACGAGCCGTTAGTTATAACTCGTTTATAAGAATGGTCTACTTTCAACCACAGTTCTCCTATCCACACCATTATTTGGACATGGTTCGGAAAATCCGCCGCTGACGTTAACCGCTACTGTTTTGCGGATTCATCCCATCGAACCGGACAGAATCGATGTCAACGTCGACCAGGCCGCAGATTCGCGATCGCGACCACGACCGGTTGCCGCGATACCTCGCGCCAGTCCCGCGGCTACTCGAGAACCTCGGACTCAGATTCGCCTGGCTCGTCGTGGCGATCAACCTCCTCGGGACGGTCTTTGGCTTCTGGTACTACTCGGGACAGTTCGCCCAGACGCCGGCCGTGATGTGGCCCTGGGTGCCGGACAGTCCGATGGCGACGCTGTTCATCGCACTGGCTATCGCCGCCTGGAAACTGGGCTACGAGCTGCCGTGGCTAACCGCACTCGCGTTCTTCGGGAACGTCATCCTCGGGCTCTGGACGCCGTACACCCTGCTCGCGTTCTACGACTCCTACTCGTATCTCCATCCGCTGATGTTCCAGTTCCTCTTCTGGAGCCACCTCGGGATGGTCGTCCAGGCGCTCGTCCTCTACCGGATCACTGACTTTCCCGTCTGGGGTGTCGCAGTCGCGCTCGGCTGGTATACGAGCAACCTACTCGTCGACTACTTCATCCCAATCGTCGGCGACCCTCATCACACCGCGATTCCCGTCGCGCGAGACGAACCAATGTTCCTGCAGGCCGATGCACTCGGGGTCATCGCCGCCGGCGAGGTGACGTTCACGCTGCTCGCGCTGTTTCTCGCGCTCGCGATTCGGGCGAAACAGTGCGAGGCTGCACTCGAACAACAGCACGCGACAGCCTGACCAGTCCCTCGTTATTCTTGCTCCGGTCACTCCTCGAGTTCCCGTGTTCGAACACGGTAGTACTCTCCCTGGTACTCGTAGAGTCCGTCTGAACCACGCCCGAAGACCGGATACGTCGCGTCGTACTCCTCGAGACGAACCGCGGAGACGTCGTGTTCGTCCGCGAGCGCGATCGCATCCCAGAGCTGTTCGAACCGAAGCAGTTGCTCCGTAATGACGTGCTGGGGATCTGCATTGCCCTCGTCGCTCGGTTCGTCGACCACCTCGAGTTCGAACGCGGCGAGACGATGATACTCGTCGTCGGAGTCACCACGGGTGGAGTGTGCGACAAGTGTGTCACTATCTTCGTCAGCACTGTCGCCATCATCATCGCCGGCGTCGTTGCTGTCACCGTCGATATCGTCACCCGACTCGAGTTCGACCTCCTCGATCGCGTCCGTCGACTCGAGTGTGAGGTCAGCGGACTCGAGTTCGAACGTCGTCGCGAACGCCAGGATTTCGTCGTCACGGCTGTCTTCGAACCAGCCGCGAGCGCGGAAAGCGTACGTCCCTGATCCGACGCCGACGAGCGTCAGTTCCTCCGTTCCGCCGCCCGACGCGATTCGGTCGCTGTCCAGTATACCGTCGTTATCGGGGGTGACAGTCCAGGTATGTTGCTCGCTGGGTTCGACGTACATCAGCGGATCGGGATGTCCGAGCGGCGCAACCCGGTACCACTCGCCGTCGACGTACTTGTCGACGCGCCAGTTGTAGAAGTTCGTCGCCAGGGTCTCGTCCGAATCGTTCGTGAGGGTGAACTCGACCGTTGTTCCCTCCTCGACGGTCCGAGCCGACGGCTCGAGGTACGTGGGTTCGGTTTCGGGGTCGATGGCGTCGTAGCAGACGACACGGTCGACTGAATCGCCGTAGTCGGGACAGGGTGGGTGCTGGGCGGTTTCGGTTCCGTTCCTGTCTTCGTCTCCGCTCGCGTTCTCGTCTCCGTCTCCATCTTCGCCCTCGCTGCCGTTCCCATCTGGCTCGTCCGAGCCGTTCTCTGCCGTTGCCTCCGGGTTGCTGTCCAGACAGCCGACAACGGCCCCGAAGCCTGCCGCACTGAGTCCGAGCAGGTGGCGTCGATCGAGTTTGTCCATGCAGTCACTGACGCAATTCGATAACAAAACAGTACGGCTAACTGAAACGATCGTTTGACCACTATCTCAGCAGTTGTTGCTCCCTCACTAGTGGCCGCTACGCGACTACGCGACGACTGACGACGGCAACCGACACGGCGTTCTAACGGGGACAGACGGCACGGCCTGTTTCCCACTCAGTTCCGTTGGGAAGGTGAACAGTCGTAGCAGGGGAGACAGGAGTTTATGCCCGGTGACGATGTCGAGTCGCGTAGCATAGCACGTCGCGGCATCCGACCACGTCACACCCCGAGAGGACAACTCATGTCTGGCCAGACTGCGGCACGCGAGGCTGAACCCACTGCCGACACAGCCACAATCAGGCTAGACGGTCTCACCAAGCAATACGGCGACGTCATGGCCAACGACGCGGTCAGCTTCGCCGTCGAACCCGGCGAGATATTCGGCTACCTCGGACCGAACGGCGCAGGGAAGACGACGACGATCCGGCTCCTCCTCGGCCTGCTCAAGCCGACTTCCGGCACTGCAACGGTGCTCGGTGCAGATATTCGCGACCGACGAGCCCTTACCCGAGCCAAAGCCAACGTCGGCTATCTCCCTGACACGCTCGGGTTCGAAGAACGGCTAACTGGCCGCCAGGTACTCGAGTACTTCGCCCGACTGCGGGGTGACGAGCGACGGGACGAACTGCTGGAGCTGTTTCGGCCGCCGCTCGACAAACCGGTCGAAACCTACTCGCACGGGAATCGCCGGATGCTCGGCATCGTCCAGGCGTTCATGCACGATCCAGATCTCGTGATCATGGACGAACCAACGTCGGGCCTGGATCCGCTCAAGCAGGATCGGTTGCACCGCTTTCTCGAGGACGAACGCGACGCTGGAACGACCATCTTCTTCTCCTCACACGTTCTCAGCGAAGTCCAGCGCGTCTGTGACCGCGTCGGGATCATCCGCGACGGCGAGCTAGTTGCACTCGAGACCATCGAGGAGTTACTCGAGCGAGGCGGGAAGGACGTCCGAGTGCAACTCGCGGGACCAGTCGATCCGGACCAGTTCGTCACGACGGAGATGATCGACGTCGAACTCGTCGACCGAACGGCTCGATTTACCTATACGGGAGAGTCGATCGAGCTACTCGAGCACCTCGTGCAGTACGACGTGACGGACGTCGATATCGGCGATCCACAGCTGGACGAGGTGTTCAAACACTACTACGGGACTGACTCCCAGGAGATCGGATGACCGCAATCTTGCGCACCGAGTCCGGGCGGCTGCTGCGCGGAACGCTGACGCTGACCGGCCTGCTCGTCGTTCTGTCGGCGTTCTTTCTCGTCGTCTTCCCGAGTATCCAGGAGGAGGCAGCGCTGTTCGAAGAGGTGTACCCAGAGTACATACTGGCCCTGCTCGGAGTCGAAGAGCTCCACACGATCGAGGGCTTTCTCGGCGGGTACATCTTCCCGTTCGTCTGGGTGCTCCTCGCTGGAATCTACTTCGCGTACGTCAGCGCCGGCATGATCTCGAGAGACGTTCGAACGCGACGCATGGATCTCACCCTCTCGAGTGCCGTCTCTCGCGAATCGGTCGTTCTCCAGAAGATCGGGGCGCTGTGGGTTCCACTGGTCGCGCTGTCGCTCGCCTTGCTCGGCACGCTCCTGCTCGGCGTGTCCCTTCTCGGGGAGTCGGTCAATCCAATCGCGCTCGCGATGGTCCACCTGCTCGGCGTCCCGTACCTGCTCGTCTGTGCCGGAATCGGTCTCGTCTTCTCCGTCGTCCTCGACCGGGTTGAAACCGCCCAGGCCGCCGCGTTGGGGCTGGTGTTCGTTCTCTGGCTCGTCGACGGCCTCGCCCAGCTGAACCCCGATTTCGAGTGGGTCGGTACCGTGACGCCGAGTCGGTACTACGATCCGACGGCAATCCTCGTCCACGAGGAGTACGCCCTCCTCGACGCCGGACTCCTCCTCGCGGTCTTTCTTGTCCTGGTGGGGCTCGCGACTGCCTATTTCGTCCGGAGGGATCTCTGAGGAGTCGACCATGACGGCCATCCTCCGCATCGAATCCAGAAAGCGGGTTCGTGGGTCAGCTATTCTGCTTGCCGTCTTCGCGGTGTTATCGGCGCTCTACTTCTCGATGTTCCCGGGCGTTCAGGAGGAGATGGACGTCTTCGAAGAGGCGTTCCCCGGGTTCATGTTCGAGCTATTTGGAATCGAACAACTACACACCATCGAGGGCTTCATCGCGGCGGAGATCTACTCGTTCTTCTGGATTCTGTTCGTCGGCATCTACTTCGCGTACGTCAGCGCCGGCCTGATCGCGGGCGATATTCAGGACCTGTCTCTTATACACATCTCTGA
>NZ_AOIM01000014.1 GCF_000337575.1 Natrialba hulunbeirensis JCM 10989 | reverse complement strand
AGATGTGTATAAGAGACAGGCGCACTCGTGATCGGCGAGTCGTTCAATCCTGTAGCGCTCGCAATGGTCCATCTACTCTCCGTTCCCTATCTGCTCGTCTGTGCCGGAATCGGCCTCGTCTTCTCCGTCGGGATCGACCACGTCCGAAGCGCGCGAGCGGCGGCCCTGGGTGCCGTCATCGTCCTGTGGCTGGTCGAGGGCGTCTCGAGTCTGGACCCTGACTACGAGTGGATCGGTGCCGTCGCACCGACCCGATACTACGATCAGACGGCTATTCTCGTCCACGAGGAGTACGCCCTCCTCGACGCCGGCGTTCTGCTGGTCGCGTTTCTTGCGCTGGTTGCTCTCGCGGTGGCGCTCTTCGTCCGGCGTGACATCTGACGCTGTACTCCGTCGCGATTCGGACCCGACCCTGCTCGTCAGCCGCTCCAGTCACGGATACCGGCCGATGCTCGTCAGCTACTGCAATCTCGGATACCGGCCGATGCTCGTCAGCTACTGCAATCTCGGATACCGGCCGATGCTCGTCAGCTACTGCAATCTCGGATACCGGCCGTCGCTCGTCGGCTACTGTAATCTCCGGTACTAGCCGAAGTGACAGTCCGCGGGCGGTGACCGTAGGGTCGTCTTATTTCGAACCCGGACGTGTACGTGCATCCCATGACGAACCCACCGGATCGGCCGACCCACCCAAACTGGCGAGACCTGGCGAACTGGCCGACCAGACGAGCTATACTCGAGTACACCAGTGCAACGGCGACGCTTGTGACCCTCGGACTTGTCGGCAAGTCAGTTGCTGCACAGGACGATGCCGAGGTCGGTGCGGACGACACAGACGAGGACGATGGCGAAACCACGACCGATGACTCAGACGAGGATGCAACCGGGACCGCTACCGATGACCTCCCCACCTACAGCAACTGGCTCCCTGCCGACGAGGCGCAGGCACTCGAGTTCGTCGCCGTCGACTGGGAGACACTCACCGAGTACGCCAGCGACGAACTCGAGGACGCACAGCCTGACGACGACATCCCCGCAGCGTTCGAGGCGGATCCGATGATCGCACCGGTCTCGGAGGGGGCACTGTCGGCGTATCTCTTCGTCGGACTCGACCTCGCGCAGTTCGGGCTCGGGCGACTCCTCGATGACGACGAGGCGTTCGATTCGACCGTCTCGACCCTGCTTCAGACGTCCGACACGTACGTCGTGCTCGGCGAGATCGACCCCGCGGAGATCGACGAACGCCTCACCGCAGAGCCGGCGGCCGAGTTCATCAGTCAACTCGAGCAAACGGACGAGATCGACGGCTACGAGGTGTACACACCCGTCGAGGACACAGCGGGAACGGCGATCGCCGTCGGTGGCGATGCGCTCGTCGTCGTCGACGACGAGGCGGTCGACGCGCCGGCCGTACTCGAGTCGACGATCGGCGCTGCAGGAGGGACCGCCGATCGGGCAGTCGACGGCTCCGAGTCGGTCGCGTGGGCGCTCGAGACTGCCGGCGGGGGCGATGTCGTCGTCGGCCAGTTGGGAGCTCCCGCGGATTCGGCGGCCACTGCAGACGACGGAGACCAGCTCGTTGATTTCGCGTACCCGGCACTCGAGGGTGCCGAGACCATCGTCTCGTCGCTCACCATCGAGGACGCGGAGACATCCACCGGGAGCTTCGCGGCGGTTATCGACGATCCAGACGAGACCGCGCTCACGGACGTGCTCGGTGCCTCCGGGACGGACCAGTCGGTCGACGTCGACGAGAATCGAGTGACTGCGACGGCGATGTGGCACGAAGCGGACGTCGCTGTTGCGCGCGAGCTCTAGGGCGGATGTCAATAGGCCGGTCAGGACAGTGGAAGCAAGGACTCGAGTGAGATTGACTCCGACTCGAACGAGAGAGAGTGAGAGAGTGGGAGAGTGAGAGAGCAACCTGGTTCGACTCGAGACAGGTACTCGAGTTACTCGAGTACGACCACAGCCGACTCCGTCTCGATCATCTCGCCGTCACCGGAGTAGGTGCGCTCGCGTTCGATCTCGAACAGGTCGGACTCGAGTTCCTCGTCGGCGACGTGGAGGGCGGTGGCGGTGCCGTCGTCGTCCTCCTCGATCTCGTACTCGCCGCTCTCGATGCCGGCGTCGATATCGCCGACTTTCGAGCCGAACTTCGGACCGAGCGTCGAGTAGTCGAGGTCGATCGAGGCGATTTCGGTGGTGACCTCCGGCTCCGACTCGAGTACGGTGAGTTCCTGAACGTGCATCACGTCCTGGATGGCATCCTCGAAGCCTTCGATCGGGCCGTAGACGGCGACCGATTCGAGGTCGGCGTTGAGTGGGAGCTGATTCTCGCTCTTGTAGCGCCGGAGTGCGCCGATGACCTCGAGTGCGGTTTCGCCGGCTGCGAGGTCGGCTTCGTAGCCCTGTGGGGTGGGCCAGGAGCGGGTGTGGATGCTCGCTGCCTCGAGGTCGTTTCGGTCGTCACTGTAGACGGCTTGCCAGATTTCCTCCGTGACGTGCGGGAGGAACGGTGCCCACAACTCGAGGAAGGTTCGGTGAGCCGTCCGCAGTGCGTACTGCGTCGAGGGGTTGTCCTCGCGGCCCTTCGCGATCTCGAGGTAGTCGTCACAGAAGGTGTTCCAGAAGAACGTTCGCAGGCGGTCGCGGGCCTTGGCGAACTCGTATTCTTCGAACTGCGTGGTGAGTTCTGCGATGGCGTCGTCGAGTTCGGCGAGGAGCCAGCGGTCGATGGGCTCGAGTTCGTCCGGCTCCTCGGGGTCTGCGGGAGCGAGGGTGTCGACGAGCTTCGAGGCGTTCCAGAGTTTGCGCAGGAGTTTCTCGCCGGCGACAATGTCCTGATCCTGATACGGGAAATCGTCGCCAACGGCGACACTGGCAGCCCAGAAGCGGACAGCGTCGACCGGATACTCGGAGAGGACGTTATTGGGGTCGACGATGTTCCCCTTGGATTTCGACATTTTCTTGCGGTTTTCGTCTAACACGTGTCCGTGGATCATCGCCGCGTCGAAGGGCACCTCGCCAGTGTGCTCGTAGCACTTGACGACGGTGTGGAACAGCCAGAACGAGATGATGTCGTGAGCCTGTGGGCGTAGGTCGAACTGGTAGAGTTCGGGCTTGTCCATCGCAAACTCCTCGCTCTCTGCATCCCAGTCCCAGCCCGCATTGATCAGGGGCGTCAGTGAGGAGGTCGCCCAGGTGTCGAAGACGTCCTCTTCGGGATCGAACTCGTCGTGGCCACACTCGGGACAGGCGTCGACCGGCGGCTCGTCGCTCAGGGGGTCGACCGGCAGGTCCTCCTTCGCGGCCATGATCGGGTGGTCACAATCCTCGCAGTACCAGACCGGGAACGGAATCCCCGAGTCGCGCTGGCGCGAGATGAGCCAGTCCCACTCCAGGCCCTCGATCCAGTGCTTGTAGCGGGTGAACATCTTCTCGGGGTACCAGTCCATCTCCTGGCCGGCCTCGAGGTACTCTTCCTTGTGGTCCAGAATTTCGACGTACCACTGCTTGGAGACGCGGTACTCGACGGGGGTGTCACAGCGCTCGTGGACGCCGACGGCGTGGGTGATCTCCCAGCGGTCCCGGAGGGAGCCCTCCTCGTCCAGATCCTCGACGATGGCCTCGCGGGCTTCCTCGGTGGACATGCCCTCGTAGTCGCCGGCGAGGTCGGTCATCGTCGCGGACTCGTCGATGGCGACGCGAAGCGGCAGGTCGTGAGCCTGGTACCACTCGATGTCGTTCTGGTCGCCGAAGGTGCAGCACATGACGACACCGCTGCCTTTCTCCATGTCGACGCGCTCGTCGGCGATAATCGGCACTTCGTGGCCGAAGATCGGGATTGTGGCAGTCTCGCCGACCAGATCCTGGTTTTCCTCGTCGTCGGGGTGGACGAACACGGAGACACAGGCCGGGATGAGTTCGGGTCGCGTCGTCGAGATGACGAACTCCTCGCGGTCCGTGCCATCGGAGGTCAGCTCGAACGCAATATCGTTGAAGTGCGAGCCGCGCTCGTCGTCTTCCATCTCGACCTGCGAAATCGCGGTCTCACACTCCGGACACCAGATCGCAGGTGCCTTCTTGCGGTACTCTCGCCCCTTCTCGTAGAGGTCGAGGAAGGAGAGCTGCGAGATGCGCTGGACGCGGGGCTCGATCGTCTTGTAGGTGTTATTCCAGTCGATCGAGGTGCCAAGATCCTGCATCTTGTCCGTGAACTCGGCCTCGTACTCCTGACAGACCTCGCGGCAGAGTTCCTGGAACTCGCGGCGCTCGTAGTCCTGGTGGCGAATATCGAGTTCCGTCTCGGTCAGTCGCTCGGAGGCGATCCCGTTGTCGTCGTAACCGAACGGGAACAGCACCTCGCCGTCTGCCATCCGCTGGAAGCGAGCGGCGAAGTCCTGCAGCGTCGAGCCATAGAGGTGGCCCATGTGCAGACTGCCCGACACCGTCGGCGGCGGCGTGTCGATGGCGTAGACCGTGTTCGGGTCCCGTTTCGGATCGCTCTCGTAGGCGTAAATTTCCTCGTCGACCCACTGATCCTGCCAGTGGGACTCGACGGTTTCGGGCTCGTAGTCGCTCTCGAGTGTGGGCTCGTGGTGAGCCGTCTCGTCGGCCTGTGCTGGGTCGTCGGCCTGTGCCGGGTCGTCGGCCTGTGCCGGGTCGTCCATGCTCATGCTCTCACCGCCCGAATCGGGCGTCGTCGATACGTCGTCGGTGTGGTACGGCAGTGACTGTAATCCATCGGTGATACCGGTCGTTGCTCGGTGAATGCTGGTCGCCAACAATACATCCGTCGAAACAGGGTGGGTGATAGGGGGCTACGGGGCCCCTACGAACACCGACTCGCGTGGGCCATCGAACTGACGGACCACGACTGTGACTGCGACCGCGACGGAATCGGTCATATACAACCTGTTTTGACGGCAGTCTTGTTAGATGTTTCGCGTCTCGTTCGTCGAACGAGGGTCTTCAGCAGATGATCTCCGGTCATCGCCGAACATCGCTCACCGTGTCGCTCGCGTGAATCGGCAACGTCACTCACAGCCAACTAGTACGGCCGAACTGGTATGCCCATCAATCCTGATAGAGTCTGTATGAGCGTGACGTGTCTTCGAACCACCGGGTTCGATAGCTGGACTGGAGACCAGACGCAACCGTGTGAGGACGCATGAGCGGTGGGGCCGCCGCCAGGTACGCTGAGACGATCGTTTCCAACAGCCGACTCGTCGTCGTCCTCGTGCTGGTTCTCACAGCCGTCATCGCGGCCGGAGCAGCAATCGGCGACGTCGAGGACGAGGGTATCGGCCAGTTCGAAACCGACTCCGAGGAAACGGCTGCACTCGAGGAGATTGACGACACATACGAGACTGACGACGGCGTCGTGGCCCAGCTCGTGATCCGCGACGAGGGCGGAGATGTCCTTACCCGCGACTCTCTGGTGGAAGGACTCCGACTCCAGCAGGATGTGCGGGAGAACGAATCGCTCAACGAAACGCTGGACGACCAGGGCTTCCTCACCCTCGAGAACGTCGTTGCAACCGGTGCCGTCTTCGAGGACCGCGCCGCCGAGGCGAACGGGCCACCGGATACGAGCGAGCCGACACTCGAGGAACAACTCGATGCAATCGAGTCCCGGTCGGACGACGAGGTGGAGGCGTTACTCGCGGACGTGCTCGATCCGGACAGTGACCAGACGCAGGGTGAGGATCCGTACGAGTTCCTGCCGACGGAGTACGAGCCGGGGACGACTGATGCTGAGTCCCGGATTGGTTTCGTCTTCCAGACTGACGACAGCGGTCCCGACGACGAGCCACAGGCAGCCTACGATGCGCAGGTCGAAATCGCCGACCTCGTCGACGACCGGTTCGACGACGCGTTCCTTTTTGGACAGGGCGTCACCGATGAGGCATCGTCGAACGCGGTCGGTGACAGCTTCGCGATTATCACCCCCGTCGCGCTCGTTCTCGTGCTGTTCGCGCTCGGGACGGCATACAGAGACGTCGTCGACGTGCTGCTCGGTATCGTCGGCATCGCCGTCGTCATGGCCTGGGTCGGCGGCCTCATGGGCTGGCTCGAGATCCCGATGAGCCAGCTGTTGATCGCCGTGCCGTTCCTGCTGATCGGGCTCTCGATCGACTACTCGTTACACGTCGTGATGCGCTCGCGGGAGGCGAGAACGGGGCAACTCGAGACGGGGCCGGGACAGACTGAGGAGACTGAGACGTTGCCGGCGGATACTGACGGCGGCTCGAACCCTGCAGCAGGCGTCAGATCGGGGATGCAGTTCGGCCTCGCGAGCGTCGTCCTCGCACTCGCCGCAACCACGTTCTCGACCGGGGTCGGCTTCCTCTCGAACGTCGTCAGCCCGCTGCCGGCGATTCAGGACTTCGCGATTCTAAGCGCTGGCGGGATCCTCGCGACGTTTGTCGCCTTCGCCGTCTTCGTGCCTGCGCTGAAGGTCGAGGTAGACGACGTACTCGAGAACCGTCTCGGTCGCGACCGTCGCAAGCAGCCGTTCGGTCGTGGAACGGGACTCGTCAATCGGGTGCTCTCGGGCGTCGTCGAACTCGTCCAGCGAGCACCGGTCGTCGTCGTGCTGCTCGCGCTCGTGTTGGCTATCGGCGGCGCATACGGGGCCACAGGGATCGACACCGAGTTCAACGAGGCCGATTTCCTGCCCGAGGACGCGCCGGAGTGGGCCAAATCACTCCCCGGCCCGTTCGCACCCGATACGTACACGATCAGCGACGAAGCGGCGTACCTCGGTGACAACTTCCAGGAGCAAGGACCGGGAAGCCAGAGTCAAATTCTGATACGTGACGCACCGGCCGATCCGGAAACGCTGACTGCCATCGAGAACGCGACCAGCGGTATCGAAGAAAACAGCACGATTACCGTTCAGGCGGACGGCGACGCCGCAATCGACAGTCCCGTCTCGGTCATCGACGACCTCGCGGCGGAGAACGACACCGTCGCCGCCGAACTCGACGAACGAGATACGAGCGGGAACGGGCTCCCCGACGAGGACGTGGCCGGCTTCTACGACGTGCTGTACGAGGCCGACGAAGAGGCCGTCTCCGCAGTACTCTCCCGGACCAGCGACGGTGACGGTGAGTACGACTCCGCCCGCCTGCTCGCGAGCGTCCGCGGTGACGCCGCCGCACAGGATATCGCCGAGGACACACGCACACTCGCCGGCGAGATCGAATCAGAGTCTCCGAGTACGGCAATCGCGACCGGCGGGCCGGTGACGACCGCCGTCGTCCAGGACGCGCTCCTCGAGACGCTCGTCCAGGCGTTTGCCGTCACGCTGGTCGTCATCCTCGTCTTCCTGACGATTCTCTACTGGGTCCGCCATCGGGCGCTCTCACTCGGCGCGATCACGCTCGCACCGGTCGTCGCCGCGCTTGCGTGGCTTCTGGGAGCAATGGCCGTCCTCGACATTCCGTTCAACAGCGAAACGGCCGTCATCACCAGTCTCGCGATCGGACTCGGCGTCGACTACAGCATCCACGTCGGCGAACGGTTCGTCGCCGAACGCGAACAGCAGCCGACACTCGAGTCCGCCCTCGCTGCAACGGTGACGGGGACGGGCGGTGCGCTGCTTGGAAGTGCGCTCACGACGGCGGCTGGCTTCGGTGTCCTCGCGCTGGCGCTGGCCCCGCCGCTGCAGCGGTTCGGGCTCGTGACGGGTGTGAGTATCATCTTCGCGTTCATCGCGTGTCTCACCGTCCTGCCGTGTCTGCTGGTGTTGCGAGAACGAATACTGAATCGAGGGTGAGTGTGAGTGGAAGAGTGAGACCCCTGCCGTCGGTGGTGCTGACGGGGTGAACTACCCCACCCTACCGCTCGCTGTATCCCCTCCCTGCTCGCGCCTTCGGGCGTCGTCAGAAATCGTCGATTTCTGACTGCCAATCAGAACGCTTGCGTTCTGATGACGCTCGCTGAGGAAGGGGGCTTAGCGCCTCGATCCAGCTAAAAGGGAGAGAACTGTGGGTGCTATCTCATCCCAGTCTGACACCGGCTCGGAACACCTACATCGACTCGGAATCGGAGTGCGCGCGAACCCATAACTCGCCAATTCTGGAGAGTCGGGTTCTGTAGGACTTGCCATGTTCTTCGCGCTCGATGTACCCCTTACCGCCCGGCCCCAGCCGGTCGACGTTGTAGATGACCTTCGAGCGGAAGCTGTCGGTGTACTCCTCGTTCAACTCGCGGGCGAGCGACTCCGCGAGTTCCGAGACCGAGTCGAACTCGCCGTCCTCGCCCAGTTTGTAAAGAATCAGTTCCTCGAACGGCTTGACGTTCGAGAACGAGGTGACGGGAAGCTCGACGATGTGCGCGCCGTCGATTTCCTTCGCGCCGATCGTTGTACCGCGTTCGTCGAACTCCGAGAGGTGGGTGCGGGCGCTCTCGAGGCGATCGTCGATCTGGTCGTCTTCGACGGAGCCGTTCTTGAGTTCCTCGAGGAGCCGAATCTGCTCACGAAGCTCCTCCGCCAGTTCGGTCTCCAGGTACTTTTCGGGGGCCGTGTAGTAGGTGTGGATCTGCTCGCGTTCGTCCTCGCGTTCGACCATCAACGAGTTCGCGGCCGTCGCGAACGCGAAGCTCACGGTGCGGGGCATCGCGGCGACGTTGACCCAGACCTCGTTACCGGCGTCGAGTTCGGCGGTGATGAGGTCGTAGGCCTGCTCGAACGCCTCGTCGTAGTCGTAGACGTCTTCGAGGACGAAGCGTTCGGTTTCGGCCCCGAGAAGGCTCCGGAAGTCGGTTTCGAGTTTCTCCGAGAGGTGTCGGGAGTACTCGACGTTGGCCTCGCTGCCGACCGCGCCCTCCAGTAGGATGACGCTGTCGACGTCGATCTGATCGCGTACGAGCGGGGCGATCAGCCGGTCGTAGTCGAAGCCGACCGGAACGATGTGTGTTTGCATAGCTCCGACTTGGACCGGTCAGCCCCTAACAGTATTGGATCGGTGTGGTCAGGCGTCCGCGTCGCTCGGCTCGTCCGCCCCTGCTGCGTCGTCGGGAACGTCGTCCTCGAGGACGCCATCCGTCTCGGCTGCATCCGCACTGCCGAGATCGATCGTCTGAACCAGCGTTGCGATCGTCTCGCGGTCGCGTTCCGGGTTCACGTCGAGATCGAGTCCGAGTTCGAGTCCAGATCCATCAGCAAAATCGTCCGCCCGTTCCGCGACGGACTCGAGTGGCAACACGCCACCGGCGACCCCATAGCTCTCCGC
Organism: Natrialba hulunbeirensis JCM 10989; assembly: GCF_000337575.1. Taxonomy (GTDB): domain Archaea; phylum Halobacteriota; class Halobacteria; order Halobacteriales; family Natrialbaceae; genus Natrialba; species Natrialba hulunbeirensis. Next base: position 247,055 of record NZ_AOIM01000014.1, on the reverse strand, counting down.
GGTCGGCCAGACGGCAACGTTCGCCTCGGCGGCGATTCGGTCGACGCTGTCGGGCGCCCGGTCCGGTTCGACCGCGTAGTTCGCGTCGAGCACGTACCACTTTCCGGCAGCGCCGTTCGGTCCTTCGAACTCGAGTACGTCCCGCGTTTCCTCGACGGTGAGGCCGTCGTCGGCGACGGTGTCGACGAACTGGGACTTGGCTTTTGGTGCGGCCTTCGAGAGGGCGGCCTCGGGGGCGATGCCGATCGTCGACAGTGCTGGTGAGATCGAGAGATCGACGGCGAAGAGCGATCTGACGGGGAGGTCGCCCGCGCCGATCGAAGCCGTCGCCGGTTCGTCGACGGGTTCGTACAGCGTCGTCTCGGCGGTGATCGAGGCGACGAGCACGCTCGTACTTCCGGAGCGAGTACCGAGTAGCTGCCACTCGTCGGCGAGCGAGGAGGGGAGATCGGTTGGCATTGGAGTGGGATAGCACGAGGAGGCCTTTCGGTGTGTCGTTCTGCAAGCTGTTGACCCCTAAGACCTGCGAGATGATGGTCGTCAAGCGTCCCGAGTGACAGCTCGAACCGTATTCAATCGACGCTAGTCGGCGCGCAACCCATCGAAGTACAGCGCCCGCTGCTCGTCCGCCGCCGGCGTCGTCACCAGCGACACGCCGACCGTAACGACGAGTCCGAGCCCCATCCCGACGATTCCCGCCGTCCACCCCGCGTAGGCACTTGGCACAGTCGCTGTGAACAGGCTCGCGAGGTAGAACGCCTGACTCGCCAGGATGCCCGCCGTCATCCCAGCACGTGTCGTCCGTCGCCAGTAGAGTGCCACTATGACCGGCAGCGCGAGCTGTGCGAACCCGCTGAAGGCCGCATCACCGAGTTCGAACAGCGTCGCCGGATTCACCAGACTCACCAGGAACGACGCCGTCGCGAAGACGACCACGCCGACTCGCGCGACGAAGTCCTCACGTCGTGCCGAAATTGAGTGGATATCGGACCGGTACTCGAGTACCGGTCGGTAGAGATCCCGCGTAAAGTACGACGAGCCAGAGAGCAACATCGAGTCCGAGGAGGACATCATCGCGGCCATCGCGCCGGCGATGACGAGGGCGGCGAACCAGACGGGTGTGTACTCGGCGAGGACGACGGGGAGGACGTTCCCGCCCTCTGGAATCGTCACGTCGAGGCCGCGCGCCCAGGCCCCGATCAGGAACGAGGGGACGAACAGGAGGACACAGAGGATGGGCCAGAGGGCGAACGACCGCTTGAGGACGGTTCGAGAGCCGGCGGCGAAGAACCGCTGGTTCACCTGCGGGAACATTGCGACGCCGAAGCCGATCGTGATCGCGGTCGAGAGCATCCACTGGGGCGTGTAGTGGTCGCTACCGAGTGCGAGATGCTGTGCTGCTTCCGCCTCCAGCGCTGCGGTCGCGCTCGTCGGGCCGCCGACGACGGCGAGCAGCCAGAGCAGGGCTACCCAGGTTATGACGAGCATGAACGCGCCCTGGAGCGTGTCCGTCCAGGCGATGCCGCGCATGCCGGCGAGGACGACGTAGAGGATCATGAACGCCGTAATCAGTCCCGCGCCGGCCCAGTAGGGGATTGCACCCTCCGTAAGCGCCGTGAGTGCGGTGCCAGCGCCGACCTGCTGGAGCATCACGTACGGGAAGAGCCAGACGAGACTGATTCCAGCCACGAGTCCGCGGAACCACGTCGCACCGAACCGGTCGCCGAGCATCTCACCGAGCGTGACGTAGCCGTGGGTCTGGCCCAGCAGCCACTGTTTATAGCCGATTACGTACCAGAGAATCGCGAAAATGATGCCGTCCATCAGTCCCATGACGAGTACCCATTCGGGGCCCTCCTGGTAGGCGACGTTCGGTCCGGCGAAGAAGGTAAACGCCGACAGAAGCGTCGCAAAGGTAGTAAACAGGAGCACGACCGTGCCAAAGGTCCGACTCGCGAGGTAGAAGTCCTCTGCCGTCCGGTCGGCCACCCGATAGGCGACGAGTCCGACCGCGAGTGCGAGAACGAGGTAGCCGACGATGATGGCGAGTTGGAGCGCCAGCGTCACGGCTGGTCACCTCCGGTATCGGTTCCGTCTGTCGAGGACGTGTCCGCGGATGGTGCCGTCCCGTCAGGTTCGATGCCGAGTCCCCAGGCGTATCGGCTGAAGAGCCAGAAGACGACCGAGGCGAGTCCCATCCAGCCGATGTGCCACCAGAGCCACAGCGAGATGCCGGCGACTGTCCTCGCGTCGCCCCAGAGGAACCACGGAATCGCGAGCGCACAGAGTACGACCGCGACCGCGAGCCAGCCGACGAGTTGCAGATGGCGCATACGCTGTGGTCGACACGCCCGTGAGTAATAACTTTCCTTCGACACGCGGTATCGAAGACTGTCGTTCTTCAACCATCGAAGGCGGTGCAGTCGTGCGATTAGCGCTAGCTAAAACGGCTCTTTCACGTAGGAAAAGGAGTATATGTGTCGGCAAGAGAATGGGAAGTAGACCGATATGGCCCGTCTGTTCCCACGCCGGTCCGAGACCACCGCCCAGGACGGGCAACCGCGTGTCGTCGACCTCGAAGGTGAAGATGCCGACGCCGTTTTCAGCGCACTCTCCTCGACGACGGCGCGCCAGATTTACTCCTGTCTCGACGACGACCCCGGTACCCCAAGTGACATCGCGGACGCCATCGACTCCTCGATTCAGAACGTTCGCTACCACCTGGAGAATCTCGAAGAGGCCGGCCTGGTCGAAGTCGTCGACACCTGGTACTCCTCGCGTGGCAACGAGATGAGTGTCTACGCGACGACCGACGGCCCGTTGATCGTGACGAGTGACGAGTCTGCGGGCTCACAGCTCAAAACCGCTCTCTCCCGACTCATCGGTGGCATCGGCGCGCTCGCCGGCGGGAGCCTGCTCGTGCAGTACGGACTTACACAGTGGCTGGGTCCGGATGGAGCGGAGACCTGGGGTGCAGGAGCGCCAGGCGACGAGGCAGCGCCGGCAACTGACGGCGATTCGGAGACGGACGACGGGACACGGCAGGATGGCACAGCAGCCGACGGGGACGGAGGAGACGACGGAGACGAAACGGCTGCAGATGACGAGAGCGACGAGACAGCGGACGATTGGGATGGGGACGGAGACGGTGACGGAGACGAAGACGAGTTCGGAACTGCCGAAGCGGACGAGGAAGAGGATGCAGACGACGCAGATACCACAGACGATGCAGATGACGAAGCAGCCGACGACTCGACCGCCGAAGATGACGTCGACACCGCAGCCGACGACTCGTTCGATACGGAGTACCAGACGGACGGCGACGGCGGCTTCGAAAACGTAACGGACGGCGTTGCAGAGGCAGCAGACCCCATCCTCGCGACGGTTCCACCGGGACTGCTCTTCTTCCTCGGGGGTCTCGTCGTCCTCCTGGGTGTCTCGGCCTACTGGTACTGGCAATCCTCTCAGCCGATGCAGTAACGCGTGGGAACTGAGCGTGGTTGCCTGCTCTCGGCTCCACTGCCAGTGACAGACAGCACCGTGGCCACCCGTTCAGTCTCTGAACCCCACAACGGCCCCGAATGTCAACAGCTATTTGCCGTTCACGACCCAATTCTTCACTAACCCGGTCTCTGCACGCGACTCTCGCGTCACCGCGCCCCGTCTGGGGCAGATCTCCCATGGAAGACACCTCGAAATACCTCATTCACGCGGACGTCACGGCTGACGGGGTCGTCGAGCGCAGCGACGTCGTCGGCGCAATCTTCGGCCAGACCGAAGGCCTCCTCGGCGACGAACTCGATCTGCGCGACCTCCGTCAGTCACAGAAGGTCGGACGCATCGACGTCGAAATCGCAAGCACACAGGGCCAATCCCACGGCAGCGTCACCATCGCGACCAGCCTGGACAAGGTCGAAACCGCAACCCTCGCCGCCTCCCTCGAGACCATTACTCGAGTCGGTCCATGCCGCGCGACACTCGAGGTCCGCGAGATCGAGGACGTCCGAGCGGCCAAACGAAAGGAGGTTGTCGACCGTGCGAAGGAACTCTTGCGGACCGGCTTCGACGACTCCGTCATGTCCTCCGAGGAGATTCTCGCGGAGGTGCGCCAGCACGTCCGCGTCGAGGATATTACGGAGTACGAAGGGTTGCCAGCCGGCCCGCGCGTCACAGACAGTGACGCGATCATCGTCGTCGAAGGGCGTTCGGACGTGCTCACGCTGCTCAAGTACGGCGTGAAAAACGCCATCGCCGTCGAGGGGACGAACATCCCCGACGCCGTCGCCGAACTGACCAACCACCGCACCGTCACAGCCTTTCTCGACGGTGATCGGGGCGGTGACCTCATTCTCGAGGAACTCTCGCAGGTCGGCGATATCGACTACGTCGCGTTCGCCCCATCCGGAACCTCTGTCGAGGAACTCGACCACCACCAGCTGTTCACTTCACTCCGGAACAAGGTCCCCTACGACACCGTTTCCGGGTTGAACGAGCCCCGTGAGGCGGTGGCTGCGACGGACGGCAGTTCGAGTCCGGCGCCGGCACGAACAAACGCCAAGACAGGGCTTGCCCGCAGCGGAACGCAGGGTGGATCGACCGAACCAGAGTCTGCACAGGCTGCTGGGACGTCCGACCAGACCGAGCGTGCTCATACTCGTGCTCGTGCGAACGTGAATTCGACCGATTCTGCGACGGCTACAGCGGACACCGCGGATGCAACGGCACCGAGAGTGGAAGACCCAGACCACTCCGAGGTAGACGGCCAACACCAGTCCGAACCAGCGGCCGATACTGAGTCGGATCCGAACGACTTCGAAACAGTCTACGAACACGCGACCGCGATCATCCGCTCAGACACGGACCGTGTCCGATTCCTGGACGACGAGAACGACGTAATCGACGAAACCGAGGCGAGTGACGTGTTCGACAGCCTCGAGGACCTCGAGTCGGTTCCGACGACGGTCGTGCTCGATGGCATTCTCAGTCAGCAGCTACTCGATATCGGGGCTGACCGTGGTGTCGAGCGGATCATCGCCAGATCGCTCGGGCAGTTTACTAAACGACCCTCGGGCGTCCAGATTCACGCGATCGAGGACGTGGCAAGCGAGCCACCAACCTAAGGAGTGGTCGGGGGCGGTTGCGCTGCGGGAAGCCGTATCGTCCCTGCTTTCGTCCGCTTCAGCAACTGCTCAGCTGAGCACCACACCAGAAAACATCACCAGCAACAGCGCACAGACGACCGCACCGGAGAGCGTCGCAAGGAAGTTAACGCCCTGATTGCCGAGCAGCGAGCCCTCGAGTGTCGCCCCGAGGAGGCTGTCGACGGTCATCCCGACGAAGCCGGCCGCAACGATGATCGCCGCGCCGAGGCCGCCGACGGCGGGAAAGAGCAGGTAGCTCAGTCCACCAACGATGGTCGCACCGGCGAGGCCGGCGACCTCCCCCTGCCAGGTAACGCCGCCGTCAGTGCCGGGTTCGACCGGCTCCAGCGTGGTGATCAGTCGTGGCGTCTCGAAGACGCTCCCGACCTCACTCGAGAGGGTGTCGCTCATCGCGGTCGCGACGGAGCCGGCGAAGGCGAACAGAAAGAGGTCGGCGGTAACCGGTAACAGCCCGGCCAGACTCGCGGCGTAGCCGAGGACGGCGGCGATGGCGACAGCGGCGTTACCGAGAACGTTGCCGCTGCCGCGGGCACCGTTGTTGTCCTCGGCGACGCCGAGTTCCTCCTTGCGGCCGTAGCGGAACTTCGTCGAGAGGCCGCCAATGCCGAAGAAGGCGATGAGGACGGCGAACCAGGCGTAACCGCCGAGGACGATGGTGAGCAACCCGAGGAGGACGCCGGTGATCATGCCCGCGATAGAGGCCGTCTCGAGTGCGTACGAGACGTACCCCAGCAAGGCGGTGATCGCAAGTGCGATTACGATGTCGGGAGTTCCGAGCCCGGGATCGAGTTCGGCGAGCAACCAGAGCAGAAAGCCGGCAGAGAGCATGACGACGGGATCGTCGTAGATCAGGAAGACATCGCGCAAGAGTGCCGCGAGAAGCGCCCCGCTAGCTGCGAGAAAGAGCACGCTCGGCAGGGCGGACTCGATAGTCGCGGTGGCTGCGGCGGTCCCCGGCTCGCCCGACAGTGCGAGCAGCGTCACGATTTGGCCGAGGGCTGCGGCTACGGTCGCGACGAGACAGAACGCAGTGACCGCGAGCACGTCGTTCTCTGAGCGGGAACGAACGAGCCGTTCTGCGAGGTTGCCGTAGCCAACGAGGAGGACAGTGCCGACGAGAATCGCAGTCGACATCGAGGTGTTGAACGCGACGAGACCGAGTGCAACGGCTGCGAGAACAAACGTGATGAGGCCGTACAGACGGCGGTCCTCGTAGTCTCCGGGATAGGCGGCCAGCTCGAAGAGCGGGCCGTCCGTGACGAGGAACGCGCCGAGTAGGACTACCGCTGCGATGGCGGTCGCGACCTCGATCCCAGCGAGTGGCACGGCGAGTACCAGCGTACTCAGCGTCGCGAAGACGCCGGCTCGCCGAACGGGTGATGTCACGATACCGGTGTCTTTCTGTGGCGGTTACTTGAAGGTTCCCGAACACGCCGCCGCCGCGTTTCGCGGGTGACAGGTCCTGTCCGCGCCGATCCCCAGACTGGTACTGTGCAGACAGTGAGAGTGACCCGTAACCTGTATAGTATCGGACGCGGAAGCCGACCTGTGGGACTGTACGAACGCTACCTGGCTCGCCGCATCAGCCGGGACGACGCCGCCCTCCCTGAGCACATCGCACTCGTCATCACCGAACGCGACCTGCTTGAACGCGGTGCCTACGAGACGCTCGTCGAGTTCTTCGACTGGGCGTTCGAGTACGCCGACCGCGTCACCGTTTACGTCAGCGTCCTCGACGCCGCGGCGGTCCCCGCGCTGCGACGCGAACTCGAGACGATCGAAGCACCCCGTGACGTTGCGGTCCGCGGCCCTGACGACCGTGATCCAGCGGACGCACCGATCCAGATCGGAATCGGCCTCGGCGGGAAACACGAGTTTACGAGTGCGGTCCGAACGCTTGCAGAGAGCGTCGATGAGGGAGCACTCGAGCCGGATGCCATCGACGACGACCGCGTCGAGGATCATCTGGTCTTCCCCTCGGAGCCCGATCTGGTCATCAAAACCGGCGCAGAGCGACTCTCTGACTTCATGATCTGGCAGTCCGTCTACTCTGAACTGTACTTTACCGACGTCAACTGGCGTGACTTCCGTAAACGAGACTTCCTACGCGCTGTCAGAGAGTACTGCAATCGCTCACGGCGATTCGGTCGGTAACGTCACCCTCGCGTGTGCTGCACTTCTGTCGCCGCTTTTGCGTTCTTCAGCAATTCACCAATTGCTCGTGTCCGCGCTTCGCTCCCATTGTCGGTCTTCGTGTCCGTCCTCGTCTTCGTCTTCGTCTCCGTCTCCGTGTCCGTGTCCGTGTCCGTCACAGTCTCACCCCTGTCTTGCTCTCAACCGCCATCTCACTCTCGACCGTGGATTCTCGCTACCCCGACCGCGTCCGTGCTGCTGACTCACACCCTTCAGTAACGGCCACCAGTAGCGACTCCGACTGTGGGTGCTCAAACGCAACCACTGGATCGTCCATTCGAACGATCTCCGATCGCGCGTCGTACTCGAGTATCCGGTGGTCGTCGAGTTTCGGCAGGATGTTGTGGACGAGTTCGGTTTTGACCGTCTCCTGTGGATCGTCATCCCACTGGCTGGTGCGTTCGGCGAGCCAGTCGACCGAAACGGGAGCGTCACACGCGGAGAGGACGTGGAGGACGACGCGTAGCCGGCTGTTTGCCAGAAGCGCATACGCGTCGTCGAGTGCAACGTCCGTCAACCGTACGAACCGTTCGACGTCGACGGGGGCGGTGGAAGACGACATTCAGCTACTATTGTCATACTAATTAATAAAATACTTCTGGTTATCTGTCCAACACGTTTGGCCGCAAACAGGCAGTAAAGCGGTGTGCAGTACCTCGTCCTGCAAGAACCCGGCTTCGGGTCAGTCTGCTGCTCGGCTACTCGAGTCGAGTCCGTCCTCGGTTGTCGTGCTCTCGCTGGAGTCGGCGACGCCGGTCGCCTCCCGGTCGATACCCGCGGGTCGTTCGCCGACCGGCAGCGAATCACGGAACCGATTGACGACCGCCTGTGCATCGGTCAGTTCCGGTTCGCTGACTGCACCGAGCAGGGCAATTGCACGCCGGGCACGCGTGCGGCGCCAGGATTCCTTGCGGTGTTCGTAGGTTCGAATCCCGCGCAGGAAGTCGGCCTTCGAGAACTCGGGCCAGTAGGGCGTACAGAAGAAGACGGCCGCCTCGTTGCCGTTTGCGTGCCAGGGGAGGAAGTTCGACGTGCGCTCATCGCCACCGGTTCGGATAATCAGGTCGACATCCCGGACCGGCTGGTCGTAGAGACGCTGTTCGATCGTTTCGACGTCGATTGCGTCCGGCTCAAGGTGGTCCACCTCGACATCGCGCGCGACACCGCGAGCCGCCTCGAGTAGCTGCGATCGGCCGCCGTACGCCAGCGCAATATTGAGAACGAACTGCTCGTACCCCGCAGTTTGCTCCTCGGCGTAATCGACGGCCTCACGGACGCGTTCGGGGAGCCGGTCAACAGCTCCGAGTGCGCGGATCCGAACCTCGTTGTCGTGGACCCGGTCGGCGTCGGCGAACTCGGTCAACTTCTCACACAGCAGGTCGTACAACGCCTCGCGTTCGTCCTCAGGACGATTGAAGTTCTCCGTCGAGAAGGCATACAACGTCAGTTCCTCGACGCCGATATCCTGACACCACTCGAGTACCCGCTCGGTCGTGTCGGCACCGGCGCGGTGGCCCTCCTGGGCGTCGCCGCCGTGCTGGCGGGCGTACCGTCGGTTTCCGTCCTGAATCACGGCGACGTGGGTTGGTGCACCGGAAATTTCACGGGAGAGCAACCGCTCGTACGCTGCATCGACGCGTCGACGAAACCACCGCTTCATCGGTTGATGAGACGGCGTCGGGGACTATGTGTCTTGTGTGGTATTCTCCGACAGTGAAAGTATGCGCCAAGATAACACACTGTCGGAGAGTGGGCGACCGCTCTGGGGGTGTCCCGGCCGCTGTGAGGCCATCGCTCCGTCGAACCGTGACGGCTATCAGTCCGCACGTTCTCGCTTCGACCAATGAGTAACGCGATCGACAACGATCTGTACCAGCGGACCAAGGCGCTCCTCGAACCGGGCGAGATCCAACTCAACGGCGCGATTATTCACACCGAGTACGAGGGGAGCGAGGACGTCCAGATGATGCAGGCGACGATCGATGTCGGAGACATCATCGCAGAGCACTCGGGACATGATCCACAGGACTGCTACGTCTACTCGGGCAACGACGATACGGACTTCTCCTCGAATCAACACCAGGGGCTCACGTTAGACGACGAGGAGTTCGTCTGGGAGTGCCAGCAACTGCTGCGAAACGGTAGTTTCGCCATCGTCATCTACTACAAGGGAAGCGCCGACCACGACGCGATCCTCGCGGATATCGAGGCGCTTGGCTTCGACGTGACCGGCGTCGAAGGCGACTGAGCCACTCGTTTTGGGCTCGTCACCGAACAGTCACCGAATCGTTTCACTGGCTGTCGATGTCACCCATATGTTTTTATGCCTACTATTTTTGTGTGGTATATGTCCCTCCGGACGAACACACTCATCGCAGCGATCGGTGCCGCACTCATCGGCCTCGTCGTCTCACTCCTTCAGCTATCACCCGGATATGCAGCCATGCAACTCAGCGACGGACACTGGCAGTGGTTTCCCCGCCTCGGATCGACAGCCGAAACGATGGTGCTCTATCACGGCGTCGTCGACGTGACGGCCTTTCTCCTCGGCATTGGCGGTCTCTTCGGCCTCGGCTACCGATTCGGTGTCCCACTCGAGTCCAGCACGCAGTTCGGGCGCTTTGCAGTAGCTGTCGGCCTCGGGGCGCTCGTCGGTGCACTGGTGCCCGTCGTCGCCGCCTTTGGTGTCACGTTCCTCGCTGGTGGCTCGTCCATCTTTGCGACGGTTGGTCAACTGTTCGCAGTCGATTTCCCGTCGGCGTTGCTGGCTATAGGCCGCCCGCTCGGGTTCGGGATTCAGTCTGCGCTGATCGGTTGCGCTGGCGCGGCGCTCGCGACGGTCGCCAACCGTGGTAACGATGCGATGCGAGCGGAGTCAGCGACGTAGCGACGCCGGTCACGGTTCTCGCCACCCGCTTCGAATTGCGGCCCTGTTATAATTGCCTTCGAACTCACAACACCGACGGCTCCCCGTTGGGACTGCTTTCAGCCAGTAATGGGAGACCCCTGTTCCGACCGACCGGTGAACGCAGCATTTGGTTCGAGTACGAACGCGAACGTGAAGACAAAGACAAAGACGAACACGAATGAGAAAGCGAGCGCGAACGCGGACTCGAGCGCCAACGCGAACTCGAGTACGAGCACCAGTTCACGCTCCGAGACCGGTTCAACCCCGCACTTGCAGTCGGCTCTCCACTCAGAGCCACAGTCGTTTTCCGTCGACCGAGTGCTTACCGTCCTTCGTGACCGGCATCGTCGCCTGGTGCTCACCCAGCTCGCCGACCACGACCGGCGACTGACGGTCAACGACCTGACGAAGGCCATCATCGACCGCGGCTACGAGCCGTCAATACTCGAGATTCCCAGCCAGACGATCACGTCCGTCTTCGTCTCGCTCCAGCATACCCACCTTCCGACGCTCGCTGACGCAGGGCTCATCGACTACGACCCAGAGCGCGAACTCGTCGAACCGACCGACACGCTGAAGCAGCTCACACCACACCTCAGAGCAGCCACGGCACTCGAGTAACTGGTTGCTGTCGCCGGCGTGTCTCTCCATCCCGTTACTCCGTCACTCTTCGTGGGCGGCCAGTCCAAGCCCGAGTCGCTTATGCTCCGCCAGTCGTGACTCTCCAGTATGAACGCCGACGTCGACCTCACGGATCGCGAGCGGGCCGTCGTCAACGCCTATCAGGGCGGCTTCCCCGTCGTGGAGCGCCCCTTCGAACCTGCCGCAAGCGCCATGCGCGACCGCGGGGTCGATATCGACGAGACAGGGCTACTCGAGACGATTCAGGATCTGGACGAGCGCGGCGTCCTCTCCCGGTTCGGACCACTGGTCAACGCCCAGGAAATCGGCGGCGCGGCGACGCTCGTCGCGATGCACGCCCCCGAAGAGCGGTTCGACGAGATCGTCGAGCAGGTCAACGCCCACCGCGAGGTCGCGCACAACTACGAGCGCGAGCACCCACACCTCAACGTCTGGTTCGTCGTGAGCGTCGCAGACGAACAGCGCGTCTCCGAGGTGCTCGCTGCTATCGAGGACGAAACCGGCCAGGAGACGTACAACCTGCCCAAACAACAGGAGTTCCGCGTCGAGGCGAAGTTCTACGTGGACGGTCCGCTCGACGGCTCCAGCGAGAACGAGACGGACGCCGGGATCGATCTCACGGAACTGGGGCCCGACGTCCAGCTACGCGACAAATCCACGCTGTCGCCCGCCGAACGCGACCTCGTCCTTGAGATTCAGGACGGCCTGCCGCTCACTGAGACACCGTACGCCGACGTGGCCGACGTGATCGGACAGGAACTCGAGTGGGTGCTCGAAACGATCAAGCGATTCGAGCAGGAGGGGAAGATCCGGCGCATTGGCGTCGTACCGAACCATTACGCACTCGGCTACACGGAGAACGGGATGACGGTCTGGAACGTGCCGGACGACCTCGTAGGCGAGGTCGGCCCCGAAGTCGCCTCGCTGCCCTTTGTCACACACTGCTACGAGCGGCCGCGCCACGAGGGCGTCTGGCCGTACAACTTCTTCGCGATGACCCACGGTCGCAGCGAGGCAGAGAGTGAACGCCGGATCGAGCAGGTCCGTGAGACCATGGCCCGCCACTGGGACGTCACGGACGAGGACTGGGACTCGCTGTTCTCGACGCAGATTTTGAAAAAGACCGGAATTAGACTCGACGAGCGCGCGGCCGCGAATACGCGGACCGAGTAACTGACGCTCTACCCATTTCACAGCACTATCAATGATTCCACTCCTCCACGACTTTGCCGACGCGACGGTCCTCATCTTCGGCGGCGGTCCCGTTGGCGCGCGGAAGGCCCGCCGCTTCGCTCGAGAGGCCGAGGTAATCGTGGTCAGCCCCGACTTCACAGGCACAAACGAGGACGCGGATGCGAACACGGACGCCGACTTCGGCGGCGCAGCACGCTGTCGGGCCGCACCCGACCCCGACGAAATCCTGGGCTGGCTCGAACGCACGACACCGGTGCTGGTCGTTGCCGCAACCGACGACGAAGCGGTCAACGACGCAATTGTCACCGCGGCGCGCGAGCGTAGCATCCTCGTCAACCGCGCCGATCGAGCCGGCGACCGCGAACCGGGCAGCGTCGTCGTCCCCGCGACAGTCCGTGAGGATCCCGTCGTCGTCTCCATCGCGACCGGCGGTACCGCACCCGCGCTGAGCAAGTACCTGCGACAGGAACTTGAGGAGACACTCGAGGGCGCGGGCGAAATGGCGACGCTCTGTGGCGAGTTGCGCGCGGAACTCAAGGCACAGGCGGTGCCACCGGCCCGCCGGCGCGAACTCGTCACCGATGTCGTCAATTCTCCGGCGGTTTGGACAGCTTTACGTGCTGGAGATCCGAATGCTCGACAAGTGATCGAGGACGTGTTGGGCGAGGAGTATCTATCGAGGGGTGAGCAGCCGTGATTCCGGCGGGTGTCGTCACCGCGGGCCGCGTCACACACGAGAGCGGCACCGTCGACGATCTCGCAGCCGCGAGTCCCGACAGCCAGCAGGCTGCCGTCGCAGAGCTCTGCTCGGTGCCCGAGATCGACGAGGCCTACGTGCTCTCGACGTGCAACCGCGTCGAAGCATACGTCGTTTCCGCCGACCCCGTCATCGGCCGCACAGCGCTCTCTGAATTCTTCGCTGGTGTCGATGACGACGACCCACTCGTCATCACCGACCACGACGACAGCCTCACACACCTACTTCGCGTCGCAACCGGACTCGAGTCCGTCGTCCTCGGCGAGGACCAGATCATCGGCCAGGTTCGCACGGCCTACGAGGACGCCCGCGCCGCCGGCGGCATCGGCACCATGCTGGAACCGGCCGTCACGAAGGCGATTCACGTCGGCGAACGCGCCCGAACCGAGACCGAGATCAACGAGGGCGTCGTCTCGCTCGGCTCGGCCGCGACCCGACTCGCCGGCCAGACGGTCTCGCTCGAGGGCGCGAACGCGCTCGTCGTCGGTGCAGGCGAGATGGGCCAACTGGCCGCACGCAGCCTCGCCGACGCTGGCGTCTCCAAACTCGTCGTCTCGAACCGAACCGTCTCGCGCGCCGAACACCTCATTTCGGAACTCGACCACGACGACACGCGCGCCGTTCCACTCGAGTCCCTCGACACGCTCGCGACGAGCGCGGACGTGATCGTGGCGGCGACGGGGAGCGAGGAGCCGGTGGTCGGCCGACAGCACTTCGGTGGCGATGCTGACGACGCGACGACCGACACCGAACGAGTCGTCGTCGATCTCGGCCAACCGCGCGACGTCGATCCAGCGATCGACGCACTCGACGACGTTACGGTCTACGACTTGGACGACCTCGAGACGATCACCGAGGAGACCCGCGAGCAGCGCGCCGACGCCGCACGCGAGGTCGCGGCGATGATCGACCGCGAGTTCGACCTGCTCTGTGAGCAGTACAAGCGCGCCCGCGCCGACGAGGTCATCGCCGCGATGTACGAATCCGCAGCCCGGATCAAACAGCGGGAACTCGAGACGGCGCTGTCTCAACTCGAGGGCGAGTCGTTCACGCCGGCCCAGCGCGAGGTCGTCGAGGCGATGGCCGACGCGCTGGTGAATCAGCTGCTCGCGCCGCCGACGCGGAGTCTGCGGGAGGCCGCAGCCGAGGACGACTGGAGCACGATCAACACTGCCTTGCAGCTGTTCGACCCCGATTTCGGCGACGAGGATGGGCCGTCGCTGCTGGAGCGAGCGCAGTCCGAGCAGCGCACGGAGGCGGCGTTCGAGGCGACTGACGACGATTGATCGGGCTGCGGACTGCGAAATGCGAGCTGCGAACTGATTTCTACTGATTGATTGGAAACCGGCTAGTAGCGACTGGACACTCGAGTACCCGTTGGTGCTGGAATCGGTTACTCACAACGGCGAGGCCGAAATCTGCTGCTATCAGGACTCTCTCACGGGTGAGTTGACCGAAAGCACGCAGTGAGTGCCGAATGTGTCACGCAACCCGATATGGCACAATCATTATTGGAGTGGCCTTCGTTCGGAGGAGTATGGCTGATCTCTTGGCAGACGACGAAATCGAGGCACAGCTTCCGGACGAGTGGGACCGGGACGGCGACGAGATCGTTCGCGTCTACGAGTTCGACGACTACCTCCGTGGCGTCAACTTCGCGCAGATGGTCGGCGAGATCGCCGAATCGCAGTTCCACCACCCGGAGATCACGATCCGGTACTCGGAAGTCGAGATCCGGCTGACCTCCCACGAGGAAGGCGGCATTACGGATGCGGATACGGAGATGGCGGAGTTGATCGAGTCCGAGCATAACGCATAGTATATTCCGCGAACTGGGTACCCTACATCGCGTACCACGAAGCACGCATCGCGTACTGCGTATCACACCGCTCCGCAGTTCTTCGACCCTGCCTCGTGAGTGGCCTCACTATGTACTATTCGCCGACTCGTCTGTGCAGTCGTCAGCCGCGACCGCCACTGACACCAGCACCCGTGAGTTGCCACCTCCATCATTGAGTAGCTGGAACGCATCAGAAACGCACGATGCACGGACAGTACGTCTTCAGGGTTCGTGTCCGGCTCCAGCCTGCCCAACCCGGCATCTCGCTCGAGTCCGGAACGGAGACGACCACCGTTACCGTCACCCGCGAGGCACCGGAGCCAGGAACCGGCGGCTGGCGGTTCTTCCGCGAGACGCTCTGGCGCGGCGAAGTCGCAGACGACGCCCATGCACGCCGACTCGCCGAGGACTGGCTCGACCTTCCCGTCGAGGACGTCTCGTTCAGCGAACTGCAAGCCGATGAGATGTACGTGGACGCCCTCAAGGAGGAAATCGCAGACGACCTGGCAGCGTTCAAGGCCGACACCGTCTCCGAGGTGCTCTCGAAGTATCTCGGCTCGAGTATCCGCGTCGAAAGCGGCACGAACTGAGTGCTGTCCCGGCCGCGAACACCACCCGTGAATTGGTCAACAAATCGGTACACATTTACTCACGAAAACCGTACGTCTGTGTCCCGATGGCCACCCAGACCGTGTACGATGGCGACGAGTACGACTTCTGGCTGCTCGACCTCGACGGCACCCTCGTCGACGTTGAGTGGTCCTACACCCGTGGCGTCTTCGACCGCGTCGGCGACCGCCTCGGCCGCGAGTTCACCGATCAGGAAGCCGACATCCTCTGGAACGGCCTGACCGGCTCGCGCGACCGACAGCTACTCGAGTGGGACATTGATCCGCGGGAGTTCTGGGACGCGTTCCACGCCGAAGAAGACCCGCAGGTGCGGGCCGAGCAGACGTATTTACACGAGGACGCGGCGTTCGTCGCCGAACTCGACACACCGGTTGGGCTGGTCACGCACTGTCAGGAGTTTCTCTGCGAGCCGGTGCTCGACCACGTCGGCATCGGTGACTGGTTCGACGCACGGCTGTGCTGTACGGAGCAGACGGGCTGGAAGCCGGATCCACAGCCGGTCCAGCAGGTGATGGACGAGCTTGGTGTGTCAGGAAACGGCCACCGCGGCGTGCTCGCGGGCGACGGCGCGAACGACGTGGGTGCGGCCTGGAACGCTGGCCTCGATGCGATCCACGTCGAGCGCGTCGGCCACGACCGCCGCGGACAGTGTGTCCTCGGAGATCATCGCGTCGAGACGTTCGACGAACTCTTTTGAGCTAGCTGCGGCCTGCTCGTTGCCACCTGGCACTTGGCACTTGCCACGACGAGTAGTGCCCGCTCAGGACTGCTCGACGTGCTGTAATTCCTCGTTGACCAGCGTCTCGTACGCCCGTCGGAACCGCTCGGAGAGCGCCTGGTGGGAAATCCCCAGTTCGGCCGCCAGTTCCTCCATCGAGATACTCCGCGGAATCTCGAAGTAACCGTACTCGAGTGCGGCCTCGAGCGCCTCCTGCTGTTCGGGAGTGAGGCGGGTCTCGCCGCCACTTGACTGAGCGATATCGGTAATCCGCCGCAGGTCGACGTTGGTTCCCGACTCTGTCAGGCGGTCGTAGGCGTCGGTTAACGTTTCGCGGTCACGGTATCGGACTCTGGCTTGCCACCAGCCGTCGGTCCCCCACATCTCGAGCAGCGAGCCGCCGTCGACTAGCAGCGTCTCACAGAGCTCGTCGGTGCCCGCACCGTCGACGAACTCGACGTCGAACAGCAGTCTCGAATCCGACTCCACGAGCAGGTCGTACTCGAGTACGACGGGATCGGTGTCGAACGCGTCCGCGGCCTGCTCGCGGTCGACGTTTGCGACCCAGAGACAGGGTCTGGTTTTCGAGACCGACGACTCGAGTTCGAAGGTGATCTCGGGGGTGTGTTCGAACGCGGTTACGAGGGTGTTTTCGGTGGCCGGAAGCCGAAGCTCGGCTATCGTCGACATCACGCTACGTACACCGGCATCACCTAAAAATAGCTGTTCACGGCGGGCTGACTGTCTTCTGTTCGGATATACCGTCTGCGGGCAGTTCGTGGCTCCGGGTCCAGGTCCGTGTTCGTCCGACTTGTGGTCGCCCCAGTCAATGCTACGCTGGCTTCTGGGCGCTCACCGCCCACCGTCGCTCACAGCGACAGTCCCACGTCACTCACAACATCCTCCGCGAGCACGGACTCGAGTTCCCGCACGCTCGCTTTCTCCACGCGGTCCGGATTCGCGAGCACGCGCACGGTCTGGGCGCCGAGTGAGACGTACTCGAGTGAGAGTCGCTCCGCAGTGTCGCGCAGGCCGAGTGCGGCGTCGGCATCGCCTGCGATGACTCGTCTGGCGGGGCTCTCGTGGGCGCGCAGGCCGACGTCGAAGCCGTCGATTTGGGTTGCGAGGTCGTGCTGGTCGTCTCCCCGCTCTGCCGCGAGGTCGGCGAGTGCTCGCTCGATGCTCGTACGGAGACCGGAGTCCGACGTTCGGTTGACGAACTGTAGGTCTCGGTCGACCAGGTCGTCGAGGTCGTCGATCTCGTCGGGGTTGCCTGCGCGGACGATGAGCCCCCAGTCGCGCTCCCAGCTGCCGAGTTCGGTCGCCTCGAGTTCGAGTTCGTGTTCACGCCCGCGCGGCCCGGCGACGACGGCTACGTCCGGGATTCCCTCCCGGAGTCGCCGGAGACCAGGCCGGGAGCCGACCGAGAGATACCGGGGGTTGTCGAGGCGGTCGAGTACACGGTTGAGGGTCGGATCGTCTTCGCCGACGCCGAGCAGCGTGGGCGGGCGAACGTCGGGGGAGAAGAGTTGGACGTCGACGGATTCGCCGCGCTCGAGGTAGTCCGTTTCGGGGCCGACCTCGACGACGCCGTCGGCTTCGGCGAGGCTGGTTGTCGCGCCGCTGCCCTTGTCGACGGGGTAGACGAGGGTGTCACCGGCACTGACACCGACACCGGCATCGACACCAGAATCAGCACCGCCGCCGTTACTGTCGCTGTTACTGTTACCGTCCCCATCGGTGACGAGCCCCACCGGCATCAGCCGGAGTCGGCCCTCGCCGTAGCGCTCATCGCGAGCCATGCGGCCCGTAACGGTCGCCGATTCGGGCTCGGGAAGCCCAGCAGCCTCCCGGATCGCCGGCGCGACGAACGTCCGGAAGACCATCATCGCCGAGACGGGGTAGCCCGGTAGCCCGACGTACGCGGAGGAGTCCAGTCGGCCGACGAGCATCGGCTTCCCCGGTTTGACGCTCACGCCGTGGAGCAGCAGTTCGCCCTGTTCTTCGATGACGCGATAGATCACGTCGACCGCGCTCGCGCTGGTCGACCCCGAGGAAAGCACGAGGTCACACTCCGCCGCAGCCTCGCGGAGAATCCGCTCCATCTCGTCCTGTTCGTCGCCCGCGTGGGGGTAGAGAATCGCCTCACCGCCTGCATCTTCGACGCCGGCCGCGATCGTGTAGCTGTTCACGTCGTAGATCTCGCCGCGGGCGCTCTCGAGTTCCCCGCCGGGTCGCACCAGTTCGTCACCCGTGGAGACGATGCCGACGCGCGGTTTGCGCCGGACGGGTACCTCGTCGATCCCGAGGGCAGAGAGGAGGCCGATGTCCCGCGGTGTGATGCGGGTTCCGGGCCCGAGTGCGCGCTCGCCGGCGGCGACGTCCGCGCCGGCGAACATGACGTTGTCGCCGGGGGCGACGGATGTGCGGACCAGTACTGTCCCCTTGTCACCGTTTTCACCGCTCTCGTCAGTTCCGCCATCGACTTCGTCACCGACGTCCGTCCGCTCCACCGGCACCATCGCATCCGCGCCAGCCGGCATCACCGCACCCGTCGAAATCTCGGCCGCCTGGCCGGACTCGAGTACAACCCCTGGCTTCTCGCCGGCGTGGACCGTGCCGACCACGTTGAGTTCGGCGGGATCGGCCTCGTCCGCGCCAAACGTATCTCGTGCGGTGAGCGCGTAGCCGTCCAGACTGGCCCGGTCGAAGCCGGGCACGTCGAGTTCGGCGTCGAGCCGTGCGACGAGGACGCGGCCGCGGGCCTCCTCGAGTGGCACGCGTTCGACGCCGCCCTCGATCGACAGCGAGTCGATCGCCTCGCGGGCCGCCGCGGGGGAGGCGAGATCGCGAAATTCCTTGCGGTTCATACGGGCCCTTCGCAGGCGGACGGTAAAAACGTCAGTTGCTCATCGCCCGCCACAGCCGCCGGCGGACTCCCAGTTTTCCACGAGAACTGTCTCTCCCTCGGGAATGCCTTCCCGGTCGTCGTCGACGACGACCCAGCCGTCCGCGAGCGCGACACTCGAGAGGACCCCCGAGCCGCTGGCGCGGGTTGGCGTCGCGGCGTATGCTGGTCCGTCCGGTGTGTCATCGTTGTCGTCGTTGTCATCGTTGTGCGTCAGCTGTACGCGGGCAAACGTTCGCGTCCCTGGTTCGCTGGGGATCTTGCGTTCGAGTCGGGCCTGCGTCGTCGGGTGGGGCTCCGGCTCAGTCCCGGCGAGCCAGTGAAGTACCGGTCGGAGGAACTGCACGGCGTTGATGATACAGGCGACCGGGTAGCCCGGCAGTGCGAGGACGGGCGTCTCCTCGACGATGCCGAGACAGACCGGATGGCCGGGCTTGAGGCCGACTCCGTGGACGAGCACCTCACCGAGGTCGTCGATCACCTCGGGCAGCAGGTCGCGCTCGCCGACCGAGGAGCCCCCAGTCGTCACCACGACGTCTTTCGTCAGATCGCGCTGGATCGCGACGCGCAACGATTCGCGGTCGTCCGTGACGACGTCGCGGTAGGTCGCGCGCCCGCCCCAGCGTTCGACCAGCCGCGAGACGGTGAGCCCGTTGGTTTCGATGACCTCGCCCGGTTCCGGGTCGTGCTCGACGAGTTCCTCGCCGGTCGGGATGACGCCCACCGTCGGCCGCGTCGCGACTTCGACCTCGGTGCGACCAACTGAGCGCAACAGGCCGAGATCCGACGGCCGGAGTCGGTGACCCACATCGTAGAGGTGCTGTCCTGTGTCGACATCCTCGCCGACCGGTGCGACGTTCTCCCCCTCCGCGACGGCATCTGTGACCTCGAGTTCCCCCGTCGACTCGACCGTCTCGACGTGCTCGATCATCACGACCGCGTCGGCCCCTTCGGGGAGCGCGCTGCCAGTGTGGACCCGCGTCGCGGTTTCGGGTGTGACGGGTGCGTCCGTGACCAGTTCGCCGTCCTGGCCCTCGTTCGACCGCAGCACCGCCGGTGAGCGCTCGCTCGCCCCGAACGTATCCGCCGCGCGAACGGCGTAGCCGTCCATCGCTGCACGCTCGTAGTGTGGTACGTTCCGGTCAGCCGCAACTGGTGCTGCGAGGACGCGACCGTCGGCGGACTCGAGTGACACGGACTTCGTGCCGGTCGGTGGCTCCGTCCCCTCCGCCCCCTTCCCATGGCGGTCGTCGATCGCCTCCCTGAGTAACTGGCGCGCTTCGTCGACCGGTGTCCGAACCTTGAACCCGGCCTCGGTGCGCTCGCGGTCGGCTCCTTTCATACCCTGTAGCGGGTCGCGGGGCGTCAAAAGCGTAGGGGACGGACCGCCGCAGTGCGTGTGGGTTGGACGCGAAACCGCGACGCACGCGATGACCGCGACCGCGGGCTTTTTCGTATCGGCGTTCGAACCTGTATCTATGCCAGCGCTCCGCGACGCCCTGCGGGATCTCACCGAGGACGTCTTCTTCGATCTCCTCGAGAGCGACGAGTCGTACCTGCTCGTTCTCGACGTGCCGGGAATTACCGCCGATTCGCTCAACTGCGTCGTCGAGGACGGCCAGCTCGCGATCACAGCCCAGCGCGAGAAGGACACCCCTGATGGCTACCAGTATCTCGAGGAGAACCGATCACTGCTCGTTGACGTCGAACTGCCGCTGCCGAACGATGTCCAGACGACAGGGATCGAAACGGACGCCGTCGTCGAGCGCGGGGTACTCGAGATCACGCTGCCGAAGGCGACGAATGAGGAGACGTTGATCAACATCGTCGACGAAACCGGCGACAGTGATGGCGACTCCGGGGGTGGTTCGATGGCCGGTCACGACCACGACGACAGCAACAGTAACAGCGACGACGGCAACAACAGCGACACCGACACCAACACCGACACCGATCGCGACGACCACAACAACACTGCAGGTGCCGACGAACCGAGGTGACCGAGGCTGGGCTCTCTGCGTGCGTACAAACGATTCGTCCTCGTCGCCTGGCAGTTTCTTCCCTTGCTACTCGCGTATGCACGAGACCGCCGTCGCTTCCTCCTGTTCGGTCGTTCCCGATCCGTCGACGCCGAAACCCGTCGCCACCGCGCGTCGGTGCTACTCGAGTCGTTGCTGACGCTCGGGCCGACGTTCATCAAACTCGGCCAACTCCTCTCGACGCGTCCGGACGTGCTCCCGCCGGCGTACATCGACGTACTCGCCGCGTTGCAGGACGAGGTGCCGCCGGCCGAGTGGGACGAGGCAAGAGCCATCATCGAAGCGGATCTCGGCCCGATCGACGAGCAGTTCGAGTCGTTCGATACCGACGCGATCAGTGGTGCGAGTCTCGGGCAGGTCTACCGGGCACAGCTCCACTCCGAGGCAGTCGACGACCGCGAGGACGATGTCCGTGAGGTCGCGGTCAAGGTCCGCCGGCCGGAGATCGAATCACTGGTCGAGGCTGACCTGCGCGTTATCCGCTGGTCGCTCCCGTTGCTGCTCTTTTTCGTCGACGAATCGCGTGCGTTCTCACTCGAGAACCTCGCCGACGAGTTCGCGAAGACAATCCGCGAGGAGATGGACTACGAGCGCGAAGCGGAGATGCTCGAGACTATCCGCGCGAACTTCGCGGGCGACGACCGCTATCGCATCCCGACCGTCATCGAGAGTCACGCTGGACCACGGATTCTCACGATGGAGTACATTCCGGGGACGAAGATCAACGACGTGGAGGAACTCGAGTCGCGCGGGATCGACCGCAGCGAGGTCGCGGAGAACCTCCAGTGGGCCTACATGCAGATGATCATGGACGATGGTGTCTTCCACGCCGATCCCCACCCGGGGAATCTCGCTGTGACCGACGAAGGGCGGATCGTCTTCTACGACTTCGGCATGTCCGGCCGGGTCGACGACTTCGTTCAGGAGAAGATCATCGACTTCTACATCGCCGTCGCCAACCAGGACATCGACGGCATCCTCGACGCGCTGATCGAGGTGGGGACGCTCTCGCCCGACGCGGACCGCGGTGTGATGGCCGAGGTGATGGAAATCGCCATCCAGGACGCCCGCGGTGAGGACGTCGAACAGTACCGGATCAACCAGATCGTCGGGCAGATCGAGGACTCGATCTACGTCTTCCCGTTCCGACTGCCGAAGAACCTCGCACTCGTTCTGCGAGTCGCAACAGTGGTCGAGGGCGTCTGCGTCACGCTCGACGAGAATTTCGATTTCATCGAGACCGCGACGGCCTACCTGACCGAACAGGGCTACCGCGAGGAGACGGCGAGACAGTACGCTGCCGAGACGGCCCAGCAACTGCGCCACTCTGCCGAATCGCTGACCCGAATCACGCCGAAAGCAGAGCGGACGCTCGACCGACTCGACCGGGACGACCTCTACGTCCGTATCGGCGTCGAAGACCCCGACAACGTGTTCGCCAAACTCGCAAAACGGCTCATCTACGGCATGTTGCTCACCATGTCGCTGTTCTCGATGGGCGTTCTCTACGCGCTCAACGCCCCCTGGGCCGCAATCGTCGCGGCCGTCTTCTCGTTCTTCGTCGGGATTCAACTCTATCGAACGTTCCGCGAACCACGGTCGATTCGTGCTCGCCCGCAGTTTACCAGACAGAGCATGCGAAAGCGCCAGCGTGACGAGTAGCGTCGTCGTTCCACCATGCGGCTGTTGTCTTTCCGCCACGTGGCTCTAGTCCGTTCACCGCGTGACCGTGTTCTTCCTGCCGCGAGACCGCTGCTCCGCTGCCCGCCTCGTCAACTGGTCGTGATCGGCACTGCCGACGCCAGCGCGCGAGAATACCTCTAACGTTCTTTCCACTGGCCCTCGTAGGGGAGGTATGGAATCGGATCGAAACGTGGACTCCCCACCAGCCCCCTCGTTCGACTCGCTCGCCGACCTGCCGCTCACGATCGAGCGCGTCTCGACAGCGCGACTCTCGCGAGACACTTCGAGTGGGTTCACCCGCGTCACTACCGAAATCACACTCGCCGGGGAAGGCGTCGAGGGCATCGGCGAGGATGTCACCTACGAAACCGACGAGCACGACGAACTCGCCGCCTACGGCCTCCCCGACCTCACCGGCGAGTTCACACTCGAGTCCGTCTCGAATCGCCTCGCCGACCTCGACCTCTTCCCGACCGCACCCGACCGCGAGGTCTTCCGGAACTACCGCCGCTGGGGACTCGAAAGCGCCGCGCTCGACCTCGCGCTGCGCCAGTCCGAGACGACGCTGGCCGCCGAACTCGGCCGCGAGCGAGACCCCGTCCGCTTCGTCACCAGCACGCGCCTCGGCGAGCCACCGACGACGGAGCGACTCGAGTCCCTCCGCGAACAGGTGCCGGACGTCGAGTTCAAACTCGATCCGACGACCGACTGGGACCGCGACCTCGTCGCGCAACTCGACGAGCGCGTCGGCACGGAGACGATCCGCATCCTCGATCTCAAGGGACAGTACGAGGGGACCGACGTCGATGCGCCTGCCGATCCCGACCTGTACGAACTGGTACTCGAGTCCGTCCCCGACGCGATCATCGAGGACCCCGGCCTGACTGACGAAACAGAGCCGCTGTTCGAGGACGAGGCCGTCCGTGAGCGCGTCTCCTGGGATGCACCGATCGAGAGTCTGGCGGATGTCGAGGCGCTGCCCTGGGAACCCACCTGGCTGAACATCAAGCCGTCCCGATTCGGCTCGATCGCATCGGTACTCGAGACGATTGCCTACTGCGAGGAACGGGGCATTCGGCTGTACGGCGGCGGGCAGTTCGAACTCGGCGTCGGTCGCGGGCACATTCAGCTGCTGGCGTCGCTGTTCTACCCCGACACGCCGAACGATGTTGCGCCGGGGGCGTACAACGATCCCGACGTTGGCGAGGGGCTGCCGCCGAGTCCACTCGAGCCGCCGGCGGCGTCGGCAGGGTTCCGGTGGTGAGCCGTACGGTTGACACGCACCGGGAAATTCGATGCCGGGGACCAGGGAGTAGGGGTGACTACCGGAGACAGCGCCCGAACAGTTCGGTCTCGCACGTCGTAAGCCCGTACAGGGTGCTGCTGGTGTTCGCGTAGAGCCAGTCGTCTGCGACGGCGACCGAGTTCCTGAGTGGGTCCTCGGTGTCGTAGCGCGTGTGGACCGAGCCGGTCTCGCGGTCGACAACGACGACGAGGTTGCGATTATTGACGTAGATTCGATCGCCGACGACTGCTGGGATACCCGTTCTGGCCGAGGTAGGTTCGGCCTCTCTGAGTTCCTCTGGATCGACGTTCGGCGGGGCCAGCTGTCGGTTCGCGTCCAGCCAGCGCCGCTCGCCCGTCGCCGTGTCTCGGGCGAGGAGCCGAAAGCCGGCGGCATAGTACACCGTGTCCTCAGTTGCGGCCAACTGTCGGGGGATCCACCCGCCGCCATCGTCGTCGTCGACTTCCCACAGGACCTCACCGGTTGTCGCATCGAGTGCTGCCGCGCCGTAGGTCTCCTCGTCGGCGGCGCTTGCGCAGGTAACGAAGACGGTGCCGTCGACGACAGTCGGCGCACTGTCTGCCGAGACCGACTCGCTCCACAGTTCGGTGCCGTCGGCTGCGTCGAGCGCTTTAACGCCCTCCTCGAACTCCGTGAGATAGACGACGTCATCGACAGCGACAGCCGAGTAGACACCCGTTCCGTCCCACGTCGTAAACTCGTGGCGCCAGCGTTCGGAGCCATCCTCGAGGTCGACGGCGTAGAACAGCGCCACTGATTCACCACTGACGAGTTGACGATAGTGGCCGACGTAGACCGTGTCGTCGTCGATCGCAGGCGAAATGGGTTGGTGACTGAGCTGTCCGTCGCTGACGTTGTCGAAACACCACTGTGTCCCCTCGTTCTCGCCCGCCCCGACCGCACAGAGACCGTTGGACGTCTGTATCAGGATCAGCGACCCGTCATCGGCGAGCGTGAGCGAATCTGCGTGGTGGTACGTCTGCTGGCTCTCTCGCGTCGTCGTTACAGTCGTGGTCCACTGACTGTCGCCGGTTCCAGGGTCGAGTGCTTCGATCACGATGGTTCGCTCTCCCTCCATGAGCGATGGTGGGCCGTCTGTGTAACCCACGTAGAGCGAGCCGTCCGCGAGCAGTGGCGACGTACTCGATCCGCCATACGACGGGAGCGAGCGCGTCCATCGGGCCGTTAGTGGTGACTCAGGGCCGTCGATATCGCCGGGGTGAACACCGGTTCGTGTGCGGCCATATCCGCGCTGGGGCCACGACCCGGTCACCGACGGCTCCCGTCGAACGGCGCTACAGCCGGCAAGAACGGCGCTCCCGCAGGCTGCGAGCACTGCACGTCTGGAGGGCATGTCGATAGTTTCGGTCCAATTTGTTAGGATAAATATTTTGTGTGATTGGTTCCTCTTCAGCGCTAACTGTCACTTACGCGGGTTTAGACCGCCAAAAGCGGCACTTGTTGGCTGCCATTGGAAACTGTCGTCTCCCGAGTCGGTTGCGTACCGTCTTGGAAGAGGTTCGACTTAGACTAATTCTGCACACACGAGTTGGTTACCTATGCCGGTGTCTGTCGTACAATAATCAACAATACTCATCCCGCCAGACTCGTTCCATCTATTCGCATGGCACGCGCAGCAATCATCGTTCTTGCGGGTACAGAGGGTCCAAGCAACCTCGGTCGCGTCGTCAACGCGATGGAGGCCACTCGAGAGTTCCAGGAAGCCGACGACGACGTCAAACTGATCTTCGACGGCGCAGGCACCCAGTGGATCGGCGAACTGACCGACGAAGATCACACGTACCACAGCCTGTACCAGCAGGTCACCGACGTCGTCTCCGTCTGTGACTACTGCGTCAGCGCCTACGACGTTGACGAGGCGGTCGACCAGTCCGATGCCGGCCGCGTCGACGAGTTCGACGGCCATCCGAGCATCCGCTCGCTCGTCGACGACGGCTACGAAGTCATCACGTTCTGAACAGCACGACAGTCGGCCGATTACCGGGGATTGTATCGGGAAACTCAGCACGGCTCCCACAGAACCGACGGCACATCCTCCCCACCAGCACCGTCTCCACCAGTACCGGCTTCGAGTTCCCGTTGCAACTCGTGGACACCATATCGCGACTCCGAACACAACTGCTCGGCACACGTCGGCGGCACCACGATACGGCGACACTCTCCCGACACGAGTAGACCATCCGGCCCGAACGTCACCTCGAACTCGTAGTAGCGGACGCGTACGTCTCGCTCGCTCTCGTCGAACGCACACTCACTCTCCTCGAGTACCGGATGAACTGTCTCGAGTGCAGCCGCGACGTACTCGAGTACAAGACCCAGCCCAGGGGTGTCGGCCGTCCCGAGCTCGATGCGGATGACTGGGACGATGGGGGTGGTCGTTTCTTCAGCAGGACCAGGGGGGGTCGTCGACGCGCTCGAGTTGGCGAACGGTCGGCGGCGTCTCGAGGTGTGAGCCGGTGCCAGGACCGAGCGCTGTGGCGAGGTGGTCGTCGAGGTCGGTAGCCAGCGACGAGAGTGGTGGGGACTCCTGGGTTCGGTGGTAGCGTTGCCAGAGCCAGCGTGTGATCCCGGAGACGATGGCGACGGCGGCAACGACGGCGACAAGAGTAATGACAGATGCCGCCACTGCAAGCGTGGTCGACGGCGTGGCCCCCACTGGTGATAGGTCCCCAGGAAGGTGAACTGTCCCCTGCCACGGGGACTGGAACTGGAACTGGAACTGGAACTGAAACTGCCATTGCCACTCGGCAACGAACTCGAGTGCAAGTCCCAGTCCGAGTGCGTGTCCCAACTGAGAGACAACACCGCCGGTGGCCCCGGTCATTGGGTCGTTGTTCGCGTGTTCGCTCCGAGATAGTTTCGCTTCTGACAGCCGGTTTGTTAGTGTGTTCCGGCCCGATTCACCACGCCAAAACTACTGATATCTGGTGGGAGAGTCGATTTCCGTGCCGTATTGGGGTATCGGCTATCGGAGCCGCCATTCCAAACGGTTTATGGCCATCGGTTGATTACCCCGGGACATGGCGAAACAGCAGCAAGAAGTTCGCGATCTCCAGGAAGGTAGCTACGTAGTTATCGACGACGCAGCCTGCAAGATCAACTCCTACTCGACGGCAAAGCCGGGGAAACACGGCAGCGCCAAGGCCCGAATCGAGGCCGTTGGCGTCTTCGACGGCAAGAAGCGCTCGCTTTCCCAGCCAGTCGACGCGAAGATCTGGGTCCCGATCATCGAGCGCAAACAGGGTCAGGTCGTCTCCGTCGACGGCAGCGACATGCAGGTCATGGACCTGGAAACGTACGAGACCATCACGATGCGCATGCCCGAGGACGTCGACGCCTCCCCCGACGAGAACATCGAGTACCTCGAGATGGAAGACCAGCGGAAGATTATATAAGTTGATGTTTCCCGGGGCGACCGACGAACACGAGGCAGCCGACACGGCGGACACATCCGCCCGTGCGGACGCGAACTTCGTGGTCGTCGGCGCGCCCCTGGACGTGTCGACGACCTTTCAGCCGGGGACCCGATTCGGTCCACGGCAACTGCGGACGTTTGCAGAGCCGTTCGACGACTACGACCATCGAACGGACCAGTATTTTTCGGAACTCGGCGTTCTCGACCACGGCGACGTTCGCGCGTGGGACGACGTACCGGCGTATCTCGAGTGGCTCGAGGGAACCCTGCGCGATATCGTCTGGGACGACGCCGTCCCGCTCACGCTCGGCGGCGAGCACACGGTCTCGCTGGCCGGCGCTCGGGCCGTCGAACCCGAGGTCGTCGTCTCACTCGACGCCCATCTGGATCTCAGAGCAGACTACGACGGCAACCCGCTCTCACACGCGAGCGTCATGCGCCGGATTCTCGACGACGTCGACTCGGTCGAGGAACTGGTCGTCCTCGGTGCCCGCGCCGGCAGCGAAGCCGAGTGGGAGCGAGCCGCAGAAGACGACGTGACCGTCGTTTCACCAGCGGACGTCACTGACTGGAACGCAACAGCGTGGGTCGACGACCGAGAGGCCTACCTCAGCGTCGACATCGACGCCGCAGATCCCGGCTACGCGCCCGGCACGGGTACTACGGAGCCGTTCGGTCTCGAACCGCGCGAGTTGCGCGACGTGGTTCGTGCGGTCGCACCGCAGGCAACCGGCTTCGATGTCGTCGAGGTCAACGACCGCGACGACGGCCAGGCGGCCTCGCTCGGCGCGAAGCTACTGCGCGAGTTTGTCTACGAGCACGCAGCCGGGCGGCTGTAGCAGACCACAGTTCTCCGATGCCCGGCTGCTCAGAACGGTGACGACAGATACTCCTTCGGAATCGAATTTCGAACCGTCACCAGCGGGTCCACGACCTGACTGATCTCCAGCCCACCGACCAGACTCGAGAACAGGTAGGCGTCGGTCGTACTGATGTCGTGCTCCGCGGACAGCAGTTCGATCGCATCTCGGTTAGCCAGCTCGCAGGCTTCCTCGAGTGTCTCTGCGTTGGCCAGCGGCTTCCAGGCGTCGGGTGTTTCGATCAGCGGGCGCTCGAGTTCCGTCTCGGGCTCGTTTAGCACCTCGACGGTGATGTCGATGTCCGTCCCGATCTCCGCGCCGGTGCCACACATCTCGCCATCGGCCATCGCGGCCTTACAGTCGCCCATCGCGAGCATGGCACCCTCCTGAAAGACGGGGAGATACACCGTGTTCCCGGCGGCGAGATCCGTCGTGTCGAGGTTACCACCGTGGTTGTGCGGGACGAGCGTCGTATGCGATTCCGACTCGGTCGCGACGCCAATAGTGCCGATGAGCGGGTCGACCGGGATGTCGGCGTCGATGCCCTCGAACGAGAGCGTGCCGTCCTCGATGGGAGTCATCCGCGTTTTCGGTGCCTCGATCCCATCGTGGCCGGCGAGTAGGCCAAAGCCCTCGATCGAGATGACGCGGCCGTGTTCCTCCGTGAGCCGGATATCTTCGATGTCGACGCGGAGGACGTCGCCTGGTTCGGCTCCCGCGACTTCGATGGGTCCCGTTGCGGCGTTGACCTCGTCTGGGACGGCTTCGATCACGTCCGCATCGGATTGCACCGCGCCATCCAGGCTGTCTCTGGTGTCGATCGTCAGCTTCTCGCCCGACTCCACCGTTGCGATCGGCTCCAGCTCCGGCGTGAACTCGTAGATTGCGCCCTCCTCGTGGCTGATCGTTCGTCGCGACATGAGTATGTCGTCGATACGAATGGGCGGGTTGTAAATCGCCCTCTCGCGGAAATTCGTGCTTCAGAAGACAGGGATGTCGTTGCGGTCTTAGCGTGCGAGTGCAGGACCACAGGTATATGTATCACGCGGGTGGAGGCTATGCGCGGACTGTTTGCGACGCGATTGCGGCGATAGGTGCGGTACGGTCGCGGCGGTGACTGCAATACGGTTGCGGACACGATCGCGAAATCGGCCCATCGGAGTCGGACACTGAGACGGGCACGCGTGAGTGTGGTCCGACCAACGATGCGACCGCGAACGCGGAGATACAAACCCGATCCACCATGAACGTAACCGACGTCCACGACCGCTGGGAATCGCTCTCGGGAGCCTACTCCCCCGAGTACTACGCCTACTACGGCCCAAACGCGACGAGTAAAGCCCTTCGACAGACGCTGTCCGAACTCGTCGACCCGGACGCGTCCGTCCTCGAACTCGGCTGTAGTTCGGGTCGCCACCTCGCACACCTCCACGAACACGGCTACGAGAACCTCGCCGGTATCGACATCAACGAAGCCGCCTTCGAAGTGATGGCTCAGAACTCACCCGACCTGTTCGAGGCGGGCACCTTCTACTGCTGCTCGATCGAACACCTCGTCGACTCCCTCCCGACGAATCGCTTCGATGTCGTCTACTCGGTCGAGACGATTCAACACGTTCACCCCGACAACGACTGGGTGTTCGACGACCTCGCGCGCATCGCAAGCACTGCGGTTCTCACAGCAGAGAACGAGGGCACTACTCCGAACGGAGAGTCTGGGTCCGATTCGGCCACGGAAGCAGCGTCAAGTTCAGGTTCGGGTTCGGGTTCGAGTTCAGCCACCGGTTCGGGTTCAGGTTCTGACTCTGAGCCTGGGCCGAGTTCCCCGCTGCGCGAGGTTCGCGAAGTCGACGGGCTCCCGCTATACATCCGAGATTGGGAGCAGGTGTTCACCGACCGCGGTCTCCAGCCGGTCGACTGTACCGATACCGAAATCGAGCGCCACACTGTGCGTGCGTTCGACTGTCGGTCGTAGTCGGTTCCACTCACGGGATAGCCAGAGACCGCAAGGATACAAGCCCGCCGCGGAATAACGGACGCGTATGAGCATGGAACTCGCCGCGTTCGTCGACCGACTCGACGAGGCGCTCGACACCGCAGCGTACGCCGACCTCGACGCCAGCGCGAACGGCCTACAGGTCGGCCCGGACGAGGGAACCGTCGAACACGTCGCGTTCGCCGTCGACGGCGTCCAGAAGACGTTTGAGCAGGCGATCGAGGCCGACGCGGACGTGCTAGTCACCCACCACGGCATCTCCTGGGGCGGCTTCGACCGCGTCACGGGGCGCACCTACGATCGCCTCCAACCGCTGATCGAGAACGACCTCGCGCTGTATGTCTCACACCTCCCACTCGACGGCCACCAGGAACTCGGCAACGCCGCCGGTGTCGCCGACGTACTCGACCTCGAGAACCGCCAGCCGTTCGGCGAACTCGGCCCCGAGTACATCGGCCAGCGCGGCCGTGCTACCGACTCGTATACGCCTGCCGAGCTGCGCGAACAACTCGAGTCCAATCTCGAGACGGGCGGCCAGCCAGTGCAGGTACTCGAGTTCGGCCCGGACGAGATCGAGGAGATAGGGATCATCACGGGAAGCGGCACGGACTGGCTCGACGAGGCGGTCGAGGCGGGTGTGGATGCGCTCGTGACGGGTGAAGGGAAACAGAAGGCCTACCACGAGGCCCGGGAGGCGGGCATTCACGTCGTGCTGGCGGGCCACTACGCGACGGAGACGTTTGGCGTTCGAGCGGTCCAGGAACGCGTCGAGTCGTGGGACGACGACCTCGAGACGAGCTATTTCGAGGTTCCGACCGGGCTATAGGCTGGAACTGACTGACTGACCGACTGGCAAACTGGCTTGACCCCTGAGTACTATTTCACTCGCCGGTGGACGGTCCGTATGGAGGTTGTACGCGAACTCCCGCCGCGACCGTCTGCGCGCGAGGCTGCAGTCGCGGTCGGTATGATCGTCGGCGTCAACGTAATCGGTTCGTCGCCGTCGCTGTTCATCGGCTCGGATACGAGCTGGTTTTCCGAGCCGTGGTTCTTTCCACCGGGAATCGTTTTCGGAGTCGCGTGGACGACGCTGTTCACGCTGATGGGACTCGCGCTGTACCTCGTCTGGCGACACGGAACCTCCCGGCGGGATGTTCGCCTTGCAATTGCGATCTTCGCGGTGCAACTCGTCGTGAACGTCTCGTGGACGCCCGCGTTCTTCGGCCTGCAGCGGGCGGATCTCGGCTTGCTCGTCATCGGGGTGCTCTGGGTCGCCGTCGCCGCGACCATCTGGGCGTTTGCCCGCGTCGACCGACTGGCGGCGGCGTTGCTGGCTCCCTACCTCGCCTGGGTCTCGTTCGCCGCCGTGCTCAACTATACGATTTACGCCGGGTAAGCACCGACACGCGAGCGCGCCGAGAACAGCCACGTGATAGCCACAGTTGGTCACACAATACCTTCAGTAGGTCTGTGCCGTCGCCGACCCCACGTCGATCCGCACCAGCGTGTTGTCCGCGTAGGCGTCTGCAGGCGCGTCGTACTTCGCATGAATTCGCCGGCGAGCGTCCTCGTTCGCTTCCTCGTCCTCGACAACCGTCGCCGTCCCGAGCAGGCTCACCATCCACTGCGTCTGCCCACCCTCGTCGGCCTGTATCGAAAGAGCAACCTGCGGGTTCTCCCTGATGTTCGCCAGTTTCTTGCCGCTCGTCACGATCTCGACGGTCTCGTCCGACTCGTCGTAGGTGTACCAGACCGGCGCGACGTGTGGCCGCTCGTCGACACAGGTTCCGAGGTGTGCCATGAGCGGTTCGCTCTCGAGTAGCTCGGCGGCCTCGGTTGAGACAGTAGACACGATTCGTTCACCCACGAGAGCGGACAAAAGTGGTGTCCCGGCGGAGTCATGCCTGTCTGTCCGTACCGGAACCGGATTCGCGACAGACTCAGGCCCGCGAGGACCGGAGTCGGCCGACATCCAGTCGCAGATAGTGCCACAGCGTTCCCGTCAACCCGTCCGCG
Source organism: Natrialba hulunbeirensis JCM 10989 (assembly GCF_000337575.1). Classification (GTDB taxonomy): domain Archaea; phylum Halobacteriota; class Halobacteria; order Halobacteriales; family Natrialbaceae; genus Natrialba; species Natrialba hulunbeirensis. Next base: position 214,767 of record NZ_AOIM01000014.1, on the reverse strand, counting down.
GCGATCCGGCGACCCGAACTCGCGACGAGTACGTCGGGATGGTAGGCCGTCGGATACTGGCGGCCGAGCCGGCGGCTGAACGCCGTATCCTCGTTCGGTACGTCCGGGAAGCCACCTACCTCGCCGAACGCCCGATGGTGTACGACGCAGTTGAACCCCGGCAACACCGGGGACGCAAGTCGCGGGAAAAGCTCGTTGATCGTCGCCTCCATCACCTTCGCGCGCAGGGGTCCAGTCATCCGACAGCGCGAACTCGCGGCGGCGAGCCCCTCACGTTCGACGAACCCCAGCATCTCGGTGAGGTAGTCTGCCCGCACCCGCGTGTCTGCATCGATGAACGCGAGCCACTCGCCGTCGGCGCGGCTGGCACCGAGGTTGCGAGCGACGGCGATACTCGAGCCGTCCTCCTCGAGGACCGTCGCGCCGTACTCGCGGGCAATCGCTCGCGTGCCGTCAGTCGACGCGCCGTCGACGACGATCACCTCGTACTCGTAGGCGGTGTCGAGCGCGGTGATACTCGAGAGCGCGCCGCGCAGATACGCCGCCTCGTTTCGCGCGGGGATGACGATGCTCACGTCGATGGGTGGTGGGTCTGCTGTCGACGGAGATTTCTCAGTTACCGACCGGGTCGTACTCGCGGACATCCTTCTTGTCGTACTCGCTCACCCGCGGGTTGCTTAGTCGTAGTGGTGGTGTACGCCCTGCGTAACCGCAGCGCCCCCAGACCTCCCCCGATAGTCGCCAGTTCGCATACTCACGGCAACATGCCGTATCTATCATGAACATTTATAATGATGGACCATTATGGATTGTGTACAGACAATGTCGGTCGTACACGTACACCTCGGAGCGTAGTTACGCTCGCACTCCNGTATCTATCATGAACATTTATAATGATGGACCATTATGGATTGTGTACAGACAATGTCGGTCGTACACGTACACCTCGGAGCGTAGTTACGCTCGCACTCCACCCGACCTCGAACCGCCTCTTGTGATACCCTGCAGTCCGAACAGACCCGACCGACATGAGCACACGACACCGACCACAGACCCAGACGCGAACGCACGCACAGACACGAACACAGACAGACACCGCTACACGCTTCGGTTCCAGTACTGGACGTGACGCAGAGACTGATGCCGGAACTACCGGAACCAGCACCACCTCGACGACATCTGTCACCGCCCGCTCCCCAGCGACGTTCTCTCACCGCCACACTGACCGGCTCCAGAACCTCATCGACGAGTGGAACACCGCCTTCGCAAATTCGCGGTCACCGGATCACTCCACCCAGCCGTAGTCATCCTCACTCGGCGGAACTCGAGTACTGCCACTGCCATTGCTACTGTGACGACTCACAGCTGCCGACAAAGCAGCCAGCCGTCCGCCCTAACCGACAACCGTTTTCCGCTCGCATCCCTACGTTCGCCCGGCCGATGACGAAGTGCTGACCCGAGCCAGACTCGGCACCTGGCGATGACGAACCCTATGAGTACTGCCAGGCCCGCTGTCGCCGATTCCCGGCGATAGCGTTCTCTCGAATTGAATTCGACCAGCCGGCAGGCTGGCTGTCGGACGCTGCGTTCGGTTCACGAGTGCCAGGTACACCGCCGCTCACGCACGCCGGACGAGATGATCACGAACAACCCACTGGCACGTCCCACAGAGCCGATCAAGAGCCACCATCACAGCCAGAACCGGATACGACTGGCGCTGCTCCTGGTACAGATACTCGACGACCTCACGATGAGCCGTTCTGGCAGGCGTCCCCTGCGAAATCGTCCGCGCCAGCGTCTCCTGTCGCTCCTCGACGAACCGCTGACAGCAGACCCGGCGAGCGGCGAGGGCCTCGTGGCGCTCCCGAAGCGCTTCGAAGCCGAACGACGACAGCGGCGTCTCGTCCGCTGACTCGAGCCACTCGAGTACGCCGTCGATCGCAGTTACCGCCTCAGTCAGTGATTCTGTTTCGCGCTCCAGGACGCGGGCCATCGTCTCGAGTTCGGTGCGGCGCTGGTTCGCGCTCATCCGGATCGCTTCCTTCAGCGCCGGCGTGAACTGATTGGGCGTCGTCGGGGCAAGCGCTGTCGCGATGTCGGGGCCGAGTTCTTCGACGACCGTCTCGAGGAGCGGTTCGGATTCGTCGATCGTTTCGGTGCTGTATGGGTGGACGGTTTCGGCGAACAGCGTTCGGACGCGGGCTATGGCGTCTGGTTCGTCCGGGTGGTGTTGAACGATCGATGCAGCGGGCGTGGCATTGTTGCCTTCGTCTGTGAACGTCGTCGTGGAGGCCGTCGTGGGGGTGGTGGTAGCGGCGGTAGAGGGAGGAGTGTTCACGCCGGCGCTGGGCTCGAGTTCCTCGACACCGGTTTCGAATCGCTCGAAGGCTCGTCTGCCTGTGGCGACGGCCGTCTGTTCCTCGGCGACGCGATCCAGTGCTGTCTGGAGGACGTCGACTGTCACCGTACCCACCTCGTCGGCTGGCACGTGGTTTCACTCATGGGTTTGCACCGGGGTCGTTCATCGGATTGGGTGGTTTGGTTGGGGGGTTCGGCTGGGATGGTTCGGTTGCGGTGGTACGGCTGAGGTGGTACAACTGAGATAGTACGGCTGAAGTGGTTCGATTGAGACGATTCGGTGGCGCTAGACCGTCTCCGTATCGGTCTGTGTCTCGGTATCTGCCTCATCCGCCGTCTTCCCGAGATACGAACGAATCCGCTCGTCGTCGACGGCGTCCAGTACACGGTCAGTGCCGAGCGTTTCGACCAGTTCACGGGTCCCCTGCGTGGTCCGTGACTCGGCGGCAGACTCCGAGAGTCGCGTCTCGAACGCACGATCGATGTATCGGGTTCGTAGTTCCTCGTAGCGCTCCGTTTCGAGATCGTGGTCGTCATCGGACGTTTCGTCATACCACTCTCGCCACCGCTCCCGGGTGGCCCACTCGCCCGTAAACTCAGACTCTCGGCGGAGCCAGTCGTACCGCTCGGCGACGCCGTCAGGGAAGCCCTGCGCGGTTCGGTGATCCTCGATGAGGTTTCGAGCGACGTGTGCCCCCTGACCGGCGGCGATGACCGCCTGGGCGTTCCGGCTTCCGTTCGGTGAGGCGACGTACAGGCCGTCGATCGGCGTACGACCGTCCGCATCGGGATAGGACGAGTCGAAGTGGTGGTGCTCCTCGCCGTGGTGCTCGTGGGTTTCGAACAGTTCGTCGCCACCCAGCGGACGCAGGTACGAACCGTCGTACCACGCGGCTGCGACGACCGCACCGGTCGTGACCCGGCGACCTTCCTGCGTTTCGACGACGAGCGGGCCGTCGGGATGCTCCCGATCGACGGACTCGACCAGATCCGGAACGAGGTCACCGCCGGCCGTCTCCACGTGGGCGTGCAGCAGATCGTAGAAGCCCTCGATGTCGATGCCACCGGGAAACCCAGGATAGTTCTCGAGATATGCACACCGCCGGAGGGCGGCGTTCCCGCGGTCGAAGACAATGGTGTCGAGACCGTGTCGGGCAGTGAAGATCGCGGCCGCGCTACCGGTTGGTCCGCCGCCGACGACGACAACATCTCGATCCGTCTCATCGACCGCGTCGCGCTCACTATCTGCAGCGTCCGTCATGTTCAGAACTCCCCAGCCACGATGTCTGCAACCCGCTGGCGGTCGAACAGGTCTTCGCCACCGAACTCGTCGGGGAACAGCCCCTGGGCGGCCATCTCGAGTTGGAAGAGATTGATGATCGGTCCCTGGTAGAACAACCCACCGAAGATGACCCGGTCGTTCTCGACTGCCGTCAGGTTCTGGGCGACGCTGTGGTCTTGCATCGGCTCGAGTACGTCTGCCTCGAAACTCTCGGCCGTTACGCCAGCCTCCTGCCAGATGACGATCGCGTCGGGATCGACCTCGAGCAGCGCCTCGTAATCGATCGTCCCGCCCGTTTCGTGAAAGCCGCCGACACCGCTGCGCTCGAGTGCGTCTCGGGCGCCGAGGTCGTCCCACTGCTTCGACTGCGTGCCACCGTCGAGAGTGTAACCGTAGAACTCCTCGGGCGCGACGGACTCGGGCGCGAGGATCGCGATTTCTGGATTCTCGTCGGGCAAGCGAGAGTGGACATCGGCAAGCACCTCGTCGTGGAGTTGGTCGAACGCCTCGAATCGCTCACGTTCCTGAAACACTTCGGCGATTTTCTCGAACGCCTCGTATAGCGAGTAGTACTCGTAGTCGTGCCAGCCGTAGCTTCGGGAGAAAATCGTGTTGCCGATGAACGGTGCGACACCGTGTTCGATAGTTTCGATGTCCGCTTCGGTCCACTGCACCTGGTTCGTCATAAACGGCGGATCGACGAGGTGGACGTCCGCGTCGAGTTCGTAGAACAGTTCGGTGTCCGTGCCGCTCTGCCAGAGGTCGATCAGGCTGTCCTCGTCGACGGAAACACCCGGGAGTTCCTCGTAGTAATGCGTCCCGAACCGTTCGACGAGTTCGACGCCGAGTAACCCGTCTGCCTGTCCCAACGCGACGCCCATGTCCGCGTAATCGGCGGTGTAGGGGAGCCACCGTTCGGGAACGCTCTCGAACTCGACGGTCCCCACTGGTTCCATCGTTACCGAGTAGGTGCCGCCCGTCGTTCCAGTTCCATCGGTGCCGTTCGTGCCTCCGTTTTCGCTGTCCGCCTCCGTGCAGCCAGCGAGCAATCCGGTCCCCGCAATAGCAGAGCCGTATGTCACATATTCGCGCCTCGTTACCCCCTTGTTGCCAGCGATGTTCGACTCGACGATTGCCATACTTTTAGGCTTGCCTAAAACATTATAGTCGCTTCGATATTAGGCCAGCCTAAAAGGATGGAACGAGCTTAGAGGTCGCCCGTAACGATCTCAGCGACCCGATCGCGGTCGAAGAGCCGTTCCGATTCTGGAATCGCATCCGAATCTCCCGGCCACGAGCCAAACTCGTCAGGGTAGACCTGCTTCGCGAGCGCTTCGGTCGAAAACAGGTGCGTGACCGGACCCATGAACTGTCCCGACGATCGAACGACGTTGCCGTTTTCGACGGCAGAGAGGCGACGAGCGGTCGAGTGATCCTCGAGCGGATCGACGACCTCGCGCTGCCACTCCTCGCCAGTCATCGACGAGAGAGTGAGCGCGGCGATGTAGTCCGGGTCGACGTCGAGCAGGGTTTCGTAGCCGATATCGCCGGCGATGTCCATCCCCTCGAAGGCGTCGTTGATGCCGAGGTCGCGGAAACACCGAACGTCGTTTCGCTTCTCGCTGATCGGTGCGGGCTGGAACTCGCCGGCGTCGGCGTCGATACCCCGCCAGAAGACGGCTGCCGTCGGCCGTTCGTCTTCGGGCGGCAATCCGTCCTCGATCGTGTCCATGAACTCGTCGTGGAGTTCGACCCACGCCTCGTACTGCGCCTGGCGCTGGAAGAGTTCGGCGACCGTCTCGAACAGTTCGTACATGGTGTAGTAGGGTTCCTGTCCCTCGAAATCGAAGCGGATGTAGGAGCCGAGAAACGGCGCGACGGCCGTCTCGATCTCCTCCATATCCGCGTTGCTCCAGTTCGAGTAGTTCTGTAACATCCGCGGGTCCGCCAGGATCACGTCGGGGTCGATCTCGTAGAAAATCTCGCGATCGTAATTTCGTGCAGACTCGCCCTCGCCGTACTGGAATACGTCGTCGAGGTTGTAGTCAACGCCGGGAAGCTGCTCGTAGAACTTGTACGGCTTCCGTTCGGGGTAGGCGTGGGCTGCCGGCTGGAGTCCGAGCGACATCGCCATATCCTCTTGCGTGCCGGGAATTACGAAGAACGATTCCGGCACGTCCTCGAACGTGTGACAGCCGCTTGGCTCGATACAGACCTCGTAGGGATCGACGCCGCCGTCGCTACCGTCAGACTCACCGCTCGGTTCAGTCGTGTCGGCCGCACAGCCGGCAATACCGATCGTCACTGTCGTTGCGGTCGAGGCGAGCACACGCCGTCTGCTTGTCATACAAGTTTTAGGCTTGCCTAAATAGTTATGAGTGTTTTGTTTTAGGCCGGCTGAAAATATAGGTGGTTGGCGTACTCGAGTACGAACGACCGAGCACAAAACGCGCGAGTAGCACCAGGATGTGGAGTCAGAGTTCGCCGAGTTGCTGTTTCTTGCGCATCAGGTAGAGGAAGTACGGGCCACCGATGAGGCCGGTAACGATGCCGACTGGAATCTGTACGGGGTTGAGCGCGAGGCGCGCGCCGACGTCGGCCGAGACCATCAGCGCCGGGCCGACGAAGAGACAGCCGATCAGCAGCTTCTTGTGGTCGCTGCCGACGACGTTGCGGACGATGTGCGGGACGATCAGCCCCACGAAGCTGACGATGCCGGCGACGGCGATGCTCGAGGCGGCGGCGAGGACGGCCAGTCCCGACAGGCCGAACCGGACGCGTTCGACGGACATCCCGAGCGCGGAGGCAGTCCCCTCGCCGAGCAGGAGTACGTCGAGCTGGCGCGAACTGAGATATGCCAGACCGACGGAGACCGTCGTCCACGGCAGGGCCATTCGGACCTCCTGCCAGCCGACGCCGGACAGCGAGCCGTTGAGCCACGAGATGGCCTGCTGGACGACGCCGATATCGTCGGTGAAGACGAACAGCGCGGTCTGGAACGAGCCACAGACCGTGCCGACGATGACGCCGGCCAACACCAGCCGAACGGGGCTCGTGCCGTTGTTCCACGCGATGAGATACACCAGCAAGAACGCACCTGCACCACCCGCAGCGGCCACCAGCGGCAGGAACGTGCTCAGACCGGAGAAGACCGTGAGCACCACGAGCACCATTAGGCCGGCACCCGACGAGACGCCGAGAATGAACGGACTCGCGAGTTCGTTGCGCGTCACGGCCTGAAAGATCGCACCGGAGACGGCGAGGCTCATCCCGACCAGAATCGCGACGATCACGCGCGGGAGACGCAGATCCCAGACGATGTGGGTCTCCGTCGACAGTTCGGGCAGCCGGGACACCTCGTAGCCGGTGAGCGTTTCCAGTATCCCCTCACCGAGGAAGAAGTTGAGCAGCCACCGGTAATCGAAGATGACCGCAGGATCAAACAGCGCGCGCCACGCCTGGGATATCGACATCGAGTACGCACCGAAGCTCAGCTGTACGAGCCCACCAAGGACGACAATAGCAGTTCCTCCGAAACAGACGGATAGCAGCTTCGGGTCTGCAAGTGGCCGTCGTGACTGTCTGGACTGTCCCGTCGTTGGGGACTCACTCGAGTGCGTCTCAGGCATCGCTGGTGAGCCCTCGTTCCGATTCCGATTCCTGTTCTCGTTCTTGTCTCCGTACCCGTCTGCGCGCCCCGTTCAACGTGTCGTCGTTCGAGACTGAACTCGAGTGCAGAGAGAAAGCGCCGGTCGAGCTTATCGATGTGGTCACCGGCCGATCCACTGCAGCCGGTGGAGAGGCGATCGATTTCCATCCCATACTTTTCGGCAAGCCTAAAACAATATATACGTTTTTATTTTGGTCGACCTAAATAATGTAGAGGTGTTCGGGTTGACTGTCCCTGGATTTGGGTTATGGTGTGGCTGTTCTGACCGAGGTCACCAGAACAGGTCGGCAACGTAGGGCAGTGGCTAGATGCTGTGTTCTCTCCGTCGTCTATATTCTATATGAGACTGCGGACACGGCTCTCGGGGCTGGCACACCCGCGTGTGAGTCTTATAGCTGCACGCGTCGTCCGACCGCTATGGCGACGGGGAACGGCGGTGATGACGAGGCCGACAGCGGCGAACTCGACGACGAGGACACCGTTACCACCACTCCTCCCACCACCAACGCCGCTCCCAGCGTCTCTCTCAACCGACTTCTCCCTGTTCGCTCCCGACTCGCGTGGTGGCTCCTCGCACTCGTCGTCGCCGCCATCCTGCTCTGGCTCCTGCTCGCGTACCTCGGTATCGTCGCCTTCGGTCTCTTTCTCTACTACGTCGGCCGTCCCGCCGCGCGACGACTCGAGGTCACTGTCGGGACGACTGCCCGCGCCGCCGTCCTGACGATCCTGCTCGGTATCGTCCCGCTCGTTGTATTTTTGGGCTCCGTCGTCGCCATCGCCATCGGACAGGTATTGACACTCACTGATGCCGACGTGGACCAGGCGCTCGAGACGGTCGCGCCCGGACTCGGCCTCATCCTCGATCGACCGCCGGAGTCACCGGCGGAACTCGCGTCGATGCTCGTCGACCGACTCCGGCCGGCCGATGCCACGGCGCTACTCGAGTACGGGACGGGTGTGCTCGCCCAACTCGCGACGCTTGTGTTTACGGTGACGCTGCTGTTTGCGTTCGTCTACCTGTTGTTGTGCTACGATCGGGTGATCGCTGGCTGGCTTCGCTCGCTCGGCGACCACCGCGACGCGACGGGGCTGCAGTACCTCCGCGGTGTCGACCGGGAACTCAGTCAGGTCTACGCGGGCCAGATGTTGACCGTGGTCGGTGTCGTGTTGCTCGCCTGGGTGCTCTTTCGGGCGCTGAACCTCGTCGCACCGGCCGCAGTCGCAGTGCCGGTGCCGATCCTGGTCGCACTCGTCATCGGGATTGCCTCGTTTATCCCGCTCGTCGGTCGCTCGCTGGTCTACATCCCGCTAGTTGCCTACCTCACGATCCGCGCGCTCCAGACCGACCCCCAGACGCTGTGGGTACCCGCCGCGGTGGCCGTCCTCGGCTGGGTCGTTATCGACCCCATCATCCGCTACTGGGTGCGCCCGTCGCTCTCGAGTCACGGTACGCCCTCGAGTGTGATGCTCGTCGGATACCTGGTGGGTGGGGCGACCGTCGGCTGGTACGGCGTCTTTCTCGCGCCGCTGGTCGTCGTCGCCATCCGACGGTTTCTCACCGCTGTCTTTCCGCGTCTCGTTCGCGGCGAGACACTCTCTGGACCGACGAAGTGAGTGAGAGTTGCAGGTGTTGCGACAGCGTCAGTTGATCCTCGTATCGTCTCCCCGACTCGACTCTCACTCGTTTTTGGAAAATCGTTTAAATCGCTGTATCGGGTAGTGGCCGTGAATGCCTGCTCCTCCGCGAACGGATTCCGGCGAGTCGTCCGTGTCGGACGTTCGACGGCACCGTGAACACGTCGTCCGCGAGATCCGACAGCGTGCACTCGAGTACACACGCCTCGATCGGTTTCTGGACGACGTGAGCGACCGTATTGTAACTGCAGTCGATGTGCCAGCACTGTCGGTACTCGAGTTCGACGACGTGCCGACTGAGAAGCCAGCCGATGCTGAGACTGAGTCTAGCGCTGATGCCGAGCGCGCTACCCGAATCGCGCCGACTGCGACTGTTCGCGCAGTGGCAACGTCGGAAGAGACGGTCTCTGCGGAGAGCAGTGGCGAAACAGCGATTGGGTGTTCGCACTCCGTTGCTCACGGCCTCGTCGGTCGGGCACTCGAGTCGGCTGAGCCGGTCGTGGGTGAGGTGTCCGGTGACGACCTCGGATTCGTTTCCGTTGGGTCGATGAGCGGAGGAGGAACTGAAGACCGAGATGAAGGTGGAGACGAGGATAGAGATAGCGGTGGAGACGAAAATAGAGATAGAGCTAGAGATGGGGTCGAGGGCAGCGGTGACAACGATAACGCCAGTTCCGTACGGGGATGTGTTGTTCGTCTTGGTGGTGCTGGTGAGTCTGAGTACAACGGTGGCTGTGACCGTGGCCATGGCTATGACCGTGCTCCTGAGGAGCGAGCTAAGAGCCAGAGTGGGGACGAAGACCAGCCCGTCTCTGTGTCCGACTCCGAACACGACCAGCCATGGGGACTCCTTACCCTCACCCTCCCCACCGACACCACCCACCAGTTCAACGAGGCCGACATCGCCTTTCTCCAGCGCGTTGCCACCGTACTCGAGTCTGCCATCCGAAACGTGCAGGCCAAACAGCGTCCAGAGCCCGAGTGTACAGCAACCGAGGCCGGTTTCAGCACACACGACCGGGTAGTGCAAGCGCTCGAAACGGCGAGTGAGGGGATCAGCCTGCTCGATGAGGAAGGGACGTTTATCTACGTAAACTCGGCGTACGCGGCTCTCTACGGCTACGAACCGGAGTCGATGATCGGTATGCACTGGGAGCGGCTGTATCCCGAAGGGATGACCGACGACCTCTACGAGGATATGATCTCGACGCTACAGGAGGGCGAGTCCTGGTCGGGCGAAACCGTCGGGCTACGGCGAGACGGCAGCCAGTTCATCGAGGACCACTACCTCGCGCCGACCGACGACGGCGGCATGGTCTGTGTCGTCCGGGACGTGACGAAACGACGCCAACTTGAGGAGGAACTCGACGAAGTCCACACCCGGATCACGGACGCATTCATCGGTATCGACACGGACTGGACGTTCACGTACGTAAACGACAGTGCGGTCGACCTCCTCGACGCGTCCGACGAGGCACTTGTCGGCCGATCGTTCTGGTCGGTTTTTCCCGACACAGACGACGTCGAGTCGATACTCCGCGACGCAGCAGCCACGCAGGAATCCGTCTCCTTCGAGGCGAACGTGCCAGCACTCGATGCGTGGCTCGAGATCAACGCCTACCCATCGGAGACCGGGCTCTCGATCTACCTCCGTGACGTCTCCGACCGCGAGGAGACCAAACGAGAGCTCCGGAAGAGCAATCGTACGCTCCAGCGACTGTACGAGATCACTGCCGACCGAGAGCGCTCGTTCGAGGAGAAAGTCGACGACCTCCTCGAACTCGGCCGCGAGCGCCTCGACCTGCCCGTCGGGTTCGTCTCCGCCGTCGACGCCGATCGCAACCGGTTCGAAGTCGCCCAATCCATCGGCGGCAGGGAGATCGAACCAGGCGCGACCGCACCACTGTCGGAGACGTACTGCCGGGAGACGATCGACACCGACGACCTGCTCGTCCTCATCGACTCCCCGCCGGCCGAGACCGTCTCCGACGCTGCCTACGAGCGCTGGGACTTCGACGCCTACGTCGGCGGCAAGGTCATGGTCGACGACACCCTCTACGGCACGCTCTGTTTCGCCGGCGACGACGAGCGCCCCGCTCCCTTCTCGCCTGCAGAACAGCGCTTCGTCGAACTCGCAACCCAGTGGCTCAGCTACGAGTACGAACGCCAGCGCCGCCAGACCGAACTCGAAACGCTCGTCTCCAATCTGGAGTCCTCGAACGAACGCCTCGAACAGTTCGCCCACGCCGCCTCCCACGACCTGCAAGAACCCCTCCGAATGGTCTCGAGTTACCTCCAGTTGCTCGACAGCCGCTACCGTGAGGAACTCGACGACGAAGGCGCGGAGTTCCTCGAGTTCGCCGTCAACGGGGCCGACCGGATGCGAGCGATGATCGACGGATTACTCGAGTACGCCAGAGTCGAGACCAGAGGGGAGCCACTCGAGCCGGTTGAGTTGGACACTATCGTCGAGGAGGTTCGCAAGGACCTCCAGGTGCAGGTGACAGAGCGCGATGCGGAGATTACGGTCGAGTCGCTGCCGCGCGTGCAGGGTGACGAGTCCCAGCTCCGCCAGGTCGTGCAGAATCTTCTCAGCAACGCGCTCGTATACAACGACGAGGAGTCACCAACCGTGCACGTGAGCGCAGAGCGACGGACGTGGGACGACGAGTGTGTGATCTCGATTGCGGACGACGGGATCGGTATTGACGCGGACGATCAGGAACGGATCTTTTCGGTGTTCGACCGCCTTCACAGCCGCGAGGAGTTCGAGGGGACTGGAATCGGACTCGCGCTCTGTCAGCGGATCGTCGAGCGTCACGGCGGAACCATCTGGGTCGAGTCCGAACCCGGGGAAGGAACGACAATTTCGTTTACACTACCGCTGGCGGAGTAGCAGCGCTATCGATCGGTCTCAGTCTCGGTCTCAGTCTCAGTTTTGACAGTGCCGGTACCTGACTCGCTCTCGCCCAGACGAGAGTACCGCGACCGTCCGAGTGCGGCCCCATCCAGGGACTACATAACAAAACATATGTTGTGCCCGACGCCTCTGGAAAAAAGAGTCTCTCCCGATGGTTCTGGCCGCCTCCGCGACGTCGACGCGACGAGCAGCCCTGCGTGAGCGTGTCCGCATCGATACCCGCACACTCGCGCTCTTTCGGGTCGCCCTTGCGCTGTTGATTCTCGCTGACCTCTTCCTTCGCGCTCGGAACTTCTCGCACTTCTACACTGAGGCCGGCCCGGTCCCCCAGTCGCTCGCAACGGCAGCGTTGTCGACTGACGCACCATCGGTGTACTTTCTCACCACTGATCCCACTGGGACGGCGGCGCTGTTCGTCGTCCACGGCGTACTCGCCGTCCTGTTGCTTGTCGGCTACTACACTCGAATCGTGACCGCGTTGTCGCTCGTGTTCGTCCTCTCACTCGATCTGCGGAATCCGTTGGTTCTGAGCTACGCCGACACGCTGTTCGTCTGGCTGCTCTTCTGGGCGATCTTCCTCCCGCTCGGGGACCGGTGGTCGGTCGACGCCGTCCACGCCGACCGGGAACCGAGAGCCAGCGTCGCGAGCATCGCCACGGCGCTCGCACTCTTCCAGATGATCACGATGTACACGGTCAACGGCTATCACAAATCCGGCTCTGCCCTGTGGCCGAGCGGCGAGGCGGCCGTCCTCGTCTTCGGCCTCGACGATATGACGTTTTTCCTCGCGGACTCCCTCCACGCGGTCCCGTCGTTGCTTCAGGCCGGCGGTTTCGCGTGGTACTACATGCTCTGTCTCTCCGGCCTGCTTATCCTCACACGCGGCCGCCTCCGAACGGGACTCGTCTCGGTCTACATGGTCGCCCACCTGTCGTTCGCCGTCACCGTCCGCATCGGCGCGTTCGCGTTCGTCGCGCTCGCCGGCCTCATCCTCTTTCTGCAGTCGTCGTTCTGGAACGACCTCTCGGCCGTCGCACACCGGCTCTCGCTTCCAACGACGACCGCCGACACGAACAGAGCGGTGCGAACTCGGCTCCCACTCGCTCGCCGCCATCGACTCTCCGACCGGCTTCCAGCCCTAACTGCACTCGCCGCCCGCCTGCCACGGCTCGAACTCGAGTACACTGCACAGCTCACATCCCGAATCAGACACAACCCCACCCGGACAGTGGCGACAGTAGTTGTCGTGCTCGGAGCCGTCGTCGCGCTGGTGTCAGTGCTCTCAGCGGGCGGGCTGGTCGGTGACGAGGTCGATCCGGTCGCGGAGATCGAACGGGGTGCGACCGGGTTCGTCGACCACCAGACTGAGTGGAGTATCTTTGCCCCGGAGCCACGGACGACGGACCGATACTACGTCTTCCCGGCAGTGACTGCCTCTGGGGAACACCTCGACGTGTACAACGATCGCGAACTGACGTTCGACCGCCCCCACGAGAATCTCCAGCAGCAGTACGAGACGTACCGCGAGCGGTTCTACATGAACAGCGTCGGGGCAACGGAGCCGCCCGAGACGACCGCGTTGCTGGCCGAACACATCTGCACCGAGTGGAACGAGGCCCACGACGGCGACGAACTCACGCACCTCACGATGTACCAGGTACAGGAGGAGGTGACCCGCGAGACGATCGGAACGCCGGACGACCGCGAGCGCTCGGCGGTGTTGCTACACAGACACGGCTGCGGTGACAACGAGCCGACCGAAATTGTGGACTCCGAGTGGAATGACGATAATGAGAGTGGGCTGCCGTAGTTCGGGGCCGCGCCTCAGTCACCACTGACGCGAGCCCCGATCGAGATGCTTCGCACGCCGTAGCGCTGACACGCACCCTGTGCACGCTCCGAGGTAAACTCGTACTGTGGGTTCGCCCGCATCACCATGACGTCGATGCCGGGCCGCTCGATCACGTCGGCGTAGTCGTCGAGTTGCATTGCCCCGCCGATACACGACGCCCAGAGATCCACGTCGTTCTTGATTCGCTCCGGCATCTGCTCCCGGCTGACGATATCCGAAAGTGCAAGCCGACCGTCCGGTGCGAGGACACGCTCGACCTCCTCGAACACTTGTTCTTTGTGCGCCGAGAGGTTGATGACGCCGTTCGAGAGGACGACATCGAAGCTGTCGTCGCCGAACGGAAGTTCCTCGATGTGGCCGCGCTCGAACGAGACGGTATCCATCCCCGCCTCATCGCGAGCAGCACGTGCGTTCTCGAGTTGCTCGTCAGTCATATCGAGTCCAACGACGCGCCCCTCGTCGCCGACGTGTAACGCAGCGATGAAGCTATCAGTTCCCGACCCGCTGCCGAGGTCGAGCACCGAATCACCGGGACGCAACGATGCCATGTCCATGTGGTAGCCAACGCCGGCGAACGACGCGAGTGCACGCGCTGGAATCCGGTCGAGATCCGCCGTCGGATACCCCAGTTGCTCCGCCAGCGGTCGTCCCATCTCGAAGTGGTACTCCGCGTCCGGCTCCGTCGCAACCGCTCGATACAGTGTCGTTACCTTCTCCTCGAGTTCCTGTTCGTCGAGTTTGTATGCCATAGTGACCGTTTTGCGCTGTCGTCTCCCACCCTGTTCGACTGTTCCTGACTTCCCGTTCGTGCCCTTGCGCTACTGTTTGTGTTCGTGCTCGTGCTCGTCCTCGTGTTCGTCTTCGCCCACCGGAACACTGACCGTCTCGACGTGCTGTTCCTCGATCTCCTCGAGTGTGAACTCCTTGCCGTGCTGTTCGGCGACGTGGTCGCGTGTGATCTCGAGTAGCCGTTCTCTGTCGTCCTCCTCAGTTCGCAGTGTGAAGACACAGCCCGAGACAGCCGTGTCGCAGGCAACCTGAAGCGCTGTCATCGTCTCTTCGTCGTGAACGTTTTCTGTCATGCGTGTTCGTCCTCCGAGTGTCGATACGGCTAAGAGCTCCATGTAGTCATCCGACACCCCAATCGCACGTAGTGCATGGCGGGCGGGCGACGATACGAGTGCAGGTGCTGCACGACGTGCACGGTATGACCGGCTTGCAGCACATGACGGGGTGAGAATCTCGGACCGGGGAGAAACAGGGCCGGAACAAACCGGAGGGAGCTAAAACCACACCGATCACATGCACGCTACAACGCAGCGTCACTCGAGTTCCGGGCCAGTCGCGAGCGGATGTGCCTCGTGGCGGAACTGCTCGTAGGTGTCCTCGGCCCAGCGACGGGCCGCCGGCGTCTCCGTGTCGACGAACACCTTGACAGTTCCGCTGTCCTGATTGTAGCCACTGATTCCGACGCGATGATCGAAGAGGCTGATGCCGTAGGGCGGCACCTCCCTGTGGAGCAACACCGTGAGATTCCCGCTTTCGAGGGCCGCTTTCGAGAGCTCCGGATACGTCCGTCGAACGGCGGCTGCGACGTGTGGTGGGTCGATGATCTCTGTTTCCATGCCGTCGAGAATGCGCTGGCAAAACTCCTCTCGACAGGGGTTGAGCAGCCCCAGATCGAAACCGAGGAATCGGAACGTGTTCGTCTCCCGAAGCAGTTCGACGAAGCGGTTGACCGGCCGGTACGGATCACTCGTCTCTGCAACCGTCACGACCGCGTCAGCACCGATTTCGATGGGAAACTCGTTCGCCTCGATCGGGAGCCACTCCCAGACGTCCCGCAGTGTCCGTTCGGTTTCGATCCGCTCGAGGAGGTCACTGAGCCCTGCAGCGACGAACGAACCCAACTGCGTTGCTCTGTACTCGTCCCCATCGCGAACGATCCAGTTACGGGCTTCGAACTCCCGGAGCGTCCGCCCGACCGTCGACATCGATGCACCGGTCTCCGTCCGCAGTGCCGCCCGACTCTGTGGGTGTTTGGCCAGGGACTCGAGTACGGTGACTCGATGTGGCGAGCGAGCCAGGAACTCGATGTCGTCGAGCGCCGTGTCTGCGTTGTGTGGTAACATAAGACTAGTACTGGCCAGGAGACTATAGCTCTGGGGCGTCGCGGTGGTTCGGTGGTTTGCTGGTTCGATGTTTCGATGGCTCGATGGTCGATAGTTCGATAGTTCGATGGTTCGGTGGTAGTCGATACTTGGTAGTGGGTCACATAGTTTAGCTATGGGCTCCGATCGCGAACGACAGTCGTCAGATGACAATGAGCTCGGCGGCGAGATTGACGACGATATTTCGACGATGAGTTCCGTCCTCGGAGATGCCTACCGGGGAGAGCTCGACCGGGAAACAACCTGGCGGGACCGTCTCGACCAGACGACTACCTGGAGCGTTACCGTGATGGCTGCGATTCTCACGTGGGCCTTCTCGAGTCCGGATAATCCACACTATATTATCCTGGTTGCTGTGTTGGCGGTGTCGACGTTTCTCGTGATCGAAGCACGCCGGTATCGCGACTACGACGTTTACCGCTCACGTGTGCGTCTCTTTCAGAAGAATTTACTCGCAAATGCGCTTGACCCATCGCAGGAACTCGAACACGAAGAGTGGCGGAGTGAACTGAGTGAGGACTACCAGCGGCCGACGGTAAAGATTTCGTTCTTTGAGGCGATCAGCAACCGTCTTCGACGGATCTATTTCGCGTTACTGTTCGTCCTTCTGTTGGCCTGGATCTTTCGCGTCACTGCGTTTGCGCCCGATGAGAGCTTTCGAACCGTCGCAACGATAGGGGAGCTACCTGGCGGGGCAGTCTCCGTACTTGTGGGCGTGTTCTATGCCTCGATACTGGTACTCACACTGTGGCCACACGAACGCGAGGCGATGGGCGAGTTTCGGGATGACGATCAACAGACGTGGAAAGATACGGGATAAATCATAATCTGCTATATAGAATCGAGGTTACGGCGCGATCAGAGCCAACGTACGAAACTGGGGCACCGGCGGTCTCTCGACTTGAGAACGCCGGCACATCCCTCAACCGAGACGCCAGCGTAGCGAAGTCAGTTCAACGGATGCCTGTCGATACCCATGCAGAGTACGACCGTCGTGCCCAACTCGACCGACTCAAGAACGCGAGCGCAGACGAAGATGTCCTCGTCTCGATCGTCGTCCCACCGGGCGAATCGATCGGTGCGGCTCGCAAACCCGTCGAGACTGACTACGCCGAAGCGACCAAACGTGACGAACAGACGCTCGACGCACCGCTGATCGACGCACTCGAGGCGGCCCGCCAGGAACTCGCCGACTACGACGAGGTCCCCGAAAACGGCCTTGCCATCTACACCGGTGTCGTCGACGGCGACCTCCTCACGGTTGTCTTCGACGACCTCCCGCTCGCACTCGACGAACTGCTCTACGAGCACCACAACGAGTTCAATCTCGAGCCCCTGACGGCGATCACTGAGGACGAATCAACGTACGGTCTTCTCGTCGTCGAGCGTGGGGGCGCAGCCTTCGGCCGCTACGAGGGCGAGACCGTCGACGTCATCGACTCGTTCGACAGCGACGTCCCCGGCAAGTCGAGCGCCGGCGGCCAGTCCGCCGAGCGGTTCGAGCGTGACCGTGAACGACAGAAACGGGAGTTCTTCGACGAGGTCGCAGACCGCGCAACACGAACGTTTCTGGACGACGACGCAGTCGACGGCATCCTCCTCGGTGGCACGACCGGCACGGTCGAGCGGTTCCGCGAGGAAGCCGACCTCGATCACCGCTTCGACGACCACGTCATCGGTGAGTTCAGCGTCGAGTACGCGTCGGAGCAGGGGCTTCGCCAACTTGCGGAAACAGGCCAGCAAACGATCGAGGACCAAGATCACGAAAACGCCCGCGAAATACTCTCCGAGTTCTTCGATCGCGTACAGAACGACGGCGAGACGATCGCCTACGGAATGGACGAGGTCGACGACGCACTCGAGTACGATGCGGTCGAGACGGTGTTGATTTCGACGGCACTCGAAGGAACGGCGATACAGTCGGTGGGGGATCGGGCGGTTGAGCAGGGGGGTGAGACGGTGATTGTGCCGGACAACTTTGCCGATGGGAGCCGGTTCGTCGATGCGTTCGACGGGGTTGGCGCACTCCTTCGGTTTCCGATTGAGTGAGTGAGCGAGTGTGGTTGGTGGGTTTTGTGGCCGGTAGTTGGTGTTCGGTCCTTAGTATCGTGTTCGATGTTCAGCGTCCAGCATTCGGTGTTCGATGTCCAGTGTCCAGTATTCAGTATTCAGTGGCCGGCACCCAGTAGTCGGTGTCTGATACCCGGTGTACCGTATTCAGCGTTTGTCGTTGATAGCCCACGTCGGTGAGTTTTGGTAGTCATTGCTGGCCCTGTACCTAGATTATGTTATCCATCCATACCAACCACTCCCACACGCATACACACATATCTGATTCGAATGTATATATTACACCTGCTATGTTATCGAGACAGCGTCCGATTCCGAATCGATGTGAGCCATCGCGAAACAGTTCCCGTCCGATTGCTCCACGCAAACCGACACCCGAACTTACAGACTGAACGTTGTGGGGGTGCACTCGAGTACCGATGAGATGGCTATGGGCGAGTCTGAACAGGAACAAACAGAAGACAGCGGCGAGTGGGTAGCGAACGTCAGTGGAGAGATCAGGCGTCTGATTCCGCACACCGACAGCTGCCCTGATCTAGCAGATCGCGGATCGTATACTGTTGTTTGCAGTCCTCACAGGTCACCGTTACCGTCACGAGGACGTTGAACTCCCCAATATCGAGCACGTCACTTCGCTCGAGTTGGGCGACCGTATCCTCCGTAACCGCTGCGGTCCGGTTTCGGAGCGCGCCGAGTTTATCTCGGCTGCGCTCGAGTCGCTCCTCGTCGCTCGGCGACTCGAGTGAGGCTTCGAGACAGCCCGTCAGGTGGTTGTAGACGGTCTGGTGCGAGACGAAATCGCTCTCGACGTCCTCGACTGGGACGGCGTCGCGCTCGAGTTCCTTGCGTGTCTGGACACGTGTCCCGCTGCTGACGTCGTCGCCGGTGAGCAGCCGATACGTGTTCTCGACCTCGCCGTCTTTGTACTGCAGCCCTGCGTCGTCGAGGGCGGCCTCCAGCACACGTTGGTTGACGTGCTCTGCGAGGTCGCGCGTACTGTATCGGTCGTCGGTTCTGTCGGTCCAGTAGCTAACGAGTTCCTCGTCCAGGCCGATCAGATCGTACTGCTCGGAGATCCGTCCGACCTTGCAGCCACACGCTGAACTCGCCGCTGCGTCGAGAGTTCGCTCGGTCACTGTCCGAACGGTACTCCAGTGAGCGAGAAAAGCGTTCCGACCGCGGTGTTTACAGCAATACGTCCGTAATGCGAGGATTGCGAGCGGGTCTTGCGCTGTGTTTTCGAGGCTGAGACTGTGCTCTTGTCTAACTAATCAATAATCAGAGTAATGATCAGTACTATCTGGGAATTGCTATATCTCTGGCGAGCTGTTCGTCAACGAGACAGAACAGGGGGTGAAATCAAGAACCGCATCGATTCGAGTCCAGCCGGCCACTATTTACAGTCGTAAGATTGTAAAACAGCCATGTCGGACCGCGCGCTCTCTCGTGTCGGGACAGGTGGGCGGCTCAGGCTGATTCGGACGGCGAAATCGGTTCGACGACCAGTACCCGGAGATCGTTGACGTTCGTTCCGGTTGGGCCAGTCCGGACGAGTGCGTCTGCATCCTCAAGCACGGCACACGCATCGTTTCGTGCGAGTGCATCGTGGGCGTCCGCTCGCGTTTGCCCCCGATTCTGTTCGGACTCGCCGTCTGCTTCGAACGCACTCGTTCCCACTGTGGTCGCATCCACAAGCGCACCCGCGATATCGGTTGTGCCGTCGATACCATCGGTGTCGACACTGCCGACGACAATGCCGTCGGACTCGAGTGCAAGCGCGCTCGCGAGTGCAAACTCCTGGTTCGGCCCGCCCCGGCCGGGGTTCTCACAGAGTGTGACGGTTGTCTCACCACCGGAGAGGAGAACTGTAGGTGGGGAACACGGCTCGCCGGTGTGACGACACTCTTCGGCGATGGCGACGTGCGTTCGGGCTGCTTCGCGGGCTTCGCCGCGAACGCGTGCGGAGAGGACGAGTGGTGTGTATCCCCGCTCGCGTGCGGCGTCACGGGCTGCCTCGAGTGCGACACGTCCGTTTCCGATGACGTGGGTGCTCGTCCGCTCGAAGAGGTCGCCGTCCGAATCGGGTACCGGTGTCTCTGGTACGTCTCCAACCCGGCCGCGCTCGAGGTGGGCGACAACAGCATCGGGTGCGTCGATCTCGTATCGCTCTAGAACGCCGATCGCGTCGTCGTAGGTCGTCGGATCCGCGACTGTTGGTCCGCTGCCGATCACACTGGGATCGTCGCCGACGACATCACTGATCGCGAGTGTGACGACGGTTGCAGGTGCGGCCTCCCGTGCAAGCTGGCCGCCCTTGATCGCAGAGCAGTGCTTTCTGATGGCGTTGATCTCACCGATTGTTGCGCCGGACGCGAGGAGATCTGCGGTCACCTGCTGGACGTCGGAAAGCGAGAGTGAGGCGGCTGGTGCAGCGAGCAGCGCGCTCGCGCCGCCGGAGAGGACGACGAGCAGCAACTCATCTGACCCGGCGGCTGCTGCGGCCTCGAGTACCTGTGTCGTGTGCTGAACACCAGTCTTGCTTGGAATCGGGTGCGTTCCCTCACGGACAGCGACGATGTCACTCTCGACCGGATTGTCGGTAACGACGACGCCCGTCGTGAGTCGGTCCTCGACAACGGCGCTCCCCTCGAACTCCGCCTCAAGCGCGTAGACGAGCTGTGCAGCCGCCTTTCCACCGCCAACGACCGTTATCCGCTCGTACTGTGACAGATCGTACGAGGTCGTGACGCGCTTCCCACCCGTTACGTCTGCCACAGTTAGCTCGCCGTTCGACACCGTGCAGGTTTCTGCGATTCGCTCACCAGGGCGCGCCGCCTCGATCCCCGCGAGCAGGCACTCGAGTGCGACCTCGTGTGCAGTCGTCGGTGTGCGTGCCACCGGTCCACCGCGGCCGGTCGGTGCGGATAGATGTTCGGGGGAGTTGCCGTCCATGCGTACCGCCTTGGGTGTCTCGGTGTATGTATTTACCGTGCAGTGCCACGTTGGGCACGGTTCCGCTGAATCAGATCTGTTTGACAATCCCAAAGGCTGCTGGCCGGAATAAGTGAGATGTGAACAACCCACAAATACAGACGAGGCAAAATTCAGCCAGACCCTGTCGTTTTCTCCCGACTTTCTCAGCGGGCGACGGACAAACAGACGGCAACTATATTTCATAATCTCAAACATCCACTCGGTAGGCGATCGAGCGTGCTCTATCGTCGTGTCTAAACCGGAAAATGCAGACAGTCGTTGTCTTCTTACCGATACTGGCAACGAACAACCGTTTGTGGATGGGGGCAATGACCAAAAATCGGCACGACGAATACTGTCTTTGTAGTTATCAAACTTGGATCGAGATACTGTGTCGCTCGCCATGACGGTCCGTCGAAGGGGAAAGACTATGTCGACACCACAAGTTGCACCCAGTGTGAGCGATACTACCTCGAGTGAAGTCAATCTTCACTACATCGACGGTGAATGGGTTGAAGGAACCGGTTCGGAAACGTTCGAAAGCGAGAATCCGGCGACGGGCGAGACGCTGGCGACGTTCCAGCGCGGCACCGAAGACGACGTCGACGCCGCCCTCGAGGTTGCCGACGAGGCCTTCGAAGAGTGGCGAGAGCTGTCCCACATCGACCGCGCGGAGTACCTCTGGGACATTTACCACGAACTGCGCGAGCGTCACGACGAGTTGGGCGAAATCGTCTCCAAGGAGTGTGGCAAGGAGATTTCCGAAGGGAAAGCTGACGTCGCCGAAGCCTGGCACATGGTCGAGTGGGCGGCGGGCAACGCGCGCCACCCGCACGGGGACGTGGTACCGAGCGAAGTAGGCAGCAAGGACGCCTACATGCGCCGGAAGCCTCGTGGCGTCATCGGCTGTATTACGCCGTGGAACTTCCCGGTCGCAATCCCGTTCTGGCACATGGCCATCGCCCTAGTTGAGGGCAACACGGTCGTCTGGAAGCCAGCCGAACAGACGCCGTGGTGTGGCCAGATCATCGCCGAGATGTTCGAGGACGCCGGCATTCCAGATGGCGTCTTCAACATGGTCCAGGGCTTCGGCGACGCCGGTGCAGCGATTTCCGACGACGAGCGCGTCGACACGGTTCTCTTTACCGGCTCCGCGGAAGTCGGCCAGGAGATCGCCAGCAAGGTCGGCGGCGAGCCGGGCAAGCTTGCAGCCTGTGAGATGGGCGGCAAGAACGGGATCATTGTCACCGAGGAAGCCGACCTCGATATCGCCGTCCACTCGGCGATTATGTCGAGCTTCAAGACGACCGGCCAGCGCTGCGTTTCGAGTGAACGCCTGATCGTCCATACGGACGTCTACGACGAGTTCAAGGAACGCTACGTCGACATCGCGAAGGATGTCGCAGTGGGCGACCCGCTGCAGGAAGACACCTTCATGGGGCCGGCAGTCGAGCCCGAACACGTCGAGAAGATCAAGAAGCACAACGACCTCGCAGTCGAGGAGGGTGCCGAGGTCCTCGTCGATCGCTTCGAACTCGAGGACGACGAAATCCCAGCCGGCCACGAGGACGGCAACTGGGTCGGCCCGTTCGTCTACGAAATCGAGTACGACACCGACCTGCGCTGTCTGAAAGAGGAGTGTTTCGGTCCGCACGTCGCGCTGCTGGAGTACGANGTCTACGAAATCGAGTACGACACCGACCTGCGCTGTCTGAAAGAGGAGTGTTTCGGTCCGCACGTCGCGCTGCTGGAGTACGACGGCGACATCGAGGATGCCGTCGAGATTCACAACGACACGCCGTACGGGCTCTCCGGGGCGATCATCTCCGAGGACTACCGCCAGATCAACTACTTCCGCGACCGTGCGGAAGTCGGCCTGGCGTACGCGAACCTCCCGTGTATCGGTGCAGAGGTCCAGCTTCCGTTCGGCGGTGTGAAGAAGTCTGGCAACGGCTATCCGTCCGCACGTGAGGCCATCGAGGCCGTTACCGAGCGAACTGCGTGGACGATGAACAACTCCAAGGAAATCGAGATGGCACAGGGCCTCTCGGCCGACATCGTCACTCGAGACGACTGAGGTCTCCGACCACCTCGAGCAACCCGCTGCGGCATTTGATATCTGCAAACTTTAAGACGATCCTCGCGTAGTGATGGGTATGACAGCCGGGTCGCCCGGGAACGGGGCCGAGAACGAACGCGACGGACCGCGCCAGATCAAATCGGTGCGCACAGCAGCGACGGTTATCGACGTCATCAAACAACACCAGGGCGGCAGTCTCGCCGAGATTTCGCGAGAACTCGAGTTAACCAAGGGAACGGTCCACACCTACTTGCAGACGCTGGTCGAGTGTGGGTTCGTCACGAGAGAGGACGGGGAGTACCGGCTGAGTTTTCAGTTCATCGCGCTCGGCGAGCACGTTCGAAACGAGACCGACCTCTACATGGCTGGCCACAACGAGGTCGACGAACTCGCAGAGCGGACGGGCGAGTACGCCCACCTGATCGGCGAGGAACGAGGGCGCGAGACGGTGCTCTACGAGAGTCGCGGGGAGTTCGCGGTCGCGATGGATTACCATCTCCGGATGCGCGAGACCCCCCAGCATCTCCACGACACAGCAGCGGGGAAAGCAATTCTCGCGCACGTTCCTGTCGATCGGCGCGATGAAATCCTCGCGAACCAGGAGTTCGAACGGCAGACGGCGAATACGATTACGGACGCAGCCGAGCTTCGCGAGACGCTCGCTGACATCCGCGAGCGAGGCTATGCGCTCAACGACGAGGAAGAGATTCGCGGGATGCGCGCGGTTGGTGCGCCCGTGCTCGATCCCGATGAGACGGTCGTCGGTGCAGTCAGCGTGACGGCACCGACGAGTCGGCTGAAGGACGAACGGTTTCGCACGGAGATGCCCGAGCGGGTGATGGAAACGGCGAACCTGATCGAGGTCAACCTCGAAACAGCGCGGTTCGACAGTTGAGAGGGGATAGGGTCGGCCCGTCCGGTAGTCACCCCGTCTCGAATTTGCAAAGAGATATATGACCGTCGCCCGGAAATTCTGACAGTAGCTATGTTCGAGCAGAGACAGCCAACGGATCTTCGAATAAGACGAAACCGGCCACGAACGGTGGGTGACGGGCGATGAGCGCCGAAGACGGGAACGGCACCGGTTCGAATGTGACCGGTGACCGAGACACGACCCGCACCGCACGACTGCTCGGTGTTCCGCTCGACCTGGGCGCGAACCGCCGCGGCGTCGATATGGGCCCCTCGGCGATTCGCTACGCGAATATCGCCGCCGAACTCGACGCAGCCGGCGTCGGCTGTGTCGACGATGGCGACCTCGAAGTCCCACGACTCGAGACGAGTTCACCCGTACCCGATGTGGATGACTCCGAGGCAGCCTCGAACGCGAAGTATCTCGACGAAATCGGCGGCGTAACGGCCACGCTCGCAGATGCCGTCGCGACGACGATCGACAACGGTGCAACACCGCTCGTCCTCGGTGGCGACCACGCAGTCGCGATGGGTTCGATGTTCGGTGCCGGCCGCCACACGGATGACGGGATCGGCGTCATCTGGTTCGACGCCCACGGCGACTACAACACGCCCGCGACCTCGCCGAGCGGAAACGTCCACGGAATGCCCCTCGCCGCCGCCCACGGCCGTGGCTCGTTTGCCGACCTCGACTGGGCCGACACGGACGCCGTCAGCGAGGAACATACCGTCCTCGTCGGCATCCGGAGTCTCGACGAGGAAGAACGAACTGCACTGCGCGAGAGCGAGGCCACCGTCTTCACCATGCGCGAAATCGACGAACGCGGCATCACCGCCGTCGTCGAAGACGCCCTCGAAATCGCCACCGACGGCGTCGACGGGATCCACGTGAGCCTCGATCTGGACTGGCTCGACCCAACGGTCGTCCCGGGTGTCGGCACTCCCGTCCGCGGCGGCGTCGACTACCGCGAAGCTCACGCCGCACTCGAGTTAGTCGCCGAGCGCGACCGCGAGGCAGACATTCTCCGGTCGATGGGCGTGGTCGAGGTGAACCCGATTCTCGACCGAGATAATCAGACGGCGGAGGTTGCAGCGGAACTTGCGGCCAGTGCGTTCGGGAAGCGAATTCTGTAGCGCTGTGCTGTCTGGCTGTTCTGCTATCGGCGTTTGTGTTCGATTGCAGTCAGTCCGGAAAATCCACCTATTTTAAGCCCCCCGGTGACAACCACCATGCATGCGACGCGAGACAGCAGAGCCGAGTGTATCGCAACTGCCAGGTCCGGCTGCATCTGAGTGGGTCGAGTATCACCAGCAAGCGGCAGCCACGAGCACGTACGTCTACGATTTCGTCTGGGACATCACCGCCGACGCGGAGGGGCCGTTCTGTACGGATCCCGATGGTAACGTCCTGCTCGATTTCACGAGCCACGTGGCCGCGGCACCACTGGGGTACAACAACCCGCTCCTGATGGAGAAGTTCGAGGAGTTCGACCTCGTCGACCCCCTCAAAATCGCCGGTCATGACTTCTACGTCAGCACTGGTGGCTCGCCCGACGACGCAGCGCTTCCCGGGCCATCCCACCTGATAAACACACTGACGGACATTACGGATCACTACGACATGGACACCGTTTTCCTCTCGAACTCCGGGGCGGAAGCGGTCGAGAACGCGATCAAGCTCTGTTACGACAACTGCGAGCAGCCCAAGTACGGCCTGACGTTCGAGGGGGCCTTCCACGGCCGAACCCTCGGGGCGCTCTCGCTGAACCGCTCGAAGTCAGTTCATCGGCGTGACTTCCCCGAGATCAGCGGCATTCACGACGTGCCCCCCAGCATGGATGGCATCGAGCGCCTCCGTGAGAAGCTCGATCCCAAGAGCGGCCACATTCCGCCGGAGCAGGTCGCGTACCTCATCCTCGAACCGGTCCAGGGCGAAGGCGGCTACCGCGTCCCCGACGACGAGTTCATGCGCGCGGTGTCCGACCTCTGTGCAGAACACGACATTCCGCTGATCGCCGACGAGATCCAGACCGGCGTCGGCCGGACCGGTGAGATGTGGGCGTCGGACCACTACGAGTTCGAGCCGGACGTGATCACCAGCGCCAAAGCACTCCGCGTCGGTGCAACGATTTCGCGCGAGGAACTCTTCCCCGATGAGGAGGCCCGACTCTCCTCGACCTGGGGTGCCGGCGACATCATCGCCTCGATGCAGGGGACGCTCACCCTCGCCGCAATCGAGGAACACGACCTCATCTCCCACGCTGAGAAACAGGGAACGCTGCTCGTCGACCTCCTCACCGACGTCAAGGAGAGCCACGAGGCCGTCGTCGACGACGTTCGCGGCCTCGGACTCATGGGTGCAATCGAGTTCGACACCGCCGAGCGCCGCGACGAGGTCGTGGAGGCTGCACTCCAGCGCGGCCTGCTCACCCTCGGCTGTGGCAAGAAAACGCTGCGACTGCTCCCGCCACTCGACGTTCGCGACCGCGAACTCGAGATCGCAACCGATCTCCTCGAGGACTCGATCGCGGCGATCGAACCCGCTACGGTTGCGAACTAGGGGAGACGACTCGGCTCGCACTCGCACTCGTGCTGTCGAATCTGACCGCCAGCACAGTCGACTAGCAGTGAGCCGTCGCACTATCACCCGGCCGACGGCCGCCCCACTGCCTCGGAGTGCCGTCGTCCAGCTACACGATCACAATGGTACCGCACGTACTCGTACTGCGACTGCTTACCGGCCTTTGAACTCCGGCTCGTACTCGTCCTCGGCGAACGCCCGCGCCCCCTCCTCGTGATCGTTCGTCTCGAGTAGGCTCCGGAAGAGTCGGCCGTCGTAGGCCCGCCCCTCCTCGAGTCCGGTCTGCGTTGAAATCGCTGCGGACTCCTTGATCGACTGGATGGCCAGCGGCGGCTGCGAGGCGAGTTGCTCGGCGAACGCCTGTGTCTCCTCGTCGAGATCGTCGCCGTAGACGCGGTTCGCGAGGTCGATTTCGGCCGCGCGCTCGGCGGAGATGTGCTCGCCGGTCATCGCGAGTTCCTTGGCAGTCGAGGGGTCGGCGAGTTCGGCGAGGTACTGCACGCCACCAGCACCGGGCAAGAGTCCGAGATTCACCTCGGGGAAGCCGAACGAACTTTCCTCGTGTGCAAATCTGAAGTCACAGGCGAGTGCCGTTTCGAGGCCGCCGCCGAGACAGTAGCCGCGAACCTTCGCAATGACCGGTGCTGGGAATTCTGCGATGAACTCGTAGTGACTCTGGCCGGATTGCTTGCCGGGACTCGAGTCACTGAACTCGGTGACGTCGGCGCCAGCGCAGAACGTGCCGCCCGCCCCTTCGACGATGACCGCGCGGAGCGCGATGCCGTCGGTCTCGTTATTCTTGGACTCGAGCCACTCGAGACTCCCGACAAGGTCCTCGCGAAGCTGGGTGTTGAGCGCGTTCAGCGAGTCGGGCCGGTTCAGCGTGATGTGGCCGACGCCGGTGTCGTCGTCGAACGAGGCGAGCGTGGTGTCGAACTCGGTGTCGTGGTCCATAGCCGAGACCACGGTAAACAGTCACATAATTTTGTCGACCAGTACAGCGGCCGCGCCGTGTTTGCCCCTTCTACTCATCTACGAGAAACCGATGAGTTCGAATTTACTATAGCAACAGGAGATTCATATCTATTTCTCCCCGAAATTGATGCCGCGTTCTGTGGCCCGCTATCGTGGTCTATGGCACGATCCGCCAGCAAAACACTACCTCCGATTTCTCTTACCAGCGAATACATGAGTACACCTGTGAATCGCCTCGGGGTCAAGTGGTTCGAGAATCGAAGATTCTCGTCATCACGAGAGAGCTTTGCTCTCTCGATCGACCCCGAGGCTTCCTGCTTCGATGACGCGCTTTGCAGACACCGAAGTGGTGTCCGTAGGGAGCACAGTCTCCACAGGCGTGTCTTCGGGCCATCCCAGCCCTAGTTCAGAAAAGCCGCGTTGAAGGACGTTCATCGCCGCATTCGCATCCCGGTTACACTCGAACCCACAACTTGGACAGGAGTGTTCCCTGACCCAGATTGGCTTCGCCGTCTCCATACCACACGACGCACATTCTTTCGTCGTACCTCGTGCTTCGACCTGCACGACGTGACAGCCGTATAGGTCGGCTTTGTATTCGAGGAGGATGATGAATTGCCGCCACGCTGCATCTTGCTTGTTGCGAGCGTTATGCGAGTCTTCCAACATCCCCTTCACGTCCAAATCCTCAACGAACACCGCGTCGTACTCACGGACAAGCCACGTTGTAATCTTGTGCTGGTAGTCCAGCACCTTCCGGCGGATGTGACGCTTGACCGTCGCCACTTCCCGACGCTGTTTCTCGTAGTTGTTCGACCCTTTCTGCTTCCGTGAGAGCGTGCGTTGCTCGCGGCGGAGTCGCTCGTACTCGTCTTCAAGGTCGAGCCAGTCCACGGTCGTGCCGCCGCTGGTGTGGATGTAGTTGAGAATTCCGAGGTCGATACCCACGCTGTTGCTTGAATCTAACTCGTCCAGCGCGGGTTTCTCGGGTAAGTTGGCGTCATCAGTTTCGAGGCCGAAGGAGACAAACCAGTCACCGGTCGTCTCTTTTTTGACCGTGACTTCTTTGATGTCTGCCTCATCCGGAATTGTGCGGTGGTAGCGGATGCGGATGTCGCCGATTTTGGAGAGCCAGAGTGTCGCGTGTCGGCCACTCGTGTTTTTGAGTTCGAAGCCAGACTGCGAGTATGTCATACTCTGAAACTCCCTCGGTGACTTCCACTTGAGCCTCCCCACTTTGTTCCCGTTTTGTTTCTGTTCAGAGAGGCCGTCGAGGTTCTGGTAGAACCGTGTGACGGTTCGTTGCAGAGCCTTCGAATTGACTTCCGAGAAGACAGAGAACTCGTCTTTCCAGTCGGGGAGTCGGTAGTGGTGTTTGTACGCGGAACCGATGTCGTCGGCGTCCACGTGTTCGTACTCGTACCGGGTGTAGTTGTACGCTTGGCGATGAATGTCGATGTGTCGTTCCAGCTCAGCCGCTACCTGTTGTGTTGGATAGGTGAGGTAGCGGTGACTGTACTCCATCGCTATCTTTTGATTCAAAGTGTATTCATTTAATTGTTTGTATGTCTGCCTATCGGATTCAACCTGGGAATCAACCCCCGGGTCATTCTCCTATACTGCTTGTAAAGGCTGATTGCGGCACGGCTGCCGTTCTCCAATCTGACTTGACCAGACTAAATTCCGGGAATACCGAATACTACCAGTACCGAGTTTCGACCGTGACGTCAGACGAACGTCACTGGTGGGACGAGAGAGTGGGTACTCGAGTACCACCCACTGGCCACAACTGAGCTGTGACACGGTAGGTGGCGGACTCGAACGAGTACGCTGCCAGTGAATGCTGTGATGAACTACGGGTCAATTACCTGCGCATCAGTCCCGATTTTGTCGTAGGTACTTCCGGGAGAGTCAAAAATATTCTATCGGTGACCGGAGAAAGAGCGATAATAGCAGACACACCAAATCGTTCCGTCGCGGGGCGTTCACGATCGTCGACGAACTCTCGGAGAACGGCGGCGGTCGGGCCTCGGAGCTTGCAGACCGCCTCGAGATGCCGGTGAGCACGGTCCACGACTACTTGCAGGCGCTCGTCGATACGGGGTACGTCACCGTCGAGGAAACGGACAAGGTGTACCGACCCTCCACTCGATTTCTCGAAGTTGGCCACCGGCAGCGCCACCGGTTTGAGGTCGTCAAAGCTGTCCGGGACGAACTCGCGGCCGTCGCCGAGGAAACCGGTGAGCACGTGACGCTGTTGATCGAGGAGAACGATCAAGCTGTCATCCTCGCCGTGCAGGAGGGCTCGGAAGCCATCACGTTGTTCGCCTATCCCGGTGCGCGGATGCCCCTGCACGTCACCGCGCCGGGGAAGGCGATGCTCGCCCACATGGATCCCGAACGAGTCGAGTCGATCCTCGGCCGCGGCCTCGTCGAGATCACCTCGCAGACGGTTACCGATGCCGAGGTTCTGCTGGAGCAACTCGAGTTAGTCCGCGAACGAGGGTACGCAGTCGACGAGGGGGAGCGAATCGCGGGGATGGTCTGTATCGCCGCGCCGGTGCTCGATAAGCGCGACGAACTCCGGGGCGCGATCTGTGTCTGTGGGCCGGAAAGCCGGCTCGACGAGACGAGGCGGACGGAAATCGCGGACGTCGTGAAGCGGGCGGCGAACGTGACGCAGGTGAATCTGGATTACGTCTGATCAGGGCCGCTCGCTGTGCAGGCCGCTCTCAGTAGCCGACGAACTCCGGATCATCCTCACCGAAAAATGCACCGAGTCCGCGCTCGTAGTCCTCCGTTCGGGCCGCCTTCGCGATGGCGTCGGTCTCCGCAGCCAGATGGGACTCGAGTCCCCGCTCGTAGCTCTGGGTCAGCAGCCGGCTGGCGGTGCCGAGTGCGTGCGTCGGGCCGCTGGCGAGGTCGGCTGCGAGGTCGGCGACGTGGTCGTCGAACTCCTCGGATGGAACGACCTCGGTTGCGAGTCCGAGGTCGACGGCCTCCTCGGGGCCGATCGGCTCGTCTCGGAGGACGATTTCCTTCGCGTTCCGGAGGCCGACGAGTCGCGGCAGGAAGAACGTCGAGCCGCCGTCGCCGGTGAGCCCGATGCCGGGGTAAGCGAATCGCAGGGTCGTGTCCTCGCCGAGGATGAGCAGGTCAGGCATCAGCGCGAGACTGAAACCGATTCCGGCGGCGATGCCGTTGACAGCGCCGACGACAGGTGTCTCAGTTTGTTGGAACTGGATGACCGCTTCGTGGGCGCGGCCGGCGAGCTGACGCAACCGCGCCGCGTCAGAATCGTCGCCCTCGAGTTGGGCGAGATCCGCGCCGGAGCCGAAGAACTGGCCCTCGTGGGTGAGGACGATACAGCGCGTCTCCTGGTCTTCGCCGAGGTCGGCCGCGACCGCGATCAGTTCGTCGGCCATCTCGAGTGTGAGCGAGTTGCGGCCGGCGGTGCTGTCGAGCGTTACGGTGGCGACGCCGTCGTCGTGATCGACGGTGAGGTTCTCGTAGTCCGTCATGTTGGGCGGGGATTCGTGGCGGTGTTGGTTAACTGTTATCGTCGGCTGAGCCGGTGATTCTGTTCCAGGTCCAGGTCCAGTACGTGCGCGAGCAGCGCTAGACACTGTTCCGACATCGCCGGAAACGGATCCGCGGCAGCGTGCGTTCTCCCTGAATCGGACACTTTAGTAGGTCCCTCGCGAATATTCGTCCATGGAACTAACGAGTGAACAGGAGCTTATTCAGCAGACGGTCCGAGAAGTCGTCGAAAACGAGGTTCGAGAGGGTGTTCACGAAGCCGACGAGTCGCAGACGTTTCCCGAGGATGTCTGGGACGAACTGGCCGACCTCGACCTGACCGGCCTCACCGTTCCCGAGGAGTACGGCGGGATGGACGTCGACGAGGTCACGTACAGTATCGTCAACGAAGAACTCGCCTACGGCCATCTCGCGGTGGCGACGGCGCTGTCAGTTCACTGCCTGGCAACGTCGTGTATCCGCGAATTTGGCACCGACGCCCACCGTGAGAAGTGGCTCCCGGAGATGGTCTCGGGCCGCCCCGTCGGCGCGTTCGCGCTCTCGGAACCCGACGCCGGCTCGAACCCGGCCGAGATGACGACGGAAGCCAAACTCGACGAAGACGCCGGCGAGTACGTCATCAACGGCAAGAAACAGTGGATCACGAACGGCGAGCGCGCGGGCGTCGTCGTGCTGTTCGCGAAGACGGACCGCGACGACCCGAATACTGTTACCCAGTTCCTCGTCCCGAAGGACGCCGACGGGCTCGAGGTCGGCAAGAAGGAGGACAAACTGGGACTGCGCGCGAGCGACACGACGACGCTCATCTTCGACGATGTCCGGATTCCGGCGGAGAACCGACTGACAGAGGTTGGGTCGGGACTCAAAGCAGCGTTTTCGATCCTCACGGGTGGCCGGATCGCCATCGCGAGCCAGGCCGTCGGCGTCGCGCAGGCGGCACTCGACGCCGCGACCGCGTACGCGAACGAGCGCGAGCAGTTCGGCCAGCCGATCATCGAGCACCAGGCGATCGGTCACAAACTCGCGGACATGCAGACCGACGTGCAGGCGGCCCGCCTGCTCACCCGCGACGCCGCGCGCAAGAACGAGGACGACGTCGACCCGACGGCGGCAGCCATGGCGAAGTACTTCGCCAGCGAGGCGGCCGTCGACGTGGCCAACGAGGCGGTGCAGGTCCACGGCGGCTACGGCTACACGAAGGATTTCGACGTCGAGCGCTACTACCGCGACGCGAAGATCACGACGATCTACGAGGGAACCAGTGAGATCCAGAAGAAGATTATCGCGCGTGATCTGAAGTCGCGCTGAGGCGATCCGAAGTCGAACCGAGGATCGGACGTTCTCGTCACTCTACTCGTACTCGTAGACGTCGCCTGACTCTACTCGTACTCGTAGAATCCCTTCCCCGTCTTCTTACCCAACTCACCCGCCTCGACCTTCCGCTTCAGGAGGTAGGCCGGCTGGTAGCGATCCCCGAGTTCCTCGTGCAGCGTCTCGGAGGCGTGCAGACAGATGTCGAGGCCGATGTGGTCGGCCAGCGTGAGCGGCCCCATCGGAACGTTCGTGCCGAGTTCCATTCCCGCGTCGATATCTTCTTTCGTGGCTACGCCCTCGTCGTAAGCTCGGATCCCCTCGTTGAGCCAGGGCATCAGAATCCGGTTCGTGACGAATCCCGGCTTGTCGTCGGACTCCCAGGTGGTCTTCTCGAGTGCCTCGGCGAACTCGTGGGCCAGCGCAGTGATCCCGTCGGTCGTCTTCTCGCCGACGACGACCTCGACGCCCTCCATAATCGGGACGGGGTTCATGAAGTGCAAGCCGACGACGCGCTCGGGGCGTTCGGTCGCGATCGCGATTGACGTGATCGAAATCGTACTGGTGTTCGTCGCCAGCACGGCCTCGTCATCGACGAGGTCGTCGAGGTCGGCGAAGACGTCGCGTTTGACGTCGAGGTCCTCGAGTGCGGCCTCCACGACGAGGTCGCAGTCGGCGAGGTCCGCGAGGTCGGTCGTGCCCTCGATGCGGTTTCGGATCGTCTCGGTGTCCTCGCCGTCCGGGAGTGAGTCGCGGTCGTCGAGGCGACCGAGGCTGTTCTCGATGGTCTCGAAGCCGTTTTCGACGTACTCCTGTTCGATATCGCGGACGATAACGTCGTAGCCGTGCGTTGCGGCGACCTGTGCGATGCCGCTGCCCATCGTTCCGGCGCCGACGACGCCGACGCGGTCGATCGAATCCAGGCTTCGGTGGTCCTGTGACATACGCTGCTGTGCTGTCACGATCAGTATAAGTGTGCCGAATCGGCACCCAACACCGGACGACCGTTCAGAGAGTAACAACAAGACTTTAGATTCTTGCCAGAGATGTCCACACTAATGTTCGACCAGGAAGAGATAGACCAGATTCGCGAACAACGGGAACGGTGGGCCGAGGACACACTCGAGCCGACACTCGAGTCCCACGGCGAGCGCCAGGACCGATTCGCGACGGTCTCGAACCACGAGGTCGACCGACTCTACACCCCCGAGGATATCGCGGATCTCGAGTACGACGAGGATCTCGGATTCCCGGGTGAGCCGCCGTACACGCGCGGTCCATACCCGACAATGTACCGGGGGCGGACGTGGACAATGCGCCAGTTCGCCGGCTTCGGGACGGCAGAGGAGACGAACGAGCGATTCCACTACCTGATCGATCAGGGACAGACGGGGCTCTCGACGGCGTTCGACATGCCGTCGCTGATGGGGATCGACTCGGATCACCCGATGAGCGAGGGTGAGGTCGGGAAAGAGGGCGTCGCGGTCGATACCCTCCGAGACATGGAAATCCTCTTCGACGGGATCGACATCAGCGAGGTCTCGACCTCCTTTACGATCAACCCGTCCGCGGCGGTCATCTACGCGATGTACATCGCGCTGGCCGACCAGCAGGACGTCCCACGCGAGGAGATCCGGGGGACCCTCCAGAACGACATGCTGAAGGAGTTCATCGCGCAGAAGGAGTGGGTCGTCCCGCCGAAACCCTCGCTCGAGGTCGTCACCGATACCATCGAGTTCGCGGTCGAGGAGACACCGAAGTTCCACCCAGTCTCCATCTCCGGCTACCACATCCGCGAGGCTGGCTCGACGGCTGCCCAGGAGGCCGCGTTCACGCTCGCGGACGGCTTCGCCTACGTGGAGGACTGTCTCGACCGCGGACTCGATGTCGACGAGTTCGCGCCGCTGCTCTCCTTTTTCTTCAACTCCCACAACTCGATCTTCGAGGAAGTCGCGAAGTTCCGCGCCTCGCGCCGGATCTACGCCCGCGTGATGGACGAGTGGTACGACGCCGAGCGCGACGAATCGAAGCGCCTCAAGTTCCACACGCAGACCGCCGGTCAGTCGTTGACCGCCCAGCAGCCGTTGAACAACATTACCCGCGTCACCATTCAGGCGCTCGCCGGCGTTCTGGGTGGTACGCAGTCGCTGCACACCAACAGCTTCGACGAGGCACTGGCGCTGCCGAGCGAGAAGGCAGTCCGCGTCGCCCTGCGCACTCAGCAGATCATCGCCGACGAATCCGGCGCAGCCGACATCGTCGACCCGATGGGCGGTAGCTACGCGATCGAGAAGTTGACCCACGAGATGGAAGCCGAAATCATGGGCTATATCGAGGATATCAAGGAGATGGGCGACGGCTCCGTCCGCGACGGCGTCCTCGACGGCATCGACCAGGGCTACTTCCAGCGCGAGATTCAGGAGTCGAGCTACGAATACCAAAAGCGCGTCGAGCGCGGCGACGAGGTCGTCGTCGGCGTCAACGAGTACACCATCGAGGAGGACACCTCGCCCGAGATTCTCAAAATCGACGAGACGACCCGCGACCGACAGCTCGGGCGTCTCGAGGAGGTCAAAGAGGAGCGTGACGACGAGGAAGTTGACGCGACACTCGAGTCGCTCTCCGACGCGATCGAAACGGACGAGAACGTGATGCCGTACATCGTCGACGCGGTGAAAGCCTACGCGACGATGGGGGAGATCATGCAGGTGTTCGAAGACCATCACGGGGCATATCAGGAAGAACTGAGTCCGGTCTAGTTTCACTTTTAGAAGATAGCTCTCTTTCAGACATATCACATAGAACCCCTTCTGATCGGTTACGCAACTATATCACGAAACAGGCGCCAAAAGAACACAACGGTTGCATCTCTCACCTTCTTACTTATAGCATCTCCGACAGCGTGGAACCCGAGTACGGTCGAAGAAAACGCCACCACAACGTTCTAAAGTCACATATGGGGCGGTTACTGTGATTCCAGTGACGAGTGGAGAGTATACGACCACCTCTGTTACCTATTCGGTTTCCTCTGTGTCTCCTTACATTCAGGAACTGACCGGTGGGAGGCTACTCGAGTACATCCCAGATTCGTCGTCGAGTCGGTGTTTTGATCGACTGCGATTCCGCTGTCAAGTCGTCTCATACTTTCCCGTGACGACACCGCAACACTCACAGCGACACGTCGTTGATCGTCGTCGCCGGCAGTTCACCCTCGAAGACGGATTTGACGTTTTCCGCCGCCTCGAGGCTCATGTTTCGCAACGACTCTGTGGTCTGCGCGCCGATATGCGGCGTGAGAATTACGTTCTCGTGCTCGAACAGCGGCCCCTCCGTCGTCGGCGGCTCCGCCTCGAAGACATCGATCCCTGCCCCGGCGATGGCGTCGGACTCGAGTGCGTCCGCTAGCGCGTCGCGGTCGACGACCTCGGCACGAGCGGTGTTTATCAGGATGCCTGACGACGATAGGTGCTCGAGTTCATCGTGCGAGATGGCGTGTCGCGTTTCGGGCGTCAGCGGGGTGTGGATCGAGAGCACGTCCGCGCGATCGAGCAGGGACTCGAGTGAGTCGACCGCTGAGATAGAGTCGGGTAGTGTCTCCTCGTCGACGTAGGGATCGTAGGTGAGACAGGTCATGCCGAGGCCGGTAGCGAGGTCGGCGACGATGCGGGCGATGTCGCCACAGCCGAAGAGACCGATGGTGTCGTCGCGCAGTTCGTCGGTGGTGCCGTGGCCCTCCCACTCGCCGTTGCGGAGGCGCCGATCAGCGCCGAGAAGGCGACGGCGGACGGCGAGCATGAGCGTGATGGCGTGTTCGGCGACGGCGCGGGAGTTGACCCCGGGCGTGTTGGTGACGACGACGCCGTTGTCGCTGGCGGCGGCGACATCGATGTTGTCGTAACCCACGCCGTGTTTGGAGATGTGTTTCAGGTTCGAAGCGCGGCCGATGAACTTGGCGTCGAGCCGTTCGATACGGGTGACGACGGCGTCGAACTGGTCGGCGGTGGCGAGGAGGTGCTCGTGGTCGTCGAACTCGTCGATGTGGGTTGTCGTCGCGAACTCCTCGAGTAGCGCTGGTCCAGCGGGGTCGATCGTTGCGGGAAGGAGGACGTGCCACTGCGATTGTTCGTCTGTTTCTGCAGGCTCACCGTCGGCTACGGCTGGGTCTGCGTCCGGGTCTGACATATGCCAATGTGGTGCGCTCAGGCGGAAATAGCATGTGGTCGGTGCAAACAGGGGCCGTGACCGACTGTGTCGTCTCGGGCACAGGTGCTCGAAAAGAAGCGGTGATCGTACACCGCATATCACGTCGCGCGAGAAGGTGATAAAGAATCGAGACGCGAGAAGCCGAAGAACTGAGAGACGTGGCGTTACCGACTGGTACTCGAGCCGCCCGGAACCGGCTGGTCACTCGAGACGTACTTCTCAGTGAAGAAGATCGCGACGAAGATCGCGATGCCGGCGAGTTGGCCGATCAGGTCCGGGTAGACCATGATGAACGCGCCGAGCCAGAACAGCCCGAAGCGTATCGGGATCTTGTACCGACGATCGAGCCGGAACGGGTAGTTGAGGCCGTAGATCATGGTGATCGCGCCGAGCAGGATAGCACTCGCCGCGATCAGCGACTGGGTCCCGATCTCGGTCGAGACGATCTCCGGGTGGTAGATGAACGACAGCGGGAGGACGAAAAGCGGTGCGGCGATGGTCATCGCCGTCGCGCAGGTCTCCCAGAAGTTCGACTCCGCGATCCCGGAGGCGACGACGACTGCGATCGCCACCGGCGGGGTGACGCCGGCCATGACGGCGGCGTAGAACACCATGTAGTGGGCGGCCAGTTCGGGCACGCCGAAGTCGTTGACGAACGCCGGTGCCACGAGCGTCGAGGTGATGACGTACGCGGCGACCGTCGGCATGCCGACGCCCATCACGACGCAGACGAGCATGCCGAGGATGACGGCGATCAACAGGACACCACCGGAGATGTCCATCAACATCAGCGCGATCTTCGAGGGGACGCCGGTGACCATCAGCAGGTCGACGACGCCGTTGACGGCGGCCAGGATGATGGCGATCGGTGCGAGGATGATCGCACCGCGGCGGAAGCCGCCGACGGTGTTCCAGAACTCGGTGACGAACGCGTCGACGACGCGGTACTCGCGAACCGAGCGGAACGCGGGTCGAATGGACCCCGTCGACCACGAGTCGTCGAGTTGGACCTTCGTGGACTCCTTGCCCGTTGCGGTCAGATAGAGCGACTGCAGGACGGGGGTCCCGATACCGAGAACGACCATCGAGATGACGGTCCAGAACGCAGACGTCGGCACGGTCCACTGCAGGACGCCGAGCATGGTGATCAGGACTGCGAACGGAATACCAAAGCGGATTCCTTCGACGATTTTGTCCGTGCGCGAGAGTCGCTCCTCGAACAGATCGTCGAACTCGAGATCCTGGCTGCTGACCTCGCGGATCGAGGTGTAGTGGACGGCGACGACGATACTGGCGACGAGAATCGCAGCGGGGAGGAGGCCGGCGACGATGACGTCGACGTAGGCGATACCGAGGAAGGAGGCCATGACGAACGCGGATGCGCCCATCACTGGCGGGAGGACCTGTCCGGAGGTCGATGCAGTGCCTTCGATTGCCGCGGCGGTTCGTGGACGGAGGCCGCTGTCCATCATCGTCGGGATGGTGAACGATCCCGTCATACCGGCGTTTGCGGCGTAGCTACCGTTGACCGAGCCGATAATCGCGCTGGCGAGGACGGCGGTCTGGGCGACGCCGGATTCGATGTACTTCGCGCTCACGATCGCCATTCGGAGGATGAGATCGAACGCACCGTAGGCGAACAGGAGGCCGGCATAGAGGAGGAACGGGGCGATCAGTGCGGCGGTGAGCTGGGTCAGCGAGCCGAAGAACCCGGCGAGGTCGGTGATCAACACCTGGAGCATGTACTCCGAGTTGATGCCGGCGTGGCTGAAGATGCCCGGCGTGACCTGGCCGAACAGGGCGTACAGCATTGCACCACCGACGAGTCCGAGGAAGACCTTGCCATAGGATCGCCAGGTCAGATAGAGGATGACCGCGACGACCATCCAGGCCAGATGGTACTCGTGCTCGAGCGCCCAGCCCTGTCGGTTGATGTAGACGTCTTCGAAGTTGGTGAACAGGTACGCACAGGCGACGATCATCACGCTCGCACAGGCCGCCAGTATCAGGAGGTCAATATAGTCCTCGTCTGCGATCGACTCCGTAGCCTCGTTGAGGATGTAGAGGAAGAGGATCCCACCGAGGAAGACGACGGCGAACCGGGCGCGAGTCATCGACTGCGTGTACGCCCAGACGAGGATCGCCACCCAGAATATGACTGCACCAACGGTAATCGCGTTGTTGATAGAGCGTATCGTGGTGTCCTGGAAGTCGGTTAGCGATTTCGTATTTGTACTCATTCTTTCTGTAAGTTCTGCGTTTATTCGGTATAAAAACCGTCTCGAGAACGGCGTTAGTTGTAGTTACCGGCTTCGTCGGGGTCACCGATGACCCAATCGTCGTTCCAGGCGTCGTTATCCTGGTAGTACTCGGCTGCACCAGGGTGCCATGGGTAGTCGTCGATGGCCGCCGACGTCATTGCGTCGAGGTCTTCCGGAACGAATCGTGGCTCGGCATCTCGTGCCGTATCACCGTGCTCGTGAGCGATTCGGGTGAGTTCGTAGACCTGCTCTGCAGGCGTGTCGTGATGGAACGTAAACGTCACTTCGAGGTCCCAGGAGGCGACCTCGTCGGCGCCAATGTCCTGATCCCAGTTGAAGTCGTCTTCGACGTCGTCGTATCGCGAGAGGCCAGCACCGGGGTACTCCTCGATCGCTTCGACGAGTGCGTCCGTGTGCTCGACGTAGCGGACGTCAGTTCGCGCGTCGTACTCGACGACGAAGCCGGTGTTGCCGACGCCCGGCGTCCCGTATGCGATTGCGGCGTCGATGTTCCCTTCCTCCATTGCACCGGGTGCGTCGTCGACGTCCATGTCGACGATTTCCATCTCCTCGTAGACATCCTCGACCTGTGGCATCGACCAGACGTCGAGCGTCGTTGCACGGGTCGAGTAGCCCGGCTCGGCAGGATAGACATTTGCGCCCGCGAGGTCGTCGAACGTTTCGATATCGGTGTCTTCGCGAGCAACGACGTAGATGCTGTAGGGGAACGCCAGAAAGCCCTGCCACGGAATCGTATCCACCGGATCGTCGGCGAACATGTCGTCACTCCCCATCGCTTTCGACATAGTGTTGGTGTCGACGATTCCGCCGTCGACCTGCCCCTCGTTCATCCGGTAGGTCGTCCCGACGTAGCCCGGACTCTCGACCGTCGAGTACTCAACATCCTCCCCGTGGTCGGAGACAGCCTGTTCGAACCCGAGGCCGACGTCCATCGTCCCGCCAGCAGAGGTACCCATTCGAACAGTGTTTCCGTCGTCATCACCCATACAACCCGCTAAGGCGAGTGCCCCGATCGCTGCACCGCTCTGTAGGACACGCCGCCGGCTGGTGTTACCAGTAGACATGGTAACTCAACCATAGATCTTACATCGTATATAATCTTTGGTAGTATATAACGTATCATAATATGGATATAGAAATGTCGGATTCGGTCGGAAAATTGTTGATTTAACACGCTGTCGGAGGCTATCTACATCTTATCCGATGAATGTCGATATTTTAAATCCTTGTTCGCTATTGACGGATTTTATACGTGGCGTTGTATATAACTATTATTCAGTATTGTGATGACGTGACTATTTGTCTCACAGGACGATCACGTACTCATCGATTCACTCGGTAGAGAACACACCCCGCGGCGAACGGTCGTTGGGCTCCGGTCACGGCGTTCGAACCAGAATTGCTGAACGATTGAACGCCACCGCGTGCGTTCGCTCTATCAGTTGAGTGTGGAGGAAATTAGTTCTCGGACCCGCTGCGGACGGCTGTGAGTGCATCAGCAGAGAGGACACTCGAGAGCACCGGCTCGGTGTGCTCGCCGAGCTGTGGTGGCTCGTGGCCCGAACGGGTCGTCGATCCGGAGAACTCGATCGGACAGAGCGGGAACGGAAGGTCGACGCCGTCGATCGTGAGATCGTCGAGCGTGCCGCTCTCTTTGAGGTGCTCGTCTTCGAAGACGTCGACGGTGTTCTGGACGGGTGCCCCTGGGAGGCCCTGGTCGCGGAACAGGTCGAACCACTCGTCGTTCGTTCGGTTCGCGAAGATCGGCTCGAGTTCGGTCGTCAGCGCGTCCCGGTTGGCGACGCGATCATTGTTGACGGTAAAGCGGTCGTCGTCCGCGAGGTCGGGACGATCGATGGCCTCACAGAACCCGGTCCAGGTGTCGTCGCTGCCGATCGCGACGGCGAACCAGCCGTCTGCGGTCTCGAAGGTGCGATACGGTGCCAGCGAGGGGTGGACGGTTCCCTGACGGGGGTACGGCTCCTCGGTGACGAACGTGCGACCGGCGCGCTCTGTCAGCCAGGAGACCAGCCCCTCGAACATCGGCACGTCGATGTACTGGCCCTCGTCGTTGTACAGCGCCGTCGTGATGCCGATGACGGCGTACATACCGGCGCAGATGTCGCCGATCGGAATCCCCGGCCGCGCCGGCGGGCCATCCGCCTGCCCGGTAATGCTCATGCTGCCCCCGAGCGCCTGCACGACCATGTCGAACGCCGGCATATCGCGGTACGGCCCCGCGAGAAAGCCCGAGATCGAACAGTAGACCAGATCCTCGTTGACTTCGCGGAGGTCTTCGTAGCCCAACCCCCACTTCTCCATCGTGCCGGGCCGGTAGTTCTCGATGAGCACGTCCGCGCTCTCCGCGAGGGACTCGAGTGCGGCCGCGCCCTCCTCGGAGGCCATGTTGAGTTCGATGCTCTGTTTGCCCCGGTTGAGCGAGGCGAAGTAGGCGGTGATCCCCGAGTCGCCGATCTCGGGGCCGACGCTTCGCGTGATGTCCCCGCGTGTGGGGCGTTCGATTTTGATGACCTCTGCGCCCATGTCCGCCAGGAGCTGGGTCGCGAACGGACCCGAGAGCATCTGCGTACAGTCGATGACGCGGACGCCCTCGAGTGGCGTGTTCGCGTTCGGTGCCGCGGTCGGTGTCGACGTCGGGGGTGCCATCGTCTTGGATGGTGTTCTCACACGTAATGAGCGCTCCGTTCTCGGAAGGGACGTGGAGGGTACTCGAACGGTGGGCGGAAACTCGGATGGTGTTCGGACGGTGTGTAGACGACGTGGCCAGAGGCGGTGCTGGTGGGAGTCGTGTCGGGACTGGCCGTGTTGTGGCGGGGCTACCACGAGGTGAGAAGAGCGACGACGAAGCCGGTGTCTGCTGCGTCGATCAGCCGAGGTACAGGACGAGCCAGTAGGCGAGCATCGCGAACAGTCCGACGGCGAGGATGAGTTCGGTGATC
The DNA here is from genome assembly GCF_000337575.1 of Natrialba hulunbeirensis JCM 10989. GTDB lineage: Archaea > Halobacteriota > Halobacteria > Halobacteriales > Natrialbaceae > Natrialba > Natrialba hulunbeirensis. The sequence goes on along the minus strand of NZ_AOIM01000014.1, from coordinate 172,992 downwards.
GTGACGAGGGTTGGAATGTACGTTCGGACGCCGTCGGCAGCGTTGTCGTAGCGCTGGTGAAGATCGTCGAGTGTGTTGACAAGCCGCGTTCCGATCGTCTCGTCTGAAGCCATACGTGAGCTATAGTGCGGTCGATGTTAAATCCATTCGTTTTGCGAGCACACCACACGGTGCTGTGGCTGGTGGGTAGGGTGAGACTACACGGGACCGCCGGCGTTCGCGCACCGGGGCGTTCGGTTCAGTTCCGTTCAGTATCGGAACGCGACTAGAATCGTCGCGGCGCTTGCGAGCAACGCGAGCATCAGACCGGCGAACGCGACGCCGTACGTCGCTACGTCAGCCAGTAGCCCCACGTACGCAGGGCCAACGCTTCCGACGCCCATGTAGACTGTCCGGAATCCGCCGATATCACCGCCAGCGTTCGCATCGGGCAGGCGAGCCATCACGTATGCGAGCATCGGCGGTGTGAACGACATCAGGCCGACCGCGAAGATGGCGACGCCGACGAGGATCCAAGCGGTCGACTGCACGATGGAGAGGGCGAGCAACCCGACGGTTCCGATCGCGACCGAGCACAGTGCCGCTCTGAGCCGTCCGAAGCGGTCGCCGAGGTTGCCCGACACCGGTTTGACGAGCATACCGATGACGAACAGCGAGGCGAACGCGCTCGCCGCAATTCCGGCTGGAAGCCCCTTCTCGACCTGCAGAAACGTCGGCAGGAAGCTCACTGCACCCTGCCAGGTGAGCATGAACAGGCAGAACGACAGGACGAGCAACTTCTGTTCCGGGCCGACGAGCGCCCGCGACACCGTCGCGCGGAAGTCGAACTGCACGCGCTCTATGTTGTACGGTTCGTCCCGCCAGGAGTGAAGCACCAGCGCAACAGCCACTGCCAGCACGATGATCGGCGGAAACGCCAGCCGCCAGTTACCAGTCGCGAGTGCAACCGTCGCGAGCCCTGCAGAGAGCCCGCCGCCAATGTCCCAGAAGCTGGTGTAGATACCGAACGCTTTGCCCTGCTCGCCGGCGTAGAGTTCCGAGAGGTGCGTAAACCCTGTCGCCGGATACGTCCCCGAGAACAGCCCGAGGAACGCGACACCGACGAGGTAACCGAGGAACGTCGCCGACACGGTGACGACGAGCACGCCTGCGACGAGACCGAGGAGGCCGAACACGAGCACCGGATGCCGTCCGAGTACGTCCGAGACCCGACCACCGAGATACTGTCCGAGGGCGTTCAGTCCCCACATGATCGACAGCCCGGCACCCGCCTGAAACGGCGTGATCGAGAGGTCGTCGATGATCGCCGGCAACAGCGGCGACATGACAAGCAGCCCAAGCGCGACCGTCCCAAAGCCGGCGGAGGTAGCACCGAGCAAGTACGAGCGCGGTGGGTGCGTCGACTCCGCTTCATCGGTTTCATCGATTCGCTCACCTCGCTCGCAGTGCTCGGCAGCCGTCGCTGGCGCTGCGGTCGCGGCCGTCTCGTCGGCCGAGTCGTCGTGTCCGTTCGGTGATTCTGTCATACAGTACGCAGTAGCTCAGACTGCCGTTCGAGTTTCCGCTCGCTCGAGTGCCGAGTCCTCGTCCCTAGAACCCCGAGGTCCCCTCGAGTGTGTGCTCCTCGACGACATCCTCGTCGAGTTCGACACCGATCCCCGGCGTCTCCGGCACCTCGATGTAGCCGTCCTGGATCAGCGGCTCGTCGCGCTGGATCAGGTCGTCCCACCAGTCGACTTCGAGCGCGTGGTACTCGAGTACGTCGAAGTTCGGAATCGCTGCGCCGAGGTGGACACAGGCCATCGTGCCGACGGGGCTGCAGACGTTGTGCGGCGAGAGCGGGATATAGTTCTCCTCGGCGCGGTCGGCGATGCGCATGGTTTCGCCGAGGCCGCCGACTGTGGTCGGGTCGGGAGTGACGATGTCGACGCCGTGGTCGTAGATGAGGTCCGAGAGTTCGAAGACGCGGAAGCGGTTTTCACCCGTGGCAACCGGCGTTCGGGTGGCCTTGGTGACCTCCTTCTGGGCCTCCATGTTCTCCGGCGGGACGGCGTCCTCGAGCCACATTAGATTGTACTCCTCGAGTTCGTAGGCGAGTCGCTTCGCGCTCTCGACGGAGTAGTCCCAGTGGCAGTCGAAGGCGAGGTCGATCTCGTAGCCGATTTCCTCGCGGACGGCCTCGACGATCTGGCGTTTGTGCTCGATTGCGGCGTTGCTGAGCCGGCCGTTGTACGGGTCCGGGTCGTTGTCCATCTCGACGTCGAGGTCGAATTTGAGGGCGGTAAAGCCCATGTCGACGACGCGGCGGGCCTCGTCGGCGTAGGCCTGGGGCGAGTAGGCGTCGGCGTCGGCGTACTCGGTGTAGCCGTCGTCGACGGCGTAGGCCTCGCCGGCGTGGCAGTCACAGTAGATGCGAACCTCGTCGCGGAGTTTGCCGCCGAGGAGCTGGTAGACCGGGACGTCGAGGATCTTGCCGGCGGCGTCCCAGAGGGCGATTTCGATGCCGGAGGCGGCGGTGATGACCTTGCCGGTGGTGCCGCCGTGGCCGGACATCTCCTGGATGATGCGCCGGTAGAGACGCTGAACGTCGAGCGGATTCTCGCCGATCAGGAAGCGCTTGGTGTACTCGACGAGTTCGGGGACGCCGCCCCCGCGGTAGGATTCACCGATGCCGGTGACGCCGGCGTCGGTTTCGATCTTGATGAGGTTCCACTCGAAGTTGCCTTCGACGACGCAGGATTTGATGTCGGTGATTTCGACGTCGCGCGGTTCTGCTCGGTTCGTGATCTGGTTGGAGAAGTCTTTCATTGTGTCTCTGTGTCTCTTTTGGTGGTTGTCGACTGGGTTGCACTGATTGCTGAGTACGTTTCTGTGTCGCTGTCGATTGTCGCTGTCGCGTCTCTATCGGTTTCGCGATCGCGCACGTCGTAGTGGATCTGACCGGCGCGTCTCAAGTGTGTCTCTTACGCCTCCCGTCTAAACTTTTCGACGGCGTCTTTGTCGATTTCGACGCCGTGTCCCGGCTCGTCGGGGAGCGAGATCATGCCGTCGTCGTCCGGCGCGAGCGGCTCTGTGACGATATCGTCGAAGACCTTCACGTCCATGTCGCGGTAGAAGTACTCCACCCAGAGGGCGTTCTCGATCGACCCTACGAGGGAGGCGTGGAGGTTCCAGTTGTAGTGTGGCGCGATCTGCACGTCCAGCGCGGCCGCGTGGTGGGCGATCTTGAGCCACTCGGTAATGCCACCGCAGACCGTCGCGTCCGGCTGCAGCACCGTCGCCGCACCGTCGCTGTACAGGCGTTCGAAGTCGTAGCGCGGCCCCTCGAGTTCCCCCGTCGCGACGGGGTAGGAGATCGCCTCGTTGACCGCGGTCATCGACTCCGTGCTGTCGATCATGACGGGCTCCTCGATGAAGTACGGGTCGTAGGGTTCGAACGCGCGACAGTTGCGGATCGCCTCGGTTGCGTTCGACCAGCCGCCGTTGGCGTCGAGCAACAGCGTGCGCTCGTCGCCGATCTCCTCGCGGACGGCGGCGACGCGCTCGGCCTCCTCCTCGACGGAGCGGCGGCCGACCTTCATCTTGACGACATCGTGTCCTTCGTCGAGGTAGCGCCGCATTTCCTCGCGCAGCCCCTCGTGGCCCTTATCGTCGCGGTAGTAGCCGCCGCTCGCGTACGATGGGACTTCGTCGGCGTAGCCGCCGAGGAGCTTGTACAGCGGCTGGCCCGCAGCCTTGGCCTTCAGGTCCCACAACGCGATGTCGACGCTCGAAATCGCGCGCAGGAGGATGCCGGAGCGTCCGATCTGGACGGTGCCGTCGTACATCTCGCGCCAGAGGCGCTCGGTGTCTCGGGGGTCCTCGCCGAGCAGCATCGGTTCGAGGAGCGATTCGACTGCTTCCGAGATGAGATGTGCGCCCTCGTAGCCGAGGGAATACCCCACGCCCTCGCGGCCGTCTGCTGTCCGGACGTAGGTAATCGCGTGATCGCGGTACGTCAGCGTCCGATTGGAGAACGACACCGGCGACGCCAGCGGTATCTCTACGGGGACGCTCTCGATTGCTGTGATCTCCACAGTCGAGCACACGTGAAACGATACCAAAAACCGCGCACCATCCGGCAAGTATTCCCTGGAGATACTGTTCGGCTCGATGACGCGGGATGGGACAACGCTACGAGCCGATACTATATATGCCCGGCATCAAAACAGACTGCCATGGAGTTCCCCGATCGGCGTGAGCTCGGAGAGCTGATCGAACCGCAAGCGACGCCGACGTTCGCCCGCGTACAGTACGAACCCGACACGGTGACACTCGAGAACCCACTCGAGACGGTCCGCTCGGAACTGGCGACGCTCGCACTCGACGAACTCGAGTCGGGTGCGACCGTCGCGGTCGGCGTCGGCAGCAGAGGGATTCACGGCATCGGTGATATCGCGACCGAGACGGTCTCGTACCTCGATGAGCAGGGATTCGACCCGGTCGTGGTCCCCGCAATGGGGAGCCACGGCGGCGCGACTCCCGAGGGCCAGCGTGAGGTACTCGAGGCGCTCGGAATCACCGAGGACCGACTCGGCGCACCGATCGAGGCCACGATGGCCGTCGAACAGATCGACGAGATCGAGATCGGCGACGTGACGACACCGGTCTACTTCTCTGCGGCCGCACTCGAGGCCGACGCGGTGTTCGTGATCAACCGGGTCAAGCCCCACACCAACTTCACCGGCCGGATCGAGAGCGGCTGTTGCAAAATGCTCACCGTCGGCCTCGGCAAACAACGCGGCGCGCAGGCGTTTCACTCGACGGCGCTCTCGGAGGGCTACGTGCCGACGATCGGGGGGCTGACCGACGCGATTCGCGACGCCGTCCCGCTACTCGGCGGCCTCGCACTCGTCGAGAACTTCCACGAGGAGACCGGCCACATCGAGGCGATTCCGGCCGCCGAACTCGAGTCGCGCGAGCCGGCGCTCCTCGAACGCGCGTACGACGAGATGGCGACGCTGCCGACGGACGAGATCGATCTGCTCGTCGTGGACGAACTCGGGAAAGAGATTTCGGGTGCGGGGATGGATACGAACGTCATCGGCCGCTATCGGGTGATCAACGCGCCCGACCCGGCAAATCCCTCGATCGACCTGATCTACGCGCGCGGGCTCACGGAGAAGACGAAGGGGAACGGCAACGGCATCGGCCTCGCCGATATCACCCGCATGCAGGCCGTCGAACAGCTCGACATCCAGAAGGTATACGCGAACGCGCTCACGAGCGGGTCGCTCGCCAAGGCGAAGCTGCCGCCGGTCGCACCTGACGACGAGATTGCACTCCGCGTCGCGCTGAACGCGCTCGGCGGCTACGATCCAGACACGGTTCGGGTCGCCTGGATCGAGAATACGACCGATCTCGGCGAGTTCTACGTCTCCGAGGCACTGGCGGACGACCTCGCCGAACGCGGAGAACTTACGGTTATCGAGCGAGCGGCCCTGCAGTTCGAGGACGGAACGGCGGTTTTCGACGCATAATACGGCCCGTTGGGCTCCTTGTGGCAAAATTCAGCGGTGGCGGACCGAACGCTACTCCACGATGTGATCCCGCGAGCCCGCATCCGACGCGTAGGTCGCGTTCAACTCGAGTTCGTTCGCTGCGGCGAGCATCATATCCGGAATCTCCTCGTCGAGCCACTCGCCCGTCAATCGGTGGGAGGGACCGGCAACGGCCAGCGCGCCGATCGCTCGCCCGTCGCGCTTGACCGGGACGGCCGTCCCGTTGAGCCCGTCGACGTGCTCTTCGCGGTTGAAGGCAACGCCGCGCTCGCGGACCGTCTCGAGTTCCTCGTAGAGCTCCTCCCGGTCGGTGATCGTGTTGGCCGCGTGCGCAGGCAGTCCCCACTGGTCGAGAATCTCGTCGACCCGCTCGCGCGGGTAGTGTGCGAGAATCGCCTTCCCGGCCGACGATGAGTGGAGGTGGATCTGCCGGCCGACGCCGAAGCCGACGCGGACGGCCTGGCTACCGGTTTCGACGTGCAGATAGATCCCGAGACCGTGGTCCTCGACGACGAACTGGGCCCGCTCGCCGGTCTCCTCGGCGAGCGCCTCGACGTGGCGCTGGGTCATCTCGTAGGCCGGATCGCGCGTCTGTGCAGCGCGCCCGAGTCGTGCAAAGCGCAGCCCAAGCTGGTACCGTTCACCGTCCCGTGAGACGTATCGCATATCGTGGAGCGTCTGGAGATGCCGGTGGGTCGTGCTCTCGGCCAACTCGAGTTCGGCTGCAATCTCCGAGAGCCGTGCGGGACCGATCTCCTGGAGCGTGTGGACGACCTCGAAACTGGTCTTCGTGGCTTGAATTGTTTCCTCGTTCCGTTCCACCATACTCCTACTCTGACCGACCGGTACTTATCAGTTCCGCATAGCGGAACTCATGACGGCGGTACTACAACGGTGGGTGGTGCCAGCAGGGGGTGCGAGTTACTAAGTAACGTAGGTTTCGGCAACAAAGACGGGCTAACTTCCCCAACAGGGAGTATGTATTCGTTCTTCAGGGCGGAATCTGTCAGTCCACTGTGCGTGAACGCAGAGGGAGAACATCCAGAGTATTACACACGTACAGTTGTAATTCAAGGTACGTGTAGTACTGACACGACCGGAGGTGGGTACCTGTTAGCCATACAAAGTGGTTGAAATCGGCCTTACTGTCGTCTCTACCTGTTCTTTCCGCGGAACGGAATTAGTTTCGCCTCTCGTGGCATGAACAACCTTACCGCAACGCGAACCTTTTTGCCGCTTTCCTCTGGCCTTACGGACGATATGGATCTACAGATCGACGGCAACGCGGCACTCGTCACGGCGTCCTCGAGTGGACTCGGAAAGGCGTCTGCGAAGGCACTCGCCCGCGAGGGCGCGAACGTCGTAATCAACGGTCGCGACGAGGACCGACTCGCGGACGCGAAAGAAGAGATTGAAGCGGAGGCGACCGGCGAGGTCGTCGCCCAGGTCGGCGACCTGACCGACGAGGACGACATCGACACACTGATCGAGACGACCGTCGACGAGTTCGGCGGCATCGACCACCTCGTAACGAGTGCTGGCGGCCCGCCGTCCGGGCCGTTCCTCGACACCGACGACGACGACTGGTATCACGCCTACGACCTGCTCGTAATGAGCGTCGTCCGACTCGCCCGCGAGGCCGAACCGCACCTGCGCGAGAGCGACGAAGGGACCATCGTCAACATCACTTCCCGCAGCGTCAAGGAAGCGATCGATAGTCTCGTGCTATCGAACTCCGTCCGGATGAGCGTCATCGGACTCGAGAAGACCCTCTCGAAGGAGTTCGCGCCGGACGTGCGGACGAACGCGGTCCTCCCCGGTCCCCACGAGACCGAGCGCATCGAGGATCTGGTCAACCAGGCCGTCGACCGCGGCGACTACGACTCCTACGAGGAGGGGCTCGACGACTGGGCGAGCAACCCCCTCGAGCGCGTCGGCGACCCGATGGAACTCGGCAACACCGTCGCGTTCCTCTCCTCGCCGCTGTCGGGCTACATCAACGGTGAAAGCGTTCTGATCGACGGGGGCTCGACCGGAGCGAACCTATGAAGCCGGTCGAGTTCGACGACGCGGAGACCTACGAGCCGGACGAGGGCTGGCGACGGGTCTCGATGGCCGGCAGCGACGAGTTCTCCTTCGAGTGGTTCGAGAAGCCACCGGGCCACAGCTCGCCGATGCACGACCACAAGAACGAGCAGGTCTGTCTCTGCCTGCAGGGCGAGCTGACGATCGCCACGGAGGACGACGAGGTTACACTCGAGCAGTACGACTCCGTCTGGCTCGACGCCTGGGAGAGCCACCGCGTCGAGAACACCGGCGACGAACTGGCCGTCGGTCTCGACGTGTTCGCACCCGGCCGCTCGTTCGACTTCTGGACGGACCGAGACGACTGAACAGCGGATCAACCCGACTTACCCCTACTGATGAAGTATCTCGCACGCACTCTCGACGGAAAGCCACTACTCGGCGACGACGAGGGCTACGTCCCGCTCGCGGCGGCCGCGCCCGAATTGGAAAGCGTCTCCGACGCACTCCCGCGCGCCGCGGCCGGCACGCTGCCCGACCTCGACGACGTCCCCGCCGAGCGAATCGACCCGGAACACGTCCAGTTCGGCCCACCGCTCGCCCAGTTCGGCAAACTCTGGGGGATCGGCCTGAACTACGAGGAACACGCCGGCGATCTGGACGAACAGCGCCCCGAGGAACCGGCGAGTTTCATGAAGCCGGCCAGCGCACTCACCGGCCCCGGCGGTCCGATCAGACTCCCGCCGGTCGAGCAGACCGACGGCGTCACGGCGGAGGCCGAACTCGCAGTCATCATGGGTCGCCAGTGTCGAAACGTGGCCGAGAGCGACGCGGACGACGTGATTGCCGGCTACCTGCCGGTCATCGACATGACCGCAGAGGACATCCTCCAGCGCAACCCGCGGTTCCTGACCCGCGCCAAGAGCTTCGACTCGTTCATCGTCGTCGGGCCCGCAATCGCCGTCCCCGAGGAGCCGCTCGCACTCGAGGAGCTGACCGTTCAGACGATCGTCAACGGCGAAGTAACCGCCGAGAACGAGATCCGAAACATGCTGTTCCCGCCGCGAGAGATCGTCTCGTTCCACTCGGACGTGATGACGCTCGAGCCAGGCGATCTGTTCAGCACGGGGACGCCTGGCGCGGAGCCACTCGAGCCGGGTGACCACGTTGAGGCGAACGTGGAGTCGATCGGCTCGGTGGAGGCCCCGGTCGTTCGCTGACCTGTTCGAACCGCTCAGACGGACGACCCCCTCGTTCGCTTTTCGATCCCCGAGGCGGGAAACCTACAGGTATCTCGGGATCCAATTACTCACCAACCGGTACGATTCCAATGCGCTCGAAGGATAGCGACGAGACGGCAGTCACGATCGACGAGGAGTGGTTTCGCTTCGGCGTCTACATCGCCTTCCTGTACGCGGCGTTTACGCTCGCGATCGTCTACCTGCTCCGACTCGACCAGACGATCGGCCTCGTCGCTGCCGTCGTCGGGAGCATCGTCTTCGGGCTCTCGATTATGGTGTACGTACTCTACGTGCGGTGACGGCGGTTCTCACTCGTCGTCCATCATCGTGATCACCGGTCGGTCAGCCGAGAGTAATACCGACTGGGTGACGCTGCCGAACAGTACCTTCCCGGTCGGACTCCGGTCGCGGCCGGACATCACGATGGCGTCCGCGTCGATTTCCGTCGCAGTCTCGAGTATCGTCTCCGCGGGGTCGCCGTGCTCCCGTCGCGCTTCGACGGTGATCCCCTGCTCCTCGAGGTCCGTGAGGATCACTGCGGCGCTGTCGGGAAAGTCTGTTTCGTCGTAGACGTCCTCGGATTTGACACGGCCACCCTCGCCGGTGACCTCGAACTCCTTGAACACGTTGAGCGCGACGACCTCGATATCCTCGGGATCGCCGGGCAGCGAGGTGATGATCGAGGCTGCCTGTCTGGTTCGTCGTTCGTCCTGATCCACTGGTAACAAAACCCGGTACATGTGCTATCACTGTGCGACCATCATCTTAAATGTCCTGTCAGAGTGTCTGTGTGTCAGGTGTGAGAACAAGGCTGGCGTCGCTATCGAGACAAACGTTTTGGTGTCCGCGCGAGAGGGCACTGACGAGAACGATGACGACGAGTTCGCAGGCCCTGCTCCGATGTTACGACTGTGGCTGCACGTATGACCACGGCGACCGCACGCGATGTTCCTGCGGGGAACCGCTCTGGTTCGATCTCGACGTGAGCGGATTCGAGTGGCCCGCAGAGACAAACCAAGAAACGGGACGAGACCCAGCGACGGCCGGCAGCTGGCGGTACGACGCCGTCCTTCCGGTTTCCGCACCCGACACGACCACACTGCCGCCGGGTTCGACGCCGCTCGTCCGCGCAGGTGCACTCGACTCGTTCGCCGACTGTGGACTATACCTCAAACCCGAGGGACAGAACCCCACCGGCAGCTTCAAAGACCGCGGCACCGCCGTCGGCGTCGCCCACGCCCTCGACACCGGTGCGGACTGGATCGGTACCGTCTCCCACGGAAACATGGCCCTGAGCACCAGCGCCTACGCCGCGGCGGCCGGACTCGAGTGCGCCGTCTTCGTCCCGGCGGACATCCCGTCGGAACGGCTCGACCTGCTCGCCCGGCACGACCCGCACGTCTTCCGCGTCGAGGGCGACTACGGCAGGCTCTACGAGGAGACGCTCGCGCTCAATACTGACGGCGACGCCGGTGTCACGTTCGTCAACTCCGATACGCCGCTGCGGGTGGCCGGTCAGAAGACAATCGCCTACGAGCTACTCGAGCAGTTCCGACTGGGGTCGTCGAACGTGCCGTCCTCGCCGAACATGCCGTCCTCGTCGGCTGTGCCGGACGCGATCGTCCTGCCGGTCAGTAGCGGCGGCCAGGCCAGCGGCGTCTGGAAAGCGCTCCGGGAACTGACCCGGAGTGGCGCGCTCGCAGACGACGATATCCCGCGGCTCTATTTCGTGCAGGCAGCGCCCTGCGATCCGATTGCGACGGCCTTCCGGGAGGGCCGCGAGGAGGTAACGCCGATCGACGCCGACGAGACGATTGCCGTCTCCATCGCGAACAGCGACCCGCCGAGTGGTACCCGCGCGCTCACGGCCGCTCGCGATACCGATGGTGCGGTCGTCTCCGTCTCCGACGAGGCGACACGCGAGGCGATGGACCGACTGGCGACGGACGCCGGCCTCGCCGTCGAGCCGTCCAGCGCCGTCGCGCTCGCGGGGGTTCGCAAACTCTCGGACCGCGGCGAGATCGCAGCAGACGAGTCCGTCGTCACGATTCTGACCGGCTCTGGCTACAAGGAGTCAGTCGAGACGGAGCCACGGTGTCGCGACATCGACCTCGCCGACCTCGAACACGAACTCGCGTCTGTCGTCGAGTCCTGAGGCGCTGGTCGCAGGCGTACGAAACCGCAATTAGTCGGCGGGATCGGGCTCAGACTCGAGCTGGGAGTCTGCACCGGTCTCGAGTACCCCCTCGCGCTCGAGGTCGCCAGCCACGTCCTCGACCGCGGTCACGACAGCCTCACCGATCGCCTCGACCGACGCCTCGCTCACCGTCAGCGGCGGCGCGAGCATGAGGTGGTCGCCTGCGACGCCGTCGACGGAGCCCGAACCCGGATAGGTGTAGACGTCCTGTTCCATCGCGCGCTCGTACACCCGTCCGTTCACGTCCAGGTCTGGGTCGAACGGCTGTTTGGTTTCTCGGTCCGCGACGAACTCGAGTCCGATCATCGCGCCGGCGTGGCGAACGTCGCCGACGATCGGATGATCGCGCAGCGGTTCGAGCGCGTTGACGAGTTGCTCGCCACGCTGGCGGCCCGTCTCGAGTACCTCGTTGGTGTACTGGGCGACGACGTGGGAGGCGATGGCCGCCGACAGCGGGTTGCCGGCGAAGGTGTGGCCGTGCGCGAAGGAGCCGCCGTCGGGGTCGCTCGCATCGAACTCGGCCGAAATCGTGTCGCTGACGATCGCCGCGCTGATGGGCGTGTAGCCCGCCGAGAGCCCCTTTCCGATGGTCAGTATGTCCGGCACTACGTCGAAGCGCTCCATCGCGAATAGCGGCCCCGTGCGGCCGAAGCCGGTCATGATTTCATCGGCGATGAACAACACGTCGTACTCGTCGCAGATCCGTCGGATCTCCTCGAAATAGACCGAATGGGGGTGTGCCGCGGGGATGCTCGCGCCGGAGACCGGCTCGGCGATGAAGGCCGCGATCGTCTCGGCACCCTCCTGTTTGATCGTCGTCTCGAGTTCACGGGCGGCGGCGACGGCCTGCTCTTCGGGGGTGCCGTCGTGCTCCCAGCGGTAAGGGTAGGCTGGTGAAATGTGTGGCCAGCCCTGTAGCTGTGATTCGTAGCCGTCGCGCCGGGCGGTGTTGCCCGACGCCGACAGTGCACCGAGCGTCGCGCCGTGGTAGGACTGCCACCGGCCGATGATCTTGTGCTTGCGGTCGTTCCCGCGCTCGCGGTGGTAGGCGCGAGCCAGTTTGAACGCGGACTCGTTGGCCTCGCTGCCGGAGGTGACGAAGAAGGCGCTGTTCAGGTCGCCGGGCGCGCGTTCGGTGAGCTGGTCGGCCAACCGTTCGGGTTCCTCGTTCGTAAAGTGCGAGAGGCTGAGGTAGGAGACGTCCGCGAGCTGGTCGCTGACCGCGTCTTCCAGGCCGGGGACGGAGTGTCCGAGGTTGACGACGGCAGCGCCCGACGCCGCGTCGATGATCTCGCGGCCGTCGGCGGTGACCAGAAACTCGTCGTGTGCCGTCTCGATGGTGAGGTGGTCGGGACCGATTCCGCCGCCCCACTTGTAGAAGATCGAGGGTGTGCTTCCCATGCACGGAGAGGCAGTGGCGACCACTGTAAACGTTTCCCGACGGGGGCGGAAATACAGGTACCAATTCGTGAGTAATTGTTTGGAGTAGAGAGTGTTCATGTAGAAGCGCCTACTACTACTATCGAAAGGCTGTGGTATTTTCGCTCTTATCAATATAATATGCAGTCTGCTAACTGTTTCGTGAGTTCGACAGCACAAGGTAGCGACCTGAAGCAACCGTAAGGGAAGAGACGTAGTAGTGTCTCAATCTCACAGTCTCAGGCCGTCAACCACTTTTCCTCTCCGTAGTTACCGATCGAGCCAGCCCTGGAACATCGCGTCAGGACTTCGAACTAATACACTCTGAGTTATTATAGCAAATATCCGACACAAAAGCCAGTTGTGAAGGTAGAACTGGCACTTTCGAAACCATGTGGCAGACTAGTCTCATGCTTCAGAGTCGGGGCCAAACTCGTGTTCGTAGGACTCGAGTACCAGCCCAGTTGGATCCAGCGTATAGTACCGTTCCCAGGCCGGTGCGAGACTCACCACCCTGGTGTTCGCAATCTCGTCTTCGCGGTGGGTGTGGTGGTGGCCCACGAGACAGAGGTCTGGCGAGAGCGTCTCCAGGAGGGCCGTCACGTGCTCGCAGCCTGGATCGTAGCCGTAAGAGAGCAATCCGGTCGGTGCTTCGTGAGTGAGGAGCACGTCGATATCGGAGAGTTCAGCGGCCTGTTCGACATCTCCGTGGGTAAAGTGTCGCCGCCGGTCGCCCTCGAGTTCGTCCCGCGAGCGGTCGTACTGCGTCGGCGCGAAGTTTCCGGAGAGCCCGGCGATACGGAGTCCGTCGACGGTTGTAACGGTGCTCGCGAGGAGATGGACGTTGTTCACTTCTGGCGGTCTCTCGCCCGCGCGGAGCGCGTCGATGACGTCGAAATCTTCGTTGTTGCCGGCGATAAACCAGGTCGGCGCTGGCAGGTCGTACAGTTCGAGGTCCCCGACGTGCAGCACGTGCTCGGGGTCGACCGTGCGGTAGCACTCGAGTAGTGCCTCGCGTCGGGCCGGGTCGGATGCGTGGGCGTCGCCGAGGACGAGCATGTTTCTGGTGGATTTGACGGGAGTGAGAGTGATACTGTTGGTGGTCAGCGCGGCGGGCGGTTTGTCGCAGCTGTGTGTGAATGGCACACAAATTTAAATAATCGTTCGAAGTAGTCAGCGAGGAGATGGATTTCGGACTCGAGGGACGGACGGCCGTCGTCACCGGCGGTGCCGGACGAATCGGGAGCGCAGACTGTCGAATTCTCGCGAACGAGGGCGCGAACGTCGTGGTCCTCGACGTGGACGCGGACGGAGCGGCCCGCGTCGCCGCGGAGATCAACGACGCTGGGGACGACGGGGAGAGTGAGAGTGAAAGTGAGACTGGGACCGACACAGCGGGCGAGGCGATGGCACTCGAGTGCGACCTGACCGACCGCGACGACGTCGCGGCCTCGATGGCGGACGTTCGCGATGCCTTCGGCGGGGTAGATATCCTCGTGAACAACGCGGCGATGGTCGACGCGCGCTCGCGAGTCGACGGCTACGACGACGACATCTGGGAGCGCGACGTGGAGATTAACCTGACGGGGACGTACAACGTCAGCAAGGAGGTCTTCCCGCGGATGTGCGAGCGCGGCTGGGGCCGCGTCGTCACCATGTCCTCGATGGCCGGCTGGTACGGCGGGTTCGGGCAGCTTTCCTACTCAGCGACGAAGGCCGCGATGATCGGTCTCGGGCGGACGATGGCACTTGAGGGCGCGCAGTCCGGCGTCACGTCGAACGTGGTCGCACCGAACATTGTCGTCGGCGCGTGGGCCGAGATGGGGCCGGAGGAACTGAGCGAGCACGTCGACGAGTACTATGCACGAATCGCGGAGGCAACGCCGATGCGCCACCTTGGCACGGAAGAGGACGTGGCCAATATGGTCGCCTACCTCTGCTCTGAGCAGGCGTCGTACGTGACGGGACAGGTAATCGGCGTCACCGGCGGTGTCGATCTCTTTAGCTTCTGAGCCAAGGGTGAGCCACGGCCACGGCGACGGTGATCGCCCCGCGGACACTTTACCGGTCCCGTCGTACCCCGGCCATGGCCATCGAAGCCTCGTTCGTTGCGACACAGGGGACGTTCCCCCTCGCGGAGGTCTTTTCGAAGTTCCCCGCAGCACAGATCGAACTGGATCGAGTCGTCCCGGCGACGGGGGTGCTGATTCCGTACTTCTGGTTGCAGGACATCGATTCGGCAGCGATCAACCTCGAGGGGATCTCACATCCCGGAATCGACGACCTTCGGATCATCGACGATGTCGACGGCGAACTGTTCGTGCGAATCGACTGGGACTTCGACTACGAGAGCATCCTGTCGGCGATACTCGAGACGGACGTGGCGCTGGTTTCGGCAATCGGGCGCGAAGACAAGTGGACGTTCGAAATTCGCGGTGAGAGTCAGGCCGACGTCTCTGTGTTTCAGACGTACTGTCGAAATAACGACATTTCGGTCGAACTGACCGAACTGCATGCGCTCTCGCCGTTACACTCCGGTCAGGAGTACGACCTTACCGAGGCGCAACGCGAGGCGCTGACGCTCGCCTACGCGCGGCTACTTCGATTCACCGCGCCAATCGAGCCAGCAGGAGATCGCTGTCGAGCTCGATATTACGAGACAGGCGCTCGCTTCGCGGCTGCAGCGAGGGACGAGGCGACTGATCGCGAGCACGCTGGTCCGACCGTCCGAGTAGCACATAAAGGCATTACCCAAGCAAAAGTCAGGACTACCCGTCTACCGCCCCTCTACTGAATTGTGTGTGGAACTGACCGACCCGCGGGGACGGCCCAGCTGTCGACTCGAACAGTGACGACCGTCGAACCCGCCGGTAGAAGGACCACCGGACGATGGGGAACTCGAGGAATGTGGCGTAGCGACGGTAGTGCAGAGACGAGACACCTCCTACTCGCGGAGGGACGCTGGTGAAGAACTACGTCGAGTGTACCGGCTGTGACTTCGTCTATATGTCAGAGGACACCGTGACCCCCGCGCCGAGGAATCAGATCGCCTGCCCGAACTGCGACGGGACGACTTTCCAGTTCACGAGTTCCTGATCTGCGATCGGTAGTCGCGCGGCGTACTCGCAGACGGAGCCTGTGATCGCCAGGACCGAAACTTGGAATCGCGAAACCACCTCAGTCGTCGCCCTCTAGCTGAACCAGATCGTCGACATCCGGAATCTCGGCTGCGGCGTCCGTGATCTGTTGCATCCTGTCTGTATGCTTCTCGACTGCGTAGGCTGCGAGCGCGCCGTCCTCGAGTCCGACGCGCTCGGTCTCGTCGTCGGGCTGGAACCGCTCGTCTTCGGTAATCCCCTGGACGAGCGGAACGAGTTCGTGGACGGTGTCTTCGATGAGCGCAGGATCGACGCCCTCCGCGATCAGTTTCTTGAGCTGGTTCATCCCGAACCCGACGTGGCGGCCCTCATCGCTGCGAATTTTCGTAAAGCCCTCGACGAGACCAGGGAGATGGGGAAGCTCCTCGAACTCGCCGCCGTAGGAGGTCTGCATCCCGTAGTAGCCCGTCTGGGCCAGGATGCCCTCGACGGTGAGGTGGTAGTGGCAGTAGGCTTTCGCACGGTTTTCGGGCGTGTCCGACTCGAGGAGGCGGTACTGTGCCTTCCGGTTGCGGTCGAACAGGTCGACGTACGGTTCGTTGAACCACTTGTCGTTCCGCGGATTCGAGCGCTCCCAGCCGAGTTCGTCCTCGACGGTCCAGATTACCTCGCGCCAGTAGCGGTCGAAGAAGTCGGCGTGTTTGGCCTCCTCGTAGAGCTGTGTCGTCAGAAACAGCTGGTCGTCGATGTCGTCGAGCACCGTTGCGAGTGGCGCGAGGTCCTCCGTCACAGCGTCCTCGCCGGCCCCGAACTTCGCGATGCCGTTGAGCGTCCGGTCCCAATAGGCCTGGTCGTACTCCTCCGATCCGTCGATGTGTGCGAGCAGGTTCTCGACGTCCTGTTCGAGTTCAATTTCGCCGGGATCCCAGTGGCGTTCGACTGCGTTCCGATAGTACCGGTTCGAACGGGAGTCCCGATCCATCATCTCGGTAGGTGTGTATTCTGTTGCCATACACCACGGTATTCCGTCCGAGTATTAAAATACAGATCCTTCAGAAACTGATAACAACTCCGAAGGAGTGGTTTTCACGGAGAGAGCAGCACCCAGCGACAGAACTGGAGTGGCCAGCGTTACGATCGCTGCGATGCCGAGCCGATCTCGAAGATCTCCTCGTACAGCGTCGCCGCGAGTTCGTCCATGTTGTCCGCCGCCTCGCTTGCGTCCATCGAGTCGCCGACGCCCTGCCACTCCACTGAGAGTCGAGACAGCGGGACGAGAGCGATGCCGCCGATCGTGATCGTTCCGTCCGGGGTGTGAACGGTCCACTCCGTCCGCATACCGTCAGTGGATTTCGTAACGTCTTCGATCGCACCGCCGGCCTCGATCCAGCGGTCGACGAGTCCGTCAGTGATACGGCGCAGTTTTCGCTCGCCGAGGACGTGCACGGCGATTCCGACACCGGTGAGGAGCACGAACGCGGCGATCGCGAGCGGAATGCCGCCGTAGGGAACGTTCACCGACGCCGCGAGGCCGGCGATCACGACGATCAAACCGAGCACGCGTGCGTCGAGTGCGCTGGGGACCGTTCCGCTCCAGACGGCCTCCTGGGGTGACTGTTCGAGTTGCATCTATCGGTGGTGAGGACGACTAGCGGGTAGGTCTTCCCCTGTCCCGTTGTACCCTTTATCAGTTGTGTGGGTTCGATTTCTTTATTCGCTCTTCCGTAGGAGATTGTTGATACTACTGAGCGGTAGCTACGAAGTCAAAGAGGACAAGGTCACCGCGTTAATGAATGACGGAAGTTATGGGCATGGACTAAGATGGGCGAGTATTGGGAGGCGACCGGCGAGGCGATCTCGGTCGTCATCTGAGTGAGGAGGAATTGGATCGTCTGCTGGACGAAGAAGACGATCCAAAGATCATCAAGCGGTTCTCCTTTGTCAAACGCCTCTACAAGGGCGCAACGTACGAGGAAACAGCCGATGACGTTGGCAAATCTGCGTCGACTGGAAGTCGCTGGGAACGTCGGTGGAACGATGGCGGACTTGGGCAGTTGACACCGAACTTCGGGGGCGGCAGACCCCTGAAGCTCGGTGACGAGGAACAAGAGCGTCTGTTAGGACTTCTCCGGGAGGGACAGCCCTGGAAAGCACAGGAGAAAGGTCTTCTCTGAGTAGCCACTCTTCGGACAGTCGCCTCGAGAACCGATCTAATTTACTCTCAACTGGTTCTCGTCTATCGCGCGTCTCTTCTGATAGATACTCAATTTTGACAGGGTCACCGTCGTTTTGGTCGAAACGAGTCAGTCATCGAGTGGCTCGCGGTGTATAGAAGCGGACCTGAGTGCCGATTGTGGGATGAAGTTAGCAAACGTTGCAATGGGTCTTGTTCGTACCTGATACTACCTGATATTATTTATAATTGTGATGACCATCCCTATAAATATCATAGCTGCACCAACATATATCACTATTGGTGTCCATGGTTGCTGGTTAAATCCAAAAACTGGAAGTATATATCTTGGAGTCACCATTAGCACAACACCTAATATTAAAAACACTCCTTCTGGGTAATTGAAATTGATTTTTGACATACTCAATTAGATTCCAATCTATGATTTTCAGGATTCTATTTATGTTCTTTTCAGTTAGTGCAGTTCTTTCTGCCTATAATATGGTGGCAATATTCACTTGTTAGTGATAAATGTTAGTCAGACACGTAAGCCGATAGATCAGGCGAACAACTAACTTTTGGCGGGAAACTCTTAACATCACAATCCATGTACTCCTCTAGACAAAGCGTGATGTCAACCCCATCGGATAAGTCAAGATCACTATCGTCGTCAAATTCGTGAGTCACGACACAACCGGTTGAACTGGCGGTTAATGTTATTACACCGATCCCGGCTGCTGATGTACCTGGTTCAGGGAGAAGTGTTAGGGTAAGACCACCCGCCCCCGCTACAGCCGTACAAAGCCACTGTGGAATGTCATCTGTTCCAACCACAGTATTAAATGTGAAGGAACGTTTGCAATCTATACTACTTTGTATTCTCATCCGGTTGTTATTTGTTTTCTTTTCCCGATATTTATTCCACTCCAAAGAATCTACGACGTTATAGCCCTCTGGGTTCTTCTCTTGTGCTGAAAGGCCATTATCGAAATCAATGGTTTCTAGATTACTCTTGTAACCAGATCCATCCACTATCGCTGTCACATAGACATCGTCTTCTATCACTTGAATAGTAAGGACCTCTTCACCGGTGTCATTTAGCGTCGTTGTTAAAAGCACATATTCAGAAGGATCAATTTCTTCGTCACCGGTAATCTGTACCTTGTAGCCATCAAGATCAGCCTTTAGAATTTTCTTATCCTTTTCTTCATAAAGGAACTCGACCATTTCCTCTACAGCTTTGTTTGAGAACGCTTCACGAGAATATCGGTTTTCTTCAGAGGAAGATAATTCGACTTTTTCTACATTATATTCAGTTCCTGAAGCGGTCGCCGTCCCAATGCTGCTAGCGGCGAATATACTCGAAGCACCAATTGCCTTCAACACGCGACGTCTTTTTTTATCCATCATACAACCATACCTTCCAACCATTCTTTGGTAAATCTTTTATTAGATCTATCGAGATAGTCACGGTTTAGACGGTAAAAGTCACCAGCGGGTCAGCAACTGTTCGAGCACGTGCGTGAAGGTGACGCCGTAGCAGCTGGTCGTTGACGTTCTCGAGTACACCTACCAGAAATTTCAAGTTAGACGGCTGTGTTGAATCACTAGACGGCGTCAGGGAAGGTCAGTAAATCGAAGGAGTTTAACCGGGGAAATTTGGGTGTCCATGACGCAAATCTCCCGCTTCACCGAGCGTTGTGTCTCGATTGCTCAAAGAGTTACGGGTGAACGAGCCGAATCCGCCGCCTATGCCCTCGTTTCGCTGCATTGTCTCCGGATTTACCTCGATACATCCTACCGGATGACGATCGATCTGCTGAAGGAAATGCCGCAAATAACAGGGGATATCGGCCGCGCTGAGGCCGATCTCCCCCGCACCCTCCACGCTGTGTAAGGCGTTTGACCGGATCGAGATGAGCGTCTGTCGAGTGCTGCTGCGCCAGTCGGCGCAGCTGCACGATCCCTCTGAGCACGCTGCGATCGATGCAACATTCTACGAACGAGACCGTGCCAGCCGCCATTACTGCCACCGAACAAACTATCGCGTTCAGACGCTCAAACTGACAAAAATCGTCGATACAGCAACCCAAGCTGTGCTTGATCTTCACTGCTCGACGACGTTAGAAGGCAGTGACGCGGATCTCTGTGAGCAGATCGCCCGCCGGAACGCGGGCGATCTGCGGTCTTTAGCCGCTGATAAGGGCTATGACAAGCAACAACTCCGCGAACGACTCCGTGACCTCGACATTCGCCCGCTGATCAAACACTGTATCTTCGCGCCGTACGATCACGCGCACAACGCCCACATTGACGAAGATCGGTACGCTCAGCGGTCAATGACTGAAACCGTCAACTCCGTTGTCAAGCGCTCGCTGGGCTACGCCGTGCGAGCGCGTAGCTGGTATCGAGAGTTCCGTGAAATTGCTCTGATGTGTGTCGTCTACAGCATCAAACGAGCCGTCAAACAGTAAAATCCACCGCCTTACAGCGATTCAACAAAGCCCTGTATTCACAACCGCTGTTGTGCGTTCTCGCCCGCTCTCGCTCATCTCAGCTGCGACACTCGCCCGGTCGACAAACGCTATGTGGGTTCTGTGTGATATGAGAACACATCCATGAGCTGGACGGTGATGCCGACGTTTGACGACTACGACCGTGCCCGCGAGGAGTTCGAATGGGATCTCCCAGAACAATTCAACCCGGCCGTCGACTTCCTTCGCAAACACGACGATACAAGCCGTGTCGCACTCCGATACGAGCGACCCGACGAAAGCGACAAGAAAGATGGAAACGGCGACAGCGAAACGCGATTCAACGAGGACACCATCGAGACGTACACCTTCGACGACCTCGACGACCGCTCGGATCGCCTCGCCGCCGCACTCGCCGACCTCGGCGTCGAGGCCGGCGATCGCGTGGGCGTCGTCGTTCCCCAAAAACCCCAGAACCCGATCACACACCTCGCAAACTGGAAACTCGGCGCAGTGTCGGTGCCACTCACCGTCCTCTTCGGCCGGGACGCACTCCAGTACCGACTCGAAGACAGCGAGGCCACCGCCGTCGTCGTCGATCCGAGCGTCCGCGATACCATCGAGGAGATTCGTGATGAGTGTCCGGCACTCGAGTCCGTGGTCGAACTCGGCACCGCCGCCTCGGTCGACGGCGACGCGGACGCCTTCGACGAGTTGCTCGCCTCGTACGAGCCGGGAATTGCGGTCTACGATGCCACGCCGGAGACGCCGTCAGCGATCATGTACACGAGCGGGTCGACGGGGCCGCCGAAGGGCGTCCTCCACAGTCACGCGCTGTGGCTTGGCCGCGCCGCGGCGGCGTACAACTACTTCGAGCAGGGGCTCGCGGAGGGTGAGGCGACGCTGTGGACCCCCGCGGACTGGGCGTGGGGTGCTGCGCTCGGCGGGACGCTCTTCGCCGCGTGGCACCACGGCTGTACGATCGTCGGCTGGCCGCGGGAGGGGTTTGACCCCGAGGCCGCCTACGACCTAATGGACCGTCACGGCGTGACCAAGGCGTTCATGCCACCGACCGCGCTCCGGATGCTGATGGGTGTTGACGACCCCGAGGGACAGTTCGACCTCGCACTCGAGACGTTCGCCTCCGCAGGCGAACCGCTGACCCCAGAGGTGGTCAACTGGGTACAGGAGACGTTCGCAGACGTGGGGATCAACGACTTCTACGGGCAGACGGAGCTCAATCTGGTCGTCGGCAACTCCTCGTGGTTCGAGACGCGGCCGGGGAGCATGGGCAAGCCGTTCCCGGGGTACGAGGTGGCGATTCTCGATCCCGACGCCGAGGAACGGGTACCGGACGGTGAGGTGGGCGAGTTAGCCGTCAAGCCGGACGATCGGCGGGTCTTCTTCAACGAGTACTGGGAGCTTCCGGAGAAAACGGCGGCCAAACAGACGGAGAGCGGGTGGTTCCGGACGGGCGACCTCGTCGAACGCGACGACGACGGCTACCTGTGGTTCGTCTCGCGGACCGACGACGTGATCCTCACCAGCGGCTACCGCGTCGGCCCGATGGAAGTCGAGGAGGCAATCCTCCACCACGACGCCGTCGAACAGGTCGGTGTCGTCGGCGTGCCGGACGAAACTCGCGGCGAGGCGATCAAGGCGTTCGTCCAGCCCGCCACTGCGGTGACGGACGCGGCGCAACTCCGCGAGGAAATTCGCACCCTCGTCCGCGAGCGCCTCGCGGAGTACGAATATCCACAGGAGATCGAGTTCGTCGACGAACTCCCGACCACCACGACCGGCAAGATTCGGCGGCGCTCGCTTCGCGACTAGGGCGTGTTGAACACCACTCGAGCCAGCCCCAACTGCACTCTGAACTCTCCCCGTGGCGTAAGTTTATACTGGTGCCGACAGATGATCGGGTATGGCACTCCAGAAGCCGGACCTCTCCGGACAGACTGCGTTCATCACCGGGACGACCCGCGGAATCGGTAAGGAAATTGCGCTCGCGCTGGCCGAGCAGGGCTGTAACATCGTTTCAACAGGAAAGACGAGCGAGGCGGATGCAGACGAGAGCGAAGACGGAAGCGGCCCGGACCTCGAGGGCTCGATCGAGCAGACGGCCCGCGAGGCGCGCGAACACGGCGTCGAGGCGCTGCCGATCCAGCTCGACGTTCGGAGCGAGGACGCCGTCAACGCTGCAGCCGAGCGCGCTATCGACGAGTTCGGCGAGGTCAACATCGTCATCAACAACGCGAGCGCGATTCAGTTGTTGACGGTGGAGGATCTGCCGCCGAATCGGTTCGACCTCATGACCGACGTCAACATCCGGGGTACCTACCTCGTGTCGCGAGCCTTCGCCGGCCACCTTCGGGAGGTCGAGAACGCCTGGCTGTTGACCAACGCGCCACCGGTCAAGATCGATCGTGCGCCAGGCGAGGCGCCCTACGCGTGGTCCAAGCTGGGGATGTCGTTCCTGACGCTCTCGATGGCGAGCGAACTCGGCGACGGCAACGTCGGTTGCAACACCTTCTGGCCCGTGACGGCGATCGATACGCGTGCGACGCGGTACTTCGGACTCGGAACGGAGGACGACTGGCGGACGCCCGAGATTGTTTCCGATACGGTACTCGAGATCCTCTCGCGCGATCCGGCCTCGTTCACCGGGAACGCGGTGTACGACGAAGAGCTCTTGCAGGAGGCCGGTGTCGAGGACTTCTCGCGGTACAACCTCACCGAGGGAGACCCTGCGCCGGGATCGGCGCAGTTGTTCGATCCGGAGTACAGTCGCTCGGACGAGTAACCCGTCGAATTGGGGTGTGTCGGTACCGTCTGAGGACGACACTGCCAATGCAGGTACGTTCATTATTTTGACGCGAGGTGGCGACTCTCCTATGGATGCACCCGACGAACGGAGTGGCGCGGTTTCAGGAGGGCGACGATAGATGTGCACGCGACTGGTATACCTCGGCGAGGAGGGGCGCGTTCTCACGGCTCGCTCGATGGACTGGGGCGAAGATATCGGCAGCAACATCTGGACGCTCCCGCGCGGCATGGAGCGGACCGGCCAGGTCGGCCCGGCCTCCATGGAGTGGACGGCGGCGTACGGCAGCGTCGTCACGACCGCCTACGACATCGCCACCACCGACGGCATGAACGAGGCTGGCCTGGTCGCCAACCTGCTGTGGCTGCCCGAGTCGGAGTATCCCGACTGGGACGGCGAGGAACAGGCCATGGCGATTTCGCTGTGGGCACAGTACATGCTCGACAACTTCGAAACCGTCGCGGACGCCGTTGAACACGCCCGACAGGAGGAGTTCGTTGTCGTCACCGAGCAGGCCCCCGGCCAGGACAGACTGGCGGCGCTGCACCTCTCCCTCTCGGACGCCACTGGCGACAGCGCGATCATGGAGTACGTCGACGGCGAACTCACCATTCACCACAGCCGGGAGTATCAGGTGATGACGAACTCGCCGACGTTCGACAAGCAACTCGCGCTGGCCGAGTACTGGAACGAGATCGGCGGCACGGTCATGCTGCCCGGCACGAACCGTCCAGCAGACCGATTCGTGCGGGCGCGGTTCTACGTCGACGCCGTGCCGAGCGTCGAGGACCGGCGTACCGCGACCGCCAGCGCGTTCGGCGTGATTCGAAACGCCTCGGTGCCGTACGGCATCAGCACGCCGGACGAACCCCACATTTCCTCGACGCGCTGGCGAACCGTCGCGGACCACAAGGACGGCATCTACTATTTCGAATCGGCGCTCATGCCCAACACCTTCTGGGTCGAACTCGACGAACTCGACTTCTCAGTTGGCTCCGGAGCGCGGACCCTCCAGCTCGGACCCAACCAGTCGAACGCCTTTGCTGGTGACGTCTCCGGTCAGTTAGAGCCGCACGAACCGTTTGCATTCCTCGGCCCTGAAGCGGCGACCGGGTGAGCGGGCACACCGCCATCTGCACGTAGCCCGGCAGCGCACCAGCAACCCAACAGCTCAGTGTATTTATACTCCTCCAGCGTACTGTCCAGGCAATGTATCTGGTCCAACTGGTCAACAGCGCGAACGTCCTGCTGGCCTCACTACTCGCGCTCATCGCATTCGCAGTCGTGGGCGGGAGCGTCACGCTGAACGCGAGACACCACCGCGTAGCGAATCCGCCGGCGTGGGGGCTAACGCTGTTCGCCGTACTCCTCCTCGCCACGGTCATGGCCGGCCTGCGCGGCGCTGTCCTGTTCGGCCTCCTCCTCGTCGGTCTCTATCTCGCCGTGCGGCGTGACACCCGTCGTACCAATCGCACTTGAAGCGTACACAGGTGTACTCGAGTCGCTTTCTGGCTGGCGGCATTCTGGTCGGTATCGAATGGGAGGTTCTGGTTCTGGGTTTGATGGTGGCGATGGCGCTGGTTCTGGTTCTGATTCGCACGCACACGAGTACGCCGGCGACATCCGCTGGGGATGGTGCTGCCCGCGCTGTGAGCGGGACGTCTCGGTGACGAAAGATCCGCGCTCGGAGACCTTCGTCTGGGCGTGCCCGGACGAGGAGTGTCCAGCCGTCGGCTTCGGTTTTCAGTCACGCCGACGCGCACGGATCGCACTACGGGAGTATCGCGAGCGGTATCAACAAATCTACCGCTGACGGCAGCGATCAGCGGGAGGTGGGTTTTAGCACGATCAGCCGGCGAGCGACGCAGCCGGCTCATCCGGCTCCGCTTCGGCCTCGACGCTGCCACCGTCCGACTCCTCGATCACGTACCGCTGGCCGAACATCGGATCGAGTAGGCTATCCACCTCGCCGCGGTCGTCTCGCAACACCGGCGCGTCGTCCGATTCTGGCTCGTCGAGTTTATTGTCGATCGCACCGCTGAGGTCGACCCCCATTGCTTCGGTTCGCTCGTTATTTCTGGACTCGAGTACCCCCTCGTCGAACGCGGGTGCGCTCTCGTCGGTGGTCGCGACGACCTGGATATTCTGAATCGCGTTCGCGTCCGAGGTACGGAAGCTGTAGGCCTCGGGGAAGACCTCGTTGATCGTCTCGTACTGGGCGTGGTAGAACTCGGCTGCCGGACCGCTCGGCGCGGCGATGACGTTCGCGTGGAGGATGCCGTCGTCGGCCAGTCGGTCCGAGGCGAGTTCCATGAACTCGACGGTTGTGAGGTGGAACGGCACCTGATCCTTCTTGTAGGCGTCGAGGACGATTACGTCGTACTCCTCGTCGGTGTTCTGGAGGAACTGCCGGCCATCGGTCGCGTAGACGTTCAGGTCGTCGCGTTTGTCGTGGTCCTCGAGTGTGAAGTACTCCTCTGCGGCGTCGGTGACGTATGGATCAATTTCGACGACGTCGACGGTTGCGTCGTACTGCTCTGCGAAGTCCTGCGGGCCGGTGTAGCCGCCGCCACCGACGAACAGCACCCGGTCCACGTCGTCGATCTCGTCGGTCAGCAGCATCGGCAGGTGGAAATACTTCGTGTAGGTGAAGACGTGCTCGTCTGGGTCGTCTTTGTTCAGCGCGCTGTGTCGGGCACCGTCTAGGTACATCGTTCGGACGTTGTCGTCGTCGACGACCTCGAGTTGCTGGTGTGGCGTCTGGGTTTCGTGGACGATCTCGCCGCGGTGGTCGACGTCGAAGATGGCGGGGCCGCCGGCCGCGGCGACGATGAGGACGAGTGCGACGAGCACGCTCGCGACGGTCGGTCTACGGGGGAGACTCGGTGCGACGAGGACGAGTGCAGTGGCGACGAGCATGAGCCCGAACAGGAGCCCGATCGCGTCGATCCCCATGGACGGAATCAGGATGAACGTCGTCGCGCCGGAACCGACGATGCTGCCGATGGTGCCGAGCGCGTAGACGTGGCCCGACGCCTCGCCGGTGCCCCGCTTTTGCGAGAGTTCGGCCGCGTAGGGACTGATGAAGCCGAGCAGGTAGGTCGGCGGGCCGAAGAGGACGATAACCGCTGGGAGGGAAGCGTAGCGCGGCGGCAGCGCGAGCGTCGAGGTGTACGTGAGAAGCAGGTCGCTCGCGAAGATCACGACGGCGACGTAGACCGCGGTCCCGAGCATGAGCCAACTCATCTCGCGGGTGCTCGCGGTCGCCGCCCGCTTGCCTCCCTGCCAGTAACCGAGGCTCAACGCGGCGAGGAGAACGGTCAGAATGCCGCCGACGGTGTAGATATGGTTCCCGAACTGCGGGGCGATCACCCGCACGGCGAGGATCTCGAGTCCCATGCTCGTGACCCCCGAGACGAAGACGGCGAGTTCGGGTTTCGTCGGGCGATACGCAGCGACCTGCTGGAGGGCCATCGTCCGGAATGTGACGGGCCGGCCGTGAGTACCTGTCGCCTCGGCGTTTCAGCGCCGGTGGACTGTGCTATGGACCCAGGCGGCTCACGATGGCCGCGTCATCACATGCGTCAGCAAAAAGAGTCCAACCGCAACCACGGCAACCGTCGCCAGACTATACTCGAGTGCCCCGACGAGCGCTGCGCCCCAGACGAGCCACCAGGCGAACAGTGCAGAGAGGATTGCGTTGAGGACGATGAGCAGTCGCGGATCGCCTGCGGAGGATTCCAGTCCCTCACGAAAGCCGCCGCGGTCGCCGTCCGTGCCGGAATCGCCAGCCATAGCGCGATAGGGGAGCGTCAGTCACTTAGCCGTTTCCGTCGTGGGCGCTGTGAGTGCGTTCTCACTGGATAACTTACGCCCGGAGCACACACGAGCAGCGGGCTTTATAACGCCTCGCTCGAACCGCAGACGTATGCGTGAGGTCACCGTGTCCCGAACGATCGACGTCTCGCCGGCGACACTTCAGACGCACCTCGATCCGGCGACAATCGTCGAGGCGGAGGGGAGTTTCACCGTCGTCGATATCGATGAGGGCGAGACAGCTGGGACGACAACAGTCATCGCTAGCGGCCCCGGAATGCAGCTTCCGCTGGAGTTCGAAGAACGCGAGGGAACGATCTACTATACGCAAGCGGGTGAGCGCGGTCCGTTTTCGCACATGGAGACGTGGCTGGAGTTCGAGCCTGCGGCTGGGCAGGGGAAGTCACAGAATCAGCAACAGCACTCTCACACTCATCTCACCCTCCGCTCCGCCGTCTCCCTCGCCGCCCCCCTTCCCTTCGGCGACCGAATCGCCGCCTGGAAACGCAAAGGCGAACTGCAACGCGCACTCGAGACGTTCGCCGAGGAACTCGAGTAGGTCGCGTTACCAGTGGGTGCTCTCTCTCGTTGCGATAGGGCACCAGACGATGACCGATCTAGTCGAGCCAGGTTGCGCCCCACTCGTCTAAGGCCTCGAAGACCGGGGAGAGTGCACGGCCCTTCTCAGTTACCGTGTAGTAGCTGGCGACGGGTGACTCGAGTTCCTTGCGGTTGTCGACGAGTCCGTGGTCCTCCAGGTCGGCAAGAACGCGCGAGAGTGTATACGAGCTTGCACCTGTCGACCGTTTGAGTTCGTTGAACCGTTTTTCGTCGTCTTGGAGGTCGTTGAGGACGACGAGTTTCCACTTCGAACCAACCTCCGCAACTGCACCAACGACATTGCAGACATCCGCATTGTGCAGTTCGATATCGGAGTCCGTCGCAGAATCTGGTTCGGGTGGTTGGGTCGGCATAACCTGGTCACACACTTGTTGCCTGCTGTATATATGGGTTTGGTGCCAAACTAGGTACTGTGATGAAACTACGACACTCGCTGGTGCTCGGGGTCGAGGGTACTGGCAGCGCTATGTCTCTGAGGAGGGGGCACTGATCGACGTGGCTCCGAACCCAGATACAGGTGTTCTCCCACAGGACGCACGGATCGGCCGAACTGCACTTCGTGTCACCGACCTCACGGAGATGACCGAGTTCTACCGGACCGTCGTCGGATTCACTGTGCTCCGGCAGTCGGAGACGACCGCCGTTCTCGGTGTCAGTGAGACGCCGCTTCTCGTCCTGAAGCGAGACGCGGATGCACCAGACCGACACCGATCGGCTGCTGGCCTGTTCCACAACGCGTTCAGAGTCCCCTCACGCGAAGCGCTGGGCGATGCACTGGCTCGACTCCAGGATCGCTGGCAACTCGGTGGCGCGTCCGACCACGGCGTCAGTGAGGCGCTGTACACTACCGATCCGGAAGGAAACGGCATCGAGATCTATCGCGACTTTCCGCGTTCGGAGTGGCCCGCGGGTACCGACGGCGGGGTTCAAATGACGACGCGTCCGCTCGACCTTGACCCGATCGAGGCAGCTGCCGCGGGTGCGGGTGCGTCAGCGCTCCCCGCTGGAACGGACGTCGGACACGTTCACCTCGAAGCGTCGTCGTTGGACGCGTTCAGGGACTTCTACGTCGACACTATCGGATTCGAAATTCGAGCGACAGTGCCAGACGCGGTGTTCGTGGCCGCTGATGGCTACCATCACCACGTTGCTGGGAATACGTGGAACCACCGCACCGAACCAGTCGACGGGAGAGGGCTATCCTGGTTCGAGATCGTCGTCCCAGAATCGGCGGCACTCGAGACGATTCGAGAGCGACTCGCGGCCAGTCAGCACACGGTGACTGAACTGGACGACGGGATCGCTGTGACAGGGCCTGACGAAATCGAGGTCCGGTTCCGAGTCGAGTCCTGATTTTGACGGGTGACGTTACGTTTGGTTAGCTGCGACGGCGACCGGCGATCTGATTGAGGATCAGTCGGTGGTCATCCGCACACGCGACCGTCGTGAGCACGAACAGCGTTGTGATGATCGTCCCGAGGGTGAGTCCAGAGATGGGGAGCAGGCCGAACGCGGCGGCGAGAAGCAGGCCGACGCTCGCTGCCGCGGTGGCCACGTAGTAGGTCTCGTCGGTATCGATCTGCCCGTCGAGACGCGTACGCAGCGATTGGGCGTCGTCTGCTGGTGTGTCCGACGTTGCAACCTCGAGATATGGCCTGAACGTTTCGAGGTGCTCACCAGGGCGGATAATGCCGCGTGATTTGTTGTACTCGATGACACCCGCTTTGTCGAGTTTGGGGAGGTGGGACTGGTACAACGGGATGTAGACCCGCTGGCGCTGTGTCGAGGTCAGTTTGGCGACGGTGGTCTCGTGCTCGCGGGCGGCGACGTGTTCCGCGAGGGCACCCATCTTGACGGTGTCTTCGCTGTGTAACACGTACCGAATCGCCTCTCGCCTGCGCGACGTCTGGAGGATGTGGAACACGTCGTCGTCGGAGAGGGCTGTCGATTCCGCTGTCGTGTCGTCCGACGGGGATGCCGACTCCGTTTCAGGATCGGCGGGGGTTGGGCGGTCGGTGATGCTCATACTACCTACTCCGGTCGGGCGAACTGCGCCTACCTAAACGTTATTGTACGTCGTGTCGAGAAAAACAGTAAAAGTTTTAATACGTTTCAAAAATCAGACTGTCGCTGTTAATCACGTATTAGTGTCCTAAAGCAGTTGTTAGTGGCGTATTGGCGAATCTAACACCTTCATAAGATGGTACAGTACAGGACCTAAGAACAAGCAAGATAAGACATTCGTGTAATTCTGAGTCTCGTTTATCGTGGCCGTTCTGACCAGTTGATAGCTATGACGGATTCGTCCGGAAAACGGCTTCTCCCCCCGGCTCGTCGGGAAACTGCGTCTTTTGTCCATCTGTCTGTTGGTCCCATTCAGCATCCGTCACCAGACACTCTGCGAGGCGCGCGCGCAGTCGCTGTTCGAGCCCTGCTGTTTCGCGCTCGCAACCGTTGTCATCCGTGGAAGTATCCTCGGTCTCTCCACCGTCATCGAACTCTGTGCCAATGAAGACGAGTTCCGTTTGCCGGTCGCCGACCTCGTCGTCCCACTCGAGTTCCGGTCGGTTAGATCGATAGAGGTCGCGCTCGAGGTCGGGGAGGTCGGCGATCCAGGGGCCGGTTGCGGTGAGGCGACTCGAGGGGCCGGCCTGGGAGAGGGTGAGTTGCATGTCGGTGGTCGCGACCCAGACGGTTCCCTTGGATCTGACGACGGATTCTGGAAGTGTTCGGAGGAAGGCAGCGAATCGCTCGGCGTGGAAGGGGCGGCGCGAGCGGTAGACAAAGGAGTCGACGCCGTAGACATCGTTGGGGTGGCGGTGTTGGTGGTGGTGGTCGTTGCCCTGGTTGTGGTCCTGGTGTTGATACTGGCCATCATCGGCCGCTGCAGCCACTCGGTCCAGACTCTCGCGTTCGTCGAGTTGGGCCGGATCAAACAGATCGACACCGAGTAACTGATCCGGATCGGCCGCGCTGAACTCGGTCTGAATCGTCCGCACGTCGGGCTGAAGCGCTTCGACCAGTGCCGTCGCCTCCGCGAGTTCCGCCGGCGTACAGCGGTCTGCCTTGTTACAGAGAACGACATCGGCGACCTCCACCTGTTCGATCAACAGATCCGACAGTGGTCGGTCTGACTCCGCGGCGGGATCCGTCTCTCGTTCCGGAACCGCCTCCCCGCCGAAGGTGTCGATGAACAGCCGTGTATCGAGCACCGTGATGATCGAATCGACCTCGTAGCGGGCGGCCACGCGCGACGTCGTCGTAAAGAGGCGAGCGACCGGTGCCGGTTCGGAGATGCCGGAGGATTCGACAATCAGGTGGTCGAACTCCCGGTTGCGAGCCAACCGGACGACGGCCGTCTCGAGGTCGTCCTGCAGTTCACAGCAGAGACAGCCGTTCGAGAGTTCGGCGATCCCGTCGTCGACGTCGAGGTCAGACCCCTCGGCGACGAGTTCGGCATCGACGTTTACCTCGCCCATATCGTTGATGAGGACTGCGAGATCACGGTCTCCAGCGTTCTGTAGCAGGTGATTGAGGAGTGTGGTCTTTCCCGCACCCAGGCTGCCAGCAAGAATCGTCACTGGAATCGTCGCGGTCATATCGGGAGTCATTGTATTGCACGGATTAAGACCCGTCGTCTCAACGGCGCTTCGACGGGCCAATAGCTAGGTGCGACAATGCGATCTCCAACCAACAGCACATTCACGATGACGTATTTCTGGGGTAGAAAGTAATGATAACCTACTTGTACCGATGGAATTAAAATGTGGCTACATGCAACAGTGTCCCCGCCGTTCGGTCCTCGGTGGAATCGGTGCGACGATGGCTGCTGCCGTTGCGGGTTCGACCGTCGCCGCGACGGACGAGCATACCGACACCAGCACCGACACCGCGACGACCTCCACGACCGCCGACGCGACGTTCGACGACCTGCTCGCGTATCTCCCCTCCGAGATTGCACAGGACTCGATGGTTCTGATGGCGACGAACTACGACCGGTTGCTCGAAGCCAACCAGCCCAACGACCCACTTCCGAACGTCAACGTCCTCGACCTCGACGCCGACGACATCTCGAAAAGCGTTCTCGTCACATCCTACTCCGAGGAGTACACACAGCCACTGACGGTCCTGTCCGGCGTTGAAATAGAAGAGTCCACCTCGTCCCGCGAAACCGACGCCGGACTCGAGTACGAGTACACTGAACTCGACGACGAGGATGCTGTCGTCGGTACTGACGACGACGTACTCATCGTCACCAACGAACTCGAGACGCTCGATGCGGCTGTCGACGCAAACGCGGCAGAAGCAACTCGCCTTCTGGACGACGAGTCGACACTCGAAGCAGG
Organism: Natrialba hulunbeirensis JCM 10989; assembly: GCF_000337575.1. GTDB lineage: Archaea > Halobacteriota > Halobacteria > Halobacteriales > Natrialbaceae > Natrialba > Natrialba hulunbeirensis. The sequence continues at coordinate 141,218 of NZ_AOIM01000014.1, read as the reverse complement.
TATGTCGGCCTTTGGCGACAGCCACATGCGTCTGGTGCGCACCGGTGACGAACAGCTGATGACACCGGGCGAGACGGACGCCGTGCCGACGTACTTCACGCACGCCCAGACCGTCATCGACGCGGATACGATGGAACAGTCGATCGGATTCGAGTTCGAGGACGAGTCGGATATCAGCGATGAACTGATCGAATCGCTCGAGGCGGAGTTCGCCTACACCGCGACCGAGGAGCCCTCGGTTGACGTCGATGAGACGTTCGTCAGCACGACCGTCGAACGCGACCTCGCTGCCGAACGCGCCATCAGAGAGCACGACAGTCCTGGGTTCCTTCGCGTCGACCGGGACATCGACCTCGACGACGACTACCTCGAGATCGAACTCGGCCGCGGCGATCCGACACCGATCGAGGACCTCACGTTCGAGGTCGGTGACGAGGAATACGACCGCGACATCTGGGCCGATGGCCACGGCAAACTCGAGGAAGGCGATACGATCGTAATGGACATAGACGACGTCGAGCCGAACCTGTCGGTCAGACTGCGCCACGACCACGAACTCGGCGGCTCGAGCAGCGGAACGACCGTCCTCTCGAACTTCTGGTTCAACGGTGAGTTCGACGTCGATACCGGCGAGTTCACTGTCAGCTACGCAGACGACTTTCCGCTCGACGGTGACCGGCTTCATCTCGCCGCCTACGACGAGCGTCCGTACTATCGACCGACCGAGGACGCACCCGAGCCGAAGGCGTCCGCACAGCCGTGGACGGGTGAGACGCTCTCGGAAGGGGCGACGGCGACGCTCGAGGGCGTCGAACCCGGCGACCGGATTCTCGTCGGCTGGGACGGTATCGAAAACAGCGACAGTATCAGATCACTTCAGGCCCAGCCGCCAGGCTCCGTGAGCTTCGAGTACGACTACGAGAGCGAGACGGTCGAGGCGACGATCGAGTTCGGTGAACGCCAGCAGTATGCGGCGGCAAATACGGCGGTGGCGGAAGAAGCGGCTGCAGACACGGAAGACGAAACCGACACCGACGACACTGAACGCTCGGCAGACGAGTACGAGTTGCTGGTCGACGGCGAACGAGCGACGACCCAGTGGGCGGAGGAGTACGACACCGTCACCTCCGGGACGACGATCGACATCGACGGCGTCGACGTCGGCACCGAGATCGAAGTCGTCTGGGCTGGGACGGATGCCCGAATCGGTTGGACGCGCGTTCGGCCGTCGGTTCAACTCGAGTACGACGACGGAACGGTCGAGCACGTCGGTGGAGAGGCACTCTCGGCATCCGAACTCACCGCGGACGTCTGGACGGATGGAGACCGGTTCGAGATTGAACTGGCTGACGAGGTCGACGGCGAATTCGCGGAGGGCGAGACGTTCGCCGTCGATGCCGATGCGGTTAGCGACGATGGGGCTGCGGACGAAGACGACCGCGAGTTCGGGACGGTCCGGGAAGTCTCGCTTCGGTACGATACCCACCGTGTCGGATTTGCGCTTCCCGACCGGTAAGCGACGCCCACTGTCGGTGCGCTTCCCGACCGGTAAGTGACGCTCACTGTCGGGTTCGAACGTGCTCTCAGTCTTGGGGCAACTGTTTTTGAGCCGGTCCGCAAGCTCGCAAGTCCGCAAGTCCGCAAGTCCGCAAGTCCGCAAGTCCGCGAGGGCGATACATTTTAGTCTCCAGCACCGAGCATGACCGACGATGACACTTGCCGATCGCATCGAGTCGTTCCGGACGACGCTCGAGGAGTGGCTCAGGGGGCTCTATCACGGGATGTTCACACACCCGGCCTACGAGAAAATCGAGCAGGAAGCAGAAGACACCGAGGACGCGTTCATGCTCGCGTGCTTTCCCGACGCCTTCGGCATTCCAAGTCCGGTCTCGTACTACACCGCCGAACTGCTCCCCTACCTCGAAGACGAGTTCAGCGCCTGGGAACGGCGCATGTGGGACCGCCAATCGATCGTCGAGCGCAAGGGCCACCAGTACCACTTCTGACTCCAGATGACTGATTTCGTCTTCTTCGGCGGCAAGGGTGGTGTCGGCAAGACGACCGTCTCCAGCGCGTACGCACTCGAGTGCACTGCGGCAGACGAGGAGACGCTCGTCGTGTCGACGGATCCGGCCCACAGCACGACCGACGTGTTCGGCCAGCAGTTCAGCGACGAGCCCCAGTCGGTTGAGGGGTACGAGGGGCTCTCTGCGATGGAAATCAATCCGGACGAGGTCGTACAAGAGCACCTGCTCGACCTCAAGCGCCAGTTGAACGCACAGCTATCGGCGACGATGGTCAACGAGGTGGACATCCAACTCGAGATGGCCCACCAGACGCCGGGGGCGTACGAGGCCGCGCTGTTCGATCGGTTCGTCGACGTGATGCAGAACGCCGAGGAGTACGACAGAGTGGTCTTCGATACGTCGCCGACTGGTTCGACGCTGCGATTGCTCGCGCTACCGGAACTCCTAGAACAGTGGATCGACCGGCTGATGGCAAAGCGCCGGCGGAGTATCGACCTCTACGAGAAGGCTGCGATCGGCAATCAGGAGCCCCGGCGCGTGATGGACGGCGATCCGGTGCTCGCACGGTTACAGGGGCGCAAGGAGCGCTTCGAGTACGCTGGTGACGTACTTCGTCAGGACGCTGCCTTCTATCTCGTCTTGAACCCGGACGAACTCTCGATTCGCGAAACGCACCGTTCGGTCGAGACGCTCACGGAAGCCGAGTTACCCGTTCGCGGCCTCGTCGTCAATCGGCTGACTCCCGAACCAGACCCGGACGAGGAGGGTCGCGGCGCACGCTACCTTCGTGACCGTGTTGCGACGGAGCGCGACCGTCTAGAGCAAATTGACGACGAGTTCGACGTCCCGGTCGTGGCGACGATCAAAACGCGCGTCGAGGAAGTTCGGGGAAGTATTCTCGACGATGTCGCGGCCGAACTCGATATCGCTGGCTCGAACGTGGATCCACCGAGTGAGCAGGTATAGCCTGCCTGTGCGTGGGTTGTTCACCCGAAGCACCCTGACCATCTGTCGATTCGTTCTGGCCGTGTCGGAAATATCTCCGGTTTTGGCGACGAATAATCCCTTCTATCGTCGGCTTGTCGAATCTAAATAAATTATATTTATGGTGTTGCCGTTCAACGGTTGGTGCGGGAGACAATAACATGGCAGGTGTGATCTGGATCGTTGCGCTGATACTGACGACGTTTACCGTCGCGTACATCACGTACGGTCGGTATCTCTCGCAGTTCGTCAACTTAGACGACAGCCGTGAGACACCGGCGCACAAGTATCAGGACGGTCAGGAGTACGTACCGGCGAAAAAGCCGGTCCTATTGGGGCATCACTACTCAAGTATCGCGGGCGGTGCACCGGTCGTCGGACCGATTACGGCGGCGTTGGTCTGGGGCTGGGTGCCAGCCGTGCTGTGGGTTGCGATCGGCAACCCGCTCATCGGCGCGGTTCACGACTTCGTCTCGCTGTCGAGCAGCCTTCGACACGAGGGGAAGTCGATCGGCTACATCATCGGCGAGTACGTCGGTGAACGCGGCAAGAACATGCTGCTGTGGTTCGCGTTCTTGCTGACGATTCTGGTCGTGGCGGTGTTCGCACTCGTCATCGGGGTTGTCCTGGACGCGTATCCACAGGCAGCGACGGCGAGCCTGATTTACATCACGCTCGCGCTCCTGTTTGGTGTCTGGCTCTACCAACTGGGCCTGCCGTTTTCCGTCGGGACGGTCGTCTTCGTGGGCGGCGTGTTCGGCTCGGTCTGGGCTGGTATCCAGTACCCGCTCGCACTCGTTCCAGGAGAGTACCCGGAGGGAACGATCGTGTTACTGGAGTCGACGCCGTTCTTTATCCCGGAGCTACTCCAGAGTGTCAACATCGGTGCGTGGGTGCTCGTCATCCTCGTCTACGGGGCGCTTGCGAGTATCCTGCCGGTGTGGATGCTGCTACAACCGCGTGACTACCTCTCGTCGTTCCTGCTGTACACGGGTGTCGGTGGGGGGCTGCTCGCAGTCATCGTCGGGACGTTCATCACCGGAATGGGAAGCGATGCAGTGCATCCAGACACCGGAGACGCACTGAGCTTCCAGATCGAGACGGGTGCCTGGTACGGCTTCTTCGGCGAGGCCGGTCCCATCGCACAGGAGGGGCTAATCCCGCTCATGCCGCTGTTCCCGCTGTTGTTCCTCACTATCGCATGCGGAACCGTCAGCGGGTTCCACTCGCTGGTTTCCTCGGGAACGACGGCGAAGCAACTGAACAAGGAGACTGACGCCAAGCTGATCGGCTACGGTGGCATGCTCGCGGAGGGACTGCTCGCTGCAGTCGCGCTGGTCACCGTGACGATCATCGCGATTCCCGCCGCCGACGGCGGAATCGGCCTCGCACTGCCGAACTTCGCAACTGGTGGCGGTGCGATCCTGACGGCGTTCGGTATTCCGATGGCGTACGGTGCGCCGTTCATGGCGCTCGTCCTCGCGAGCTTCCTGCTGACGAGTATGGACACGGCCGTCCGGCTGGGTCGGTACATGCTCGAGGAACTCATCGGCACGCCCGAAACCGAGGTCGAGGCGTACGCAGCCAACCGCTACGTCAACACGTCCGTGATCGCCATCGTGGCGTTCTTCCTGCTCGGCAGCGGTCGCTGGGAGGACCTCTGGACGCTGTTCGGCGGCGCAAACCAGCTGCTGGCGTCGCTTGCACTCCTCACGGGAACGATCTGGCTGGCCAACTGGAGCAAGACGAAGCAACTCGTCTCGACCGGTGGGCCGATGGCCCTGATGGGCTTCATCACGGTCTGTGGCCTGGTATGGGTCGGTGGCTACCAGATCATTGGTGGTCGCCTCCTCGGGATTACCGCGGAGGCCGAGACCGGCATCATCGGCATCGGCTCGGCGATCGCTCAGGTCCTTATCATCGCGACGCTGCTATACCTGGCACTGTCGCTGTTCAAGATCGGCTACGACAACTTACAGACGGCTCGCGACAGCGGAACGGGTGTCGCAGCCGACGTGAGTCAGGACGACGACTAGTCGAGCCGCACTCGCGGCTCGTGGTGTGGTTCATTTTTTGACCGCTGCAGACCGAGTGTGTCGAGTACCGACAGCACCAGTCTAGAGAATCCGTCGACTGGCTGTAACTACAACTGAAGCCGTCGCGAGAGCAACCCCAGTAGTCCCGGTTCCTCGTGTTCGATCGGTTCCCAGAGCCGAAACGCGGTTGCAACGTCTGCGTTGTCGCTTGCAACCAGCTCCGATTCATCCGGTGCGACAACGACGAAGTTCGTCTCGTAGTGGCCGTGATAGCCGTACTTCAACAGCGTTCGCCCGTCGTAGGAGGCGACACGATTCCGGACGACGTCTGGAATGCTGTCTGTGATGAGCACGAACGTAAACTCCGTACAGAAGTGCTCCTCGGTCGCCTCGATCCACTTGTCCGCGAGGTCGTCGCCGAAAGCGTCGAACCGATCGAGTGTGTCGTCGTCGACGCGGTCGACGCGACTGACGAACAGGTGTTCGTTCGACTCGTGCTCGGCAAACGAGAGCGCCGGGTGGAGGAAGTGTTTCTGACTGACCAGTGAGAGTTCGCCGTAGAGCGTGAACGACTCGCCTTCAACCTGGTAGTCCTTCTCCAGATCGTAGTTGTGCATGAGCCGGTCGCTTACTCTGTCGATGTACTCGTCGTCCCAGTCCGGGACGTCCGCGAGATCAACGTCGGCCGGTGAGCCGTCGTCTTGGGAGCTCACACCCGTTTCAGTGTGGCCGTCCGCGGTTCGTTCCATGTGTGTGAATGCCACGAGGGTACCAAAAAGCCGTCGGGACGACCCGTGTGTTTACATACCATAGCGTCCAAAGACGAATATAACCAAGTCAATACATGGCACGAAAACGCGAGGCGTGTGGCCGCTGCTCGATGTCCGTCGCAGTCGAAGCCGCACAGAGTCAGCAGTCCGACCGTGACCGGGCGGACCGAGACCCCTACGGCGAGGCCCGAATCGAAGTCGAGGAATCAGCGCTTCGCCGCCTCTCCCCGGATGGCTGGCTTTCGAGGCTTTCCACTCGAGTAAGCGAGCGCGTTCGCCGCCTTACCTGGGGGAACTGAGGCGCTGGGTGCTGAGGCACTGAACACCGAGATACTGGGCGCTGAGAGAGAGCAGAGAGCCAGCGAAAGGATAACCACTCAGTTCGTCGTAATGATTTCGATGACGTCCCGCGACTCGACCTCGTAGTTCTTCCCGAGCTGGCGGTTCGACCGGCAGTCAATCGCGTGGAGAAAGCCGTCGCCGATGTCCGAGTGGAGACTGTAAGCGAAGTCCTCCGCGGTCGAGTTCGGCGGGATCAGGTAGCAGTCGGGCAGCACCTCGCCGCGCTCGTTTCCGAGGCCGTTCGCACCGCCGGGGAACACCGGCGTCACGCCGAGCACGTCGAACAGCGCAGTTTCCAGCGCCGCCTGAACGCCCGTCGCCCCGTACTCGTCGAGGAACGCTCGAATCTGTTCTAGACCCTGTTCTTGCTCGCCAGAGACGTCGCCCGTAATTTCGAAGCCGTCGTCACCTGGTCGGTAGTCGAGGACGCCGGCCTTGTCCGCCGACTTGAGCGCCTTTTCGGCGTGTGCGCTGCAGGGAACGATCGTCAGGTGTTCGTACTCGGGATCGGACGTAATCTCCTCGTAGTTCGCCTGCGCCTCGGGCGTGTCCATCTTGTTCGCCGCGATGACCATCGGCTTGGTCTCCTTGCGAATTTCGCGGGCCAACTCGAGTTGATCCTCGTCCTCCCATTCGTCGGGGTCGAAGCCGATATCGACGCGGCGGATCAGGCGTTTGATCTCGTCTTCGTTGGTTTTGAACGCGCTCATCTGCTCGGCGAGTTCTTCCTCGATGGCGTCGTCCTCGGTGGTGTAGCCCGATTCGTACCGCTTGATCCCCTTCTCGAGGATGTCGAGATACCACTGGTCGAGTTCCTCTTCCAGGAAGGCGATGTCCTCGCAGGGGTCGTGGCCCTCGGTTGGTTCGCCTTCCAGGTCAGTCTCGCCCGAGAAGTCGACGACGTGGACGAGTACGTCCGTCTCGTTCAGGTCGCTCAAGAACTGGTTGCCGAGGCCGTTGCCCTCGTGTGCGCCAGGAATGAGGCCCGCGACGTCGACGAGTTTCGTTGGCACGAAGCGGGTGCCGTGCTCGCAGTAGCCGACGTTCGGGGTACACTCCTCGTCGAACTCCGGGGCTGCACAGTCGACGCGGACGTAGGCCTCGCCGACGCTCGGGTCGATGGTCGTGAACGGGTACGCGCCCTCGGGCACGTCGTTCATCGTCGCAGCGTTGAAGAAAGAAGATTTCCCGACGGACGGTTTGCCAACCAGTCCGATTCGGTAACTCGTACTCATTATCAGAGCCTGGCGAACCAGCCCTAAACGGGTTTCTGTCTGCTGTCAGCGTGCTATGGCTGCCCCTGGCACACGATCGGTACGCGACCAACACACGCTGGCACACAATCGACACACGCTGGCATATAACCGACACACGACTGAGACACAACTGACACACTCAATCGCGAGGAAAATCGATGGCTGCCCGCTCAGTTCGCCGACTCGAGACGAGTTACCGGGCCAGCGTCGTCCAGCTCCAGCCCGCAATCGCCAGCACGATCAGCGCAAGGACGGCGAAGGCACCCCATTGCTGAGTCTGCGTGTCCGCGATCGGTGCGAACACGTCCACCAGCCCGGTCGCCTGCATCATGCCAATGACGAGCAACAGCAACACGAGGATCGAAACGACGGCGATCGCGATCCAGTTGCGAGCCATCTGCGCACCCTCTTGCTGGGCTTCCTCCGCGTCGTGCGTCGGTTTCTCGGTCGGATCCTGGTCGGCACCGGCGTCAGGATCCAGATTGGAGTCGCGGTCGGACATATCAACCAGTAGAACGGGATCACGGGAAACGGTTCTACCTGCAGGTTCCGGCCCCGGTTGAAGTACGCAGGCAGCGCCGTGCGCTCTGAGCGCTGGACCCAGCGCTACTCGAGTACCGCCGCCAGCGCGTCCATCGTCTCGTCAACCAGTTCGCGCCGCGCGTTGTGACCCATGTGGCCGACGCGGATGATATCGTCCTCGAGATTGCCGAGTCCCGTCGCGAGGACGATGTCGTGCTCCTCTCGGAGTGTCTCCTGGAGGTCGGTTGTGCTGCCGTCGTACTCGAGTGCGGTCACCGTCGGTGAGCAGTCTTCGGTCGCGGTCGGATAGGGCTCGAGGCCGAGGTCGGCGGCGCGGTCGCGACAGTGGGCGGCGACTTCGCGGTGGCGCTCGAAGACCTGTGCGGGGCCTTCCTCGAGGATCTGGTCGGCGGCGGCGTCGAGTGCGCGGATGTTCGCGGCCATGTGGGTGTAGGGGAACCACTCCTCGTCTTCGTTGGCGGCGGTGCGCCAGGGCGTGAGGTCGGTGTAGTTGGCGCGGTTCTCGACGGTCTCGATGCGCTCCCAGGCGTGCTCGCTGATCGTTGCGGTCGAGAGGCCGGGTGGTGCGCTGAAGCACTTCTGGCTCGCGCCGAGACAGACGTCGATCCGATCCGTGGGAACGGGCGTGCCGCCGAGCGAGGAGACGGCGTCGACGACGCTGATGATCCCGTGTTCGTCGAGCACGTCCAGAATCGGCCCGAGGTCGTTCAGCGTGCCGGTCGGGGTTTCACAGTGGACCATCGTCGCCACGTCGAACGGTTCGTCGGCGTCCTCGATGGCGCTCTCGACGGTGTCACGGTCGAGCGTCTCGTCCCAGGGGACAGAGTACGTGACCGGTTCGCCGTCGTACTGGGTGACGAAGTCGGCGAAGCCGTCGCCGTAGCGGCCGTTCGAGAGACAGAGGACGCGGTCGCCCGGCGAGACGAGCGAGTCGATGGCGGCCTCGAGACCGAGGATGCCTTCGCCGGCGAGGATGGCGGTGTCGCGGTCGTCTGTGGCGATGGTACCGTCCGAATCAGCCGTGTGAATTCGCGTGAGTTTGTCGGCTAACGCGCGGTAGCACTCGAAGAACTCGGGTTCGAGGTCCGGATTCGGCATCGGTTCGGCGAGGCGTTCTCGAACTGCGGGTGGGATTTCGGTTGGCCCGGGCGTCATGCGCAGGCGCTCGGGAACGTGGCAGTCGGTGGGCATTGGAATCTACCCGCGTCTACCGGCGGTGCTGACTAAAGTCGTCGGTATCCGGTACCGTCGGTCGTCGACCACTGGAAGACGTCTGACTCAAAGGGACTACCCTTATCGGGCGGGCCGTCACACACTCGCGTATGCACGTCACGTTCCTCGGAACCGGGAGCGCGATGCCGACCGGTGAGCGCTTCCAGACCGGCATTCTCGTCCAGAACGACGGCCGACAGCTACTGATCGATTGCGGCTCCGGTGTGCTTCATCGCCTCCAGCAGTCCGGCGTCGGCTACGAGAACGTCTCGACAGTGTTGCTCACCCACCACCACTTGGACCACGTCGCCGACCTCCTGCCGTTGATGAAAGCCCGCTGGCTCGCCGGCGAGGAGCACCTGGAGGTCGTCGGCCCGCAGGGAACCAAGGGGCTACTCGACGACCTGCTCTCCGTTCACGAGTACATGCAGGGCAAGATCGACCTGCAGGTACGGGAGGTCGTCCCCGGCGAGTTCACCGTCGCGGGCTTCGACGTCTCGGCCTACGAGACGCGCCACTCGCTGCCGTGTCTGGCCTATCGGTTCGACGACCGGTTCGTCTTCAGCGGCGACAGCGAGGCCTTCGCCGGGCTGGCGAACTTCGCCGAGGGTGCTGCAATCCTGGCTCACGACTGCTCGTTCCCCGACGACGTCGACGTGTCGAACCACCCGACACCAGAGACGCTCGGGCGCGAACTCGCCGGTCGAGAGATTGGTCGCGTCTACCTGACGCACCTCTATCCGCACACCGACGGTCGCCACGAGGAGATGCTCGAGTCGATCGGCCGACAGTACGATGGCGACGTTCGATTCGCCGAAGACCTCAAAACCATATCAATAGATCAAGGGTCCTGAACACTTCTTCTGGGCCTCGAGTCGGCTGGGAGATACATATTATTTCGTGACAGTCAGGTATTTGTAAACCTCCAAACACGTATAAGTGGTGGCGTTTGTAGGATCATAACAACAGCATGGTCCCCAGCGACGCATCACTAGCACAGGCGAGACCAGATCGACGAGAGACGACGCAAGCGATGACGGCCGTCCGAGCGACCGCAAGAGCGCTGCGCGGACGACCGTACGCACCGGACGTGCTACACGTCCTATACGTCCCACTCGTCAACCCGGAGGCGACCGAATGAGCGCACCGGAACGAGTCGCCGACATCATCACCTCCCACTCGCGACTCGTCCTCGTCGTCCTCCTCGTACTGACCGCCCTCGTCGGCGCGGGCGTCCCCATGGTCGACGACGACTCCTCGCTCGACCAGTTCGAAACCGACTCACCCGAAGCCGAGGCACTCGAGGACATCGACGAGCGATTCGTCGCGGAGGATCAGGAGGACACGACGACTGTGCAGTTGATCCACCGCGGTGATGGCAGTGGGGGCGGTGGCGACGGCGTAGACACCAACGCAACCGCTGAGAACGTCCTCTCACAGGAGTCGCTCATCGAGTCACTCGAGTTCCAGCAGGACATCCGTGACAACGAGTCGATCAATTCGACGCTCGCCCACGACGGCGAGGGTGATGCGATCACCGGCGTCGAGAACATCGTCGCGATCACGGCGATCACCACCGAACAGGCCGCTGACCTCGAAGAGCGCGGTGCGGAACTCGAACAGCGCGAGGGCGAACTCAACGAAACGAGCGCGCAACTCGAGGCCGGCATCGACGACGCGCGCGAAATCCAGCGCGAGCAGGAGCAACTACGCGCAACATACGACGAGGACGACCCCGAATACCAGGAGGGTGTCGCCGAACTCGAAGACGAGTACGACGCCCTGCTGGAGGAGGTGACGACCGACCTCGACGACGAGCAGGCCGAGGAGTACGAGGAGTTCGCCGATCAGGCGCGGCTACTCGAGTCCCAGTTGTTCCAGATCGAACAGCAGGCCGAGAACCCCGAGGAGGTCCCCGAATACCAGGAGGCCTCTGAGGACCTCGAGGGCGTCTACACCGGTGCGACGATGGGGGTCCTCGAAGACGAGTACGAGCAATTAGAGGAGGACGGTGACCAGCTAGAGGAAGATCAGGCCGAACTCGAGGAGGGTGAGCCTGAGCCAACGCTCGACGAACAGATCGAGGCACTCGAGGAGCTCGACGCGGACGAGTTCGAGGATATCCTCACGGACACGCTCTCTGACGACGACGAGAACGACGGTGCGGCACTCGCGTTCATGCCGTCGGACTACGAGCCCGGCACCGCCGAGGCGGACGCGCGGATGACGGTACTCTCCCAGGAGGCGGCAGGCGAGATGGAGATGGGCGCTGGCGATGACGCGGTGATCGACGCACAGCTCGATCTGCGCGAACTCGCGGGCGAACACGAACACGAGTACGTCGTCTTCGGCGTCGGCGTCATCACGGACGAGATCGACCGCTCGATGGGCGACAGCCTCTCGATCGTCGGGCCGCTCGCGCTGACGTTCGTCGTCGCCGCGCTGATACTCGCGTACCGCGACCCGCTCGACATCGTCCTCGGTGTCGTCGGTATCGGTACAGTCTTGCTCTGGACGTTCGGCTTCATGGGCTGGGCCGGGATCGCGTTCAACCAGATGATGATCGCCGTCCCGGTCCTGTTGATCGGGCTCTCGATCGACTACGCGATCCACGTCTTCATGCGCCACCGCGAGCAACGCGAGGCAGTCCGCTCTGAGGGCACCGGTCAGGATGCAGGCGAGGCGGACACCGTCCGCGGCTCGATGTCCATCGCCCTCGCCGGCGTCGGCGTCGCGCTCGTCTGGGTGACCGCGACGACTGCTATCGGCTTCCTCGCGAACCTCGTCAGCCCCATCGGCCCCATCCAGGAGTTCGGAGTCGTCAGTTCCGTCGGCATCGTCGCCGCGCTGATCGTCTTCGGCGGGCTGATCCCGGCCGCCAAAGTCGAACTCGACTCGGTACTCGAGTCCCGTGGCTACGACCGTCACCGACGCGCGTTCGGGACGGGTGGCGGGCGGTTCAGTAGCGTGCTCACGCTCGGTTCGACGGCTGCACGGCGCATCCCGCTCGTGGTCCTCGTCGCGGTCTTGCTGTTGACCGCCGGCGGCGTCTACGGCGCGAGTCAGGTCGACACGAGCTTCGACGAGGAGGAGTTCCTCGCGGAGAGTCCGCCGGCGTGGACCGAGAACCTGCCCGGTGGGATGAGCCCCGGTGAGTATCAGGCGGCCGACGACCTCGACTTCGTCAACGAGAACTTCCAGCGTGAGGACACGCAGGCCCAGATACTCGTGGAGGGTGATGTAACCGACGCGGAGACGTTAGAACGTCTCGACGCCGCCGAGGAGGCGGCCGCTGAGAGCCCGGTCACCTACACGCTGGCGACCGGCGAAGCGGACGTCGAAGGGCCGCTCTCGGTGATGGAAGACACCGCGGCACAGAACGAGTCGTTCAACGAGACCTACACTGCGGCGGATACGACGGGTGACGACATCCCCGATGAAAACATCACGGGGCTGTACGACGAACTCTTCGAGGCGAACGACGCGGGCGCGAGCGAGGTCATCCACCAGACCGACGACGGGGAGTACGAGTCCGTCCGGTTGATCGTCGCCATCCAGGGCGACGCCGACTTCGGCGAGGCGACCGACGAGATGCGCGCCATCGCAGCGGGCATCGACAGCGAGGGTGCCGGTGACGAGCGAACGGTCGAGACCGAGGTCGACGGCTCCACCGATACGAACGACGACGAACTCGCCGTCAGCGCCATCGCAACCGGCGATCCGATCGTCAACTACCTCGTCGAACAGGACCTGCTCGATACCGTCTTACAGAGCCTGCTGATCACGCTGGTGGCCGTCTTCACGTTCCTCTCGGTGGCCTACTGGCTGACCGGGAACAGCGCCAGTCTCGGGGCCGTCACCCTGCTGCCGGTCGCGTTCGCCGTCAGCTGGATTCTCGGCACGATGTACCTCATCGGGATGCCGTTCAACGTCCTGACGGGGATGATCACCAGCCTCACGATCGGGCTCGGGGTGGCCTACAGTATCCACATCAGTTCGCGCTACACGCTCGAACTCGAGCGCCAGGGCAACGTCTGGGCGGCGATGCACACCACCGTCACCGGCACCGGTGGCGCGCTGCTCGGCAGCGCGGTCACCACCGTCGGCGGCTTCGGGACGCTCGCGTTCGCCATCCTGCCCGTGCTCCGCCAGTTCGGGATCATCACCGGACTGACGATCACGTACGCGTTCCTCGCAAGCGTCGTCGTGTTACCGACGCTACTCGCGCTGTGGACGCGGTACTTCGGCCCGGACGTCTCGTTCGACATCGATCAGGCCCGGCAACCGACGCCGACGGCCAGCGATGGCGGACGTGCGCTGGATAGAGATGGGGACGGGGATGTGGATGCGGACTCGGCTGCAGCCGTCGATTCCGCTCCAGAGACGGAAACCGAAACAGACACCGACGAGACGACAACGGAAACCGCAGCCGAAACCGAAACCGAAACCGAAACAGACGACCGAACACCGTCCGCAGGTGAGGACCAATGACCAGAGACGAGAGCGCCGCCATCGACGCCTTCGAACGCCTCGGCCTCACCAGCTACGAGGCCAAGGTCTTCATCGCCCTCCAGCAACTCGGCTCCGGCACGGCCCGGGATGTCGCCCGCACCACCGACGTCCCGCGCTCGCAGGTCTACAGCGTCGCCGAGAGCTTAGAGAAACGTGGTCTCCTCGCCGTCCAGCAGGCGAGTCCGATCCGTTACCGGCCGGTCAGCATCGACGAAGCCCAGACGACCCTCCGGAACCGCTTCGAACGCGAGCAGGAACGAGCGTTCGACTACGTCGAGCAAGTCAAACGCGACTCCGTCGAGGAAGAAACCCAGGAGGACATCTGGACGATTCGCGGCCGCGAACGCGTCGACGACCGCGTCGTCGACCTGGTCTCGAACGCCGAGGACCGAGTCCTGTTCGGCACCCGGCTTCCCGACCTCGTCACCCCCGCGCTGGGCGAGGCACTCGAGAACCGCGCCGCGGCCGGCGTCGCCGTCACCGTCGTCAGCCGGGACGATGGAGTCCGTGATCGACTCGGTTCGCTCGAGGGTGTTACCGCGGACCTCCCGCCGACGAACCGCGAGGACGACGAGCGATCGGGACGCATTCTAATCGTCGACGATGACGGAATTCTACTGAGCGTCGTCGACGACAGCGGCGGCGAGACCGCGATCTGGAGCTCGGGCTCGCTGTTCGCATCAGTACTAATCCAGCTGATCGAAGCGAGCGACGAACTGCGCTGACGCGCACGAGACGCCGCTGCGGTCACCGGCTTCGAACCTGCCGAATCACCCGCACGTTGTTCCCCACCGCAGCCACACCGACCACCGTGATCGCCACCGGCACGAGCAGGTCGACTCGAGTACCCGGCGCTGTGCGAGTCATCGCCACCGCGCCGAGATAGAACCCCACAAACAGTGCGACCTTGAACAGCCCGAAGCGAACGACCCCCCACGCCGACGGCGGCTCACCGAGTAACCGACGTGCGAAGGGCATCCCTTCCTCGATCTGGGCGTGTCTGAGGCCGACCGCGGTCGTCACGAGGTCGCCGACGCCGTAGGTGAGCACGGCGGCAAGCCAGAGCGTCGAGCTGAGTGCCATCGGGTGAGCGGATGAGATGTGGTTCCTACTCGAGTCGGTATCGCAACAGCGCTGCGATGCCGCCGAGGTTCGAGAGCTGTTGGCCCGGCGGGAACTCACTCGAGAAGACGGTGACCTCGCCGCCTTTCTGTTCGGCCGTGCGAACGACCTGGTCGACGTCGATGGCCCACTCGCCGTCGGGGCCGCGCTCCTTGCGCAGGCGGTCGTCGAGGATCAGCAGGCGTTCGATCGCGCCGAACTCGGCGGCCTGCTGGACCGCTTCGGGGCCGTAGGCCGCTTTCGCGCCCTGAGCGATGCGTTCGGTGAGCTGGTCGATGTACTCGGCCTCGCTCTCGATGCGCGTCTCCTGCTGGACGTCTGCGACGGCACCGCGTTTCAGGACCTCGTGGACGCCTCGGTCGCCGACGCTCGCCGTGTCGACCATCGTGAGCTTCTCGGCGACCGCGGGCTCGTTGTCCTCGAGATACTTTCTGGCGTCCTGTTTCGTAAAGCCCGGCCCGGCGAGGATGATCGCGTCCGCGTCCTGTCGTTTGAGCACGTCGCCGAGTTCGGCGAACAGTTCCGAGCGCTCGCGGGCGTACTCGCCTTTGCCGGTGGGGCCGGTGATTGTCGCTCGCTCCTCGGTGCCGTACTGGGCGACCGTGTGGACGTGGGCCTGCCCTTCCTCGACGGTGGCGATGGCGACGTCCGGGTTCTCGGTGGCTTCCTCGGCCTCCTCGAGACGGGCTTCCTGGTCGGGCTTGAAACGCTTCTCGATCGAGAGCTCCTCGCGTTCCTCGACGTTCAGCGTGTGGTGAAAGCCCAGTTGGTCCTCGCGTGAACAGGCGACGATTTCGCCGCCGACGCGCAGTCGGTTCGCGAACTTATGGAACTCGATGTCCTCGACGGCGATAGCGACCCACATGTGCTCGCGCTCGCCGCCGGTGTCGCGCATCTGGTCGTCGTTGCGCTGGATGCGCCGGGTCGTATCGCCAGCGACGCGGTCGCCGGGCTCTAGCACGTACTGGAGGTGCCAGAGGTCGTCGACGCTCTCGGGGACGACGGTAACCCGCTCGCGTCCGCCGTCGAGCGGTTCCCGGTCTTTGATTTGCATACGGTGCTGTTCTCGGGGTCACGGTAAGTGCGTGACGGATCGGCCACTGTATCGATGGCCACGCAGTGTGCTAGAGTGTGACTGTTGATAGAGGACACCTCACTTGCGTGAGTCGGTTCAGTGGAGAGTAGACAGCCTGTTGAACGATTGTATCCAACAGGGTTAGGAAGCGCCGTTATGGCCACTGTGTGCTTAACCCCAGCATGAGTTTCGGATATACGACTCGGCTCGAAGACTTTGGCACTCGGTCGCTGCTAACACACGCCGTTATGGCTGTCACGTTCGCTGGAGCGATCCTGAGCGGGCTGTTCGTCGATGGACAACTGGGACTCGTCTCGTTCGTTGCGTTCCTCAACTTTACCGCCGGTGCGTGGGTCGTCCAGTCGATTCATTCGCTCGGAAACGCACGAACTGACGACAGCTACTCTGGAATTCTGTCGGTGTTGCTCGATACGACCGGCGAGCGGACGTACCACGGTCTCGATACGGGGAGACTTGCCCGACTGCTTACGCTCATCGCAGCCGTTACTGCTGTCTCGCTGCTGACCGCCGGGCAGGTGCTCTCCGGTGTGCTGGTTTCGATCGGTGTCGTCGCAATCGGTAGCGTTGCACTGATCACTGCAATGGTTGGGTTTCTGATCGCCCTCGGGTCGTCCTACGACGCGTCCGAACGAACGCTAGCGGCTGACCTCGACCAAAACCGCGATGATGGGACCGGAGAATCATTCGACGACCTGTCCGACACTGAAGATTCCGTCCAATAACACGCACTCGTTCAGTAGGCGGTCACCGAATACGTCCGGCAACTACACCACCGAACGACGTGCTCAGGCATGGGCCAGATAGTTCTCCGAACACCAGACCCACTCGTTGTACGCCGGAACGTGCAGCCCCCACCAGGTGATGCCATCACACTCCTCGGGGCCGTTCATGACTTCGCCCTGGGTTCCCTCAGGTAGGGTCAGTACGACATCGTCGTTGAGACACGGCTGTTCGCGCCCGTTCAGATCCGTCGTCGTAACGACCTGGTCGCCGTCCTGGAACTGGTCGCCACCGCCACCGCCACCCTCCTCTTTCACCAGACTCTCGAAATGATCCATATCCCAGTCCGGATACGGACAGGTTCGACCATCGTGGTGGAAACTGCTACAGTCGCCATCCGGCACGTGTGTATGCCCGATGATCCCGCCCGGCTCGTTCTGGATGCAGGTGTTACTCGTGTAGAACTCGAGTGGGATGTCGTGCATGTCCGCAATACAACGGACGAGTTCGGCGGAAGATTCGTAGCAAGCGTCGGAAATGCCGTTGTCGTCGAACCACTCGTGTTCGATACCGATCGAGCGGTGATTTGCGATGTAGCGGGCGTGCCAGGCCGCGCGATTGTGGTGGACGAGCTGATCAACGTGGCCCGCCGACGGCCCGTCCGTCCAGTCGTAGTTCTTCACGAGGTAGTGTGAGCTCACGCCCGAGTTCGAACTGGTGAGCGTGTTGAGTGCGCCCTGGTACGCGCCGGCAGTGACGTGGATGACGATCCAATCGATGCCGAAGTCGCGTGCGCTGTGATTCGCCGCCTCGACCCAGCGGTCCGCGGCGTCGCACTCGGTGTGTGAGGCTGACGCGCGGTCTACCTGCGTTCCGAGTATCGTCCCGGTTCCGGCGGCAACGCCGGTTGCCTGGAGGAACGACCGTCGTTTCCAGTTGCTATGGCCGGTCGTCTCTCGGTCGTCGGTACTCGAGTGCTGTTCTCGGTCTGTATCGTGTGCAGTGCAATCAAGGCACATAGAATGACAGTCATGCGATGCGTACACTAATAACTATTGGATATTGTGGTAACGGATTTCGATCACGGCTACCGACACAGGCGGAGAAACAGGAGGCAAGAGGAGGGTGGGAGGCCGCCACTACACGCAGGCACTCCACTACGACTGGTCGAACAGATCACTGGCCAGCCGCCTACAGGTCGTAGTCACACCGAAACTAACTGGCAGCGACGCAACAACCTCATCAAAACCAGCATCCAAGACAGTTCAGGGCCGTCTTGTGCCTCTATGTCTCGAACGGCGGCCAGACCGGTCTACTGGTCTACTCTTCCGCGATCCGACTCCCGCCCGGCGGCATAAAGTGCTGAATGCGGTCCGGGCTGGCGATCTTCCGCACGAACGTCTCGTCTTCGAAGCGCTCGCGGAAGCGACGGTACAGTCGCTTGGCCGCGTCGGCCTGCGCGTACCGCCCCGGCTCGAGTTCGATTGTCGTCTCCGCGGTGCCCTCGATGGCTGCTGGCGGGCCGCCGATAACGCGAGTGTAGGGCTCACACTGGATGCCGACTGCGGCACCGACAGGGGTGTCGCGGTAGTAGGTTCGGTCGCCGCGGACGGCGAAGCCGCCTTTCTCCAGGTACTCCCCGCTCTCCGGGGTCTTGGTTACCTGATCGGAGTCGACGGCGTAGACGTCGCCGGCGTAGCGGCCGTCCTTCCAGACCGACGAATAGGAGACCGCAAACTGGGCGGCCTCCTCGATGCTCGACTCTGGCAGTTCGATGTCCGAGGAGGAGGCCTCGCTCGGATCGGTCGCTTTCAGCACCGTGACCGGGCCGCCGTGGGCCTGGGTGTGAAGCACCTTGTCGCCGGGTTCGAGATACTTCTTCACCAGTTCCTCGTTCTGATCTGCGTCCCGGCCGCCGATCACGAGGTAGCCGTCGCTGGTGTGGAACCAGCGGAACCGGTCGAACCAGGGCTCGTTCTCCCGGATCGGAATGGAAGACTCGGCGAGCCAGTCGCGGTCCTCGTCCTCTCCCTCATCTTCGTCACCGCCCCCGCTGCCTGCACCCGATTCGCCGTCGCTTTCCTCCCACTCGTCGCGACGGCGCTTTGCGTCTTCTAGGTCCTCCCGGGTGTCCTCGATAGCCGCGAGCGCACCCTCTTTCTTCTCCGCGACGCGCTTTGCCTCGGTGTAGAGGCGGTCCGCGTTCTGCTCGACGCCGTCGTGTGCAACGAGTTCGATGTACTCGCCGTCGACGTCGACGGTGACGATCCCCTCGCTGCCGTCGACGTCGATGACCGCCTCGGCGGCCTCGATGCCCTGCTCGGCACCTTCCTCGAACCGCGCCTCGATTGCTTCCCAAGGGCGGTCCTGCGCGCGGGCTTCTTGAATCGTCGAGAGGATGTCGTCGACGAGTCCGTAGTTGGCGTACAGCAGTTCGGCGTTCTCGCGCAGATTCTCGGCTTCCTGCTCGAAGCCCTCGATCGCACCCTGCTGTTGCTCGATGATCCGCTCGTGCTTGGCGATCTCCTCCTCGAAATCGGGTCGCTGGCTCGTCGGATCCGGCTCCTCCTCGTCTTCCAGCTCCAGGTGGAAAAAGTAGTCGTCGAGCGCGTCGAGGAAGGTGTCGTACGGCTCACCGTCGAAACCGGCTTCATCGTGCTCCTCGAGTGGGAACGGCGTGACATCGACAACCGGTCCGGTGTCGTTGTCGTTGGCATTGGCGTTGGCGTTGTCGCTCCCCGTGTCGTCGTTGTCGCCGTCCTCACTCTCACTGTCGTCCGCCGACGCCCGATACAGCCGCGAATTGAAGTTCCCGTTCCGGATATCCAGCGCGAGTCGTTCGATCGCCTCGTAGAGCCTGTCGTAGATCTCCTCGTCGGCGTCGCCGATATCCATCGCCTTCTCGACGCCCGCGCGGGTACAGACCTCCTCGGCGTACAGTCCACCGAAGTTGAGCTGCGTCGCGAGCGTCCGCACCACGTCCGTATCCGACTCCTCCATCTCGTGGCCGAAGACCTCCCGGGAAATCGTCAACGGATTCGTCCGCGTATCGGGGAACTCGTAGCGCGAGCCCGGCACGACCGTTCGTGACTTCAGACGGACCGTCTCCAGACAGTCGATCACCTCGTACTCGCCGTCCGTCACCGCAACGTTCCCCTGTCCGAACAACTCGACGATAATCCGGGTCGTCCCGTCGTCGCGCTCGAAGGTGAACTCGAGTATCCGGTCGAACTCGTACTGTTCGACGCCAGCGAAGTCCGCCCCGGAGAGGCGGTTGCGAAGCATCATCGCGAACTGGGGCGGTCGGCCCGGGGCGTCCGGCACCCGCTCGGGGGCAACCGTGTGGGCGCGTTTGACCTCGCCGACTTCGAGGAGGAGTTCGATGCGGCCGCGGTCGAAATCGCGCATCTTGAGGCGGACGAGGTCGTCGCCGTAGCGATAGGCTTTGTCGACCTTCGCGCCCTCGTAGGTGCCGAACTCGCGGACGAGGGCGGCGAGATCGACGCTCGTCAGCTCCCGCTTTGGATCCATACAACAGAGTGCCCCGCGCGGTCAAAAAGGCGTGTCGCTCCGTGGCGGCTGGCGTCCGCTGGTTTGGGTCGCCACTCGAAGCCCTCACAGCACATCCGAATCCCACGATCGCGGCCCGCAGATGATCCACAGCAGACAGCACTCTGCTCGCCAGTCGGAAAGGCTAATCCCGCCCGACCCACTGCATACCGGTATGAACGCTGCAACCGAGTCGACGACCCGCACCGACACACACGGGGGCGATCGACGGCCATGAGCGCGCCACAGGACAACGCCTCCTGGCAGGCCCTCCTCGAGTTGCCTCCAATCCTGGAGCGACTCGAGGACTCCGGCGGCATCCCGGTGCTCGAACTGGTCGAACAGCTTTCGGACCGCCACGACCTCGGGATCGAGGCCGAGGGCGTCGCCTATCACGACCGCGGGATCCGTGTGCCCGGCTACGACGCAACCTTCGTCCACGAGCCAACGGGCTCGCGCGGTCGGCCCGCCTTCAGCGTCGAAGTGAACTCCGTCGGCCCGCGAAACACCTGGGGTGTCTTCGACAAAACACACTCATGGGACGTCTACCTCGTGCAAGCACCCGGCATCGCGGCGCTCGCCTGGATCAGCGACGAGGAGTACCGGGTCGAGGAGGCCGAGCAGTTCGAGACCAAACAGGACGCCGTCGCCGCCGGCCGATTCTCGTTCGGTATTTTCCTCTACGGCGGCGACGCCTGGCAGGAGCAACTCGAGTACATGCGCCGGACGAACGCGCCGGCGTACCTCCAGCGTGAGGACGGGTCGACGATGCATCCCTCGACGCAGTCCGAGTTCTACCAGCTCGTCGACTCCTCGCCGACGGAGTTCCGGACGAGCGGCAACGCGCCCTCGTATCTGGGGCTCCTGGAACTCGAAGTGACGATCGACTGAGAAAGAGAGTCGGCCTCTCACGCACTCAGAGCCAACAACACGAGCGGAACGGTGTTAACCGCGACATGTGCGCCTACGACGACGAACAGCGTTCGTCGCCAGACGTAGGCCACGGTCAGCAGGATGGCCGCTGGCACGAAGACGAGCATTCCGACGATCCCGTCTCCGACGTGAATGAGGACGAACACGGTCGCCGTCACGATGCCGGCGACCCACGTCGACGCCGTGATCGACTCGAGTCGCTCGAGTGCGTACCCCCGATACAGCACCTCTTCGGTGACGCCGGCCGTGGCTGCGATGAACAGCGACCAGTACAGCTCGGAGCCGTCGGGGGGCGTCCCGCTCCCGTTGGCCGTCTCGAGTAGCCCGAACTGGGCGAGCAGCGACTGCATCACGCCGACTGAGAGCATGATGGCGAGCCAGAGCCCGACGGTAATGGCGAGGTCCCAGCGGTCGGGCCGTCGAAAGCCGATCGACGACAGCGAGCGCTTCTCGATCCCGACGACGAACAGACAGAGCCCCGCAGCGAGAAGCCACTTGTAGACGGCCACGTCGACGCCGGAGAGCGACCAGCCGGTCACAGCCTCGAACGGAATCGTGAGAAGGAGCCCGAAGAGCGCTAGCGCGATGGCACCGAGAGTGAGACGCGTACCCTTTTGGCCGCCAAGAGAACCCATGACGTAGCCAACTGAGCGCTACATCTTAGAAGTTAAGAACGAACAACGGACGTACAGCTACCAGTGCGACCGAACCGGGACGAGTGCGTTCATGAGGTCACGGACTCGAACACTGCAACCTCGAGTTCGACCGTCCGACGGAATAGCTGTTCGACGCGGGCTTGCCGTCGCGGCGAGAGCGTGGGACCAATGGCGTCGAGTTCGCTTCGCAACCAGTCCACGAACTCACGGAAGGCGGGGATCGCGTGGAGGTCGATCCACTCGGCGTAATAGAACGGGAGATCGGTGCCGGCACTCGGCAGAGAGTCGATTTCGGACACCTGCGTCGATTCGTGGTCTGCGTACTCGTCGACAACCGCCGTCGCCCACGATTCGTATATCCATTCGGCGGGAACGAGGACTGCCAGCGTCTCGGCGTACCCACCCACGTGGGTCGCGCGACCGAGCAGGTCGATCAGCGCGGCGATCGGGTCACTGAGTTCGGGATCGTGTCGCCGGTCCTCGGACACGTCGAGTGCGTTGAACGACCGCTCGAAGTAGTCGTTCTCCTCGTCGGTGAGCGTGTCGAGGAACTCGACCAGCGGCCGCTTCGCGTCCATCACCGAAGCCTGTCCAACTGCGTGGCCGAACGCGCCCACGAGTTCGTCGACGAACGCGTAGTCCTGGACGAGGTACTCGGCGTACACGTCTTTGGGGAGTTCACCGGAGCCGAGGTCCCGCGTGAACGGATGGGTGACGGCATCGGTCCAGGCCGGTTCAGACCGTGCACGGAGCCAGTCGGTGAACCGCGCGTCATCACCGTCGCCGCCATCGCCGACAGCCCTGGCGTACGCTTCGAACGTCGCGGGAACCCCGTCGAGGTCAGTTATTCCATCGCTGGCGCTGGTCACAGTCCCCACCCCTCCTGCGTGTAGGCCATCTCCCAGAACCGGTACTCGAGTTTCGCGCTCGTCAGGAACGCCTCACGCATCGCGTCGTGCTCACCCGGGTAGCGCTCGCCACATTCGTCGACAAACTCGCGACACCACGCCGTTGCCTCACGGAACTCGTCGCTCGTGTACATCTCGATGAACGGGGTGTACTGGTGCTCTTCAGTGGCGAGGTCGGCCATGTGCTCGCCGACGTCGAGGTAACCCTGCATGCACGGGTAGAGCGCACCCGCAATTTCGGCGAGCGAGCCCTCGTGGGCCGTTCGCACGAGGAAACTTGTGTAGGCGACACAGGTCGGCACTTTCTCGGTGGACTCGAGTTCGGCCTGTGAAATGCCGTAGTCGGCGGCGAACTCGCGGTGGAGGTCCAGCTCGTAGTCGAGCACCTCGTGGGCGACGCCGAGCAGGTGCGTCATCGTCGCCTCGTCGCGTGCCTTCGCTCCGGCAATCGAAAACAGGCGTGCGTAGTCGAGTAGGTAGCGGTAGTCCTGTTTCACCCAGTGCTTGAACGCCGCCTCGTCGAGCGTGCCGGCGGCGAGTTCGGTGACGAACGGGTGATTCTTCTGTGCGTCCCAGATGTGGGTGCCCTCCTCGAGAAGCTGGTCGCTGAATGCCATACGCTACCGACGGCGCTGCACAGTAATATAAGCTAGTGCTATAATCCATTTATATCAGAAAACGCCAGGTACGCCTTTCCCGACAGTCGGTGAACGACCGCTATGGTCTCGCTCGCGGAGGTCGTCCTCGTCGCCGCCGTCGCGGGTGGAGTGACGGGACTCGGCGCGCTCCCGCTCTTTTTCACCGACCGCATTAGTCACCGCACCTACGACGGCGCGCTCGGACTCGCCGCCGGGATCATGGTCGGTGCGGCCGTCTTCGCGCTCATCGTGCCCGGACTCGAGTTGGGCTCGCCACTCGAGGTCGTCGCTGGCGTGCTCGCGGGCGGTGCGTTCTTGCTGGTCGGAAACGCGGTGTTACCACACCTCCACCTCCGGT
The DNA here is from genome assembly GCF_000337575.1 of Natrialba hulunbeirensis JCM 10989. Taxonomy (GTDB): domain Archaea; phylum Halobacteriota; class Halobacteria; order Halobacteriales; family Natrialbaceae; genus Natrialba; species Natrialba hulunbeirensis. Next base: position 117,556 of record NZ_AOIM01000014.1, on the reverse strand, counting down.
TTCGGGCGGATCGCGTCGAGGGGACGGCGATCGTCGAGCCATCGGTTGATCCTAGTAGCGGGGCTGGTTCGAATGGTGGTCACGACACCGGAACCGACACTACCGACGACACCAGCGACAGAACTGGCGACGGTAGCAGTGACAGAACTGGCGACAGCGAGACAGCCGGCGACGACCTCCGCCGCGCCACCCTCGTCGGCAGCGCCGTCACGATCCACAACGTGCCCGAGGGGCTCGCGGTCGGCATCGCGTTCGCCAGCGGCGAGTCTGCGATCGGGTTCGCCATCGCGACCGCAATCGCCGTCCAGAACGTCCCCGATGGGTTCGCGATGGCCGTTCCCGCTGTTCGAGCGGGCGTCTCCCGCGGGAGAACGCTGCTCTACACGACCCTCTCCGGCGGCGTCCCGGAGCCGATCGCCGCAGCGGCCGGTTTCGCACTCGTCACTATGGTCTCCGGACTCTTTCCGGTGGCCGCCGGCTTCGCCGCAGGCGCGATGATCGCCGTCGTCTTTCGCGAACTCGTGCCCTCGAGTCACGGCCACGGCTACGCCGACACCGCGACGGCGGCGTTCATCCTCGGCTTCGCGCTGATGCTGGTCGTGGATACGGTACTCGCGGTCTGAGGCCCTCGACTCGCCGCGACCCGCGGTTTTATCGGCCGTTCGACGAAACTGAGAGCGATGACTTTCGCGACGAAATTTCGAAATCGAGAGCCGATTGTCGGCACCTGGCTCACGCTCGCCGATCCGGCGGTCGCCGAACTCAGCGGCGGGCTTGCGTTCGACGCGGCCATCATCGATATCGAGCACACGCCGAACTCACTCGAGACGGTGAGTGGATTGATCCGTGCAGTCGAACTGGGAAGTCCCAATGCAGCGAAGCGCGACAAAACCGCACCGCTCGTCCGCGTCTCCGAGAACGACCCCACCGAAATCAAGCGCGTCCTGGATGCCGGTGCTGACGGCGTCATGGCACCGATGGTCGACACCGCGGCCGAGGCGCGCGACCTCGTCGAGGCGACCCGCTATCCACCGGAGGGCGTGCGCGGAATCGGCCTCGGCCGCGCGACGAAGTACGGTGAAACGTTCCCCGACGCCGTACGGAATCCAGAGACAGAACCCGTGACTATCGCACAGATCGAAACCGAGGCCGGACTCGAAAACGTCGCTGAGATCGCCGCCGTCGACGGTCTCAACGGCCTCTTCGTCGGTCCAGCAGATCTCTCAGCGGCGCTCGGCATCGTGGGGGAACTCGAGTCCGACCGATTCCTCGACGCGGTCGACCGGGTACTCGAGGCGGGCCACGCGGAAGACAAACCGGTGTCGACGCTCGCACTCGGTGGGGACGACGTGGAGCGCTGGCTGGATCGCGGGTTTGATTTCGTGGTGGCTGGCGTCGACGTGAGTTACGTGCGAGCGGGGAGTGAGCAGGCGCTGGCGGCGTTCGAGGATGCAGTGGACGACAGCAATTCCGACATCGCCTAAATGTGACATCCTCCTCGCCGTAAACGGCGAGGCTTCCCGTACCGCAGGTGGGATATTTGCCGGTCTACGACACGACCTGTTCTCTCGTGTTGAACGTCCCGCTCTCGCGGTCGAACAGGTGTACCGATGGCTGTGCCACACAGCCGTTACTCCTATCCTCGCCGTGAGGACTCGGAGTTATCTTCTGTCGCATGTTCTCCGCCCCGTTACAATCCGCGTTTCCGACCAACTCACACGACGAACAGACGTACAATCCACGATGCTTCCGGTTGGACTTCGTGTCGTCACCACACGCTGAACACGTCTTCGATGTATCCCACTCGTTTTTCTTCAGCACCTCGACGTCACGGATCTCGCCTTTGTATTCGAGGTACTGGTAGATGCGGTCGAACGCCCACGAATGCAACTTCTTGTTTCCTGTCTTGCCCCAGTTTGCTTCTCGCACGTCTTCAGGCCAACTCACCGCGAGCGTGCCGACACCGCGTTCGACACACTCCGTAATGATGGTGTCCGTAAGCGTGTGGTAGAAATGCGTTTCCCGATCTGCGAGTTTCCGACGTGCCCACATCGACTTCTCTGATGGACCATTCTCACCCTCAGTGTCGTACTCTGCTCGTTTGAAGTAGTGCTTGTCCTGCTTGAGCGAGTTCCCGGGGTAGAGAACGTATTCGTCGGGGAACGCGACCGTGGCGATATTTTTGATGCCGAGGTCAATTCCAGCAACGCCGTCGCCTGCGGAGTCGTTGGTTTCGAGTTCGACTTTGCAGACAAAGTGTAGCTCCCACTCGTCACCGTTCCAGACGACTCGAACGTTCTGTACCCTGTTGACTTCTGAGAAATCAATGTCAGGGCGCGTCTGGTACTCGCAGAGGAGGAAGTCCGACCAATACTCCTTGAGGTTTGAGCCTTTGCTGAGACGGACACGGTTGTTTTCGGGGTCGTGTTTGAACCCGTCTGTTTTGAACGTGACCGTACTTCTGGGTCGGTCGTCGCCATGTTTGCGGTAGCCGGGCGGATTCGCCTCGTCAAGCGTGTGCCGCAGGTCGAACCACGATTGGAAAGCGTCGGAAAGTTCTTCGATGACTTTCTGACTGGATTGGGCATTCAAATCTTTCCAGCACTCACGGTTCTTCATGTACGCTTTGAGCGTTCCTTCGTCTGGGATTTCGCCTGTTGCGTCCCAGATGCGGTCGGCTGTCCAGCGTGCGACGTTCCAGATTTTCGAGGCGGAGTCGCCGAGCGAGTCGAGGCCATCGCTGACCTGTCGCTGGTTCTGGATGGAACCAACGTAGGTGCGCGTGACCTCAACCGCCATACATAGCCTATGTAGACAAACCAACTTAATGGTGTGGATTACGGTGGAATATCCGGTTTGCCACCGAGCGGTGGATTGTGGAGTTGAGTGACGCGATTCACGCCCGGCGTAAACGCCGGGATTCTCTCGCTGTAAGAAGATAGAGAGGTGGTGCAGCACACCGACCACATCTTTACCACACCAAAAGCGGTGAACTATCCACACACCACACCTGTGTGAACGTAGTGTCAAAAAGTATTTCTAGTTGAGTGTTAGATATTAAATATGAACACTCACTCTGACTCGTCACGAGCAGCCGTGACCAAGTTATCGATCTGGTGCATCATTGCAACAGTACTCTTAGCCTTCTACGTACTGTCTGACCCCCTCATATTTGTGTTCACACTTGGACTCGGTGTGGTAGCCCTAATTGGTGGTAGAATAGTGTACTCTGTGCCTGCTGACCGTAGGATCAAAGTCGCTACAGTCACTGTGTTATCTGTTCTTACGGCAGGAGCGCTTGTTCCACTTGTCGTTCAACATGTTGCAGACTACTGGGAACTCGGGAGAGAACTAATGGTATCAATAACGGCGATTGGAATTGCTGCTATTCTTGGCATATCTTTAGAAACACTTCGTCGTTTACTGCCAGAGAACAACATCGCTTGACATCTACCTCCTGATTCGAGTATCACTTGCACTGGGCGATCATCGGCCCATGTAAATCAAACCAGATTCCGTGCCACATTCGCGCTGCGGGCTGACCGCTTACCTCCGAATAATCTTTCAATCCTCTCTCTACAGAATATACTTCTGAGTGAGGGACAAGATATTTATGTCAACATAGAATATAATTAGTATGGTTGCTATTGGAATTGGTGCCCCTGCATTCTTGATTGGACAGTCGGCTATTTCTGGTTACGCTATAAATGAAATATATGGAAAATCGCTAGTGGGAGCAATCACACTTGGCGTCGGAATTTTCACACTCGGAATAGTTGGGGTGCTTACTTTTGATAGTATTGTGACTCCACTGGTGGCCCAGATTATTCTCTTGCTATTTTATCTATTATGGAAGAGAGTATCTGGTGCAGGAGCTTAGGGCGAAAACCATCCGTAGTGATCGATGTGTGCTTGGTCTGTACTGAGCGAACTGCCCTACTCAACTTCAGTCATTATGCTGGATCAGAAACCGTACGACTAGTTACTGGTACGAGTCCGGAGAAGTCCGCCTGATCGCACTCAGAGCCGCTTGCTCACGTACGGCCCGTCCTGATGATAGCCGAGCTTGTTCCGGTAGTACTCCCGCGCACCGATACCCGAGATGACGCTGACCTTGTCGTAGCCCGCGTCGGCTGCAAGGTCCTCTGCGCGCTCCATCAGGCGGCGGCCGTAGCCCTGATGCTGGTGCTGCCCTGATTCGCCCTCCTCGCCCATCGTGACCTCGGAGCCGTAGACGTGGAGTTCGCGAATGAGCGCGGTGTTCTCGAGTTCCGGTCGCACGGGATCGTTCGGGAACCGGAGTCGGCAGAAGCCGATCAGGAGGTCCTGCTCGAAGTCCTCGAAGGAAATGAAGTGTTCCGTCCCGCCGCAAGCGTCGTAGGTCATAACGTCGAGTTCGACCTCGTTCGGTTCGGCGTCGTTCATCCCGACCTCGCGACAGCGGATGCACTCGCAGGTCCAGTCGTGTTCGTCCATGCGCTTGCGAGCGAGCTGGCGGAGGTTCGACTTCCAGACGCCGGCGTCGATGAAGTCCGCCGGAATGTCCCGCTGGACGCGCTGGAGTCGCGTGTAGCGCGGAATCATATCCTTGATCTCGGCGACCAGATCGGCGGCCTCGTCGTTGTCCAGGGGATCGTACTCGCCCTCGTGCCACCAGTCGTAGGTCGCTGTCCCGCGGACGATGAGCGTCGGGTAAATCTTCAGGTAGTCCGGCTTCCACTGCTCTTCTTCGAAGATGCGCCGGAAGTCCTCCAGACACATCTCCTTGCTCATCCCCGGCTGGCCGGGCATCATATGAAAGCCGACCTTGAACGCCGAGTCCCGGAGTCGCTGGTTGGCGTCGATCGACGCCTGCGCGCCGTGGCCGCGGTGCATCTCCCGGTTGATCCGCTCGTAGGTCGTCTGGACGCCGACCTCGACTTTCGTGCCGCCAAGATCGAGCATGCGGTCGATCTGCTCGGGATCACACCAGTCGGGCTTCGTCTCGAACGTCGTTCCGATGTTGCGGACGGTGCCGGTCTCGTTCTCCGCGATCACGTCCTCGAGGTACCTCCACTCGTACTCCTCGGGATCCTCCGCGAAGCTGACGCCCTCCGCCGGCTCGGGCTCCTTGTCGACGTCGTAGTCGTTCATCGCCTCCAGGGCGCGCTTGACGAACCACTCCTGGTAGTCGTGGCTGCGGGCGGTCATCGTCCCGCCCATCAGGATGAGTTCGACCTTGTCGATCGGGTGGCCAATCTCCCGGAGCTGCTCGAGTCGCAGCGTCACCTGGCCGTACGGGTCGTAGTCGTTCTGGACGCCGCGGGCGGCTGCGGGTTCGTTCCCGGTATAGCTCTGGGAGGAGGAAAACTCCGAGTCGGGGCCGCCGGGACAGTAGAGACACTTCCCGTGGGGACACCGCTCGGGCGACGTCATGATCGCAACCGGTGAGACGCCCGAGGCGGTGCGAACGGGCTTGCGCTGGAGCACCGATTCTAAATCCTCGCGGTGTTCCTGTGGCGCGTAATCAAGCAGCTCCGAGTTCTTCGGCACCTTCGGCGCGGAGTGTTCCGAACAGGCCTCGAGTTTGGCCTTCTCGACCTCGTCGCGTTCGACCTCGCCGGCGAGAATCCGCTCGACGAGCGTCTCACAGACCTGCTGGAACGCCTCGGTTTCGGTCGGCTCGTGGTCGGGCGTCTCGGTACTCACTACACGATGTTCGTCGCGCAGCGTGAATAAGCGTGTCGGACTCCCTACCACGCGCTCGCGGTTGACAGTCTCTGTTTTGAGTTCGGCTCAGTCCATGATTTCGTCGAACTCCGTCGACCCACACTGACAGCCCGCCGGTCGGCCGATCAGGCGCGTCTTGCCGTCGGGCCACTTCTCGGCCGCGTACGCCGTCTGACAGTCAGTGCAGATGACCGCAACTTTCCGCTTTCCCGTCTCTGCTTGGTCCCCCGCTTGTACCTCGATCTCCGGCATCGAGTTGGTCTGTGACTTGTTCTCACCCTGTTTCGCCGAACGCTCTCGCTCCTGCGAGTTCGTCTGTTCCGCGTCCTGTTGGTCTGGGTCGGCCGCAGACGCAGACGAGGACGTGGACTCCGATGGCGTTCTGGATGGCACAGTAAAAGAGGGGACCTGGACGGGCATCCGGCTATCCCTTTGAACGTGAGTCTCTTTATATCACGTCGGCTCCGCCGGTGGAGCTACGTCTCCGTTCGCCAGGAGCACAAACCCAGGCAGCCTTCCGGTATCGGTTGCTATCTCACCCTTTCCCATCACTCTGCCCCTCGCTCTCGAGTGACTCTGTCGCAGCACGCTCACCCGAGACGACCAGCGTATTCTGCGTCAGGTTCGCCGTCGCGCGGCGCAGTCGCTGTGAGACGGCGTTCGTCGAAATCCCGAGTTCGTCAGCCAGATCGCTAATCTGTGCCTCGCGAGGAACGGCAAAGTAGCCCAACTCGAGTCCGACGACGAGCGCCTCGCGTTGTTCGTTCGTGAGGTCGTACTCGCGTTCTCTCGGGGCGGTGCCGTCGTAGATCCGCTGCAGTTCGAAGGAGTGGTCCTTTTCGTGGAAGTAGCGCTGGAACGCCTTGACTGCGGTCTGGTTTACGAATTTGAGTTTGAGAAACCAGCGACCGTCTGCCGCCTGTGCCTCCTGCATAATCCCGTGCTGGTTGACGATTTCGTCGATCAGTTGCTGAACCGGCTCGGCCCAGTGGACGTTGAGATAGCCGAGATCTCCTTCCCGGTCGAGGAGGTCGAATTTTACGACGCTCGAGTCGGACTCGAGTGCGTCGGTCACGTTGTCGATATCACAGTCGGAGATCCAGAGGAAGGGCATGATCCACTCGCGGCTGTGGGTTGCGAGTCGTTCGACTTCGATGGTTGCCTCGCTGATGCGGTCGAACGTGTCTCCGAGAGCGAAGGCGTCGGCGGGAATCGTGAACTCGGCGATGACGCTCATGGGGGACAAAACAGACGGCCGAGGATAAGTGAGCGGGGTGGCTGTCAACGAGGTGGTTTGTCAACCCGAGCTGGTATTGGTTGGCTGTGGGAGAGGCTGCGTTGGTGGGTACTGACGGATCGGGAAAGGGTAGTCTGCAACGCGGTGTCCAGTTTGGCTTGTGGTTGTGGACGGCTATGGGCGGTTGTAGGCGATTATGTCGGTGCGGGCTGTGGCCGTTGTGAGCGGCTATGGGCGGCTGTGGACGGCTGTGAACGGTCTGTTCGGTTACGTTCAGTTACGGTCTCGTTCAGGCTCACGCCCGCCGTAGCTCCCCTCACCCTCACGGCCTCCACGCTTCCCTTCCGTCTCCGGCCGATTACGCTCGTCCACTCGTGAATCCGCAACACTCGGCTCACGCTGCCACCGGTCTGCCGATTCGATCGTCTCCGTCTCGAGTAGCCGTTCGAGTTTCGCCTCGAACTGGTCGTCGGTGAGTTCACCGGCAGCGTACCGCTGGCGGAGCGTCTCGAGGGCCGCTCCGGGGGTTGGGTCGCCGGTTTGGTTCGGTTCCCGGCTAGTGGCCAGAGACTCGTCTCTCGAGTTCGTATTCGTCTTTGTGTTCGTGTTCGTGTTCTTGCTCTTGTTCCCGCTTTCACTCTCACTCTCGCTCTCGTTCGATCCCCACCAGTCCTCCCAGGAGTCATCGCCCCACCAGTCATCCCACCACGTTTCGCGATCATCCTCGTCGCCGTACAGAATGGCGACCAGCGGGATAACGACGATGTACCCAAACAGCAAGACCGGCAACCAGATGCTGCTCCCGACCGGCAGAAACAGCAGTGCGAGCCAGAGCCCGGTGACGACCATCACCGTGATCTCCGTGGCGTTCTCACGAAAGCGGGTCGCAGCATCGTCGCTCATTGGTCCCTAGACGGTCGTATAACCGAAAACTGTTTCTACACGACGGAAGGGCAGCGAGGGGGACGGCGACGACGGAGACGGCGTTCGAAAGCCGGCGTCACCACTGGCGGCAAAGTGGTACGGGAGGAAGTGGACTGGCGTCGGCGTTCCGGCCGCGTTCGTGCCTATGCGAGTGTGGCGTCGAGCGCCTCGAGTGCGGCCTGACGCACGGCATCGCGTTCGCCGGGGAGGAACTCGACGTGGCCGTCCTCGCCACCAACGACGTGGACGCCAGCGTCGGGAACTGCCTCGGCGATTGCGTCACCAAGGTCGCGGACGTTCAGCGACTCGGTCGCGCGGACGTGTAGTTCGTCGTCACCGAGGCCGATGGTGACGAACGAGTCGGCCTCGCGCTCGCGTCGGTGCAGCGCATCGAGCAGGAGCGTCGTCGTCGGGAAGTTGTAGCGGTGGGTGAACGCCGCCGTATCGAGCACGGCGACGGTGTTCCCGTCGACGGATTGGGTCGTCAGGTTCTCTCGTGCCGTCTCGAGCCCAGTGTCGAGCTTCGAGCGGAACTGCTCGGAGACGTGGGCTGCGAGGTCGCCGTCGTGATCGAACAGCAGGTCGGCGATGAGTTCGCGCTTGTCCTTGTAGGACTGGTAGTAGGACTCGAGTGCGACGGCTTCGCGGCGCTCCGAGAGTGCCGTCTCGTCGAAGCCGGCCTCGGTTGCGAGCTCGGTGTAGGCTTCGGGGGTGTCCTCCCAGTAACTGATCGCCGGAAGGTGTTCGACGTCCTCGCGGACGTCGTCGTTGACCAGCGCGGCGATGTTCGCCGAGAGTGCGGTCGACGTGACGTCCGAGACGTCTTCGCCGGCGAGCGACGGCGAAACGGCGACGGAGACTGCGTCGGCAACCTCCTCGTCGGCGTTGCTGTCGTCCACGACGAGTGACTCGGCGTCGTACAGCGAAAGGAGGTCGTAACCGTCGACCGACTCGACGGTCGAGCCGGCGTCGACGAGGACGACGAGCGGCAACTGCTCGCCGTGGCGCTCGCGTGCCTCGAGCATCGAGGTGACGTCGTCGGTCGCGGCGTCCATGTCGTAGACGCGGCCGTCGAGCGGGCGGCGCTCGAAGTAGTGGTACTCGGCGTCGTCGCGGGTGTGCTTCTCGCGAATCAGCGGGAGCACGGCGCGCTCGATGGCGGCACCGGCAACGTAGCCGTCTGCGGTCGCGCCGTGACGGACGACGACCGGGCGCGCCTCCATGACGGCACGGCGGATCGCGGTCGCAGCGTCGACGAGGTCGTCCTCGACGGCAGCCACCGCGTCGTGCTCGGCGAGCAGCGATGCGTCGTCCGGGCTCGCCTCGCGCTCGAGTGCGTTCTCGAGTCGGTCGACGACGGTCTGGCGCTCCTCGTCTTCGAGCTGGTCGAGCGTTTCGGTCTCGACCTGCAGGTCGCCGTAGTGGCGTTCGACCTCGCCCTCGATTGCGACGGCGTCGTCGACGTCGACATCGGGGTAGGCGCGGACGCCGGCTTCTTCGAATGCGGCGCACTCGACGGTGCCGGACTCGTCGCGCAGTTCGAAGACGGTCGGGCCGCTGGTCTGGCGGACGCCAGTGATCTCGCCCTCGAGTCGGACGACGCTGCCGACCTGGTTTTCGATGGCGTCGACTGTGGTGCGCTTGAGTGCGGGTTCGTCGTCAGCGGCGTCAGCTGTGTCAGCCACGTCAGCTGCGTCGGTGGCAGTGTCCGCATCCGCACTTGTCTCTGTCTCTGCAGCACCGGCCGACGTGCTGGTCGTCGCGGACTCGGTTGCGACGGAGCCGCTGCCGTTCGCGACGGGTTCGGTTGCGCTCGATGCGTCGGGTGCCGACTGGCTGCCGCTCGAATCGACTGATTCGTCGGCGGTGGAATCGGTGGTGTCTGCGCTGGAGCCGGATTCGGTTCCGGAGTCGGAGTCAGAGTCAGAGCCGGAGTCAGCCGCAGAACCGGCATCCGACGACTCGTCGTCAGATCCCTCCTCACCGTAGTCTTCGGGACGGAACTCGTCGTTTGCCGTCTCGATTAGTTTGCCGCGGAACTCGCGTTCGCGCTGGCGGATCGACCAACCGAGGTCAACGTTGCCGTTGTCTCGAACGTCGAGCACCTGGACGTAGACGTCGTCCCCGGCGTCCCAGTCGAGACTTTCGAGTCGTTGATCGAGTTCGCTTCTGTGCAACAGGCCTGTAACGTGTGATCCGATGTCGATGAAGACACCGAAATCGGCGTAGCCGTCGACGGTGCCCCGGTAGTATCGGCCGGGGGAGAGCTGCGAGGCGGACGTGCCCTCGAATTCGAAGACTGCGTCCTCCTCGTGGCTCTCGCAGATTTCGCCGTCAACGGGTATGCCGCAGATGATACAATTACCCATCTACCCCTAGCAAGCAGTTTCGTCCTAAAACGGTTGTCGAAATGCGTCCGGGCTGTCACGGTCCGGGACGGTCCGGCAAACGCGACGGTAGGACCGGTCACGACCGGATGTAGCTTGCTGGTCCTCGTCCGAGCGGACGCTATCGCTGGCCGTTGGCGATACCCAGCAGAAACAGTGGTTGGAACCGTTACTCGAACACCGCGGAGTTCTCCTGTAAGTCCGAAATGTCTTCGACGAGTTTCTCTACGTCTTCCGGGAACAGCGAGACCTGTACCTCGTTGCCGTCCTCGTCGTCGAAGACGAGTTTGACACGTTTGTCCCCGAACTCGCGGGCCTCAGCGCCGTCGACATCGAATAGTTTGACGGTCGCCTCCTTGTTGTTCGGTCCGATGTTCTTGATCGCGCCGTCGTTCAACTCGAGCATGAACTCCTCGAGAGTCAGTGCGAGCATACACCTCGTACGGACGCCGGGTAAAAAACGCCACGGCATTCGTCGCCGTGTCGTCGACCGCATCGGACCCCGGGTTAACGAGGGTCAGACCGTTGCACGGTGTGTCAGCGTGCAGACGGTAGTCGATATATTTGAGAGCACCTGAATAAATAGTGAGGATCGTTTATTCGCTGGAGGGAACGCTCGTGGTGTCGGACGCTGGTTGTCGGCTTTCACTCACTGGTCGGTGACAGGTGTCGCCACGGGGCAAAGACCCTTATTTCGGTGGTCGGATTGTGCTCCCCGAACGCGGGTCGACGCACCCAATTTTAAGTCGTACACGACGAACAGTTCGAGTGGTATGGCTATGGAACTCACCTGGCACGGCCACTCGACCTGGCACGTCACCGTCGGCGACACCGACCTGCTGATCGACCCGTTCTTCGATAACCCGAAGACGGACCTCGACCCGTCGGATATCGAGACGCCCGACTACGTCCTGCTCACGCACGGACACGCAGACCACATCGCCCACGCGGGCGAGTTTTCCGAGGCGACGCTCGTCGCAACGCCCGAACTCGTCTCCTACTGTGAGGAGGAGTTCGGCTTCGAGGACGCCGTCGGCGGAATGGGGATGAACCTCGGTGGCACCGTCGAGTGCGGTGACGCCTTCGTTACGATGGTCCGCGCAGACCACACGAACGGCATCATGACGGAAAACGACACGAGCGGCGGGATGCCCGCCGGCTTCGTGATTTCGGACGGTGAGCCAACCGACGCAGCGGCGACGACGCTGTACAACGCCGGTGACACTGCGTTGCACTCGGAGATGCGCGACGTCATCGGCGACATTCTGGAACCGGACGCGGCCATTGTCCCTATCGGCGACCACTTCACGATGGGGCCGGCCCAGGCGGCCGTTGCCGTCGACTGGACCGGCGCGGACCACGCGTTCCCACAGCACTACGATACGTTCCCACCGATCGAACAGGATCCCGACGACTTCGCGAGCGACGTGAGCGACGCCGAAGTGCACACGCTCGCCGCAGACGAACCGTTCACACTCGAGTCATGATACTGCCGGACAGAACTGTTTGAAGACCGGTCGCTCGAACTCGGCTGTCACCGGTGGAGACGGCCGGCATTTCGCGACCGACTTCTCACTGACTTCTGTCTGACAGTATGAGCGTCGACAGCCACTCTGGGTTGGTTCCCACACCGTCGCGACCGGGTGGGCCACAGACTCGTATCACCATCCCGGACGCTTTTGCTCCCGTGAACAACGTTTACAGCACCGGCTGTGGTCGTCACGACTGCCATGTCGAAACAGGCGACCACCATCTCCGAAGAGGGGTTCAGCGCGACCAACGAGATTCGCGATTTCGAGACGACGATCGACTCGAACGGCGAGGACGGCCCGGACACACTCGAGACGCTGCTCGCAGCGTACGCTTCCTGCTACGTGCCCGCACTGCGCGTCGGCGGGCAACAGCGCGGCGCTGACGATCTCGGCAAGATTCAGATCGACACCGATGGCGAACTCAACGACGACGACAAACTCGAGTCCATCTCGTTCGACATCCAGGTTGAAGCGGACATAGACGACGAGACGGGCGAGGAGATTCTCGAGCGCGCGTTCGAACTGTGTAAGGTCCACGATGCGCTGAAGGACAGTCTACACGCAGACGCGAGTATCGAGGGCGGCGCGTTCTGAGCGGCGACGACTCCGCGTGTGTTTCGAACCGCGGTTGACGGTGTCGATTCAGGTTGATTTGGTATGGTTCGGTTCGGTCTGGTTCGGCCCGATCCGGTTCGGTCCGATCTGGTTCAGTTCGGTCTGGTTTGGCCCGGTTCAGTTCGGTCTGGTTCGGCCCGATCCGGTTCAGTTTGGTCCGGTCCGGTTCGGTTCAGCCCAGCTCGGTTCCGTACAGATCGACTCCATCCCATCACTACCCAAACACGTTTCGACTCGAAGCGGATACTCTGGAAGATGTCCAAACAATCATCGGGCCGCCGTCCCACGAGAGAGTCGTGAACCGAACGCTGCTGATCGTCGCCGTCGTCGGACTCGTCACGCTTGCAGGCTGTGGCGCTGGAATTGACACTGGTCAGAACGGCGACGAGCCGCCAGACGGTGCGGACATCCCGACAGTCTCGGGCGAACTCGAGTTCCACCACATCGACGTGGGACAGGCGGACGCGACGCTGCTCGTCACGCCCGGTGGTGAGACGATTCTGATCGATACCGGCGACTGGCGACCCGATGGCGAGGATGTCATCGATTATCTCGACTCGCAGGGGATCGACCGGATCGATCATCTGATCGCAACGCACGCCCACGCGGACCACATCGGCGGCCACGCGGCCGTCATCGAACACGTCGAGGAGAACGGCGAGGGTGTCGGTGCGGCCTACGATTCCGGTGTCGCACACACGAGCCAGACGTACGACAACTACCTCGATGCAATCGAGGAGTACGACGTGACACTGTTCGAAGTCGCCGAAGGTGACGACCTGCCACTCGAGGGAGGGGACGAGAACGAGACTGTGAACGGAACTGAGAACGAAACCCAGGGCGTCACCGCCACGTTCCTCAACCCACCCGCAGGCGACTCCGGCAGCGACCTCCACGACAACAGCGTCGCGCTCGCCGTCGAGTTCGGCGACTTCTCGTATCTGACCACCGGCGACGCCGAGACCGATGCCGAGGAGCGTCTCGCCGACGAGCAGACGGACCACCTGCCGTCGACTGCCTACCAGGCGGGCCACCACGGCTCGACGACCTCCTCGACCCCGCCGTTCCTCGACGCCGTCGATCCCGAGCTCGCGATCATCTCGAGTGCACTCGAGTCCCAGTACGGCCATCCACACGACGAGGTACTCGAGTCGTTCGGCGAGCGCGGGATTGAGACGTACTGGACGGCGGCCCATGGCGACATCGTGCTGACGACTGACGGCGAGGACGTGGCCGTCTCGACTGCGGCCGACGCGCCGACAGATCCGGCGGCCCTACTCGAGTTGAAGCACGAGGCGAACGAGGAGGCGTCACAGTTGTCGCTCGGTGCGGTGCCAACCGTGCCGTCTCTGCTCGGGCCGGAACTGGAACTGGGGCCGGGCCAGAGTGGTGCACAACAGCTAGCAGGAGGCGGACCAGGAGCAGGATACCCATGACAGCAGATGAAACACCTACGACAGCGACCGCGGTTCTCGATCGCATCGTCGACGGAGAGACTGCAGTGTTGCTACTCGAGGGCGATATCGAGAACGAGAGTGGTGACGTCGAGAACGAAAGTGGCAACGATGAGACGGCAACGAGCAGCGATTCGGCAGGTCGCGGTGGCCTCACCGATGAGATGCGCCTCGACATCGAGCGCGTCCCGGACGACGGCCGGCACGAGGGTGCCGTTTTCGAGGCGACCGTCGAACGAGACGACGACGGCGAGGTGAGTGCACTCGAGACGCTCACGTACCGACCGGACGAAACGGAAACGCGGCGAGAAACGGCTCAGGATCGATTCGACGAGTTGTCAGAGCGGCTTTCGGATCGGTAGCGGGGCGAGAGCGAATTGTTGTCACTGGGTGCGCTGTTTTGCTGGGAGTATTGTTTGCTGAGAGCGTTGTTCCGCAGAGAACGTCGTTTCGCTAAAAGCGTTGTTCGTTGGTGTCCTTTCGTACGGAGAGTTACCTCTCACAGAGGTCTGTCAGGCTGACTCAAAACGTCCGCTCACCGCAGTGGTGAGCGGTACTGGGGCGGAATTGTGAAAGTGGGGTGGAAGTGGGATGGAATCGTCGGGTGTAGTGGGGGAACACCCTGATTCCAGTGGATGGCTGAAGTGGGGTGGGTGGGTAGGGGAGTGGGGTGGGGTGGGGTGGATGTGGGATGGTGGAGTCGGATGGTGGATGACACGTCAGCGGAACGCTGGCCGGGGAAGCCAACTCGCCCGCTGTACTCACACATTCCGGCGCTTGTGTATTAGCCGTAGTGCCAAATTGTGTTGGAGACCGTGAGAGGAAGACACATTCAATACCGCTCGCGAGACAGCACCAGCCATGTTACGATCGTTCGACGGAACCGAACCCCAGGTCGCCGACTCCGCGTACGTCGATGACGCCGCCGTCGTCATCGGCGACGTCCGCATCGAAGCCGAGGCAAGCATCTGGCCGAACACCACCCTCCGCGGTGATCACGGCACGATCGTCGTCGGCGAGCGAACCAACGTCCAGGACAACGCCGTCCTCCACGAGCACGCAACACTCGAGTGCGGCGCGACAGTCGGCCACAGTGCCATCGTCCACAACGCTACCGTCGCCGAGGGCGCGCTGGTCGGCATGAACGCGGTCGTCCTCGACGGCGCACACATCGGTGAGGGAGCCGTCGTCGCCGCCGGCAGCGTCGTCACCGAGGGAACGGACGTTCCGCCCTCGACGCTGGTCGCCGGTGCACCTGCAGAGCCGAAGACCGAAATCGACGATGCGCGCCTCGCAGGGACGGCCGATCGCTACGTCGAACTTTTCAAGCGCCACGCCGAGACCTCGACGCGTCTCGAGTAAGTGGCTGGCCGGGACTCGAACTCGAGTGCGCCCGCCGAGAGGGACGTTTCGGGGAACAACGAGGGAAACGCTGATACAGCCACCAGCCGAAGCCACGCGCATGAGCAAGTCATCGTGGACGGACCAGATCGTCGGGGAGCGGATGACCGTCGATCAGGAGTTCTCTTCGCGGGTCGCGAGTTCGCAGTTCTCGAACCAGCAGTGGAGTCTGATCATGACCGCGACGGAGTTCGAGATCGAAGACGCCGACGAACCGGAGCAGGCCAAATTGGTCGCAGACACGTCGAAACTCGAGCAGATCATCCCCGAACTCGAGAACGTCGACGCGGGCATGGGTGCGATGGGGGGTGCAGGCGGTGCCGGCGGTGCAGGCGGCAGTTCGGGCTCTGGCGGCTCAGGTGGGCTCGTCGACTCCATCAAGGGCGCACTCGGCATGGGTGGCGGCGGGAACGACCACGAGGAAAAGCGCGAGGCGGCTGAACAGCTCACTCAGGAGTACGCAGACGAGTTACAGACCCATCTCGAGTCGAGCGGCCGCTGGGAGTCGGTTCGTGAGGCTGCTGCGGCCGAGACTGAGATCGACGCCGACGCCGAGACCGAGGCCCAGACCGGCGGCGACGAAACCGACGCAGCGAACTGACACGACGACTGATCGGCCAACTGTGGAAACGGGCTGGCCCGGACTGGCACGTCTCCAGGTGTCAGCCGGCGAATAGCAACTACTCAATCGCCCGCGTGAAACAGCGTCAACTCGCTGGCCTCGTAGATGTTGATCAGTTCCATCACCAGCTCGTCGTAGGACTCGTCCTCGATGCGAATGCCGTCGAGTCGCTCGATCGTTTCCTCGTCTAGCTCTATCTGTGGCATATGTGTACACACGTCATTGAGGGATAAAAGCCCGCGGGCGGCTAGCGGTCGGATAGTCGTGTCGGCCCCTCCGACGGCACCGAAACCCACAGCACCTTTAGGCACGCTCCACGACCGTAGTGGTATGGCAGATTCCGACGACGTCGAAACGACGACCATCTCGATCAGCGCCGACGACGACACCACGGACGAGGTAACGGTTCCGACCGGCCTCCTCGACCTCGTCGCCGAGGGCGACCAGACCGCAGCCGAAACCGTCGGCGACGTAACGCTGCTTTCCCTCGCCAGCCGCGCTCATCACATCGTCCACCACGGTCAGGAGTCCGACGAGGACCTCGAGGCGCAGGAAGCGCGCATCATGGACCTCTTCGAGGAGCGCTTCGGCGTCACGTTCGGCGAGGCAACCGGTCACCAGCACTGAGACGGACTGCTGGAAGTCATTTCCGGAGTAACCCTTGGACGACTCGCGGTTACTCCGCTAAACCGTTCCAGCAGACCGGATGTGATGCTGTTCCGCAGAGACGAACCGTTCTCCGAACGATCCCGAGCGTTCACCCTGCATTCTCTGGAGAAACCGCTGTCGAGATAGATTCGCCACTGTCCGACCCTTGGTACTGGCTTGCTGTAGCTGTGGGTGTACTCGAGTAAACGGCGTATGTGGCCCCAGTCCTCAGCCGAGGCGCGGACTTCTATTTCAGAACAACAAGGGTAACTATTAAGCACAATTAGATTTAATTCTAACAAAATGAGTCGCTGGACTGGTTCTCAACGCCGGGAACTCACGACCACCAACGCGGTGAGTCGGTAGATGGGACGGAAGCGGACACGCAAACGAGCATTGAAGTCGACCGACGCCGACGAGTCTGAATCGGAGTCACAGACAAAGCGTCACTCCTCGAGTTCGACTCGATCGAAGACGGGCGGCCCACTGACCGGAACCGCGGTAGTCGATCAGGGGATCGGCAACGATATCAACGCCCTGACCGGGCAACCAGAGGGGTTCGATGCGATGGCCGGGTCGAACACGCCTGACTTCGAACCACTCCCGACTGGTCCGGACGCGCAGATTCAACGTGCACTTGAGGGCACCGACACCACGCAGGACGAGGTTCCCAACACTGTCCTCGACGTGCTCGGTCAGGGAGGGAAGCCGTTAGACGGCCCGATTCAACGGGCACTCGAGGAGCGCATGGACGCGGACTTCTCGAGCGTTCGGGTTCACACGGGCGGGAAGGCTGCGCAGGCAGCGGAGGCGATCGACGCGAAGGCATTCACGTGCGGGAACAATATCGTGTTCAACGCCGGTGAGTACGATACTGAAAGTCCGGAGGGCCAGCATCTGTTGGCCCACGAGCTGGCGCACGTCAAACAGCAGAATGGCGGTGCGACGATCAGCATGATGCCTCAGGAAGGGGCCGATCTCGAGATCGATCCGGATCCGCAGTTAGAGCGTGAGGCAGATCAGGCTGCTAAGGAGGCATTGTCTGGCGAGGAGCCACTGACTGTCAATCGATTAGGAACCGACGTCCACATCCAGCGGGCAGCAAAAGGCGATGCGCTGGAGACGCTGGCAATGCTGGAACTCGAGAACGAAGACGAGGACGGTATCAGTGACTTCCGCCAGAACCAGAACGCGAATCGCATTGCCTACCTCAAAGAGATTATCAACGAGTTCTACGCAGAAGCGGAGTCGGTCAGAGATGCCGTCGACGACCAGAGCACAGTCCAAGGGCTGGTCGACAGAATCGAACACGAAGTCGGAGACCAATTGCAACAACTCAACGAGAAATTGGAGGACAGACTCGAGGATGTCGCGCTGACTGACGACCAGCGCCAGAAACTCCAACAGGGAATCGACACCGGCGAATGGGTCGACTACGGGACGCCTGTAGGCTCGACGGTGTTGGGAGTGGTGCTCAGTCCGCTGGCTGGACTGGTGACTGGACTCGGCGTCGCAGCACTCAAAAACCGATTTGGGAGCTTAGATGGCGATATCGAAGAACGATTTAAGAAACTCACCAAGGAACTCGAAGAGCAAGGGTATCTTACTGGTGCGGGCGAACAGAGGCACTACTGATCATGAAGTGGAAAATTGTAGGGGAAGACAAATCGACAATCGGAATCACAGTTCAAGATAATTCCTCAGTTGAACACCAGATCGAAATGTATCTCGACGGGGAAATCTACTCCCATTATCAAGACGGTTACTCTGACTACCCCTCAGACCGGACCCAGGAAGAAAACGAACTCGTCCGGCAGGCACGCCGGTACGCCAAGTGGCACGTCTACCGCGAGCGGGGCTACGAGACGATGCCGCGCCACGAGAATCCGGACTGTTTGGTCGCGGCGATGATCGCGGTGTCGGCACTTTCCAGCGATGAGGTAACCGAACACTTTGGCGACCTCGAGAGCCAACTCGAGAGCCACTCCGACGATTCGGCGCTTGAACTGCCGTTCGAGGACGCCCGTTCAGACGACGTGTTCGTCTACCGCAAAGACCTCTATCTCTCACCCGATCCACTTGCTGTCGACCCGCCGCTGGCCGAGCAGTACAACGACCTCGCGACGGAGATCCGAACAGATCTGGGCGCAGTCTTCGACGAATCGGACGACCTCGAGCACCAGATACTCTCTCTGTTCGATCACGAGGACCGATTGGAGACCAAACTGCCGTCGTTTGAACTCGAAGCCGTCTCTAAAATGCACACCCTGCACACTGACGGATTTTCCGAGCAAACGACGGAGCCAGACGCACCGTTGGATCGAGAACCGGATGCGCGGATTGAACTCCCGCCGTTGAATCTCGAGCAGTTCGACCTGTTCAAACTCCTGCTGGTGACGAATCTGAGCGCACAGGTTCGCGATCGATTCCTGATGATGGGCGAAGGGTCGCCGAAAGCGTTCCAGCACCAGGGCTTTGGTACGTATCGAGGGACCGTTAAGCAGCAGATTAACGACATGTACGACACGTACTATCTCTTCTCCGAATCACCATCGAACTGGCGTTCGACCCGTTCGT
This sequence comes from Natrialba hulunbeirensis JCM 10989, assembly GCF_000337575.1. Classification (GTDB taxonomy): domain Archaea; phylum Halobacteriota; class Halobacteria; order Halobacteriales; family Natrialbaceae; genus Natrialba; species Natrialba hulunbeirensis. Next base: position 98,450 of record NZ_AOIM01000014.1, on the reverse strand, counting down.
AAGGCGATTTTCCAGTGACCATCCATAGTACCTTCTTGCAACAGATTGAATCAAATCCCTCGCGGGCGAGAGTTGCGGTCGTACCCAAATCAGTGGAGAGGCTGTCTCTTATACNTCAGAGATGTGTATAAGAGACAGGGTCTACACAGTTCAAAACTCGCCTACGGTTCCCACGTCCTCGTTCCTGACCGAGACAACGGCGGCGTCTTTGGCCAGGAGTACCACATCAAGCGGGCACTGGACCGCACCGACACCACCCAAGACGAGGAGCCCAACCAGGTGCTCGAGGTGCTCGGGAACGGCGGCCAGCCCCTCGAGCGGTCGATCCAGCGGACGATGGAGAACCAGATGAACGCGGATTTCTCAGCTGTACGCATCCACACTGCCTCGAAGACCGCCGAAACCGCCGACGCCATCGACGCGAAGGTCTTTACTGTGGAAACGATCTCGTATTCATTTCATTCGGGGGAGTACGACCCCAGTCAGGAGAAGGGGAGTTCCTGCTCGCGAACGGGTGTTCCCAGTGTACATCAACGGACTGACGCAGTGACTGATTGCTATTCAACAGAACAGTCTATTGTCACGCTGTCACCGCTACAGCAGTCCAAATTCGGCAACTGAGGCGGCATTTGAGTCTGCGGTTCCGTCGTCTTCATCGACATCGTCGGGTCCATCGCCAGCGAGGTCACCGTCTTCGTCAGCAGTGACGTCACCGGTGTCTCCCTCGCTGTCAGCTCCGTCAGTCTCGGCTCCGTTCTGATCTTGATCGCCGGTCTGGTCTCCGTTCACTGGCGACTCCGTGGGTGTCTCTTCGCTCGGCGAGCCGTCATCCGGTGAGTTGCCGTCAGGTTCCGGTTCGTCCAGCGTTTCGTCTGGCTGCTCCTCCTCGGGGGACTCCTCGTCTGGCGCTTCATCCGGGAGCACTGCAAGTCCCTCGATCACCACCGTCTGCTCCGCATTTTCAGTCGCAATCGTATGCGCCGACTCGCCCTCCGGCAGCGTCGGCGTGAACTGCTCCACCGTCGTCTCGCCCGGTTCGAGCGAGACAGTTCGCTCTTCGATTATTTCCCCATCCACGCTATACGTGACAGTCTGCGTGTCGCCACCGTCGCCCGTATTCGCAATCGTCGCGACAACAGTCGTCTGCTGGCCGGCCACGTCAGTGGGTGGCGCTGAGAGATCCACCAGCGAGAACTCCGCGGCTGCCGGCTCGGTTACCGTCACAGTCGTCTCGTCGGTCTCGTTCTCGCTCGCGACTGTCGCTGTGTACTCGCCGGGTGCGAGGTCGTCGGTCGGCGTACTGAACGCAACCGTCTCGCTCGCACCGGACTCGAGTGCCACTGCCTCCGAGTCGACCACCGTTTCGCCGAGGGCGAACTCGAGTGCCTGCTCGCCGGCCTCGTCGCCGCCGTTCTCGACGAGCGCCTCGAGTTGGAGTTCGTCACCCTGTTCGACGGGTGAGTTCGTGCCGGTGATTTCGACGGCGAACTCGGCGGGGTCCGCTGGCTCTTCGATCGTGATCGGCGTCTCGTCGGTGTCGTTCTCGCTTTCGACCGTCGCGGTGTACTCGCCGGGTTCGAACTCGGTGGTGTCCGCCTCCAGGGTGATCGTCTCGGTTGGATTCGTCCCGAGTTCGACCGTCTCCGTGTCGACTGGAGTGTCGTCGAGTGCGAGCTGGATCTCCTGTTCGCCGGACTCGTCGCCGACGTTCTCGACGAAGGTCTCTATCTCGAGGGGCTCACCCTGTGTGACTGGTGAGTTGGTGTCGGTGATTTCGACCTCGAAGGTGGCAGGGTCGTCCGGCTCGGGGATGTCGACGACTTCGCCAGCGGGATCCGTCTCGGCGATCAGCGGCTCCTCGTAGCCGAACGGAACGAGGCCAAACTCCCAGACGAGCTGCTCGTCCTCGTCTACAGGCGTCCACTCGACGGTGAACGTCTGGTTGCCGGGCTCGAGTGCACCGACCGGTTCGTCCTCGGTCGTTCCCTCGACGAACTCGCTCACGCCGGGCAGTGCCTCTTCGTTCGGGTTTTCGGAGCTGAAGGTGACGTCGATCGTGTCCTCGCCCCACGCCCACTCGCCGTCGTCGCCGGTCGGCTCACCCGGCTCCGTCTCCGCGACGGAGATCGACGGCTCCTCGGGCCGTGCGTCTTCGTTACACTCCTGTGCCTGTGGGTTCGGATGGTCGATACTGGCGAACGGAATCGCTTCGTCCGAGCTGATGCCGGAGATGTAGGTCCCGAACGTGCCGTAGTCGGGCACGCCGACCGTGATGGTGCCCTCGTCGTCTTCGGCTCCTTCGAAGTCGTCCTCCGCACCGATCTCGAAGACGATGGTTCCCGTGAACGGTGCCTCGACCTCCTCACCGATCGTCACGAAGTCTTCGATGATCGTATTGCCGAAGCCGGCACTGTCGTAGAAGCCCGTGCTCGCGGCGACCGTCTCACCCTCCTCGAACGAGCCCGTCACCTCCGTGCGCGTACAATTGACGAACTCGACCTGGAACTCCTCGTCAACGGTGTACTCGAGTGACGCCGTCTCGAGCGTTTGATTTTCCTCGGTGGCGACGAGTGAGACATCGAGGAGCGCGTTCTCTGTGAGTGGCGTCTCGAGCTCGATCGATTCGTTTTCGATGCCCTCGCCGGCGGGGAAGGGCTCGGTTTCGGTAAGCTGGTCGCCGTCACCGTCGCCCACGGTGAGCGCGTACTCGACTGAGGCGTTGGCTTCGTCGATGGTGACGCTGGTGCCGTCGCCGGTCTGATCGCTGACGCTGAGCGTCGACTCGGGATCGAACGGGTCATCGAGCGTGTACTCGATGGTGTCGCTCGCGAGCACTTCGTCGTCCGCCGCGGCGTGGACCGCGACTGAGACCGGTCCGTCAGACTCGATCGGCGGGTCGAGATCGAGTTCGAGTTCTGAGACGGTCTCACCGGCGTCGATACTCTCGCTATCGACCCGCTGGTCGTCGTAGACGGCGCTCACGACGTAGTCGACGGTGGCGGTGGCCTCCTCAACCGTGAGCGTCTCGCCGTCGCCGGTCTGGTCGCTCACCGAGAGCTCGGCCTCGGGCTCGTCAGGCTCGTCGGGGTCGACCGTAATGAAGGCCATATCGAGCACCGGTGCGCCGCCTTCCGTGACGTACGGCTCGTCGTCGCCGCCGTCGCGCTCGACGTACCGGAACGTCTCGTCGTCGGTCGTATCGTGGTGGACCGCCGCGACGAGCGAGCGGTCGTCTTCGAGGGGCTCCTCGAGTTCGACCGCCACGTCTCCGTGCTCGCCGGGCTCGAGGTAGCCGGAGACGCCGATCACGTCCTCGGGATCGAGCGCCGCGGTCGTGTCGTCGTAGACCGCGACGAAGCCGCCTTCGGAGAGGTCGACGCTAGCGATATTGACCGTCTCGCCGGTCGTGTTCTGATCGGGGAACGAGAGCGAGGCGGTGCCCTCGAGTTCGTCGATCAGTTCGATGCGCTGGACGAGTTCGATCTCGACGTACTGGACGAGCTGTGCACCGTCGTCGATACCCTGGTCGACGGCGTAGCCCGTCGCGTCGGCCGCGGTCTCTGCGGTCAACAACTGGAGTTGCGTGACGCTGATCCGCTGGTGCTGGATCGCCCGCGCGGTCTCCTGGCTCGCGGTCGACGCCGCTACCTGAAGCTGGGTGACGGTCGCCTCCTGGTGTTGTGTGAGCGCGCCCTCTGCGCTTCCCATCGCGAGGTGCTGGACCTGCGTGATGTCGACGACCTGCTTCTGAATTACTGCGCCCTCGCCAGCGCCGAACGCGACGGACTGAATCTGCTCGATTTCGACGACCTGGTACTGGATCGCCGACGCAACCGCGCCCTTCGAGGCACCTGTCGCGGCCGACTGGATCTGCGTGACCGACACGTCCTGGCGCTGGACGAGCACACCCTGTGCGCCGCCGTCAGCCGCCGCCTGAATCTGCTCGACGGTCGCTTCCTGGGACTGCGTAATCGCACCCGTCGCCGCCCCCTTTGCAGCCTCCTCGATCTTCGGCGTCGTAATCTGCTGGATCTGCTCGACGTGGACTGACTGAACCTGCTTGAGCGCGCCCGCGCTCGCCCCCCACGCCGCGGACTGGGTTTGCTCGACCGTCACCGTCTGCTTCTGGACCAGCGCCCCCTTGGCCGCTCCCTTCGCGGCGGTCTGGATCTCCTTGATCGTCACCGCCTGGCGCTGTTCCTGCTCGATGTCGATCTGCTGTTCCTGTTCCTGCTCGAGCGCTAGCTCCGAGCTGCCCTCGAGTGCACCCGAGGCGGCACCGATGGCCGCGTGCTGGACGTGCTCGACCGTGACCGTCTGGCGCTGTTCGGCGGTGAGTTTCTGATACTGCGTCAGCACGCCGTAGGCCGCACCCTGGGCAGCCTCCTGGATTTTCGGCTGCTCGTCGACCTCGTACTCGCCGGCTTCGCTTGCCGCGCCCGCCGCCGCGCCGAAGGTAGCAACCTGTAACTGCTCGACAGTAACGCGCTGTTCCTGCGCGATCGCACCGTGGGTCGCACCCCAGGTCGCACTCTGGAGTTGGCTGGCGGTCGCCGTCTGATGCTGGGCGAGCGCGCCGTCCGTCGCGCCGCCGACGGCGTGTTGGATCTGGGTCACGTTCACGCGCTGCTCCTGAATGAGCGTCCCGTGAACTGCTCCTGCCGTCGCCTCCTGCACCTGCTCGACCTCGGCTTCCTGGTGCTGGGCGACCGACTCGCTGGCCGCCTCGACCGCGGCCGCGCGCTGTTCCTGACTCACCTCGACGCCCTGGGCCTGCACGAGTTCGATTCCCTGGTCGACGCCCGCTTCGACCGCGTCTTCGTGCTCCTGAAGCGTCTGTGTCTGTGTCTGTATCTGTGCCTGCACTGGCGACTCATCGTCTGCAGCTGCATCACCCATCGTTGCACCGTCCGCCCCCTCTCCACCGTCTGCCGTTGCATCGATCTGGGCTGGGACTGGGTCCTGGGCTTGGGCAGTGGCAGAGTACTCGAGTGGCGCAAGCGGCGCGGTGTGCGCACCCATCCCGACGGGACCGCCGGTTGCCGCCTCGTCGGCGGCTGCGACCGGCGGTGACGCCTCTGCCTGCCCACCGGGCTGGTCTCCCTGTGTCGACTCCTCACCGAGTCCCGACAGGCCGCCGTCAAGCAGCGGCAGTGCAACCAGGCTCGTGACGAGCAAGCCGGCAACGAGCGCGACGACGAGTGCGCCGCGTGTGCGTGGGCCCAATCGCCGACCACGGCGACGAGTCATCGCCGATCACCGTCGCGTCGTCCCTGGCTGTGGGCACGGTCGGTGCTCGTGTTGGTGCCAGTAGAGTTTGTGGCAGGATCGTTGCTGCCGGTAATACAGATGCCAGTGCTCCTGCCAACGCAACCGTGGGAATCGGGCGCGGAATCAGTCACCGACACCCGCTCTACACCTAGACGCGTCAACGATGGCCAGATGGACCGACTTCGGATCCAATACCCGCTCCTCACCCCATCCGCGATACTCACTCCCATTCGTTTTCCTCACCCGTCCGAATCGGCGCATAAGCGCGCCGCTCGTTTCGCTGCTCGTGCTGACACAATCACCTGTTACGACGGGCACAACGCGGAGTTCATTGGCCGACAATGACCTGCCGACTGGACGGTGGGACGGGGCATCGAAATTGGGTGCGAACGGTCACCACCGTCGACAGGAAGCGGTTCGTTTCGACTCGCGCCCAGTCGGTGATGATCCATTTCGGTAGCGGTTCGCCCGTTTCCCCCCTGAATCAGCCACGCTGTCGTCCGGACACACCTCGGAAACCGAAGTTTTGATCACGGTTTACGAGAGAGCGGGTGGCATGGAAACAGACCAGCGACAGGTCGAGCTCGTCGACGCCACCGTCGCGAGCCAGTTCGCTCGCGCGGCGCTGCTCACCGTCTTGCTCGGCGCGGCCGCACAGATCGCCATCCCAATCCCGGGACCCTCACCACCAATCACCCTTCAGGTGCTGTTCGTCTTCCTCGCCGGTCTCATCCTCGGGCCGATCTGGGGGTCGTTCTCCATGATCCTCTACCTCACCGCCGGCGCAATCGGTGTCCCAATCTTTGCCAACTTCGGGAGCGGGATCGGCATCCTGTTCGGCCAGAGCGGCGGCTACCTCTGGTCGTACCCCCTCGCCGCAGCCCTGATCGGCCTCCTCGTCCACCGCGACTACCGCAGCCACGGGCTTCGTGACCCCGCCACCGCTTCGATCTCGCTCGTCGTCGCCGCTCTCGTCGCCGGCACCATACTCATCTACGGAATGGGTGCCGCCTACATGGCGATGCTACTCGAGTTGACCGCGTGGCAGGCGATCACGGCCGCTGTTATCCCGTTCATTCCGGGTGAGATTGTGAAGATCATCGCGGCGGTCGCCCTCGTCAGAAGTGGCCGGTTGCCGACTGTCGGGCACCAGTCGGGTCGGTGATCGAGTCGATGATCGAATTCGACGACGTGACCTACGGGTTCGACGAGGTGCCGGTACTCGAGGACCTCTCGCTGACGATCGACGACGGCGAGTTCGTCGTCCTCGCGGGGGCCAACGGGAGCGGCAAGACCACGCTGTTGCGCCACTGCAACGGACTGCTCTCGCCCGATAGCGGCACCGTCCGGATCGACGGGACGCCCGTTTCGGAGAACCTGATCGCCGCCCGCTCGCGGGTCGGGATGGTCTTCCAGCACCCGCGGGATCAGTTCGTCGCCGCCACGGTCGGTGCCGATGTCGCCTTCGGTCCCGAAAACCTCGGACTCGACCGCGACGAGATCGACCAGCGTGTGGCGAACGCGCTGGCGGCCGTGAACCTCGAGGGAAGGACAGACGACCGCATCGATACACTCTCCGGCGGGGAACAGGCTCGCGTCGCCATCGCGGGCGCGCTCGCGATGAACCCTGTACACCTCGTCCTCGATGAACCCTTCACCGGTCTCGACGCCCCCGCTCGCCGCTCAGTACTCGACCGACTCGCGTCGCTCTCCGACTCGGGGACCGGTATCTGCCTCGCAACGCACGACCTGCGCGACGTCTGCGAACTTGCAGACCGGTTGATCGCGATGCAGGACGGACGGGTCGCCGTGGACGACGCGCCAGCGCGTGCACTCGAGGCATTCTCGGAACTGCCAATTGCTGTCCCAGACTCGGTTCGCCGGCAGCCCGCCGACTGAGGCTGGCAGACGGTGATCCCACGAGACGAGTACAAATTCCCACCGCTACATGCTCACCTACGAACCAGACGACACGCTCGCCCACCGACTCGATCCGCGCTCGAAGGTCGCGATCCAGATCGGGTTCGCAGCGACGGCACTCTCGCATACCGCTCCACGCGCTCTCGCCGTCCTCACGCTGGTCATGCTTATGATCCTGGCAACTGCACGTGTGTCGCTCCTGCAGACGCTCTACGCGTATCGCTTCGCGTTCGTGTTCCTCGGCGGTGCACCCCTGCTCGCCTCCATCACGCTCGGGCCGCCGTGGGTCGACCTCTCCGCGGGAGTCGACTCGTTGCTCGCGAGCTATCGCGTGCTGCTCATCTTACTCGTTAGCGCAGCCTACATTCGTTCGACGCGGGTCCGAGACTCGCGCGCGGCGATTCAGCGGACGATTCCCGGCAAGCCGGGGCAGTTGCTCGGCATCGGCGTCGCGCTGGTCTTTCGGTTCCTGCCGGTCCTCCGTGCAGACGTGAAGACGATCAGGGATGCGATGGCGGCCCGGCTGGGAACCGAGCGGGCAGCCCACGAGCGCGCCGGGACGGTCGCACTGCTCGGACTCGAGCGCGCGTTCGACCGGGCGGATCGACTGTCGCTCGCCCTCCAGGCGCGGTGTTTCGCCTGGAACCCGACGCTGCCGCCGCTGTCGTTTTCGCGACTCGACGCGCCAGCGCTTGGAATTGCGATCGTGCTGGCACTTTCGGCACTGCTCTGATGGTGTCGCCTGATTGTGGCACCGATACGGCTGCTATCCAGCCAGGGTTACGGACAACGCATTGCACGGGAGCAGAAAGGGGGGAGACGCGAGAGTGGGTTGTCTCTCTCGCAGATTTCGAATCCAACCGCGTGTCTCACTGGATGGGGGATGGAGTGACAGCGGATGGGGGATGGAATGCCGCCAGACGAACTCGTCTGGATGGGCATGCTGTTGTTATTGGTGATTGCTAATAATTCTTTGGCAGACGTTCGTCTGACGAGATCCGTGAATGTGTTCCCAACGGTTTAATTTCAAAAGCCAGAACCCGAATACGGAGTCCAGATATGAAACACCGGATGACAATTCAATACAAGAGCAAACGTTCACCAATTTCTCACCAAATATATTATAGAGTGGGTGGAAATATCGGCCAACGGCGGTACTCAACTACTACCGTGGGGATTTTTACATGAAAGATACAACGGAGTTGTCTGATGGTGACTACCACTCACCATCGGTGCAGTATACTGGTCAAATTTATTGTCTAAACAAACATAACTTGATTGCCTTCGTGAGAAGTAGGTCTAGTAGGTTAGGGGTGATTTCGGAGTTTACCTACTATCACAACTATCAGTAATTGTTATTATTCATTTCCGATGTTGTCCAAAATCATTAACTGACTAGTTAGTCAGGTCACCATATGGAAAGTTCAGACAATCTATCTATGGAAACCAAACTCCTGTTCAGTATCTTAGAAGAAATTGGTGAGAAAGAGACTCGCAATATTGCCGATTTACCGCCTCTAAGCGACTCAATTGATGTGGATGCCCTTACTAGACTTGCGGAATCAAAGGGGATTGCTGTTAAATTTGAGTATTGTGGTTATGAGATACTCGTTGAAGATCGAGAGGTGACTGTTCTCTAAGGCCAACGAAAGACAGTAACCTCAACAGCTGTGGAATTATAATCTTCGTCCACTTTGACCTCAATAGTCTTGAGAGGCATGTAACCCCATAGGAGTACACTTTGTCTATCACCATGTCAGATCCTCACTACTACTGCATTACTATTCGCGGCCGTCCGTGAGCCCTTCACCGGTCCAAGCGAGTTTTGAACCGTGCACAGAGAATGTGATTGTCAGCAGTGCAGTAAGAGAACTGCTGCAACTGAAGGGTTTATAACTCGTCCTAGAGACAGTCACAAACGTGTATCTCCGTCCGAAAATATCGGACAGTAGGGAGTTGTCTCGTCAGACGGCCGTTGATGACAACAACAATCCTTGACCCCCCGCCAGTATATCAGGTAGTATGCACACACGTCAACTCACTAACCGTAAAAATAATATCCATCAATAATAGGGAAAACTAGTATTCATCTAATATAATTCTTCTTTTTGTATACAGTTCTATTTCGAAGGCGATTCTATAGAAGATTACCAATCTCATCGATACACTTACGGGTTATCGGACAAATGGGCAACTGCGGGGGATGACATCCNGTTCTATTTCGAAGGCGATTCTATAGAAGATTACCAATCTCATCGATACACTTACGGGTTATCGGACAAATGGGCAACTGCGGGGGATGACATCCACCATCGGTCGTTCACAAACGACCGGGCCTGTTCACAGGCCAGTCCCCTGCACACCCACAGACAGCCATTCGATGGATAGATTCCTGATCCATCATCTGCCCCCCGGCCCTCCAGTAGGGCCGGTTTGTCAGAGGCATTCACCGAGTGGCACCGAGTTCGGAATCGATTTTCGTGGTGATAGTTCGGAAAGCAGAGTAGCAGAACGCGGGTGATGTGTCTCACTTCGAGAGTGTAGTTCACTTCGAAAAGCCCCGGCGGGGGAGGATCAAAAGCACTCAGTCCCTGCCCGGGTGCTGCCTCGTTCCCCCCGCATCGCGGCTTCTACAAGACAACGTGGTATGCATTCCGCGTAAGTACGCGTGCATGTGTTGTGGGTCAACCCACAGCCAGTGTTCGGCTGTGGATTCACTAATATGTTGCGTTGAACGGTTGTAACGCCCACTGACTTGCCATGTGGTGTTGACTCTCTTGGTTTCGCGAATCCGGTATCAAACTAGAAGACTTATTACGGATAACCCAAAACGGACCAGGTACCCCTACACCGGGAGTCCATCACAGGTCTCCAATCGCGTGATCGTATGGATCGCGTGATCGGCCGCTGTGGTGGTCCGCCCTAGCATAGACAAGCAACTAGCAGACAACAACAACACAACATGACAAACAACACGACCTTCCGCGAAAAGGGACGCGCAGTGTTCCTGGCCGCGCTTATGGTCCTTTCCGTTGTCGCCATGTCCGCCACGTTTGCGGGCGCAGCGGCAGCACAAAACGATTATTACGAGGACCTAGAGGACGACTACGACGTTGGACCGACTTACACCGACCCGTCTAACGGTGACTTCAATGACAACGATGCCTGGATCGGCCAGGAAATCACGATCGTTGCTGAAAGCACCGGCGATGACTGGGGCCAGTCCGTTGAGATCCACCAGGGATCTGTCCAAACGGACAGCAGTAACGTAGAGGCTGATTCGGACAATCACGTCTCGACCGAGCGTGTCTTCGAGGTTGAAATCGGCGGCGAAGACTATGACGCGTTCGAATTTGACGCCGCAGAACTCGAATCCAGTGAACTCTACCACTTCATCGTTGATGAAGGTGGAGCTGAAGCTGGCTGGAACGGATACGGCTTCTGGGCTGAAGACGAGGGCCTAGATGTCTCCTTCGACGATGACGACATCCTCGAAGACTCGACCGTGGAGGTCGACTTCGACTCGGACCGTGGTGCGCAGATCGTGAACGTCACGGAGACCAGCGAAGGCCTCGACGCTGAAGATATCGAGGACATCTTCGTCAACAACGATGAGGCGGACAACGATGACGTTCTCTCCATTGTTGACGATGAATACGACGTTGAACTCCACGATGACGACGATGTCGCCACGTTCGAAATTGAAGGCGACTCCACGCTCACTGCGGACTTCGCCGACATTGAGGCTGGCGAATACGAGTTCGAATTTGACGTGACGGACTCGCTCGCTGACGACAACGCAACGGTTGAAGTGCGTGACGAGGACGCAGAACGTAACTTCGTCAACGATCCATACATCCAGCAGCAGGGTGACGAGTTCAACATCACCGTTGAGCTTGAGGATACTGACGACACGTACGTGACCGTCGGTGACTTCGACGACAACGCCTACGAGGTTGGCCTCTACGTCTCTGACGACGAGGGCGACTACGACGAAGTCGACATCACCTTCAACACTCACAAGACGGTCGGAGATGACGCTACCCTAGCCTTCGAAGCACAGCAGGATGACGCTGAGGTCGAAGTCGTGTACGCTCAGATCGTAGACAATGATTACATCGCCATCGGGAACGATGACCTCATTGACGGAGACGTGCAGGACCTCGACGCAGACGTAGATACTAGCGAGGTTGACGACCTGGAGGCGTATCTCGAGGAACCCCTCGTTGCTGACGATTACGAGCTGACGACATCCGCAGGTCTTGAAGTCGACGACGATGAAATCGACTTCGTTGACCGCGGCGACACGTCGTTCATCAACCTTGAACCACTCGGTTCTCCAGGTGACGTGACGACCTACACCGCACCTGAGGACGACAGCATGAACGACCTTGAAGACTTCGAGGACGCCACTGTCACCGCAACTGACTCCGTCGCAGAAGACGACTACCTAGTGATGGAGCTTGAAGACGCTGGAATGACTGGCTTCTTCGCAGACTACGGTGACAATGACGACGAGATCGCTGAAGATCTTGCTGAGGACGCAGGCATTTACCTCGAAGTTGAGCAGACTGACGCTGCCTCCAACCTGGGAGACGTTGTCTGGAACAACTCCGCCGACTATCACAACACCGACGACGAACAACTCGAGATGACCCTCGTCAACGGTGACGACTACGAGGGCGAGCAGCTCCTCTTCGACATCCCGACTGACCAGTTCGATGGCGACGGTGAATTCGAGTGGACGCTCGAGTTCTCCGACAGGAACGTTTACATCGACGATGATGAAGGGTTCTCCCTTGAAGGCGAGTTCAACATCGACGAGCGTGAAGTCTCGCTCGACGATGTTGACGAAGTGCCAAACGTTGACGGCGCCGAACTCAGCGGTGACACCACCGTTGCACCAGGTACGGAGATCGACATGGTCGCCTCCGCATCCGGTGAGTTCGTCCTGACCGACGACCCAGTCGTCGCAGATGACCGCACGTTCACTGGCTCCTTCGACTTCAGCGACTACGACGCTGGCATCGAATTCGATGTTGAAGCCGACGAACCACTCGGCGATGGTGAAGACGACTTCACCGCCGAACTCGTCGACGGTGACGGTCCTGTCATCAACGTCGAGGCAGACGCACCATCCAGCGCTGACGTTGGCGAAGATGTCACGCTCGACGTGACTGTCACCAACACTGGTGGCGCAGCCGCTGACGACGTCGACATCGGTGTCGTCATCGGTGGCGATAACGTCGACGATGAAAACACCACGATCGACGCTGACGAGTCCTGGACCAACAGCTACGAGTTCACGTCCGACTCCGAAGGTGACATCGAGTGGAGCGTTGTCGCTGACGACTCCGAAGAGACTGGTGTGACCAACTTCTCCGACGAGGACACTGACGACGACGCATCCGACGACGACGCAACTGACGACGACGCATCCGACGACGATGCATCCGATGACGACGCGTCCGATGACGATGGCGAAACCGACGATGACGGCGACGACGACGGAACGCCCGGCTTCGGCGTTGCTGTCGCACTCGCTGCACTCCTCGGCGCTGCAATGCTGGCTCTGCGCAAGCAGAACTAAGCTGCGCAGCTACCCACTAACTACCGGACTTCGTCCGGCTTTGCCGCACTTCGATTTTCTTTCGACCGCTACACCAACCAGCGACAGCTGTAGCGTTCGGTTGTAGTGCATTCACTGACAGCGTCGGGACAACCTATTATAACAGTCAGACTCTCGTGAAAGGGTACCAGTTGCGACTCTAGACGACTTTGGGATAGGACCAAGACTTCTCTCACGTCCTATCTTGATTCAGCGAGAGACTCCCCGACCTTCCCGTGAGTGACGAGTGTTCCGACGCTCGGTCGGAACCGAGGATCGAACAGGGCGGTAGTGAATTGCGTAAGCTCTGTCGTGCGTTACTGCCCACACCCGCAACTCGAGCCGCACCTGATCAGCAGTATCGAATGATCAGTCATCGAAGAGGCCGTCGACGACGACATCGATCAGCGTATCGCGGATCTGATCGTATGAGGTCTCACCGTCCGGACGGGCGAGATCCTTTCGATGAGTCATGAAGACCAGCGATCGGAACAGTTCGTTGACCATCTCCGGATCGTCGTATTTGAACGACTCGTGATTTACCCACGTGTTATATATGTCGGTCATGCCAACCGAGAGTTTCTCGGAGATGTACTCACGGTCATCGTCCGAGAGTTGGGTCTGGAGAGCACGAATTTCGTCCTCGATAATGAGATTGTGGACGATCGGGTTCGATTCGACTTCCTCGAAGGTACGTTGCAGGACCGTCCGTACCTGTTCGTGTGGATCATCAATCCCCATGACTTCCTCCTCGATGTCGGTCTCGAATCGCGTCAGTTCCCGGTAGAGTACCTCGGCGTAGAGTAGTTCCTTCGAGTCGAAAAACTGGTAGAACGTACTGGTGCCGATCCCGACCTCGTCGGTGATGTCTTTGATGCGTGTGCGCTCGAGGCCGTACCGGACGAACAGATCACGGCCTGATTCGATCAACTCCTCTCTGATTCGCTTTCGTTCCTCGTCGCTGAACCCATTCATTCGTTGGTTTGGTAGATATCGGAGCCACTCATGTATTAATTTGGTAGTTTGTCACGGCTCCCGGAGCGGTTCTCCGGCCCGAACCGGTGGGCGAGGTCGTTGTGCTCGCGTACGACGCCCGTTCGATTGGGGCCAATTCGGTCATCACAGCCGAGATACTCGAAGGTGACGACCGACCGGCTGCCGTGGACTGGCTGGAACAGCGGCTTCAACGCGTCGACATCGATGGCGTAGTGTCTCGGTTGCTCGTCGGTCGATTCCCTTGGTTTGACCCGTGCAATGGCCTTGGCGACACCGGTTCCCACACGCTTGTTGGACCCGAGGTGGTATCTCACTATCATCCCTAGCACACTATTACTATGAACGCACGAATGAGAACCTTTTTTATTTTTCTATTCCTAAGGGGTAGGTAGGGATTATGACTGAGAAATCACTGATTACTCATCAAATATTTGATTGTAATTGCAAGAAATTGAGGGCTGGCACTCAAGGGGATAGGTCACTGCATCGAGCTGGGGTGGTTGGATGACGGTTCGATCTGCTGGGACCGTTATCATGGTAATCTTGCTGGTCACATCGGGCGTGTTTGTCGCTGGTGTTGGATCGGTGGCTGCTGACGATTCTGAAGAAAACGGGGCCGGTCAGGCAGAGATCGAACAGGAGTTGGCCCAGCTCCAGATGGAAATGCAGATGATCCAAGACCAGATGGAGGCGGGCAGCGTCGTTCAGGGTGAGCCAGATCTCGACCTGCGCGTTCCAAACCCGTACGTACAGCCCGGCGAAACAAACGAGGTAAACGTTCAGGTGATAAACGACGGTGAACTCGATCGCGGACCCGCCGACGCACGCGAGGCCGTGACGACGGCCCGGAACGTCGAAATCGAGGCCGACGCCGACGATACGCCGCTGACCGTCAGAGGCGGGACGGTCCCGGTCGGCCCCGTATCGGAGACGCAACCGAGAGAAGCCCCGATCGCCATCGACGTCCCCGACGACGTCGAGGCGGGCACGTACACGATCGATGCCGACGTCTCCTACACATACACGGAACGTATTGGGAGTTCGAACGTCTGGGAGGAGTCGGAAACTGACTCCATCTCCTTCGACGTCGAAGTCGACGACGACGCACGATTCGAAATCGTCGATGTCCGAACCGACGCCCAGATCGGCGATACGGGCGTCCTCGAGGCCGACGTCAAAAACACCGGGAATGAGACTGCAACCGACGTCAACGTCGCCCTTGAGTCGATGAGCAGCGGCCTCATGTTCGGCAGCATGGAACACGAGGCGACGGCCATGCAGGATTCGGCCCGGATCGACGAACTCGAGGCGAACGAGACGGCGACGGTGATCTACGATGTCTCGGTGATGCCCGATACCTCCGAACGACAGTACATGCTCGACGGGACGGTAACCTTCAAAACGCCTGACGGGCACGACCGCATCGACGAGAGTCCGATGGCGGGGGTGATCCCGCAGCCGGAACAGCAGTTCGGCGTCGGCAACATCGAATCCGACCTCCACGTCGGCGAGGACGGCTACCTCTACGGTACCGTCACGAACGAGGGGCCAAGCAAGGCTGAGAACGTGGTCGTGACGTTCACCGAAGAGTCCCCGACGCTGATCCCGATCGAGCGAAGCATCGCCGTCGGCTCGCTCGAGCCGGGCGAGGACGAGGCGTTCCGGCTGCCACTGTCGGTCAGCGGCGAAGCCGAGGCCGTCGACCGGGTGATCGACCTCGGGGTGCAGTACCGCAACGCCGACTTCGATCAACGCATGTACGAGGACATCGAAGTGATGACCCACGTCAACGAACAGCGTGACGAATTCATCGTCGATGTCGCCGACCGCGAGATCGCCGCGGGCGACGACCGTACCCTCGAGGTCGACGTGACGAACAACCTCGACGAGACGGTAACCGACATCGAAGCGAACCTGTTCGCGGACGATCCGCTCAACAGCGACGACAACGACGCGTTCGTCGAGGAACTTGAGCCCGGCGAGACGGTCACGCTCGTCTTCGACCTCGACGCCGACGGCGGCGCGACCGAGAAGACCTACCCGATTTCGATCGACTTTCGGTACGATGACGCGTCCGGAACCAGCCAGCTCTCGGATACCACCCGGATCGCGATCGACGTGGTCGAAAGCGGAGGAAGCTTCCCAGTCGGTCTGATCAGCGTGCTCACGCTCACCGGGCTCGGAGCCGGCGCGTACGTCTTCCAGAGGCGATAGATGCTGGACCCGAGCGACCGAATCGAGGCGGGCGTTGATCGCCTCAACGAGATCATTGTCTCCCGTCCGAAGACAACCGTTGCGATCTTTCTGGTATTGACAGCCGTCTTCGCGGGTGGGGTGATGCTCGTCGAGACCGAGACGGAGGCGACGGACGCGTTTACCGAGGGCCTCGAAGAGCAACAGGCCCTTGACGCAATCGAAGAGGAGTTCGACGATCCGTTCACGGTTGACGACGAGTCGACCCAGCTCATCCATACAGGCTCGAATGTCTTGGCCCAGGAGGAGCTAGTCGCCAGTTTGCGGGTGCTCGAGCAGGTTGAGGAGCGCTCCGAGTTACGGATGTCGGGTGCAAGTGGGCCGGCACCGATCGTCGCCCAGGCGCTCGACGAAGAAGCGACGACGGCAGCCGAACAGCGACGGGTCGTTGAGGGAGCATCACAGTACGAACTCCGGGAAACGATCCGGGCACTCGGTGACGAGCCTGGGTTCGCAGGTATTATCGGCGAGGACTTCAACCCGGAGGAACCGTCGGCGTCGGCGTCGATCACTGTCGTCTACCACGACGTACCGCCCGAGTTCGACGACGAAGACCTCGCCGACCTGCAGCTTGCGGTCCAGTCGATCGCCGAGGAAGAGAACAACGACATCGTCGCGTTCGGCCCCGGGATCATGTTCGACGAGTTCGAGCACGTTATCGGCGACTCGCTGGCAATCGTGATGCCGGTCGTCATCGTGCTCATGCTCGGGTTCCTCATCGCGGCCTACCGGGATCCGATCGATCTCGGCCTCGGGTTGCTCTCGCTCGTGTTGACGATCATCTGGACCTTCGGCTTCCTCGGATTCGTGGGCATCCCGTTCGATCAGCAGATGATCGCCGTCCCCGTCCTGTTGCTGGCGGTCGGGATCGACTTCGGGATCCACATCATCAACCGCTATCGGGAAGAGACCGCTCAGGGGTACGAGCCGCTCGCGGCGATGCGAGCCGCGAACGGCCAGTTGATGATTGCGTTCGTCATTGTGACGGTGACGTCGGTCTTCGGCTTCGGCGCGAACGTCGTCTCGGACCTCGAGCCAATCCAGAACATGGGGATCGCGGCCGGGATCGGGATGGTGTTCACCTTCCTCATCTTCGGGATCTTCCTGCCCTCGCTGAAGCTGATCGTCGACGACTTCCGAGAGCAATACGGCGTGCCGGAGTTCAACTCCTCGCCGATTGCCTCTGAGGACTCCTCTCTCGGGCGTCTCTTGACCTATCCGGCGATCGTGAGCCAGCATGCGCCAGCGATCTTCGTAGTCGTCATCCTCGTCCTTGGCGGCGGGATGGGCGTCTACGGCATGGGTGTCGACACCACCTTCGACGACGAGGACTTCCTCCCGCCCGAAGAGGAGGCGTGGTACGTCGAACACGTCCCCGAACCGTTCGCCCCCGGTGAGTACACCACCACACAGACGATCAACACGCTCGAGGAGCGGTTCGACGCCGACCAGGACAGCACGATAACGATATACGTCGAAGGACCGTTCGAAGAGGACCACGCACTCGAGGCGCTGGATCGAGCGGGCGACGATCCGCCAGACAGCCTGGCCGTCGGGCCAGGTGGCGGGACCGACGAGCAAAGCATCATCACGGCGATCCACTCGTACGCCGAACAGGACGAGGAGTTCGCCGCGCTCGTCGACCGAAACGATCGGAGCGGCAACGGGATCCCGGACCGGAACCTCGATCGGATCTACGACGAACTGTTCGCCGCGTCCGATAACAACGCCGAGCAGTATCTGACGGACGACCGCGGGGCCGCCCAGATCGAGTACGTCATCGACGCGGAGGCTAGCCAGGAAGAGGCGGCCGAGGACGGCGCGGCGTTCGCCGAGAACTTCCATCACTCGGCGACCGCGACCGGGATGATCGTCATCTTCGACGCGATCACCGAGATGATCTTCGCGTCGGCGATCGACGGGCTGGTGCTCGCGCTCGCACTGTCAGCGATCTTCCTCGTCGTCATCTACGGAATCGTCGAACGGCGGCCGCTGCTGGGCATGGTCAACCTGTTCCCGATCGCGATCGCCGTCGCCTTCCTGATCGGGACGATGCGCCTGCTCGAGATGCCGCTCAATGCGATGACAGCGACGATTTTGGCCATCTCGATCGGCCTCGGGATCGCCTACACCGTGCACACGACCGCACGGTTTATCGACGAGTACGGCAAGCACGGCGACCCGCTCGAGGCGATGACAACGACGCTGTCGGGAACCGGCGGCGCGCTGGCGGGCAGCATGGTGACGACCTCGCTCGGGACCGGGGCACTCGCGCTTGCGATCACGCCAGTACTGGGTGACTTCGGGATTCTGGTGGCGATGAGTGTGTTCTACTCGTTTGTCGCCTCGGTCGTGGTGTTGCCCTCGGCGCTATTCCTGTGGTCGCGCTACGACAAGGCTGAACGCGGGTTCAGGGACGTGGTACCCGGACTGTAACACCCATTCACTGACGCCATTCCCGGAGGTACGCTGCTGCTTTTGGAGAGTCCTCTTGTTCTAACCGCCACACCTGTTTGTGAGGTTCTCGAGCGTTTGGTCGACCCGCAAGCGAGTCGCCAAACGCTCATTCTTCGGTGCGTGGAGCACAACTGGTTTCTTCAGGTAGAACAAATCGTTTGTTCCACCTGAGGCGATTGTTTTCCGTATTTCGATGGGGAAATCACCTCCCTCTCACAGGTTGTCTCTAATCGTTTGGCCGACGTGAACGAGATCGACCTGATGAGATCGGTAGCTAGTATCGAAGGCGTCCATGAGGGATTCTTTGTCACTGACGACCGTTGTGTCGTTAGTAATCTCCTCGTTCTCTTCGAGATCCTCTGCTACATCGTTCCACGTTCCTGTTAGTGTAGCCATCATATACTTCATGACATAAACCGAGGACAGAGCATGGCAACAAATTCCCATAGTTCCGAATTGTATCTGGGCAAGAGAACGTCACAGAAAAAGTGACGTCAGTTCTCATACACACACTGCTCAAGGTATCGCTGAAACTCTTTTCGAACGTCATCAATCCAGTCATCATTGTCTCTTGTGGTGCGTCGAACGAGTGCACCATTAGCCAGTAGAGTTGTCATTGCAGCCACAGTAGATGGATTACACGATTGGAATACGCCGTCATTCATACCTTCCTGAATGAGACTGGCGATATATTCTTCGAACATGGAATCACTCTGTGAGAAGTGCTCTCGATAGTCCTCACTATGGATCGCTCGAGTTCGAAGTTCAAACACCATAGCTAACAATTTTTGTCTCCTTTCGCTGAGACTTTGACCAAAGAATATCTCAATGAGGTCAGCAAGTTGCTCTTGCGGATTGTTTGCATCCTCAGTAAACGACTTGGGGTGAGACTGTTTGAGGAACTGTTGCAGTGTATCGAGGATGAGATCATCTTTCCCATCGTAGTGGTGGTGAATGAGAGACTGGCTTTTTTCAAACTCATTGCCGATTTTGTTTATTGTGAGGTCTGCATATCCGTGTTTTCGAAGTGATTCTGCAGTTGCTGCGAGAATCTTTTCACGTGTTCCTGATGGGTTTTCGAACGGATTGTCACTCATAGATACCATTCTGTTCTGGTGCGCATGACAAGATACTGCTGACTCAAAATAAAAGACGTTGCGTTCATTTGTAGATTGCTCCACGAAGTCTAAGATCGTCTTGTAAGTCCGGTCAATCTCTTAAGTAGTCTGTTCTGTCGTGAACTCTTCTTCTCCCAAATAATGCATATCATTTTGCTTCTCGAGATCAACTCCTCGAGTTGTGAGTTCGGCCTGGGTGGGTGTGAGCGATGTGGGGGTAGTGTGAGTGCGCGGAGCGGCAGGTAGCGCGTCGGAGTGCTGGCGAGACTGAGAGCCGTCGATCGGCGACTGACAGTCGGTGGTCGAGTGGCTTCGGTGGCTCGATGGCTTCGATGGTGGTGACACCGTGATCGACAGTGGGTCGCCACGGTGGGTTCGAACTGTCAGTGGGAACCGGCCGACGGCAACGAGGCGGAGAACGCCACCCCCAGAGTAACGCCACCCCCGTTGCCAGCACCAGCACACCAACACCACATCGCTACCATACCAGCCCAGCACTCACTCCCACACCCACCCAGTGTTCCGCCGCAACTCGAGTCCAGGTGAGACAGACGGATCGAGTCGGCTCGGATTCTGGTGGGTCTACTGGTGTACGGATCTCTGGTTCTACTCGAGTTGGACCGAACCGACTCACCCGCTACCCTGCAGCCTTCATTGAGAGGTCGACGGGAGCGGGAGGGTACTCGAGTGGTGGTGATGGTGGTGTGGTGGTTACTGGGTGTGTGAGTTGTTTCGGGTGTTGGTGCAGTCGGTATCGTGACCAGTCGCGGACGGCGAACCGTCCCGCCCGTTGCGTCGGCGGTTGCGCGCCCGCCGAGCGAATCCTGGGGCGACACGACAGCCGCAGGGGCCGGCGATAGCGTCTGTGGGGCCGATGATGCTGGTTCGTGCGACGGGGTGGTCACAGCGGGGACAGTTGGGGAGTGAGGTTGTGTCGGGATCAGGAGTGTAGTCGGCATCGAATCCGAGGGCAGCTTTGAGGTCTCGAGTAGTGTTGCTCTCGCTGCCAGCGCTGCAACTCGAGTCAGTACTGGCCTCGGTCTCTGTTTCAGTATCGTCACTCATCCCAACCACCGCCGAGGGAAAAGTGGGGTCCGGCGGGTAGTTGGGTACTGTTCGTTGGGTCTCGGGCGGGACGTTTATATCCCGGTCGGATGTATGGAATCATGGCTACAAGCCAGGTCGGCTTGGAAGCCACGTCTCGGGTGCTACTACACCCGGGGCACTTTCGTACCCGTTGCGGCTTCCGTTCTAATTGTTGACTGGTAGTGACTTATATCTACCGCCGGGTTGGAAGAATGTGGTTGCTCGGTGCGTGTTTCGTTCGGATTGTACTCAGCCATCGCTTCGCGAGTAGCGTGCTACTATGAACACCGTCGAGGTGAGTGCCGCCGCGTTCCCCAAGCGACGAGAACGAACTCGTCGAGCACTGGCCCGTACCGATCTCATTAAACCCCGATGGAACATTTTTGTAATACCGTCTCGTATTACTTACACGTATGATCACCGTCTCAGCAAAAATTCCCGATGACATGAAGGAGAAACTCGAAAGGGAAGATATCAACGTTAGCGAGGTTATCCGGAACGCACTCGAGGAGGAAATCACCAAGCGCCGGCGAGAGAAACTTCGTCGGGATGTCAATTCCCTCCGAGAGAAGGTAGATGACGGTGTTGAAACTGACGAGATCGTTGGAGCGGTTCGCGAAACCCGCCAGGAGAACTAATGTCAGACTATCCTTTGACGCAAGCTCGGTGGTAGAACTTCTCATTGGAGAAAGCGGCGTCGATGTAGATATTAGTATCCTGTTCGACGAGTATCTGCTCGATTTGACGATGTACGAAGCGGGGAATGCACTTTGGAAAACCGGCCTTGCTCACGATAATCTGACTGATTCTGAATTAGAGACCGCTGTGATGCGGCGTATCTTGCAACCGCAGAGCGTAATGATCTCACCTTGGTGACTGAAGATAGCGCGCTTCGAACGGCCGCACGTAAGCAAGAGCTTCGAGTAAAGAGCGTGCGTACGAATAGCTCACTCTAGCTCTCACGTTCCACTTTGACAGCTGAAAGTCAGGATACAAAGCGGAGTTACGTGGTGATTTACTGTTCACCCTGCGAAACAGGCCGGTGGAGGGGATTGTGAACCACGGTCGCAGCAAAGCTGCTCCCTGATTCAAATCCCTCGACGGCTGTTGCTGCTCACGTGTTGTTCGCAGCAACAAGCCGGTGGAGGGATTTGAACCCTCGACCTAATCCTTACGAAGGATTCGCTCTGCCAGTCTGAGCTACACCGGCACGGTTCGAGTGCGTTTATTCGTAGGGTCGATAGCAGGCATAAGGATTGCGAATCGTCGCGGTCGTGCCAGTCTGTTTCGTGGAACAGCCTATCGCTCGAGTCGAACGTCCAGACAGACGTTGAGTTCGTGCGGAGCATACGATCGAACGACCCGCTGCGTTTCCACAGTCACCTCGTACGCTGGCTCGGCTGCCTCGCGAATCGCGCGCTCACCCGGGCCGAACGGGTCGTCTTCGTGCTGGATATCGTAGTAGTGAATCACGCAGTCGTCGCCCGCGATCGCGACCGCCGACTCAACAAACTCGTTCGCGCTGTGGGGCAGGTTCATCACGATGCGGTCTGCCCAGCCGTCGTACTCGCTCGCAACGTCACGAACGTCATCACAAATCGCCGTCACGCGATCCGCGACGCCGTTGCGGCGCGCGTTCTCGCGCAGGTACTCGATAGCGTCGGGGTTTACGTCGACGCCGACACAGTCTGCGCCGCGTTTTGCGAACGGGATGACGAACGGGCCGACACCGGCGAACATGTCGAACGCGTGCTCGCCAGAAGCGACCTGCTCGGTGACCCGGTGGCGCTCCGTTGCGAGGCGCGGGGAGAAGTAGACCGCGGCGAGGTCGAGCGCGAACTCACAGCCGTACTCGCGGTGGACGACCTCGGTATCGTCGCCCGCGAGGAGGTCCCAGTCGCGAACGCGGGTCTCGCCTTTCACCTTTGAGGCTTTGTTCAGGACGGTGTCGACTGGAAGGTCGGACTCGAGTACGGCCGCGGAAATGTCCCGCGCTCGTTCGTCGTCGTCCTCGTCGAGGAGGACGGCGGTGCCGAGGCGTTCGTAGGACGGATCGAACCCCAGTAGTTCGGCGGGTGTGGTCTGGGTGTCGCGTTCGCCGACGGTTTTGGTGACGAGTTCGGGGTCGTGGCTGTCGGCGTCGGAGCTAGTGCCGGTGTCGGCGTCTTGCGTGTCGTGCTCCGGTACAGCGCCCTCGAGGTCGAGTTTGAGCACCTCGTGAACGGCGTCGACATCGCTGATCGGGATGTAGAGCCAGCCGTCTTCGACGGTGATCTCGTAGTCGTCGGCGATCAGGTCCGCGTCGGCGAGTGTGCGACGTGTGGCTTCGCCGTGTTCGCGGGCGACGCGAACGCACGGCACTTCCCCGGACATACCGGTAGTCACCGGTCGGTCGCCGTAACGCTGACGTTTCCAGTCGATAAGAGTCGAGTATATGGGCGTTCGTATGCGGCTGACGTCGGTTGAGACGGTGTACGAGGAGCGGTCGTGGCTGTTTACGGTTCGCAACCAGCACGGTGATCCGGAGGAGGTGATCCTGGTGCCGTGTACGGATGGGGAGGCTGAGACAGCACCCCCCTCGGAAACAGCGGTAGAGGAAGCAGCGGTAGAGGAAACGACAGCTGAGAACCGCGGCGTCGAAGCCTGGGTGAACCAGTGTACACACGAGTTCCAGCGACTCGACGTGGGTCGTGGGGTGGCGATGCGCGACGGGCAGATCATCTGTCCGAAACACGGCTCGATGTTCGACTCCTGCTCGGGCTATTGCGACAACGGCGAGGCCGCGGACACGACACTGCCCTCGATCGAGGTTGCCGTCGACCGCGGCGACGTTTACCTGACTGACGACGACGTGACGTTCATGCACCAGGGCGGGATCGACGACGGGGACGACGGCCCGTCTTCGACCTCGCACCTGTCGCTGTGAGGCCCGCAGCAGAGCCACTGGAGAGAACAGCCAAATCCGGTCGCTGAAGTACGACCGCGGCGCAGTCACTGCTATGCTCACCTTCATCGGCCTCGGCCTCTACGACGACCGCTCGATCACCGTCGAGGGCCAGGAGGCCCTGCGAACCGCCGACCGCGTCTACGCCGAGTTCTACACCAGCAAACTGATTGGAGCGACTGTCGAGGAACTCGAGTCCGCCCACGATATCGAGATCGAGGTCCGGGACCGGGCGGGTGTCGAGCAACACCCCGAAGAGATGCTCGACGCCGCTGAGAGCGAGGATGTGGCCTTCCTGACGGCCGGCGATACGATGATCTCGACAACGCACGTCGACCTCCGATTGCGGGCACACGACCGCGGGATCGACACCCACGTCATTCACGGCGTGACGGCCCAGACGGCGACGAGTTCGCTGACGGGACTGCAGAACTACCGGTTCGGCAAGGCGACGACGCTGCCGTTTCCCTACGCCCACGGCGCGGACGGCTTGCCGGCGAGCGTCACCGACACCATCGACGAGAATCGCGCAGACGGCCTCCACACCGTCGTCTATCTCGACATCAAGGTAGGCCACGAGCGAGCCGACGAAGACGAGTACATGACCGCGGACGTCGGCGCAGAGCTGCTCGCTGAGGCGTATCCCGACCTCGTTGGTGTCGTCGTCGCCCGCGCGGGCAGTCCGGAGCCGCTCGTCGAGGCCGGGACGATGACCGAACTTGCGGACCGGGAGTTCGGCGAGCCGCTGCACCTGCTCGTAGTCCCCGGCGAGTGTCACTTGCTCGAGGCTGACGCGCTGGTCGAACTCGCGGATGCGGATCGCGACACGCTGGATATCGTCTGACTGAAATCACGATGCGTCGACATCGGACGTATGCCCATCAGCGTGTACTCGCCATCGAATGACTATTCAGGTAGCCGGAACAATACGCCGTCGAGAATGGGACTGGACGCCACAACCCTGCTCGACGATCTCACGCTCACAGAGAAGCTTCGGCTCGTCCACGGAGCGACCGATCCCGATGGGCGCGCGACGGGTTACGTCCCCGGAAACGGTCGGGTCGGAATCCCGCCGCTGAAACTGGTCGATGGTCCGCTCGGCGTCCGTGCGATGGGCGAGCGTGCGACCGCGTTCCCCGCCTCGATCACGCTCGCCGCGGCCTGGAATCCCGATCTCGCTCGCGAGTTCGGGACGGCGCTCGGCCGAGAGACGGCCGCCCACGATCAGGACGTGTTGCTCGGTCCCGGCGTCAACATCATCCGCGCACCGCAGGGCGGACGTAACTTCGAGTACTACAGCGAGGATCCACACCTCAGCGCTCGAATCGGTGTCGAGACCATCGAGGGTATCCAGTCGACCGGCGTTGCTGCCACGGTCAAACACTACGTCGCGAACAACCAGGAGACGAATCGCTACGAGGTTAGTGCC
The DNA here is from genome assembly GCF_000337575.1 of Natrialba hulunbeirensis JCM 10989. Taxonomy (GTDB): domain Archaea; phylum Halobacteriota; class Halobacteria; order Halobacteriales; family Natrialbaceae; genus Natrialba; species Natrialba hulunbeirensis. Next base: position 73,368 of record NZ_AOIM01000014.1, on the reverse strand, counting down.
GACGTGAGCGAGCGTGCCCTCCGCGAGATTTACTTGCCCGCGTTCCGCGCGGCGGTCGAGGAGGCCGACGTCGATGCAGTGATGACTGCCTACAACCGCGTCAACGGCGTGCATATGAGCGACCACGAACGACTCCTCGCGGACGTGTTGAAAGACGAGTGGGGATTCGACGGACTGGTCGTCTCCGACTGGTGGGGCACCCGGAGCACGATCGACGCGGCGCGGGCTGGTCTCGACCTCGAGATGCCCGGTGTCGAACTGTCAGAATACCTGCCGGGCGCGGACACTGCATCGAGCGATGACCGCAACCAGGATCTCGACCTCGACGACATCGACGACACTCTGATGCCGGTTCCGGATGTCCCGGCGTACTTCGGCGAACCGCTTCGCGACGCGATCGAATCGGGAGCGGTCGACGAGGAAACTCTCGACGAGAAGGTGTCGCGGGTGCTGTCGGTATTGGAATCGACGGGACAGTTCAACACACTCGAGACCGACGACGCGAGTGAGCACGGAGGCACAGGCACTAACGCCGATGCACCAGACGGAGAACTCGATACACCGGCACACCGCCGGTTGGCCCGCGACATCGCGATCGAAGGAACCGTGCTGCTGACGAACGATGACGCGCTCCCGCTCGCAGACACCGACGCTGTCGCGGTGATCGGCCCGAACGCCGACACCGCCAAACTGGGCGGCGGCGGGTCGTCCGAAGTCTCCCCGTTTACCGAAACCGGCCCGCGATCGGGTATCGAGTCGCGAGCTGCGGACGTGACGTTCGAACGCGGCGTCGACCCGATCGCGGAGTCGTCGTTCTTCGCCGACTCGCCAGATGGGGTGCAGACGGATGCAGTATCGGACACGAACGGAGCCACAGCCAACGACAGTTACACGGACACAGCCACAGCCACAGACACGGACACGGACAACGATACAGGCCCGAACATCGACGCCGCCGTCGAAGCCGCCGCCGACGCCGACTGCGCGGTGGTCGTTGCCCAGGACGACGCAACGGAGTTCACCGACCGCGAGTCGATCGCACTCCCCGGCCGGCAGAACGAACTGATCGCCGCGGTCGCCGAGGCAGCTGACCAGACGATCGTCGTCCTCCGAACCAGTGGCCCTGTCGAACTGCCGTGGCTCGACGCAGTCGACGCCGTCCTCGAGACGTGGTACCCTGGCCAGGCCGACGGCGAGGCGCTCGCGGCTGTGCTGTTCGGCGACGCGGAACCCGGCGGCCGCCTCCCGGTGACCTTCGGCCGGTCGGTGGCGGACTACCCGACGGCCGAGGGATCCGCGTTCCCGGGAACGGACGGCGTCGCGCGGTACGACGAGGACGTCTTCGTCGGCTACCGCTACTTCGACGAGCACGAGATCGAGCCTCTGTTCCCGTTCGGCCACGGGCTCTCCTACACCGAGTTCGAGTACGAAGACGTGACCGTCAGCGAAGCCGAAGACGAAGACGGGATCGACGTGACGATCGACGTTCGAAACGTCGGTGGCCGTACTGGAAAGGAGGTCATCCAGGTGTACGTCGGGAAACCGGCCGCGCCGGTTCCGACACCCGAGCGCGAACTGGCCGACTTCGCGGCCGTCGAACTCGATGCCGGCGAGTCGGAGACCGTCACCGTCTCGCTCGCGCGGGACGATTTCGCGTACTACGACGCGGACGACGGCTGGACCGTCGCGACCGGACCCAACACGATCTTCGTCGGCAGTTCCTCGCGGGACATCCGTGCAACGGCCGACGTGACTATTCAGTAGCTCCGCCTGGCTTCACTCGTCTTCTTCACGTCACTCATCCTCCCGGCTGCACTCTCGGTTCTGTCGGCGACGCTCCGACGCAGCATCCAACGTGCAAACCGAACCAGACTCGGGCTGCGCTCGCTACTCGAGTAGACCAGTCAGTCGCCGCAACGCTAGAGTCGCTCGATAACCGCCGCCGTCACGTCTGTGGTCGACGCCTCGCCACCCAGATCCGGCGTTCGCGGCCCATCCGCGAGCGTTTCCTCGACCGCCGCGTGAACCGCCGCCGCTTCCTCGTCGTACTCTAAGTATTCGAGCAGCATCGCTGCAGAAATAATCGTCGCGGCGGGGTTGGCGACGCCCTCGCCGGCGATGTCGGGGGCGGTGCCGTGGACGGGTTCGAACAGGCCGCGGTCGGGCCCGATGTTCGCGCTCGGGAGAAGGCCGAGGCCGCCGACGAGGCCGGCGGCGAGGTCCGAGAGCACGTCGCCCGCGAGATTCGGGCAGACAATGACATCGAACTGCGTGGGGTCGAGACAGACTTTTGTCGCGAAGGCGTCGATGAGCACCTCGTCGGTGTCGACGCCGTTGTCGGCGGCGACCTCGGCGACGGTGTCCCGGAAGAGGCCGTCGGTCTCACGCATGACGTTCGCCTTGTGCGCGATGGTGAAGCCGTCGTGGTCGCTCTCCGGACCGGCGTACTCGCAGGCGAACTCGGCGAGCTGCTCGGAGGCAGACTGCGTGGTCACGCGGGTCAGCGTCGCCACGTCCTCGGTTAGCCGGTCCTCGTGGCCCGAGTAGACGCCCTCGGTATTCTCCCGGAGGAAGACCAGGTCAGTTTCGGGGCGAACGGCGTCGATGCCCGGATACGCCTTCGCCGGACGGATGTTGACGAACGAGCCAACGGCCTCACGCAGCGGGAGGATCACGTCAGCAGCGGTCTTGCCGGCTGCGCCGAACAGCGTCGCGTCGGCCGTCGCCGCGAGCTCGTACGTCTCGTCGGGCAGTGCTTCGCCGGTCGCTTCTTTGACGGCGTCGCCGGCCTCGGCTTCGGTGAACGAAAAGTCCACGTCCAGTGCCTCGAGCACCTCGACTGCGGCGGGTGTAACCTCCTGTCCGATTCCGTCGCCGGGGATGACGGCGATCTCGTGAGTCATGTCGACACCTCTCTCGGGCGGCGAAAAGAGGGTATCGATAGCGTCAACGTTGCTACTTTGAGTTGCCACCTCGAGTTGCTCTTGCTCTCGTGGTGTCGGCTGTCAGCAGGCGGACTCGATGCGCTCCTGGCGATCCGGCTCACCCAGCGGGCCGTCCGGCCCGACTGGTTGTTCGACATGGACGACGGTCACCGAGTCGACTGGCTGGTCGGACTGCTCGCCGACCTGCTCGCAACTGAACGCGGCCAGTGGTTCGTAGTAGACGTCCCCAACGTACCGGACGTCCATCCCGTAGCGCTTCCAGAGCGTCGACGGATAGGCCGCCGTTCCGTCCGGTGGCCGGTCGGCGCGCACGGCGGTCCCGTCCACGTGCGTCTCGACTGTCTCACCGGACTCGAGTGTCGCGTCGATGGCGTACCAGCTGTAAGCGTCGGGTGGGTTCGGCGCGAAGAACGACCAGCTGCCGAGGTCCTCATCCACGTCGGTGACTGCGGCAGGGCCGCCGACACCGACGGCCGCAGCGTGCCAGAACAGCAGTATCGCGAAGAGACAGGCGACGAGAACGCCGCTGAGCACACGTACCCCGCGGCTCGCGTTCAGCGTGGGCCACCAGCCCTGAGACGATTCGGACGACGTGGACGCCACATCATCAGCACCGCGTCCCGCGGTTCCACCATCACCACGCACCGGCCTACCAGCTACCAGTCGGTCCGGCGTCCGCGTTTCGACGACGGGCTCGAGTTGCCGCCAGACTGGCGACGGCACGAACAACAGCAACCCTAAGATCATGACCAGCGGGAAGACGCCGAGTCGCATCGTCGCGGCCATACCCAGGTGTGTCCCGACGAAGCCTGCCACGAGTGCGAGTCGGAGCCGACCGGTGACGACGAGCAACACGACGCTACTCGAGAGCAACGCGACCCAGAACCAGTTGACCGCGATAAGGACCAGTGAGAGATCAGAGAGGGCAGCGCCGAGCGGTGTCAGATACTGCTCGAGGTGGAGGGTTCGCTGGACGGCGAAACCGCCGAGCCAGGCGTCACTCTGGAATTTGAGGATCGCATTGGTAACGTAGATGAGCGTGAAGTGGACGAGAATCGCCGCGGTTGCGAGCGAGCAGGTTCGACTGTCGAGGGCCGTCGGCTTTTGGCTCGTCGACTCATTCGCGTGCCGACGTGCATCGACCGACCACCGGGCGCTGAGCGGGAGAAAGAGCCCGAGTGCGAGAAACGTCAGAAGGATCGTATCGCCGCCGTTGAGAGCCAGCGGATTGCGGGCGTAGAGCGAGGCCGTCAGGACGAGCGCACCAACGGTCGCAAGCCGGGTTCGGTAGCCGACGAGCAGCGAGGCTGCGAACAGGCCGGCGAGTGCGAGAAGCAGCGCCTGGAACCACGCAGCGCCCGAGAGAGCGTGAACCGAGAGCGCTTCGAAGAGAGGATACGTTTCCGCGAGCGTCTCCCTGGGAAACACCCCCTGGTCGGTGTAGAACGTCCGCAGCCCCGGTAGCCGCAGTGTAAGGAGATCGATCAGCAGCACGAGGCCGAGTCCGATCCGGAACGCAGCCAGCGCTCGCAAATCGATTCCGAGCCGGGACTCGAGTGCGTCGGTCCAGGAATCGGGTGCTGCTACCACTGCATGGAGTGTGGACGGTCGGGATGTCATCAGGGACCAGTCGGTTGACTATCCTGAGTTTTAGGCAAGGTAACAAGTGCTTTGTCCTCTGCTGGCCGGTGAGAGACTTCGCCTTCAGTCGGGCACAGTGTGGACAGGGCAGTACCAAAAATGAACAGACAACCGAAAACAGGAACCGACAGCCGACGTAGTCCGCTTCTCAGTCGGCGCTCGAACTGGACTCAGACCCGGACCCGTTCGCAGTCGCGTCCGAAACGTAGGGAAGCTCGGCTGCAGTCTCCTGCACCGCGCCGGCGTTCGACTTCATCAACGCCGTCGTGTCCCAGACGCCCTCGACGAGCGCCTTGCGCTGGGCGTCGTCGACGGTGACGTCGATGGTGGTGTCACCGTACCTGACCTGTTCGGCTTCGACGTCGATCTCGAGTTCCCCGTCGGGATTCGCGTCGACCCACTCCTGCAGGGTCTGGATCGTTTCGCTGTCAGCCGTGACGGTTGGAATGCCGAGCGCCAGGCAGTTGCCCGCGAAAATCTCGGCGAAGCTCTCGCCGATGATCGCATCGATCCCCCAGCGCAGCAGCGCCTGGGGCGCGTGCTCGCGCGAAGAACCGCAGCCGAAGTTCGAGTTGACGACCATCACCGAGGAGTCCTGGAACCGGTCCTCGTTGAACGGGTGGTCTTTCAGGTCGTCGTCTTCGGTAAACCGCTGGTCGAAGAACGCGAACTCGCCGAGACCGTCGAAGGTGACGACCTTCATGAAGCGCGCGGGGATGATCTGGTCAGTGTCGATGTCGTTGCCGCGGACCGGGAGGCCCGAGCCCGAGACGTGGTTAACCTCCGGGATCTCGACCTCATCTGTGTCGGTCATTAGGCGGTCACCTCCGCTTCCGGCAGCTCGCGAACGTCCGTTACGTTCCCCTCGATCGCCGCTGCGGCGACCATCCGCGGGTTCATCAGGACGGTGCGCCCGTCCTTGCTCCCCTGACGGCCCACGAAGTTCCGGTTCGAGGAGGAGGCACAGGCCTCGTCGCCCTCGAGTTGGTCTTCGTTCATGCCGAGACACATCGAGCAACCGGCGTTACGCCAGTCGAAGCCGGCCGCTTCGAAGATGTCCTTCAGCCCTTCCTCCTCGGCGGCCTCCTGTACGCGCTGGCTGCCGGGGACGACCATCGCGCGCACGTCGTCGTCGACCTGACGGCCCTCGACGATTCGTGCTGCACGGCGCAGGTCTGGCAGGCGCGCGTTCGTACAGGAGCCGAGGAAGGCCACGTCGATTTCGTAGCCGTCCATCGTCTCGCCGGGCTCGACGCGCATGTGCTCCTGTGCGCGTCGGGCGGTGTCCTGCTTGTCTTCGGGCAGGTCCTCGGGTGCCGGAATCGGATCGCTGATGCCGATGCCCTGGCCCGGGGTCGTTCCCCAGGTGACGACCGGCTCGAGTTCGTCCGCGTCGATGTGGACAACGTCGTCGTACTCCGCGTCGTCGTCCGACCGAATCGACTCCCAGTACGGCTTCAGTTCGTCGAACTTCTCGGGGTTCTCCTGGAAGTAATCCGTCTCCTGCAGCCACTCGTAGGTGGTCTCGTCAGGATTGATGTAGCCCGCGCGAGCACCGCCCTCGATAGACATGTTACAGATCGACATCCGACCCTCCATGCCCAGGTTCTCGATGGCCTCGCCGGCGTACTCGTAGACGTAGCCGACGCCGCCCTCGGTGCCCAGACGGCTGATAATCTCCAGAATGACGTCCTTGGCCTCGACGCCGTCGCCGAGTTCGCCGTCGATCTGGATCTTGCGGACCTTCTGTTTCTCCATGGCGACGGTGCCCGTCGCGAGCACGTCGCGGATCTGGCTGGTCCCGATCCCGAACGCGAGCGCACCGAACGCGCCGTGGGTCGAGGTGTGGGAATCGCCACAGACGATCGTCTTGCCGGGCTGGGTCAGTCCCTGCTCCGGGCCGACGACGTGGACGATACCCTGGTCGCCCGAGTCCGGATCGGAGAACTCGATGCCGGCCTCGCGAACGTTCTCCTCGAGTTCACTCATCATTTCCTCGGCGGCATCCTCCTCGTAGGGGCGGGACTGATCCGCGGTCGGGATGATGTGATCGACGGTCGCGTGGGTGAGTTCGGGGTAGGCGACCTCGAGGTCGCGTTCCTCGAGCATGCCGAACGCCTGCGGGCTCGTAACCTCGTGGATGAGGTGGAGACCGATGAACAGCTGCTCCTGTCCGGTCGGCAGGGTTGTCACCGTGTGGTGGTCCCAGACCTTGTCGTAGAGTGTGCCCTTACTCATTCGTCGGCTACACCCGTCTCCGTGTCTGTGTCTGCGTCCGTGCCCGTGTCTGCGTTCGCACGACCGCCGTCGTCTTCATCGGTCGTACGCCCGCGCTCGAAGACGCGATTCGCGTCGTCGGTTCCGTTCGGTGGCGTGTGGGACACGTCTCGCATCGTGTCTGCGTTCGCGTTCGCCTCTGCTGGCGTATCGGCTGCCGAGTCAGCGGCACGGCGAGACTTGGGGTCCGTCGCAGCCGGGCGTCCACCGTCCGTCGCGACGATCGGGCCGCGGTTGAACAGGTTCCCTGCCGTCTCACCGGTGTAGGGGTTGGTGTGGCTAACTTCGCCCATCTTTTGATTCGCGTTCGGTCGATTCTCGGTTCGGTTTCGGGTCCGTTTCGTCTCGGTCGACTGTGATTCGTTCGTGGTCATCGGTCCGTAGGTTCCTGTTTTGTTGTCGCGTGCTGACTCAGTCGTCAGCCGGCACTTCCGCCTTCTCTGATTCGCTCTCGCTCGATTCCTCGTCCGCCCAGGCGAAGAGGTCGCGCAGGCGCTCGCCGACCTCTTCGATCTCGTGGTCCTTCTCGGCCTGACGAAGCTGGTTGTAGCTCGGACGGCCAGCCTGGTTCTCGAGAATCCACTCGCGAGTGAACTCGCCGTTCTGGACCTCCTCGAGTACCTCCTCCATATTCTCGCGGACGGAGTCATCGAGGATGCGCTCGCCGCGGGTAAGGCCGCCGTATTCGGCGGTGTCGGAAACGGAGTCCCACATGCCGCCGTTCCCGCCTTCGTACATCAGGTCGACGATCAGCTTGAGCTCGTTCAGGCACTCGAAGTAGGCGATCTCCGGGGAGTAGCCCGCGTCGACGAGCGTCTCGTAGCCGTGTTTGACCAGTGCTGTGACGCCGCCACAGAGGACGGCCTGTTCGCCGAAGAGGTCGGACTCGACCTCTTCCTGGAAGTCAGTCTCGATGACGCCGGCGCGAGTGCAACCGATTGCCTTCGCGTACGCGAGTGACCGTTCCTGTGCGTCGCCGGTGGCATCCTGGTCGATCGCGAGGAGTCCAGGAGTTCCCTCGTCGTTCTCGTAGTTTCGCCGGACGAGGTGGCCTGGACTCTTCGGGGCGACCATCGTCACGTCGACGTCCTCCGGCGGCTGGATCTGGCCGTAGTGGATGTTCAGCCCGTGGGCGAACTGCAGCGTGTCGCCGGCCTCCAGGTTCGGCTCGATGGCGTTCTCGTAGACCGCCGACTGGACGGTGTCTGGAACGAGGACGGACACGTAGGACGCCTGCGAGACGGCATCTGCCGGCGTCGCGACCGTCAGCCCGTCCGCTTCGGCTGCGGAGCGCGAGGACGAGTCCTCGCGCAGGCCAACGACCACGTCGACGCCACTCTCGTGGAGATTCTGCGCGTGGGCGTGGCCCTGGCTGCCGTAGCCGAGCACGGCCACGGTGTCGTCGTCGAGGGTCGATACGTCTGCGTCGTCGTCGTAATAAATCTCGGTGGTGAATTCGTCAGTCATCGTCTGCTGGTGCATATTGGTTCTGCGGGTGGCTCGCCGCTTCGGCGGTCGATTCTGTCGTGCTCGCGGGTGCAGCAGTGCTCTGGGTGCCACGGGCGAGCGCCGTGGTTCCCGTCCGGTCAATCTCGCGGATGCCGAACTGCTCGAACGTCTCGATTGCGGCGTCGATCTTCTGGCGCGAGCCAGTGATCTCGATCGTCGCCGTCTCGGGACAGGAGTCGACGGTCTTGCCGTCGTACATATCCGCGACGGCAGCGACCTCCGATGGCCGGTCCGCGTCGATTTTCACGAGCGCGAGTTCGCGTCGCATCGCGTCGGACTCGAGTTCGCGCACGGAGATTACCGGGATCAGTTTGCGCAGTTGCTTTTTGATCTGGTCGATGCCGGGGTCGGGTTCCTCGACGACCAGCGTGATCCGCGCGCGGTCGTCGTCGGTGGTCGGGCCGACGGTCAGACTCTCGATGTTGAACTGTCGTCTCGAGAACAGCCCCGAGACGTCAGAGAGCACGCCGGGTTCGTGTTCGACGAGCGTCGAGATGACGGTCCGGCGCGGTTCCTGTTTGGCCTCGACCTCGGGGTCGATCCGGATTCCCTGCTCGTTGCGCCGCCCTGCTGGGGTCGGACGCTCCTCGGGAGCGGGGCCATCCAGGCCGCGTCGGTGTCCGGGTTCGGTTGGCTCGGTCCGGTCGTTTGGCTCGTTCTCGCCGCTCATAGTTGATCCTCCGCCAGCGCGAACTGGCCGTTGTCGCCGCCGCTTGGAACCATCGGGTAGACGTTCGCCTGCGGGTCGATGTGGACGTCGATCACCGAGGGGCCGTCCTCGGCGAGTGCGGCCTCGATCGTGTCGGCGACCTCGTCGTACTCGTCGATCCGGAAGCCGCTCGCGCCGAAGGCCTCGGCGAGTTTGTCGAACTCGGGCATCCAGCCGTAGTCCGACGCGGAGTGGCGACCCTCGAAGAAGGCGTCCTGCCACTGCCGGACCATGCCGATGTACTCGTTGTTGAGCACGGCGACGGTGATGTCCAAGTTCTCGCGAACGGCCACGGAGAGGCCCTGCAGCGTCATCAGGAACGAGCCGTCGCCGTCGATGCAGACGACCTCTTGATCGTCGTCAGCGGCGAGACGCGCGCCGATGGCGGCGGGAAGGCCGTACCCCATCGTCCCGAGGCCGTGACTCGAGACCCACGTCCGAGGCTCGGTGTACGTCCAGTACTGGCAGGCCCACATCTGGTGTTGGCCGACACCGGTGGTGACGATGGCGTTGTCGCTCGTGGCTTCATCCAGCGCCTCGACGACGAACTCCGGCTGAATCGGCTCGTCTTCAGGCACGTCGTAGGCCATCGAGTAGTCCGATTTCCACTGCTGGCACTGCGCGCGCCACTTCGTCGCCTGCGGCGAGGTCTCGACGGCGCGTGCGAGCTGGGAGACGACGGTGTCGGCGTCGCCGACCAGCGGGTAGTCCGCGTGGATGTTCTTCGAGATCTCCGCGGGATCGATGTCGACGTGGATGATCTCCGCGTCGGGCGCGAACGTCTCGATGCCGCCCGTGAGGCGGTCGTCGAACCGGGTGCCGACGGCGATCATCGTGTCGCAGTGGGTGATCGCCATGTTGGCGTAGCCGGTGCCGTGCATGCCGGCCATCTCCATCGAGAGCTCGTGATCCTCCGGGAACGAGCCGATACCGGGCATCGTCGTGACGACCGGAATATCGTGCTCGATGGCGAACTCGCGGCAGGTCTCGCTGGCCTCGCCCTTGATGACGCCGCCGCCGAGCAGCATGATCGGTCGGGTCGCGTTCTCGATCCGTTCGGCTGCGGACGCGACGATCGTGGGGTCGGCTTCCTCCGTGACCTCGTACGTGTCAGGCGTCGCCGGTTCGTCGGGTTCGCGGTCCGTTTCGGCGTTCGTGACGTCCTTCGGCAGGTCGACCAGCGTCGGTCCTGGGCGGCCCTCCCGGGCGAGTGCAAAGGCTTCGCTGACGTCGGTACCAACGCGGTCCGGGTCGGCAGCGAACGTGTTGTCCTTCGTGACCGGCGTCGTGACGCCCGTCGTATCCGTCTCCTGGAACGCGTCGTTGCCGACGAAGTCCGTCGGGACCTGGCCCGTCAGCGCGAGCATCGGGTCCGAGTCCATGTCGGCGTCCGCGATGCCGGTGACGAGGTTCGTCGCGCCCGGCCCCGAGGTCGCCAGGCAGACGCCCGGCTCGCCAGAGACGATGCCGTAGGCGTCGGCCGCGTGCGATGCGCCCTGTTCGTGGGCCATCGTCACGTGCGTGATCTCGGAGTCGTAGAGCGCGTCGTAGACGGGCATGATCGCCCCGCCCTGCACGCCGAAGGCGTACTCGACGCCGGCGTTCTCGAGTGCGCGGACGACGGATTCGGCACCCGTCGTGACTGGCTTGGGCTGTGTGTCATTCCCCGCGGCCGCCGTGTCAGCGCTGGTAGCGCCTGCGGTGGTGTCGTCTCCGCCTGCGGTGGTGTCGTCTCCGCCCGCGTTGGCTGTTGTGTCTGCGTCCTGGTCGTCGTGCTGTTCCTCCGGTGGGATCGAGGTTGCGCGTTCGCTCATCGGTTCCCTCCCGCCGTCGTGCGGCGATTCGGCCGGGTGAATCGCTGCGAACGATACCGTTGTGTCCGTGTTGTCATCTGTGTCGTAACTGCTGGCTCTGAAGACGATGCGGCAAATCCGGGTCGGCGATAAGGAGTGATGTGAGGGGCTAGTAGGCCCCTACAATACGAATCGAAGCGAACGCGCTGCTGTCGCCCGACTGGCGAGCCGACAGCGAAGCGCGGACCGTCATTGCTGATAACGTAGGTCCGCCGATCATTATAACTGTTGGGGGTAGGGTAATCGTTGCCTTCCGACACGCGCGAGTGAGAGAGCAGGGGCTCAGGGGTGGGTGTAACCGAGGCGGTCATTCCTCAGATGCGCACCTCCTCGTGCTCCTCGTTATCGCGGTCGTCGCGGTCTCGCTCTGCCGATTCGTGTGCCCGTTCTCGGTTTTGCTGACGGTCGACGTCAGCATCCTCGGCGAAGCGCTCCAGATCGCTAACCGTGACGCGGCGCTTTTCTGCGCCGTAGTCCTTGACGCGGCGGGTTACCGCCCGCACCTCGTCGTCGGTTGGATCGTAGCCGCGTTCGCGCAGTCGCTCCCGTACCGAGTGGGTGCCCGTGTGCTTGCCCATGACCAGTCGGCGCTCGGCACCGACCATCTCGGGAGTCATCACGCCGGGCTCGAAGGTATCGGAGTTCTCGATGACGCCGGCGGCGTGGATGCCGCTTTCGTGGGAGAAGGCGTTGTCGCCGACGATGGGCTTGTTGCCCGGCGTCGCCATCTCGCTCTTCTCTTCGACGATCTCCGAGAGTTCGGTGATGCGCGTCGTGTCGATACCGGTGTCACACTGGTAGAGCGACTCGACGGACATGACGAACTCCTCGTAGGCGGCGTTTCCGGCCCGCTCGCCGATCGAGTTGACCGAGACCTGTGCCTGATCGGCCCCCGCTTCGATGCCGGCCAGCGCGTTCGCGGTGGCCAGCCCGAAGTCGTCGTGGGTGTGGACGTCGATGCGGGCGTCGGTGTGGGCGCTGATCTTCTCGATCATGTCGCCGAACCGGCCCGGCGTCGCGACGCCGCAGGTGTCGGGAACGTTGATCCAGTCGACGCCGGCCTCGCTGACCGCTTCGACGACGTCGAGCAGGAACGTCTCGTCGGTTCGCGTCGCATCCATCGGCGAGAACATGCAGGTCACGCCCGCCTCTTTGATGCGTTCGACCGAGTCGACTGCGCGCTGTGCGACCTCCTCCCGCGTGGCGTGCATCGAATCCTCGATCTGGACGTCGCTGGTGCTCACGAACGTGTGCACCATCTCGACGCCAGAATCGAGCGCCGCTTCGATGTCGCCGTCGACGACGCGAGCTAACCCGCAGGTTGTCGTCGACGTCGAGGAAGCAATATCACGAACGGCCTCGAACTCCGCGTCCGAATTGACCGGGAATCCAGCCTCGATGACGTGGGTTCCCATGTCGTCCAGAATCGCGGCGATCTGCCGTTTATCGTCGTAGGAAAACGACGTTCCGGGTGACTGTTCACCATCCCGGAGGGTGGTATCGAAGACACGTGCTGACTCAATTTCGTCAGTGGAATCTAACGTGCCCTGGAAGAACTCGACCCCCCTGATTGGTATCAGAGGATGGGCTGTCTTGGTGAGACATTGTATCCGTTCCCAGGGAGGAAGTGGTATATAAATCTGGTGCAGAAAGGCCCCGATTTGCGTGTCGTGAGGAATTATTACAGATAGCTCGTCTACAAAATCGACAGACGGCGACGCCTATAGTGTGTTTATATGACCTAATAGAATACAACGTCGGCAGGCCGATTTGTCTATTCGTCGGAACAAAGGTGACCAAATTTGCCTCGAATCCACGGTCGATTTGCTGGCGCGCGCAACTCGATGGACGTTCGGTCACTGACATCCGACCAATCTGCTCTGGAGTAGTCCTTCGTCCAATAATCGGCCCCCACAAGAACACGTGTCCAAGGAGGTCACCGAGAAACAGATGAACGAACGCCGGGAAACGATCCATTCGACGCATTGGAAATTCTCAGCCAGGACGTTCACTTATCGACGTATCCACTGCCATCACCACTACTTCCCTCACCGGCACTTCCACACCACCACTTCCTACTCACTCTCGAGTGCACCCCGTCTCGCTTCGTACTCCTCGACGTACTGCCCCTCACAGGAACGACAACAGAACGTCTTTCGTTCCCCATCGACCGTCGTCGTCACGCCACCATCTGTGATTTCCTTCCCGCAGAGGACACAGTCGAGGGCAAACCCAGCTGCAGACAGCGCGAGCCGGCGATCAGATCGCGTGAGTGGAGTCACGTCGTACTCGAGTACACGCGAGAGATCGAGTTCGGTCGCGAGCCAGGAGCGAACGTTTCCACCGGAGATGGCGGCGTGGACGAGGACGTGGCCGTCCATACCCTCGAAGACGTGGTCGACGCCGTCGAGGGTGGTGGCGGCGTCGTAGACCTCAGCGACGGCGTCGGGTCTGGGGTGGAGGTCCACGAGGACCGCGGTTTCCTGGCGGAGCGTCGAGCGGTCGATGTCGACGGTGAAGCCCTGGATGACGCCCTGCTCCTCGAGGCGCGAGATGCGGTCGGAGACGGCAGGTGGGGTGAGGCCGACGTGGTCGGCGATTTCGTTGTAGGGACGGCGGGCGTCCTCAGTGAGCAAGGAGAGAATCTCGAGGTCGGTGTCGTCGAGGTCGCGCATGGTCGTCTATCGCGTGGGCGAGAGGGTAAAGACTGCGCTGGCAGCGGATGGCGGACGACGGTGGCACGGAGTCAGAACTCGTGTTCTGGTGCCAACTACGCGTGTCGATACCACCTCGTGTGCAGGTACCAGCATTTTACGCCCGGTTGTGGGAGCACTGCCCGTATGACGACCGACGAGATCACCGACCTGCTGACCGAAGCCTACATCGACGAACTCGAGACCGTGATGAACTACCTGACCAACGCCATCGTTCTGGATGGTGTCCACGCCGAAGAGGTCAAAGAGAGCCTCGAAGACGACGTTCAAGAGGAACTCGAGCACGCTCGCCGACTCGGCAACAGACTGAAGCAACTCGAGGAGTCCCCGCCAGGCTCGGAGGCGTTCGAGGCGAGTCAGTCGAGTCTGCAGCCGCCCGAGGACACGACAGACGTGCAGTCAGTCATCGAGGGGGTACTCGAGGCGGAAGACGAGGCGATCGAGACGTATCGAGCGCTGCACGAGGCCGCCTCGGAAGCGAACGACCCGATCACGGAGGACGTGGCGGTGTCGATTCTCTCCGACGAGGAAGCCCATCGAACGGAGTTCCGCGGGTTTCAGAAGGAGTTTCCGATGGACTAACGCCGACACTCGAAAGCGAGAGCGCTCTGGGGACTGGCGCCCTCCGACGCCAGGCTGACTGACCCATCGCAAAGACTCTCTCGCAGAGGAACGTTTTTCTCGTCGCGCTTCCACGAAGCGCACATGAGCGACTTCGACCTCGATCTGCGGACGGTCGAGGAACATATCGACGAGGAACTCGATATCGAAGGGAGCATCGTGCTCGGCGTTCTCGACGGGGAGACGCCGGAAGACGAGTGGGTCGAAGCCATTTCGAAGGGGAACGTCCTCGTTCTCTGTGTCGAAGGTGACGTCAACGAACTGGCGTCCGGCTTCGCCCGCGACGTCAAGGAAGCAGGCGGGAATCTCGTCCACTTCCGCGGGTTTTTGCTCGTGACGCCGCCGGGCGTCGACGTGAACACCGAGCGGCTGTAGGCAACAGCCAGAGTCGATTCTACCCACGGTAGCGACTCGCGTACCGTTCGGTTCTCGCGCTCACTCGCCGTCGAGCAGTGTCTCACCGCTCCCGCATCCGGATGCTGCCGCACCCTGCGTCTCACGCAGACGATGAGACAAACGTGAGAACGTGGCCGTCCGGATCTCGAACCACCACGCGCTCGGCTGACTCTTCGTCTACCTGTTGCACCTGTTCTGCCACCGCACCCAGCGCAGCCGTTGGCTCGTCGGTCTCGAATCCAAGATCAACGTGAACCCCACCCCGGGCATCCGCGATTCCAAGGTGTGGCTCCCACAACTCGAGTGCCATCGGGCCGTTCATCCGGACGCGCTTTCTGTCGTCGCCGACATCGACGGTCTCGAAGCCGAGGTCGCTGTAGAACGACTCGGCGCGCTCGAGTGACTCGACCTCGAGCACGACCTCGAAGATGCCGTCGATTCCCGGCCCGGCGACGTCCTGCTGGCCGAGTTCGACACAGTTGCCGTCGGGATCGTAGAGATAGAGCGACCGGACGGGGCCGAACTGCGCCTCGTCGAGATCGTAGCCGACTGCCTCGAGTCGATCCCACCAGTCGTCGTACTCTGCCTCCGGAATCGAGAACGCGTAGTGAGTGTGCAGGCCGCCGCGAGGGACGCCATCGGGACGGCGCAGGATGAGATCGGTGTCGCCGGCCGCGAGCGCACGTTCGTTTTCGTGGTCGACCTCGTCCGCGCCATGTCTCTCATCGTTCGATGCTCGTCGTACCGACAACTCGAGTACATCCGTATAGAACTCCCGCGCCGACTCGAGGGACTTCACCTCGAGCGCGAGCCAGGAGAGGCCAGTGAGCATAGCGACCCGTACTCGAGAGAGCGGTATAGAGGCATCGCCGAGTGTAGGCAACGAGAAAGTGGGACTCCCACGATACTTGCCTGTCACGTTTATGTGACGACCCCACGTAGCGACGGGCATGGCATTTCGCGTCGACGAGCGCGCGAGCGAGTTTCTGGAAATCGATCGCTTCGACGGCGGCGTCGGCTGGATCGCCCACCCCGACGAGCGCATGCAACGAGTGAGCCACGCCCTCGTCGCCGACGGTGATCGAACTCGGAGCACGTCGGGACAGGATGTCTGGGTCTTCGACCCGGTCGACGTGGAGGGACTCGACCAGTTGCTCGCCGAGTACGGCGAGGTCGCCGGTGTCGTCGTCCTGCTAGATCGGCACACGCGCGATGCGGAAGCGATCGCAAACCGTCACGACGTGCCGGTTTACCTGCCGACAGCGTACGAGGGTGTGTCGGAGGAGATCGACGCTCCTGTCGCACGCTTCTCTAGTGAACTCTCCGATACCGGCTTCGAGGCCCATACGGTGGTCGACAACCGATTCTGGCAGGAGGTCGCGATCTACGATCCCGAACGCGGGACCTTGCTCGTCCCCGAAGCGGTCGGCACGGTCTCGTACTTCCTCGCCGGCGACGAACGCCTCGGTGTTCACCCGATGCTCAGGCCCGTCCCGCCGACGGATGCCCTGAGCGGCTTCGCCCCCGAGCGCGTCCTCGTCGGTCACGGCGCAGGAGTCACCGAGTCCGCAGCGGTTGCACTCGAGGAAGCATTGTTGAACGCCCGGCGTGGAGCACCGCGGGTGTATGCCGGTGCAGTGTGGCGGTTACTCCCGGTGTAGCGCGACGGGCGCCCGACAGTTGCTCGTCGGGGGTTTTGCGCTGGACTTGGGTTTGAACCTGAGTCTGGGTCTGCGCCTGCGCCTGGACTCGGGTCTGGTCTGGGTTTTCCGGGGGGTACATCTAACTACGCGCTCCGCGTAGGGGCCGCCGACATGGTGTACATCACCCGCGCACTCGTCGATGTCCTGCTCGACCTCGCCAGCGATGCCGATCCGGATCGCGTGACCACTGGCGTATCAGTAACGCCCGCGGGTGAACTCGCCGGCGGCGGTGCAGGTACGATCCCGCCCGACACGCCGGTCTTTACCGACTTTTACCTGCCAGATCCCGGGAATGCGATCAACGCTGTCTTTGGCGTTGATCTCTCGACACCTGCACGCCAGGCCCAGGGTCGGTTCGTTTCGCATCCGCTACGTGAACTCGAGGTGACAAAGCGCGACGACCTCGCGCAGGTGATCTTCGTCGCGGTACCGCCGTGGTCGGACGACGAGGATTCCTTCGGTGCGTTCGACCGGTCTGGAAATCGCAAGCCGCTCGAGATTATCGACGCCGAGCCCCCGGAGCAGTCGCTGTCCGGTTAACCACAGGGACCGACCGCAGGAATTGATGGGCAAAGATGCAAACGCGTCCATCGAGGGCATGCGCAAGGCGGTGGCTCTCGTTTCGAACAATACCCATACTCCGCAAAATAGGCGATTTCTGGCCGCGGTGGTGAGAGCGATACCAGCGGAAGCGACAGCAACGACAGCGCCAGCGACGACGACCATCAGCCGCTGGACAGCAATCTCACTCCCCACTGCCGACAACGTCAGCCGCCACTCGGCACGCCGCCGGCGATAATTCGGTCGATGATACCTCGACGCCCCGTCTCGCCGCGTTCGTCCTCCTCGTTACGGTCTGACGATGGGAAGCTCGGAACGTGTGGCATAATTCGGTCGACCTCCGTGTGGGAGTACTGTCTCGAGTCAGAAAATAGCATTGCCGACTGCATTTGTCTCCTTCCCCCTCACCATCCCTTACGACCCTTCATCACCCTCTGCTCTCCGCTCTCCGCTTTCTACTTTCTGCTCTCTGCTCTCCATTCCTCGTTGCTCGCAAGGGCTACTCGAGATACCCGAGCCCACGAAGCTGTTCGGTGATCTCCTCGAACTCCGCCTCCGTGAGTTCGCCCTGTTTCTGGTGCTGGATGACGATGCTTCGCAGCAGGAATCGGACGAGGTCGCTCGTGCTCTGAAAGCTCGTCCCTTCGATGGTTTCGTCGACTCGGTTGGCGAGATCCTTCGGGATCGAAACCGTCGTGTACTCGGTCATAGTCGATACTCCGTCGCGGGCGTCAAATGCGTATCGCCACCGAGAGATGTCTCCGGTTTCTGCATTCGGAACCGTGGCGCATCCAATTCAGCCCTGAAAACCGCACGGACTCCGTAGCGGTTTTTATATTTCGGCAGTCTATCGCATGGTATGGGAGTCCGGCCACCATCGAGCGGAGACGACGACGACCCGGAGAGTGTCGAGTTCGGAATCGCCGCCGTTGATGCGCACCTCCGAACTGCTGACCTCTCGTTTCCGGCAACGAAAGACGACGTCGCAGCAGAGCTCGGCCACGAACGCATTCCGTACGACGTCCACGGCAATGACGTTGCACTGGGCGAGATGCTCGACGAGGTTGAGGCGCGCGAGTTTCGCTCGAGACAGCAGTTACTGAACGAGTTGCACCAGCCGTTCGAAGAGTATCGCAAGGAGCATTCGGGTGGGATGTTTCAGCAGGTTCGGTCGATGCTGCCGTTCTGAGCTTCTGGATCTCTGAGTCTCTGTTCTTGCACGCTCTCGGCGGTTGAACACGATACGTATCGGACAGCTCTGTCCGGGAGAAGAGAGATGAGACCGTCGCTCGATTACTCGTCGTGCTGTTCGCCGCCGTCGTCTTCGTACTCGAACGCGCGATCCGTCTCTGTGGCCGGACGCTGATCGCGTGCGTTCCGCGTAATCTGCTCGAGTCGCCGCCGCTGCTCGCGATGCAGGGTCACGAGCATGTCCGAGAGGACGCCGAACATGAGGAGCTGGACGCCGAGCAAGATGGCGGCCGCGGAAACGAGTGCGAGAATCTCGTGGCCAACGCCGTACTGGAGCCAGCGCCAGAGCACGTAGGTCGCGATTGCGCCACCGGCCGCGATTCCGCCGACGCCGAGGCTCCCGAAATAAAACAGCGGGTTGTTCGTCTTCGCCAGCGAGTACAGCGCGAGGATGATCGTCCCGCCGTCTTTGACCGGGTGGAGGTTCGTCTCCGACTCCTCCGGTCGAGCGCTGTAACTGACCGGAACGACTGTCGTCTCGACGCCGTGTTTCACACACTCGACGGCGAGTTCGGTCTCGATCGTAAAGCCGTCCGAGTCGAGTGAGAGTCGGTTGAACGAGTCGACGGTAAACGCCCGGTAGCCAGAGAGGATGTCGTCGTACGCTGCGCCGTGGATGAACCGGAACGAGCGGTTGATAAGGCGGTTCCCGACGCCGTTCAGCGCCTTCATCGCGTCGTCGTCCATGTCGGCAAAGCGGTTGCCGATGACGTGCTCGTAGCCACGGGAGAGCGGTTCGAGCATCGTCTCTGCGTCTGCCGGATCGTACGTGCCGTCACCGTCGAGCATCAAAACGTAGGGCACATCGATGTAGGACACTGCCTCGCGGACCGCCTGCCCCTTCCCCTGGCCGGACTGGGTTAGCACCTGTGCGCCGTGTTCGCTGGCAATTTCTCGCGTCCCGTCTGTGGATCCGCCGTCGATGACGACGACGTTCCCGTAGCCGAGGTCCTGAAAGTCGTCGATTACGTCACCGATCGTCGCCGCCTCGTCGAGGGTCGGAATGAGGATACAAACGTCCTCTACCGAAATCTCGCGCCGCTCGTCGGTCATGGCGAGCACGCCTCCGGTCTCGGAGGCAGGATCGACCGACTGTGCACGAGTTCCGTCATACTCCATCGCCCGTCACTCGTTGGGCGGTATGCAAAAGGATACTGATACGCTGGTTGCCACGCTGTCACGGGCTATCGACATGGCACCACCACGCTACGTCGACTTCTGTCACGCCGCTCGTTCACGGTCCCGGCAGTACCGACCTCGCTACCAGGTCAACCCCTCGTATACGTCGAGGTCGCGCTCATCAATCTCGATCCGCCGGCCGTCAACGACAACTCGCTGAGCCATCCCATCGAACGACAGCTCGTCGAACTCCGGCCAATCGGTTGCGACGACCGCGCCGTCCGCGTTGGAGAGGGCATCGTCTGGTGACGAGGCGAACTCGAGTGCCCCGTCGAATCGCGTCTCCCCGTACTCCGCTCGAACGTTGTCCATTGCGACCGGATCGTAGGCGACGACACTCGCGCCGCGCGTTTGTAGTTCGTCGATCACGTCGAGCGCGCGAGACTTGCGGATGTCATCGGTGCCGGGCTTGAACGAGAGTCCCAGAACAGCGATCCGCGCAGAATCAAGTGAAACGTGGTCTTCGAGCAGCGAGACCAGCCGGGTCGGCTGCTCGTCGTTGACCGAGACGACGGCGTCAAGCAGGTCGGGGTCGTAGCCCTGCTCGCGAGCGCCGGCCCGGAGCGCGGCGACGTCTTTGGGGAAACAGGAGCCACCCCAGCCCAGTCCCGAGCGCATGAACCGGGCCGAGATGCGGTCGTCGAGACCGACCGCCTCGAGGACCTCGTAGGCGTCTGCGCCGTACTCCTTGGCGATGTTGCCGAGTTCGTTCACCAGCGAGACCTTCGACGCGAGGAAGGCGTTGTTGGCGTACTTGATGAGCTCGGCCTCGCGAACGTCGGTTTCGACGAGATCCGTTTCCTCGCGGTCGAGGATCGGTGCGTAGAGGTCGCGAAGCGTCCCAGCGGCGGCGTCGCTCGTCGCACCGACGACGACCTTGTCGGGCTCGAGAAAGTCCTGTACGGCGGTTCCCATCCGCAGGAACTCGGGGTTCATCGCGAGGTCGACTCCCTCGCCGATGGCGGTGCCGGACTCGCGCTCGAGGATGGGGCCGACGACGTCTTCGGTGGTTCCGGGGAGGACGGTGCTCTTGACGACGACGAGGTGGTCGTCCTCGTCTGATTGCTCTGCGAGTGCGCGGCCGAGTGACTCCGAGCCGGCGCGCATCGGCGCGAGGTCGAGACTGCCGTCCTCGGCCTGGGGTGTCGGGAGACAGAGGAACGTGACGTCGGTCTCGCACACGTCGGCGTAGTCGGTCGTCGCGCGCAGGTTTCCACTCGCGTCAGGGCCGGCGTGCTCGTCGATCCGTTCTGCCAGCCCGGACTCGTGGATCGGGGCCTCGCCGGCGTTGATCGTCTCGACGATCTCCTCGTCGATTTCGACGTTGACGACCTCGTGGCCGAGATCCGCGAGGCAGGCGGCGACCGTCGTTCCGACGTAGCCGCTGCCAATGATAGAGACGTGCATACTGGTAGTCGTACACGAGCAGACGAGCGACTGCGATTAGTCGTTTTTGGATCGGGGACCGTGAGGGTCAGCCGCCGATGATCGTCTCCATCTGCCGGCGCATCCGTGCATCAATTGGGATCTTCGCACAGCGCTCGTCGAGGCCGATCGTCTGCAAGATGAGACTCGAGTCGTCGAGCAACGAGAGCTGGAGGTAGGTCCCTTCCCGGTAGCCGTCGCTCGTCCGCTTCATATCGATGATTTTCAGCGTCTCGTACTCGCGCAACTGGTCCGTGATTCGCTT
The DNA here is from genome assembly GCF_000337575.1 of Natrialba hulunbeirensis JCM 10989. Classification (GTDB taxonomy): domain Archaea; phylum Halobacteriota; class Halobacteria; order Halobacteriales; family Natrialbaceae; genus Natrialba; species Natrialba hulunbeirensis. The sequence goes on along the minus strand of NZ_AOIM01000014.1, from coordinate 52,319 downwards.
CTTCCCGAGAACGTTCGCGTCGATCGCCTCGGCGAATGCCCGGTAGACGCGGTACATCTCCGTCGCCTTGAACGCCGACCGGTCCGTAAACTCGTCCATCGTCGCGAGCGCGGCAATCGCGATCTTCGCCTGCGTCGGGCAGCCACGGATCAGATCCTGAATACGCGTGACTTCGGCGTCGTCGTTCGCCACCCGAACGTGCTCCTCGTGGACGCGGTCGGCGTCGTTGTCACGCGCAACCTCGCCGGCGAGCCGAAAGAGGTCGATCGCCCGACGAGCGTCGCCGTGTTCCTGGGCGGAGAACGCAGAGCACAGCGGGATCACGTCCTCCGAGAGCACGTCCTCCCGATACGCGTCGCGGCGGCGAGTCAGAATATCGCCGAGCTGGTTCGCATCGTAGGCTGGAAAAACGATCTCGTCCGGCGAGAACGAACTTTCGACGCGAGTGTCGAGCCGATCGCCGTACTTGAGGTCGTTGCTGATGCCGATGACCGTGATACTCGCGTCGACGTCGTTCTCCTCGCCGGCCCGGGAGAGTTGCATCAGGAGTTTACTGTCGTCGGCGTCTTCGGGCGGTACGTTCTGGACATCGTCCGGGGGTGCGAGCCGGTCAATTTCGTCTAACACGACGATGATCGCATCGTACAGTTCGTCGATGACCTGCCACAGGCGGTCGTAGTACGCTCCCGTTGCAATACCCGAGTGTGGAATCGTAATCCCGGTTTCCTCTGGCTCGTTGAGTCGCTTTGCGAGGTGGATCACGGTCTGAACTTCTGACCGGCGCTGGGCACAGTCGATGACCGCGCGGCCGATCCGGACGTCGTTTTCCTCACCGCGCTCGACGACTTCACGGCTGACGTAGCGGGTGACGAGCGTCTTTCCTGAACCGGATTTTCCGAGCAGGAGTGTCCCTTTCCCAGTCCCGCCGGAGATCGTCGGCTTCAGTCGCCGCGCGACGGTTTCGATCTGGTTGTTCCGCCCGACGATCTTGTTCTGGTCGGGCACGTGATCGATCCGCAGCAGATCCTCGTTCGCGAAGATGCGATCTTCCTCGTCGAGAACCGCCAGCGGATCGTCGCGAGATTCGGAGCGAGAGTGAGCAACCGCCCCGTGCTCGGCCGCGAACTCGCCGAGCGTTGCTCCCTCCTCCGTCGACAATGTCATACACCGTCTTTCAAATGAATTCGGTTTAGTTCTTTCTTTCTCACCTGTCACCGGTCGGGACGGACTCGAGTACCACCCTCGCAGTGGACGATCAACACGAGGCGATACAACGGACGAACGCGGCCGATATGACGAGACAGACACCGGGTTTCAAATGAATTCGTGTCTCAGTGTGGTGCTGGCTCCGCTGGTGGTTGGTAGCGGAGAGGGGCCCACACCGGATTTCAGATGATTTCGTAACTGGGGTGTGGGGTGGTGGGGAGATGAGGTGGTGGGGGACTCGAGTAGTGGCGACGAAGATGGGACACCCACACCGGATTTCAGATGTAATTGTCAGGAGGGTATGGATGGGGTAAGAGGAGGTAGGAAGTGGAGCAGTGGTCGAGCAATAGGGCTGGTGGAGTGGCAAAAACAGTGGAACGGCGATGACGAAACAGTGGAGTGAGGGTGATCAAACAGTGGCGTGAGGGTGACGACACAGCGGAGAGACGATATGAGAGTACTGGCGGGAGAGGAGAGGTTTGGTGGTGGGGGTAGCGATGCTGGTGATGCGGGTCACGATGATGGTGGTGAAGGTAGCGATATGAACGGTCTGGTGGACTGGAAGTCTGGATTGCGGGTCTGGACTGCCGTGCTTGTTGCCGAGTGCCTGATCGAGGTGGGAATCGTCTGGAGAACAGTTCATCGGCGGCCACCGAATTCATCTGAAACCCGGTGTCCCAACTGGGTATGCCCGCCGCATCAATTCGAGGAGAACGCTACTGGAAACATAAATGGGTAGTTCATCAAAACGTTCGGTATCAGTATTCACGTTCGATCATCTGTCTCGTCTTTCTACTACACTAGTAGTAGTACTAGATAACCTATACAGTAATAGTTATAATAAACGATCAAGGCTGTCGATAGCTTATCGATAGCATATCGGCTCTCAAACGTCTTTACACCCAATATTCGGCATTTGAGTCCAACTACACCTCCATCCCCATCTCACACCCCACCCCTCACATCTCCACCATTTCATCTGAAATCCGGTGTGGGGGTGTCGATAGCCGCCAATCACGTACTGTCTAACTTGGCACAAGGCCCCCACAATGGAGTTCCCTCCGCACGTCAGAACCTTCGCTGTTGTTCGACTACTTTCAGGGAGAACAGATCGCTACGCTACTCGAGTACAGTCACTCAGTCTGGCTGGCCACTGGCGAGTTCCCCTGGAGACGTTCCGTTGCGGTCTCCTGGTCTTCTGGATAGCCAACGTCGATACGCCAGCCGTCCATGCGAATTGCGTCGATCGTTCGACCGGATTGGATGAGCAGGTCGATCGCGTCGGGGAGTTCATACTCGCCGCGGTCGCTGGGCTGGACGAGGTGACAGGCGTGGAAGATAGCGGGCGTGAACGTATAGAAGCCGGTCATCACGAGGTTTGATGGGGGTTCATCGGGCTTCTCGACGACCTCGACGATCTCGCCGTACTCGTTCGTATCGAGGACGCCGTAGCGCGAGGCCTCCTCGTAGGGGACTTCTTCGACGAGGAACGCTGCGTCGGCTCGCTCCTCCTGCTGGCGGTTGACCACGTCGCCGAGATTCCCTCGGAAGATGTTGTCCCCGAGCATGAGCATGAAGTCGTCCTCGATGTGTGGTTCGGCCTGCAGGATAGCGTGAGCCAGCCCCAGCTGTTCGCGCTGGTGGGCGTAGGTGATGGGAACGTCCTCGTACTCGTCGCCGTAGCGTTCGATGATCTGCTCTTTCTGGTAGCCGACGACGACGATGAACTCCGTCGCGCCGATCTCGAGGAGGTTGTCGAAGACGTCCTCGATGAGCGGCGTTCCGTCGACTTCGACGAGGACCTTTGGTTTGTCCTCGGTCAGGGGCCGAAGGCGGGTTCCCTTGCCCGCGGCCAGTACGACTGCTTGCATATGGATAGTGGTCCGATCCAAGTCCTATATGTCTTCGGGCATCGTGATTGTTCAGTTTTATCGGGCATCCGTTGTGTCGGGGTGGCAACCCGGAGACCAGTCTCCACTCACGAGACAGACCGGTACAGATCTCGTTCGTGACCTGTCACCCTGAGCCTGCCTACCAGCAGCTATTCAAGGATACTCGGGCAAGAGCACCTATGAGCGAAGAGACCGTGCCGGCCGTCGTACTCGCGGCCGGTGAGGGTCGTCGGCTCGATCCGCTGACGAACCGGCGACCGAAACCTATGGTTCCGGTCGCGAACCGACCGATACTTGATTACGTCGTCTCGGCACTCGCAGGTGCCGGTATCGACCGCATCGTGCTCGTCGTCGGCTACCGCCAGGAACGGATCAGGAACTATTTCGGCGACGGCGACGACTGGAACGTCGACATCGAGTACGTCGTCCAGGACACACAACTCGGGACCGCCCACGCGGTCTTGCAGGCCGAGCAGGCCGTTGACGGCCCGTTCCTCGTGCTCAACGGCGACCGGATCGTCGACCCCTCACTCGTCTCGCAGGTCCGAGACGCAATCGCGACGGAAACGGATCGCCCCGTCCTCTCAGTCACCCGGTCGGCCCATGCCAGCGACTACGGCGTCGTCTCCATCGAGGGCGACCGTGTCACCGAAATCACCGAAAAGCCGACCGCCCCCGCCCGCTCGGAACTGATCAACGCAGGCGTCTACGGCTTCTCGAACGACATCTTCGATGCGATTCGGGAAACGCCAACCGAGGCGGGCGAACTCGCAATCACGACGACACTCGAGACAATCCTCGCTGACCGGCCCGCAAGCGCTGTTCGGGAACACGACATCTGGCTCGACGTCTCCTATCTGTGGGACCTGCTCAGCGTCAACGCGGCGATTCTTGGCGACGACGAGTTCGAAACCACGCAGGAGTCGACACTCGAGGGCGCAGTCGCGACGGACACGGCGATCGGGACCGATGTCTCACTGGGAGCCAACGCGACCGTCGGCGGCAGCACCGCACTCGGCGACAACGTCACGATTCAGCCGAACGCAGTCGTCTCGAACGCGGTCGTCTTCCCCGACGCAGTGATCGAATCCGGTGCCGTCGTCCGCGACGCGATCGTCGCAAGTAACGCCAGGATCGGCGCAAACACGACGATCGCAGGCGGCTCTAGCACCGTCGTCGTCGACGGCGAGGTCCACGAGGACGTCGACTTCGGCGGCGCGATCGGCGATAACGCCACCCTCGGCGGCGGCGTCACCGTCGATCCCGGAACCGTTCTCGGCGACGACGCCGTCGTCGACGCCGGCGCGCACGTCACCGGTCGCATCGAACCCGATGCGGTCGTCAGGAGGGGGTAATCATGTGTGGAATCGTCGGCTACGTCGGTGACGGTCCCGTCGGATCGATCGTCCACAGCGGCCTCGAGAATCTCGACTACCGCGGCTACGACTCGGCAGGCATCGCGCTCGTCGACCGCGGCTCCGACGACCTGGCCATCACCAAACGTGAGGGCGAGGTCAGCGGCCTCGACGTGCCGTCCGTCTCGAGTGCAACCTGTGGCATCGGCCACACGCGCTGGTCGACCCACGGCCCGCCGACCGATACGAACGCCCACCCGCACACGGGCATGACGGGCGACGTCGCCGTCGTCCACAACGGCATCGTCGAGAACTACGCGGCTCTCAAGGACGAGCTCAGTGCAGACGGCCACGAGTTCACGAGCGACACCGACACCGAGGTCGTCCCCCACCTACTCGAGCAACGACTTGAGGCGGGCCACGATCTCCAGTCGGCACTCGAGTCCGTCGTCGACGAACTCGAGGGTAGTTACGCGATCGCCGCCGTCGAGGCTGGTTCGGACCGTATCGTCGCGACGCGCCACGAGAGTCCGCTGGTCGTCGGCCACGGCGACGGAACTGCCTTCCTCGCCAGCGACGTCACCGCGTTCTTAGAGCACACGCGCGATGTCACGTATCTGCAAGACGGCGACGTCGTCGTTCTGGAGGACGGCACAGTGACGATCACACAGGATGGAACGCCCGTCGACCGCCCCATCGAAACCGTCGACTGGGACGCCGACGCCGCCGAAAAGGGCGGTTACGACCACTACATGCTCAAGGAAATCCACGAACAGCCCACTGCGCTCCGGCAGGCGCTCTCGGGGCGGGTGAACCTCGACGACGGAACTGCCGACCTCGATCTCGAATTCCCGCCCGGATTTCTGGAGTCACTCGAGGAGATCCAGTTGATCGCCTGTGGCACCTCGTACTACGCCGCCCAGTACGCGGCGGGGCTACTCGAGCGCGTCGCCGACGTGCGTGCGTCGGCCCAGCTCGCCAGTGAGTACACGTTCAACGGCGGCCGCGATCCCTGGCGGACGCTTACCGTCGCCGTCACCCAGAGCGGCGAAACGGCCGATACGCTCAGCGCGCTGCGTCGCGCTAGTGGCGCTGGCGTACGCACACTCGCGGTGACGAATACGCTCGGCAGCACGGTCACGCGGGAAGCCGACGACAGCCTCTTTATCCGTGCAGGCCCAGAAATCGGCGTCGCCGCGACCAAGACGTTCGCCTCGCAGGTGACGACCCTCGCGCTCCTCTCGCTCTTCATCGGCCGAGAACGCGGGACGCTCTCGGCGGCCGACGCTCGAAGTGCACTCGCAGACCTTCGCGGCCTTCCCGGCGCGGTCCAGCAGGTCCTCGACGAAGCCGACACAGTCCGCGAGGCGGCCGAAACCTACGTCGACGCCTCGGCGTACTTCTTCGTCGGCCGGACCTACGGCTATCCGGTTGCACTCGAGGGCTCGCTCAAACTGAAGGAAATTGCCTACGACCACGCGGAGGGATTCGCTGCGGGCGAGTTGAAACATGGTCCACTTGCGCTCGTGACCGACGAGACGCCAGTCCTCGCCGTCCTGACCGAGGGGACGCGCCCGGCGGAGACGCTCAACAACGTCGCCGAAGCACAGACTCGTGGCTCGCCCGCGATCGGTATCGTCGACGGAACCGTCGAAACGAACGCACTGGATGTTTCGTTCGAGGTTCCCTCACTCGGAACCGCGACGCCACTCGTGGCGAACGTCTACCTGCAACTGTTCGCGTACTACATTGCGGATCTGCAGGGTCGGCCGATCGACAAGCCGCGGAATCTGGCGAAGAGCGTCACTGTTGAATGAGCTGACGTGTTACCCTTGTTTTGGCAGCAGTGGTACTTCGAACGGGAGGTTGTTCGTTACTGTCGTTCGGAACGAACTCGAGATTCCAAACAGTGTTCCGAAGTAGACCATTGCACCGATGCTCACCAGGATGCCGACGAATGCAGTGTTGTACTCGGCGAGCCAATGCGTCTCTCCCAGTTGACGGCTACCATAGACGATGAGCCCCATCCCAACTGCTGCAGCCCACTGGCGGCTGATCTCGGACAGTGGAACCGTGATTGGGACGTTTGATCTGACGTAGTAGTAGGCGACCACGAGTCCAACTGCAGCAGACAGTGCTGTTGCAACGGCCGCACCAACCCAACCGAACTGCCAGATGAGTACGACGTTGAGGACGACGTTTGTAACGATGAAGACACCGTTTGCCCGAAACGCGAGATCAGGTCTGTCGATCGCATTGAGCGTATTCAGCAACTGTTTGTTGTAGGTATAGACGAGCAACGCGACGATGAGAACTGTAAGCACCTCTGTCCCGGCGACAAACGGTTCGCCGTAGACCAGTAGCAGTCGATCACCGATGACCAGTGCACCGACGAGCCCTGGAATCAGAATCAGTCCTGCATAGGAGAGTGCATCTCTCGTGAGCCCGGCGACTGCACTTGAGTCCTTCTCCGCGGAGACCTTACTCATCTCGGGGAAGAGCGTGCTACTTATTGCATCACCGAAGATGTCCAGAAACTTGCTGAGCGACCAGACGACGGAGTAGATGCCGATCAGGCCCTGGGTAACGAAGAAGCCGAGCACAGCAATATCGACGGTATCGAACGTCTTGCTGCGCATCTTTCCGAGCCAGGCGAATTTGGCGTACTCGAAGAGACTGACGACGTGTTCCTTCCGTGGGAGTGCGGGTCGAAGGCCGAGAATCCAGATGCCGATCGTCGCCGTGATAATGTACGCAATCGCGTATCCCCAGAGCATTCCTGCGAGTTCGAAGCCGATCACGACGAGCGCAACTTGCACAATGGCACGCGTAATTTGCTTCCCACTCGAGAGAACTGCGTAGACGTGCACGAGATGGTTCCCTTTGAGCGACGCGTTGATGAATTCCTTATAGAGGGTAACAAACAGGAGGAGAACGACGAACTCGGCAACTGGCACGCCGACGTATGCGTTCACCTGTTCGCGAAAGACGACGACGAGGACAGCAACCACGGTCATCATTGCCGCCATTACTGTGAGGCCAGCGCCGACGAATTCCTCCGCTTCTTCGCCTTCGCTGATCCGTTTGGTAATTGCTCCAGAGAACCCGACCTGACCACCAATCGCGAACCACGTAACAAGCGTTATAACGAGCGCGTACTGTCCGAGGATGTCTTCGCCGAGGACTCGGGCGAAGTAGACTGTTGCGAGAAAACCTAGTGAGGCACCGAGGAATTTAGATACAAAATATATAATTGATGTCTGTCCCAATCGCATACAAATAACTCACTCTATCTAATTCGGTTGTCAGGGTCCGGTGATATAGTAGATTGTTGTCTGAGGTAGAACTTTTATTCATCGCTTTGTTCAGTCACCCAACTATCTGGAACGGTCTCAGCAATATCTGGGTGGTTAATGTTGCTTTTTGCGCGTTCAGATAGTTCTTCTTTTGAGTTAGCGTTCATGACTTCTTCACGTAGATTTTGCCATTCGGAGTGGCGAACAACAATACGAACGGGGATTTCGTCAAGTTCAAGCACATGAGAAATCGCAAGCCGATGGTTTCCATCAATGAATAGGAAGTCGCCGTTACGACTGATAGCTACCGCTATATCGGTCTTTGATCGATCAAATGAACCGCTCAGAACGATAGATTTGACGCTCCTGCCCTGCAATTCGGATTGTGATTTGAAACCAGACTCTTGAATAGAAGCATACAGATCTTCGATGCTCTTCGCTCGTTGTTCAATATCATTGATTGTTCGACAACCGTTCCAGTACACTTCCCCTTCACTGACGCGTTCTATAGCTGTAGAATATATCTCTGTGTTTTCCCAAGCAACATCATTTTGGAACCGATCAACAACGCTACGATATTTTATGAGTTCATTGAGTGATTTGTTCGACTGATCCCAGTTTCCAGACCGAACCTCACCGATGTGTTTCCATCGATCAATATTCCCTGGCGCAGTGCTCTGTATCTTCTTAGGATTCACTTTTATAACTGTGAAGGGTTCTGCCATTCGCTGGTGAAAGTGTAGATGTTGTTTATAAAAATATATTATATAATAGCTTATACCTTGATAATTCAATCCTATGATCCTCAGTACTGTACTGAAAAAGGATAGAATACCTTCATTTCGGAGAATGTAAAACCCATCCCGGAATAAAGATTGGATAGTTGTGAGTAATTGCATTGGGGCCATGGTGATATAATCCGGTTACGATTGCAACCCATTGATGATTTCCTTTCTGTGGGCTCTGGTGAATCGAATAACTACGTAGACTTTAACCGATAGAACTAGGGTGTTAAAACAGGGGGATCCTATCGATTATGTCAAATTTTCATTCATTCGCTGGGAATGCCGTGATGTTGGCTAAAAGTGCTGTTGGTAGTTGAGCCGAAACCGCCGCCCCCAAACGATGGTGGCGGATTCGTCGACTACGCCGTCGTTTCGTTGCATTGTCTGCGGGTATACTTAGAGAAACCCTACCGTGAAGCGTTTGATTCTCTGAGTGAGATGCCAGAAATATTGGCGGTAATTAGCCTTAAGAATGTCAATTTCCTTGATCACTCGGCGCTAGTGAAATCGTTTGGCAAGACTAAGATGCCGGTCTGGTGAGTGCTGCTACGCCTGTCGGCGAACTGCATGAGCCATCTGGTCATGCAGAGATAGACGCGACGTTTTTGACCGTGAAAACGCCAACAAATACTATTTCTGATGGACGAATTACCACGTGTGCACACGCTCAAGACAACGGCTCTTGTCGATGTGAAGTCACAAACTGTTCTCGACGTTCAATACATGACCGAGAAACGTTGCGACACCCAACTCGGCTGGCAACTCGTCCGCCACAACACGGGTGAGTTACACAATCTCGCCGCCGACAAAGGCTACAACTGGCAGTAATTTCGAGATAAGCTGAGAAAAGAAGGCGTGAGACCGCTAATCAGGCATCGTGAATTACATCCCATTGATCACGCGCACAACGCACGGATTGATGGGTACTCTCTACGGGCAGAGAGCGTTATCTGGGATCGTCTTCTCGGTGATCTAGCGCACGTTCGGCGATACCGCGCGTGTGCGATCCTGATATTAAGAGTTCCGTAAGTTCTTCTATCGTTTATTCGACCTGTTCTTCGTTGACCACTACATCAGCTTCCAAAGCAACAATTCAATCAAAAGCAGCACGCCCTGACACCCGCTATAGTAACAACTGCAACTATTTACACACTGATCGCACAGCAGTCGTGTGATCAGGTGTGCATTGACTTGCAGTGGCTACTATAGAATGTCCGGATTATGCTCGCCCTCACAAACAAACCTGAACGCACTTGTGGAACAGAAAATAATTTTGGCTCATACTATACATACCCCAAACTCTCTAAGTGCTCCAGTGTTCTATTGTTGATCCGGTCCTGATGCGATGAAACTCCCAAATCGGAATAGCGATCAAATACGTCTGTAACAACCTCGTGAGCATTATCCTGATCGATGACTGTCGCGGTGTGTGCATCTTTAATCTCAACCGTGACAGCATTATCATCCCATTTTAAATATTTCTTAACACTTCCGGTTTCGTTTTTGTACACTGCCTGAATTTCTCCTCCATAGGGGTCAATATCATCGCAGAACTTCCCCGCCCGTTGAGCATTTTTCTTCTTGTGGTCAATTGTTGATGCGGATGCTACAACTGGCCTATCTGGAACAAACTCGTTACCGTCCCATTCCCCTTCCACAGCAGCCTTAACTGCCTCTGGAAAACAACGAAGTGTCGCTGCGTCAGAGACTTCGCGTCCATACGACTGGTTAGGATACGAGACGATTAGTGGAACATGGAGAAGAGATTCATGCAACCCCACAATATGTCCCGCAATGGGAAAATCAGGGCGGACACGACTATATTCGCCAAACCCCTCACCGTGATCAGATGTTATGACAAGGAGCGTCTCGTCAAGAATCTCACGTTCTTCAAGTTCTGTGACAAGGTCTTCGAGATACGAATCCACTTGCCTAATTGTGCCGTCGTAGATATTTTCAAAAGCATTCCAATCCTCCCAGGAGACTTGTTCACCGTATACTTTCCACGAAGTAGGATCAAGATCTGCCTGTTTCTGTTGCAGTTCTTTTCCCCCCCAGAGGTCATACTCTTTTGCAGGGTAAAACGGCAAATGTGTGTCCATTAGATTGAGACAAGCCGCCCATGGCCCGTTCTGTGAATCAATCCATGAATAAAATGGATTTAGGAAGCGATCTGCCGAATGGTCAAGTTGTTGTTCCAATCTGGATGATGAGAGAGAAAGGCTAAGTTGTTTTGCAGCGCCATTTGCTAGTCCTCTAATTGGGCGATCACTCCTAAGACAGTGCGTCAGGAAATCAATATACTTTGACCGCTTGTTATTATTTTCAAGGTATTCTGGACTATTGAAGAAGATATCGGGGTCGTCTGCCTTTGGAAATAGTCGGCCCCGGCGGCCTACAACATGATCAAAGCAGGATTTGAGCGATTTGTCGCCTGTGAGATTGACATTATCTGAGAAAACACCAGTCGTATATCCGTGTTCTTCACTGAGTGTATGCCAAATCGTACTAGTGGGATCTAGCTGGTGGGTAAGAAGATCATGTGCACCGTGTTCTTTAACCTCCATGCCAGTGAATATACTTGCATGACTAGGGTAACTGGTCATCCCTGGTGCGCGGGCTTGTGTGTATAATGTTGCGTTCTCAGAGAATTGGTCTAAGAAGGGTGTTGTCTTCCGTTCGTAATCATGTAAACTCGTGTTTTTTGCTCTTGTACTGTCTAAAACCACAAGTAGAATATTTGGAGCAGCACTCGTCATTAGGGATACAACTCAAATAGTGGGGTAAGTAACTTGTGAATTGTTAATTTACAACTCTCAAGCAAAGGTGATTATGATATTGTAGAAGGTGGCGATTCGTCCACACTAATAGTTCAATATAGGACATATTAATAATAACAAATATATTTATTTATGCATTTTATATAGAATAATGCTCTGGTTGATGATGTATTATACGACTATTCCGCACTCTCCCACACATCTTGCCAAGTGATGTAGATATTATTATGATTTTTAACCCCCATCTCATTCTCTGTTAGGACTCCTTCAAAATACAGATTAAAGATCATACTCTACTTTATATTCATATCCGATCAATACACATGGATTTGTCATCACACATTGCCAAAACGGCAAACACTCATCGCTCAGAAATACGAGACGATGGGTCAATTTCTCCCGGACACAACGGATTGTACGGCGACAAAGAGACGCCCGTACGGAACACTTCGCATTGGCTTCTCACTTTTTCTTCCCTGTACCAACAAACAGGCAATAATTCGTTCCGTAACGCAGCCGAGCAAACAAGTTCATACCTTCTCGGCCAAGATGCGCGGCCCGAGGGATGGACGTTTCACCACCGGACAGAAGATGGGAAGGACGCCTGTAACGGTCTCATCGGACAGGCCTGGACGATCGAAGCGTTAGCAGTCGCTGCGGACGCACTCGCTGATCGAGAACTCGCTCAGCTTGCCGAGAACGTTTTTCTCATGCATCCACAGGACAAGCGAACGGGAATCTGGAAACGCGTGGAAATCGACGGACGGACACTGCCGTTCGATGCAACGTTCAACCACCAGATTTGGTTCGCTGCAGCGGGTGGCATATTGGCTAATCTCTCTTGGACAAGTTCACAGATTGATGATCAGGTTCGGAGATTTCTCGATGAACTGGAACAGAATCTCCGGCTTTATCAATCGGGACTTGTGTTCCACCCGCTTAAACCGACGAACTCGCTTCGACGGTTACTGCACCTTGCAAGGGTTGACGAGCGTAACCGTATTGGTGTGACATTCGGGACGAGCAGTATTCCGCTACCATCACGGAAACAACAACTTCGGTGGAAGGCCATTGGGTACCATGCATTCAACCTGTATGCGTTCGCACTGTTGAAGCAACAATATCCTGACCACTCATTCTGGAGTTCTGAAAAGTGTACTCGTAGTCTGAACTACATTACATCGTCAGCATATCGGGAAAAGGTGTGGGAAAACGAATATGGGCCGGCGTACAACCCCGTTGGATTTGAGGTACCCTTTGCGATGGAAGTCTTCGACATCGGTTCAGCAGACGAGCGACGATGGTGGATCACGAAACAGTTCAATCGTCACTACAACATGGATACAAATCGAATGGATCGAAATACCCCAGATGCTGAAACCCTCACAGCAAGACTGTATCAGGCTACCCGGCTTAACGACATAGCACTCCCGAATTTTGATCCAACATGAGTGAGCAACAGACAGCAAAGCTCTCGATTATCGTCCCCGTGTACAACGATCCTGCTGGCGCTAGTGGAACGATCGAATCTCTCCTTCCACAACTTGGGGGGGATGCTACACTAACTGTCGTCGATAATAATTCGAACGACGATACACCACATGTTGTCGCGGAATGCATTACAGAGAGCGATCAGGCTACACTCTGTTTTGAACAGGAGAGACAGTCCTCCTACGCCGCCCGAAATACTGGAACCCAAGAAACCGATAGTGAAATCCTAGCCTTCGTTGACGCCGATATGACCGTCCCTGACGACTGGTTAGAATCCGCACTCCACGAGTTCGAAACCACCAATGCGGATTATATGGGCTGTAACGTTGAACTCACGCTTCCAGACAACCCCACGCTGGCAGCCCGACACGATCATCACACTGGGTTCCCGATCGAACAGTATCTCGAGTACCAGCAGTTCGTGCCGACATGCTGTCTGTTCGTTCGCCGCCACGTGTTCGAGGACGTGGGTCTCTTCGATCACCGCCTGACATCCGGTGGGGACAAAGAGTTCGGCAATCGGGTGCACGAAGCTGGCTACAAGATGCACTTCGCCGAGGACGTGACGATGTCCCACCCTACTCGGAACTCACTGCGTGCACTGATCAAAAAGGATCGTCGAGTCGGTCGTGGACTCTGTCAACTCCAGCAGTACTATCCAGAGCGATACGGAGAGCCAGGCATTCCACCGCGACCGTCAGGGATTAAATCTCCCGATCGGGATCTTCCGACGAGCGACCGCGCGGCCTTCAGTGCCCTCTCGACGTTTCTTACGGGTGTTCGTGGTCTTGGGTACTATCGCGAGTATCTCGAGTACGTCCGCGGCTCAAACAATGAAGCGAACAGCGGGCCACCCACACTCGAGTAGAGCCGCTACGTAGCCGCACCGACGAGTTTGTCATCCGATTGGATGAGTCCGTACAGATAGCCGAAGCCGACTGCCGCGGTAAAGATGAAAATCGTGACGAGTTGTTTCGCCTTCGGGCTCGATGGATTCCGAATTAGTTCTCGCACTCTAGAGGGGACGAACTCGAGCATGAGCTGTTTCAGATAGTCGTTTTTGTCCCCTGCGGCTTCGGGCAGGAGGAGATCCATAATTCGTTTCGAGTAGCCCTGCCAGAACGAGCGAAAGACCAGCCAGCGGAACTCTCCGCGATAGTCGAACAGCTTGTGGTTTACGACGGCATCAGTGTTGTAGATGACGCCCTTCCCGTATTTGTTGTTCATTCGGATGCAGACCGGGGCTTCGTGGGCCTGGATGTGTCGGTCGCCCTTGCGACCGGTGTTCTCGTCGTAGCCGCCGACGTTCAGGAAGACGTTCCGGCGGAACGAGATGTTAGAGCCGTACGTGTTTCGGAGTTCCTCCATGTGCTTGCCCATCCCGCGTTCGTCACAGCCGACGAGCCAGTAGAACTCCTCGGGGAAGAAATCGGGTTTGTCGGTCACCCAGTCGGGTTTGGCGTGTCCGCCGACGGCGATGGCGTCGGTTTCGTCGTAGACGCGCGCGAGTTCATCGATCCAGTCGGGTTCGGCGACGGCATCGTCGTCGATGAACGCGACGACGTCGCCGGTCGCGAGTTCGGCACCACGAGTTCGACTGTAGGAGATGCCCTGATTCTCGTCGTTACAGTAGCATTCGACACCGTCGAGGTCTCCGTAGTCGTCTATAACGCGCTCGAAGACGGTCTCGTTGCCGTCTACAACGATGACGACCTCGAGCGGGTCGTAGGTTTGTTCGAGAACGCTATCGACGCACTCGGAGAAGACGTCGTAGCGTTCCATCGCGTACGTACAGATGACGACGGAGACCTTCATCGTCCGCAGCATTGCTGTGAGTGGCGAATAAGCCTTTTCCTTCGATGGAGTACGATGCAGTCCGTTCCAGAATGGCGGTCTACTCATCCCCATCAACAGTAGTCTCCCTGTGCGACCGGTCATCAAAACACGACGTGTATATAACAAGACTTATTCCCGGCTTGGGTCTGGTGCAACCTAATGAGTACCAACACCGAACACGTCGAAGAGGAGGAGACGAACCCCTCCATCCTCGAGACGTGGGACGACTGGTATCACATCCCCGTGATCGGGGCTGTGATACTGTTCATGCTCTGGGTTCGGCTGCAGTCTTACAGTGCGTTTACCACCGAGGACGGAACGCCGAGCCTCGCTGCAGTCGACTCGTGGTATCACTGGCGAACGATCGAGTGGACGGCAGAGAACTACCCGTACACGATGCCGTACGAGATTTGGACCGGGTTCCCGACTGGGCGGTATGTTGGCCAGTTCGGAACGCTGTTCGACCAGCTCATCGTCACCGTCGCGATGATCGTCGGCCTCGGTGATCCATCGACGGAGACACTGTACACGGTCTCGCTGATCGCTGTTCCCGTGATGGCTGCCCTCGTTGCGATTCCGGTGTTCTACATCGGCCGCCGACTCGGCGGAACGCTCGGCGGAGTCGTTTCGATTCTGCTCCTCGCGCTCGTCCCAGGCCAGTTCCTCACTCGAACGACGGTCGGACAACTCCAGCACCACGTCGCTGAAGTGCTGTTTATGGCGATTGCCATCCTGGCACTGATGGTGGCGCTGCGCGCTGCAGAACGCGAACAACCGATCTACGAACTCCTCGTCGACAAGGACTGGGACACGCTTCGCGAACCGACGATCTACAGCGCCCTTGCCGGGCTCGCGCTATCGCTGTATATCTGGGTCTGGCCGCCAGGAGTCGTGCTGATCGGTATCCTCGCGATCTTCTTCACCGTCCAGCTCTCTCTCGACTACGTCAGAAACATTTCGCCGGACCACGTCGCATTCGTCGGTGCGACCAGTCTCGGCATCACAGCGCTCGTGACGGCGTTGCTGATCGAAGACCCCGGAACGAGCGTGACGAGCTTTAGCTACCTCCAGCCGCTGAGCGCCGCACTCGTCGCCGGTGGCTGTGTGTTTATGGCCTGGTTCGCGCGCCAGTGGAACGGACTCGATGTCGACCGACGATTCTATCCAGCAGCGATCGGTGGCTTACTCGCTGTCACGTTCGGTGTGATGTGGGTGGTCCTTCCTGACCTATTCGGTACGATCGTGGACAACGCGACGCGACGTGTGCTCCCGTTCGGTGAGACTGCTACGGACCTCACCATCCAGGAAGCACAACCACCTGGTGACTTCACCAGCTTCATGTTCGACGAGTTCGGCGCAGCGTTCTATACGATGCTCGCCGGTCTCGGCCTGCTAATTGCGCGGCCGTTCCTCGGCCGCGAGTACCGCACCGAGTACACCCTCATCATCGTCTGGTCGCTGTTCCTGATGAGTATGGCAGCGACCCAGATCCGATTCTCCTACTATCTCGTTCTCGCAGTCGCAGTCACGAACGCCGTCTTCGTGGCCGATGTCGTCCGACTGTTCGACTTCGATATTCGAAGTGGCGTCAATTCGATTCGACAGATCGAGACGTACCAGGTTATCGTCCTGTTTATGGTCGCACTGCTGCTGTTTGCTCCCCTGCTCCCACCGATCGCACAGGCAGGAAACACTGCATGGGAACAGGGAAGCTACGCACAGCCACACGACGATGCGACGACCTGGGAGGGATCGAACCACTGGCTCGCAGAGAACACGCCCGAACCTGGCAACTGGGGCGGCGCTGATAACGCCAGTGAAATCGAGTACTTCGGCAGCTACGACTACCCGGAGGACGGTAACTTCGACTATCCGGTTGGAAGCTACGGCGTCATGTCGTGGTGGGACTATGGTCACCTGCTAACGACGCAAGCAGAACGGATCCCCCACTCAAACCCGTTCCAGCAGAACGCTCGCTCCTCCTCGGCGTTCCTGACGGCTGAATCTGAGGAGCGCGCAGAGCTGATCCTCGATGCGATTGCGACGGGTGAGTCAGTCGATGATCACTCGAACGAGGAACTTGAGCAGCTCATTGCGAATGCCGACCAGACTGACGAGGAGATCCGGTACGTGATGATCGACGACGCAATGGCGAGCGGAAAGTTCTCCGCCATCACGACCTGGTCCGAACCTGGCCATAGCCACTATACCACGCCGGAAGACCACGACGGGACCGAACAGATCGACCGTGACGAGGTTGCTGAGGTGTTCAACGACGTTCCGTACGACGATACGGTCCTCTCGTCGCTGTACTTCAACAACGCAGTCGGGATGGAGAACTACCGGCTCGTCCACGAAAACGAGGAGCACGAGACGCAGTTCATGAGTTACGCGATCATCAATTCTGATACCGATCAGGTGCTGACCGCGGAGGACGGAACGCCGCAAGTTCGCCTCAACCAGGACCTGTCGAGTCAGCACACGCTCCTCGAACTGCAGCAGATCCAGCAGCATCCAAATCTCGAGTATGAGGAGATCGGACAGCGTGAGACCGCCTCGGTGAAAACCTACGAGCGCGTCGACGGCGCAACCCTTAGCGGAACCATCGATGACGAGAACGTCTCTGCAGGCGATGTCGTTACTGCGACGCTCGAACTCGAGACCAACACTGGGACCACGTTCAACTACACCCAGCAGGGTGAAGTCGACGAGAACGGTGCGTTCGAGTTGACGGTCCCGTACGCGACGGACGACGAACTCGGCGTCGAAGACGGCTACACGGACAGTGCCGTCCAGGCGCTTGACGACGAGTACGACCTCTCGTTCACGATGGCCGACGGCGAGGAATTCACCGTGTACCAGGGAGCACAAGAAATTCCAGAGTCCGCTGTCATCGACGGTGAGACGATCGACGTCGAACTCGAGGAGGTCGAGACTGAGGACGAGGATCCAGCGGACGACGATGAAGACGAGGCAGCCGACGACGGTGAGGAGGCCGGCGATGACACCGTTGCAGACGAGGAAGCAGCAGACGACGAGACGGACGACGACGTCTAACGCCCTTTCCGCACGTAGCTGCCCGTTGCGTTCGCTGATCGACCGAATTTTTCGGATGCTGTTTTAGGTGGTTCGTTCCCCACTCCTACCCACACCGCACTTCTGATGTCTTAGCGCCAGTCAGACCGGCCTTCCTCGTGTTTCCCCTCACTCATTTGTGTTCTGCTCACGGGATGGCTTGACATGCTCTGTTCAGTACCATGTCACTTATTTCTGTAACATTGCATATGAAAGTATAAGATATATTTATTTCCATTGGTGGTAACCATAGGAGTGTAATGTCCGTAACTGACAGCATGAAGGATTACCTTGCCCAGCACCCACGAATGATCGGCGCACTGTTCACCCTGTGCATCCTGCTCAGCCAGGCTGGAACGGTTGTTGCAGGGACCAGTTCGCAGGTTGGTCCATAGACTACATACCATCAGTAAGGGTTTCTTATAAAACGTCTCAATTGGTTACCGCTGAGTGAGGCGTATAGATGTGCCGTTATAGCTCGAAGGTCCCGACTCCGTCGTTCCAGTAGAGTGTCCCATTCATAAGAACTGGTAGTTCGTTCCACGATAAATACTCCTTGACGGAGTGTTCGTCAATGCTTGAAAACGGTGTATATCCGGGGCTAAGGTGCCAGTCTGCTATTGAAGGACAATTCGATTCTGTCGCCGTTCCTAATTTGAACTCCTTTGTTGAGTATGATTGGACAGCAAAATCATACATCTGTGTCTCACATGAGTCAAGTCTGACGACAGCAGGCGCACCACCATCCGACTGTGCAATATCAGCAGACCCATCACCAACGATCAGGTACTGCTCCCCAAGTGCCGTATTCTGGCGAGCAATCTCGAGTGCACCCCGAAGCGGGAAGCCCCGGTTGAGCAGGCGAGCCATCGTCTCACCCGCTTCGACAGCATCTCCGTTGGCAACATCACCGTACGTGCTGACACCGCCGAACGCGCCGCGGCGGATCATCGCGAGTCCCTGTTGATAGGAGCGACAGGCGTTCAGGAAGAAGACGCCAACGTCGACCGACTCGAGTGTCCGGATGTCTAGCTCACCGTCGGGACAACGCAGTCCGTCTTCGGTTGCGTGGCCGATGTAATGGACGAAATCGTACCCGCCTTCGGTGAGGAGTGTTGCGAGTTGGTCGCTGTCGACGCCGAACTCGGAGTCGATCCTGAACGGGAGTTCGTCTCGATTGCCGTAGGTCTCATCGAGCAGATCGTGCTCGTCGAGCATGCGGACGTCGTTGCAGACGAGGAGGATTTCGATCGATTCGTTTCGCGTGTCACGGTTTAGCTGATTTCGGTAGGCCTCGATGGTCGCCTTCGAGGCGTTCTGGGGGACGTTGTTGCCGAACCAGGCGTGTTCGACGGACTCGTCAGTGACGGTGGGGATGACGAACGCGGATTCATCCGGTGGACCGGCTGGTGATGGTGGCGGTGATGGAGCGGGTGATCGATCGATTGTGTCAGGTGGTGGCTCGCTCGTCGAGCGAACGAGTCGGGCATCTGCTGCGGGCGCAGCCGGTGGCTCGGCCGGTGTCTCTCCGCGCGATGGACGGACAATACCCAGTTCGTTGACGATGAACGGCAACAGCTCGATACTCTCCGGTTCCGGCGGGATGTGCGCAGTCAGGGGCCATCGGGGCGCGTGCGTCTCGATGAGGTCGAACGGCACGTCGAGATACCGCGCTAACCGATCGGAGAGGGATTCGTCGTAGGTGGTCTCGAGAGCAAACGGCAGTTCGTCTTCGAGTTCGGATCGCTCGAGGAGGTCGTACTGGAAGATTCCCTCCGTTCTGGTGAGACAGTCGAGGAAGAAAAACCGCTTGAGCAAGTTCGCAATCTCGTCACCAAACGTCTCGTCGCTCGGGAGTGGGTACTCGAACGCTGGCGTCCGAAGTGCGGGTTCGGTTCCAGGCCGAATCTGGGCATCGAGAAAGAACGCGAGCGGGGCGGCCTGAAAGAGCGCGAGGTAGCGCTCTGGGACGGTTATCGTGATGCCCTCGCCTGGTGTTTCGGTGGTGATTTCGGCGTCGGTGCCGGTATTGGTGCCGATACCGGTGCCGATATCGGTATCGGTGCCGGTCTCGACATCAACATTGGCGCTGGCGTTAGTATCGGACCTGTGCCCGCGATCACCAGCAGCTGTTGCCCTCGTTGGGTTTCCTGCTGGTGTGTTTTCACTCGTAACTGCTGTCTCGTCGGCCGGCAGCGAGCCGGTGTCTGAAACAGCCCGTATTCTCGCCGGTTTCGGGACCGATGTTCGACTTCCTGACTGCGTCCGGGATTTCGAGCGTCTCACCGAGTTCGATCAACGGCGGGTGACCACGCAGTGTTGGCCACGTTCGTTCCGGGGACGTGGTCTTCAACGCAGAGGGGAACGCAGAGAGCGCTGCCGCCATCGATTCGAGATCCGGCGGTGTCGTAATCGTTCCCGCCGGCTGGTCGTGCAGCGAGCGCGCACCGATCGTCACTGTGGTCTCGCACTCGAGTTCGATTCGGACGGCGGTGAGTCCGATGTCGACCGTCCCTGCGGTATCGATCCGACAGTAGAGTTTGATCGGGCCGCTGAGTCCGACAAACTGCGGGCGGTCCTCGAGTGTGGTGCGTTCGCCGACGCCGACGTTCGCCTCGGTTCGACCCGTTTCGTCGTGGATGGTTACGGAGTAAGGTTGATCGAACCGAATTTCGTCGGTCGCTATTGTGCAGGTTTTGTTGACTGGAAATCGGAAGTTCTGGGGATCGACCGGGGTGGGGGAGACGGTCTCCGGTGTGCCGACGCGGAGATGCCGCTGCTCGATCGAATCGTGGAACTCGAGCCCTGACGGATCGGTGACTGCCGCGAACTCAATCGTCATGTCTTCTCCGGAATATCCATCTCATTCATGCCGATTGTTAAAAAGAGTACTATCGGTCGAGAGGGGGTGGTCTGTTCAGTGTGCTAGGGCGGTTCGTTCGTGCTGGTGTTCGTGTTTGTGTCTGCGTCCGGTTCCGTGTTTGTGTCTATGTCTGTGTTTGTGTCCGTGTTCGAGCTTGTGTCCGTGTCCGGTTCCGTGTTTGTGTCTATGTCCGTGTCCGTTTCTGTGTCCGTATTCGTCTCTGTGTCCATGTCGGTGTCCGGTACCGCATTCAGATCCGTGTCTCCGTCTCCCGCCCCACCCATGCTGGTCGCTGTTTCCGCCGTTGCTGACGTGAGTGCGCCAAAGACCAGCGTCGGGAAGCGAGGCTCGACTGTGCTCGGACGGCGACCGCTGCCACTCGTCGGGAGTGGAACGCGTTCGATGACGCCCCGGTCTGCGAGTTCGTAGAGGAACCGCTTGACCGTGCCGTTGGTGAGCGTCGAGCGCTCGGCAATGGCACTCGCGACTTCTCGAATAGGACGGTCGTCGGTGTCGACATCGACGAGGTGGCCAAGCACTTGCTGGCGCGTCTCAGAGAGTGCAAGCGCACGGTCGACGTGGACGCCGTCCGCAGGGACCGCGCCCCGCGCCGCCTCGAGATGGGAGGCATCGATACGTGTTGCGTCGGTCGCGGTGGCACAGCAGGCCGCTCCGAACAGTGCGGCGAGCGCATCGTGGGCGTTGCCGTCGGCCCAGATGGCGAGTTCGCGCACCGATTCGTGGTCGAGGACGCCCGCGGCGAGGCCGGTCGAGGCGCGGTCGGTGATGACATCGACGAGTTCGTGATGGCGGTAGGCCGGAACAGTGACGACCGATCCCGCTGGCTGTGTGCTATCGTCCCCGGTCGCTGTCCGGCTTTCGACGGCCTCGGTCCCGGTCCCGGTTCCGGTTCCGGTTCCGTCTTCATCCCGGTCCGCATCGCCGTCCACATCGCCATCAGCCTCGACGTGAGCGGGCGCCCACTTCTCGGGTGTCGACTGGCCGACCGCTATCGTCGCGACACTGTCACTGACCGGCTCGAGGAGTTCTCTGGCCCGTTCGTACCGAAGCGTTTCGGGTTCGTCGTGGTGGTCGATGGCGACGACAGCCCGACGGTCGTGGCGCGCGAGGCGCGCAGTCAGTCGCTCTCGGAGGTCATCCGTTCCAATCCCACTCTCGGGCACTGGCTCTGCCGAAATCACGGAGAGAACGGCCTGGTAGAACGCGAAGGCGCTCTCAACGCGGCGACCGTCGACGTAGACGAACCAGGTCACCGGACCGGTGCTGCCCGCACGCGTCGTCGTTGCAATCGATCGGCTCGATTCGCCGAGTCGGTCGTTGAGCGCATCGAACAGCGCGGTAACGATCGCGGACGTCCCCGAACCCGGCGGGCCGACGACGGCAACCGGCTCCGGCAACTTGCCGTCGAAGACAGGCTCGAGTTCGTCCAGCAACTGCTCCAGCACGGGACCGCGGCCGATCGGCTCCGGGCGGTGGACGACTGGACTCAGATGGTCGCGATCGACCACCACCGTTCGCCCCTGGTGTGCCGATCGTCGTCGTGCGATGCGCTCTTGTAAATTCATTAGATCGACTCCGTCGCTGTCGTGGTTCCCGCGTCTGTGTCCGAGCCACTCCCGGCCCCGTTCTCGGCTCCGTCACCACCGAGAGCCGCCTCGAGTACCTCGAGTGTGTGCTTGATCTCGTAGCCGGTGCCGTGTTCCATCTGCATCGAACAGGTTGGACACTCCGTCAGGCCGGTTTCGGCCTCGGCTTCGTCCATGTGTTCGAACATCTCCTCGCCGATCTTCATCGACGTCTCGTAGTTCTCTTCTTTCCACCCGTAGGTACCCGAGATGCCCGAACAGGAGTCGCCCACGTCGTGTGCGTCGATGCCGTCGATCGCGTCCATGACTTCGATCGTCTGTCCATCGAGTCCCTGGTTACGTGAATGACACGGTGCGTGATACGCCATATCATCGAACTCGTCGCCGACAGCGGTGTTCTCGAGTGCACCCGTCAAATCCTCGTGGACGCGGAGGTACTCGACGGCGTCCCAGGTGTTCGCGGCGACGGTCTCGGTGTCCTCGAAGTCGAACAGTTCGGGGTACTCCTGGCGGATCGACATCGAACAGGAGCTACACGATGCGATGACGTCGGCTCCGTCCTCGATGGCGGCGGCGAGTTCGCGGACGTTCGTCTCGGCTGCGCGACGGGCGTCCTCGAGCATGCCGTTGGCGAACATCGGCGTACCGGAGCAGGACTGTTCGGGGACCATGACCTCGTAGCCGAAGTGTTCGTAGACGTGCACGAGCGCCTTTGCAACCTCGGGGGTGTTGTAGTTCGAATAGCAGCCGTGGAAGTAGGCGATGCGCTTGTCCTCGTTCTCGACCTTCGCCCCGCCCCTGTCCGTCCACCACTCGCGGAACGTCTCGGTCGCAAATTCGGGGAACTCGCGCTCGCTCGTGATCCCCAGGGTCTTCTCGCCGAGCCACTTCGTGACCGAGAGCCCCATCACGACGTTCGCCGTGCGCGGGAACATCGATGCCAGCGGCGCGAGTCGCCGGTAGTTCGCGAGCATCCGGTTTCGAAGGTACTCACGCGAGAGTTTGCTCATGTTCTCCTCGACGTACTCCGCCCGCGCCGTGTTGTGCATCTGCGAGAGCGGGACACTCGAGGGACAGGCACTATCGCAGCGCATGCAGTTCGAACACTTCATCACCGACTCGTCGATGTCGTGGTCGTCTTGTCGCTTCAGACGCCACTGCTCGGGCCCCTGGAACTTCGGCCCGGGGAACTCGTCGTCGACCTCGGCGACGGGACAGTTCGTGTCGCAGGTCGAGCACTTGTAACAGCTGTCCGCGCCCGGCCGGAGGTCCATCTCTTCGGCTTCGGGGAAGACCTGGACGGGTTCGAACTCGTCGTTATCATCGTCGCCGTCGCCTCCACCCGCACCGCCAGTGCTCGGTTGCTCGCTCGGTACGCCGTCGTCGATCGGCCGCTGTGCATCACTCATAGCTCAGAGAGATCGGTGTCGCGTGTCGTCTGGGGTGGTACTCGAGTCCGATTCGCGGGTAGTCGGTGTGAAAGCCGAACGGGAGGGGACGAAGACAGCATCACTGACACCCCTCCCCGGCGCGCGTGCCGGCGACGTAGCCCGTCGCGAGCGAGACGCCAGCGCCGGACTTCTCGGCCGCGTAGTCGTAGCCGCCCAGCACGGCACCCGCGGCTCGCAGGTTCGAAAACTCGGGGTCGTCGTCCGAATTCAGCGGTCGGAGGTCCTCATCTGGGACCACGCCAAAGCGGGCGTAGGGCTGTTCGCCGAAGACGTCGTCGACGAACCAGTCGTAGCGATCCGTCGCGTGCGGAACGTAGCAGTCGAACAGCGGTTCGGTCACTCGCTTGCGGTTCGATTCGATCCCTTTCCCGACCAGTCCGCCCGTCGCGAGGACGTACTGGTCGGCCTCGTGTGGAATCTGGGCGCCGTTGCGGTCAACGACGACGTGGTCGATGGCAGCCGTTTCGGACTCGCCTGCCGTCGAATTGGCCCCCATCGAATCGACCGCCACCGTCTCGTAGTCGACCACCGGCACACCCGAGGTCACGCGAACGCCGGCCGACTCGAGTGCATCGTACAGCAACTCCTCGAGTCGGAGGCCGGGCAAACTCGGCGGCCCCATCGGGACTTCGAAGACGTCCGCCCCGAGCGTGTCCGAGAGCGCCTCCCGGACAGCGGCGGGGTGGTCGTCGCCCAGAATCGCGGGGAAGCCGACGCGCGACTCGCCGTCGAGATGTGGGTTCACGGTCGCGGCGAGGGCCTCGCGAGCGCCGGTCTCGCCGGTCAGTGTCTCGACACGCTCGTCGTGATCGAGCAGATGTGCGTACCGCGTCACCTTCGCGTCGTCCCGGCCGATGCCGGGGAATGAGAGTGTCACACCGCGCGCGTCGAACGGTGCGCCCGCCGCCTCGAGATGGGCCGCAGCGAGCGGGGCGTCGAAATCGGGCAACGTCTCGAAGCCAACGAGCAGGGTGTCGCGGTCGTCGCTCGCCACCCCTTCGGCCGTCGAGACTGGATACCGTGCGGTCGGCTTGACCGTGCCGCCGTGGGTCGGGACGAGCGCGTTCCTGTCGGTGTGTGCGCCCGCGTAGGCGTCGCCGGCAACCTCGTCGAAGAAGGCGAGCGCCTCCCGGACGGCGTCGACCCCGACGCGCTGGTAGGGGTGGCTCTCGGGGAGGGACTCGAGTGCGGTGAACGGATCGGCGATGGGCTGTTGCTGATCGTCAGTGTTGCCCGGCGCGTACCCCAGAACGTCGATCAGTCCGCTCGCGTGGCGGAGGGTGCTCTGTCTGTACGTTACAAGCCGGATACGCGCGTCTTCGGCCGCGTCCGAGGCGGCGAGCGCGGCGGTCACACCGGCGAGGCCGCCACCGATCACGAGCACGTCGTCGGTGATTGCCATCTAGGCACCTCCGTCGAATTGTGCGTAGTCGACCTGTGTCGACCCGTTGGCAGGGTCGTTGTCGCGGTTCATCGTCGTCGCGTGGAGCGCGTAGTTCAACATCGCCTGCGAGAGCTGTTCGCCCCAGAGGGCGTGGCGTTCGCCCTTCCAGCGCTCTTCGAAGAGTTCGTCGAGCGCCTCGCGGACGGTCTCCTCGTCGTAGCGCGGGTGGAGTTCGGTCGCCATGTTCTGACAGCAGAAGCCACCCTGACAGTTGCCCATGGAGGCGCGGGTGCGGATGCGGACGGCGTTTAGATCCGAGCCGGACTGGTCGATGGCGTCCTGTACTTCGGCGCGCGTGACGCCCTCGCACTCGCAGACGACGGGATTTGGTTCGTCCGTCTCCAGCACGTCCGCGGCGCGGTTGCCGAGGCGCTGGTTGCTGCGGCGGGCGATCGGTGAGCGAAGGCCGAAGTCGTCCATACCCTCCTCCAGCACCGAGATATTCTCGCTGCCGGGCAGGGGGTCCTCGGCGGTCGTACAGGTCGCGCTGACGCCGAGTTTTGCACAGACGTGGTCCGAAATCTCCTCTGCCATCGCGCGGTAGGTGGTGAACTTCCCGCCGACGATGCTCGACATGCCGCTGACGCCGTCGCGCTCGTCGTGGTCGAGCAGGAAGAAATCTCGTGTGATGTCGGTCGGGTCCTGCGTCCCGGTTCCGGGTGGCTCGTACAGCGGGCGGACACCCCAGAACGATCTGATCGTGCGGGCCTCCTCGACGATGGGGACGAGCTCGGCGAGGGTATCGATCATCATGTCGACCTCCCACTGCTCCTCGGGGTAGTCGTCCGGATCTGCGACCTCTTCGTCCGTGGTGCCCAGAATGGCGGTCGTCTCGTGGGGAACGATGATGTCCGCGTCGCCCTTCGGCCGACAGCGATTGATCACGGTGTCGACCTGCCGGACGTTCATGATAGTCATGACGCCCTTCGAGGGACGGACGGCCACGTCGAGATCGGCCATCGCGCCGATCTGGCCGGCCCACGCGCCCGTCGCGTTGACGACGTACTCGGCGGTGATCTCCTCGGTGGTGCCCGGGGATTTGTGCGTGCGCTTTCCAGGTCCGGAGTCGTGGCGGATCTCGACACCGTAGATGTCGTCGCCGTCGCGCAGGAGGTCGATCACCTCGGCGTGGGTCTCGACGCGCGCGCCGTGGCGTTCGGCGTCCAGCGCGTTCGCAACGCAGAGGCGGAACGGATCGACCGCGCCGTCCGGGACCTGAATCGCGCGCGAGACATCGTCGGCGAGATACGGCTCGACCTTGCGGGCTTCTCGCCCCGAGAGCACCGTCGCGGGAATGCCACAGTCGCGACAGCCCTCGAGTTTCTCTCGGAAGTACTCGTCCGAGTCCTCGGGGCGCTGGACGAACAGGCCGCCGGTCTCCTCGACGCAGTGGCTCGCGATCTCCCGGAGAATCTCGTTTTCCTCGATACACTCCGTCGCACTGGCCTGATCGGAGACGGCGTAGCGGCCGCCGCTGTGTAAGAGGCCGTGCATCCGGCCAGTCGTTCCATCCGTGAGGTTCCCCCGCTCGACGAGCGTGACGTCGACACCGCGCATCGCCAGGTCGCGGGCGATACCAC
The DNA here is from genome assembly GCF_000337575.1 of Natrialba hulunbeirensis JCM 10989. Taxonomy (GTDB): domain Archaea; phylum Halobacteriota; class Halobacteria; order Halobacteriales; family Natrialbaceae; genus Natrialba; species Natrialba hulunbeirensis. The sequence continues at coordinate 25,658 of NZ_AOIM01000014.1, read as the reverse complement.
AGCCGGTCGAACCGCCGCCGAGGACGAGGACCGCCGTATCATGTGCCATCCCTTCGTTCGACACAGTCGATCGCCGCGACCTTTATTTTATCGACGCCAGGAAAGCGCCCATAACGAACAGCGATCCTGTGAACACGGGACACAGCAACTCGTGACAGTGGTTCAACTATGCCCATTGCTATAAATCTCCCTGTATCGGCCCGCTCTGCTGCCCTGGGGACTGTTTCCAGTAATTAAGATTTGTTGATACACTACGAATTCGGTAACATTTATAATGATCGTCGTGACTGTTTATCAATAGCACGTAACCGACGGTAAACTCGGTACGTGACCGATCCGGGGTGACCACAGTGACAGACACAACATACGTCGGCGCAGTTGACCAGGGAACGACCGGCACCCGTTTCATCGTCTTCAATCACGATGGGCAGGTCGTCGCGAACGCATACGAAACACACGAGCAGTTCTATCCCGAACCCGGCTGGGTCGAACACGACCCGATGGAGATCTGGGAGAACACGAAGGCAGTCATCACGCAGGCACTCGGCCAGGCCGGTATCAGCCCCGAGCAACTCGAGACGATCGGCGTCACCAACCAGCGCGAGACCACCGTGCTGTGGAACGCCGACTCGGGCAAGCCGGTCCACAACGCCATCGTCTGGCAGGACCGCCGGACCACCGAGCGCATCGAGGAACTCGAGGCAAACGGCACGATTGAGACCGTCCGCGAGAAGACTGGCCTTGAACCCGACGCCTACTTCTCGGCGACCAAGGCCGAGTGGCTACTCGAGGAAGCCGATCCGATCAAGATGGAGCGCGCCCGTCCGGCGGACATCCGCGATCGCGCGGCGGACGGCGACGTCCTCTTCGGGACGATCGATAGCTGGCTGATCTACAACCTCACGGGCGAGCACATCACCGAGGTGACGAACGCCTCGCGGACGATGCTGTACAACATCCACGACCTCGAGTGGGACGACGACCTCCTCGAGGAGTTCTCGATTCCCGAGGCGATGCTCCCCGAGGTTCGGCCCTCCAGCGACGACGAGACCTACGGCACCACCGACCCCGAGGGCTTCCTCGAGGCCGAGATCCCCGTTGCGGGTGCACTCGGCGACCAGCAGGCCGCCCTGTTCGGTCAGACCTGCTTTGACGCCGGCGACGCCAAGAACACCTACGGCACGGGCTCGTTCTTCCTGATGAACACCGGCAACGAGGCCGTCAAGAGCGACCACGGGCTGCTGACGACGATCGGCTTCCAGCGCTCCGGCGAGCCAGTCCAGTACGCACTCGAGGGCTCCATCTTCGTCACCGGCGCGGCCATCGAGTGGCTGGAGGACATGTCGCTGATCGACAACCCCTCCGAGACGGCTGAACTCGCCCGCAGCGTCGACACGACCGACGGCGTCTACGTCGTCCCTGCCTTCACCGGCCTCGGCGCGCCCCACTGGGATCAGCGCGCCCGCGGCACCATCGTCGGGATGACCCGCGGTACTCGCAAGGGCCACGTCGTCCGTGCGACACTCGAGTCCATCGCGTACCAGACTCGGGATGTCGCGGAAGCGATGGAGGCCGATTCGGGAATCGAGATGCGGTCGCTGAAGGTCGATGGCGGCGCGGTCAAGAACAACTTCCTCTGTCAGCTGCAGTCGGACATCATCGGTTCGGAGATCGTTCGCCCGGTCGTCGACGAGACGACGGCGCTCGGCTCGGCCTACGCGGCCGGCCTCGCGGTCGGCTACTGGGACGACGTCGACAGCCTGCGCGATAACTGGCAGGTCGACCGGACCTTCGATCCGACGATGGACGCCGAGACGGCGGATGCGCGCTACGAGCGCTGGCTCGATGCGGTCGACCGATCGCTCGACTGGGCGCGGGACGGTTCTGAGACGGGAGCCGACAGTGACGCGAGCGACAGCGGTGACGGTGCATGATAGAGCAACTGCTCGACGTCGCCGAAATGATCGCCGCTTTCGCGGGCGGTGCGTTCGGCGCTGCACTCGGGCCGCTGCCGGCGTTCATCTTCACCGGCTTCATGGTGATCGCCGGGGAGGCGGCGGTGCTCGTTGACCCAGAGGCCGCTGCGATCACCGATCAGATCGCGTTCGGACCGCCGTTCTCGCCCGCAATCTCGTTCGCCGGCGGTGTGGCCGCGACGGCCTACGCTGCACGGAAGGGCTACCTCGACACCGACTACGACTATCACGAGGCGAAGAACATCGCCTACGCGCTCGGGACGAAGCCCGACGTGCTCGCCGTGGGTGGTGCGTTCGGTATCCTCGGCTACTGGCTCGTCGTCGTCTCCGAGGGGCTGGGGATGCCTTACGACCCAATTGCGATGGGTGTCGTGCTCTCCGCGCTGTTCCACCGGCTGATTCTCGGCTACAGCATCATCGGGAAGGTCCGCGGGTCGGGTATCCTCGACATGACGCCGTTCGAGCGCGAGGAGCGCCGGACGGCGACTGACGGTGGCCAGAGCCAGGCTCGCGCAGACGGCGAACCCCAGGCTGTTACGGACGCGTCGGCGACCCAGGCCCCAGCCCAGCAGGCTCGATTCACCGTCGAACCGTGGCTCCCGCATCAGTACCACTGGAGTCACGTCGCCATGATCGGCCTCGTCGCGGGTATCCTCGGCGCGTACGTCGGCATCGCGTCCGGCAGCGCCTTCCTCGGCTTCGGGATCAGCGCGGCCTCGCTGGTCTTCCTCAACTGCGGCGTCGAGAAGGTGCCGGTGACCCACCATATCACGTTGCCGGCGGCGACCGCCGCACTTGCCGTCTCGCTCCCTGCCGAGGCAGCAGATGGCGCGCCAGTCGCCTACGACAGCGCCGCACTGCTCGCGAACACGGGACTCGAGGTCGCACTGATCGTCGGCCTCGTCTTCGGGATCATCTGCGCGCTCTTCGGTGAACTCTTCCAGCGGACCTTCTACGCCCACGGCGACACCCACGTCGACCCACCCGCCGCGGCGATCGTCTTCGGGACGTTCCTGGTGGCGCTACTCTACGTTGCAGGGGTCTTCCCGACGACGGTCTGGGTCCCGTGGTTCTGATCCGTTGGCCGCAGCTGTAGCCGCTTTTTCCACCCTGTTGGTTGTTGGCTCTTTGCTTCTCGCACTCGAGCGGCGACTGCTCGACACCGCTTACACGGACGCTGTCAATCCACCATCGACGCGGATGTTCTGTCCAGTCAGATAGCTTGCCGCGGGCGAGAGCAGGTACGCGACCGCGTCCGCGATCTCTGTCGTCTTTGCCGGTCGCTCCATCGGGATCTGGGCTGCGGTCTCCTCGTCGACGTCGTAACTGTCGACGAATCCGGGCTGGACCGTGTTCATCCGGATTCCCGCCGAGGCATACCGGTCGGCGTAGAGTTTGGTGAAACTCCCGAGGCCAGCCCGAAGTACCGACGAGACGGGGAACGCACTCGAGGGTTCGAACGCCGAGAACGTGGAGATATTCACGATCGACCCGTGGCCCTGCGCGTCCATGATCGGTGTGACGAGTCGGGCCATCCGAACGGTGTTCAACAGCACGAGATCGAGTCCCTCGTGCCACTCCTCGTCCGAAATGTCGAGAAGGCCGCCGGACGGCGGGTGGCCGGTGTTGTTTACCACGGCGTCGATACGCCCGTATCGGTCGTGTGTCGCCTCCACGAGGGCTGCCAGGTCGTCGGGGTCCGTCACCGAGCCTTCGAAGCCATCCCCGCCGAGGTCGTTCGCCACCTCGACGGCGCTCCCCGACCGTGACAACAACACCGGCGTGTAGCCATCCGCAGCGAGTTTCCGGGCACACGCTTCGCCGATACCGCTTCCTGCCGCAGTCACGATTGCAACTTTCGTTTCAGCCATACAACCGCTACCAGAGCTGCGGTCATAAAGTCACTCGCAGCCGACACGTACTGCCACAGCACACGCGCTCTCGCAGCACACCGCGGAAAACAGTCACTCGAGAACTTTCGGGTAAACTCCGGCACCAACCGGAGGGTGAGTTCAGCTACGTACTCGAGTCGGTGGTGTCTGCCTCGTCGAGTTGGGTTTCGTCTGCGTCTGTCTCTCCATCGACTTCAGCTTCGGTTGCTTCGCCGTCTGCTTCGGTCGCAGCGTTCTGGTCTGTGTTGGCTGTGTTGGCTGTGTTGGGTGTGCCGTCCGTGTCGTCTACGCCACCTTCGTTGTCTGCGTTACCTGCGTCGTCTGCGCCACCCTCGTCGTCGGAGTCGGCACTAGACTGGGTATCGTTGTCCACACCGTCTTCGTCATCGCTCTCACTTTCACTTTCACTCTCACTCTCACTATCGTCCTCTGCCTGCCGTTCGTCGTCGATGATGTCTACGGCCTGATCCGACTCCTCGCTCTCAGTGTCGTCCTCATCGCCGCCTTCGGCGTTGTCTGCAGGTTCTGCGCCGTCGATTTCGCTGTCACCGTCACCACCCTCATCACCTCCATCACTCTCCTCGTCGTCTTCGAGTCCGGACTCGAGTGCACTCGGTTCCGACTCGTTCTCGCCGGCGGGGAGTGCGTGAGGGTCGTCATCATCGTCGTCGGCTGCAGTTTCACCTGCTGACGTGCTGCCTTCGCCAGCGGTCGCCGCGGTCGATTGCGCTTGTTCCGCCGCCGCAACTTCGCCCTCCTCACCCTCTCCGCTTTCCTCGTCCACACGGCTCTCCCGACTCTCCTCGAGTGCATTCGATTCGGCAGCGTCGACCGGCAGCGTTTCGGATTCGTCTGGGTCGACGTACTCGAGTTCGGTGCCGGGCTGGTCGTCGTCGGTGCTGTCGTCGGTATCGTTGTCGGTGTCGCCCCTCTCGTTAGTCGTAACCGCATCACCCGCTCCGAGGTCCCCAGCGGTTCCGTCGATATCGGTCGTAAACGCCGCGAGCGACTCTTGCAGCGTTACCGACTGCTCGGAGAGGTCGTCAGCGTTCTCACTCACGGTCGAAATGGCGGCCGTTTGCTGCTCGACGGCGGCGGCGACGTCGCTCGCCTCGCTCGCCGTCTCGGTACTGATTTCGGTCACGTCGTCGACCATCGTGACCAGCTCCTGCGTCGAGGTGGCGATGCCGTCGGTCGCGTCGCTGATCTCCTGAACACCGTGGTCGGCTTCAGTTACTTCGGCTTCGATTTCGCGGAACGCCGTCGCGGACTGTTCGACCGTTTCGGTGCCCGAAACGACGTGTTCGCGCATTGCTTCCATCTCGTTGACCGTCTCGTCGGTCTGGGACTGGACGGTGTCGATGAGCTGGTCGATTTCCGCGGCGGACTCCTTGGTCTCCTCTGCGAGCTGTTTGACCTCGTTGGCGACGACGGCGAAGCCGTTTCCGGCGCGGCTACTGCCGCCGTTTCGGCCGCCGTCGCTGGCACTAGCGTTGCTGGCGTGTGCCGCCTCAATAGAGGCGTTCAACGCCAGAATGTTCGTCTGGTCCGCGATATCCGTGATGACATCGATGATCTCGTCGATTTCCGCCATCGACTCGTCGAGGTCACGGATTGCCTCGAGTGTCGCCTCGGTTCGCTCCTCGATATCTTCCATCTCGCTGACGAGGTTGCCGGCCGACTCGCGGCCGTCGTTGGCCCGTTCGGCCGCGTGCTGTGACGTTTCTGCGAGCGTGTCGGCGGTCGCTGCGATCTCCTCGATGTTCGCGGAGATTCCCTGCACCTCGCCGGAGATGGTCTCCATGCGCTCGTGTTGCTGGTCCGCGTAGCCCGTAATCTGCTGGACGGACTCGCTGACCGTCTCGCTCGTGGACTCGAGTTCGGTCGCGCGAGCCTGCACGTCGTCGGTCGCCGCGGAGACGTCGCCGGCGAACGTCGAGACGCTGCCGACGGTGCGCTCGAGGTCGTCCACCATCTCGTTGAACGTGACAGCAATCTCGGCCATCGGCTCGCTTTCGGTGTCCGGATCGAGGCGCTGGGTCAGGTCGCCGTCGGCGCAGGTTTGCATGACGGCGCAGTACTCGGTTGCGGTCTGTTCGAGCTGCTCGTTCATCTCCTGGGCGTCCTGGCGGGCGCGTTCTGCGCGTTCTTTCGCCACTTCTGCCTCTTCGCGAGCCTCGTCGGCCTGCTCTCTGGCCTGTTCTGACTCCTCGCGGGCCTGCTCTGCTTGTGTCCGCGCCTGCTCGGACTCCTCGATCTGGTCGACCAGCGAGATGCGCATGTCGTCGATCGAGTTGTAAAGGCCGCCGATTTCGTCGATGCGATCGGATTCGACGGCGGTGTCGTACTCGCCGTCTTCGATCGCCGCTGCGCTGCCCGAGAGATCGCTGAGCGACCGGGCCGTGTTCCGTCCCAGAACGGTACCGAACACACCGATGACGGCGACGCCGACGAACGTGATCAAGAGGCCGAACTGGGTTGCGGTATTGGCAAAGCCGAGCGCATCTGCCTCCGTCGTGTGCACGAGCACGGTCCAGTCCTCGCTCGTCGTGTAGTATCCGACGACGTAGCCGTCGGGATCGAAATTATACGGCTCGCTCTGGAGGGTTTCGCTCGGCGCACCATCGACGCGGAGCGAACCACGGTTCTCGAGTTGGGCTGCCTCGAGGACGCCGCTTTGATCCTCGTACGTGGAGAGGAACGACAGCGTTTCCTCGTTCCCTTCGCCGTCGTTGCCCAGATAGGCGTCGTCACCGACGATCTCTCCGTCTTCGTTGACGATCGTCACGACGGTCCCCGAATCCGCGGCGGAGACCATTTCAGTCGAGCGTTCGGAGAGGTCGAAGGTGAACACGAGCGCTCCCTCACCGTCGTCGACACCGACGTAGTACGAAATGACCGGGTGTGCATCCGACGAGAGTCCAAGCTGATCGGGCATCATGTACGGCTCCGTCTGCTGGACCAGGTTCGTCGAGATATCGCCGTCGAGATCCGCAGTGTCGGGGAACTCGAGTGCTTCTAGATTGTCGGCGTCGGAGCCGATGCTCGTGATGATGTCACCGGACTCGGTATCGACGTAGAGCGCGTTCATGCGCTCTTCGGGCATGTCGTAGTAGATCTCCTGGAGATAGTCGTCGACTTGCTCCGGGTCACCGCTGTCGGTTACGGGAGCGTCTGCCGTCGCAGCGACGAGGTTGTGATTCTGTTCGAGCCAATTTTCCATGGCGATCCCTTCCTGATAGGCTGCGTCCTGGCGTTCGTCGAGGGCGGTTTCCTCGACGTTTTCCGAGAGCAGCGTCGTCGAAACGAGCCCGAGGCCACCGATCGTGAGCCCGAGAACGAGGAAGACAACACCAAACTTCAATGCGTAACTTCGTCTGATGAACGACGGTATGAGACGTCGTCCCTTCCACACCATAGGTGCTAACGCCCAGCACTGCTCTTAGTTCTTATCGCCACACAGGTCATGTCGGGGATAGTATAACTAGTCCCACAGCTGTATCAATTGGTACAACCGTTGTGAATTACTGATGGTGTGTCCTCAGTTCTCGACCGCCCGAGACGACGGTCGAATCGGTGCAGTCCGATTGCAATTGGCGACGACAGTCAGATGGTTTTAGGTACTGGTCCCCTAGCTGCGTGTATGTCCACGCCACCGCTGATTCTCGATATCGATGGGACGCTGACCCGACCCGACGGCTGGGGTATCGACCCGCGCGTGTTCGATCCGCTTCGGGAGTGGGACGCGCCGGTCGTGCTCGCCACCGGGAAGGCCTTCCCCTATCCGATCGCGCTCTGTCACTTTATCGGCGTTCCAGAACTGGTCGTTGCCGAAAACGGCGGCATCGTCTACACTGGTGAGGACGTTCACGTCACGGCCGACGCCGACGCTGCACGAACGGTCGCTACGGAGTACCGCGCCGCCGGCTACGACCTCGGCTGGGGTGACGGCGACACGGTCAACCGCTGGCGTGAGACGGAAGTTGCCGTCAGTCGCGACCAGCCCCTGGAGCCGTTGCGCGAACTTGCCGCCGCGGCCGGACTCGAGGTGATCGACACCGGCTACGCCTACCACGTGAAGGACACCGACCAGAACAAAGGCGACGGCGTCGAGATCATTGCGGACCATGTCGGATTCGCCCTCGCGGACTCCGTTGCGATCGGCGACTCGATCAACGACGTCTCGACGTTCGAGGCCGTCGGCCGCAGTTTTGCCGTCTCGAACGCCGACGACGCGGCACGAGCGACAGCCGACGAGGTGCTCACTGAAGCACACGCCGACGGGACGCTGTCGGTGCTCGAGCGAATTCGATAACCGCATGTTCGAACGGATTCGGTGAGGGCCTCTGTGAGGCAGGCGTGTCAGCAGCAGCCGACGCCACGCAGAACGCTTTTGCGTGTCCCGGCGAAGAGCCACGTATGGATGCAGTCGACGCGGCGATCGTGCTGTTCGGCGTCGTCGGAACGGTGCTGATATACGTCTATGTCGGTCGCGATGCGGTGCGAAACGACGTTTCACGCTCACAACTCTGGGCTGCAGTCGCGGCGGTCCCCTTCCTGCTTGGCGTCGGTCTTCATCTGTTCGCGTCGGTTCCGACGACGGGTGTCATCATGACGGCGAACACTGGACTCGTCCTGTACACGTTCGAGCGCGAAATTGCGAACGAGGAGGACGAACCGGCCGAACCGGGAGAGTTGCCGCCCGGTCCGAACGTTGGCAGTAGCTCCGAGGAACGTACGGAGTAGCCCACTGTATCCCGGTATCCTTCTGAATTCAACGCGCGACACCACACGTCTTTTAGTGGCTCCTATCCAAGCGAGAGCAACATGAGCGATTCCGCCGACGCAGGCGTCGACGGCGAGGTGGGGGCCGATGCCGACGCCGATGCCGATTCAGGGACAGACGGTGGTAACCGCGACGGTGGACCCGCACAGGTCTCGAGTCCGAACTACCACAGCGAGAATCACACCGCCGCCCAGACCTGTGGCTGGACGGCGAACGCCCTGCGCGGTGAGGGCCGGTGCTACAAGAACATCTACTACGGCATCGAGTCCCACCGCTGCATCCAGATGACGCCGGTCGTCAAGTGCAACGAGCGCTGTGTCTTCTGCTGGCGTGACCACCAGGGCCACGCCTACGAGATGGACGGCGTCGAGTGGGACGACCCCGAAGCTGTCGTGGACGCCTCGATCGACCTGCAGAAGCGGCTCCTGTCGGGCTTCGGCGGGAACGACGAGGTCCCACGGGAGGTCTTCGACGAGGCGATGGAACCTCGACACGTCGCCATCTCTCTCGACGGCGAACCGACGCTGTATCCCTACCTCCCGGAACTACTCGAGGCGTTCCACGACCGAGACATCACCACGTTCCTCGTCTCGAACGGCACCCGTCCCGAGGTGCTTCGTGAGTGTGACCCCACCCAGCTGTACGTCAGCGTCGACGCCCCCGAACGACACACGTTCGATCAGGTCGTCAAGGCCGTCGAGGACGACGCCTGGGATCGCCTCCTCGAGACGATGGACGTCCTGCGGGAGAAAGAGGAGACCCGAACGGTCTTGCGGACGACGCTGGTCAAAGGCGAGAACATGCACCACCCCGACTGGTACGCCGGCTTCTACCAGCAGGCAGATCCCGATTTCATCGAACTCAAGGCGTACATGCACGTCGGCCACTCCCAGGGCCGACTCGACCGCTCGTCGATGCCCGACCACGAGGAGGTCGTCGAGTTCGCCGAATCCGTCGCCGACTACATGCCCGAGTTCACCGAGTGCAAGGGCGTCCCCTCCTCTCGCGTCGCGCTCCTTTCGAAGACCAGCGATACGTGGGTCCCGAAGCTAAAGAAGGGAAGCGAGTTCTGGGCGCGCGATCCAGTCACGGGCGACTGAATCGCGACTACCTCCGACTGGATCAGCACGAACTCGTGACTGCATCGCGGCTCCAATCTGGGTACTCCAGCCGGTCGTACTCGAAGCGAACCGAAGCAAGACGAAGCAAAACAGCCCGAAATCCTGGTCCTCGATGGCTCCAAATCGGCAATATCGGCAATAATCCTTACAACCGCACACACAGAACGTCCGGCAGTGACGCTTCGATCGTTTTTCGACTCGCTCGAGACAGCCAGCCGGTCGCTTGCTGTCGTCGCTGCGGATGACCGTGCCGAGCGCGGGCCGTTGACTGACCTCCTTGCGGATTCCGTCGACAGTCCGCACGTCGAAGTGACGGCCGCTAACCGATCGATAGTCGCGGGAGCCGACCGGCGTCTCGACGATGTCCTCGACGCACACGACACTGTCGTCGTTGCACTCGAAGATGGTGAACCGATCGCGGCCTCGCCGATGGACGACCTGTACGATGCGATTCTCGCGATCAACTCCGACCTGTTCATGACTGGGAGCCGCGGACTCGGCTCGATCGAACTCCCGGCTGTGCTGGCTGCACTCGAGAACACCCGGCTCGAGCTGCGGGGGTATCCCCGCTCGCACAAGGAGAAGCTGCTGTTAATCTTGCTCTCGCGCTACATCGAGCAACTCGCCTGGTCGAACGGGAGTGGCATCCTCCGGAGTTCGTTCCAGTATCTCTCTCGGATCGAAGACGAAGTCGGAACCCGTGCCGTATACGACCAACTCGGGCGAACGGACGTCGATGTTCACGTCTACGGCGTCGGTGGTTCCGACCCGCCTGCAATCGAGGCCACCGTCCACACCGGCCGGAGTCGACTGTATCGAACCGCTTGGTTCGTCGTCTATCGTCCCGACAACGAGGGACCGACTGACCAGCATCCACACGAGGACGTACCAGGTGCCAGCCGGAGTGCTTTCACTCCGCTGCGTCGATCCGATGGGGACTCGAGTACTGTCCCTCGTAGCGCGGCGCTGGTCTGTCTCGAAACCGGCGATCGCGTCTGGGAGGGATTCTTCACGTTCGACTCGGACCGCGTCGCCGCAATCGAAGACACTGTTGCAACGGAGCTGTGAGCACGCTGTCAGACGTACCGCCGGTATCGGAGGGCTTTTCCACGGTCACGCGAAGACGACGATAACGAAGAGCGAATAAACGCTCGCGAACTCCGTAGCAGTTTTGATACGCATACCACATTCGGTACGCTTTTGACTGGTGCTGACAAAGCCTCGTCTATGTCAACGACAGCGGAATCTGCCGTCGGCCACGACGAACTCGCCGTCCTGAAGCTTCTCGCACTCGAGGGCGGACTCGCGGGCGACGTCAAAATCTCCTGTTCTCACCTCGCAGACCGCCTCGATGCCTCCAACCAGACCGCTTCCCGACGCCTCCAGCGCCTCGAAAGCGCTGCCCTCCTCGAACGCGATACCGTCAGCGATGGCCAGTGGGTCGCCATCACCGACGACGGCGAGCGCGCACTCCACGCCGAGTACGAGGACTACCGCCGCATCTTCGAGGCAGACTCCGAGGTCGAACTCGAGGGCACCGTCACCAGCGGCATGGGCGAGGGCCGCCACTACATCTCGCTGCCCGGCTACCAGCGCCAGTTCGAGGACCGCCTCGGCTACGAGCCGTTCCCCGGCACGCTCAACGTCGAACTTCGAGACGAGAGTGTCCGCCGCCGGAGCGCCGTCTCCTCGCTCGATCCCGTCCCGATCGACGGCTGGGAGGACGACGATCGCACCTACGGTCCTGCCGTCTGCTACTCGGCGACAGTCGAGACCGCAGACGGGCAGACCTACGAGACCGCCCACACCATCGCCCCGGAACGAACCCACCACGACGAGGACCAACTCGAGGTCATCGCCCCCGAGAAGCTCCGGGACGCACTCGAGTTGGCCGACGACGACCACGTCACGATTTCGGTGGGTGATCGCGAATGACGGGCCAGCACGCGGGGACGACGTCAAGTGAGGCGAGCGGGTCGGGCGATGCGAACGCGAGTCTCGACACCGCCGGTGACGCCTCGGTGGACGACGCGCTGGCGGCGTTGCAGGCCGGCGAGCCGATTCTCGTCCACGATGCGGCAGACCGCGAGGGCGAGACCGACCTCATCTATCACGCTGATTTCGTCACGTCCGACGCCGTCACTCGGCTCCGGAACGATGCTGGCGGACTGGTCTGTGTCGCACTCGGGCACGAGACGGCCGAGGCGTTCGACCTGCCGTTCTACGGCGAGGAGGTCGACCATCCCGCGACCGCCGACCACCAGCTCGGCTACGACGAGCGCTCGTCGTTCTCGCTGACGGTCAACCACCGCGACACCTACACCGGCATTACGGACAACGACCGCTCGACGACGATTCAGGCGCTCGGCGAGGCTGCAGCAGATCCCGACGCGACCGCGTTCGCCGACGAGTTCCGGGTTCCGGGTCACGTCCACCTGCTGAAGGGCGCACCGGAGCTGCTGGCACAGCGCGAGGGACACACGGAACTCGGCCTCGCGCTCGCCGATGCGGCCGACCTCTCGCCTGCGGTCGTCGTCTGTGAGATGTTAGACGACGAGTCGGGAGAGGCGCTTTCGCCGACAGATGCGCGCGCGTACGCCGCCGACCACGAGTTCGCGTATCTCGAGGGACGCGAAGTCATCGACCGACTCGCCTGAGAACGGGTTCAGCGGGAATACGACGGTCTCTTACTCGGCCGCCGCTGTTCCGCTCCGATAGACGGCGTACAGGACGAGGACAGCAATCGCGAAGTCGCTGCTGTGTTCGACGAGATGGTGTACCGTCATCGGGACGAGGCCGAACACGGTTCCGAGTCCGACTAGCGACCGCGCGACGAGCAATCCGAGCACGATCGTGATCAACAGATAGCGGGTCGTTCGCCGCCGCGAGTAGGCCACGATTGCCGCGCCAAAGAGGATCGTCGTGCCGGCGACCGCGAGGAAAATTACGGCGAGTAACACGGGCGCGAACTCGGGTGCGAGCCACTCGACCTCGAACGGATTCGTATGGTTCATCGACACGAAGCTACGTGCGATGGTCCGGAACGAACCGACGTATGTGCTTCGATCGTCGCTTTTCCGGCGACAGAGCGAACCGCCGCCGCTGACCGGCGACGCGCTCGGCCCCACAACACCCACGGTTCGGATTTCGGACCGTTCCCGACGATCGGGAACGAGCAAAACGCGTTATGGTGATCGCACCCATAGGCGCTGCTACCCAACTCGTAGTCGACTACAACTACAACTACGATCACGGCTACGACTACGACCACGGCCACGACTACGATCACGGCTACGACCACGACCACAACTGATCTCCCCAACGCAACTGTGTCCCCCACTCCCCGATCCACCGCCAATCTCCAACAGACACACCACTCTCTCACACTATGACGACAACCCGACGCCAGATTCGAACCCACGTACAGGACAACGCCGGCATCCACTTCAACGAACTCGTCCGCGAATCCGAGTTCGCCCCTGGCCAGGTCCAGTACCACATCCGACAACTCCTCGCCGCAGACGAACTCGTCCGCAGCGAGTTCTACGGCCGAACCCACTACTATCCTCCCGAGTACGATGAGTGGCAACGCGCCACCCTCGCACTCTTCCGGCGTGAAACCGCCCGTACCATCGTCGTCCACCTCATCGAACACGAACCCACAACTCCGGGCGCGGTCGCTGACACGCTCGGCATTGCACGGAGTACACTCGAGTACCACCTCGACCGACTCGTCGAACAGGGCGTCGTCGAGAAGTCCTACGACGAGCGCAATCGGGTGACGCTTCGACTCGCCAATGCGGAGGAAACGGGACGATTGTTGTCGACGGTCGAGCCGACGGTGCCGGATCGGCTGGTCGACCGGTTTACGCGGCTGGTGGATGGATTGCTCGACGAGTCGGGAGATCGGTAGCGTTCGTCGCCGCGTTCGGGATTCGAGAACTGAACCACGTTTTCGACAGCCGTACCATAACCACGAATAATACGGGGTGTGGAGAGTCGGGTATGGAACCCTCCACAGATCGACGACGGTTCGTGCAGGCAATGGGCGGCGGGTTTGTGGTTGCGCTCGCCGGCTGTCTGAGTGACGACGATGAAAACGGTGAGGAGAACGGTGGAGATGGGGCGGGGAACGGTGACGACGGGAACGGTAACGGCGACGGCAATGGTGATGGCAGCGACGGGGTCGTTTACGCCTTCGCGCCGAATACAATCGCGATCATCGACCCCGAGGACGGCGAACTCGTCGACGAAATCACGGACGGGATCGACGACGAAGGATGGGGAGATCCGCGAATCACTGCGGACTACAGCGAGATCTACGTCATTCGAGAGTCACCCTCGCAGGTGCTCGTCATTGACACCGACGGCCGCGAGATCGTCGACGAAGTCGACATCGGTCCGGGACCAACGCACATGTATCACCCGAACGACGACGAGATGTGGGTTCATGCCGACGACGAAGGCATGTTCTACGTCATCGACACAGACGCTCACGAGGTCACGGAAATCGTCGAGTCGGGCCTCGAGAACGAGGGTCACGGCAAACTGCTCTACCACGAGGACCTCGGCTCGATGGGGTACGCGACGAACGTGAACGACCCCGGCGCACCGGTGATCGACCTCGAAAACTACGAGCGAAGCGATTTCATCGAATTCGACGACGAGGAGCAGGGCACCCACTACAAGGCGTACAGCCCCGAAACGGGGCTCGCGTACTTCGAATACGGAGACGAGACTGTCGTCGTGGACACCGAGGACGACGACATCGTCGACACACTCGCGTTCTCGGGCGGAATGTACCTCTCGCCCGACGAGCAGGTGCTCGGCTTCCTCGACGGGGATAGCATCCGATTCATCGACGCGACCAGTGAGGACAGCGAGGAACTCGGTGCCGTCGACGTCGGTGAGGGCCCCGACGCGCTCCGCTATTACGAAGCCGACGACGGCACGCTCTACGCCGCAACCGCTCACACCCATACCGACGAGGCGTCGATCATCGACGTCGACGAACTCGACGTCGTCGAGACGGTCGACGTCGGCGACATCGTCCGCCCCGAGGGCGCTCACCACTTCCACCGCTCCGGCGTCGCCGGCGGCGAGTACTTCGTTACGCCCGCCGACGAGGACGGCATCGTCGCGATCGTGGATATGGACGCACAGGAACTCGTCGACCACGTCGAGGTCGAGGAGGGCGTCGACACGGTCCAGTACGTCGGTGACTCGGGCGTCGGCTACTCCAGTCGACTCCGCTAACCGATGCGTGCGAGATCGTCGCCCGCTGGACACGGCTTGCCCGCTCGCCGGTCGCTCCTCGCGGCGATACTCGCGTGTCTCGTCGTCGCGACCCTCGCAATCGGGCTCGTTGCGACGCCAGCCGCGGCCCACGCCTATCTGAGCGAATCAAATCCGGCGAACGGTGAGCAGGTCGACGAGGTGCCCGAGGAGGTCTCCCTCTCCTTCTCGGGTGACGGTGTCGTTAACGCCGACATCACCGTCGAAGGGCCGGACGGTGAGATCGTCTCGGCCGCACCCGAAATCGATTCTGACGACACGCAGGTTGTCCGTGTGCCAATCGAAGACGCCGAGGCCGACGCCAGCGCCGATACCGACGCTGACACTGACGGTGCGGATGGCATGTACACCGTCGATTGGGAGGTCCTCGCTGACGACGGCCACACCACCTCGGGCTCGTTCTTCTTCGCCGTCGGCGACGAACCGCTCGACCGCGACGCCGTTCTCGAGGGGTACGAAGACGACGAGACCGACGAATCGATCCCGCCGGTCGAGGCGGGCGCGAAAGCGCTGTTGCTCGTCGGCGTCGTCGGCCTAATCGGCATTCCGGCGATCACAACCCTCGCTGTCGGTCCCGTCTTCGCTCGCACGGAGCGACGAGAGGCGATCGACAGCCGTCTCAGCCGACTGCTCGTGGGTGGTGCACTACTCACGCTCGTCGGCGCATTCGCGCTCGGACTCGCCCGGAGCACGGCACTGGGACCACTCTCCGTCGAGACGATCTCCCAATTCGCGGAGACCCCACTCGGTCAGGCCTGGCTCGTCCAGTCCGCCCTCAGCCTCGTGTTGGTCGGGATCACGGTGGCGATGTCTCGTGGACGCCCGCCCCGTCGCACGTCGCTCGTCGGCACGTTCGTCACGGCGCTCGCCATCGCGGGAACGATCGCCTGGACCAGTCACTCAGCGACTGCGATCGACCGACTGCAGGGGGCAGCCGTCGATTTCGTCCATCTCGTTGGGGCCGGGCTCTGGGCAGGTGGACTGGTCGTCCTCGCGTTCGTCGTCGTTCCACACGTTCGCGCGGCCGACACCGACAACCGATCCGCGCTCCTCGCACGCACGATCCGTCGGTACTCGATCCTTGCGCTCGTCGGCGTCACACTCGTCGTGGCGACGGGATTCGTCCTCGCCTCGTGGCACGTCCCGACCGCCGACGGTCTCACGGACACCGTCTACGGTCTCACACTGGTCGCGAAACTGGTCCTCATCGCCGCCGCACTCGCACTCGGCGGTGTCACCCGGTTCGTCCTCCTGGGTCGACTCGAGTCGGCCGACGAAACCACACCGGCCGGTGATGCACGACCGGCGAGCACGGACGGTGGAGTCGACCGGGACGACGACTTCGCAACGGGCACCCGAATTGCTCGCGCCGTCCGACTCGAGGTTGCACTCGTGATCGTCGTCGTGCTCCTCTCGGGGGTGCTTACGTCCGCGCCGACGGCCGCGGTCGCGGGCGTCGACGACGATGTCACCGAGGCGACGATCGAGTACGAGTACGACGACGTACTCGTCGAGGTGACGGCGCTCCCGGCCGCCGACGCGACGCCCGAGTCGTTCACACTCGAGGCGGACGAACCGATCGTCTTCGAGGTTACATTCCTCGACGACGGAGAGCCGATCGAGTCGGACCAATCTGTCCGGCTGCTTGCAAGCAGTGAGGAGGGGACGGAGATCGAAGTCGAACTTGAGGCCCACGACGATGGCACGTACGCGACGGTTCAACCCCTTCCTGACGAGGGTCACTGGGATCTTCGCGTGACCGGCGCTCCCGACGGATCGTATGTGAGTGAATGGATCGATGCAACTGCCGTTTCGGCTGACGGTCACGGCGATCACGCGGATCCTGATCATGACGAGCACGCTCACGATCCTGACGACGACCACGACCACGACCACGAGCACGCTCACGATGAGCACGCAGACCACGCACACGACGATCACGCGGATCACGAAGATCACACACACGGCGAGCACAACGACCACGACTCGAGTCCCGACAGCGCCTTCGCGACGCTGTTACAGTTCGGGGCCGTCGCCATCGCTGTCGTCGGTTTCGTTGCCGTCGCAATCGAGGCAACCCGCTTCCGGGACTAACTCCGACCGGCTGCAGCCGTGATCCGCCCGCTCTCGCCGCGAGACTCACCACAGGCAGGGCTTGCCTCGGAAATCGCGAACACTTAGTACGGTGGCTTGCAACACACTTCATCATGGGATTCGACGACATGGACGTCGACACGATCTGGATGGACGGTGAATTCGTCGACTGGGACGATGCGCAGATCCACGTCCTCACACACGGCCTCCACTACGGCAGCGGCATCTTCGAAGGCGCACGCTGTTACGACACCGAAAACGGCCCCGCAATCTTCCGCTGGGAGGAACACCTCGACCGTCTCTTCCAGTCCGCACAGCCCTACGAGATGGAGATCGACCACTCGCGCGAGGAGCTGACCGAGGCGACACTCGAACTCATCCGCCGACAGGACCTCTCCTCGTGTTACATTCGTCCAGTGGCTTTCTACGGCTACAACTCACTCGGCGTCAGTCCCGACGACTGTCCGACCCGCACCGCCATCGCCGCCTGGCCCTGGGGGACCTATCTCGGGGAGGAGGCACTCGAGAAGGGCATCGATGTGATGGTCTCTTCCTGGCGCAAGCACGCCTCGAGTCAGGTGCCGACGAACGCCAAGACGACGGGGCTGTACGCCAACAGTCTGCTCGCGGGCGAGGAGGCACGCCGGAACGGCTACGCCGAAGCGCTCGTTCTCAACAAGGAGGGTAACGTCGCCGAGGGGCCGGGCGAGAATATCTTCCTCGTTCGTGACGGCGAGATCTTTACGCCGGGGCTTTCGGAGTCGATTCTCGACGGCATCACCCGCAACACGGTGATTACGCTCGCCGAGGATCTGGGCTATACGGTTCACGACAATGTCTCCATCTCGCGGGGCGAGCTCAACACGGCCGACGAACTGTTCTTCACCGGCTCTGCGGCAGAGGTGACACCGATTCGGAAGATCGACAACGTCGTTATCGGTGATGGCTCGCGCGGTCCAGTGACCGAGGATATTCAGTCGCGGTTCTTCGATGTCGTCGAGCGGACGACCGACGAGTACGACGAGTGGTTCCAGTACGTTTGAGGGAGCCACGCTTCGTTTGCTGACGTCTGTACCCAACTTTCGAACGGCTCAGAGACTCATTTCCGTCTCCACTCACATCCCCACAAGCGGGGTTGCTGCGGTCGATCCACTCTTCGGAACTCCTGCTCGAAGTGGCTGGCGTACTGGATGGGGCTGACTCCACAGCAAGAACGGACGGTAGGAGAAAGAACGCTCAGTCGTCGTCGGGTCGTGTCTTCTTCGCGCTGCTCTCGTCGATCACGTCGATCGGAACGCCCGCATCCATACCGCGCGTTCGGTCCGCATCACCGAAGCCCGCGCTCAACACCCGGGTCAGCGCATCCTCGACGTCCTCATCTAGCTCGGTAATGCGCTCTGAGTGGACCTCGATGACGAATCCAGTCGTAATGTTCGGCGACGTTGGGAGGAACAGCACCTCTCTGCCGTCTTCGGTGACTTTCCCCGTCTTGAACGCCGTCATTCGAAGGCCGTCCCACACCTCGAGTTTGACGGGCGTCTGCAGCGATTCCTGCTCACCGAAGGCGGTTTCGGCGGCCATCTTCGACGCGTTGTAGACGACGCGCATGACGGGTACCCGATTGGCGACGTTGTCGACGAGGCGCTCGACCAGACTGCCGACCGTCGTCCGCATGAGATAGCCGACAGAGAACGTCAGAATCGTGAGGACGGTCAGTGCGACGACAACACGAAGGAACTGTGCGAGCTGCTCGCGTGTCTGCTCGCCGGCAATCAACGGCTCGAGTGCCTCCGCCTCGAGAATGAGGCCGGGCGTAATGCCGGCGATGAGGCCGTAGAGCCAGTAGATGACGTAGAGCGTAATGAGGACGGGCCCGAGAACGATCAGGCCGCTCGCAAAGTCCCGCTTCCACGAAGCCATGTCGTTTCCCTCTCACTACGGGCTAATGAGCCCTTCCCTTTATTTCCCGCTTGCACTTGTTACCGGCCAATGATCGCACGCAGCGCGAACCAGAGGTTCTCCTTTCGCTCCATGACGCGCCGATAGAAGTACGACTTCCAGCGCCCGCCGTAGGGGACGTACTGCCAGACCTCGTGCTCCTCGGCGAGGTCGTACTGTGCGTCCTCTCGTACACCCATCAGCATCTGAATCTCGAACTCCGTCCCGTACTCCTCGTGCAACTCGATCGCCCGCTCGATCATCGCCGGATCGTGACTGCCGACCGCGACGCCATCCTCGAAGTGTTCGAAGGCGTACTCGAGTAACGCTTCGTATTCGTCGTTGACCCGCTGGGTGTTCGTGTAGGCCACGTCGGCTGGCTCGTCGTAGGCGCCCTTGACGAAGCGGACCTTGCCGGGAACGTCGGCGAGTCGTTCGATGTCCTCTCGCGTACGTTTGAGGTTCGCCTGGACGCAGACGCCGACGCCGCCGTCGGCCCACGGGTCCGACGAGGATTGCTGGTCGTCAGCACCCTCATCGCCGTAGTATTCGCGGGCGAGTTCCTCGTAGGCGTCGAGAGTCGCATCGGTCGTCGTGTGGTCTTCCATGTCGACCCAGACGAAGACGCCGCGGTCGGCCGCCGTGGCGACGATGTCCTCGAGTTCCTCGCGGAAGACATCTTCACCCAGGTCGAGGCCGAGCTGCGAGGGTTTAACGGAGATGCAGGCGTCGAGATTGGCGTTTGCGATGTCTTCGACGAGTGATCGGTACTCCGCGGCGTCGTCGCTTGCGGGTGCGCGCTCGTCGTAGTGTTCGCCGAGCAGATTGACAATTACGTTCACATTCCGCTGGTTGACGGTTCGAACGTGATCGAGGGCCTCGGCGGGAGACTCCCCGGCGACGAACCGGTTTGCGATCGGCGGGATCATACTGATGACCTCGTCGGCCAGTCATAAGGAGTTTAATATCTCGCGCGGACTGCTTCTCTCTGCGTCTGAATACTCACCAATCAGTGAACGAATGGGCGCTGCTGCGTCGGATTCGTGACGAACCCATCATCTCCCAGCCAACGGCACCACCATCGTGCCCGGTCACAACCGGTAAGAGCACCCTCTCACTACTCCCGTCCAGCATGGACGCTCCCGATATCGTCGTCCTCCGTGAAGGAACGGAGGGACTCTCGATGGACTCGTACGCCGACCGACTGCGCGAGCGACTTCCGAACCACACCGTCGCGCTCGCTCGAACACCTGCAGACGAACGCGACCTCGTCCCACAGGCTCGCGTCGTGACCGGGATCAGCATCGACGAAGACCTGTTAGCGCGCGCCGACCAACTCGAGTTGTTCGCCTGTGTCTTCGCGGGCACTGACCATCTTCCGGCAGCGGCGTTCCGTGAGCACGGCGTCACCGTAACGAACGCGGGCGGGATTCACGCGCCCGGTATCGCCGAGCAGGCCATCGGCAACATGCTGGTGTTTGCGCGGAATCTTCACGAAGGATGGCGACGCAAGCAGCAAAACGAGTGGCGACACTTCCAGTCTCACGAGTTTACCGACAGCACTGTCACGGTCGTCGGTCTCGGTTCGATCGGCCAGGAACTCGTCACGCGACTCGAGGGCTTCGGCGTCGAAACCATCGGTGTCAGGTACACGCCGTCGAAGGGCGGACCGACTGACGAGATCATCGGCTTTGACGACGCAGCGATCCACGACGCGTTCGCCCGCAGCGACTACATCGTGCTCGCCTGCCCGCTGAACGACCTGACCCGCGGCCTCGTCGGCGAGGCGGAACTCGCGACGCTGCCGCCGAACGCAGTCGTCGTTAACGTCGCTCGTGGCGGGATCGTCGATACCGATGCGCTCGTGTCTGCGCTGCAGTCGAACGCGATCCGCGGTGCGGCGCTGGATGTGACCGAACCCGAACCGCTGCCGGCAGAGCACCCGCTGTGGGACCTCGAGAACTGTCTCATCACGCCGCATACGGGCGGCCACACGCCGAAGCACTGGGATCGGCTTGCGACTATCGTTGCGGACAACGTCCGGACGCTCGAAACCGCTGGTGAGGACAGTACGTTCGAAGCGACAGCAGGAGAACAGGCTGACGCGGCTCCCGAACTCGAGAACGTCGTCGTTCGTCCCGATTCGTCCTAACGTCTACCGATCCTCGTGTTTCGTGTGTAACACGACCGTCTCCGAGGACGAGACCGAATCACTGCCGGTTAAGGCATCTCAGCGCATCGCGGCGAACATGGCAGTACTCGAGACAGTCGTGATCGCGTTCTGGGCGATGTTGCCGGCGTACGTTCCGAACAACGCGGCGGTGCTCGGCGGCGGGGGCCGACCGATCGACGGCGGGCGGACGCTTGGCGACGCGCGGTTGCTTGGCGACGGCAAGACCTGGCGCGGGACGGCGGCGGGAATCACGGCGGGACTCGTCCTCGCGGGCGTGTTGACCGTTTTCGCCGACGACGTGAGCAGCGTGCTCGGCTTTGCCGTGCCGGCGTTCGAGCCACTCGCAGCGCTCGGACTCGCCGCCGGTGCGATGCTCGGCGACGTGCTCGCCTCGTTCTTGAAGCGCCGAACGGGCCGTCAGCGCGGTGCGATGTTCCCCGGCCTCGACCAGCTCGACTTCGTCGTCGTCTCGCTTCCGCTGACGGCGCTACTCGCGACGGAGTGGTTCTTCACGTGGTTTACGTGGGACGTCATCCTCGTCGTCGTCGTGCTGACGCCGATTCTCCACGTGACGACGAACATGATCGCGTACAAACTCGGCTTGAAGAACGAGCCCTGGTAACGGCCGCTGAAGAACGAGCCCTGGTAACGGCCGCTGAAGAACGAATCCTGGTAACGGCCGGTCACCGAGCCGATCGCGTCTCGAGAAATCAAGAACCGCAGACAGCAGCGAACCCAGCGCACCCGCTTACGACGGTGTCGGCGGCAACACCGCTTCGTCCATCCAGAACGACTCGACGGCTTCTCCAAGTGAGGCAAACTCGCTCGGCCCGTTCGGCTTCGTGAGGTAGGCGTTCGCGCACAGATCGTAGCTTCTTGCGATATCCTCCGTCGCCTCCGAACTCGTCAGCACGAGAACCGGCAACGATGCAAGGTCGGGATCGTCTCGGACCTCCTCGAGTACCTCGAAGCCGCTCGTACGGGGCAGATTCAGATCGAGTAGGACGAGATCGATATCTGGAGTCGAGTTCGAGGGCGAGTCCGAATCCGAATCCGGGTCCGAGTCTGTGCGTGAACCCGATGCCGACTCAGTCCCAGTCGACACCTGTTCTCGCAGGAACGACAGTGCCTCGTCGCCGTCGCGGACGGTGTGAAACGTCGTCTCGATATCGACGGTCCGGAACGCTTCCTGTGCGAGTCGCACGTCTCCTGGGTTGTCCTCAACCAGCAGGATGTGTACCGACTCGTTCGTCGATGGAGAGAGTGGTTGGGTACTCATGGGCTACTAGTACAAAACCGGACTAGTCGGATAAGGCTGTGTACAAATAGCCTTGGTATGCGGATCGTTGCCGGCAAGTACCAGATAGTATCAAATCCTGTCTAACTAGCCTGGGGATGATCGGTCTGGGTACGACTTGTTGTAATTATGTGGGCGCGATCCAATCCTCGCCGAACCGATCGGAACCGCCCTAGTTCGAGTTGCGGTTACGACTCGAGTGCCCCCTGCAGATCGCGGCTCACATCGTCGTAGGCGTCGTGAGCGCGGTCGATCGCCATCGGCTCCTGAATCATGCTGAAAAAGCCGTGAATCAGGTCGTCGTAGTTGTAGTGAGTGGTCTCCACACCGGCGTCGGCGAGCCGGTCTGCGTAGGCAGCCCCGTCGTCTCGCAACGGATCGAACCCCGCGGTGACGACCGTCGCCGGCGGCAGTCCCGAGAGGTCGTTCGCGAGCCGTGGCATTGCGTAGATGTTCCCTCGATCGATCGGTCGCTCGAAGTAGTGGCCCTCGAACCAGTCCATGTCGTCAGTCGTCAGGAAGTAGCCCTCGGCGTTCTCCTCGTAGGCGTCCGTCCCCTCGACGGGCCCCGTTACCGGATAGAGCAGAAGCTGATAGGCGACGGACGGACCATCCTGATCGCGACTGCAAAGCGCCGTCGCCGCCGCGAGGTTCCCGCCAGCGCTGTCGCCCGCGAGCACGAGTCGCTCCGGGTCCGCGTCGAGCCGCCGTGCCGCGTCGGCGGCCCACTCGAGTGCGGCGTAGCAATCTTGCAGACCGGCGGGAAACGGGTGTTCGGGTGCGAGGCGGTAGTCGACGCTGACGACGGGGTATCCGGATTCGCTCGCGAGTTTTCGGCAAGTGCCGTCGTGCGTGTCGATACTGCCGATGACCCAGCCGCCGCCGTGGAAGTAGAGGATGAGCGGCTGTTCGTCCCGCTCGTCTGCCGGCCGTGGTTCGTAGATACGAATCGGAACTTCGCCGTTCGGTCCATCGATGTCGCGATCCGAGACGGACTCGAGTTCGATCGTGGGCTCGACGTCTCGTAGCTCGGCCATTAGTTGGCGGGCGGTTTCGACGGAGACTTCATCGAACGACGGTGCGTCGAAGGAGTCATAGAGGTCGAGAACGGCTTGAGCGTCGGGATGGGGTTCGGCTGCGCGCATGGTGTCAGCGGAGCATACAGTGTGTCCCACCAAAAAGATACGCCGGGGTCGTGGATCCGGCGACTCGGTTCCACACCGCTTATTTCGGTTCGTCTCGCCACTTCGAGCAATGACGACCGACACCCAGACCCAATCACTGATCGACGCGCTGCAAGACGCCGATGCCGTCCAGTTCGGCGAGTTCGAACTCGCCCACGGCGGCACCAGCGAGTACTACGTCGACAAGTACCGCTTCGAAACCGACCCCGACTGCCTCGAAACGGTCGCCGAAGCCTTCGCCGAGCGTATCGACCCCGACGACAAACTCGCCGGCGTCGCCCTCGGTGCCGTCCCGCTCGCCGCCGCAACCAGCGTCGTCGCCGGCGCACCCTACGTGATCGCGCGCAAACAGCGCAAGGAGTACGGCACGGCCAACCTGATCGAGGGGGAACTCGAGGAAGGTGAGGAAGTGGTGGTACTCGAGGACATCGTGACGACTGGGACGAGTCTGGTCGACGCGATCGAGTCGCTCCGGGAGGCTGGTGCGACGGTCAACCGTGCGCTGGTGGTCGTCGACCGCGAGGAGGGCGGCCGTGAGAACGTCGAAGACGCGGATGTCGAGATGGAGGCGCTGGTGACGGCGAGTGAGTTGCTCGCCGACCGGGATTGAGCGGGACAGCGGGACAGCGAGAGAGCGGGACAGCGAGAGAGCGGGACAACGAGAGAGCGGGACAACGAGAGAGCGGGACAACGAGAGAGCGGGACAACGAGAGAGCGGGACAGCGAGGGGGACAAGAAGGGAGAGGGCGAGAGAGCAAGAGAGCAAGAGTGTGGACTCCACGAACCATTTGTGAGACCGACGTACTACCAGTGGGCGACGTGTTGCCAACGAGTTACGTGTCCTGTTGGGTCTTGTACCGACGGTAGATCCCCACCGAGAGAATCAGCGCTGCTACTCCAGCGACTGCGAGTGTTCCGCCGACGACCCACTGACCTCGGAACCCGACAAGCATCGCACCAAGGCTCGCTGCGAAGATTCCGCCGTGGACGAGGACCCCGACGGTAACGAACGCCAGCAGCGTCGAGCGATCGATCGACTCGAACGTACCCGCGATGTCATCGTCGGCTTCGCCGTCTCCGGTGGAGCCGTCGCCGAAGGGATCGTCGAGTGGGTCATCCGCAAACGGGTCCTCGAACGGATCGTCGTCGGATGGATCCAACACGTTGATCGGTTGGCGAAGTGGACTCAAAACCGTTCGGTCGTCGTCTCTGTCACTCTGTCCACCCTGGTCTGTTCTGTCTGCCCTGTTTCGCTCCGGACACACATCTGCCAGAGCACCCTCATCACAATGTTTTTATCCTGCACCGGACAAACCGTAGCTACGATGGTAGGTGTCCGCTTTACAGGGGCTTTCGCCCGCTTCTAACCCTCACCTACCGCTCGCTGTGTCGGCCGCGACCCACAGCAGAGCGGCACACGTGTACGCCGCACACGACCGCAAACTCGGACCCGAACACGGTCAGGCGGACGCCGATCCGAACTTCTCGCAGGGACCACTCCAACAGAAGTTCACCAGTCACAACCAGCCAGAGCCATGTCAGAATCAGACCCACAATCAGAGGCAGCGGAACAGCTAACGGTCGTCCTCCCGGACGGCTCCGAACTCCACGTCGACGAGGGCGCAACGGTCGAAGACTGCGCCTACGAAATCGGTCCCGGTCTCGGCCGCGACACCGTCGCCGGCAAACTCGATGGCGACCTCGTCGCCAAGGAGCAACCCGCCTACGACGGCGCCGAACTCGAGATCATCACGGATCAGTCCGAGGAGTACCTCGCCGTCATGCGCCACTCGGCCTCCCATTGCCTCGCACAGGCAGTCGAGCGCCACTACGACGACGTCGACCTCGCCATCGGCCCGCCGACGGACGAGGGCTTCTACCTGTCTCTTATACACATCTCTG
>NZ_AOIM01000013.1 GCF_000337575.1 Natrialba hulunbeirensis JCM 10989 | reverse complement strand
CATCAGAGATGTGTATAAGAGACAGCTCGAACTCCTTGCCGAGTTCGCCGACGAGAACGAGCAGGTCACCTTCTACAAACAGGGCGAGTGGGGGGACCTCTGTGCCGGTCCGCACGTCGATTCGACGGGTGAGATCGGCCCCGTCAAGCTCCTAGAAATTGCTGGGGCCTACTGGCGCGGCGACGAGGAGAACCCGATGCAGACGCGCATCTATGGCACCGCGTTCGAAGACGAGAGCGATCTCGAGAACTTCCTCGAGCGAAAGCAGGAGGCCGAAAAGCGCGACCACCGCCGCATCGGCAACGAGATGAACCTGTTCTCGATCCAGGACGTAACTGGTCCCGGTCTGCCGCTGTACCACCCGCCGGGGAAGACGGTCCTGAAGGAACTCGAGGACTTCGTCGAGGACCTCAACCAGGACGCCGGCTACGACTACGTCGAGACGCCCCACGTCTTCAAGACGGACCTCTGGCACCGCTCTGGCCACTATGAGAACTATGCCGACGACATGTTCATCTTCGACGTCGGCGACGACGAGTTCGGCCTGAAGCCGATGAACTGTCCCGGTCACGCCGCCATCTTCCAGGACCAGTCCTGGAGCTACCGTGACCTGCCGATCCGCTACGCCGAGAACGGCAAGGTGTATCGAAAGGAACAGCGCGGCGAACTCTCGGGCCTCTCGCGCGTCTGGGCCTTTACGATCGACGACGGCCACCTGTTCATCCGCCCCGACCAGATCGAACAGGAAGTCGAGGAGATCATGGACATGATCATCGACGTGCTCGAGACGTTCGATCTCGAGTACGAGATGGCACTCGCCACGCGCCCAGAGAAGTCGGTCGGCAGCGACGAGATCTGGGAGCACGCAGAGGAGCAACTCGAGAACGTCCTCGAAAAGCGCAACCTCGAGTACGATATCGAGGAGGGTGACGGCGCGTTCTACGGGCCAAAAATCGACTTCGCGTTCGAGGACGCCATCGGCCGTGCGTGGGACGGGCCGACGGTCCAGCTCGACTTCAATATGCCAGACCGCTTCGACCTCTCATACGTGGGCGAGGACAACGAAGAGCACGAGCCGGTGATGATCCACCGCGCGCTCTATGGCAGCTACGAGCGGTTCTTCATGATGCTCATCGAGCACTACGAGGGCAAGTTCCCACTCTGGCTCGCGCCGGAACAGGTCCGCGTCCTCCCGATTTCGGACGCGAACCTCGGCTACGCCTACCAGGTCGCAAACGAGTTCGATGACTTCCGTGTCGAGGTCGACGACCGCGACTCGACGCTCGAGCGAAAGATCCGCGCGGCCCACGACGATCGGGTGCCGTACCAGATCATCGTCGGCGACAACGAGGAAGAAGACGGGAACATCTCGGTCCGCGACCGCTTCGAGGATCAGGAGTACGATGTCGAAATCGAGGACTTCCACGACCACCTCGTCACCGAGCGCGACGAGCAGCGCTCCGAGCCGGACTTCCTGCAGTAGGCAGTCGTTTCTCGACTCATCCGTTCTCTGATATGGTGTAGGGTTCTCCGATACTGCTGTATGGAACGTCATCGAGAAAGCACCGTCCGTCAGAGTGGGAGCAGTTAACGCGAAATCACAGGCGAGACGGGGTTCGCAGACAGCGACGTACAGCAGTCTGGGTGAAATACGGGACGAATATTGGCAAGGACGACCAAGTGGGGCGGCAGCCGTCACTCCTGTCAGGCTGGCGTTTTCTGCCTGGACTGGGTACGGCCGTACAGCGACAGGTCGTACAGTATTTTTCCGATGACGAGACACAACAGACCGACAAGCGGTGAACCGAGTAGCATGACCAGACTTGTCCCAAAAATGAGCCCAAGAAAAAAGAAAAATAGTTCGTTGAACGCTTCCTGAGTCACTTCGTCGGGTGTCGCGGTCCGATATGCGTTCTTTCCAATGTAGTCTATGGAAAGTGTGAGTCCACTGCTGAGGAGAGACATACCGAGTGCGAGCAGGAACCATAGCTCCGTCATGACACCGATCACCCCCGGATCTGCCGTGACGAAGATCAGAAAGATGAACACACCGTATATGACCCAGCAGAACCCGTACCCGCCAAGAAAGCTGCTCATCGGACGGATGTTCGCTCGCCGTGGACGGAATCTGACTGTCTCGGATGCAGTGGGGGTGGGCGTGACTTGTTCATCGGTCTGATTCTCATCCGCTGCAAAGAGCACTTTCACGGCAGTTTCGACGGAACTGATTGCCAGTTCGAGCCAGTAAAGGACGACGAGGGCAACCACACTCCAACCGGCGGATACGACACCAATGATCGGGATTGACCCTGCAACGATGATACCTGCGGCGGGGAGTGCAGACGTTCGCATCTGATGTCGCCCCCGCTGTTCGTGAGGACGCATCTGTACTTCAATACAGATATGGTTGAAATAATTATCTCTTGTAATCGGAGCAGGGTTGATGTTCTCCAGTGTCTGTGAGTCTGTTCGTGTTTGTGCATCTGACAGAGACGCAGACCACCGAGTAACTCGCGCGACGACCAGACACTTTCCGGCATTGAATCTGGACGATCGACGGTGGGTCCCTCGTTATCCGTTCACCCCATTCCGACTGTTCGCAAGCACTCGTACCGTTTGCCGTCCAACGAACCGTGGCACGCGTTCGGCGTAGCGTTCGTACTCCTCGCCGTACTGCTCGCGCAGCCAGGGCTCTTCGGCGAACGGTAAGGCAAGCCACCAGCAGAGGAAGACCGTACAGACGATGGCCACCAGTACCGAGTTTGTGAGCAACGCAAACCCGACCGTCGCGGCGATGTAGCCGACGTACTGCGGATTTCTCGAGTACCGATACCAGCCGCCGGTCCGCAATTCACCGGACAGTCCCTTCGTTTCCTCGACGCCGAGATCGTGGCCGGCCGCGAAGGCAGCCGCGAAGCCGCCGAGGAACAGGACTGCACCCGCAGCGAAACTCGGGACCCGTGGAAGCCCGAGACTGTTCCAGTCCAGATACGCGAGCACAGCCAGGACGACGTTGAGCAGGTGCGAAATCGTCCAGTGCGTGTAGAACTGCCACGTTCGTTCGCCCGGCGGCCAGTAGTCGGCGACACCGAGTGCGCTGGCGACGATGCCGGTGAGGTTCGCAATCACGAGTGCGAAACTCGCGGCGAACACCGCAGT
The DNA here is from genome assembly GCF_000337575.1 of Natrialba hulunbeirensis JCM 10989. GTDB lineage: Archaea > Halobacteriota > Halobacteria > Halobacteriales > Natrialbaceae > Natrialba > Natrialba hulunbeirensis. The sequence continues at coordinate 220,349 of NZ_AOIM01000013.1, read as the reverse complement.
CGGTACCGGCAGCGAACTAAGTTCGATCACGATGACACCTCCATCACTTGCTCGTCGGTCGACGTTCGCTGCTCGAGTCTCGACGGCTGCTGTCGTTCCATATCGATTATCGCGGCGCGACCGCCCTTCGCGTTCTCCCGGTTCTACTAGTGAATATATAAGTGAACTGTCCTCGCAGAACTGAACGACGACCGATGAAGCACCTCGACGTCCGCCTCTCACAGCCCGACTGGATGCTCCATCCGATGCAGCGATTCATCCGCGAGACGGATGTGGTTCGTTACGAGGAACTACTGACGTGGAACGTCGTCGGTCGCGAGGACGGACTCGAGTACGAACTGTTCTACGCTGAGGCCGATCGCGGTCCCTACGAGGCGAGGATCGAGACCGTCGATTCGGTTCGCTGGTACGATCTCACGCCGATCGACGACGAGACGTTTTACGTCTACATCTGCCAGGAAACGCGTCCGGAGGATATCCGCTGGCGTGAGGCGTTCGCCGCGCTCGATCTCGTGGTCGTGCCACCAATCGTCTACGATTCCGCGGCTGATTTCTACATGACGATCGTCGGCGCTGGCGACGATCTCCAGGCGCTACTCGAGGGATTACCCGACGAGATCAGTGTCGACGTTCGTGCGATCGGTGAGTACGACCGCCGTTACGTCCCGCTCAGCGGTGACCTGACGGATCGCCAGTTCGAAGCGCTCGAGGCCGCCGTCGAGATCGGATACTTCGAAGTCCCGCGTGAGGCCGGCGTCGATGAGGTCGCAGATGAATTGGGTTGTGCCTCGAGTACGGCGTCGCGACTACTCCAGAAGGCGCAGGCACGTGTGATGCAGCGCCTGGTGGGGCGGTACAGTCGAAAATAGTCGACCCATGGTTCGCCCGGCTGTTCTCTCTAACGGTCGGTTTCATCTCTCTCGAAAGTCCATGTTCGTGATGGTCTCTCACTCACGAGGAGATCGAAATCCCCATAGTTGCGGAATCGTGCATACCTATATGAACCGAGCCGAGAAGGCCGCCCTCCAGTTGCGGGCGGTCGACGTCTTGCGGATGTTAAAGGAGACGCGAACCTACGACGAACTCGCCGAGACGACGGACCTCCCGGCGGGTGACCTCAACCGCTACGTCAACGGCCACGTCCTCCCCGGCACCGAACGCGCCCGCGAGGTCGTCGAAGACATCGGCCGTGAGGCGCTTGCAGCCGAACTCAATGCCCGTATTCGCGTCGATGACGAGGGCTACGTCGACAACTCCGGCACCGTCTTCGATCAGTCCTTCCTCGACCTCGTTGCACCCGTCGTCGCCAACGGTTTCGAGTTCGACCGTCCCGACGTCGTCCTCACCGCCGCGACGGACGGCATCACGCTCGCCGCCTCGCTCGCGAGCTACTACGGCACTCGCTGTGCCTACGCGAAGAAGAGCAAGGAGACCGCCGTCGAGGAGTTCATCGAGGCTCGCCAACGCCTCCAATCCGGCATCGAACTCACCTACTACCTACCCGCCTCTGCCGTCGACGCCGGTGACTCCGTTCTCGTCGTGGACGACCTCATTCGTTCCGGTGAGACCCAGGAACTCCTGCTTGATATCGTCGAAACCTCCGAAGCCGAGGTCGCCGGCGTCTTCGCGCTCATCGCGGCCGGTGACGACGGGATCGAACGCGCCCGCGAGCGAACCGACGCACCGGTTGGCGCGCTGACAACCGTCTAGTGTCTATTTGACTGTCCCCACTAGCACGCTTCCGCTTTTGCCTCCCCTCCGCCTCCGTCTACCCGACTACGCGTTCTCGCGTCACTGTTTCACGTCGCTGTCGAGTACCTTCTCCAGAGAATTGTTAGGACAGCTTACCGGACGATCGTTACCGGCACCGGCGACCGCCGCGCAACGTTCTCCGCGACGCTGCCCAGCAGAATCCGACTCGCACCAGTCCGGCCGTGACTACCGAGTGTAATGTGGTCGACGTCGTTCTCTTCGGCGTAGTTCACGATCGAGCGCGAGATACCGCCGACGACGCGGTCAGTCTGGATCTCGACCCCGTGCGTGTCGGCCTGTTCGCGGGCCGACTCGAGTAGCTCGTCGGCACGGCTCTCGTGATGTTTCTGAATCTCTTCGTAGTTCGCCATCGCGCCGCCTTCGATCCCCGTTGCGGCGTAGAAGTCACCCGGGTCGATGACGTGCAGCGCCGTGATCGTCGCATCGGGGTACTCCTGGCAGGCGAACTCGAGTGCGTCGGTCGAGCGGTCCGAGTCGTCGACTGGGACGAGGACGTGTTGTGGCATAGTCGCTCCTACGGCTGACTGTGATTTAAACTCCGGGCCGTTCTCTCGGGCGCTGGGATGCCCGATTCGTCCTGCTCCTGCGGGTCGCTGTGCAAGTGCCTCACCGTGAGTGGGGGGCTGATTGCTCACAGACTGTTGTCGCGACGGCTCCCGTCGACGACGCTGTCGCTATGTGGTCGTAGAAATAGAGAAGTGGAACTCGAATTCGAGAACTTACTTCGCGCGACCCTGACCGCCCGTGTTGGACGGTCGGACCTTCTCTGCGCCCTTGCCACGGTTGTTGAGACCGCGGTTTGCCTTGCCGGCGTTGGTAAGCCCACGGAACGCGCGGTTCGTGTGGGCGTCGTCGCAGATCCAGTTCAGGTCGTCGTCGTTCTGGATCGCAGGGTGTTCGGGATCCACGAGGATCACTTCGAACCACTTCTGGCTGCCGTCCTCGCCGACCCAGTAGCTGTTGAGGACGCGCAGGTTGGGGTACTTTCGGGAGACGCGCTCTTCACCGATGCGCTGGATGTTCTTGCGCCGCCCGATGCGGTTGACACCCTGGCGCTTGGTTCGGCGACCGGCCTTGAAGCGCTGCTTGCGTGCAGTCCCCTTGCGGACCGACACGCGGGTCACGATGATGCCCTGCTTTGCCTTGTAGCCGAGTTCGCGCGCCTTGTCGAGGCGGGTCGGACGGTCGATGCGCTCGATTGCGCCCTGCTTTCGCCATTCCTGCTTTCGCTGCCACTGCAGTTCCCCGAGCTTGCCGTCGTCGGGGTCCTTCCATGCCTCCTTGATGTGGGAGTAGAAGCTTTTTGCCATTGATTGTCACCGCGGGCGTTTCCTGGTTCAATCCGAGCGTCGGATCACATCCCGTCCTGTGGCGGCGTCGTGTGCCGAACAGGTGCCCGCTGGTGCCCGCGATCCAGCGAGTCGGTTTCACCTATTCAACTCCCGAGTATAAGGGCTTCGAAGCGTGCGGACCGTGTCGTGTAGTGACGACCCACCGCAATCCGCTCGCAGCTCAGGCCTCTTTGGCCTCGAGTTCGGCCTCAAGCACCTCGTACTCCTGTGAAAGATCGTCCCACAACCGATCCACTGACTGCATTGACTCCGCATCCGCAAGCCGGTCGTGCAACTGTGCGGCCTCTGCCTCCGAGGCCGACCCGACGTATACTGCCTCATCGATTACCGTTGCGAGCACATCCTTCTGGTACTCGAGTACTGTCTCTGACATCCCGAGTGAACGAATGACACAGCGGGTGATAGCTATGCACAGCACTAGACTGTTTCTATACGACTAACAGGCTGCTAATCGACACAATCGTAGATTGCTCACTCGTGATTACAGTTCGCAGTAGCCCTGCCCAGAAATCGCCTGCAGGCTTCTCGGGGTCCCGCTCGTTGAAACGGTTCGGCGTTCGATGTGAGTCGCGGTTCTGCGTACAGAACTGTTCTATTCGAGCCATCAGCAGTGCGCTCTTCACGGGCTTCGAGTAGCGACGGTGAATTTTATACTTTTACGACAGTCAAACTATTCTATATACCATAGTACGATTTATGAGTTACAACTCCTACTGTCCTGTGGTGATTCAGTAGCAGGTCCAGACGAATATCTCACGCCCAATCGCCGGCAAACGTGAAAAGCGGGGTCGTGGCGGTCGACAGTCGTCGCCGTCCGCTTACGCTCGACGAACCGTCTCGAACGAGCCGTCGATGATTTCGGTCGCAACCTCGTCGCCCTCGAGTTCATCTGAAATGTGCTGTGGATACTTTCGGCGGAAGTACCCCACCGCGTTTCGAAGGTCGCGCCGGAGGAACTCCTCGGCGTTTTCGTGATCCGTCGGCACGGCCTGGGGCCAATCGAAGATCGTGACACCTCCCTCGTCTAAGAAGACGTTGTACTCACTCATGTCTGCGTGGACGTAGCCGTGTTCGTACGCGCGTGCGATTTCGGAGACGAGCAGGTCGAGTACACCGAGTACCTGGTCGTCCTCGAGTTTCGTTCGCGAGAGCTCGACGCCGTCCATCTTCTCCATGACGATGGCGTGGCGGTTCTGGTCGATCGGTTGGGGAACCGCGACATCCGGGTACAGCTCTTCGAGAATGTCGTATTCGCGCTCGGCAGCCTTCCGGGCGGTGTACATCCAGGAGACGTGCTCCTTGTCGGACGTGTAGTCGCGTTCCTTCTGGACTTCGCGGAAGTTCGTATACCCCTCGCGGTGGTACTTCAGCGCGAGCGGTTTGTACGATCGAACCTCGTAGACGTCGCTCTCCTTGCCGACGCCCAGTGGCGAGCCAAACTCCGAGATCGTCTCGCGTTCGACGAGCGCCCGAAGCGCGAGGATGTCGTAGCCCTCGAACTGCAGGGTGTACCCCTCGTACTGGATGGTTTTCTTCTCGACGAGCCCCCGTTTGAGACAGCGCTCGAGACGGTAGTCCACCTCCTCTTCGGTGAGACTCGAGAACTTCGGGAGCTTCTCGCGCTGGACCCACTCCGAGAAGCGCATCCCCTGTTCGACCCCCGAGAGGAGATAGAAATCCTGCTCCTCGAGTTCGGGCAACATTTCGGCGACGTTCCGCACCATATAGTCGGCGTAGCCGCCGTGTACGTAAAAACGTCGTGACACGGCACACCGTCGTAGTAAACCAGATAGGGCTATATCGAATATGGGCGAATCTGCCTGGGAGCCAAACTCCTACCGCCCGGACACGAACCGAACCCATACCACTAACTCGACCCGCGGCAAGGAACAGGTATGACTGCGCTTGCCGACCGCGAGTGGCGGCTCATCACCGACGAGGCCCGCGACGGTGCGACACAGATGGCACTCGAGGAGGCCGCCGCTCGGACGGCACTCGAGGACGACGTTCGAACGGTTCGCGTCTACTCCTGGGAGCCGAGCACCCTGTCGCTTGGCTACCGACAGGAGGCAGACTCGGTCGACTGGGACTTTTGCGACCGCGAGGGAATCGACGTGACGCGTCGCCAGACGGGTGGCGGCGGGATCTACCACGACCGATACGCCGACATCTCCTACACAGTTGTTGCGCCGGCCGAGGAGGTCCCGGGCGATCTAATGGAGTGCTACGCGCTCTTTTGTGAGCCCATCCTCACAGCCTTCGAAGAGATGGGCGTCGACGCGGACTTCGCCGCCGCCGAACAGTCGGCAATCTACAAACCGTCGTGCTATCTGCGGGATATCCATCCCGCCCACGACGTGGTCGCGCCGGCGAGTTCGCCAGAACAGGCCCGGAAAATCAGCGGCAACGCCCAGTACCGCCAGCGCGATGTCGTCATCCAACACGGCTCGCTGAGCTACGCCCGCGAACCCGACCAGCACGTCGGCGTGTTTGCCGAGGCACTCGAGACGGACACCTTCACCGACCGGGTGACGAGCATCCGCGAGGAGTCCGGCATCGACCGTGAGGAAGCGGTCGACACCCTCGCGGGGGCGCTCGGTGACTGGTGTGACGCGACGCCGGGCGAGTGGCGAGACGAGGAACTGGCGACCGCCCGCGAGCTCGCCGACCGAAAGTACGGATCGGACGCGTGGATCCGAGAGCGAGAGGTTCTCGAGGCGGGAGAGCAGTAGCGTCTGTCGTCACCACTCGCTCGGCGGGTACCGAAAACGGACTGCTTTTGATCCGACGGGCGTACCGCTCAGTATGCGACTGACCGGACCGATCGGGATCGGTATTCGAGCCCTGCTCGGTGCCGGCATCACCGCGGTTACGTTGCTCGCGAGCGCGTACGTCGTCACCGTCTTCGCCGCGGCTGTTCTCATCTTCGTCGCGATGCAACTTGGCCCACTCGAGTTCACCGAGACGGGATTCCTGTGGGCGCTCGCCATCGGCGCGATTCCAGTCCTGCCCTGTTTTGCGATCGTCATCTCACACGCTATTCGACTGGAGCGCGTCGAACTGCTCGAGGGGACCGTTCTTGCCTCGGAGATCGACGCGGATGGAGGGCGAACGCTCGAGGCCTCGGTGACGCGACTGGCGACGCAGTTCGACATTGCAAGACCCGAGGTTCGGGTGCGGCCGGACGTGATGCCGCTGGCGTACACGACCGCTCGACCGACCGACCCGGTACTCGCTGTCCGCCGCCGTGGCTCACCTGTCATCGTCGTTTCGACAGGACTCGTGCAGACGCTCTCGAGCGACGAACTCGAGGCCGTGCTGGCTCACGAGTGTGCCCATCTGGCGAACGACGACCTCCAGCTCACCTCGTGGCTGCTCGTCCCACTGTTCGCCGCTGAATTCCTGTATGAAACCGACGAAACCGACGAAGGCGACGAAAACGACCACTGGCGAGTCGACCCGCTCGGCTGGGCGCTCACGTCGCTGTCGCTCGTCGGCTTCGGCGTGTTCTCCCGTGGGCGCGAACTTGCGGCGGACCGTGCGGCTGTCGAAGCGACCGGCGATCCTGGTGCGCTCGCGTCGGCACTCGAGCGGCTCGAAAATCGCCGTCGTCGCCGTCGCCGACCATCGACGGACCTCCGTCACGCACAGTCGACGAACGCGATCAACGTCATGCCGACGCTGGGCGAAGGTGGCGGCTCGGGTGGTCTGCGATCGACGCATCCACCGCTCGAGGTGCGACTCAGGGCGCTGCGGTCGGTGGCCGCCGCGTAGCGAGAGACGGTCGGAACGTAGCGAGCGGACGGTCGGCTCGTAGTGAGCGAACGGTCTGACCGTAGCGAGCGACGTCGGATTGGTCCGAAGTACCTATCACGAACCGGTACTGACGAGGATTCATGACCATGAAGGTCGGCGCACACGTTTCGATCTCCGGCTCGCGCGTCTCCTCCGACACCGAGACGCCGCCGTACGACGACGTTCGCAACGCAATCTCCCGCCAGCTCGCCTTCGGCGGCAACTGCGGACAGATCTTCACCACCTCGCCGCAGGTCTGGGCCCAGCCCGAGATCAGCGACGAGGCCGCCGCAGGCTTCCGCGAAGAGACTGACGCGGAACTCGAGGGGCCGTGGGTGATCCACTCCTCGTACCTCGTCAACCTCTGTACTCCGAAGGACGACCTCCGCCGGAAGTCCAAAGAGAGCATGCAGGCAGAGCTCGACGCCGCCGACAAACTCGGTGTTCCGTACGTCAACGTCCACCTCGGTGCACATACCGGAGCCGGCGTCGAAGGCGGCCTCGACAACGCGGCGAGCCTGATCGACGAACTCGACGTTCCCGAGGACGTCGAGATCCTGATCGAGTCCGACGCGGGCAGCGGCACGAAACTCGGCGGCGAGTTCGCCCACCTCGCGGGTATCATCGACCGCACCGAGACGGAGATCGGCATCTGTATCGACACCGCCCACACGCTCGTCGCGGGCAACGACCTCACGACGGCCGAGGCCGTCGACGAGACTATCGGCCGGTTCGACGACGAGGTCGGACTCGAGTACCTGAAGTACATCCACCTGAACGACTCGAAGCACGATGTGGGCACGCACAAAGACGAACACGCCCACATCGGCGAGGGCTACATCGGCGAGGACGGCATGCAGGCGATCGTCAACCACCCCGACCTGCGCGAGCTACCGTTTGCACTCGAGACGCCGACCGAGGACGGCCGCGGCTTCGCCTGGAACATCGAGAAGGTCAAGGAGTTGCGAGAGGCAGAAGTAGAGGCCTGAACGCAGGATCTGAGTGTGTGGCGCTCGGAAGGCACAGTTGACTTTGCCCCGACTCCAGTCGAACGCTACCTCGACACCATCCCCGACGCCACCCCGAAAATCGACCCGTTTTTACCCCACACCCTTCTACAGAGGCCCGTGCGCGAGTTCTCCGAAGACTACCTCCACCGGACCCGCGAGGGCATGTGGGACGACTCCCGGGCGGCACTCGAGCCACTCGCACTCGAGTCTCGCGAGCGGATCCTTGATGTCGGCTGCGGGACCGGCGAACTGAGCCGCGTGCTCGCGGCAGAGTCGCCGGGAGAGGTCGTCGGCTGCGACGCAGACCCCGACTTGCTTCGGGCCGCAGCGGCCCACGCGCCGGCCGTCCCAACCGTCGCCGGCGACGCCCACCGCCTGCCGTTTCCCGATGACGCCTTCGACCTCGTCGTCTGCCAGGCACTGTTGATCAACCTGCCCGACCCGGCGGCCGCGCTCTCCGAGTTCGCTCGCGTCTCGCGCGACCTCGTCGCAGCCGTCGAACCGGACAACGGCGCCGTCGAGGTGGACTCGAGTGTCGGTGCTGAGGACGCCCTCGAGCAACGGGCTCGCGACGCCTATCTTGACGGCATCCCGACCGACGTTTCGCTCGGGGCTGACGCCCGCGAGGCGTTCGACGCTGCGGATGCTGATTTTGAGGTACTCGAGACGCGCCGGTACGACCACGTTCGAACCGTCGAACCGCCCTACAGCGAGGGAGCAGTCGCTGCGGCGCGGCGAAAGGCGACGGGTGCGGGGCTGGCCGACGACCGGGAGACGATGCTCAAGGGGGCACTGACGGCAGCGGAGTACGACGACCTGCGAAGCGAGTGGCGTGCGATGGGGCGTGACGTGATCGAGCAGATGGAAGCGCGAGCGTATCGCCGGCGGGAGGCGGTTCCGTTTTTCGTTACTGTCGGTCGAGTGTGACGCGCTGTTTCGACTGGTGAGCAGTGTTGTTTTGCTGGTTACTCCTCGTCGTCCTCAGTGCGCTGTCCAAGCAACGACGCGTAAATACCGACGAACCCGATTACAACGATGAGAACGCCGGTGAGCAGGTCAATCAGCGAAAGCAGTGCGAGCACTGATCCGGTAAGGACGAGCGCGACGTTCGCGAGCAGCGCGACACGCGGCGACTGAATCAGATCGAGAAGCGCAGACGGCGACAGCGAACTCATATCGGTGACCACCGACAGCAGCGACAAAATTCTTCGTATTACACTCGCAACAGCGAGTGGTCGATGCTGACGGTCTCTGTGTCCACCACCTGCCAAGCGGGGCGAGTGATCCGGACTTACATATGCTCTCTCTGTGAACTGTTCACCATGGCCGCAATCGAACTCGCGGGACTCACGAAGGACTACGGCGAGGTGCTCGCCAACGACGACGTCACGTTCTCCGTCGAGCGCGGCGAAATCTTCGGCTATCTCGGCCCGAACGGCGCTGGCAAAACGACGACGATCCGCGCACTTCTCGGACTCATCTCACCGACCGACGGCACCGCACGCGTCCTCGGCCACGACATCACCGACGAATCGGACCTGCTCGAGGGGAAGCGGGATATCGGCTACCTCCCCGATGCCCCGTCGTTCGACGAGGCCGCGACTGGGCGGGACGTACTCGAGTTACACGCCCGAATCAAGGGAGACGAGCGAAGTGAGGAGCTTCTCGAACTGTTCGATCCACCCCTCGACAGGGAGGTACGCGAGTACTCACACGGCAACGTCCGCAAACTGGGGTTAGTGCTGACGTTCATGCACGATCCGGAGCTGGTGATTCTGGACGAACCGACGAGCGGGCTGGATCCGTTGATCCAACAGCGGTTCGCCGAGTTCCTGCGGGCTGAGAGCAAACGCGGTGTGACGGTGTTTTTCTCGTCGCACGTACTGGGTGAGGTGCGTCGACTCTGCGATCGAGTCGGCATCATTCGGGAGGGACAACTCGTGACCGTCGAACCGGTCGAATCGTTGCTCGACAGGAGCGGCAAGGTGGTTCGGCTTCGGACGGCAGAGCCGGTCCCGTTCGAACGGTTCGATCCGTCGTCGCTCGCGGGTGTCCACGATCTCGAGACGAGTCTCGATCGAGAGGACGGAGCGGCGGATGACTCGAAAGCGGCGTTTACGGAGTGTACGTTCACCTTCACCGGTGACGTGAACGCGCTGGTCGAGCGACTCGACGGGATCGGACTGCTCGACCTCTCGGTCGAGGAGGCGCCACTCGAGGACATCTTCATGCGATTTTACGGCACAGAGGACGAGACGGGTGCCGAGCGACCGGCGGACAGTGTCGGCAGAGACGAGGTGGGAGACGAGCAGGCGCATGGAACGGCGCGGTCCAGCGGAGGTGGCGACGATGCTTGAGCTCGCGCGCTACGACGGCCGTCGCCGGTTCAAGGGGAGCGTCTACCTCTCGATCGGAATCGCACTGCTCGCCGCGCTCGTCGTCTGGATTTTTCCGTCGTTTCGCGACGCGATGGATATGGATGAACTGCTCGCGGCCTATCCCGAGCCCGTCTTACAGGTAATGGGAATTCGGACGATGGCGACGCTCGAGGGCTTTCTCGCCGTCGAACTCTACGTCTTCGGCTGGATTATCCTCCTCGGGCTCTACCTGGCGTACAGCACGGCGGGCGTCATCGCGGACGACGTCGACCGCGGCCGGATGGACGTCCTGCTCTCGCTGCCCATCTCCCGCGCCCGCGTCGTCGGTGAGAAGTTCGCCGCGATGGCCGTTCCCATCATCCTCGTCAACGTTCTCACCCCCATCGTCGTCTACGTCGGTGCGCCGCTGATCGACGAGTCGATTTCGGGGGCCGACCTGCTCGCCGTCCACCTGTTCTCGATCCCCTACCTCTTTGCCTGTGCCGCCATCGGCTTGCTCGCGTCCGTGGTCTTCGACCGTGCGAGCATCGCCCAGCGCGTCGCCCTCGGCGTCACCTTTGCACTGTTTCTGGTCGAGTCCCTCCTCGAGGGAACGGACTACGAGGCACTCGGAGCGATCGCTCCGATGCGGTACTTCGACCCGAACGAGATTCTCATCGAGAGTACCTACGATATCGGCGACGCTGCGGTGCTGGTCGGAATGGTGCTCGTCCTCCTGCTGGCCAGCCAGTTCTGGTTCAGGCGGCGCGATATCTCCTGACGGCCGCTGTCGACGTCCGTGAGGTCGTTTCCGCGGCTCGCCACGCACCATCCCTCGTTCCCCGCCGGCGAACCAAAACTGGTTACGGGAGCTATCAAACGTGGGGCTCTCACCTGTCGTGGCCGATTCTGGTTGTCTACTGTAAGAAGGGGAACCGATTCCGATTACACCCGGTCCCATAGCTATTTGCTCTCCCTCTCACATCGTTATATCCATGGCGATACAACGGCGGTCGTTCATCGCGACGATCGGAAGCGGCCTCGCTGTCGGTGCTGCGGGCTGTCTCGGCAGCGACGAGGAGACAGCTGGGGACGCACCGGATATCGCAGGTGAGACGCTGACGCTGACGACGACGACTAGCACGTACGACACGGGACTGCTCGACGACCTCCACATCCCGTTTCAGGACCGCTACGGCGTGACGATCGATACGATTCCCGAGGGAACCGGCGCGGCGCTCCAGATCGGCCGCCGCGGCGACGCCGACGTCGTCATGGTCCACGCCCGGTCGCTCGAGGACGAGTTCATGGAAGACGGTCACGGCGTCAATCGCCGCGATCTGATGTTCAACGACTTCGTGATCGTCGGTCCCGCTGACGATCCGGCCGGCACCGCGGACGCCGACGGCGTGATTGGGGCACTCGAGTCCATCGCGGAAACGGACTCGACGTTCGTCTCCCGCGGGGACAACTCGGGGACACACACGAAGGAGCTCGAGCTCTGGGAGGAGACGGATGTCGGCGAGCCGAGTGGCGAGTGGTACCTCGACGCCGGCCAGGGAATGAGCAGCGTGCTCTCGATGACGAACCAGCAGGGCGACTACACGCTCACGGACCGGGGGACGTACCTCTCGATGCGCGCCGATCTGGACCTCGAGATTCACGTTCAGGGGCCGGTCGAGGGCGGCACGGACCATCTCGCCAACCCGTATGGAATCGTCGCCGTGAATCCCGCGGTGCACGACAACGTCAACTACGATCTGGCGATGGCCTACATCGGCTTCATCACGAGTCTCGAGGGGCAGTCGATCATCGAGGGGTACACCGTCGACGACGAGCAGCTGTTCTATCCCGAGGCGCTCAGCGAGGAGCCGAACTTCGAGCAGTACGTCCCGGCGGGGTGGCGAGGCTCCGGTGACAACGGCGGTGATGGGTCGTAGTGTCGATGATTGCGTTCGGCCCTCGGCTGTGGGGTTGGGTGGCCCAGTCGGCACCTGACACCGTCGCGCTCGCGGCTGACTTCCCGTTCGAGTGGACCTACATCAGGAGCATCGTCGAGGTCTCGCTCTACGTGAGCCTCACCGCGGTCGTCCTGAGCACGCTCATCAGCATCCCACTCGCCCTGTTCGTCGGTTTCAAAGAGTTCCCCGGAAAGAGCGTGTTCGCCTCGGTCATCACGACGGGCATGGGCTTTCCGAGCGTCGTCGTCGGACTCGTCGTCTTGCTCGCCGTCTCGAACCAGGGGCCGCTCGGCTCGTTCGACCTCGTGTTCACTCCCGAGGCGATGATCCTCTCCCAGATCGTGCTCGCGGCACCGGTAATCACCGGTGTGAGCCTCGCAGCCGTCACGAGCGTCGAACAGCAGGTACGGGACGCGGCGTTCGCGATGGGCGGCACTCGTCTTGACGTCGCACTCGTGACGATCAAGGAAGCCCGCTACGGCATCGCGACAGCCGTTCTCGCCGGCTTCGGCCGCGCGATCAGCGAGGTCGGCGGCGTCCTCATCGTCGGCGGCAACATCGTCGGCCCCGAAGGCGAATCCTACACGCGAACGATCACGACCGCGATCCAGCTCGAGGCCCGCCAGGGCCGCTTCGAACCGGCGCTAATCCTCGGCGTAATCTTGGTCGGCCTCGTCCTGTTCGTCAACGCGCTCGTGATCTGGCTCGGGAACAGCGGAGGCGGCGGTGGGGGTGGGGGTGGGAGCGGTGGCAACACCGGTACCGGCGGCAGCGGAGACAACGGCGGTGGTCCCCGATGACACACTCCCTCCGTGCGAACAGCATCCACCACGGCTACGCCGACACCACCGTCCTCGAAAACGTCTCGCTCAGCGTCGACCCCGGCGAGGTCGTCGCTATCATCGGCCCCTCCGGCGTCGGCAAGACCACACTCCTGCGCCTCCTCGCGCTCTTCGACCGACCGCGCGAGGGTGTACTCGAGTACGACGGCACTGACGTCTGGGCGGCCTCCCAGCAGGAGCGCCTCGCGTTTCGCCGGTGCATCGGCATGGTGTTTCAGGATGCCAGTCTCTTCGATGCGAGCGTGCGCCGGAACGCGGAGTACGGCCTGCACGTTCGCCGGTCGTGGTCTGACCGGTTACGCCGCGAAGTCGCGGATCTCGTTGGGCTGCGAAACGGGACCAGCGACGCAGTAGAGGCGCTCGACGTGGTCGGACTCGCGGAGGAACTCGACCGCCACGCCAGTTCCCTCTCGGGTGGCGAAGCCCAGCGCGTTGCGTTTGCGCGAGCGCTGGCGTACGATCCGGACGTACTCTTGCTGGACGAACCCACGTCGGACCTCGACCCGCGAAATACGGCCGTGATAGAGGACGCAGTCCGCGAGGCCAGTTTACGCGGGATCGGCGTCGCGATCGCAACGCACGACATGAATCAGGCCCGGCGGGTCGCCGACCGCGTCGCGGTGTTGCTCGGCGACGGTATCATCGAGGTCGACGATACTGAGACGATCTTCGAGGATCCAGCCGACCCGCGGACGCGCAAGTTTATCGACGGAGAATTGATTTACTGATGGATCGCAGTCGATACCACGACCACCTCGCCCTCACATGACCGTCGAAAAAGACTACCAGACCGAACTCACGATCGGCGACGTGACGATCGACCGCCAGGACGTCGAGATGCTCGCCGCGATCGACGACCACGGCTCGATGCACGCCGCTGCTGACGCGCTCGGGCGCTCCTACGCCCGCCTCCAGCGTCGCGTGGTTGCACTCGAGGACGCCATCGGCGCGGTCACCGAGCGCCGCCGCGGCGGCGCGGACGGCGGCGGAACCGAACTCACGCCCGTCGCCCGCGACCTGATCCGGCGGTTCGAACGCCACCAGACGGAACTGGACGGCGTCGCCCGCGCCACCGCGTCCGTCTTCCCGGGCACCGTCGTCGACCGGACAGGCGAGCTCGGAACGGTCGAGACGCCCGTCGGACAGATTGTCGCGCTAGTTCCTGCGGATGGGTCGTCAGTGCAAGTCAGCGTGCGCTCGGATGCGGTCGTTCTCTCTGCGTCGTCTGGGTCTACCAGCGATGCTGACGATACAGCGACGACCGCGCAAACGAGCCTCAGAAACCAGTTTGCGGGCACCGTCACCGACATCGACGCCGCCGACGCCATCGCCAGCGTGACGCTCGACCTCGGCGCGAGCCACACCCTGCAGACGGTCATCACACAAACCAGTCTGGAGCGACTGGCACTCGAGTACGGGTCGGAAGTTCGGGCTTCGTTCAAGGCGACGGCTGCGCGTGCGATTCCGGTGGCCGAAGACGGCTGAAGTCGGTTAGGTCTGGAAACGCGATGACTCTCAAACTACGTCGCCGCGTACCGTTACGCCATCCTGCTGCTCGCGCCAGGCGTGTAGCTCCTTGGCCGCGGTCGTCGCCTCCTCGTCCTCCATCCCGAGCATCTCCAGGGCCGCCGACAGCGTCGGCAGCGCGAGTTCGCTCTCGCGGAGCTTTCGGAACGCCTCGTCGCTCCGGGTGCCGTCGGCCCAGAGGCAGACGCCGCGGGGATCGAGTAGTTGGGTATAGTCTTCGCGCAGTTTTGCACCCCGGAGCCGCTGCGTGACGTTGTCCTCGAAGGAGGCGTTGCAGACCTCGAGGTGGATCGGTTCGTCACCGGCCCCGTGTTCGTTTCCGAGGAGGTGCGCTGCGAGACACTGTTCCGGGGCGGCGTGTCCGTTCGCGTTCGCGCGCAGGAACTCGGGGTATTCCTCGGCCCAGTCCGCGCGGACGGATTTCCCGACGCCTTCGATCCCGTGGGATTCCTGAAAGCGCGCGTCGGGATCCTGCTCGTCGCTCCCTCCACTGCCGCCTGCAGCGGACGTGCTCTCGTCACGCAGCAGAATATCCTTGGTCAGATAGATATCGAGCCGTTCGACCGGATCCAACCCGAGCGCAACGTCGCCGAAGGCCCAAACCTCGCGGACCGGGACGGGCATCCGGTCGCGCTCGACGGTGTCGACGAGGGCCTCGAGTCGGTCGACTGCGTTGGCGCGGTCGAACCCGCTGTCGCTGGCGCTGCCGTTCCTGCCTCCCTCCTCGCCCTCGCCATTGTTTCCGCTCTCGCTCTTGCTCCCCGTCTCACGCTCGCTCTCGCCATCAGTGTCGCTCATTATCGACGGTGGGTACTCGAGTTGCAAAACGGTTTCTCAGCCGACGCCTGCTCAGGCGCGTTTCGACTGATCCGTCGTCACGTACACGGTCTTGCGGATCGTCGCGTGCACGGCTCCATCGGCGTCGACGAGGTCGACGGTGTAGTGGCGGTCGATCGAGTCCGTTCCCTCGCGGTCGAGTTCGGCGCGGATCGCGTCGAGTTCCTCGTTGGTCATCGTGAACCGCGCGTACAGCGTTTCGGTGCCGGGTTTCTTAAAGCGGATCTCGGCTTCCTTGTCCCAGACGGTGTACTCGTCGCCGAGCGTCTTCAGGAGCATCATCATGTGGAACGGGTCCGTTGCGGCGTACATGCTGCCGCCGAAGGTTGTCCCGACGTAGTTGCGCGTCCGCCAGGTGTGGGGGAGTTTGATGCGAATCTCCTGCCAGTCGGGCGCGATGTAGGTGACTCGGCCGCCGGTGCGTCGATAGGCGGGAAAGAGGTTGAACCCGAGCCGATAGAGTCGGGCGCGGAGGGAGTCGAACATGGGTCGACTCACACGGGCGCTTTCAAAGCAGTTGCCAAACGCTGTGTTCGTGGCTGTGCGTTGTTGTCCGATGGGCAGTCGAACTGTTCTCTCGCCGGCAACGTCACCACACTGTCCTGTCAAGAGAGCAGGTTTTTATCTGATCCGCCCGAAGTGAACCGTATGCGACACCGCGTCTTCAACGAGGACGGCGAGACCGAACTCGTCTTCGTCATGGGCTGGGGCAACCGCTGGACCCACGAGAACGTCAGCTGGCTCATCGGGAAGCTCACCGACGCCGGCTATCGGGTTCACGCCTTCGAGCTCCCGACGAATATCGAGGACTTCAAAGCCGACTGGCTCGAGCCGGTTGCAGAGTACGTCCTCGACCTGGAGGAGTATCAGCTACTCGCCCACAGCGCGGGCGCACTCGTCGCGCAGGCGCTCGACGGCGCTGACAACCACGTCTACCTGAGTCCGTGGTGGGGGTACAACATCGACCTGCCCGAACAGGCGCTCGATCTCGTCTCCCGTGTGCCGACGACGCTCCCGTGTATTCCGGTCGGCGAGATGGGACGCGACGCACTCGGCGAGAAGGCAACGGACCACCAGATTTCGACGACGCCGCGCTGGGTCTCGCCGGCGTTCGTCCGGGAGGTCCACCACTCCCAGCAGAACCTCCTGACGATCGACCACGATGCAGTGGTCTTCTGTACGCTGCGTGACTCCGTCGTGGACCTCGAGCCGATCGGTGAGCGCGTCCCCGCAGAGCACGTCGTGCTCTACGACGGCGGCCACGAACTGTTCTCCTCGTCGACGCGCGAGCGCTACGTCGATCTGCTCCTCGACTCACTGCAGGACGGTGCTGAGGCCATCGAGGACCGTTCTGTCGTCCCGCCACGGACACCGGCAGCGCCCGAATCGGCCGAGTAGCGATTCCAGCAACGATCCTGGTAACGACCCCGACAACGCCTCAACAACAACCCCAACAACGATCCCAGAGACCACAACGCACGCAGGAGACGAAACCGACATACGCGTTCGACGGCAATCTCACCGCGATGGACTGCAATCGGTGTGACGAGGAGGCGGTCATGCACGCCGCCTACTCCGGGGCACACCTCTGTGCGGATCACTTCCGTGAATCGGTCGAGAAGCGGGTACGCCGGCGCGTGCGCCGGGACGACCTGGTCCCGAAGGACGCGACGCCGGAGAACCCGCAAACGTGGGTTATCGGCCTCTCCGGCGGCAAGGACAGCGTCGTCCTCACCCAGATTCTCCACGAAACGTTCGCCAAGGACCCGCGCATCGAACTCGTCGGCCTGACGATCCATGAGGGGATCGAGGGCTACCGCGACAAGAGCCTCGACGCCTGCGTCGAACTGTCCGACGACCTCGACATCCGCCACGAGGTCGTCAGTTACGAGGAGGAGTTCGGCATCCAGATGGACGACGTGGTTGAGGACGACCCCGAAAACATGGCAGCCTGTGCCTATTGCGGCGTCTTCCGACGTGATATCCTCTCGCGCTACGCGGACGACCTCGGCGCGGACCTCCTCTTGACGGGCCACAACCTGGATGACGAAGCCCAGACGGCTCTAATGAACTTCCTCGAGGGCGACGTCGAACAGATCGCCAAGCACTTTGATGCGAGCCTCGGGCCGCTCTCCGAGCGCGAGCAACAGGACGAGTTCGTCCCGCGCGCCAAGCCGCTTCGTGACGTTCCCGAAAAGGAAGTCGCACTCTACGCCCACCTCAACGACCTCCCGGCACACATCACGGAGTGTCCACACGCGAGCGAGGCCTACCGTGGTGAGATCCAGCAGCTGTTGTACGACCTGGAGGAGAACCACCCCGGCACCCGTCACTCGATTCTCTCTGGATACGAAGAACTCGCGAGTATTACATCAGACGAGTTCAGCGGTGAGGACGGCGCAGACCTGCAGGACTGTTCCGAGTGCGGCTCCACGACGACCCGTGAGGTCTGTCGGAAGTGTTCCCTGCTCGAGGCGCTCGTCTAGCTACTCGAGTGCCGCCTCGCAGTACGCACACGTTTCCCGTCCCGAATCGTTCGGTGAGCCACAGTGAGGACAGTTCGTCGAGCCAGTGCGACCGGTTGCACCCGTCTCGCATCCCGAGGTACACTTGATGTCGCCGCCTGCGCGAAGCGGTGCACCACATCTGCCACAGTAGTGTACACGCCACGGCTGTTCATCGGAATCCGCGCTGTCCGCGTGGCGATTGCGCTCGACACCTTGATCGCTCTTCTCGCCATCACCAGTGTCCGTAGTCGTGGCCGTCGCGTCGAATACACCTCCCTCGATCGCCGTGCCGCAGTTCGGACAGTAGTCCGGCAGTTCGCCATCTGTCCCACCGTTTTCGGGGCGGGTTCGAGTTCGATACACCTGTACGGCACCGATCACGAGCAACGGCACGAACACCACCATCCCGATCGGGCCCATCGCCAGCAAGGTGACGAACAGCAGATAGCCGGCGGCGAGAATGCCAAGGATCCGAAGCGCAAGCGAGACCGTCATCTCGTCCGGGTTCGAATTCCCGCCACGTAAGTTTCAGGGTCGACCACGGTCGCGTGTAGTCATCAGAAGGATCTCACCACCTGCCGCCGTTTTCGCTTAGTTCCCAGCACTTGCTCTCCCTTCGAACCGTTCTCGCGCCCGCTCGAGGTCAGCAGGCGTATTCACGTTCCGATGCCAGCCCTCGAGTTCGACCCCGACGTACTGGGCGCCGTCTGTGAGCAGGGACTCGAGTGCAGCCGTGAGTTCGAACTCGCCGCTGTCGGCGCGCTCGACTGTACGACACGCCTCGAGGAGGGCGGGTCCATCGTGGGTCTGGACGCCGGCGGCCATGTAGCCCGTCGTCTGCTCGCGTTCGAGTGTCGACTCGACGGATCGAATACGGCCGTCGTCTGCGAGCGAACACAGTGCTGTAGCTTCGGCTTCGTTTCGGGAGACACGGTCGAGTAACAGTGTTCCGTCGACGCCGGGTTCGCGATGGTGGTCGACGAGCGGCGAGAGGTCACAGTCGAGGGCGTTGTCGCCGTTGATCGTCAGTACGTCGTCCGGGAACGCGGTGTCTGAGACGTTTGTGCCTTTGTCTTCCCCGTCCTCATCCCCATCCCCATCCTCGTTCTCGTCGTCGTCAGATGCGAGTGTGACACCGTAGCCGTCCTCGGCCGCCCGGCAGACAGCGTGTGCGAGTCCCTTCCGGTCGCGTTGCCACGCGTAAGACACTGGGACACCGTCGACCGTCTTCCCGATGCAGTCGACGATGTCGTCGCCCCGGTAGCCAACGAGGACGGTGAACTGCTCGATCCCGGAAACGGAGTCAGTGACCGTCTGCAGGGTTCGGCGGAGCAACGGCTCGCCACTGATCTCGAGCAGCGGCTTCGGTGTGTCGTCGGTGTACGGCTGGAGCCGCGTGCCGCGACCGGCAGCAAAGACGAGTGCGTGCATCGCTGGTCGTCTTACACTGTCTGCGTGGGGCCTGTTGTACATTCCGGTCAGATACCACACGAATCAGTAGCATCCGAATACCGCTGTCTGCACACAGCCTCTGGTTCAAGTAAGACACTCGGAAACAAGACGAAACGAGACGAGGCGAGCCACACAAAACCGAAACCGCACCGCAACCGTACTGCAGTGACTGCGCCGCAGTCTGGCGTCAGTTAGCGGATAACGTCGACGCCGTTTTGCTTATCGAGTTCGCTTCGGCCGCCGTCGCTCTGGGCACCGAAGCTCTGGCCGGACTGTTCGACGTTGTTGCTCGCGTCGAAGTCGCCGTCGTTGAGTCCCTCGATGCTCGCACGGGACTTGTCGGCCTGCTTCTGCGTCGTCGGGCCCAGCACCTGCGCGCTCTGGACGCCGGTCATGATCGCCATGACGCGGACCTTGCCCTTGTAGTTCTCCTGAATCCGGGCGCCCCAGATGACGTTTGCAGACGCCTCGAGGCGTTCCGTGATGTTGTCCGCGATGCCCTCGGCCTCTTTGAGCGTGAGGTCCGGGCCACCCGTAATGTGGACGAGTCCACCGGATGCACCACGGTAGTCGACGTCCAGCAGCGGATGGTTCATCGCGTCCTTGACGACCTCGTCAGTCTTGTTCTTATCCTGTGTCTCGCCGACGAGCATCACCGCGACGCCGCCCTGATTCATGATCGTGGACATGTCCGCGTAGTCCAGGTTGATCAGCGACGGCTGGGTGATCGTCTCCGAGATTCCCTTGACGGTTTCGGCGATGATCTGGTCCATGACCGAGAACGCCTTGCCGATCGGGAGGTTCGGGACGTAATCGAGCAGTCGGTTGTTGTCGAGGACGATGATCGAGTCCGCCTGATCGCGGAGCTTCTCGAGTCCTTCCTCTGCCTTGACCGTACGGGCACGCTCGACGTTGAACGGCGTCGAGACCATGCCGACGACGATCGCACCCTGCTCTTTGGCGATCTTCGAGACGACGGGGGCGGCACCCGTGCCGGTGCCACCGCCCATACCTGCCGTCACGAAGACGAGGTCTGCGTCGCCGAGGACCTCTTTGACCGTGCTCTGGGCCATCTCGGTCGCGCGTTCGCCCATCGAGGGATCTCCGCCAGCGCCGAGCCCGTTCGTGAGCGACTTGCCGACGAGGATCTTCGTGTCGGCTTCGATCATCTTCAGGTGCTGTTTGTCCGTGTTGATCGCCACGGTGTCAGCGCCGTCGACGCCGATGTTATACAGCCGGTTGATGGTGTTGTTGCCGGCACCGCCACAGCCGACGATGACGATTCGGGGGTCACCGAACTCGTCGTCGTCCATCGTGGCATCCATCTCTCGGGCTTCCTGTTCTGCGTTCTCGAGGGCGTCCTGAACAATATCCTGCATTGTTAGACCTTTGCCCAGTTGTGTTTTCCGGCCTGTTCGCTGTGGCCGTCGTACTGCTCGTTGATCATCTCGCGGACGGCCGACCGGATCGCTTCACTCCGGTTCGGGAACTCGCCCGAGTCAACCAGCTGCTCTACCTCATCGATCTGCTGTTTCGGAATTCGCAGTGTCACACGCTCCATTGTTGTATTCCCCGTTGGGTAAGACGATGGCGCGCCCCTGTCAGACGCGCCGTGTCTTACACTACAATCGCCCACAGTCGGGCGATTTTGGGCAGTTCCTGCCTGGTGTAAGACAGTCGTCTTACGCGAATAAACAGAATACCGTCCTTCATAATAAAACTATCGGCGAGACGGATTTTCAGTGTCTTACAACTGTTCGTCAGCCGAGACTGTTGGACCGTTATCGGGGCTCGAGGACGTCTGCTGCCGGTGTCCGCCTCCCGCAGCCGGGACAGAACGACCAGTCTGACCGGTACTCATCCCCACACTCACAGAACAGCCGTCGCGAGGACTTCTCGCCACAGTTTGGACAGTGTACGTGATCTGCGTCGACGGCTTCACCACACTGATCACAGGTGTGGCTCTCTGTCGACGCTGGCTGTGTGTTCGTCTGTGGCTGCTCGGTGGTCCGAGTGGGTGATCGATCCTGTCCGACAGCAGCGTGATCGGTTGGTCCAGCCTGACCACTGTCTGACTGGGTATTTGGTTGTGGGCTGTTCGTCTGTGTTGTCTCGCGCGTCTGCACGCTCGATGCTTGCTCCTGCTCAGCCGAGGACTGCCCAGCGACACTCTCAGCAACTCCAGCCAGCGAAATACTGACGTTTACATCCTGTGGGTGACGCGCTGGCGGCTGCCTCCGCATCCGGCTCTCACCTCGACGCCCAGTGTCTGACGTCGTTTCCACTGGTCCGACTCGGCGGTCGCGACTCTCGTCCGCCTGGGAGTCGAGTCGCTCATCGAGCCGTTTGTCGACACGCTCGCAGACGAATTCCTCGAGCATGCACTCGAGTTGCGTGCCGAGGGATGGGTCTTCGGTGGGTGTCGATGGTGCTGCTCGTTCCGCACGCGCCTCGTCGGCGGTCTGTCGCCCGGCATCGTCGTGGCTGAGATAGGACCGAAGGGCCTGACGCATCGCCTCGCTCTTGGAGAGTTCGAGGGACTCGAGTTCCTCGACGAGGTCGTCGTCAGCGCGGAACGTGATCTTGCTCATGGCCGATATACAGACATATTGATACGCATCCTATATCAATCATGCTGTTACGTGGTACCATAGTTGGGTCGGAGCAGAAATAATAACCCTTATGTCTACCTCGGCGACTACGTTTGAGTGCGACCGCCCTTAGCTCAGACTGGTAGAGCAGTCGACTGTAGATCGACTTGCCCCCCGTTCAAATCGGGGAGGGCGGACTTTTGTTGCGAACAACGTGAGCAGCCGAAAGTCCATCCCGACAGGATTTGAACACGCCAGTCGCAGTGCGCGAACGGAGTGAGCGCGATCGTCTGGCACCTGTTCAATCGGGGAGGGCGGACTCGTTTTCCAGCCGCTTCATCGTTGCCTATCGGTTGCGCTGTCGATTCTGTATCACGGGTACTCGATCAGTAGACACAGCAATGACACGACACCGCAGTGCGCCCTGCGGTAGTGGTAGGTGGTGACGGTGGTAACTGACACTACCGCGGGCATGAGTTTCATCGTGATGGTAAGTGTAAGGACCTGTGAACGTGGCAAACAACGTTTGCACGGCTTCGAAGTCGAAGGTCAACGCTGTAACGGAGCGTTTTTCCGTTGTTCGTGGTCGACTCGAGTAGCTTCGATTGTCACACCTCGTTTCCGGCTGGACTCCTCGTCTCCGATCGGTCATCGACGTGTTCGTGCACGCACGCGCTGGCCGACGGCTTTTGGTCGGCGTGGTGATAGCGCCGCGCATGAGTGAAAACGGCCCCGGCGGGAGCAACGGCGGCAGTGAGAACGGAAGCGGCCTGGACCCTGATGTCGATCGCGTCCAGGATCAGGCCGAACAACGACAGTCCCAGCGCGCCGAGACCACCGAATCCATCCTCGAGGATGTCGAGCGACATCTCGGGGAACTCGAGTACCCGGTCACTGGTGAGGAGATCGCGACCGAGTATGGGAGCGACCCGATCGACATGCCGAACGAGACGGAGTCCCTTGGCAGTGTGTTCGACCGGCTTGCAAACGAGGAGTTCGAGAGCGAGGAGGCGGCACGGGAGAGGATTTACGGCGAGATCACCGGAGAAGCGGGTGGACGGACTGAGGCAAATCCGGAGCGGGATCTGGACAGCCTGGATGACGAGACACAGGGCTCGGTCGGTGACGCGGGAAGCGAGTCACTCTGAGGATACCGGGGTTCTGTCCCGGTTCCGTCGCCGGATCGTGATAGCAGAACGGATTTACGTCAGCGTCGTCTTTCCTCGCACATGGATTACGAGTCGAGTCTCGACCGAGCGATGGCGGACGTTCCCGACATTGGGGGCGACGAAGAACGGTTACAGATCCCCGACGCACAGACGCAGAAAGACGGTGCGTTCACCCGGTTTACGAACCTGGGCGAGATCGCTGATGTCCTCTCGCGCGAGGACGAACACCTCCACCGCTTCGTCCAGCGAGAGATGGGGACCAGCGGTAAGTTCGAGGATGGCCGTGGCCGGTACAACGGGACCTTCTCCGAGCAGGACTTCAATGCGGCTGTCGACGCCTACGTCGACGAGTACGTCCTCTGTACGGAGTGTGGCCTGCCGGACACCCGTCTCGTTCGCGAGGACCGCACGCCAATGTTGCGCTGTGACGCCTGTGGTGCGTTCCGACCGGTTACCAAGCGCTCGACGAGCGCCACACAGCAGCAACAGCAGGACGCCGTCGAGGAGGGCAAGACCTACACGGTCGAAATCACTGGCACCGGCCGCAAGGGCGACGGTGTCGCCGAGAAGGGCGAGTATACGATTTTCGTCCCCGGCGCACAGGAGGGTGACGTCGTCGATATCTACATCAAGAACATTTCGGGCAACCTCGCGTTCGCGCGACTCGACTGAATCGCTGGCTCACCAGAACGGATAGAGCGGTTTCTCTCCCTCCATCTCCGACTGATTTTCTGCTGTCCTCTATCTCTCTTCGCTTCCGACACTGTCTCAGAGCCATCTACTGAGTTTTGATTTGCACCTTATTGCTCTCTCCCGCCTCTCTCTAGCACACTGATACCGCCCCTCGGACGATTCGCGGGAACCGCGAAGGTAAAGTTAACTTGGGGTAATCACACGAACGTGGGAGTCTCGTTCGACCTCTTCGATACGCTCGTTACCGCCGACTACCCGGCCGACCCCGCCGCAGCCGTCGGAACCGAACTCGCTGAACGCGGTGTCTCGGTTCCCGACGACTGGGCGGACGCGTACACGGAGATCCACGTCGACGCTCCCAACGGCGCAGAAGTTCCCCTCCCCGCACATGTCTCGCGCGCGCTCGCGAGTCGCGGTGTTACAGTTCAGGGGAACACAGCCAGGCGAGCAGTCGTCGCCGCGTTCGATCCCGCCGTCGAAACCAGATCGGGCGCACGGGCGGCGATCGACGCTGCTCGCGACCGCGGCCACGCAGTTGCGCTCTGCTCGAACTGCAGTGTTCCCGAACTCGTCGGACGGACGCTCGTCCGATCTGCCCTCTCACGCGATGATTTCGGTGCAATCGTCACGAGCGTCGGCTGCGGCTGGCGGAAACCCGCATCCGAAATCTTCGAGCAAACCGCGGCCCAACTCGGCGTTTCCTCCACAGACCTCGTCCACGTCGGCGACGACCCGCGAACTGACGGCGGCATCACGTCCGTCGGGGGAACCGCGCTCTTGCTCACCAACGGATGTATGACAGCCGAACCCGGTGCGACAGCCGAGGGTACCAGTAGTGTGTCGGGAGAGACACGCGTACTCGAGTCCCTCGCCAAACTCCCCGACGCACTCGATGAACTCGGTGAGATCGAGCCCGGAGGTGACCGACCGTGATGAGAACTGTTCTATCCGACTTCGAACGCGCGAGGGCAGACTCGTGGTGACCACGGCTATCCTCCTCGCCGTCGCCCTCGGCCTCGATCACGTCGCTGGCGAGCCGCGAAATGCGTTCCATCCTGTCGCCTGGCTCGGCCGACTCATCGCGCCGCTCGACCGCGAGTGGAGCGAGCACGAGCACTTTCAGCGCCTCGCGGGCGTCCCAATCGCGCTCGCCGTCCCGCTCGTCCCCGCCGCCGCGGCCGCCGGGTTCGTCCTCGCTGCCACCGCCCTCTCGGCGCTCGCCGGCATCGGGGCTGCCGCCCTCGTTCTCTGGTTGACGATCAGCCTGCGGTCGCTACTCGAGTTGACCGACGAAGTTGTGCGCGCGACAGCCGGTTCCGCGGCGGAGCTCGAGACGGCTCGCGACCGCGTACGCGGTCTCATTGGCCGGGACACAGCCTCGCTTTCGCCGGCCGAACTCCGCAGTGGGGCACTCGAGAGCGCAGCGGAGAACCTCGCGGACGGTCTCGTCGCGACGCTCTTGCCGTTCGCGCTGCTCGCCCCGTTTTCGCTGCCCGCTGCCGCCGCGGCTGCGGCGTGGGTCAAGGGCGTCAACACGCTCGATTCGATGCTCGGCTACCCGTCAAAGCCACACGGAACCGCGAGCGCGCGGCTCGACGATTTCGTAATGTGGGTTCCCGCCCGTCTCTCGGCGGTGTCGATCGCACTTGGGGCGGGCGCGCCGCTCGCGCTCCGGCACGCGGCCGCGTGGGCTCGGACGCCGCCGTCGCCGAACTCGGGGTGGCCGATGGCGACGCTCGCGTGCGCGCTCTCGGTTCGCCTCCGCAAACGGGACGTGTACGATCTCAATCCCGATGCAGAATTGCCGGCACTCGAGGACAGCGAGCGCGCGACGAGTGTGATCCGCGTGGCTGCCGTCGTCTCGGCTGTGCTTGCGCTGGCGCTCGCGACGGGGGTGGCCGTTCTCGCAGCCCAGTTCGGCATTGTGGACGGACCGCCGATCGCTGAAAGCCCCCTACTGCAGCCACAGCCGGCTCTCGCGGAGGTGGCCCAGTGGCCGTAAGACGCTGGCTTCGCGCGACCCGCGGCGCGCTCGGGTTCCTGACGCGACTGCCCGTTAACCACTACGACGGCGACTGGGACGCGTTCCGATCCACGCCGGCCGCGTTCCCGCTCGTCGGGCTCGTCGCAGGCACACTCGCCGCAGTGCCGCTGCTCGCGGCTGATACTCTCACGCCGCCGGTCGTCGCCTTCGGCTACCTGCTCGCCGTCTACGCGGTGACCGGGATTCACCACCTCGACGGCGTCGCCGACCTCGGCGACGCGCTCGTGGTCCACGGCGACGCCGACCGCCGGCGCGAAGTCCTGAAAGACACGACGACCGGAGTCGGCGCGATCCTCGCGGTCGCAATTACAATCTCGGGCCTCGCACTCGGCGGGCTTGGCCTCGCCGCACTTCCAGCGCTAACGGCCGTTACGGTCGCCATCGGAGCTGAAGTCGGTTCGAAACTCGGCATGGCGACGATGGCTTGCTTCGGTCGTGCACCGTATGAGGGCATGGGTCGGCAGTTCACCGAGGCGTCGACGCCTGGTGGCTGGCTCGTCCCGGCAGCGCTCGTCCTCTCGGCGGCAGCGCTCGCCTGGCCGCGCCCAGCTGCACTCGCCATCGCTGGCGGCGTCGCCGGCGTCTGTCTTCCCTGGTACTGGGCGACTCGCCACCTCGGCGGCATCAACGGCGATATCTTCGGCGCGGCGAACGAACTCGGCCGCGTCGCGGGGCTGCACGCGGGGGTGATCGCGTGGACGCTCTTGTGATGTGCGGCGGGACGGGCACCCGACTCGAGAGCGACCACGAAAAGCCGCTTCATCCCATCGCGGGAGTTCCGATGGTCGACCGCGTCGTGGATGCACTCGAGTCCAGTCAGGTCGAGACGATCTACGCCGCAGTCTCCCCCAATGCGCCGGAGACGCACGCACACCTTTCCGAAGCCGACCGAGACGTTCGTCTCGTCGAGACGGCGGGCGAGGGGTACGTCGCGGACCTGCTGGCCGCGCTCGACCGGCCGGAGATTTCCCAGCCACTACTCACAGTCGCAGCGGATCTCCCGTTGCTCTCCGCGGCCGTCGTCGACCGGGTGCTCGCGGCGTACGACGAGCGCGGTGGCGCCGGATCGATGACTGTTTGCGTCCCCGAGTCTCGAAAGCGCGACTGTGGCGTCAGCGTCGATTCACGGCTCGGGCAGACGGGTGATGACGCTGCCACTGCTCCCGACGGTACCGCTCTTGTCCCGACCGGCATCAACGTCGTCGGCGAGACGACCGTCGATGACACTCCCGACCAAGACACCACAGACGACACCCAACCATCCATGACCTACGTAACCGACGACCCACGACTCGCGGTCAACGTGAACCGACGCGAAGACGCTCGCATCGCTGCCGCGTACATCCGGGATCCGGAAACGCGAGCAATGCGAGAAACGCAAGAAACGCAAGAAACGGACGACAGACACGGTGACAAACGATGACTCGTCCGCGTCTCATCCTCCCCGCCGGAACCACCGAAACCGCGCTCATCGACGGCATCAGCGCCGCCGGCGCGGCTCCCGAACTGATGGCCCACACTCCCTCCGCCGACGTCGAAATACTCGAGTTCGGCGCGCCAGCGCGCTCGCCGGTGACGCCGGTCAGTCCGAACGGCTGTCCGACGCCGGCAGCGGTCACGCGAGCCGTCCGCGAAGTGTGCGGGTTCGACGTGACGGTGGTCGACGCCGGGCTGGCCAAGCCGACGAGCGTTCCAACGGTCGACCTTGGTATCGAACCGGGGAACGACATCCGCGAGCCCGCGGCCGTTCCGGACGCAGCGGCGATTTTCGACCGCGCGCATGGCTACGGGGCGAGCCTTCCCGACGACGAGGATGACATCGTCATCGGCGAGACGGTTCCCGGCGGCACGACCACCGCACTCGGCGTGCTCACCGCGCTCGGCGAGCCGACCAGCGTCTCCTCGTCGCTCCCGGAGAACCCCGTCGAGCGAAAGCGCCGCATCGTCGACGAGGCTCTCGACGAGAGCGAGCTCGCCGCCGGCGACTGCGAATCCGCGCCGTTCGACGCAATTCGGGCCGTCGGTGACCCAGTCCAGCCGACCGTCGCCGGCATCGCGGCGGGGGTACTCGAGTCCAACCCTGCTACCAGCGTTACCCTCGCGGGTGGGACGCAGATGATCGCTGTGGCCGCGATCCTCCGTCACGCGGGTGTCGACGCGCCGCTCGAGATTGCGACGACCTCGTTCGTCGCGGCCGAGCAGGGCGAGCAACTCGAGTCGGCCTGCGCTGGGCTCGACTGCGAGCTGACGGTGACCGATCCGGGCTTTGCCGACCACGAGCGTCAACACGTCGCGATGGATCGCTACTGTGCGGGTGAGGCGAAGGAGGGTGTCGGCATGGGTGGTGCGCTCTCGCTCGTTCCCGAGGGCGAGATGGCCGCGGTCAGAGATCAGTTCGAGACGGTTTGTCGGCGGCTCGGAATCGAGCCTGACGGGCTTGCAGGACGTTCTGGCCCGAACACCGACACCGACACCGACACACCTTCCAACGCCGAACCGGAACCAGCACCCGAAGCCGACCATGGACCCTGACTCGATCCGCACCACCGGCCGCGTCCCCCACGGCGGTGAGCCCAACCCAGACATCACCGACGCCTCGGCGAACACCAACCCGAACACACCCGACGGCGTCGACGAGATCTACCACAGTGCACTCGAGAAGTCCCGCCGCTATCCCGACGACGAGTACGCCGACTTCCGGGCCGCGGCAGCCGACTTCGTGGGCTGTGAACCCGAGCAGGTAATTCCGACACCCGGCGGGCTGGCCGCGATTCGACTGGCGATGGAACTCGCGCTCGAGCCCGATGACGAGGCGCTCGTCCCCTATCCAAGCTTCGGCGAGTACGCCCGCGAAGTCCGCCTGCAGGGAGCGACGCCGCAGTTCGTCCGCTACGACGACCTGCTGTCGCTGCGCACGGCCGCACTCGAGTCCGCCTCGCTCGCAATCGTCTGCACGCCGAACAATCCGACGGGTGATGCGGTCGAGCCAGCCGACCTCGTCTCCTTCGCGGACCGCTGTGCTGAGGCGGGGACGACGCTGCTCGTCGACGAGGCGTTTCTCGGCTTTACCGATCTTCCCTCCGCGGCAGCCGCTGCACTTGAGTCCAACTACGCACACGGCCGCGAGCACGTTATCGTCGCCCGCTCGCTCACCAAACTGTTCGGCCTGCCAGGTCTACGCGCCGGCTTCGCCGTCGGATTCGGCGAGAATCGGGGGGCACTCGAGTCGGCCCGTCGCGCGTGGTCGCTCGGAACGCCGGCCGCTCGCGTCGGTGCGCACTGCCTCCGGCAGGACGGGTTCGTCCGCGAGACGCGCGAGCGGGTCGCTGAGGAGCGCGCACGAGTTCGCGAGCGGGTGGAGACCGAACCCGAACTCGGGTTCGACGTCGTGCCATCGGACGCGCCGTATCTGCTGTGTGACGTGGGCGAGCGCAGCGTCGACGACGTGATAGAGACGGCACGCGAACGCGGCGTGGCCATCCGCGACGCCCGCACGTTCCGGGCGCTCGACTCGCACATCCGAATCGCGATCAAAGATCGGGAGACGAACGATCGAGTGCTCGCGGCACTCGGTGCTGGCGGGCCGGACGGCTCGGAAGGTGGCGGTGACTGATGACTGCCGAGGACCCCGCCTATCAGGCTGTTCGCCGCGACGGTGTGCTGCGGGTGTCCCGGTCCGGAACCGAGTGGCTCTCGAGTGGCTGGAACGGCGGCCGCTGGCAGTCCGAGGCCGCGTACAACATCTCGGTGCCGGAGGAGTGGGGACGTCAGGAACTCGGCGCGTACGTTTCGTCGCGACTCGAGCGAGCGGGCTACCAAGACGGAGCGAGTATCAACCGTGATGGGAAGTTGGACTCTCACGCGCGGCAGCCGGGACCAGCCCTCCTCACCGGCGTCGACATCGTCGACGCCCGCGGCGCACACTGCGGCCCCGTCACGGCCTACGCGACCGCCGGTATCTCGAACCCCGCCGCGCTTCCGATGGACCCTGCGGATGGTTCGCTGCCACCCACAGACGCTCAGACTGGCGAGTCGGATGACACAGAGTCCGAACTCGGCACCGTCAACGTCATCGTCGGAACCACACGCGCACTCGAGTCCGGCGCGCTCGCGAACCTCCTCGCGGTCGCCGTCGAGGCCAAGACCGCGACGCTACTCGCCGAAACCGGTTTTCCGGGAACTACGACCGACGCGGTGATCGTCGGCCACGATCCGGCAGGCGATTCCGTCGAGTTCACCGGCAGCGCGACTCGCGTTGGCGCGGCGACGCGGGCCTGTGTCCGTGAGGCGGTTCGATCGTCGCTCCGCGTCCACTACGAGGGAGACGAGTACGCACTTCCTGACTCCGTCGCGGACGCGACCTACGGTGTTTCAACCGACGTCGAGGCGACGGTATTCGAACCGCCGGGGGCTGGCGCTCAGGACGCTGATCCCGTTCCCAGTCAGAACGCAGAGATTGGCCACGACGGCCAGGATTAACTCCCTCCGAACCGAAGCCACCGTCGATGAGTGCCGACTCTGATCCGGCAGCGATTCGCTCAATTGCCGTCTCGCCAGCGGATGTCGTCGACGCCTACGCCTACACGCAGGAGAACCCCGGCGAGGCCGTCCTCCGGATCACGCCGCCGTTCCATGGCCGGATGCGCGCCCGCATCCACGTCTACCGGCGCGACGACGCCGAACTGACCGGGGCGGTTCACGTTCGCCCGGCGGACGTACTCGAGTCCGACGTGATCGAGGCCTACCCGGCGTTCGACGAGATGGCGGACGGTGACGAGTCGGGAGAAGAGTTGGGTGATGCGGGAGTGGGCGAGGCTGGTGGGGACAGTGAAAATGAGGACGAAACTGCTGCTGTCTCCGCCGATCGCCGCAAGCGCCACGCCGAGGCGGTCGAGGAGTGGCAGGCACGGGCACGTGAGGCGCTTCTCGAGGCGGTGCAGATCGAGACCGAGAGTGGCCAGCGAACGGTCGCAGTCAAGCCGCTTGGCTGATCGAGGGCTGTTGCTGACGAGCGTAGCGCAGTCACCGTGATTTTCGGCCACAGAAATACGTACGGGAGCGGGCCAGTACTGACTACTTTCACTTTCACCACGGACGGATCGGATTGACATACTGTCAGTCCAAGTGATGCGTATGACACTGATCGTCGACCGAAGTGATGACCGCTCCCGAGGCGACCTCACCGAGGACGAAGCCGGCCACAGCGCAGCCACGCAGCGCGAACGAATCGAAGTCACCGAACTGCACGCGGCTGGCGTCGAGGAGTTCATCCACGACCGGACTGACGTCGACACCGACCAGGTCTCACTCGAGCACCGGGGTGCGCGGACGTACCTCGTGCTCGAGGAGTGAGTCGGCGAGTTTTCGGCTGTCGACCGTCGACCGTCGACCACAGCAGAGACGGCTCTGATCGAGGCCACACGCAGTCACGTCACACCGCCAGTCTACTTCCCCACCCACAAACGACACCGACCACACCAATCACACTTCACTCCGCCTCACCGCGCTCGATCGGCGCGCGGACGAGATTCCCCCACTCTGTCCAGGAGCCGTCGTAGTTGTGCACGTCGTCGTACTCGAGTAACTCGTGGAGCGCGAACCACGCGATTGCGGAGCGTTCGCCGACGCGACAGTAGGTGACGACGGATTCGTCGCCGTCGATGCCTTCGGCTGCGTACAGCTCCTCGAGTTCGTCCGGCCCCTTGAATCGGCCGTCGTCGCGCAGGTTGGTCTTCACGGGGACGTTCGACGCGCCGGGGATATGCCCACCCCGCTGGGCGGTCTCCTGGAGCCCCTCGGGGGCGATGAGTTCGCCGGAGAACTCTTCGGGTGAGCGAACGTCGACCATCGGGATGCCGGCCTCGCGGGCCTTGTCCACGTCGTCCTTGTAAGCGCGGATGCTCTCGAACGGTCCCTTCGCGGTGTATTCGACGGCGTCGAAGTCAGGTTCGTCGTCGGTCAGCGGGTAGTCCTCGTTCACCCAGTAGTCCTTGCCGCCGTCGAGGACGCGTGCGTCGTCGTGGCCGTAGTATTTGAACTCCCAGTAGGCGAAGAGCGCGAACCAGTTCGGAATCCAGCCGTTGCCGTAGAAGACGACCGTGGAGTCCTCGCTGATACCGTGTTCGCCGACTGTCTCCTCGAAATCCTCCTTTTTCAGGATGTCTCGCTGGTCCTGATCGG
The DNA here is from genome assembly GCF_000337575.1 of Natrialba hulunbeirensis JCM 10989. Lineage (GTDB taxonomy): Archaea > Halobacteriota > Halobacteria > Halobacteriales > Natrialbaceae > Natrialba > Natrialba hulunbeirensis. The sequence goes on along the minus strand of NZ_AOIM01000013.1, from coordinate 188,259 downwards.
AGAGGTCTTCGTCCCACTGCATCCCGACTGCGCCGGGGATGTGGCCTTCGTCGTACCGCGAGGGGAAATCGCCTTCGTCGGGGGATTCGGGGCTGTTGACCTCTACGAGCCGGTAATCCGGTTCGTCTGCCTGAAACTCATCTAGGTGGTCTTCGACCCAATCCGCTGAAACCAGTACGTCGCTGTCGTGGTCGGACATGCGGAGACCACTCCGACGAGCACCGTCAAAAGCGTAACACGCGGCTGTCGGACACGTCCGAAATCGAACCGGTAGGCCTACTTCGATCGGTTCACGACCCCCTGTATGCGACTCGCACGGATCGAGACCGAGCACGGACCGGTGGCTGGGCGGTACGAGGACGGCGTTGTTCACCCGACAGACGACACCGACGACAACACGTACGAGGTCGGCGTCGACGGCGATCTGCTCCCGCCCTGTGAGCCGACCGCGCTGTACTGTGTTGGCCGCAACTACGCCGAGACGCTCGAACAGATGGAGTACGAGCGCCCCGAGGAGCCGGATTTCTTCATCAAACCGCCGGCATCGCTACTGGCCCACGAGCAGCCGATTCCCTACCCCGACTTTACCGACGAACTCACCTACGCAGGTGAACTCGCCGCCGTCATCGACGAGGAGTGCCACGACGTGGCCGAGGACGAGATCTCTGACGTCGTCCGCGGCTACACGATCATGAACGACGTCGACGCGCTCGACCAGCAGGGCCGCACCGCACGAAAGGCCTTCGACGGCTCCGGCCCGCTCGGTCCATGGATCGAAACCGAACTCGACGCGACGGACACAACGATCGAGATGCACACTGACGTAGCGGGCGAGCGCCGCCAGGAGGCGACAACGGATCTGATGCTATTTGGCGTCGCCGAGATCGTCTCGTACCTCTCGAAGCGGTTTACGTTCCAGCCAGGTGACGTCGTCGCCTTCGGTAGCCCCGCAAACCCCGGCCTCGTCGAACCGGGTGACACGGTGGATATCACCTACGAGGGTGTGGGAACGCTGCGGAACACGGTCGCCGAGACGAGCCGGTAACCGCACTCATCCGGAGGAACTCGACTGCCGGCCGCTCCCACTACCAAGGCGTTCGCCGCCCGTTGCGCCGAGACCGAATCCGATCAGGAAGAAGACGCCGAGGAGGATGTGCACCGGGCTGTCGAACGGTCCCGCGTCTACCTCGAGGTAGCCCCACCAGGCGAGGTAGACAAGGAATCCCCCGGTGAGGAGAGAGTCGGTGCGCACACCGGTGAGCCGCGAGAACAGCGCCCCGGAGACGGCGCAGACGAGCACCAGCGAGAGGATTACTCCCAGTTCGCCGACCCAGGCATCGACCGTCGACCAGGCGGCACGTCCCGGCACCGTGAGGACGTACGAAACGAGGAAGACGAAGACAGCACCGCCGAGAATTTCGGTGAGTCGGCCAGGTATCTGTTGCTTGTTGTGCGGTTGGTTGGGCATCTGTTGCTTGCTGTGCGGTTTTCTGTCGCCGAATATAACTGTGCGTCCCGAACAGTCGCCCGTTACCGACTCCGATGCACACCGGGATCCGGGAGGGAGGTAGAAAGGCACTTCAGCGCGAACCGTTTCCAGAAACACGTGAGCGCTGACGCGACGCGACGTGTCGAGGTCTATCCCGACCGCGAGGCCGTCGTCGAGTTCGATCCCGATCTCACCTTCGAGTGCGTCGACGACTGCACCTGGTGCTGTCATCACGGCGTCCTCCTCTACGATCGGGACCTTCTCGAGCTCGCCCAGCGGGCGAATCTCGCCGAGACGACGACCGACTTCCGCGGCGAGAAGTTCGTCACGCGCGAGGAGAAAGACCGGGCAGACCACGTCGCAGACGACGGTTCCGCCTGTGCGTTTCTTCGGGAGGACGGCCTCTGCTCGTTGCACCTGGAAGAGGACTGGAAGCCGGCGCGATGTTCGGTCTTCCCACTCGGTGTCTGGCTCGAGGACGGCGACCTCCACGTCGACATCCGCGAGTCTGCCCACGAGCACTGTGATGGCCTGAACGTCAGCGAGCGGCGCGTGATTGACAATCTCGAAGCCTTCCTGCCGGAACTGTTGTGGGACCTCGAGAACCCCGACTCAGAGCGCGAACTCTAATACAACTGATATAGGTTCGCTGAAACAACTGATTTCCCCATACCAGGGTCGTGGTGCGTGGTACCACGACTTTCCGATGATTTAAACGTCTGCCGAACGTAGGTCGGGTGTGACAGAAGAATCCGGGCGACGGAACCTCCGTATGCCCAACAGCGATGAAGTATTCGCCGTCGTGACCGAACACCTCGGTGGCAACCACGTGCAACTGCGTTGCGAGGACGGCGAGGAACGTCTCGGCCGTATTCCAGGCCGAATGAAATACCGAACCTGGATCGAGCAAGACGACATCGTCGTCGCCGAGCCTTGGGACTGGCAGGACGAGAAGGCCACGATCGAGTGGCGCTACACCAGCCAGGACGCCGACCAGCTCCGTCGCGAAGGCCACATCGACTAATTATACTTCGGTGGCAGTAGCGCTGCGCTGATCTCGATACCACTATCTACGCGTTGGACCCGTAGCTCCAGCGACGTTCACACCCAGTAGTTCCAGCCGCGTACACATTCACCGCTGTATCCACAGAGCCGCCGCTCATGCACTCACGCTCGCGTCTTACAACCGGGATCGATGACACTACGATCGTAGCACTCCGTCGCTCGGCTCTGCCAGCCGGACCGGCTATAACAGCGGATATTCCTCAGAAAGGAGCGCCATTGTCGCCTCTCGCCCCACATTGTCAGGACCTAGGTTTTTCACTCCACCGAGAGTCAGGTCGACTATGCAACCACTCTCCGGGAGCTCCGCCGTCATCGTCGGGGCCGGTGTCGGCGGCCTCTCTACCGCTTGCTACCTCGCCGACGCCGGCGCTGACGTTCGCGTCGTCGAAAAAAACGACCAGCTCGGCGGCCGTGCGAGCCGCCTCGAACGCGACGGCTTCCGGTTCGACATGGGGCCATCCTGGTATCTGATGCCCGATGTCTTCGAGCGATTCTTCGCCACCTTCGATCGAGCGCCAACGGACTACTACGAGCTGACACACCTCGATCCCCACTACCGAATTTTCTTCAAAGAGGGCATGGAGGCCGATACCGGACCCGATGGCACTCGAGTACGCACAGATGGCGACACCCCAGCGACAACGACGATGGCCGCCTCGTCTCAGATTCCGGGCGACCGAATCGACATCACACCGGAGCTGGAGCGAACGAAGGAGCTGTTCGAGACGTACGAGGAGGGCGCTGGTGAGGCACTCGAGCGCTACCTCGAGAAATCACGGGAGAACTACGAGGTCGGCATGGAGCACTTCGTCTACGAGGATCGGCCGCGGCTGCGAGATTACATCGACCCCGCCGTTGCGCGGCAGGCGCGGGGACTCTCGTTGCTCGGATCGATGCAGGGCCACGTCGAGGACTACTTCGATCATCCGCAGTTACAACAGATCATGCAGTACACGCTGGTCTTCCTCGGCGGGTCGCCGTCGAACACGCCGGCGCTGTACAACCTGATGAGTCACGTCGATTTCAATCTCGGCGTCTGGTACCCCGAGGGCGGAATTGGGGCCGTCATCGATGCGTTCGTCGACCTCGGCCGCGAACTCGGCGTCGAGTACGACACCGGGCGACCGGTGACGAAGATCAAGGGCCGGACGGGCGCGTTCCTCGTCGAGACGACCGACGGGCCGCTCCGGACGGATCTGGTGGTGAGCAACACCGACTACGCGCATGCCGAACAGGAACTGCTCACGCCCGAACGGCGCGGCTACGACGCCGACTACTGGGAGTCACGAACCTACGCTCCCTCCGCGTTCTTGCTCTACCTCGGCGTCGAAGGCGACGTCGACGAGCTCGCCCACCACACGCTCGTCCTCCCGACCGACTGGGAGGAGCACTTCGACCAGATCTTCGAGGACCCGCAGTGGCCCGAGGACCCGGCGTACTACCTCTGTGTCCCCTCCGAAACCGACGACACCGTCGCACCCGACGGCCACAGCGCGCTGTTCGTCCTCGTCCCGATCGCACCGGGACTCGAGGACACCCCCGAAATGCGCGACCAGTACCGGAATCTCATCCTCGATGATATCGAGACGTATACGGGAACCAGCCTCCGCGATCGGATCGTCTTCGAGGAGGACTTCTGCGTCTCGGACTTCGCCAGTCGGTACAACAGCTACGACGGGACCGCACTCGGGCTCGCCCACACGCTCAGACAGACGGCCCTGTTCCGGCCGCCACACCGCTCGAAGCAGGTGGACGGGCTCTACTTCACGGGGGCCGACACCACGCCGGGAATCGGCGTCCCGATGTGTCTGATCAGCGGTGAGTTGACGGCTGAGGCCGTCCTGGAGGATCATGGCGGTGCCTGAGCGCGTACTCGGATTCGCGAGGACGGGGTTGCGTGTGGAGAGGGACTCGAGTACCGCCCCTTTTCGCTCCCTTCGTGGGGACGACGTATCGGACGACAGCGCCCCTTCAGCCAGTGCTGACAGCGGCAACACCAGCGGAGCCAGCGAGACTGCTGGCCGAGGCGGCTTCGAGTCGCTCTCGTACCTGTTCACGCTCTCACGCCCGCGGTTCTGGTTCTACCTCGCCGGACCCGTGCTGGTGGGCATCGCCTACGCGGCCGAGGGCACCGGCGACCTGGTCACGCTCGCGACGGTTGCGCTGTTCGCGTACTTTCTCTTGCCGGCGAACGTGTTTCTCTACGGAATCAACGACATCTACGACCGCGAGATAGATGCGAAGAACCCGAAGAAAGCGGCCGACGAACGGGAGGCGCGCTACCGCGGACAGGGGTACGTGCCGGTCGCCGTCGCGCTCTGTGCGTCGCTTCCAGTCGTGCTCGTTCCGCTCGTGCCGAGCGCGGCGTGGCCCTGGATCGCCGTCTTCCTCGTTCTCGGCGCGGCCTACAGCGCGCCGCCGGTTCGATTCAAGACGACGCCGTTCCTCGACTCGGTTTCGAACGGCCTCTACATCGCGCCGGGTGCGGCGGCCTACGCTGCGGTCGCCGGCACGCAGCCCCCAGTGCTCGCCGTCGTGGGTGCCTGGCTCTGGGCGATGGGGATGCACACGTTCTCCGCAATCCCGGACATTGAACCTGACCGAGAGACCGGGATTCGAACGACTGCGACCGTCCTCGGTGAGACGCGGACGTACGGCTACTGTGCTGCTTGCTGGCTGGGCAGCGCGTTCGCGTTCGCCGCGCTCGACGTGCGACTCGGTGCGCTGTTGCTGGTTTATCCGGCACTCGTCGCCACGATCGTCGCGACCCGAATCGATGTCGACCGCGCCTACTGGTGGTTCCCGGCGATCAACACCGTCGTCGGCGCGGCGATGACCATGGGTGGCCTCTGGGTGATGCTCTATGGATAGTTCGGACTCGGGCTCCGAATCGAGCACGTCACCGGACACTGCCGCTACTTCGGCGTCCCCAACTCGAACGAGTGAGGGAGAGGTCAGTGGTGATAACTCGCGCGCTGTGATCCAGCACCGACTCGAGTCCATCATCCGTGAGAACCGGTTCACCATCGCGGTGGTGTTCCCGGTCATCGGCGCGGTGACGCTCGTCGCAAGCGATATAGGGCTGTTGCCGGAGCCGGTCGCGTACAATCCGCTGTTGTTGCTCTTCGGGACCGCCGTGATGCGCTCGCCGCTGCTCGTTGGACTCTTGCCTCGGATCGGCTGGTGGGCGCTCGGCTGTCTCGGCCTGTTGACCGTCTACACGTACGCGATCGAAATCGTCGGCGTGCGAACCAACTGGCCCTACGGTGCGTTCGAGTATACGATCCAGCTCGGACCGATGCTCCTCGGCGAGGTGCCACTGGCGCTGCCGCTGTTTTTCATCCCACTGGTGCTCAATGCCTACCTGTTGACGCTGCTGGTCCTCGGTGACCGTCACCGGAATCCCGTCCTCAGGTTGGCAAGTGCTGTCACTGCAGTAATTGCGGTCGACCTCGTCCTCGACCCCGCCGCCGTCGCGATCGGCTTCTGGGAGTTTGTACCTGCAGGGGTCTACTACGGCGTTCCGGTGTCGAACTACCTCGGCTGGCTGCTCTCTGGGACCATCGCGGTCGTGCTCGTCGACCTGGCGTTCGATCGCGAGGCACTACTCGAGCGCGTCCGATCCTGTGAGTTCATCCTCGACGATCTGGTGAGTTTCGTCCTGCTCTGGGGATCGATCAACCTGCTCTACGGCAACTGGATCCCCGCTGCCATCGCCGGCCTGTTCTGTCTCGGGCTGTTCAGCACGGGTCGGTACGACCGTGACCTGCTTCGAACAGCAGTTCCTGCCTGACCGGGGACCTGTCCCGCCTGCTTTTGCTAGTGCAGTTCTGGACACTCCTTTCTCCGGCTACTGCTAATCAGAAAACACTTATTATACAGATATAACGTGTCAACAGTGAAGGTATCGCCTCGGACAGTGTTTTCACTCCTCGTGTTGCTCCTCCTGGTTGGTAGTTTCGTGTATCCGGCGTCGTTCGCGAACCCATACCACTCGAGTGCGACGACGTACGCCGTCGCGCACGAATCGACGGAGGCCTTCAACGAGACCGTCGAACGCGACGACGTCAACATCTCCACACCGAAAGCGGTAGACGATCTTTCACCGGCGACACAGCAAGCGTTCCAGGAAGCCATCGTGCAACCGCCGGAGTACAGCGAGCATCGCGGGTACGGTTGGCAGCGACTCGGCAGCGTCCGTCTGTGTCACGACTCTCTGCTCCTCTGTGACGAGTACGCGGAATCGCCGGCGTTCCCGACGAACGTCGATGCGTACGAGACGTACGGATTGGTGGCCAACGGCGACGAGGTCTATCTCACGCACGCTGAGGGTGGCAAGTTTCTGAGTTTCAGTGGCCTGTTCCGCCTGATCCTGGTGGCGCTGTTCAGTCCGTACCTCCTGTTCCTCGGTGCTCTCACGTTCTTCGATCCGAACGTGCGACCTGCTGAACAGGTCGTGTATACCGCCGGCGGCGTCGTGATCGGGGGATTCGGATTCGCCTTCCCCTATCTCGCGATGTTCGAACTCGTCCCGCAGCTCGGGTACCTCGCCTCGCTGTTGATCGGTGCGTCGTGGCTTGCCATTTGCGTCGGCAGCTACACACACTGGCGCAGAATCACACCGTCGTCTGTGCAGTCAGACTCATCCGACTGACTCGACTGCGGTTCGCCCCGCTCGACTGTTCTCGTCCCACTCGAGTCGGTCGGGTCTCGTTGTCCCTGTCGCTGTCACTGAATCGGCGTCCGCTCACCGTGTTCGCTGTGTCTCGTCTCCCTGCTCGCGTCAGCAGCGGGAACGGCCGAAACGCGCTGAAATACCGCCTCCGGATCCCGGTTCCACTGCCAGTGCCAGCGCGTCTGAAGAACACACCGAAGCTTTCGCGCCGTCGACAGCGACGGCTCCGAGGTGAGCACGTCGTACCCCTGCGCACGAATCAGCGCGTGATGCTCCGCGTAGAGCACCGCCGCGACGAGCACCGGGAACTGGCAATCGTCCGGCAAATAGCGAATTCCCGCCACACCCTCACGGTATCGTGCCTCCGTCCGCTGTAACTCCTCCGCCATCGCCGTCGCGAACGACTCGTCGAACTCGAGTGCCTCGATCTGTGCGTCGGACACACCGTGTTTGCGGAGGGTTTCTTGCGGGAGGTAGATTCGGTCGCGGTCGAGGATGTCTTCGCGCACGTCGCGCAGAAAGTTGGTCAGCTGGAAGGCTTCGCCGAGTTTGATGGCGTGTGGACGGGCCGTTTCGGGGAACTCGGGTTCCATGATCGCGGTCATCATGACGCCGACGGCGGCCGCGGAGCCGCGCATATAGTCGTCGAGTTCGGCGGCGGTTTCGTAGCGACTCGTCGTGATGTCGGTCGCCATCGCGTCGATGAAGACGTTGATCTCTTCGTCCGGAATCTCGTAGCGCTCACGGAGCGTCTGGAACGCTTCGAGGACCGGGTCCTCGGGGTCAGTCTCGCCGAGCGCCTGTGCGCGGAGGGACTCGAGTTCGGCGCGCTGGGTTTCAGGGGGCACGCCCGCAGCGTCGTCGACGATTTCGTCGGCGATGCGGAAGAAGGCGTACAGGACGTGCGTCGCGTGGCGAACACGCTGGGGCAGGAATTTGGTTGCGAGGTAAAACGTCTTTCCGGTCCGTTGCTGAATCTGCTTGCTGGCGTCGATATGTTCCTGTTGCATCCTCCCTCCGTCTCACGATCACAGGCGTCGGTCCCGACCCACTGGCCGCTGACAGGTGATGGATACGAGATACCACAGTACGATATAAAATACCTTGCCCTGACTGCAGTTCGATGAACAGTCAGACCGAGGATCAGAGACTCGTCGGCTGGCACTCTGGGGTATTCACTTCGAGTCGGACTCGAGTAGTTCGTCAGTGAGCATCGGGAGGAACGCGCCGATATCGGTGACGAGGCCGATGGCCTGGGCGCTGCCGCGGTCGAGCAGCTGGGTGACGGTTGCGGGATTGATGTCGACGCAGACGGTTTTGGTCGTCGAGGGGAGGCAGTTGCCGACGGCGACGGAGTGCAAGAGTGTCGAGAGCATGAGCACGAGGTCGGCGTCTTGGGCCTGCTTTCGGATCGCGTCCTGTGCCTCGATCGCGTCGGTGATGGTGTCCGGCAGTGGGCCGTCGTCGCGGATCGAGCCCGCAAGCACGTAGGGAACGTCGTTTTGGACACACTCGTACATCACGCCCTCGTCGACGACGCCGGCGTCGACGGCCTCCGGGATGCCGCCGTGGCGGACGATTTCGCTGATCGTGTAGATGTGGTGTTTGTGTCCCTTGCGCGGGTGTTCGAGACTCTCGGTGTCGACGCCGAGGGAGGTGCCGTAGAGGTCTCGCTCCAGGTCGTGGACGGCGAAGCCGTTGCCCGCGCTGATCGCGTCGACGTAGCCCTCGTGTACGAGTTCAGCGAGTGCGTCGCGGCCACCGGAGTGGACGATGGCGGGACCACAGACGGCGAGCACGGTGCCGTCGTTCTCGCGCACGTCGCGCATCTCGTCGGCGATTTCCTCGATCAGTGATTTAGACGGCCGTTCGCTGGAGACGCCGCCTTGCATGAAGCCGAAGGAACCGCCGCCGTTGCGCGGGCGTTCGGGTGGTTCGACGCGGATGCCGCTCTCGCCGGTGACGACGAGGTCGCCCTCCTCGACGGCGTTGAGGACTTTGGTGTGGACGCGTGGTTCGTTGCCGTCGCCGCCGTCGCCGCCGTCGCTGCCATCGTCGCCACTGCTCTCCCCGTCGCCCTCGTTTCGCTCGACCACGAGCGCACAATCCATCTCGATATCCTCGACCTCCACCCAGTCGCCGTCGACGCGGACGTAGGTAGGGTGGTTCGTCGTCGAGTAGAAGTCGACCGGAACGACCTGATCGTCCGGCGCAGGCTCGATCGTTGCGTCCCGTGGGTCGGCGACGGTCGCCCCCTGCTGGTTGAGTTCGTGCAGGATCGCCCGGAGGTCCGCCGGCGTGTCCGCGGTGACGGTCATCCGGCAGTACGTCTCGTCGTGCTTGTGACGGCCGACTTCGAACTCTTCGACTTCGAACTCGCCGCCCATCTCCATGACGGCCCCGAAACAGTGGCCCATCGACCCGGAGTCGATGATGTGGCCCTCGAGTTCGACGGTCTGGGAAACAGTCATTGGGACGAGTTGGCGGTCGACCACTGTGAAGGTGTGTGTCTTCGGCTAGCGTTGCGAGCCACGTTTGAGTACATGGTGCAACACACTGTCGTCCAGCCTCTGCTTGCCTATCAGTGTGCGTGATAGTACCAACCTATATGGCTGCTTTTGTCATACTGTCACACATGGCCAGCACACCAACATCCCACGGCCAGTCGCGATGCCGTCGATGTGGCTTCGAAGCCCCCGGCGGGGACGACCAGTGGCACCGAATCACCGTCCCGAAACTCGGCCGTATGACGCAGTGTCCAGACTGCGAGAGCACGGACGTCATCACGAGCAGGTAGTCGTAGACACGTTGGGTCGCACAACAGTCGACGCAGAACTGTCCCACTCGCGAGCATCGTACCGGCGTACCGACGTCGTGTTACAACAGACTCTTGGCCGTCTCAGTTCTTGCTAGGCGTATGGGAAACGACGACCACGAGCGTGCAGCAGCGTCGGAACAGCGACCGACGGACGACAAGAGCGACGCGGAGTGGCGCGCGGAACTCGACGAGGAGGAGTACCGAGTCCTCCGTGAAGCGGGCACCGAGGCCCCCTTCAGCGGCGAGTACGTCGACCACAAGGCCGACGGTAGTTACGAGTGTGCCGGCTGCGGGGCTGAGCTGTTCGACGGCGACACGAAGTACGACTCCGGCTGTGGGTGGCCGAGCTTCTACGACGTCGACGACGACCGGATCGAGACGCGACGCGACACTAGCCATGGGATGCAGCGCACGGAAGTGCTCTGTGCCAACTGCGACGGCCACCTCGGCCACGTCTTCGAGGACGGGCCAGAGCCGACCGGCAAGCGCTACTGTATCAACTCGGTCGCGCTGGATTTCGAGGACGAGGAGACCAAGGACTAGGGGCTGTCGGCCGGGAGTCGAAAGCCGAGACCGAGATCTGAGACCAAGACCGAGACCGAGACCCAGACCGAGAACTGAAGGCGAAGCCGTTTCACTCCACCCTGACAACGCGAACGCAAGCGCAGGCACCACCCTTTTCGAGCGACCTATCCCACCTTCGTCCATGTCCAGCGATCGGCCAACCGCGGAGGAACTCCGCCAGGGAATCACCGTCGAAATCGTCCAGGGCGACCAAGACGTTGAATCCGAGGACCAGGAACCGATCATCGGTGAAATCGGGACGATCTACGAGGACGATCCGGCCGGCCCGAAGGTCGAACTGAAAAGCGGCGTCGTCGGTCACGTCCAGTCGGTCGTCCACAACGAGTGAGCGTCATCTCCGGCTACGGACAGACAGCCCGAGTCGCAGCGCCAGCACCAATATCAGCACTAGCACTGACGCCAGCGCCAGCATCAACACCCACTGTCACCACCACCAACCACTTCTGCCCCACCGTTGTCTGCTTCTGACAGCCATGTCCTCTGGCAGCGACTCGAGTGCACCCGCATCCGACTCACCAGCCGATCCCGGATCCACCTCTCCCCTCGCACTCGCCCGCGCTGTCGCTGCAGTCGCACGCAAACGCCAGATCAGCGTCACCGCCGCGGGACTCGCCTACCACGCGTTCAACACGCTCGTTCCGCTGGTGATCCTCCTACTCGTCGGCATGACGCTCGTCGACGCACTTGAGCCCCTCCTCGAGATGATCGAGGAGGCGGCCGGCCTGGAGGGGATGCTCACATCCGATGCAAGCGAGGTGGCCGGCGATGCAGGCGTCGACCTGGCCCGGGCTGGTGTGCTCGCGCTGGCAATCTTGCTGTGGAGTGCCGCACGGCTCTTTCAGGCGGTCAACAGCGCGTTTACGGGAATCTACGGCTCTCGAAAGGACCAGTCCTACGTTGGCAGTGCGATGACGGTGACGATCGTGACGGCGCTCAACACCGCGTTGCTGACCGTGACGGTCGCACTTGGCGTCGCGCTGGTCAGCGTCGTCGGCGTCAGCGTTTCTGTCTTCGTCGGCGGCGTGGCGGCGACGCTCATCAGCAGTATCGTCCTTCTGGGACTTCTCACCGTGCTCTTCTTCCCGATGTACTACCTGTTTCCGCAGGCAGACGTTTCGGCCCGCGAGGTGCTTCCGGGGACGGCCTTCGCGGCGCTCTCCTGGACGGTGCTGGCGCTTGGGTTCCGGCTCTACGTCGCGACATCCGAGAGCGTTGCACTGTTCGGAATCGCTGGTGCCGTGCTCTTGATCCTGACGTGGGTCTACTTCGGCGGCTTCTGCCTGCTGCTCGGGGCTATTCTCAACGCCGTTCGGGCAGGTCGGGTGGATCCTGACGAGGAGTGGGAACCCGTCCAGGATGCAGTGCCGACCGACGTGTAGTGGTGCTCATCCTTTCCATTCTGGGCTACTGTCTCCCAGTACCGCTCGCGCTCGCCGCCGCTGTTCGCCGTTTTCGCCGCCTTCGCCACCTTCGCTACCTTCGCTGTCCTCCCCGCCTTCGCCGTCCTCGCCGTCCGAGTCAGTCTTCCTGATAGATCGGTTCCGGTTGATGTACCCCTCGCCACGATCGCTGCTGCAAACCTGCGAACCGATGCTTTCACTCACCCGTGTCACGTATTCCCATCGAATGCATACCACACGGACTGTCGACGCGCCCCCGCCACGGCTGCTCGTCGTCGGCTCTGCGCTCGCGACCGAGTTCGACTCCCTCGTCTCCGCGTGGAGCGGACCACTCGCTGAAGCGACCATCGAGTCGGTCCCGACGGCGACCGCTGCACTCGAGTGGCTCGACCGGCACGCGGCCGGCGGTGTCGACGGTGTCGGCGGCGTCGATTGCGTGGTGACGGCGGCCGACCTTCCCGACGGATCAGGACTGGGGGTACTCGAGTCGATCCGAGAGCGCGACATAGAACATGGAGGTTGTGAACCGGGGGTTGGAGAGCGCGACGCGCCGAGTGACGGCGGGGACGAGATCCCGGTCGTTCTCTCGCCGGGGGCAGGCGAAGGGGATGGTGTACTCGCGCGAGCAGTAGCCGCGGCCGGGTGTACTGAGTACGTTCCGCGTGTTGGCGAACCGGACGTGAATGTGGATGTGGGTGCGGATGTGGATGCTGATGCGGGTTCAACATCAGGACCTGATCCAGATTCAGATTCAGACCCAGACCCAGACCTAGACCCAGATCTGGATCCCTCCTACGACTCGAATACCGCGCTCTTGGCCGTCGTCGAAGGAGTCCTGTCGCGAACTGGGAAACGAAACCGACGCCGAGAGCAGGCCCGCCAGTTCGAGGCCATCTTCGACGATCCGTCGGCGTACGGCTGGGTCCTGGACCCCGACGGCGCGGTCCGACAGGCGAACGAGGCTGCGCTCGCCGACCTCGACGCGACGCCGTCCGACGTTCGCGGGCGCGACCTCTGGTCGCTCGCCTCGTGGGACCAACTCGAGGACTGTCGGGAGACGATCCACCAGGCCGTCGAAGAAGCTGCGAGCGGCCAGGTAGTACGGCGGGAGGTTACACGTGAGCGGCCGAACGACGGGGATGACAGACCAGCGGACACTGCTGAGACAGCGGAAAGTAGCCGCCAGACGCTTGACCTGACCGTCCGTCCGGTCACCGACGGCGACCGCGTCACGACGATCCTCGTCCGGGCGACGGACGTCACCGAGCGCGCGGCACTCGAGTCCGACCTGCGCGAGTCCGAGGAGCTCCACCGGGTGACGCTCAATCATATGACCGATACGGTCCTCATCACGAACGACGAGGGCGAGTTTACCTACGTCTGCCCGAACGTGCACTTCATCTTCGGCTACACGGACGCCGAGATCCACGAGATGGGCTCGATTGACGAACTCCTCGGCGCGGACCTGTTCGACCGCGCGGAGCTCGCTGAGGACGGTGTCCTCACGAATATCGAGTGTACGGCAACGGACAAGGTGGGTCGCGAGCACACCCTGTTGGTCAACGTCCGTGAGGTCTCGATTCAGGACGGGACGCTTCTCTACAGCTGTCGTGATATTACGACCCGAAAGCGCCGCGAGGAGGCGCTGACAGCGCTGCACCGAACCGCCCGCGAGTTGCTCTACGCCGAGACGGATCGCGAAATCGCGGCCGTTACCGTCGAGGACGCGACGGACGTGCTCGACCTCGAGGCGAGTGCGATCTACCTGTTCGATACCGACGAGAACGTGCTTCGCCCGGCCGCACGCTCGGACTCGATGGCGGCGCTTCACGGCCCGCTCTCAGCCAAACAGGTCGGCGAGAGCATCGTCGGCGATGTCTTTATCGACGGCGAGAGCCGGTTTCTGGCGGACGTCCACGACTCGCCGTTACTCGCCGATCCGACGACGGAGATCAGAAGCGCTGCGTTCGTCCCGCTCGGTGACCACGGTGTCTTCGTCGCCGGCTCGGCCGAGGCGGATGTCTTCGACGAGGTCTCCAGCGAGGTGACGGACCTGCTGGCGGCAACGGCGGAGGCGGCGCTCGACCGCGTCGAACGCGAGCGCACGCTTCGGGAGCGCGATCGCGAACTCAAACACCAGAACCGTCAGCTCACCAGTCTCAACCAGATCAACGAGATCATCCGCGAGATCGACCAGGAACTCGTCCAGGCCGAAACGCGCGACGAGATCGAACACGGCGTCTGCGACCGACTGACGGCCACCGATCGCTTTTCGTTCGCCTGGATCGGTACCGACGATCCGTCCGGCGAGCGACTCGAGTCCCGCGCCCACGGTGGGACGGATCGCGGGCGGGACTACCTCGATAGCGTGTCGTTCTCGCTCCCCGCACAGCCGGGTGGCGGAGCCACGGGAGACGGGTCAGCAGCGGAGACTGCAGCTACGACCGAAGCGTCCATCAACGACTGCGAACCCGCCGTCAGAACCGCCCTCACGCGCGAGGGAACGGTCGTCTCCAACGTCGTCGACGACCTGCGTGAACAGCCCTGGCGGAGCGAGGCGCTCGCTCGCGAGTATCAGTCGGTTATCAGCGTCCCGCTCTCCTACGACGAGTTCTCCTACGGCGTGCTGACCGTCTACGCGGACCGCCCCGACGCCTTCGACGACGTCACTCGAGCCGTCCTCACCGAACTCGGCGAAACGATCGCCTCGGCTATCGCTGCGGTCGACCGCAAGCGCGCACTCCTCTCGAACGCGAACACGCGACTCGAGTTCGATGTCGCCGACGAGAGCTTCGTTTTCACCCGCCTCGCGACGCGAGCGGATTGTACGCTCTCGTTCGACGGCGGCGTTCGCCAGCACGAAGACGGCGCGACGGTGTTCGCCTCGGTCGAAGGGGCGCCGGCAGCCGATGTCGTCTCAGCGGCGACTGAACTCGTCGCGGTCACCGACGCGCAGGTCGTCAGCGACCACCAGCGTGGGGGACGTGGGAGCACGAGTGGTGGTGCAAGTGCAAATACGAATACGAACACGAACACGAACGCGAACGCGACCGGCGAGGGCGGCGGGACGATCAAACTCGAACTCGCGCGGCCGTTCCCAGCGCTCACGCTCGCGGACCACGGTGCCATCCTTCGCAGTGTTCGGGCGACGCCCGATTCGACTCGCGTCGTCGTCGACGTGCCGGCCGATGTGGGCGGTGGTGCTGGCGCTGGTGGCGCAGGTGGTACTGCTGGTACTGGTGACGAAGGTGGTTCTGATACCACTGCTGGCACTACCATCGGCGGGGGTGCCGACACCGGTGCCAGCACCGATATCGTGACGACAGCCTTCCCAGACATCGAACTGCGGTCGAAGCGGCGAGTCGACCGGACGACGCCACGGGATCTCCGCGCCGAACTGCTCGACCGGCTGACCGACAGGCAACTCGAGGTCGTCCAACTCGCGTACTACAGCGGCTACTTCGAATCGCCGCGCGAGCGTTCTGGTGAAGATATCGCGTCGATGCTCTCGATTTCACCGGCGGCGTTCTATCGACACCACCGGACGGTTCAGCGAAAGCTCTTCTCGGTGATTTTCGACGAGCTTGGCGTACCGTCTCACACCATGGTTGAATAGTGAACCCTGCTATTTTGGTGACGCTAGATACTCAACGGACAGATTCAACCTAATATCCCTAATATTCCTGAATGTGACGGCCGGTGCGTCACGGTGTCCACCACGATGAAAGACGTCAAACTCGACCCAAGCGAGGAATCGGTATACGAGTGTTTCGCCTGCGGAACCGTCGTAACAGCGATTGCGCCCGGCTCCTGTCCCGACTGTGGCGCAGACATGCGAAATCGCGGAACCCCCATCGAGTAACGAGTTCCTGGCTGGCGTCTCGCACCGATCACTTCTATTCACGTCGAGAGCGGCCGCTTCCAAACCGGAACACGCCTGCCGAATCCACTCCCGCGAGGCTGCCCTACCGCTCGTATGGGTCGCCTACAACGAACGCTCTCGAATATTTCAGAGACGAGCGACACCGACAACGGCCGCGTCGCCGTCGTCGGCGGTAGCATCGACTATCCGAACCAGCCCGCACTCGTCGGACGCGCAGCGCTTCGGACCGGCACAGACCACGTCCGCGTGCTCGTTCCGGACCCACTCTACGATCCCGTCGCCGGCTCGTCGCCGAATCTGCTCGTGAGCCCCTACGACGGCGATCAGTTCGATCAGGACGCAGCCGACGACGCGGTCGACAGCTGTGAGTGGGCCGACGCACTCGTCATCGGCCCCGGCCTCGTCGACGCCGACGCGGACGCGATCCGCGACGTTCTCGAGCGAACCGACATCCCCGTCGTCGTCGACGCCCTCGCGATCGAACCCGCACTCGAGTCGGATCTCTCGACGGCCGTGCTCACACCGAGTGGGTCGGAGGACGATCCGATCTACGAGGCCTATGGCTCACTCGAGGCGTTCTCCGAGGAGACGGGCGCAGTGATCACGCTGACTGGTGGCGTCGACGAAATCGTGACGGCGGGTGAGCGACTCGAGAACGACACCGGCACGTCGGCACTGACCGTCGCGGGAACGGGCGATACGCTGGCCGGGATCACGGCGTCGTTGCTGGGTCAGGAGATGGAGCGCCAGGAGGCGGCGGAGCTCGGTGCCTGGATTCTCGGCAAGAGCGGCGAACTCGCGACGGCTGAGTACGGACCGGGCGTGATTGCCACTGACGTGATCGAGTGCATTCCGAAGACGATCCGCTGAGTACGATGTGTCGCGACGACCGACCGATGCGTTGGCCGAAACCGACCGACGCGTTGGCCGCGTTGGCCGAACCGATAACACACGCCGCGTCGTAGATCACGATATGGGCGCACCCGTCGACACGAACGAAATCTCGCATCCGCTGGTCGCGACAGCCTACGACCTCCTCGTGCCGGATCGGCTCCTGTTCGAGCCACACCGGCGATACCTGACACGGGATCTCTCGGGTCGCGTACTCGACATCGGCGCCGGGACGGGCGCGAACTTTCCGTACCTCGCGGAGACGGCTCCATCGGTCGAGATCCACGCAATCGAACCGGATCGACATATGCGCCGTCAGGCGATTGCCAAGGCGAGGAACTCCGGGTGTGCGGTCGACATTCGCGACGCCCGGGCCGAATCACTCCCCTACCCGGACGATGCGTTCGACGTCGTGCTCGCTAGTCTCGTCTTCTGTACGATCCAGAAGCCTGACGCTGCACTCGAGGAGGTCGCGCGCGTGCTCAAACCCGGCGGCGAGTTGCGGTTTCTCGAGCACGTTCGTGCCGACGGCTGGCGCGGGACTGGACAGCACGTCCTGAATCCGCTCTGGGAGTGCGTCGCTGGCGGCTGTCAACTTACTCGAGACACCGTCGAGCGGTTCGTCTGTCACGACGAGTTCGCCGTCGAACAGATCGAACGGATCGACCGCGGCGTCTTTCCGGCGACGCCGATCGTTCGTGGGACGCTGCAGCGTCGTCGGCACCGATAATTCGCGACCGACTTACTCGCTCGAGGATGCGTCGTCCGGTCGCAGTACCTCGAGTACGCGCTCCGAGCGCGCACCGAGACCGAGTCCGGCGAGGAACGTGAGGAAACTGGGAACGAGAATCCAGAAGAGATTTGGGTGCCCGCTGCCGGCGTGGAGTGGAAGTTCGAACATAGGGATTCTCTATCCAGCGGTTCCAATGAATCTGCCGATCGTTGCAGGTTCTGCAGTCGTTGGCCGCTGCCACCCAGTCGTCCATCGGGACCCAGCCACCGCTTCACTTTCGCTCCGGTGGGCAAACCCTCTTACACGCCGGTCCCCCAGACGGTGGTGATGGATGGGACCGCGCGCCGCGAGTTGCCGATCGACGACGACGCCCTCCCCTTCGATCTCGAGACCGCGACGATCGACGACCGGGACGTCTTCGACCTGCTCGAACCCGCCGTCCAGGAGTGGTGGCTTCAGGAGTTCGGCGAGTTCGTCCCCGAGAACGACGGTTTCTTCACGCCACCGCAGCGGGGGGCGATTCCGAACATCCACGACGGGACGAACACGCTCATCTGTGCGCCGACGGGAGCGGGAAAGACGCTAGCGTCCTTTGCAGCGATTATCAACGAACTCTATCGACGCGATCGCGAGGCGGTCCCTGATGCCGACAACGCCGACGCTGACACCGAGACCACTACCGCCGCTGATGCTGACACCACGACCGCCGCTGGTATCGACACCACTGGCGACGCCACCACCAACAGTGGAACCACCGGTGACGCCACCACCAACAGCGACACCACCAGTGGCCTCGAAAACTCCGTCTACTGCCTCTACATCTCGCCGCTCAAATCCCTCGCAAACGACATTCACCGCAATCTCGAGGTGCCCCTCGAGGGGATCGAATCGATCGTCGACGACCGGGACGACAGAGCGCAGATGGGCGAAATACGACACGCCATCCGTCACGGTGACACGTCCTCGAGTGACCGCCAGAAGATGCTCGAGGAGACGCCCCACATCCTGAACACAACTCCCGAGACGTTGGCCATCCTGCTGAACTCGCCGAAGTTCCGCGAGAAGCTTCGGACGGTGGAGTACGTCATCGTCGACGAAATTCACTCACTCGCAGCGGGCAAGCGGGGCACCCACCTATCGGTCAGCCTCGAACGACTCGCGGCGATGACCGACCACGAACCCACCAGAATCGGCTGCTCGGCGACCATCGAACCGCTCTCGGAGGTCGCGGAGTTTCTGGTCGGCCGCGAGGAGCCGAGCATGCCGAGCGACGACACAGCGGCCAACGGCTCGTCGACCGCCGACGCAGCAGCTAGCGACGAACCCGTCGACGACGCAGCAGGCACCGACACAACAGCCACCGAGGCAGAACCGGAAAGCGAACCACGCGACTACGACATCGTCGATGCCCGCTTCGCCCGCGAATTCGACATCGAACTCGAGTGCCCCACCGACGATCTGATCAACACCTCCCGCGAGGTCGTCCAGGATCGGTTCTACCGGATGCTCCACGAACACATCCAGGACCACACGAACACGCTCGTCTTCACGAACACCAGATCCGGTGCGGAGCGGGTGCTCCACACTCTCCGCGAGCGGTTCGACGCCTACGACGAGGACAACTCGGGTTGTCACCACGGCAGCCTCTCGAAGGACGTCCGACAGGATATCGAGGCCCGGCTGAAGGAGGGCAGCCTCGAT
Organism: Natrialba hulunbeirensis JCM 10989; assembly: GCF_000337575.1. Classification (GTDB taxonomy): domain Archaea; phylum Halobacteriota; class Halobacteria; order Halobacteriales; family Natrialbaceae; genus Natrialba; species Natrialba hulunbeirensis. The sequence goes on along the minus strand of NZ_AOIM01000013.1, from coordinate 169,019 downwards.
GTCGTCACCTCCTCGACAAGCCTCGAGTTAGGGATCGACATGCCCCACGTCGACCTCGTCGTGCAGGTCGGCTCGCCCAAATCAGTCGCCGCGCTCCTCCAGCGCGTCGGCCGCGCGGGCCACCGCGTCGGCCAGACCGTGACGGGCCGAGTGATCGCCCTCGACCGGGACGAGCTACTCGAGTGCGCGGTCATGTTGAAGAAGGCCGAAGACGGGTTCGTCGACTCCGTCTCGATCCCCGAGAACGCCCAGGACGTGGCGGCCCAGCACGTCTACGGGATGGCGATCGCGGAGATTCGGCCGGAGTCCGAGATTACGGCAATTCTCCGGCGTGCCTACCCGTACCGCAACTACTCCGAAGCCGAGTTCGAGTCGCTCATGCGCTACCTGACCGCCGAGTACGCCGGCATGGAGGAGAAGAACGTCTACGCGAAGGTCTGGCGTGATACGAACGACGCGCCCGACGGCGAACACCACTACGAGGAGTTTCCCGTCGGCAAGCCACTAGTCGGCAAGCGCGGCCGGCTCGCGCGGGTGATCTACATGACCAACATCGGGACGATTCCGGACTCGTTCACCTGCGACGTCTCCACTCGCGCCGGCGACGAGTGGGTCGGCCAGCTCGACGAGAACTACCTCGACACCTTGGAGAAGGGCGACGTCTTCGTCCTCGGCGGAGACCACTTCGAGTTCCGCTATCGGCGTGGCTCGAAGGTCTACGTCGACCGCACGAGTGCCCGGCCGACGGTTCCGTCGTGGTACTCCGAGCGACTCCCACTCTCGTACGACCTCGGCTGTGAGATCCTCGACTTTCAGGCAGAGCTACTCGCCCACTACGAGGCGGGCGGCCCGCCCCGGGTTCGTGCCTGGCTCCGTGAGTTTCCGCTGGACGACGACAGCGTCCGCGCGATTGCACGGCTGTTCGACCACCAGCTTCGGTACGCCGGCGCGGAGAGCGTGAGCACGCCCGACCGGCTCGCGATCGAGGTCGAACGCGACCGCGAGGAGTACGAGCGCCACTATTACGTCCACTCCGCGTATGGCCGCAAATTCAACGACGGCCTCTCGCGGCTGCTCGCCTACTACTGCGCCCAGGAGGCGACGGCCAACGTCCGCGTCGCGGTCGCGGACAACGGCTTTGTGCTCTCGATGCCGCTCAACCGGAAGGTCGACGTGGAAGGCATCTTCGACGACTTAGAGCCCGAGCGGGTCCGCGAAGACCTGCGCGCTGCCATCGACGGCACCGACCTCCTCCAGCGCTACTTCCGAATCAACGCAACCCGGGCGCTGATGATCCTCAAACGCTACAAGGGCTACGAGAAATCCGCCAGCGAGCAACAGGTTTCAAGCGAGATGCTCCTCGGGTTCGCACAGGACTTAGAGGAGTTCGCCGTCATCGAGGAAACCTACCGCGAAATTCTCGAGGACAAACTCAACGTCGCCGAACTCGAGTCGTTCGTCGCTGCACTCGAGTCCGACGAAATCACCGTCGAGCGCACGCTGCTCGATTCGCCGACGCCGCGGGCGTTCGGGCTGGCGACGCTTTCGGCGAGCGACGTGGTGCTCGCGGAGGACGAGAGTGCGGCGTTGCAGGCGTTCCACGAGCACGTGCTGGACGAGATTGGCGACGAGTCGGTTCGGGAACTTTCGTCCGGTTCGTAGCCATATGTGACAGATACTATTGCATGTCTGGTTAGTTATGAAATCTGCTGTGGACCAAGTCGATGGAGATTCTTTGAACGGTCTCAGAACACTGTACTACTGGTGTGTATGGGCCCAATTCCGCAGACAATCTATTTCGAAAACCTCTCGTAGATCGATTTGTGGATAGGGCAATCACAATCTGGTAGTTCCCCTTACAGCCCGAACTAAGCTATCTCTTGCGCTCCTTCCTCTTCTGGTACCCCTTTCACGCTTTCTGTGTCAATAGTATTTGCTTCTAGAGTACTATGAAAACATCTCTCTTGAATTATCGTATCTGGGTGCAGCAATACATTCGGCCGAAACTACATGTAGATGCGTGCCGTCGACCCGTACATGACCGTGCCGACGGTACTCGAGTCCGACGAGCCGCGCGCAATCGACATGCACGCCCACCAGCCGACCAGCGAGTTTCTCCACGACGCCGGCGGCCAGCTGATGCGCGACGCCGCCGACCGCTTCGGCGCGGATCTCGAGACGGACACCTACGAGAACATGCGCGCGGAGTACCATGAGGCCGGCGTCCGGAAGGCAATCCTGCTCGGCTGGGACGCCGAGACGAATACTGGCAACCCGCCCGTTCCGAACGACTACGTCGCCGACGTTCGCGACGAGTACGACGACTTCTTCATCGGCTTCGGCTCCGTCGACCCCCTCAAGGATGACTGCGTCGAGGAGGCGATTCGTTGCGTCGAGGACCTCGATCTGTCGGGGTTCAAGTTCCAGCAGATCGCGCAAGGGTTCGACCCCTCCGACCCCGAACACGAGGAACTCTGGGCGACGATCGAGGACCTCGGTGTCCCCGTCGTTTTCCACGGCGGCAACTCGACGCTCGGCGCGTGCTCGCCGGGCGGCCGCGGGCTAAAGATCAAGTACGGGAATCCGATGTTGATTGACGACGTCGCGGCAGAGTACCCTGATCTACAGATTCTCATCGCCCACCCGGCCTACCCCTGGGAGAAAGAACAGCTCGCCGTCTGCCAGCAGAAGGGCAACGTCTACATGGACCTCTCGGGCTGGATGCCGCGGTACATCGACGATCAGGTGCTCCACTACGCCAAAACGCTGCTCTCGGACAAAGTCATGTTCGGTACCGACTATCCGATGCTCGAACCCGAACCGTGGCTCGAGCAGTTCGCCGAACTGGAGTTCGACGAGGAAACCCAGCGGAAGATCCTCTGGGAGAACGCCGTCGACTTCCTCGGACTGGACGAGTGAACGGGGTTGTGGAGCGGGTACTCGAGTCCTTTCGGCTCACTCACCCTGCTACCACCCTGGGTTGTTCGAATAATGGGAACAGATCTGTGCCGAAATCAGGAGTCGCCGCCAGTGTCGGTATACAGTTCCAGTTGTGTACGCAGAGCAAGGCAGTATATTACGGATGTACACCTGTAATACGTGGGCGATTAAACGCCGGTTCTCGCGCGCAGATTACTGTTCTATCTGTTCGAACACACCTCCAGAATAGGGGACACTGGGGATCTAACTCGATCTTGCCACGAGTAGTGACGAAGCAGACACCCTGACGAGGCCCGTTCAGGCGTGAGCCAGATTGACCTCGACCTCGTTGACCGCACCGAGCAAGAGATCCGGCAGTTCCTGCGTGAGCAACTCGCCGCGAAGCCGGTTTGCGGGACCGGCGATGCTGATGGCCCCTATGGCGCGCCCATCCTCATCTCGAACCGGTGCACCCACCGCGTGAACGCCTGGGACCGACTCCTCGCGGTTGAGTGCGTAGCCCTGTTCGCGGATGGACTCGAGTTCGCCGCGCAATTCGCCTGGATCCGTAATCGTTTGCGGCGTCCGCTCGCTCAGTCCGTGGCCGTCGATAATCCGGTCGGTCTGTCCGTCGGGGAGGTTCGCGAGGATCGCTTTGCCGGCGGCGAACTGGTGTAAGGGCGTGCGATTACCGACGCGAGCGTGGGTCGTGACCGAGTGTTTCCCCGTTGCGCCGTAGAGGTGGACACCGATGTCGTCCTCCTCGATGACACACCAGACCTTCTCGTCAGTTTCGGCGGCGAGTTCGTCCACCTTCGGCCTGGCGAGGTCGTACAGCGGGTGTCGGTTCCGGACGTGAATCCCGTAGTCGAGAAACCAGGAACTGAGTCGGTAGCTGTCGCCTGCACGGACGATCAGGCCGCGGTCGACGAGCGTCTGGAGGTGGCGGTGTGCGGTGCTCTTTGCGAGTCCCAGTTCGGCTGCAATCTCGGTAACGCCCATGCCTGTCCGCCCGGCCTGTTTGAGCACGCCGAGCAGGTCAATCGCCGTCTCGACGGTTTCGACGGGCCGGTGATCCGAGTGTGCTGTCATAGCTGCACGCTCACGTGGAACTGCAAAAAGTGTGTTCCCGCTATTCGAACACGAGTGGTCTGTCCGCTCGTGAGCCGTCGGTAGGCAATCAGGACGTTTGCGAGTACTCCCCGACCCACTCCTGGAGCGTAATCCCCATCGCGGACTGCGTGATCGCGTTCGAGGACGCCGAGTTGGCGCTCTTGACGAGTTCGGCTTCGAGCGTTCTGGTCGGAACTTCGCCAAGGAAGTGCGGAATTGCACGCTGCACCGCGAGCGGACAGCCGACCTCGTGGGCGAGCGCGTAGCCCGAAATCGAGTGGGGAATCTCCTCGCTGACGTAGCGCGGATCGGGCTCGTCGAGCAGGTCGTCCGCGACGAACGGCGGATACTCGTAGCACTTGCCCACGTCGTGGAGGAGACACGCCGCGACGATGGTGTCGAGGTCGGGGTCGGCACCGTGGAACTCGCGTTGCTGGGCCGCCGAGTCGATCGCGATCCGCGTCACGCCGCGGACGTGCTCGACGTTGGTCACCTCGTCGATATTCCAGGCGTAGGGGATATCCGAGATATCCTGCCAGCCGCCGCGCTCGAGTCCGAGCGCCCACGCCTCGACGACCCGCTCGCGGAGGTCCTCGTCCTCGATGGACTCGAGTTCGGGGAAGACGTCACGGACCTGTGTTTCGAAGTCGGTCACCGTCTCGTCACCCCTCGTCTGTGACGAGTCGTTCGCGGCCGATGAGCCGCGGTCGCTCGTCGATTGCGAGGAAGTTGTTCACGTCTTCGCGGGCCTCCTTTGCCTTGCCACGGTCCGGATCGTAGTCGCGCGAGCCCTCGCTGCCGAGCGCGTCGTACAGCTTCTCGAGGTCGTCGAAGTAGAGTTCGGCCACGCCGTCGAACTCGGCGTTCTCGGGGTCGGTCGGGAGCACCGTGTTGTACTTCACGACGCCTTCGATCTCGCGGGCGATTGGGGTGTGGGTCTCCTGCCAGTAGTCGACGAACTCCTCGTGGGTCATCCCCTCCTGGCGGACGAGGAACGCCGAGTGCTTGTAGAGGCCGTTGGTATTGCTGTCAACCTCGTCTTTCTGGACGATTTCCTCGCCGATGAGCCGCGGTCGCTCGTCGATCGCGAGGAAGTTGTTCACGTCTCGCCGGGCCTCCGCCGCAACGTCTTTCGTCGGATCGTAGTCGCGCGAGCCAGGACTGCCAAGTGCAGCGTGTAGTTCCTCGAGTGTCTCGAAGTAGAGTTCGGCGATGCCGTCGAACTCGGCGTTTTCTGGGTCGGTCGGGAGCACCTGCTGGTAGCGAACGACGCCCTCGATTTCCTTCGCGATGGGTGTATGGTTGGTCTGCCAGTAGTCGACGAACTCCTCGTGAGAGAGGTCATCCTGCCGGACCAGGAGTGCGACGTGCTTGTACATCACGTGATCACGTTTCTTTTTCACGTACAGTGTCATAAATCGCACCGGCGAATTTCGTCTCGCGGTCGGATTTGATACCTGACCGAGCGTCGGTGGCGCCCTCGCTGGATGCACCCCACCGGTAGAGCAAAGTCACTAGCCAGCGACAGTGAGACCGTATGACAGAACCCCTCGCGCACAGCGGCTGTTCCGTTCGCGGGCCACTCCACACTGACCACAGTCGAGACGGCGTGGTGAGCGAGCGATGACGAGCGAGAACGCCACCGTACTGGTGACCGGCGGCACTGGTTTCATCGGGTCCTACGTCGCTCGTGACCTACTCGAGTACGGCCACGACGTGGTCGCCTACGATCTCTCGACGGACACGGAGATTCTCGAGAACCTCGGCGTCGCGGACGATGTCGAGGTCCGCCGCGGAGACATCTCGGAGCCGACAGAGGTCATCCGAGCGGTCAAAGAGACCGGCGCGACGCACATCATCCATCTTGCCGCGCTCCTGACGACAACGGCGCGCGAGAACCCGCGCGCGGCGGCCGACGTGAACATTCTGGGGACGAACAACGTCTTCGAGGCTGCACGCACGCTCGATGACCAGGTCGAGCGCGTCGCCTGGGCGTCCTCTGCAGCGGCCTACGCCCCGCCCGAGCACTACGACGCAGACTGGGTCGACGAAGGCGAACTTGTCTACCCGGACACGCTCTACGGTGCGACGAAGGAGTACAACGAGCACCAGGCGCGGGTCTACCACGAGGAGTACGGCCTCGACCACGTCGCGCTCCGCCCGACCGTCGCCTACGGTCCGTACCGCGAAACCGGCGGCTCGGCGTTCCTCGCGAATATCATCGAGAAGCCGGCGCTCGGCGAGCCCTACAGCGTCGACTACGGCGACCAGGCAATCGACTGGCAACACGTCGCGGATATCGCGCAGGCGTTCCGGAAGGCAGCGTTCACACCCGAGCACGAGCTCACTCAGCGCGTGTACAACGTCCGGGGCGTCCTCGCGACGGTTCGCGAGGCCGCCGAGGCGGTCGAAACCGTGCTCCCGGATGCCGAGATCGACGTCTCCGACGACGGCGAACTTCCCTGGACGCAGAATCTGGACATGACGGCGGCCCAGTCCGATCTGGGCTACGATCCCGAGTACGATCTCGAGTCCGGCTTCCGCCAGTATATCAACGTGCTTCGGGAGGAGCACGGACTCGATCCGGTCTGAGTCGCCGATTCTGATTGTGGCTGTTGTTGCTGTCGTGCGTTACCCCGTCTTGTACACACCGCGCGCATCCGCGACGTGTGTCTCGTCGTCGACCGCGTAGACGTCGACGTCGACCACGCCTACGTCGCTTCCACAGCGGACGACCTCTGCCTCGGCGTAGAGATCTCCCGTCCCGGCTGATAGGTAGTCGATCCGCATGTCGATCGTGGGCACGGGCTGGTCGACCAGCGAGACGAGCGCCGCCCCGCCGACGGTGTCTGCCAGCGTGAACGTGACCCCACCGTGGGCCATCAACTGGTCTTCGTTCCAGGAGAGGTCCTCGGTCATCTCGAGTTCCCCCTCGGCGTGGCCGTCGGCACACTCGGTGATAGTGATCCCAAGCAGTGATGCGAAGGGCATGCCCTCGAAGAAGGCTTCGGTGTCCATGCCTCACAGTGTCGTACGATCGATAATAAATGTGGCAGTCGAGTGGCTGGTTCTGCAGGCGGGTCGTGGCGCGTAGCACCGCTCTTGAGGCCGGCGAGTGATGCGGATTCGTAGTGGAACCGAGCGCGGCGGCGCAGTCAGCCTCTATCCGAACGCTTCGAACGGCTGCTCGCACTCGTTACAGTAGTGCATCGATCGACAGAGCGACGGCCCCTTCGGGTGTTCACGAACGGTGTTCGTCGAGTCACAGTACGGACACGTCGCGCCCGTCGTCTCGCCGCTCGTCGTCGTGCTCGGGTCCGGCCGGTTGTGTCCTCGCATGGTTAGATACTCAGCCCGAACTCCCGCAAATCTTCTTTCCCCTGTTCGGTTACCAGATCGACCGTCCACGGCGGATTCCAGACGAGCCGAAGGTCGGCGTCGTCGACGCCTTCGACCGCCGCTGCCGTCTCTTCGACCTCTTCGGTCAGCATCTCTCGCGCCGGACAGCCCGAGTAGGTGAGCGTCATGTCGACGGTCGCGACGCCCGCAGCAACACTGACGCCGTAGATCAGCCCGAGATCGACGATGCTGATCGGCATCTCCGGATCTTCGATCTCGTAGAGGGCGTCCCAGACCTCGGACTCGAGTCCGGTCGCGTTTGCACCAGTCGCTGGGAGCTCTGCGGCAACGTCGCCATCGGCCGATTGGTACTCGGTGTAGGCACAGGGCGTTGCGTCGGTCTCGGTCGGTTCTGGACTATTGCTACTCATTGTGGGCTCACTCCGGGATCTCCATGATCTTCGTTGGTTCGCTCCGCCCCAGTTCGCGGTAGGTGTGCGTGAAGTCGTCGTAGAGGTCGGCCCACGCGTCGGTGTGGGTGCCGTCCCGGCCGCGTTCGTCGGGGAGCATCTCCTGGGTGACCTCGAATTCGAACTCGCCGTCGCCGGTCTGCCCGCTCTCGGGAACGTCGAGGCCGAGCGACTCGAGGTATGGAACGACGATCGCGAGCCACTCCTCGCCGAGTTCCTCGAGTGTCGCGGTTCGGAGGCCGAGGTCGACGATGTCGGCCTCGACGTCGGAGCCGGCTGCTCGTGGCTTGTCGCCGCTCGCGTCGTTCGCGTCGTTCGCGCCGCGTGGCGGCGCGCACGACTCGAAGAGCGTCAGCGCATGCGGGAACAGCCGGTCGAGCGCCGCCTGCAGGCGTTTGTGGCCTTCTCCACCGTTGCTCTCGCCCTCGGCGAGCCGCTCGACCCAGTTCTGGGCGTGCTCGCGGTGATACCCCTCTTCCTGCTGAATCTTTGCAACCCGGTTCGCGATTGTCGGCGACGACGAGTCTTCGAGTGCCTCTAATCGAAGCTCCTCGGCCACGTCGTAGAGATACGACCGGAGCACCGCGTCCGCCCAGTCGCCATCTTCGAAGGGGAGCTCGACGAGCGTACTGTGGCGGAACTCCGCCGGATCGCGCTCGTAGACGAGTTCTCGCTCCGTGTATCCGAGGTCACCAAGCACGTCGTACCAGAGCCGAGCGTGTCCCAGTTCGTCCTGTGCGTTGTTCGCCAGCGCGAGATCCGACTCGAGTGTCGGCGCGCGGACCTGCCACTCGGTGTAGCGTTCGGCGAGGACGAACTCGTCGTCGGCGAGGCGTTTGATCAGGGACTCGAGTGCCCGGCGTTCGCGAGCGGTTAGTTCCTCGGGCTCACTGAAATCTGGTGTCGCCATCAGTCGTCACCTCGCTGTTTCTCGGCGGTCGCTTGCTCGTCTTCGGACTCGACGACCTCGCGAGCGTCGGTGCCGGTCGTGTTGTAGGCGGTCGCCCAGCGGTAGCTCTTGTCGGTCGTGCCGCCGAAGGCGACTTCGTCGCTGCCGATCTCGCCGATTTCTTCGCGTGGGACGACCCAGAGGCTGTTCGTGGGTTTGCGCCGGCCGTGTTGGATGGCGGCGAACTGTTTGGCCATCTCGCGGTCGGGTGCGTGGACGTTGCCACAGTGGGTGTGGTACTCGCCGGTCTTTGCCTGGCGGAAGACTTCCCAGATCATGGTCAGTCGGCCGCCTGTGGCTCGTGGCCACGGGCGGTGGCTGCGTCTGCTTCGATCGTCTCACAGACCCAGTCGACGGCCTCCTGAGCCTGCTTGCGGCCGTTGATCTGCCCCAGTCCTGGCTCGTACTCGTTCTTTGCGATGGTGAAGAACTCGTCCCAGTCGAGGTCGTCCTCCTCGACGGCGTAGGTGCCGTCGTCGCGCTCGCGAATTCGCGGCTCGTCGGGAATCTTGAGGCCGTACTTGCGCGCCTTCGGGATGTACTGATCGAGGAAGGCGTTTCGGAGGTCGTCGTTCGACTGCTGTTTCAGCCCGACCGAGGCGGCGAAGTCGTGGTGCGTGCTCTTGTCGTCCGTCGGGCCGAAGAACTGGATGATACGCGGCCACCACTCCTCGAAGGCCCCCTGAGTCAGCTGCTGCTCCTTTCGCGAGCCGGTCATCAGTTCCTTCAGGATGTCTTCGCCGTGTTTGACGTGGAATCCCTCCTCGAAGCACACCTTGTCCATAGCGTGGGCGTAGGGCTCCCAGCTGGTCCGTCGCAGGGTCGCCTGCCGGCGCATTGCGGCTCCGTCGACGAAGAACGAGATCATCGGCACTTCGACCCAGCTTTTAAGCGGGTAGTGGAAGCAGTTGAGGAATTTCCCGTCGCCGTTGGCGAGGTCATCTAGCATCTCCTCGCGGGTCTTCACACCGAGCGATTCCGCGGCGCGGTAGAGCAACTGCCCGTGGCCGATCTCGTCCTGGACCTTCGCAGAGAACGCCAGCTTGCGGTCGATGCTCGGCGACTGGCGGATGAACGGCCGCTCGAGGTACGCCCCCATAATTTCGCTGTTGGCGTGGAACTCGATCATCCGGGTTGCCGCCTCCCGATACTCCCTGGGAAGGTCGTCCGCGGGGCTGAACTCCCGCGGCCCCGCGCGCTCTTTTACTGTGTCAAGATCCATCATACCACACTAGTGGCCGGAAACGCCCTTAGCGATTCACTGCCATATACACGGGTTTTAAATATGCTAGCAGTGTCCGGTACACCACAGCGATCATGATTGAGGAGTGTCTCGCCGTCGAATTTCGCGTCCACCACGACGACTGCCCGCTCGCCGAGGCGACCCGCGCCGTCGGCGACGGGATCGACGTCGACGCCCGCCCGCCACAGCGACGAGACGACGGCTACGACCTCCTCCAGTTCAGTTCCACCCAGTCCGACGCGCTCGTCGAGCAACTCGAGTCCGACGATCGCATTCGCTACCTCCACGTCTCTCGAACGAACGGCCGATACCGGTACCGCTGTCTCTCGAAACAGCCCTGCGTGGTCCACCGGCTCGTCGACGCCGGTCTCATCGTCGAGACCCTGCAGTATCGCGACGGCGCGGCCATGATCTTCGGCGCTGTGGTCGGTCGGGACGTTCTCAAGGGCGTTATGGAGGCCGCGGGCGAGACGGTCGGCGTCCGACTCGAACGCGTCTACCCGCTGCAGGCCGAGGCCAGGGAGACGCCGACCCAGCGGTGGGACCTCACCCCTGCTCAAGAGGAGTGTATCCGGACGGCACTCGAGATGGGCTACTTCACGATTCCTCGCGAAACGTCCTCGGAGTCGGTTGCGACGGAACTGGGGATCAGTAAGTCGGCATTTCTAGAACGGCTTCGGCGGGCAGAAGAGGCGCTGTTTCGACAGATTTTCAGTTGAACTCCGGTGTCGATTCGTCGCTGTACTTCGGGCATCATCGGATCGTTTTCCTCCCAAAACAGTGGTGTGTTCTCACACCCCACTACTTTTATCGGCCGCCGTAGATGTTTGATTGGATATGGGTTACACGCAGCGCGAGACGGCTCCGCGGACGGAACTCAGGGAGTTACAGAACGAGCGACTTCGCGAAACGGTTCGAACCGCCTACGAGACCGTCGACTTCTACCGCGACGAACTCGACGCGGCCGGCGTTGCGCCCGAGGACATCCAGACGGTCGAGGATATCCACGCCCTGCCGTTTACCACGAAGGAAGACTTCCGCGCCGAGTACCCGGACGGCCTGTTCGCCGTCGACGACGAGGACGTACAACGGATTCACGCTTCCTCGGGGACGACCGGGAAGCCGAAAATTGTCCCCTACACCGACGCTGATATCGACGTCTGGAGCGAAGTTGTCGCCCGCTCGCTCGCCGCAGCGGGCGTCGAACCGGGCGACACTGTCCAGAACGCCTACGGCTACGGGCTGTTCACCGGCGGTCTCGGCCTCCACTACGGCATCGAGGAACTCGGCGCGACGGTGATCCCGATCGGTGGCGGTCAGACCCAGCGACAGATCGAACTCCTCCAGGATCTCGAGAGCGACTCGCTCTGCTGTACGCCGTCGTACTCACTGTACCTCGCGGAGACGGCGGCCGAGATGGACATCGACGTAGCAGACCTCCCCGTTTCGACGGTTATCTTCGGTGCCGAACCCTGCACCGATCCGATGCGTGAAGAGATCGAGGATCGCCTCGGTGTCACCGGCATCGATCTCTACGGCCTCTCGGAGATCATCGGCCCCGGCGTCTCGATCGAGTGCCACGAGGCCCAGGACGGCCTGCACATCTGGGAAGACCACTTCTACCCCGAGGTAATCGACCCGAAAACCGGCGAGGTGCTGCCCGAGGGTGAGGAGGGTGAGCTCGTGCTCACGACGCTCTCGAAAGAGGCGCTCCCGGTCCTGCGCTATCGGACCGGCGATCTGACGACGCTGACCACCGACGAATGCGACTGTGGCCGAACGATGGTCCGCATGGACAACGTCACCGGCCGCGCCGACGACCTCATCATCGTTCGCGGGGTCAACTGCTACCCGAGCGAAATCGAGGACGTTGTACTCGAGTTCGATGCCGTCGAGCCGTACTATCGGATCGACCTCACGCGGGAGGACGGCCTCGACAGGATGGCGGTGACGGTCGAGCACGAGGGCGGATTGAGCGCCGCCGAGCGCGAGACGTTGCGTGACCGACTGCTGACGCGACTCGAGAACGTGCTGTCGTTCACGCCGGACGAGTTGACGCTCGTTGGGCCCGGTGAGATCGAACGGACGGAGGTCGGGAAGGTACAGCGGGTGTACGACCACCGGTAGTATTTGCGCACGTTGGGCGGATCGTTTCGGTCGGCGTTGAAGCTGCAACCGCAATCGAACTACAGCCGGAATTGAAGCCGAGACCGCAGTCGTAGTCGCTGTTATAACTGAAACTAAGCCCGTAACCACAATCGGGGTCGAAGCCGCTGCTGTCGGCGATATCAACCGATCCGTTCGTTGCGCCGGATGGCACCGTCTAGTTGAGTGCCTTCTCGGCTGACGTGCGGTGGTCAAGCGCCTGATCCGGGTGATTCCTGTTATACTGGTGGACGAATCGACTGATCCATCGCTTGGAACTGGCTGAACTGCTCAACCAACTCGTGTGGAAGCGGTCGGTTCATATTTTCAGCGTCTGAAACCACTTTGCGGTGTGGTTTCGCTCGCGTCGGTTGAGTTGACCGCCAAAATCTAATCGAGTGAGGCAGTCAGATAGCCNTTGCGGTGTGGTTTCGCTCGCGTCGGTTGAGTTGACCGCCAAAATCTAATCGAGTGAGGCAGTCAGATAGCCGAAGCCATCGACCAGAAACACGGCCCCATAGAGGTCGTGTTTTTCGCTCACTCGGTGTAAGAGCACTGCTGCAGGATCGGTTCAACGACCAGAACACTTCTACGTCGGGTACGAGTTTCGGTTTGATGTCGACCGACGCATACAACCACCGGCACTGCCTGTTGACGCAGATCGCCATCTCGTCTGCGACCAAGATAAATTATATTCTCTCTTTGTGGTTACGATATGATTCTTTGTTCGAATATATCGAACTGCACCGACCAGACCCAGCACATTTTAGCGACGAAACAGCCACCATGTCGAGATTTCGCCTTGATAGATAATCAACCAATCTGGATGATATAGAAGAATAGGGATATATAAACTAAACAGCGTCGATCTTCAAATATAGATTGGGGTCGGTAGATTTAATATATTGTACATAGGACACTGATATGTATGAGGGAAAAAACCGACAAAATAATTCGACGTAATGTCTTGAAAAAGGTTGGCGCTTCATCCATCGGCATTGGAGCCATAGCTGGTAGCGCAAGTGCAAATGCATCTGGCGGAAACAACTCCGATTCCGATGACGAAGTTGAGCCTCAGGGTGAAGGTGACTTGGATAGCCTTCATTTCGTTCATGATCCAGTCACTAAAGTCGTAGACGAGTACTATACCGGAGACGATATCGTTGAGGTAAATGTCACCGCTAAAATTGAGGCAGACGAGACCTTTAGGCCAAGTGGTTCACAATCCGCTTTGACATTTTTCTGGGAAGAAAGTTCTTGGACGCTTCATGACCCGTCTGGCTTTAAACCAGAGCATCATTGCAATAATCGTTTCAAAGAGGAGATCGGTTCGCATCGTGAATTGGATGGAGATGAACTAGTTAATCCTGATGCAGAAACTAACCACGGGGATGATCCCGATGATTTTGACCGGTTTTCTATCGTATGGGAAAATGCGATGCAGACATATAATTGTACAAGCGACTGGTTCTGTAACGGGCAGGACAAATCGTATGGGGCATATGAGTCCGTTATATGGGCCAGGATCTATCTCCTGAATCAGAATTCGAATAATAGTCCTGGCGACATTAACGTTGAGGCTGCTTACTTGCCCACTGGCAGTTTTGATGTCGTAGAAGACATTAGCATATCCGCTGGAGGTGTTGTTTCTTACAGTGGTCTTGGTGGATGGTTCAATCCAAGCGAAGCTACTGAAGATGAGCGAATGTACTGCTGTGACGAAGATGGTGGAAGGATAAGTTCGGAAGACATATAGATTCGGCCGGTGCCGTTTAGTTGAGCACCTCTTCGGCTAGCGTGCGAGGGATCGAACGCCTGATTCGGCCAGTTCCAGTTACAGTGGTGGACGAATCGATTGATCCATCGCTTGGAACTGGCTGGACTGCTTAACCAACTCGTGTGGAAGCGATCGGTTCATATTTCAGCGTCTGAAACCACTTTGCGGTGTGGTTTCGCTCGCGTCGGTTGAGTTGACCGCCAAAATCTAATCGAGTGAGGCAGTCAGATAGCCNTTTGCGGTGTGGTTTCGCTCGCGTCGGTTGAGTTGACCGCCAAAATCTAATCGAGTGAGGCAGTCAGATAGCCGAAGCCATCGACCAGAAGCACGGCCCCGGAGAGGTTGTGTTTTCGCTCACTCGGTGTAAGAACGCTGTTGCAGGATCAGTTCCACGACGACCAGAACACTTCTGCGTCGAGCACGAGTTCAATTTGATGTTGATCGCCGCATACAACCACCGTCACTGCCTGTTGACACGAATCACCATCTCGTAGATGATCCGTGACGGCTGCCCCGTCGGCGGGTCCGGCCGGCGATCGGCCAGCCGATGCGTCTACGCCTAGATAGCGCCGTGTAAGCGCTCGATACTGAGCCACCGCAAGACGGTGGTTATTTCTCTCATCGGTAATCCGAGCGAGCGCAGGCGCACCCCAACGCACGCCCATCAGGATGTTCGGTATACGCTAGTTCTCCCAAGCCTCAGGTCCGTCCACGTCGAGTGTTTCTTTGAGCATGTCGGCGAGTTGCATGGACATTTCTCGCTTCCACCTGCTCGTTCCTCGGATCCTCATCTAGACAGTGACCGTCGACCCGTCTTCGTGACAAACTATTTGTAGACTGGTTCGAAGCTCTAGGTATGGCATACAGTTACGAGCCACACTACTTCGAGGACTTCGAAGAGGGCCAGGAGTTCGAAAGCGTCGGTCGGACCGTCACGGAAGCCGATTTCGTCATGCACTCGGCGCTGTCGGGCGACTGGACCGAACTGCATACGAACAAACACTACGCCGAAGACGGCCCCTTCGAGGGGCGCATCGCCCACGGCCCGATGACGTTCGTTCAGGCGACCGGCTTCGTCTACCGGACCGGGATCGTCGAGCGCACCGCATTCGCCTTCCTCGGGATGAACTACATGGACCTCCCGAACCCGGTCTACATCGGCGACACGCTCTCACTCGAGATGGAGGTCACCGAGAAGAAGGACGTCAGTAGCCGCGACGACGCCGGGCTCGTCGTCCTCGATACCGTGATGACGAACCAGGACGACACCGTCGTCTTCGAGGGCGACATGAAGTTCCTCATCAAGACGAAGAGCGGCGAGTCGGCCTAACATAGATGCGGGTTCACGACGACAATGCCGTCCGCTACCTCACGTTTGACCGCCCCGACAGCCGGAACGCGTTCACCGCCGACGTCGCCCGCGAACTGGCTGCCGAACTCGAGTCCCTCGACCCAGGCGAACTCGACGCTGCGGTGCTGACTGGCGAGGGGCAGGCCTTCAGCGCCGGCGGTGACATCGAGGCGATGGCCGAGCGCGACGAGACGCCACAGGAGGCCGCCGACCGGGTTCGGGAAACCGTCGGCCAGGTGGCCGAACAACTGCTGACAAGTTCGGTGCCGATCATCGCGAAAGTCAACGGCGACGCCGTCGGCGCGGGACTCTCGCTCGTCGCCGCCGCGGACTTTGCCTACGCCGCCGACTCCGCCAGATTCGGCGCGACGTTCATCAACGTCGGTCTCGTCCCCGACATGGGCGGCTCGGTCACGCTCCCGCAGCTCGTCGGGCTGCGCACTGCGAAGGATCTCGTGCTCACCGGCCGACTGATCGACGCCGAGACAGCCGCGGACCTCGATCTGGTCAACGAAACGGTCCCCGACGACGATCTCGACGACCGTGTTGGGGAGTGCATCGAACTGCTCGCCGCGAAACCGACCGCCAACATCGGCCTCGCAAAACGCGCTATCCACGACAATCTGGGCCGGTCGTGGTCGGATGGACTCGAGTACGAGGCTATTACCCAGTCGCTGGCGTACGGGACGCCGGCTCACGAGGAGGGCGTGGATGCGTTCCTGAATCGGCGGACGCCGTCGTTCGATGGGAGTGGGCGTGAGGACTCTGGCTGAGCACATTGGTATCTGACATATATTGAAATCAGTCATGAATGTCGGTTTGGATGCCAGAGTAGGTGTTAGAGTGAGCGTTCGATTTGGTGCCAGAGTGAGTGCCAAACCGAGTAACGGTGTCTTCTTGGAATCCGCGCTGGAGGTGAGACGAAGGATCCGAAATCAATGATCAGTACTCAGTTCGGCAAGCCCAATTGCAGGCCACTGTCAACGCGTTCCGCGGACATTTTTGGTGTTCCGTAGGGGTTGTGTTCAGAAACGGGTTTGCTCTGCCCGGAGCAGACCGTTTGTCTCCCCACTCCACGAGACTTCCCGAGTAACCTACCCTTCGTTCCTGTTTCTCTCTTGTGATTGTTTGGGAACATGTATGGAATATTGTCTGTTTCTATTCCTCTCTCCTAAGTGATCATTCTTGGCCACTCCCAAAGTGACTTTACAATGGAAACGAAACAGAGTCACTGTCTGAACGATCGGGCCGGTTGGCGGGTGATTCGCGAGGCTACTCGTGGCGAACAGAACCCGTCGGCCAGCACTCGACTGCAGTCAGGGTCGGTAGAACGGATCTAACCGACACAGTCGCACACTCACGACAGCGCCACAGCCGGACGACAACACACACGCATACACACTCACAGCACAACAGACCCACAGCAACACACTACCCACAACACAAATGTCATACGAATCCACGAACGACGACGCACCGAGCTGGGAGTTCAAAGACCGCGACATCGCCATCCTCTGTGAACTCTCGAACGACCCGCAACTCTCCTCGCGCGAACTCACGACCGTACTCGAGGAGCAGTACGATATCGACGTCTCTCACGTCACCGTCAGCGAGTCCATTCGCCGGATGCGCGACGAGGGCGTGTTTCGGGAGGCGATCATCCCGAACGAGGAGTACTACATCTTCGCGCTGTTCGAGTTCAAGTTCAACGCGGAGAACTTCGCCGACCGCTGGCGGGACGCGATGGAGCACATCAAGCAGGACAAGCACACGCTGTTTTTCTTCCTCTCGGACGGCGAGTACCAGTGGAAGACGGTGATGATGTTCCGCAACCGCGAGGAGGTCTCGCGGTGGATCCACGAGTGTTACACGGAGTACGGCGACGTGATCGCGAACGTGCGCAACTCGGCGGTGCACAACGTCCTCAAGTTCAAGACGGATCCGCGGATCTACGAGGATTTGGGAGAGGAGCGTGAGGACGGGTGACGAGTACGAAATAGCGACAACGGATAACGAATAACGGTACCGAACAGAGAAGAACGGCTATTCGATTCAGTTCGAATCGACTCGAGTCCGTTATTTCCCGTCGAACTCCGGCTCGCGATCCTCGGCGAACGCGGCCGTCCCCTCGCGCATGTCTTCGGTCGTGAACAGGAGCCCGAAGCCCTGGCTCTCCATCGCGAGGGCGGCCTCCAGGCTCGCGTCCTGACCCTCATTCATCACCTTCTTTGCGACCTTGAGGCCGATCGGCGGGCCGTTGCGCAGGTCGTCGACGAACTCGGCGACCGTCTCGTCGAACTCGTCGCGGTCGACTGCGCGGTTGACCAGTCCCCACTGCTCGGCGCGCTCGGCGTCGATATGGTTTCCGCGGAAGACGAGTTCCTTCGCTCGCGTTTCGCCGAGTACGCGCATGAGCCGCTGCGTGCCGCCCCCGCCGGGAATCAGCCCGAGGCCGATCTCCGGTGCACCGAACGACGAGCGCTCGGTTGCAAGGCGCAGGTCACAGGCCAGCGCGAGTTCGAGTCCGGCCCCGAGACAGTAGCCGTCGATCTTGGCCACGACGGGCCGCGGGAAGTCGTTGACCGTCTCGAACGCGGGTGTCACGTCCATCATGTCGGTCGGCTCCGTGCCGCCGAAGCCGCCGATGTCCGCACCGGCGCTGAACGCGCGGTCGCCGACCCCTTCGATAGTGACACAGCGCACGTCGTCGGTGTCGACCGTCGAGAACAGATCGTCGACCTCCTCGAGTAGGTCGCCCGAGATGGCGTTCATTCGGGAGGGGCGATCGAGTTCGATTGCGAGCACGCCGTCGTCCAGGTCGACGTTGATGTTGTGGTACGAATCCAGCGCGCCGTCGTCGGTGTCGTACTCGTAGAAGCCCTGTCCGGCGTCTTCGCCGGTTTTGTCCTCCTCGACGAGCTCCTCGAGATAGGAGTGTGGTTCGAATCGGTCTGCGCCGGTCTCCTCGTGGAGCGTCTCGAGTTTCTCGAGGACGGTGTCCAGTCCAATTTTGTCCGCGCGGCGGCAGATGCCTTCAGGGAAGCCGAGGCCGAGCTGGACACCGGTGTCGACTTCCTCTGGTTTAGCGACGCCCTCGCCGACGAGGAACGCGGCACGGTTGATCATGCGCGCTTCGACGCGGAGCCAGTCGAAGTCGCCCGCCTCCTCGGGCTGGTAATCCGCGCCGTCGCCGTTTTCGTAGTCGTAGAACCCCTTCCCGGTCTTCTGGCCGAGTTCCTCGGCCTCGACTTTCTCCTCGGTAATCGGTGGAATCGGGCTCCCGCCCTCCTTGCGAACGTGATAGCCCACGTCGATCCCGGTCAGGTCGGCGAGTTCGAACGGCCCCATCGGGTAACCCCGCTCGTGAGCCATCGTGGCGTCGGCCTCGCGGATGGTCGCCTCGCCCTCCGAGACCATGAACGCAGGTTCGCCGCCGAACGGGCCGACGATGGTGTTGACGACGAAGCCACGAACGTCCTTGCGGACGTAGATCGGCGTCTTGTTTATCGACTCGACCCACTCGTAGCCGGCGTCGGCGACCTCGTCGGTCGTCTCCTGGCCGTAGATCACTTCGACGAGGTCCATCTTTACCGGCGGATTGAAGAAGTGGAGGCCGAGCACGCGCTCCGGCGAATCGAGAACCTCCGCGATATCCGAAATCGGTAGACTCGAGGTGTTCGTCGCGAGCAGCGTATCTTCTGTCGTGAACTCCTCCAGATCGCTGAAGATGTCGTGTTTCAACTCGAGGTTCTCGGGTGCAGCCTCGATGACGAGGTCCGCATCGGCGACCGCTTCTTTCAGGTCGGTTGTCGTGTCGATCCGGTCGAGGACGGTATCGGCCGACTCGCCCAGCAGGTCCTTCTCTTCGAGTTTCTCGAGACTCCAGGCGATCTGCTCGTAGCCGTCGTCGACGAGGTCCTGCTCGATGTCGCGCATCGTGACCTCGTAGCCGCCCATGGCGGTGACTTCGGTGATGCCGTGGCCCATGTTCCCCGCGCCGAGGACGGCAACGCGGTCGATGCTGTCGAATGACATACGCGATTCGTGGGCCGGGAGCGCCTTAACTCCACCGACGAACATTACCATCGTTAAGTTCAAACAGGACAGTGTAACAGCTGTTCGCTCTCGGCCCGCTGGTGTGAACTCGAGTAAGACTGCGCTGGATTGGCGGTCTGACCGACGGCGCGGTTAGAGCGGTTCTTCACCCTCGATAATCCGCTGTGCGCGCGCTGCAAGTGCGGGAACGCGCTCTTCCATCTGCGGGTACATCGAATCGTCGCTGTTGCCCTCGAGGAACCGCCGGAAGAACATCTCGCCGAGGCCGGCGAGCTTGTACACCGCGAGCGCCCGGTAGAACCGCTCGTGCTCGAACTCGAAGCCCGTCTGGGCCTCCCAGCGGTCGACGAGTTCGCGGCGCGTCGAGTACCCCTCGCGTTCCATGAACTGGGTCGTCAGCTCCGGAATCACCGGCTCGGGGTCTTTCGCGTCGCGCCAGTAAGAGAGCATCCAGCCCAGATCGGCCCGCGGATCGCCGAGCGTCGCCATCTCCCAGTCGAAGACGCCGATCAGCTCCGGCGAGTCACCGGGGCCGAACATGACGTTGTCGAGCTTGTAGTCGCCGTGGACGAGCGTGTGCGGGTGCTCGTCGGGCGCGTTCTCCTGGAGCCACGAGCCGACCTCGTAGAGGGCCGGCACCTCGCGCTCCTCGGCTGTCACCTCGAAGGCCCACATGAGCTGCTGGCCCCAGCGTTCGACCTGCCGGTCGGTGTACCCCTCCGGATACCCGAACTCGCCGAGACCGACGGCCTCGTAGTCGACAGCGTGGATCGACGCCAGCGTGTCGACCAGTTCCTCGCCGATCTGAGCCCGTCTGTCAGGGTCGACGAACCGCTCCGGCTCGTCCGCTCGAAGGACGTCGCCCTCGAGTTGGTCCATAACGTAGAAGTCGCTGCCGATGACGTCGTGGTCGTCGCAGGCGAGCAGCGGTTCGGGAACGGGCACGTCGGTGTCGACGATGGCGTTCGTGACGCGGTACTCCCGGAGGACGTCGTGTGCGGTGTCAGCAGTTTCGCCCGGCGGTGGCCGGCGGATGACGAGGTCGCGGTCGCCCCAGGTGACGAACAGCGTTTCGTTCGAGTGGCCCTCCTGATGGCGGCTGATCTCGTAGGTCTCGACCGGACCGAGTTCGTCCGTCAGGTAGGTCGCCAGCGCGTCTTCGTCGACGAGTCGCTCGTAGTAGGTTTCGCTCATGGGATGCGTTGATCGTGCTGTCGGTCTGTGCTGCGGTCTGGCTCGCTGGTCGGTACGGCCGCGGGTGTGGATGTGGAATCGCTGGTCGCGCTCGACATTATCGGTACGACCCTACCCTCGTTCTTCTTAACGAAAATAGTTACGCCACACAGTATGATTTACATTGTTCGCAACTTTCGAGGCGGTACGGACAGCGCTGTGGCCGAAATCGTCGGCAAGGCGGCCACAGCGAGTCGTTCGCCGCCGGGCCGAAGACATATGTTGCTCGTACTGGACGATCCGCTATGGGTCGTCTCAGGACACTCAGTCGCATCACCGACGGCGCGACGGCAGTCTGGAACCTCGCGGCCGCCGCCCGCTCCGAACGCGGTCTCGTGAGCAGTTACTTCCTGATCGGGCTCTGTGCCGGATTCCTGTACCGCGGGCTGCAACGGCGCTACGTCGGCCGCATCCGCGATCATCCGGGCCGATACGCACTTCTCACGGTCAGCTGGTGGCCGATCGGAGCCGCACTCGTCTGGACGGCCGACGACGAGGCGACACTCCAGTCTTTCGCCGCGGGGCTCAGTCTGGGCTCGCTGCTGTACGCTGGGACCCACTAGACGCGACCTCCTATCGTCCCGCAGCGCCGACGATCTCGAGTACCTCCAGCGGCGAGACGATCCGATAGGAAACCGCAGGTCCCTCCTCGGCCCCGAACGCGACGCCGTGCATCCCCACCTCGGCGGCCCCCTTCACGTCGTGGTCGTACCGATCACCGATCATCAGCGACCGCTCGGGCGAAACGTCGGCTTTCTCGAGTGCGGTCTCGAAAATCGTAGCATCTGGCTTCGTCCGGCCCACTTCCTCGGAGGTCGTGATCGAGTCGAACTGTTCGCGGACGCCGAACTGCGCGAGCATCTCGCGGCCGGCCTCGTCGTCGACGTCGCTGATGACGCCGACGTGGAGGTCGCTGTCGGCGAGTGTTTCAATCGCCTCGACGACGCCCGGCACCGGCTCGATGGTCTCCTGGACGGTTTCCTCGAACGCGGGTCGCCACGCCTCACGCGGGACGGGCTCGTCGGCGACGGCCTCGAATCCCACCGCGTAGGCCTCGCGCGCAGCTCTGAACTCGGTGCCGTCGCGGCTTCGGAAGCACTCGCCGACCGCCGTCCGCCAGGTTTCGACCGCCTCGTCGGCCGGTGTCTCGAGTTCGTGGCGCTCGCAGAATTCCTCGATGGCCGCGGCGTGGGCAGCCTGGACGGACTCGAGGTCGAGGATGACGCCGCCGATGTCCCAGAAGACGGCCTCCCACTCGTCGGGTTCTTCGTCAACGCCGCTACTCACGCTGCTCCCCTCCGTTACGGGAGATTGTGGACTGACCGCCGTGGGACCATCCCACGTGATAAGCAGCGGGAGCGATCGACTGTCGATGCGTACTGGCTGACCGTCTGCTGTGCCGTCGTGTCCGTATTCCTCTCATCGGTGGGGTCTCCTGTGGTTGCTTGCTTCCAATCGCGTCTCTGGCTCTCACTGTCCCGGTGAGTACTTAACAATACGGGTTGTGGCCCTATCTTTATTAACAATGTCTGCATATGGGTTGGTGTTGCTAACAATGGTAGCGAAACTGCGGCAGACGGGTGAGTGCGTATGAGCACAAGACCGGAGACCGACACGAGCACGGCACAGTTCAGCGTCGACGGCGACGTCGCCATCATCACCGGCTCCTCGAGTGGGATCGGGAAAGGAATCGCGAAGCGATTCGCAGCGGACGGCGTCGACGTGGTGGTCTGTTCGCGCGAACAGGCAAACGTCGACCCGGTCGCCGAGGCGATCAACGACAGCGAACGCCCAGGTGAGGCGCTTGCACTCGAGTGCGACGTGACCGACCGCGAGGCCGTCGAGGCACTCGTGGAGGCGACCGTCGAGCGGTTCGGTGGCCTCGACGTGCTCGTGAACAACGCGGGCGCGTCGTTCATGGCGGATTTCGACGACATTTCGCCGAACGGGTGGAAGACCATCGTCGACATCAACCTCCACGGGACCTACCACTGCACCCACGCGGCAGAAGCGTACCTGAAGGACGGCGGCGGCTCCGTCATCAACTTCGCGAGCGTCGCGGGCCAGCGCGGCTCGCCGTTGATGAGCCCCTACGGCGCGGCCAAGGCGGCGGTCGTCAACCTCACGACGACGCTGTCCTACGAGTGGGCTCACGACGACGTACGCGTCAACTGTATCGCGCCGGGCTTCGTCGCGACGCCGGGTGTTGAAAGTCAAATGGGCGTCTCTGCCGAGAACATCGACCGCGAGGAGGTCGCACGGCGCATCGGTACCGTCGACGAGATCGCCGACATTACGCAGTTCCTCGCCAGTCCGGCGGCCTCCTACGTCGTCGGCGAGACGATCACTGCACAGGGCGTTCCACAGCTCAGCGAGGATCGCGAGATCTAAACCGCCCTCGCTATCGCCACCAGTTCCCACACACTCAAATCACTGTCAGCCGATTATGAACCAGATCCAATGACTGAGAGAGACGTTCACCTGCCGGTTGCCGCCCAGCCCAGCGTCGATTCGCTCGTCGAATACGCCCAGACAGCCGAAGCGGGCGGTTACGACTGCGCCTGGCTCCCCGAAACCTGGGGCCGGGACGCGGTCACCGTCCTGACCGCGATCGCCGAACGCACCGACGAGATCGACATCGGCTCGAGTATCGTCAACACCTACTCGCGCTCGCCTGCGCTACTCGGCCAGACCGCTGCCACGCTGCAGGAGGTCTCCGACGGCCGCTTCCGCCTCGGTCTCGGCCCGAGCGGTCCCGTCGTGATCGAGAACTGGCACGGCATCGAGTACGGCAACCCGCTCAAGCGAACCCGCGAGACCGTCGACATCGTCCGTGCGGTGCTCTCGGGCGAGCCGGTCGAGTACGACGGCGACTACTTCTCGCTGTCCGGCTTCCGACTTCGCTGTGAGGTGCCCGACCCGTCCCCACCCGTCGAGGTGACCGGGATGGGTCCCAAGGCCGTCGAACTCGCCGGTCGCTTTGCCGACGGCTGGCACGGCATCATGCTCACTCCCGAGGGCGTCGCCGACCGCATTGAGGACATCGAGCGCGGTGCCGACCTCGGCGACCGCGACCCCGACGACGTCCAGGTGACGATCGGCGTCACCTGCTGTGCACTCGAGGACGCCTCCCGCGCCCGAGACCTCGCGCGCCAGCACACCGCGTTCTACATCGGCGGGATGGGGACGTTCTATCGGGATGCACTCGAGCGCCAGGGGTACGACGAGGCACCCGAGATTCACGACGCCTGGCAAGAGGGTGACCGCGAGCGCGCGCTCTCCCTCGTCGACGAGGCGATTCTGGACGATCTCTGTGCGGCCGGCACCCCGGCGCAAGTCCGCGAGCAGGTCGAGCGCTACGAGGCGGTCGACGGGATCGACGCGGTCGCGGTGAGTTTCCCGCGCGGTGCCGAGGAGTCGGACGTGACGCAGACGATGGATGTGCTCGCGCCCGCAGAAAGCGGGAACTGAGCGACGGCTACGACTGAACCACGGTCCGTTCGGACAGTTGCACCAGCGTGGCTGTCGAGTTGAGTTTTAGAATCAGTCGGGAGAACGAGCCCGTTTGTAAACGTCGACAGGTACAAGCCGTCCTTCCTCTCATTCCGTGATATGCCCGGGAAGGTATCGCCGGACGACTTGCTCGCACATGTCTTTGATCGGACGGGGGCCGACGCGGACGAAACGATCCTGCAGGGGCCTGCAGACGGCGAGGACGCCGCTGCCATCGACTGGCCAGGCGGGACGCTGGTCGTCAGCTCCGATCCGATCTCGCTCGCGGCCTCGCAGGTCGGCTCGCTCGGCGTCTACGTCGCCTGTAACGATGTCGCCGCCTCGGGAGCAGATCCGCGCTGGCTGACCGTCGTCATCCTACTCCCCGACGAGAGCGTGCCGATCGAGACGATTACGACTGATCTGGACACCGCCGCTAGCGAAGTCGGCGCATCCATCGTCGGTGGCCACTCCGAATACGTCGACCAACTCGAGCGCCCGCTGGTGTCACTGACCGCGATGGGTGCTGCCGAGCGGTTCGTCCCGACTGGCGGTGCCGAACCCGGCGACCGCGTCATCGTCACGAAAGCCGCCGGCGTCGAGGGTACCGCGATTCTCGCCGCCGACTTCGGTGACGAACTCGACGTGGACGAAGCGACCCGAAACCGCGCCGAGTCGTTCCTCGAGGAGATCAGCATCGTCCCCGACGCCCGCATCGTCCGGGAGTTCGCGACAGCAATGCACGACCCGACCGAGGGCGGCGTCGCCGCGGGGCTACTCGAGCTCGCCCGCGCGTCGGACGCTCGGCTCGAGGTGGACGCGGACGCGATTCCAGTTCGCGGGGAGACCGCACAGCTGTGTGCGGCTGCAGACGTCGATCCGCTGCGGATCTTCGGCTCTGGTGCGTTGCTCGCGACCGTTCCGGACGACTCAGCCGAGGCGTGCCTGCAAGCGCTCTCGGATGCAGGTATCGAGGCCGAATCGATCGGTGTCGTTCGCAACCGCGATACCGACACCGACCCCGACCCCGACGGCGAACCGGCGCTCGACCTCGGCGGCGAGACGATCACGGAACCGATCCAGGACGATCTCTATCCCCTCTGGGAGGCCGCCGACGCGGCTCAGGACGAGTAGGCCTCGTTTTCTCCTGCTCCAAGCGTCGCGTCGACCGCCGCGTTCGTCAGTACCTGCGCGGGCGAGAGGACCACGTCAGCGCCGGCCCGCTCGAGTGCCCCCGCCGACGCATCGTCCGTAATCGCAACGATTCTCGCGTCTGTTCTATCACGTGCCAGCAACACCGCGTAGCTGTCCCGGGCAGCCTGGCCCGTCGCCACCAGCACTGCATCGGCCTCGTCAAGACGGGCGGACTCGAGTACGTCCTCGTCTGTCGGATCGCCGGTGATTATCGTCGTCTCACCTGTTTGGCCTCCAGCTATCCGTTCATCATCGTCGTCGCTGTCCGTCACCACGAGCACCGACGACTCGCGACTCGCGAGTTCGGCGACGACGTTCGAGACCGGGCCGGCGGTTCCGAGGACGACGATGCGCTCGTGGGGAGTCTGTTCTCTCGCGTGTGCCGCCGCCCGCTGGCCGGTTCTCGTGAGGCGCGCCTGCAGGCCGGGACCGAACAGACTGCCGGCGGCGACGGCGACGGTCGTCGGGCCGAGGATGGCGAGCGAGATGGCGAACAGGCGGCCGGCCTCGCTCGTCGGGTGGACGTCGCCGTAGCCGACCGTGCTCGCCGTCACAACCGTGAAGTACGCTGCGTCGACGACGGTGTGCAGTTCGCTGAACTGGTGTCGGAGTGCGTACGCACCGGCGATGCCGTAACAGCCGACGCCGACGATGGCGACGAGACTGCCCAGTTGTGTCGGCGTGAGTGCACTCGAGCGGGTGAACCGCGCGCTCGTAAACGCCAGCACGATCAGTCCGCCCATCGAGAGGATAACGAGCGGGACCGACAGCAGTCGAGACTGGACGACGCCATGTGCGGCCGCGAGCACGATGAGTACTGCCGCGACGAGGTAGGCCAGACGGTACCCCCGCCGCATTCCCCAGGCGGTCACGAGCAGTGCGAAGCCGAGGACGGTGCCGCTGAACTCCGAAGCGGACTGGAGAAGACCAACCGTGCCGTCGGCATCGACAGACGGCTGTGTGATGATCGCGAGCAGGCCAGTCGCGATGGAGACCACTGCGATGGCGGTGACGAGCCAGACGACGGCCCGCGCACTGGGTTGGTGCTGCTGGGTGGCTCGTCGAAGAGAACGGTGCGTCCGATCGAGCATAGCAATCACACACCGGCGAGCGCGGTAAAACTAGTCCTGCGTCCCGGTTCGACGCTCGTGACACCGATCGGGATTGATGACCGACCGCTGTTAGCGTTGCGCCCACTCGAGCATCCGCGCGTACACCGGGTCCGTCTCGAGTGCGTTCGGATCGCCGACGAGCACGAGCGCGCGCTTCGGCCGGGTGAGGGCGACGTTGATCCGCCGGTAGTCGTCGAAGATGGGGCCCTCGAGCGTCCTCGTCGCGGTGAACGAGACGATGATGACCTCCTGACTCGAGCCCTGGAAGCGGTCGACGGTGTCGACGGCGACCGCCTCGGGGACGTGTCTCGATATCTCCGAGACCTGTGCGCGGAAGGGGGCGATGACACCAATATCTGATGGATCGAGGCCGGCGGCACGATAGTCTTCGATCAGGTCAGCGATGCGAGCGGCCTCGGTGCTGTCCGTGTAGCGACTGCCATCGCCCTCGACCGCGACAAAGGAGACTGCGTCCCGAATGTTGGCTGGCAGGTCCTCGCGCGAGACACCGGTAAGGTCGTCGAGCGTCCGCCCCGCGACCTCGCCGTCCGCGGGCCGGAGCTTGCCGTCGTAGAACTCCTGCGAGGCGAACGCCTGAATGCGCTGGTTCATCCGGTACTGCTGGGTGAGCATGACGCCGGCCTCGGGGTGGAGCTCGACGAGGCGCTCGAACAGCGACTCCGTCAGATCGTTCTCGGCCCGGACAACCGGCGGAAGCTGCTCGTGATCCCCGACGAGCACGAACCGATCCGCGAGGTTGACCGCCGCGAAGGTTCCCGGCTCCGTCAACTGGGCGGCCTCGTCGACCAGCGCCACGTCGAAGGCCTGCTCCTTCATAACCCGCGAGCCACAGGTTGCGGTGGTCGCAGCGACGACCTGCGCGTTCTGCAACGCGGCGGCGCGGTCGCCGGGATCGCCCGAGCGGTCGAATCGGTAGGGCTGCATGTCCTCGCGGACGCCGCTTTCGGAGCCGACGCGGATGATTCGTTCCTCGTCAATGACGCCCTCGAGCTGGTCGAGCAGCGCCTCCAACGCGTTGTCGACCGCGCGGTTCGTAAACGCCGAGAGGAGGACGCGCTCGCCGCGCTCGACCATCGCACGGATCGCGCGGGCGATGGTGTAGGTCTTCCCGGTCCCAGGCGGGCCGTGGATTAGCGCGCAGTCCGCCGCGCCGACGGCCTTCCGCACGGCCTCGTCCTGGGCCTCGTTGTTGTCGATGAACACCTCGTCTGGCGAATCAAACACGGGTTCTTCCCGGCCGAATAGCACGTCCTTGCGCCGCTTATCACCCTTCAGGAGCGCGTCGTGCAGCGCCGCGAGAAGCCGGTCAGTGGTGAGTTCGGACGGATAGACGTCCAGTCGGGTAACCTCGACGCGCTCGTCGGCCGTGAGCACCACCTCGTCCTCTCCCAGCCGTTCGATTCGAGCGAGTTCGGAACTCCCGCGAACCGGATGCCCATCGCTCGCGAGCACCAGATCCCCCTCCCGGAGCTTCGAGGTCGCACTTCCCGTCCG
Source organism: Natrialba hulunbeirensis JCM 10989 (assembly GCF_000337575.1). Classification (GTDB taxonomy): domain Archaea; phylum Halobacteriota; class Halobacteria; order Halobacteriales; family Natrialbaceae; genus Natrialba; species Natrialba hulunbeirensis. Next base: position 141,111 of record NZ_AOIM01000013.1, on the reverse strand, counting down.
GCGCGCGCGGAGTTCCCAACGGCCCTCCTCGAGTGCCCGACTCTCCTCGAACGCGAGGTCGATTAGTGCGCGGTCGTCGTCGGCTCGTTCCTGGGCGTCCTGCTCCCAGAGTTTGGCGAACTCGCGGTGGACCTCCCGCCGCTCGTCCTCGATGGCGTGATAGAAGCGATCGAAGAACTCGCGTTCCTCCGCGGGGAGTGACTGGCCGATCTGGCCGGCTTTCGATTCCTGGTCGAGCCGCCCCGAGACGACCATGCAGGTATCCTGCTCGAAGCAGTACTCACACTTCGCGTTGCCCTCGTAGCCGGTGGGGATGTCGCCTTTGACTTCCATCGCGGCGATTTCGTTGCGCAGGCGAACGACGAACTTGAGCAGGCCGCTGCCCATCGAGAACTCCTTTGCGGGCGTGAGGTCGCCGGTTTCCTCGTTGCGGTCGAGCGCCGAGTTCTTGGTGTAGAGAAGCGTGCCGGTGTCGACGTCGCCGCCGTGCTCCTCGAGGAGCAGCGCGTAGCAGGCGGCCTGCACCTTGTCCTTGAATCGGGGTTCTTTCTTGAGGTTCTTCCCGGTCTTGAGTTCGACCGGCGCGCCGCGGCGGATGGCGTCAGCGCGCCCGCGGATGCCGAACGTCTCGCTGATGAGCAGCTGTTCAGAGCGCCAGCTCCCCTCCGCGGGCTCGAACGCCCGCTCTGAGTTGTCGGTGGCTGTCGTCGCCCTGTCCTCGTCGGTCAGGCGACCCTGCTCAAGCCAGCCCTCGATCGCTTTCGCGTTCTCGCGGACGTCCTCGGCAGCACCGTCAGCCGTCTCACCGAGCAGGCCGAGTTCGAGGCCGCGCTCGTCGACGCGGGCGTCGATGGACTCCTCCAGGTCGCGCCCGCGAAGCAGGTCGCCGAACACCTCGTGGACGAGGGTCCCTTTCACCACGGGGTAGTTCAGCGGCACGCCGGAGAGCTTGTTCAGGAAGTAGAGGCGCGGACACTCGACCCAGTTGCGGATCGAGGTCACGTTGACGTGGAAGCTCGGCTCGACGACGACGTAGGAGTCGCCGGTCGTCTTGTACTGCTGCTCGCCCTGGTACTCGTCTTCGGCGGCGTTCGTCACGAGCAGTTCCATTCCGGGCTCGAGTAGCTCGGCGGATTCGGTCCACTTGTTCCACAGCGTGACGGTGGTAGGGTCGATTTCGTCGTCCGTGCCGGAATCGGCGTCTGTGTCTGCGCCTGCATCGGTCTCGGTATCGGTGTCGAATCCAGAGCCCGGCTCGGACCCGGAACCGGTATCGAGTTCGCCCAGCGTTACCTGTCCACCCTGGTCTGCACTTTGCGCGCAATTCTCGTCGGCCGCCGCAGCGTCGTTCCCGTCGTCGACTCGGTCGGTCGCTGTCGCCAGCCGAACGGGAACTTCGGCGAGCTCACTGTCGCCGTAGCTCGTTGATACCGTTCGCACCTCGACCTCACCCGCGACGGTTCCGCGTACGTACACGGCTCTCTAGCAGTACCGAACGATCAAAAACGCTATCGGTCGCGACTCGGCGTCGGTCACTTGTACCCGCAAAACACCACTCCCGCTACGGACCCACGACACAACTGGCGGTCATTTCAACCCAGTTTAGCTGCATCAGCGGGGCTCATCCGCCCGCCGTTGCCGTAAGAGTCCCTTACCTGTGACGAGACCGGCTCGCAGAATCGAAACGGTCGTGGCCGCTTTTGCCCATTGACCGAGTTGGCAGTGACGATGAGTGACCCCGACCAAAACCCATCCGGTACCGACCGGTCCGCGACGAACACGGACCAGCCGTCGGACCGAGACCGTCCTCCTGGCGATTCCGATCCCGACCCCGACCCCGATCCAGTCGACGACCACGCATCGGATCGTGAGCCTGAGACCAAGCGACGCCAATCCGAGAACGATCCAGCGGCGAACGTGACCGAGAACGAGAACACGGATTCAGGAATGGACTCAGGTACCACCAGCACGGACTCGAGTGCAACCGTCGAAGCCGACGCCGAACCAGTCTCCGAGGTCGACTCCGGAACCGGTGTTGGCGACAATCCAGACGACCGCGACCCGCGGGACCAGCACACCCAGATTGTCAGCGAGGAGCGGCGCCGGAATATCTCGCTTATTAGTGCCGTCATCGCCGTCCTCGGGCTCTGGGTAGCTGCCTCGCTACTCATCTACGACGCACCAGAAGCCGCCTTCTGGAACAACGTGCTCGTGGGCGCTGTCGTCTTCGTTGCCGGCGCGTACAACTACTACCGACTTGCGACCGACGTACCGCTGAGTGTTGGTGTTGCGACGCTGGCCGCAGTGCTCGGTATCTGGCTCATCATCTCCGCGGCGCTGTTCGAGATGCTCGGCGGACTGTTCTGGAGTACGCTCGCTACCGGCTTGCTCGTCGCCGGCCTCTCGGGATACAACGCCTACGAGGCACGCGAGGCACAGTTGGTGACTGGTGAGGAAACAGGGACCTAATTCGACACGGTCGCTCCAGGATTGCTCGCCCTATCGGTAGACGGTTTCCAGTTCGGGTTCTGATTCCGATTCCGGTTCCGCCTCCAGTTTCACCTCAGAATCGACCTCTGACTCCGGCTCGTTGGGAGTCCCCAAGCGCGCACTCGACTCGAGTTGGCGTAGCCGATACTCGGCGGCGTGGTGGCCCATCGCGACGACCGAAAAGCCGAGCATACCGATCGCAAACGCGATCGACACGATCGGCGAAACGCCGTGTACGTAGCTGTTTCCGAGCTGTCCGACCGCGAGCGCGAGCGGCGCGACAGAGAGCAACGAACTCGTCACTGGCGTCGCGCGAAACAGTTCGAGGAGCGAAGATTTGTGAGTTCCTGCCATACGCAACCGTTCGTTACGTGTCCTTCTGCGGCGGCGCTGTATTCCTTTTGATTTTGCCGGCTGACGTTCGCCGGGACCGATACGTTCTTTCTCCCGCCGTCCCAACAGCACACGATAGTATGCGGATTCGCGAGTGGCAGGACATACTCGAGGACGTCACCGAACGCGATGTCGATCCCGACGACTGGCGCGCAGTCGCCGGCGACCGGGCCGGCGGCGTCGGCGAAGATATGTACCTCGGACATCCCCGCGCCGGCGTCTTCTTCCTCAAGACGTACGCGAAGAACCCCTACGAGGTCCGTGGCGTCGGGACGCAGGTCGCGCGCAAGCTCGACGACGAGATCGGGTCGTTCATGCCCCAACAAGAGTCGGGTGGCCGCTTTGCCGTCCAGTCCCCGCCAGAGGACGAAGACCAGGCCGAAACTGTTTCGAAGCGTCTCCAGACGGTTCTCGAGACGCACTCGGATGCGCCGACCCGGCCGCAGGATCTGTTCGACGACGTGATGGAGGCACTCGAGAGCCCCGCGTTCGGACCGATGGAGTACGATCAGTACGACCGGCCCGACGAACTCGAGGACCTCTCTGACCGGTTCGAGGAGGCCGACGAGCTGTTGCACGCCGAACTCGAGGACCTGATCGAGACGGACGAGGTCGATCGGGGCTTTATGTGAGCTGCGCGCCATCACCCCTCCTCCCGGTATACCGCTACACCTACCGCTATTCCCTCCCCCTGATCTCACCCCTACACAAATTCCTCTTTCGACCCCTGCAATCGCGTCCAGCGCACCTTTGCAGCCAGCGGGCAGAAGGTGAGGGAGACCACGAACTATGTCGACGACACCAGCACCAACCGACGACCCCGAGACGACCGTCCGCGCGTACTACGACGCTCTACGAAACGGCGATCCACTCGAGTCCTTTTTCGTGGAAGACGAGTCGACGGTAAAGTTCGGCATCAGCGACCGACTGTTCGGATACGAGGCGGTCGCGGATGCGCTGGAAGAACAGACCGAGACGACCGAGGACTGGACCGTCGAGAGTTCGACTCTCACGGTCGCCGAACACGGCGACCGGGGTTGTGCGACGTTCGGAGATGAGGTGACGATGGCGTGGACGGACTCGAGTAGCGGAGAGCGTCGCGAGTTTCGAACCCGGTGGAGTGGGACGCTGATTCGGCTTCCAGCGGAGGACGGGGTGCGTGAGGGGGAGGGAGAGGGTGAGAGCAATGAAGAAGCGAAAGCGAAAGCAGAGCGCACCACGGACGAAAGTGAATGGGTATTTGGGTCGATGCACGTGAGTACTGACGACGAGGTATGAGCGGGCGACGTGACCCACGGCGACAGGCAGCGCACGGAAACAAGCAACAGCTCCGGCGACTCGGGCTCGCATTCGTGTTGCTGGTCGGACTCTCCGGTGGCACGATGGCGCTACAAGGCGGTGCGTCGCTGCAGGTGGTCGCCCTCTCGACGCTCGGCTTTCTGGTTGCGGGCGGTGCGTTGCTCTGGTATTTGCAGTGGATCGTGAGCTAGCACAGATCGTGGACGGCGAATCTGCCGGATGTGAAGGATGTGAAAGCAGTGACGACAGTAAAGACAGTGAAAGCAGTGACGACGGTAAAGCTAGTGATGCCAGAAGAAGCGCTCAGCGTTCGACCCGCCGAATCCACAGCCCCGGCGAATCGAGTTCGTCGTGCGTCGGCAGGTTTTCTGGCTGTTCCCAGACCAGACTTGCCGTCTCGAGGTCGCGACTGGCGATGACGTGCTCGAAGAACTCCTTGCCGCGCTCGTACTGGCGCTGCTTGAGTCCGAGGCCGAGCAACTGTCGGAACAGTTTCTGTAGCGGGCCACGACCCTGCCGGCGCGCGTCGAATTTCCGGCGCAGGTCCTCGTACTCGTCGTCAAAGGCGTGGTCCATCAGGAGTTCGGCATAGCCCTCGACGACGGTCATCGCGGCGTCCAGGTCGCGGAACGAATCCCGGTCGAACGAGCCGTCTGAGAGTGCGGCGATGCCTGACTCCATTCGGTTCTCGAGATGGTCCGAGAGCCACGGCGCGGCACCGAACTCGGCGGCATGAGTCACCTCGTGGAACGCGATCCAGCGACGGAATCGGTCCGGATCGACCTCGAGCACCTCCGCTGCGTTGCGGATATTCGGCCGAACGAAGTACAGCGCGTGGTCGTCCGCCGGCCGTTCGGCGAGCAAGAGCGGATCGTACTGTCCCAGCACGTTCCGGCCGAGAAACGCGAGGAGGACCGTCATGGTGCCCGTGTTGATCGTACGGGCGATTCCCGGGAACGTCTCGGTGTGGGTCTCGAGCGTGCCCATCACGCGCTCGAAGGTGGCGACGTTGGCGTCGATCCAGTGATGGCGGTTCTGGATCTCGATCGTCTCCGGCACGTCGAACTCCATGTCGGCGACCGACCGGACGGCCGCACGGGCGTCGCGAACGTCGCGCGCATAGCCCTCGCGCTCGCCGGACTCGAGTGCGAGCGAGCCCGGGTCGGTCGCCGCCTTCGCAGCGTCGGCCGCGGACTGCCAGTCGATTGCGTCGTCACCGGTCCCGGAGGCGCCGGCGACGGTCCGGGCGCTACGATAGAGGTTCACGTAGGTCAGTACGACCGGGAGGCGCAAAAGCGTTCGGCTGCGGTCGGATAGATCGGGTGGCTCGTGACTGAGGCCACCGAATTACTCGACGACTCAGTCGACAACGACGTCGGGTTCGGTTTCAGGTTCGTACTCCGGTGGCTCGTCGTCGCCGCCGCGATACTTTTTCACGGCGACACCCGCAGCGACGAGCAACGCGAGTGCGATGAGCGCGCCGATGAGACTCGAGCCGGAGTCGTCATCGTCGGTCTCAGTGTCCGCGTCGGCATCGGACTCGAGTACACCCTCTTCTTCCTGTGCGGCTTCGGCGAGCTCGGCCTGCTCGTCGTCTGTGACGGTCCCGAACGGGAGGAGCGAGCCGATGGAGCGCGGTCCGACCTGTTCGCCGTCGACGTACAACTCGATAACGGTGAATTTGACGTCACCCATGGGAGGTGAGTCAACGAGCGACCACTTATCGATTCGGTTTGCACGGATCTGAGTGCGAATGTGGAACGTGAGTTGTCTCACGGCGGCGAAAGCAAGTACTCTGCGTACACCGAGCAGTCTGATTCCCAGAGAGTGAGCGGACCGCACGCACACGGGCACTGGACCGGTACGATTAAGTGTCCGTCAACTGCGGTCTTTCGTATGAGTGGACGACCGCTAGACGTCCTCGAGGCGTCGCTCGGCGAACGCGTGACGGTACGACTCAAGAGTGGCGACGAGTTCGCCGGCGAACTCGCTGGCTACGACCAGCACATGAATCTCGTCCTCGAGGTTGCCGCGGACGCCGCCGATGGCGCTGACAGCGACGACGAGGCTGAGACGGAATCACCAGCAGTAGAGCCGGTCGAAGACACAACCATTATACGCGGCGATAACGTCGTTTCGATCACTCCATGACTGGTGCAGGAACCCCGAGCCAAGGAAAGAAGAACAAGACGACCCACACCAAGTGTCGTCGCTGCGGAGAGAAGTCCTACCACACGAAGAAGAAGGTCTGCTCGTCCTGCGGCTTTGGCAAGTCCGCCAAGCGCCGTGAGTACGAGTGGCAGTCGAAAGCCGGCGACAACTGAACGACCCGCAGACGATCCTGTCGACATCTGTTTGCTGTTCGACGATTGCGGGTGCCGGTTTTCGGTTTCCGGTTGCAACTCCTGACTACTGAGTCCCAACTGTGTATTGACTACTGAGTCTCGAGTTCCGAGTCCCGGGTCTCGAGTATTGGTTATTGAGGGTCGTGTCCCGAGTTCTGCCTGGTCGGCCCTCCCCACTGAATACAGCCCTCGCTCTTCGAATCAACGACACCTTCTCAGGACACACTCCACGGTGGGGGTGTCCCTGTTCGGTTCACCGTTCCTGCTCGTTCACCGGACGAACGCCCGCACGTCCCGTCGCACGAACATCCGATCAGTCGAGCGTCCGAAGCTCGCTCCGGTTTAGTGGCTACTATAGGTCTACACAGCGAACGCCCGCGTATGACCAACGAGGCGGACCCGGACCCAGACCCGGACACAGAGTCAGCGTCGGATGCGGAGCCAGTCGCGGAGACAGAACCACAGACCGAACCCCCGGTCGAAACCACCAGCGCCTTCACCGGACTCGAGTGCTACGACTGCGGCGGAACGTTCGATGCCGACGAGGTGACCCACCGCTGTCCCGACTGTGACGGCATTCTCGATCCGACCTACGACTACGACGCGATCGGTGCGGCACTCGACCGCGAGACGCTCGAGTCGCGGACATTCGACTCCATGTGGCGTTACGAGGAGCTGCTGCCGTTCACTCGCGACTCAGCCGTGACGATGGACGAGGGCGCGACGCCGCTCGTCGAGTGTCCCAAACTGGCCGCGGAGATGGGCGTCGGGCGCGTCCTGATCAAGGACGAGGGCCGAAACCCGACGGGAACCTTCAAGGACCGCGGACAGACGCTCGCTGTCACGGCCGCGGTGCGCCACGGCGCGAGCGAGGTCGCCCTCGCCTCCGCTGGCAACGCCGGACAGTCCGCCGCCGCCTACGCCGGCCGTGCCGGCCTCGAGTCGAACGTCTACCTCCCCGCCCGCTCAGGGTTTACTAACAAGGCGATGGTCAACGTCCACGGCGGCGACATGAACGTCGTCGGCGGTCGGATCGGCGACGCCGGTGCAGCCTTCGAGGAGGGGCTCGCGGAGCACGACGAGTGGTATCCGCTCCAGACGTTCGTCACGCCCTACCGCCACGAGGGCAAGAAGACGATGTTCTACGAACTCGTCGAGCAACTCGAGTGGGAGGTGCCGGACGCGATCTGTTATCCGACCGGTGGCGGGGTCGGGCTGGTCGGGATGTACAAGGCGGCCCAGGAGTACGTCGACCTCGGGCTCACCGACGACCTGCCGGGCTTCTACGCGGCCCAATCGGCTGGCTGTGCCCCGATCGTCGACGCCTTCGACGAGGGTAAGGATGTCCACGACCCGGTCGAGACGCCGGACACCATCTGCGGCGGCATCGAGATTCCGGACCCCGGCGCGAGCCCGTGGATACTCGAGGCGCTGCGCGAGAGCGACGGCGGTGCGGTGGCGACGGACGATACCGAAATCCTCGATGCGGCGATCCAGGTAGCCCAGCACGAAGGCATCGAGATGGCTCCGACCTGCGCGGCCGCAGCTAGCGGCGCGTGGGCGCTCGCAGAGCGCGGGGAGTTCGACGGCGACGAGACGGTCGTTATCCTGAATACGGGAACGGGGAACAAGGACGCGGACGTGCTGCGTAGTCACCTGATGAGTCAGGGAGTATAGGGCTGTTTCGCTGTTCGTCTCCGTTTTCGACCTGCAGTTGAGCGGGGTCGAAAAGAGCGGCGTCGAAATGAGGGGTGTCAAGAGATGACGAGAGCCGTGCTGGACTCTACTGTTGGATGATACCACACCACAAACACGTACTTGTTAACAGTGTGCATTGAACCGGTATGACCGCTGCCGACTCGTTCGATAGCATCGCNTGTTGGATGATACCACACCACAAACACGTACTTGTTAACAGTGTGCATTGAACCGGTATGACCGCTGCCGACTCGTTCGATAGCATCGCACCCTTTTACGACGCGGTCCACACCCAACAGGCCGACATCGATTTCTACCGTGATCTCGCACTCGAGTGCGACGGCCCCGTTCTCGAAGTCGGCTGTGGCACTGGCCGAATCTATCTCGAACTCCGTCGGGCCGGCGTCGATGTCACGGGTATCGACGTCTCTGCGGACTCGCTGGACGCACTCCGCGACAAAGCCGCGCAGGACGACCTGGCAGTCGATGTTCGCCAGGCCGATATGCGTACGTTCGATCCCGAACCCGGCCGCGAGTACGACCTCGTTATTATCCCCTTCCGGGCGTTTCTCTACCTACAGACGGTCGACGACAGGCTGGCGGCACTCGAGTCCCTGCACAGTGCGCTCGGCCCCGACGGCCGACTGGCGCTCAACGCGTTCGTTCCCGATCCGGAAATCGTCGCCGAACACTACGGTGAGTGGCGAGCACGGGAGCTCGAAGTCGACGGCGAGCGCTACACCCACCGGACCAGATCCACCGTCGTCGACGCCGTCGAACAGCGCGTTCGCGTCCAAACGGAAGTCCTCGACGCAGACGAGTCACTGGTCGTCGACAGCAGCCACGAACTGTCGCTCGTTTCGAAAGCCGAGTTCGATTTGCTCTTTCGCCTCTCGCCGTTTGCCTCGTGGGACGTGTTCGGTGGCTTTGAGTTGGAGTCACTCGAGACGGCGACGCAGGAGATGGTCTGGATCGCGGAGTAAGGGCAGGAGTTCACGGAGTGCTGGTAGGAGCGGCGGCTGGCGGTTGGCGGCCACGAGGCGCTGCAAATCGGTGCCGACGATGCTATCAAAGATGGTTCGTTTCGTAGCGTTTTTCTCACCCCTCGGGAAACGAGGCGGTATGACTGCCGAGACGCCCTGGGAGGAGTGGGACCATATTCTCAAGATAGACCCCGACAAGGAGTTACCTGACGGGATCACCTACGGCGATCTCTGTGCCACGGGCACCGACGCGATCGAAGTCGGCGGCACGATGGGGATCACGGAGGAGAACATGGAGGCCGTCGTCGATGCCTGCGCTGAACACGACGTGCCGCTCTATCAGGAACCATCGAGTCCTGACGTCGTCATCGACAATCGGGCGCTGGAGGGGTACCTTATCCCGACCGTTTTCAACGCTGGCTCACCGTTCTGGATCACTGGCGCGCACAAGGAGTGGGTACGCATCGACAACGGCCTCGACTGGGACCGAACCGCAACGGAGGCCTACATCGTGATGAACCCGGACGCGGACGTGGCGACCTACACCGAGGCCGACTGCGATCTGGACGCTGACGACGTGGCGGCCTACGCCGAGGTCGCAGAGCGGATGTTCGGCCAAGAAATCGTCTACGTCGAGTATTCGGGCATGCTCGGCGACGAGGACATCGTCGACGCCGCAAGCGGTGCAGTCGACGACGCGACGCTGTTCTACGGCGGCGGCATCCACGACTACGACTCGGCGTACTCGATGGCCCAGTACGCCGACGTGATCGTCGTCGGCGACCTCGCACACGACGAGGGCGTCGACGCGGTTCGGGAAACGGTCGAGGCGGCCAACGACGCCTGAACCCGGTCTGAGCTTGTTTTTCGTAGACGTACGCTGTCTGTCTCAGCCGCGAGATCCGTTTCACCCGCCAGGTTCGTTTCACCCGCGAGTCACGCCGACGCTTTCGAGTCGACCAGTTCCTGCAGCCGTGGCAACACCGTCGTCACATCGTCGCGCAGGCAGACGTCCGCCACGCTGTCGACCGGCGTCGACTCGAGGTTGACGATCCCCACCGTCGCGCCGTTCGAGGCGGCGATCCGTGGCAACGAGGCTGCAGGCTCGACGACCAGCGAGGAGCCGATGGCGAGAAACACGTCACTCTCGCGCGCAAGCGATCGGGCGCGCTGGAGGACCGTCTTCGGAAGCTGTTCGCCGAACAGCACCACGTCCGGTTTGTGGATGCCACCGCACTCGCAGCGCGGCGGGAGTTCACCGTCCTCGGCTCGCTCGACGATCGGATCGCTGTCCACTCGAGTCCCGCAGTCGGTACAGCGAACGCGCCTCGCGTTGCCGTGCAGTTCGAGGATCGACTCGTGGGTTGTGAACTCGTCGCCATCGGTTTCTCTTTCGGCTTCGCCGGTCTCGCCGCCGCTGCTCGCTCGAGTCGCCGCCTTCGCGTGGAGCCCGTCCGTGTTCTGCGTGAGAACGGACTCCAGCACCTCGTCGCGAGCAAATTCGGCGAGCACGTCGTGTGCCGCGTTGGGCTCGTACTGCTCATCGAACATCGTTCGGTAGAGGTCGACGCGGTCGGCCCAGAAGCCCGCGGGATCGCGCTGAAACCGGCCGTAGGTGAACTGCCCTTCGTCGAAGGCGTCCCAGACGCCGTCGTCGCCGCGGAAGGTGGGGACGCCGGAGGGTGCGGAGATTCCGGCACCGGTGAACGCGACTGCCGTCTCCGCGTCGTCGATGCTGGACGCCAGGTGTTCGAGGTCGGTCATACCAGACCACAGTCGGTCGGCGGCAAAAATAGGTCGGGCTGTGCGGACAATTATTATGAGCACAGAACTACTACCACAGATACACAGATGGGGTCCAAGACGATCAGTCTTCGAGAGGAGACGTACCGTCGTCTCGACCGGGCGAAACACGAGAACGAGAGCTTTAGCGATGTCGTCGATCGGTTACTCGTCGATGACGACGACCCGTTGCGCGAACTCATCGGCTTCGTTGATGAAGACGAACTTGATGCGGTGAAACGCAAATCGTCGTCGTTTCGTCGTGATTTTGCTGGTCGATTCGACGAGGAAGCAGAGACGGGAGATTCGAATGGTTCTTCTCGATAGTTGCTTCCTCATCGATCTCTTCGCAGCGGACGACGCAGCGATTGCGAAATTAGACGAGTTCGATTGGCGTGACGCGTCACTCTCGACACTCACAGTGACTGAAGTCGGACGTTGGCTTCCCGAGCCACGCCGCGACCGGTTCGAATCGATTATCGGGCGCGTCGACGTGCTGCCGTACGGGTTCGAGGAATCTCGGCGAGCCGTCACTGAACACGGGCGACTGCAACAGCGTGGCCAGCCGATCGGCGCAGTCGACACGATGATCGCTGCCACGGCGATCGAAGCCAATAAACCGGTTCTTACGCGCAACGTTTCGGAATTCAAGCGCACACAGGCGTCGGTCACCCCGTACTGATCTTCTTTTTCGTCACGCCTACTCGAGACACCACCTGCCGATCCAGAACGATTGCGCTTAAGTTGCGGCGACGGGAATNCCCCGTACTGATCTTCTTTTTCGTCACGCCTACTCGAGACACCACCTGCCGATCCAGAACGATTGCGCTTAAGTTGCGGCGACGGGAATCGGGTGGTATGCAGGACAGAACCTACACTGCCGACGCCGAACCGGGCGACGACGCGACCGTCGCCGGTTGGGTGCACGAGATCCGTGACCTCGGCGGGATCGCCTTCCTGATTCTCCGAGACGCAACTGGAAAGATCCAGGTCAAGTTCGAGAAGGACGAGATGGACGACGACCTCGTCGATACCGGTCTCGGCGTCTCCCGCGAGAGCGTGGTGAGCGTCACCGGCACCGTCGAGGAGGAACCCCGCGCCCCGACGGGCGTCGAGGTCACTCCCGAATCGGTCGACGTCATCTCCGCCGCGGACCCCGAACTGCCACTCGACCCATCGGGGAAGGTCGACGCTGACCTCTCGACCCGCCTCGACAACCGCACCCTCGACCTGCGCAAGGACGAGGTTCAGGCTGTCTTCGAGATCCGCGCCGAGATCCTGCGCGCGGTCCGCGAGCAGTTCCGCGAGTTCTACTGTACCGAGATCAACACGCCGAAGATCGTCGCGACGGGTACCGAGGGCGGCACGGAGCTCTTCCCGATCACGTACTTCGGCGAGGAGGCGTTCATGAACCAGTCCCCGCAGCTGTTCAAGCAGCTCATCGCGGGCTCCAACGTCGAGCGCGTCTTCGAGATCGGCCCGATCTTCCGCGCCGAGGAGCACAACACACCACGCCACCTGAACGAGGCAACCTCGATCGACTTCGAGGGCGCGTTCTGCGATCAGAACGACGCTATGGACGTCGCCGAGGGCATCGTGAAGGCAGCCTACGAGGCAGTCACAGAGAACTGCAGCGAGGAACTCGAGGCGCTCGGCCTCGAAGACGAATTCGAGGTTCCCGAGGGCGACTTCCCGCGGCTCAGCTACGAGGAGGCCATCGAGCGCATCAACGCGACGGGCGAACTCGACGAGCAACTCGTCTGGGGCGACGACCTGCCAACCGAGGGCGAGAAAGCGCTCGGTGACGACGTCGGCGGCCACTACTTCATCACGGATTGGCCGAGCGAGATCAAGCCGTTCTACATCAAGGACCACGACGACGACGAGCAGCTCTCGACCGGCTTCGACCTGATGCACCCGCGGATGGAGCTCGTTTCGGGTGGCCAGCGTGAGCACCGCCACGAGCACCTGATCGAGGGCTTCGAACAGCAGGGACTCGACCCTGACCAGTTCGAGTACTACACGAAGATGTTCAAGTACGGCATGCCGCCCCACGCCGGCTTCGGCCTGGGTGGCGAGCGCCTGATCATGACGATTCTCGGACTGGATAACATCCGAGAGGCTGTGTTGTTCCCACGCGACCGGCAACGGCTTTCGCCGTAACGGTCGCGTGGGTGTTCGCGGGACCTGTGGTCCCGCGCTATTCCCGCGAGACCGCCAGCGGCTGAGCCCGTAAGAGCTCGCCGATGGTCGGCGAGCGGGAGCAGGGAGGTCGCGGATCGTCCGACCGTGTTCCCGCGCGATCGTCAACGTCTGAGTCCGTAGACGAAGACGTTGAGAGCTAGCAAGTCGTTGCGAGCGTTAGCGAGCAACGTCTTGCGAGACCGCCAGCGGCTGAGCCCGTAACCGGTACAACGACCCTCACTACAGGCGGGTCGCGGCTCCACTCTTCGATGCAGTTCTAACTCGGTAGCGACGAGTGTGTTCGACGCCGTAGTCACCACCAGCCGCCGTTATCATCGTCATCATCGTCGTCGCCACCGTCACCACAGTCGCCGTCCAGAATCGCGTCCGCGATATCCGCACCGACCGCCTCGTTCCCGAGGAAGTCCATGTGGCTACTCACGTCATCCGTCACGTCGACATCCGTGTAGTTCGATGCCGGATCACAGTCCGCGCCCTCGTTCCCGAGCGCGGTATCGAAGAGCCCGCCGTACGCAGCGCCAACCGTCGAGTCGTTCTCCGAATGGTAGTTGCGAACCTCGCAGGCGTTCTCGAGTCCGTCGTTCCACGGATCGCCGCAAACCTCCGAGCCGTCGGCCGCAGCGCCGAGCGGCGCGACCGTCTCGAGTTCGTAGCCTGAGCTCAGCTTCGTCGCCGTCCAGAGGACACACCGCCCGCCGAGCGAGTGGCCGACGAATCGCAGGTTGCCGCCGCCGTCGTCGTAGAACTCCTCGGCAAGCTCCGCGGCGACCTCGCCCACGTCTTCGGTATCCGACTCGGCACCGAAGTAGTTGAGCGTGCTCGCGGGCCACTCGAGTACGACGGCCTCGTCGGGTTCGTAGCCGCCGTCTTCGATGGTGTCGAGGACGTCTTCAGCCTGGCTCTGTGCGGTGGAGTCGCCGAACCAGCCGTGGATGAAGACGTAGACTTCGTCGGCGACGGGGAGGCTGCCGTCGGCGCTCCAGCCGAAGAACCCGTCGTCGATTTCGATGGTCTCGACGTCGCTGAAGAGTGCGGCAGCGGGGGTCGAGGCGGCGGTTGCACCTGCCAGACCGGCGACGGTTGCGCCGGTGGCGGCGAGGAGTGATCTGCGGGTTGTTGGTGTCGACGTGTCTGCGCCGTCGCGTGAGTGGGTCTGCTCGGTTGGATCTGTCTCAGGAGGTGTTTGCTTGTGTGCCGTCCCGGAAGCTGTCTGTTCGTGCTCTGCCTCAATCGATCCGCGCTCGGTCGTCGTGTGGATGTTAGGTGTTGCCATAGCGCATTCGGACCGTTGCGCGCCGTATGCAAAGCCGCAATTCTTCACGGACGAATCCGTTTATATTCGGGGCCGAATCACAGGGAACAACGACTGTCTTGATACGATGTCTATCATGGTGGCCGAAGTGTGCGGAACGTTTTTACCAATGGTTATTGTCGTGGGCTGTATGAAACGAGTGACATATGTTGTCACTCCACAGGAGGAGTACTTCGACCCGACGGAAACGCGGTGGCGAGACCGTGGGGTGACGCTCGAGGCGATCCACGACGTTGACGTTCTCGCAGACGGGACGATCACGGTGTTTCTCGAGGTGTCAGGTGCACCCGCACAGATCCGTGCGAGCTTCGATCAGACGCTACCACGACTGCACGACAGCGAGGTAATCGTCACACCGGAGGCGACGATGGTGCAGCTTCGGTACCAGCCGACGGCGTTCAATCGCGCAATTCTCGAACCGCATCGAAACTACGGCGTGATCGTGGAGTATCCGATGCGGTTCGTCGACCCCGACCGCTCGTCGTTGCGCGTGACGGTCGCCGGGCCAATGGCGGACGTCCAGCAACTCGTCGATGAAACCCGTGAACTCGCGGAACTGACGGTCGAGAACGTGACGCGGTATGACCCAACGTCGAACCCCCCGTATCACGATCTCACCGCTCACCAGCGGGAGGTGTTACAGACCGCACACGAACATGGCTACTACGAGGTCCCTCGGGAGGCGACCTACAGCGATATCGCGGCGGAACTGGACTGTTCGGCGAGCGCCGTCGGTCAGACACTGCGCCGGATCGAATCTGCGCTCGTCGGTGCGACCGTTTCGAGTACCCTGGCCGGTCGGGAACGAGAAGTGTGATGGAAACGACAAAACGCCAGCAGCAGCGGTCGTAGTCGCCCAAATCCGCAACGTTATACTGTCCGAGTCGCAAGGGTCGCCAATGCGCGAGGAGGCGACGGCGTTCGTACCAGGGCACATTACGGGCTTTTTCAGCGCTCATCCCGCTGACGATCCGACGATGGCCGGATCGCGGGGGGCAGGGCTGACGCTGACCGACGGCGTGACGGTGACGGTCGAACCGGTAGCCGAGGAGGCCTCGGAGTCGATCGTCATCCTCGACGGGGAAATGATCGAGATCGAACCGGTCGACATCGTTCTCGAAACGCTCGACGTAGTCGCTCGTGTCGAGGCTGAGTCGGATCTACCGCTTGGAGCGGGGTTCGGTATTTCGGGTGCAATGGCGCTCGGAACGGCGCTTGCCGCGAACCGTGTGTTTGGCTGTAAGCTATCCCGGAACGAACTCGTCACGATTGCCCACGGCGCGGAAGTACAGGCTGGGACGGGACTCGGCGATGTCGTCGCCCAGGACTGTGGCGGGATTCCAATCCGACTCGAGCCGGGTGGGCCACAGGAGAACAAACTCGATGCGATTCCGGCGCGTGCCCGTGTCGAGTACGTTTCGTTTGGAGAGTTGTCGACAGCAGACGTGCTTGCGGGTGAGACGGACCAGTTGACGGCTGCAGGGAAGGAGGCGCTCTCGCGCGTCGTCGAGGAGCCGACGCTGCTGTCGTTCATGTACGCCTCGCGCCTGTTCGCGCGTGAGGCTGAACTGCTAACGGAGGAGGTCGCACATACGATCGGTGACGTAACAGACGTTAACGGGCAGGCATCGATGGCGATGCTTGGTGAGACGGTGTTCGCCCTCGGAACCGGGCTCTCGGATGCTGGCTACGAGCCGTCCGTCTGTGCGACCCATCCCGCGGGTGCGCTGTTGCGGTAGGTCGTCGTCAGTTTGGACAGTTGCCCGCTCGCATCGCCCGTCGTCTCGACTGTTCATTTATCCGGGTACACTTCTCGGCTACCAGACCAGTTTGTTGGCTTATTTTTGGGTACCAAGACAGTCACAACACAGATATGTTCGATAACAAGGGTGGCTGGTATCGCTTCAAGCAGTCCATTCGTTTCAGAGACGTCCGTTTAGCCGCCACTCCCGGCCGATCACCACACCGGTTCTAAAAATCAAAGTTGAAACCGTTGTCGGCCTTCTAAACAAATTCTTACATATCTGCCTGTTGCCAGGTGGCCGGAGGTTTATTATGGTGGGTTGCAGTTCTCCGCTCACATTTCGAATGTCTTCACCAAGTGACGTTCACCACAAACTGTACCGGCTGTACGAACGCTACGTCGGGGAACCCGACTCGACGAAGGACGTTTACGGCTACTGGCTGTTTATTGTCGGTTACGTTATCGCCGCAGCCGCCGTGTTTACGTTCGTCGTCGGCTATGCGGGTGACGCAGACACGTACGGACTGATCAGAATGTCTGGCGTCATCGCCGGGACAGGACTTGCACTCTGTCTGTTCGGGATCGTTCTCATGCTTCCAGTTCGGAAACGGGGGATTCAGGTGAGTGCGCTGGGACTGCTGATTTCGTTTGGCGGCGTTGCGTTCTTCGCGTGGGCGTATCCGTACAACTGGCGAGAGCTCGGCACGGACTACAGCGTCCACGTCATCCTCGTCTACACGATCGGTGTCGGCATTATCGCGGGTGTCACCGCACTAGTCCCCGTCCTGACTGGTCGGAAGGGGATGTTCGTCGAAGAGGAGGGCGACACGGAAGATCCACCGATTCTCACCGGCGACGCGCTGGAGGGTGCCCAGTTCGCCGTCTTCCGTGACGAGAACGGCGACTGGAAGTGGAACGTCCTCCACCTCGAAGCGCTGGCGACGAGCAACGAGAGCGCTGTGACCCGGCCGAAGGCGACCGAGGGCATAGAGCGTGTCCAGTCGCAGATCAGTTCTGCCGGACTGATGGAACTCACCACGTCCGCGTTCCGGCTCTACGAGGATAGAGACGGAAGCTGGCAATGGACGCTCGCACGGGACGACGGCAGCGTCGTCGGCACCTGTGCTGGCGAGTTTAGCGAGCGCGATGGTGCAGAGGAGTCCGTGAGCTTCCTCAAGGATCGCGGACCGACGGCCGACGTGATCGAAATCGACGGTGCAGCGTTCACGTACGCCGAAGAACGCGACCAGTGGCACTGGCAACTGGTCGACGACGAGCGGATGCCGCTGGCCTCGGGCGCAGACGGCCACGGCACGCAGGAGAACGCCGAGACGGCCGCACGGACGTTCGCCGAGCGATTCGACCAGGCACGCGTGCTCGACCTCGAACACGTCGGTGCCGAACTCTACGAGCGGACAGGCGACAACGGCGCACACGGCTGGTCGTGGCGCTTCGTCGACAATCAGGATTCGCCGCTCGCCGCCGCAACCGATGCGTACGACGCCCGGCGGGACGCAGAGGAAGCTGCGGACGCACTGCTTTCGGAACTCGGGACTGCGTCGGTGACGGTTGCCGGCGAACCGACCTACGAACGCTATCAGACCGGCGAACAGTGGCGCTGGCGGCTCATCGACGAGTCCGAACACGTCGCTGCCCAGAGTCCGAGCGACACCGAGACGGAGGCTGACGCAACTCACGAAACCGATACGTTTGGAGAGCACGCCCGCGACGCCGACGTCGTCGAGATCGAGGACGCGGAGTACGAGGTCTACCCGACCGACAGCGAGGAACTGACCTACGACGAGGGCGACGCCCTGCCTGCAACGTCCGACGAGCAGCAGATGGTTTCGACCGACGGCGGGACGGCGACTGCGGACAGCGACGGCGGTGCGGGCGGCGCAGACGACGGTCGCTCCTGGCACTGGCGGCTCGTCACCGAAGACCGCGACGTCATCGCCGGAAGCACCGAACCCCACTACGACGCCGAGACGGCGACCGAAGCGATCCAGCGCGTTCGCGAGCAGGCGAGCGAAGCCGAACTCATCGAGTTCGAGGAGGCCGCCTTCCAGGTCTACGAGGCCGACGACGGCGAGTGGCGCTGGCGGCTCATCGACGAGGACGGCAACGTCCTCGCAGACAGCGGCGCAGAACACACCTCCCGCGGCGAGGCCGCAGAAGCGATGATGACGCTCAAAGAGCAGGCACCGGACGCCGAACTGCTCGAGATCGAGACCGCCGCCTTCGAACTCTTCGTCAACGAGGACGACGAGTGGGGCTGGCGGCTCATCGACGAAGCCGGTCAGCTCGTCGCCGAAGATCCGTCGACGCACCCCACCCGCGGTGCCGCACGCAAGGCGATGAACCGGCTCCTCGAACATCTCGACTCCGACGTGCGCACGATGGACGAGGCGATCTTCCAGCCGTACGCAGCGGACGACTGGCACTGGCGGTTCGTCCTCCCGACCGGCGAAACGGTCGCCGTCGCCGGCGACACCTACGCGACCCGCGACGAACTCGTCGACGCTATCCCTGCCGTTCGCGACGCAGCCGAAACCGCACAGGACTACACGATCGGCACCGTCACGATCCAGCTCTACCGCAGCGGCGACTGGAGCTACCGACTCCTCGACCGTGATCGCGAGGAGATCGCCGACGCAACCGACACCTACGCGGAACGCGACGCCGCACTCGAGATCGTCGAGGATCTCAAGGCACACGCCGACGATGCACCGATCTTCACGATCGAGGACGCCGCGATCCGCGTCACCGATGACGAGGAAGGCTGGAGCTGGGACCTCGTCGACCGCGAGCGCACCGTCCTCGCAAGCGCCGTCGACACCGCAGCGAGCCGCGAGGAACTCCACGAGGAGATCGAAACCGTCCGCCAGCTCGCACCGATGGCCGGCCGCGTCGACTTCGACGTCGCCTCGTTCGAACTCGTCGCCGACGAGGACGAGCGCTGGCAGTGGCGGCTCATCGACGAGGACGGCCGCACAGTCGCCACCGGCTCCGAATCACACGAGTCGAGCGAGGCCGCTCGCGAGGCACTCGAGAACGTCCGCGAACTGATCGACGCAGCGAGCATCCTCGAGATCGACAGCGTCTCGTTCGAACTCCACACTGCGGAGGACGAAGACGGCTGGGTCTGGCGGCTCGTCGACGAGTACGGCTCGACGATGGCCCAGAGCACGCAGGTCTACGAGTCCCGGACGAACGCCCGCGAGGCGATGAACAACGTGAAAGCCGAAGCACCAGAGGGCTGGATCACGTTCACGGAGTAATTGCGCTGTAGCACGGCGTCGAACGACTGATTCCGACGCCGTTTTTTGCAGATCGGTCTCCTTTTTATCGACGCACTCGAGTACTCGATCGTGAGCGAGTACGACACCGTCTCGGCAGATGTTCAACACGAGGAGGAGATTCCGGAGGATCATCCCAGATATCAGGATCTGATTACCCGCCACCGGATCGAGAACGGTGTCGAGAAGGGGATTACGCACTTGCAGGGGATGCACGCGGAGGGACGTGGCAGCGCGTTCGATTACCTGCTGGGTGAGGAGACGATTCCGAGCGCCGACGCGGCAGAGCGGGCGGCGGCGGCCCACCTGCTGCTCGCCGAAAAGCCAGTATTATCGATCAACGGGAACGTCGCCGCGCTCGTGCCTGGGGAGATGGTCGAGCTGGCCGAGGCGGTGGACGCCGATCTCGAGGTGAACCTCTTCAACCGGACGCCGGAGCGAATCGAGGCGATCGCCGACCATCTGCGAGAGCACGGTGCCGAGGACGTGAAGGGGCTGACTGCGGACGCTCGTATTCCGAACCTCGACCACCAGCGGGCGAAGGTCGACGCCGACGGCATTTATGCGGCGGACGTAGTCGTCGTCCCGCTCGAAGATGGCGACCGTGCAGAAGCTCTCCAGGAGATGGAGAAAACCGAGATCGTGATCGACCTGAACCCGCTCTCGCGCTCGCCACAGGTCGCCGAGGTTCCGATCGTCGACAACATCATCCGAGCGGTGCCGAACATGACGGCACACGCCGAGGAGCTTGCGACGGCGAGCGAGGACGAACTGGTAGCGATTATCGAGGAGTTCGACCGCGAGCACGCGCTGGCGGCGGCTGAGGAACGGATCCGAAACGGTGTCTAGACGGGAGTACGAGCCTTGATTTGTCGTGGTCCCTGTTCTCGTTTTCGAGTTATTGCAGCACCCATCGTTCGGTCTCACTCAGCGGAGGCAACGCCACCGAGAGAGGCGGACCTGCCAGGGCGTCACGAGTGCCATCCCGAGGCAACTCAGGGGGAGGAGTCAGAGCAGGCTGCTCACCGCCACTTCAGGCCGGAGAGACAACAGAACAACAGAACACGCTACTGATCGACGATCCGCGGCGAGACGCCGTCACGTTCCTCGTCCCGTTCGATCGTCAGTGATCCGTCACCGCCGACGAGCGGCAACCGCGACCTGACACCGGCCACCGCCTCCTCGAGTTGGTAGTACGACAGCGAGAAATACTCGCTCGCCTGGCGGGCCGGCGAGTCGTCGATCTCGAACTCGATGCCGCGACCCTCGAGTTCCTCGCCTGCGTAGTTCGTGAGCCAGCGGCGGGCGAGGGTGACGCCCTTCTCGGCGTCGTAGCCGTGCGTGGCGTAGTGTTTGTACGGATGGCGGATCCACGAGCACTCCCAGTGAGCGTAGACATCGACGCCGGCCTCGTTCTCGAGTTCGTGCAGGACGACGTGGACCTGATAGGACGAGAGCGGTGAGGGTCGCCAGACCCACGACCCCTCGGAGGTGTTACCGTCGGCGCGCACCTTCAGCGCCGCGATTGGATTACGCGAGAAGCCGAGCGAGGAGAGGACCTCCTCGATGGTCTCCTCGGAGCAGTGGGCGGTGAGCGCGTACTCGTCGGCAGAGGTGTGGCTGACCGCGTAGCCGTCGAAACTGCCCTGTAACAGGTAGTGTATCTGCGGGACGAAACTGCGGCGAACGGCGTTGACGAAGTCCTCTGTGTACCCCATATAGGTGCAAAATCACGCGCTCGAAGGGGATGAGTGTTCGGCAGGCACCCGTCGCCAGCAGGGACTCGTTCCCCGCAAAATCCATCGCTGATAGCGTCGCTGATAGGTATCCGTTCTCCAAAGACCTGTTGCGGACAGAAATCTGTCACAGAGACGGTTGTACTAACTCGAGTCATGCCAGATGGACAGTCAGGGTTGCCGCCTGCTCAAGGATTTTTTGCCGTTGCAAACAGAACAGTTGTCGATGGACTATGGTCTCGGAACAACAAACGGCGATGACAGTCCGTTGGCTTCGCTCTTCTCCGCGCTCGCTCGCGAACCTCGTCGACACCTTCTCGGTGTGCTGTACGAACACGATTCAGCATCGCTGTCTCTCACAGACTGTGCGACACGAATCGCGTCCAGAGAAGCAGGGTTACCGCGCCCGAACGTCTCGGACGACACCGTCGAACAAACGCTGGTCTCGCTGTATCACGTGCATCTCCCAGTTCTGGCCGATGCCGGCCTGATCGAGTACGACATCGCTGATGCTGGCGACCACAGCGACATTGCACTTACATCCCACCGCGCATATCGCGATTCTGCGATCATCGACGTGATCGAATCGTCGGAGACGGCACGGGACTCGTCGCTCGATGCGCTGTTCGATGCACTCAGTGACCCTCGACGGCGTCGCGTTCTTGCGTGTCTCAACCACTCGTTCCAGGCGATTCACCTCGAAACGCTCGCACGCGACGTTGTGAGGAAAGAACTGATCGAAGCAGAGACGGCGGCAGAGGCAAAGACAGAGGTAGAGACAGAAGCAGAGGCAGAGACAGAGACAGAACCAGACGGCGACACCGACACCATTCTCAAACACCTTCGCCACACCCACATCCCATCTCTTTCGGAGGCCGGACTGATCGATTTCGACCCTGAAACAGAGACAGCCGCCTACAACGGCCATCCGAATCTCTGTGTCTCCTGGCTGCACTCGGTACTCAACCAGGACTTTCGAACCCACCTGTCGACTGACCCGCCAGTCACGGACTGGCCACTCACCATCGACCTGCCGACATCATCTACTGTCCAAGTAATCGACGGTCGTGACGGCATCGTGGCGTATAGCCAGTCGCTCCTCGAGCGAGCTGAGGAGGAACTGTTCTCGGTCTTCACCTCGCCGCGGCTACTCGAGTCCGGCTGCTTCGCGCGCGTTATGGACGCCTCCCGCCGTGGGGTCGATGTCTATCTCGGGACGACTGATCCGGTCGTCCGGGAACTCGTCCGAGAGAACGCGCCGGCAATTTCCCTCTGGGAACCGACCGACGAATGGCTGACGCTCTCCGTCCAGGACGAGACTGTCGGTCGCCTTCTGTTCGCCGACCGCGAATCGCTCGTGTTCGGAACGCTTCGCGAACAGCGAGACGACCACCGCTATGCGGAAACGGCGCTAGTCGGCGATAGACCGGCCGCCGAACAGTTGCTGGGACCGCACCTCGACCGGATCGATCAGAAAGTGCAGGACCTCGAGTCCGCCTCGTGATCGGACCGGCCGCCGTTGAATCTCGATCCTCATGACTCACGACCCGTCCGCTATGCGAACATCGTTCAAGAACGCATAAGCCTGTTCGTTGATTCAGGTGAGACAAGCCATGGAGACGTACGATCTGATCACGCGAAACGCCGAGGAAGTCGTGACCGACGAGGAGGTGCGCGAGCTCGCCGACGAGCCGGACGGAACGCGCGCCTACGTCGGCTACGAGCCCTCGGGCGTGCTCCACCTCGGGCACCTGCTCACCGCGAACAAACTCATCGACCTCCAGGAGGCGGGCATGGAGGTCGTCGTCCTCCTCGCGGACGTCCACGCCTACCTGAACGGGAAGGGGTCCTTCGAGGAGATCCGCGAGACCGCAGAACAGATGAAAGCCCAGTTCGTCGCCTACGGACTCGACGAGGACAACACCGAGTTCGTCTACGGCTCCGAGTTCCAGCTCGACGAGGAGTACACCCTCG
Source organism: Natrialba hulunbeirensis JCM 10989 (assembly GCF_000337575.1). Taxonomy (GTDB): domain Archaea; phylum Halobacteriota; class Halobacteria; order Halobacteriales; family Natrialbaceae; genus Natrialba; species Natrialba hulunbeirensis. The sequence continues at coordinate 117,851 of NZ_AOIM01000013.1, read as the reverse complement.
ACCTGCACGAACTCGAGTTGGCGACGACGCTCAATCGCGCCCAGCGCGCGATGGCCGAGATTCAGGGCGGCGAGACCGCGAAGGTGAGCCACGTCGTCTACCCGCTGATGCAGACGCTCGACATCGAGTACCTCGACCTCGATCTGGCCGTCGGCGGCCTGGACCAGCGCAAGGTCCACATGCTCGCCCGCGAGGAACTCCCAGAGCTGGGCTACGACGTACGACCGGCACTGCACACGCCCATCGTCGCCGATCTTACCAGCGGCGAGGGCAAGATGTCCTCGAGTGAGGGCGTCACCATTTCGATGGAAGACTCTACAGAGGAACTCGAGGAGAAAGTCAACTCGGCGTTCTGCCCGCCGACGCGTGATCCCGAGGGTGACCTCGAGAATCCCGTGCTCGAACTGTTCGAGTACCACGTCTTCCCGCGCTTCGACGAAATCGTCGTCGAGCGCCCCGAGGAGTACGGCGGCGATCTGACCTACGAGGACTACGAGACGCTGGCGGCTGATCTCGAGTCCGGCGATCTTCATCCAGCCGACGCGAAGGGGACGCTCGCGACGTACCTCGACGAACTCATCGCGCCGGGTCGCGAGAAGCTGCGCGAGATTCGGGACTGATACTGCCGACAGAACTATTCGAAGATCGGGCGCACTACTGTGGCCGTCCCCGAAGGTGACGGCCACGACTTCGCGACCGACTTCTCGCTGATTTCTGTTCGGCAGTATGAACAGCGGCGGACGGAGCGAGACGGCTCGCCCTGCTCTCTCCCTCGTTCCAATTCGAATCCTAATCCTGCTGATTAAAGTGCAAGCGCGACCCGCGTTCGCGCATGAACGAGACGCGACGCGCAATTCTCGACGCGATTGCTGACGGCCCCGTCTCCGGTCCCGAGCTTGCGGACTCGCTGTCCGTCTCGCGGGCTGCCGTCTGGAAACACGTCGACGCGCTCCGTGAGGCTGGCTTCGAAATCGAGAGCAATTCGTCGGGGTACGAACTCGTCTCGGCGGACGCCTACAGCGGTCCCGCAGTCGAGTTCGGCCTCGAGGCCCCCTTCACTGTCGAGTACCACGACGCAGTCGGGAGTACGAACGCAGTAGCGCGTGAGCGCGCGATCGACGGCGCAACCGACGTGGTCGTCCTCGCAGACGAACAAACCGGCGGTCGCGGCCGACTCGAGCGTGAGTGGTCCTCGCCCGCGGGTGGCGTCTGGCTGAGTATCGTGACGCGCCCGGCGATCACACCGGCGCGCGCGCCACTCTACACGCTCGCTGCCGCCGTCGCGACGACCCACGCAGCGCGCGAGGCAGGTGTCGACGCACGTATCAAGTGGCCAAACGACGTGGTCGTTCCCGTCGACGAGGACGGCGCGTACCGAAAGCTCGCGGGGATCCTCACCGAGATGGAGGGCGAAACCGACCGCGTCGAGTGGCTCACCGTCGGTATCGGCGTCAACGCCAACCTCGATGCAGACGGCTTGCCCGAGGGTGCCACGACGATCCGCGACGAAGCAGGCGAGGACGTCAACCGGCGCGTGTTCGTCCAGCGGCTACTCGAGGAGTTCGACGCTGCGCGGGCCGACCTCGACGGCGTTGTCCCGGCCTGGCGTGACCTCGCGCTCACGCTCGGTCAGCGCGTCCGTGTCGACCGATCATCGGGGGAACTCGTCGGTGAGGCAGTCGATATTACGGATTCCGGCGCGCTCGTCGTCGAATCAGACGAGTCAGGAGAACGAGACACGGTCGCTGCTGGCGACTGCGAGCATCTACGACCGGTTTGAGAACGTCGCTGCGTCGTCTCGCGACTGGCTCTGTCACTATTCTACTGCAACCTGCGACTCACCAGGCTGCTCTGGTACCTCCGGTGGATCGACCTGCACCGTCAGCACCGGTACCGGTGCCTGCCGAACCACGCGTTCGGTCACACTGCCGAGAAGCAATCGGTCGATCCCACCTCGTCCGTGGGTTCCCATCACAACCAGATCACACGTCGACGGCCTCGCTTCCTCGACGATCACCCGACTCGGCGACCCCTCGAGTATCGCCGTTTCGACCTCGATATCGTCCGGCGCGAGTTCCCTGACCCGCTCGACCGCCGCCTCACCCTCGTCGCGCAACGCGTTGCTAATCCCATCCCAGGCAGTCTCCATCGGCAACCCCCCGTACCCGCTGACGTTCACGACGTACAGCGCCCTGATCGTCGCATCGTGGGCGCGCGCCAGGTCGAACGCGTACTCGAGTGCGCGTTCGCCCTCGGCGGAGCCGTCCGTCGGAACGAGGATACAGTCGTACATTGTGCTATGATAGTATATGGCATGGCTGCTATAAGAACGTTTTCGTGAAAATCGTGACCCTCAATCCGTCTGAAGTCGGGATAGGTTACTCTGCGGAGGGCGTCGTATCCGTGCTGACCTCGCGTACGTCGTCGACGCCGGCCCGTCGCACGACGGCGCGGACGAGGTCCTGTGCTCCCTGGAGGTTGGCGGAGTCGCCATCCAGGACCTGCAGGCGTGCCTCTCGACCGGGTTCGATCACGCCGTAGTCGAGGCCGGCGATCTCGGCTCCGTTGATCGTCGCCATCCGCAGAATTTCGGTCGCGGAGAGGTCGGAGAGCTTGGCGAGGAACGCCATTTCGCGGAACATCGACGGCGAGTTCAACATGACGTTGTCGGTGCCGAGCGCGAGCGTCGTCCGCTCGGCGAGTGCAGTGTATGGAGAGAGTCCGACGCCAGTAACCAGATTCGAGCGCGGACAGACGGCGATCGGCACGTTCTGTTCGTCGATCCGGTCGAGATGGTCCGGTTCGGGGTGGACCATGTGAACGAGGAAATCGGGCTCCAGATCGAGCGCTGGATCGATGTCGCTCGCGTCGACCTCTCCCGCGTGGATGCCAAAGGGTTTGTCCGCCTCACGAGTCGCCGTCCGCTCCTCGCCGAACTCGGCGTCGTTGGCACCGCTCGCGCCGAAGCCGTCCCCGGCGTGCATTGCGTCGATGGAGCCGCGAGCGAACGCGAGCGCGTCGACGGCTCCATCTGCGGCAGTGGCTGCCTCTCGGAGCATCTCCACGCCCGCTACGTCTCCCTCGCGGAAATCGAGACAGGCCGCGGTCCCGCTTCGGTGCATGAACTCGAGTGAGGTGGTCATCGCGGCGACGAGTTCCTCGCGCGAGGCGGCCCGGAGCAGGCGGTGTTTCAGGCCGTCGGGTGGAGCGACGAGTTCCTCGAGCGAGAGACCGCCACCGGCCTCCTTGGCGATGGAGTCGCCGATGTGGGTGTGGGCGTTGACGAACGCCGGGAGGATGATATCAGTGGAGTCGACGGATTCCTCCTCGATAGCCTCGATTCGCCCCTGTTCGTCGATGATGAGTCGCCCCTCGACGGGAGTGAACTCGCGGCCGCAAAGAATCGTGCCCGTTCGTTCCATACGCGTGTGTTCGTGGGCAGTTCCATCAACGGTTCGTTCGATTCCGGTTGAACGGTTCGTTCGGCTCCGGACTGGCAGAGAGCAGTGCTGGGTCGGTTTCGGTTCTACTCCGCGAACTGATCCAGCGTCGTATCCAGCCCATCTCGAACTTCACTGACCAGCGCGCCGTCGATATCGAGTCCCAGTACGTCGACCGCGGCGTGGCCGACCCGCTCTTGCAGTTCCGGCGGCGAATAGACGCCAAGCCGCCACTGAGAGTACTGCGCCGCTCGCAGCGCCTCGACCAGCGGGGACTGCTGCTCGAGTCGGCGAATGTCCCCGTTCACCATCACGCGCGAGGACGACTCGGTCATCGACGGCCGGCTCGGCACGTCGAGGATGACGCTCGACGGATCCACGTCCGCTCGTACAGCGATATCCTGTTCGAACTCGCGGATCGCCTCGTGTTCGGCCTCGATGACGCCACCCGGCACGTCGTCGATTTCGGCCCAGACAGCCCGCTTGAACAGGTCCCGCTGGTCGTAGCGCCGAGAGAATTCCTGTGTCGCCTCACACGAGCGCAGCGCGACGATCAGGTCGTAGTCGTCCATCCGCTGCAACGTTGCCGCGTCGACGTCAGCCTCGGGGGACTCGAGTAGCCGCTCGCTGGCCCGCCGGAGCATCGCCTTGCTGATCCGGGCGACGCTGTGGCTGTAGACGGTCGGATTCATCAGCGCGCGGGCGACGAGTAGGCTCTCGGCGGCCTGGACGTTGCCCTCGTCGAGGACGAGTTCGTCGTCGACGAAGACGAGTTCACGGATCAGCCGGCCGTGGTCGATGGTGCCGTAGGGGACGCCGGTGTGGTGGGCGTCGCGGACGAGGTAGTCCATCCGGTCGACGTCGAGTTCGCCGGAGACGAGCTGGCCGAAGCGGCCGTCGCCGGCGACGAGGTCAGCGACGGCGTCGGGGTCGATGTCGTGCTCGCGCAGGACGTCGCCGACCTCGCCGTCCGCGAGGAGGGTGTGGACGTCGTCGTGATAGCGACCAGTCCGGCGGTGAGTCAGGGACTCGAGGTTGTGGCTGAACGGGCCGTGACCGACGTCGTGCAGCATGGCTGCGGCCTGGACGCGGTCCGCTTGCTTTCCCTCAACGCCGAGGTGGTCGAGGGCTTCACAGGCGATGTGGTAGACGCCGAGGCTGTGTTCGAAGCGGGTGTGGTTCGCGGAGGGGTAGACGAGTGAGACGGTTCCCAGTTGCGCGATCCGCCGCAGTCGCTGGACGGCGGGGGTGTCGACGAGATCTCGGGCGACGCCGTCCACGGAGATGTGGTCGTGGACGCTGTCCTTGATGATCTTCATACCCGCCGTTGCGGCGCTATCGTAGAAAAACTGTCGTGAACGCCCGAGAACGCGGTGGACGAATCTGTTGAGTAGTGGTGTGATCAGTCCGACAGTCGTCCGGTCAGTGCGTACACAACAGCAACTTCTCGGCGGTACGGGCGAGACAGAACGGTCGCTCCGCCGGCGACTCGAACGTCGTCGTCTCCTCCTCAGTGACGAATAGCCGGTCGAACTCGTGGCCACAGGCCGGACACAACAGTCCCTCCCGGTTCTCGAGTGTCCGTGTCGTTCCCGAGTCCGTCAGGAGTTTGAGCTTCGTTCGGTAGTCGTGCATCGTAAAGCCGTTCTCGAGGTCGATTCGGCCCGTCTCCTGCGTGGCTCGTCGATCCGCCATTTCGTAGTAGTGACTCGCGTGAGGATACATAACCGTTCTCGCCGGCGTTGGTGCTGTTGTGGTACTTACACGAGAAACGACCAGTGTGCTGGAACCGACACTGGCACAAAAGCGGCCGTCACCTGACGCGTGCGCTTTTACACGCCTCGCCGTCGTTGGATCAGGTTCGATGACAGAGCTTACCATTCCGCGGGACGCCAACACCGATGAGGCCTCCGCACTGGTCAAGGAACACGTCGAGGTTGGTGACCACGTCGAAGTCCGCGAAGCGGATCGTACTGGTGGCGATGATCCCTCGATAACTGGCGAGGTGACGGGGGTCGAACCCGGCTATCTCGAACTCGACGGCAAATCTCCCGACGAGGGCAGTCCGCGATACGATGAGATGCGTACCGTGACGAGAGTCGACGCCGACACCGGCGGCCGCTGAGCTATGCCGTCGTCATCTATCGTTCCAGCAGGGGCGAGCACACATGATTGAGGCATACGTGATGATTACGGCTGCCGCCGGAACCGCCCGTACAGTCGCCGAGACGATCGATGAACGGGACGAAGTTAGCCGTGCACGCGTCATTGCCGGCGAGTTCGATGTCATCGCCGAGGTCGAAGCAGAGTCGAATCAAGAGCTGCTGTCGGTGATCACGGAAGACATTCAATCGGTTGAAAACGTCGGTCACACGCGGACGTGCATCGTTCTGGAGTGAGTGGGGAGGGTTTCAGCGGTTCCGAACAGGGCCGTTAGTCGACCGAGACCCACTCGCCGCGCTCGTCGCTCTCTTGAATCGCCGTGAGCACGCGCTGGGCCGCCAGCCCGTCGTCGAAACCCGGACTGAACGCACGCCCCTCCGACACAGCGCTCAGGAACTCGTAATTCTCGTGGACGAACGTGTGCTCCCAGCCGAGGACGTGGCCCGGTGGCCACCAGTGGTCGACGTACGGGTCGTCCTCGTCCGTGACCAGAATCGTCTCGTAGCCGCGGTCGCCCTCACCCAATACTTCGAGTTCGTTCAACCGTTCGAGCGAGAAGCGCAGGCTCCCCTTCGAGCCGTGGATCTCGATCGTATGATCGTTCTTGTGTCCCGTCGCGTAGCGGGTCGCCTCGAGTGTCCCCATCGCACCGTTTTCGAACTCGAGATGGGCAGCGTAGGCGTCGTCGACGGTGACGGGTCGGGTTTCGTTGCCGTCGCCGTCGCCGTTGCCGTCCCCCTCTACCGGCCGCTCGTCGACAAACGTCTGTAGATGTCCACTCACCCGCTCGATATCGCCCGCGAGGTCGTCGTCACCGACGAGGAACCGCACCAGATCGACCGTGTGCGAGCCGAGATCGCCGAGCGCGCCCGCACCCGCCATCTCCGCGTCGTTGCGCCACGACCAGGCCGCCTCGGGATCGACGAGCCAGTCCTGTAGGTAGCTCCCGCGGACGTGCCGAATCTCGCCGAGGTCACCCGACTCGAGTAGCCCCTTCGCGTACTGGATCGCCGGCACGAATCGGTAGTTGAACGCAGTACCGGCAGGGACGCTTTCGCCGGCGTCTGCCGCCGCCTTAGCCATCCGCTCGGCATCCTTGAGCGTCGGTGCGAGTGGCTTCTCACAGAACACTGGCGTGCCGGACTCGAGTGCGGCGATCGATGGCTCGGGATGGACGTGGTTCGGGCCGAGGTTGTAGAAGACGTCGACATCGTCGACAACGGCCTCCCAATCCGTCGAGATGGAGTCGAAGCCGAGCTGGTCGGCGGCCTCGCGGAGGCTTTCCTCGTTGCGCCCGACCAGAACTGAGCGTTCGATTTCGGGCGCGTCCGGGAAGAACATCGGCAGGCGCGCCATGGCGTTTGCGTGTGCTTTCCCCATGAATCGGTAGCCGAGAACGCCGACGTCGAGGGTCATGGCTGTCCCTTCAGCCGTCGCGCAGTTAGCCGTTTCCGTCGCGAGTACAGGGCCACGCGACCGGCAGAGAAACAACGGGGGATGCCCAAGAATGGCTTCAGGAGAGCCAACGGAGAGTGGGGTGGTCGTTACTCGAAGCTACCGTGGAACACGATTTCGTCGACCGGCTTGCGGTCACTCGGCTGTTCGCGCTCCTGCAGTTCTTCGGGGAGCGACTCAGCGGGTGCACGCTCGCCGACGGCGAACATCGCCTCGACCTCGAACTCCTCGGGCACGTCGAGTTCCTCGGCGGCGCGCTCGTAGTCGAAGCCGGCCATCCCGTGGACGGCCAGCCCGCGGCGCGCACCCTCGAGTGCGAGGTTCTGCCAGGCGGCACCGGTGTCGAAGGAGTGGACTGGTGCGGGTTCGCCGTTGTGGTCAAACGTCGTCTTCGAGACAATGACAGCGAGAACAGCGGCGTCGGTCGCCCACTCTTCGTTTCCGCCGAGCAGGAGGTCGGCGAAGGTGTCCCACTCCTCGTCCTCGCGGCTGGCGTAGATGAACCGCCAGTGCTGGTTGTTGAACGCGGATGGTGCCCAGCGGGCGGCTTCGAACAGTGGGAGGTACTCGTCCTCATCGAGTGGTTCGCCGGTCATCGCGCGCGGCGACCAGCGGTTGACGAACAGGGGGTCGATATCGTACGCTGTGTCGCGGTGGTCGGCGACTTCCTCGTCGAGTTCGTGGGGCTTCGGAACGGATTGTTGCATCACCCATTCCTTGGAACCGACTCTATGTATGTGTTTCCTGACACTCGGGTAACCTGGTAACAGTCACGTCGTCGGCACGTGGTTTCGCGCCTCATGGGGCACGTCCTACACTCACACATAGTAGCAGACTGACTAATAGCTGTGTCGCACGCAGCAGTCCGAAACGGTCGCGTAACTCACCGTTCGTGATTCGCAGAAACAGGAGCAAGGGGAGACGCAGGGACGCTACAACGATCCGTGTCAGTCGTCGGCGGGTGCGGGCGCGCCGCGTTCGATGTCGATGTTCCCCGCGTCGAGATCAGCCTCGACGTTCCGGGCGGCCTCGACCATGTTCGCCATCTTGCCGTAGGCGACCTCGCGGGGGAGCAGCTTCACGCCACAGTCCGGCGAGACGACCAGCTGTTCCGGTGGGACGACCTCCAGTCCTTTCTTGATGTTCTCTTCAATCTGCTCGACGGACTCGACCTCGGCGACGTGGGCGTCCGTAACACCGAGTGCGAGATCCTTCGAGAACTCGGGGTCTTTGAACACATCGAGCTGTTCGTAGTCACCGTTTGCGAGTTCGAGGTCGAACTCGTCGACGGGGAACTCCAGAATTTCGGGGTAGATACGCGAGTAGTCGCCGTAACAGACGTGGAGGCCGATACGGACCTCCTCGGGGATGTCGGCGACGATGCGTTCTAGAGCCTCGCCGACGATCGCGTGGTCGTCGGGCGTCGTCGCGAGCGCGGGCTCGTCGATCTGGATGTAGCGCGCGCCGGCCTCGACGAGCTTCTCGATTTCCTCGTTAACGAGATCCGCGAGGTCGTAGGTGAGTGCCTCGTCGTCGTCGTAAGCCTCGTTGAACGACCAGTTCGCGAGCGTGTAGGGTCCCGTGATCGGGACCTTGACGGGTCGATCGGAGGCGGCCGCGGTGAACTTGTACTCATCGACCAGCCAGCTCTCGTCGTACTCGACTTCGCTCACGACGGAGGGCTTGTCGAAGTAATTGTGGCCCCAGACCTTGACCGGGCCGTTGAACTCGTAGCCCTCGATCCGGTGGGCGAAGAACTCGACCATCTCGTTCCGGCGCATCTCACCGTCGACGACGGCATCGAGCCCGGCGCGTTCGTGCTCGGCCGTGATGAGGCGGGAAGCGTCGTCTTTTGCTTCCTGCCAATCGTCTTCGTCGAACTCATGGTCCGGATCCTGGTAGAGCTCCTTCGCGCGGTTTAGCCACTTTGGCTTCGGGTAGCTGCCGACGACGGTCGTCAGCAGGAAGTGGTCGTGCTCGTGGTCTGCCGGTCGGAACTGGTCTTTGTTCTCGTTGACGGTCACTGGTGTGTCCTCGTTTGCGCTCATGCGGCTTTCACCTCGGCGAGTTCTGCGGCCGCAGCAAGGGCGGCGAGTTTCTCCTCGAACTTCGCGTACGGCAGGTAGAACGTCTCGGTGTTCGTCGTCAGGTACACCGTCTCGAACTCGGAGACGGGAATCTGGTCGTACACCCAGTCTACGCGGTCACGGATCGCTTCTGGCTCCTCGACGAGCGTGTTCTGCCCGTCAGCGAGGCCGAGGGAGACGTCGTCCGTCGCACCGTACTCCTGGATGTTGTAGAGGTTGTCCTCCTGATTCGCGACGAAGTCGAAGCCGACCGCGTCGATGTCGGCATCGAGCAGGTGTGCGTACACCTTCTCCTCGAGTGCACCCCAGTACGGCTGGACGACCACGTCGGCGTCGACCGCGCCGGCGACCTGGTCGATCGCCTCGCTTGCGCGTTCGTCGACGCCGTCCTCCGGCGCGTTCTCGACGAGGGATGGCTCGAGCAGGAACAGCGTCTCGACCTCGGGGAAGGCTGCCGCTTCGTCCTCGAGGAAGTCGGCGATCGCGCCGAGGAACTCGGTCTCGTCTCCGTAGTGTTCGTCGGTCGCCAGATCGGCGAGCGAGTACGGGCCGGGGAGGACGGCCTGCAGGGCATCGTCGCCCGCGAGTTCGGCGGCCGTCTCGAGTTCGGCCGCCACGTCGCCGGAGGCCTCGAGGTCGCCGTTGACGACGGGCTCTCGGTAGAAGTTGTTGTTGTCGTAGTAGCGGACGATTCCGCGCGTCTCGACGGCGTCGTTGACGGCCAGCGGGTGGGCGAGCATGTCGTCCCAGCGCAGTTGGCCCTCGGTGATGCGGTCGAGGCCGGCGTCCTGTTGGGCTGCGATTACCTCCTCGCGGGCGTCCTCGTAGGCGGCGGTGATCTCGCCGCCCTCGTCGCCGCTGATGAGGTCGTGTTTCTGGTGGCCCTTCAGGTCAGAGAGGTCGTCTTTCGCCCAGTCCGGGAGCGGAAAGAGTCCCGGTGTGGTCGAAACGTACTCAGTCATCGTACTGCGGGCTAGGCTATACCGGTGCTTAATATTTTCCATCCTCTGTAATGCATTACAGTAATTCCATCTGCTTATCGACGGGGCAGGTTCTTCTCATGAACAGGCATTGAACGGCAGGAGGGAGCCTGACGGCGGCAAACAGCAACGCAGGGATATTGGAGGGAGGCGTTCTTCCGACTGCATGGCTCTCAGCCGTGGCTAGTGCTACTCGAGTGCAAGCAGCACGAACTCCTGTTCGCTGACTTCGGCGACGACGTAGAGGACGCCGTCGTCGAGGACGGGACCGGGGCCGACGCGACCGCCGAACTCTTGCCGGAATCGGACCGCGGGACCGTCCGAGAGAACCCCGCCAGGGGAGGGATCGAGCGCATACAGCGCGTCACCGCCGACGAACAGCGTCTCGCGGCCGTACGCGGGCGCGGTGTGTTGCCAGTCGCCGATGTCGTACTCCCAGTGGGCTGAGCCGGTGTCGGTCTCGAGTGCGGAGAGCGTCCCCCTTCCGGTGAGGAAGGCGAAGCCGTCCGCGACGGCGATGCCGCGTTCCGTCCAGCCGGTGTCTGCCGACCAGTAGATGTCGTCCGCGTGACCGGCGTCGTCGGTCAGCGCGTAGGTCATCCCATCCCGGCAACTGACGTAGATCGTGTTCGAGTCGACGCTCGGGGGTGCCATCGGTGCGGCAGGAAGTTGCCACCGCCGGTATCCGGTGCCGTCGGTGCCGACGACGTAGAGCATCCCCGCTTCCGTCGCGACGACGATTCCGTACCCCCGGTAGAACGCGGCGTGGTCGTGGACCTGCCCGAACAGCTCGCGTCGCCACAGTTTCTCGCCGGTATCCGACTCGAGTGCGACGAGTGTCTCACCGACCCCGCAGATCAACTCGTCTCCGCCGGCGGTCGTCGGCGCCGTGACAGACCCTGAGCCGTCGAACGTCTGCTCCCACCCCTGCTCGCCAGTGCCAGCGTCGAGTGCGTGTATCGAACTCGATGTCGGCACGTACGCGACGCCATCGCGAATCAGCGGTGGCGCTCTCGCATCCTCGAACGTCCACAGCTCGCCACCGTCGGCTGTGTCCAGCGCGCGAAGCTGTCGCTGTGACTCCAGAAGGTAGACCGTGCCGTCGGCGACGACGGGTTCGTGGTGGGTCGTTTGTGTGGTTTCGACCTGCCAGCGTTCGGTCACGTCCTCGACCGGTGCCTCGCCGTCGGCTACCACACGAGTGTTACCCGCGTTGCAGCCGACGCTCGACCACGAGCCGTTCGCACCGAGAATGTGACTTTCGGGATCGGGGAGTTCGTCGACGCCAGCGGCCGGCGGCTCGCTGGGCGACGGTGACCGGACACGCGACAGGCAGCCGGCGAGGGCGGCACTACCGACGAGTGTACTCGCCAGCAGGGAGCGACGTGTAGAGGGCATCAGTCGAGAGTGTTCAGCCGCTTGAAAAGTAGTTTCGGATTCAGTGTCGGGACTCAACAGTGTAACTCGAGTACCGTCAGCGTCTCGAACGGGAACGACTCGTCGGCGATGGCGACGGCGCTGAAGCCTTCTTCGCCGGCGCGTTCGACCACTTCGTCGACGCCGGTGAGGCTGCTGACGAGCAGGTAGACGACGCCGTCGGGGGCGAGCACGCGCCCGACGGAGGCGAGGAACCGGTCGATGACGGCGCGGCCGTCTTCACCACCTGACAGAGCGTGTTCCATCCAGTCGTCCCACTCGTTTTCGGGTTCGGTCGGCAGATACGGCGGGTTGAACAGCACGGCGTCGAAGGTGTCGTCAGCGAACGGCGAGACGAGGTCTGCCCGAACCGTCTCGACGCCTTCGGTCCGTGCCTGCCGGACAGCGTGTGGGTTCAGGTCCGACGCGATTACGCGGGCAGCCGTCTCGTCGGCGACGCGGTTGGCGACGTAGCCCGAACCGGTTCCGACCTCGAGAATCGTCGCCTCGGGGCCGTCACGGCCGTGTTTGTCGAGGTAGCCACACGCTGCCTCGGCGAGGAGCTCCGAATCCTCTGCGGGCTGGTACACCTCCGTCTCGATGCCGCGTTGGTCTCGTAGGTCCATCTCAGCGGTCCTCCGGTTCGGTCATCTGGTACTCCGTTCCGTCACTTTCGTCGCCCGTCGACGAGGTTCCATCCGGTGTCGCGCCAACGCCCGCGAGGGGCACGTCGGTGTCGGGGCGACTCGAGAGCTCTCGCTGTGGGTACGGGATGCCGATTCCTTCCTCGTCGAAGGCCTCCTTGATCGCGTTGATTGCGGCGGTCTGGGTCTGCGTATACCGCCTGGCGCTCGGCTTATCGATCCAGAAGCGGACGCCGAGCACGACCGAGGAGTCACCGAACTGTTTGGTGATGACCTGCGGCCCCGGCGCGGAGAGCGGCCGCTCGAGGTCGTCGATGGTTTCCTCGGCGAGTTCGGCGGCGCGTTCGATGTCGGCGTCGTAGTCCACACCGACGTCGATTTCGACACGGAGGCGTCCGCGTTTCGAGCGGTTCGTCACCATACTCGAGGAGATGACATCGTTGGGGATCATGATGTACTCGCCATCGAACGATCGGATGCGCGTGTTGACGATCGAGATGTCGGTGACGATCCCCTGGTTGTCCTCGACTTCGATCCAGTCGCCGATCTCGAACGGGCGGGCGAACATCAGGACGAAGCCGGCGAGGACGGTGCCGAGGACCTGCTGGGCGGCCATCCCGACGACGATGCCGAGGAAGCCGGCACCGACGAGGAGGCCGCCGAGGTCGTCGACCCAGACGCCGAGGATCATCACGACCGCAACCGACCAGATGATGACCTGCGAGATGCGGTGGGTGACCTCGCGCTGGTGGTCCGTCACAGCCGACGCGGAGCCGAGCACCTCGTCCAGCACGCGCTTGACGAATCGCGTGACGATGAACGCGCCGACGATCAGGATAAACGAGACGATCGCCTGTGCGACGACCGCACCGCTCAAATCGTGGCGACTCGAGAGTTCGTATATTTCGTCCGTCTGTCCCCAGACGCCGAGGACGATTGCGAGCGAGAGAATACAGGTCCCGGTGAGCACGACTGTCGAGACGATATCGCCGTACAGCGGCCGGCTCCGGTTGCTAATCCAGGCTTGTAGCCGCCTGTAGGTGAGCAATACCGCGAGCAGGAGTCCGGCCGCTGCGACGGTGATGGCGACCCTGAGTTCGGTCGCCTGGAACGTCTCTGCGAGCCAGTCGAAGCCCGATAGTCCGGCATCCATAGCTATCGTCGGTCTCTCGACTCTCTCGTTCGTACAGCTTTGAGTATCCGTCGGTCAGGCGCGCGTCGCATCGCCCGTGAGACAGATCGAGTCGGTTCGGCCCACATCGCTCGGTCAGGACTCCGATTCCAGGGTTGGTTCTCCGACCTCGCTCGCGAGTTCCGCGAGCGCGGCGAACTCGGCCGGTGCCATCGCGCCGGCGCGCTTCTGGAGCACGTCCTCGGCTGCCGCGTCGACGACTGCGTCGGGGTCCTGGAGCCCCGAAATGTGGGCCGTGTTCCGAATCCCGTTGCGGATCGTCTTGCGCCGCTGCGTGAATAGCGCCTTCACGAACCGGAGGAAGAACGCCTCGTTCTCTACGTCGTAGTCCGGCTCTCGGGGCACCAGCCGAACGACCGCGCTCTGGACCGCTGGCGCCGGCGAGAACGCCTCCTTCGGAATCGACTCGACGAGTTCGGCGTCGGCGTAGTGCTGGGTGGACACCGAGAGCCGGCCATACTCCGAGGTGTCCGGCTCCGCGACCATTCGCTCTGCAAACTCCTGCTGAAACATCAACACGAGCGGGCGCTGCTCGGGCAGCAGGCGGAACGTGATCTCGCTCGAGACGCCGTAGGGAAGATTCGACACCGACGACGTGAACTCGGGGAGGTCGACCTCGAGTGCATCGCCCTCGATCACGGTCAGGCGACCCGCGTCGATCGCATCGCTGAACTCCTCTTGCAGGAACTCGGCGAGCGGTGGATCTCGCTCGACGACGGTGAGGTGGTCGTCCGCGCCGATTGTCTCGAGTAGGCGGTCGGTCAGCACGCCGGTCCCGCCGCCGATCTCGAGGACGTGGCTCGTGTCGGCGTCGATCGCTGTGAGGTAGGTCGGCAGTCGGTCGAGGACGCGATCGTCGACGAGAAAGTGTTGATCGCGGTTCGGATCGCCCCGGACGCCCGCGCGGGCGATCAGTCCGTCTGGGTCTCTCATTGCCGGCGGTATGGGTGGCAATGGTGTAAACGCACCGTCTCGTGGTGTCCGGTTCGGCCACCGGTGGTGCGTCGCTTCCGGTCGACCCACGTTGTTTTATTCTCTCGGTGGGAACGCACTGTAATGACGGCCGCAGACAGTCCGATCGACATCTTGCTCATCGAGCCAAACCCCGGTGACTCCCGTCTCTTTACCGAATCGTTCCGGGACGCCAACTTGACTAACACGATTCACACGGTCACCGACGGCGAGTCTGCACTCGACTTCGTCCACCAGCGTGGGCCCTACGCGGACGAGCCGACGCCCGACCTGATCCTCCTCGAACCGCAACTCCCCAGAACGACTGGCTTCGACGTACTCGCGGAGTTGAAGGGTGAACCGGTGCTGTGTGAGATCCCCGTCGTCGTCCTGACCAGCTCGAGTACGGGCGAAAAGATCGTCAAATCCCACGACATCGAGGCGGATGACTACCTCCAGAAGCCGGTCTCGGCGGACGAGTTTCTCGAGTTCGTCCAGTCGGTCGAGGAGTTCTGGCTCACGATCGTGGAGCAATCTTCGGAGTCGTCACAAGAGCAGTCTACTGACCGAAACGAGCAGTCTGGCGCGCGGGAAGAGCAGTCTGCAGCACCAGAGGAGCAGTCTGCAACACAGAATCGACGGTCTGGTCCGTGACGTGATACGCTTCGCTATCGTGTGCTGAGTCACGGCCAAGAACAGGGTACGGTGATACGCCCGTGATCGGACTGCTGTGATCGGACTGCCGTGATGTCGGCCCTCGGCTACTGCCGGTCGTCGCACTGTCGCGTCGCGCCGTTTCGTCGTCTCCCAACCTTACTGATTCTGCTCTTGCTCACGACGTCCGACGAACGTCTGGTACTTCAGATCCTCGTCGCGCAACTCCTGAATGATGCGCTCGACGATAATCTCATCCGGGTCGTGGAGGCCGGAGACACGCTCAGAGAGGTCCTCGAAGCTCTCGAACGGTTTGCGCTTTCGCTCGTCGAGGATCCCGTTGCGGAGTTTCTTTCCGATCCCAGGGAGGAGATTAAGCTGGTGGAGTCGCAGCGTGATCGGCTGGGCGTCGTTGTAGAAGTCGACGAAGCGCTGTTCGTCTTCCTCGACGAGGTCAGCGACGACGTACTCGAGTTCCGACTGGGCGCCCGAGGAGAGGTCCTCGTACTCGACGCGGTTGCTCTCGGTGACGATGTCGCGTTCGGACGCGGGTTCGACGACGACCTCGCTGCCGATGGTGAGGCGTTCGTCCTCGTCGAAGGCGACTTCGTAGAGCTGGAAGTCCGTCGTGCCGAGGGCGTAGCCTGCAGGCGACTTTGCGTACTGTGGTCGCCCATCGTCGGAGAGGCCATGTGCGAGGTAGTCCAACACGACCGCGCGCCGAACGTCCGTCCCATCGCTATCGACTTCGCTCATTGTCAGGCGATACGGGTACGGCGTACTTAAAGAGTCGGCCCGCTTGCAGCGAGCGCTGCAGCAGTGTGTCGGCCCCCCGTCGTTCGATCGTTCGATCGGGTGGTGATCGCTTAGGCGTACTTCGCGACGACGTTGAGAATGTCGTCGAGTTCCTCGCCGGAGAGCGAGTAGCGCTGCTGTGCGTAGACCGAACGCAGTTCGCTCCGGTTGCGCGGCAGCAGGTTGGCGATCTTGTACGCAGTCGGTTCGTCGACCTTTTCGATCTCCTGCAGATCGGTGACGAGGTCCTGTGCGTCGTCGGGTTCGAGGACGGTGAACTGGTTGACGTGGTCGATCGCTCGCGCGAGTTCGTACGGCAGTTCCCGCTCCTCGTCCAGTGCGCGGTCGGCTTCGATGTCGGCGAGCAGCTCCTTCGTCTCCGAGACCGTCAGGAACTCCTCGTCGACGATCTCTTTGAAGATCGTCATAGTGGTGTCTGTGTTCGAGGGGGCTGTGCGGTCTCAGACACGCTCTTCCGAGCGGTCCTGGGCGCGCATGTGTGCTGCGGTGACGATGAGCGTTTTATCCTTGCCACCGTCGTTGATCTCGACCTTGAAGGCGTCGCCCTGCGTACCGATGACTTCGCCGGTGTGGCCGTCGAAGCGTGGGTGGAAGCGTCCCTTGTGAACGCTTGGGTCGATCTTCAGGTGGACCTTTTCACCGACCTCATACTGCTGAATCGCACGCTGTGGCGGCGAGGCACCGCGGTCTCGTGGACTGTTGGATAGCTTGTTCCGGGTTCCCTGACGAGGGCCATTAGATTTCGGCATAGTCGTACGCCCGTCTTGACCGGTGATGGTTATAAAACGCACGTCTTTCGCTGCAGTTCGGCCCGTTCGAATGTCGACGGTTCCCACACGAACCGACGACATGGGACGACGAGGCGGTATCCACTCGCAACAGTCGCCGTGAGCGTAACAGTAACAATAATCCGACCGCGCAACGCCTTGCTCTGTATGGACGACGACGCTGCTGCCAACGTCGACGCCGACACAGACCAGTTCCGGATCGAAACGCGCTCGATTCACGCCGGCCAGGAGCCCGACGAAGAGACTGGCGCGCTGATGACGCCGATCCACGCAAACTCGACGTACGAGCAGGACGCCCCGGGAGACCACCGCGGCTACGAGTACTCGCGAACCGGCAACCCAACCAGGTCTGACCTCGAGGCAAACCTCGCGAGCCTCGAGAACGCCGAGTACGGCCGCGCGTTCGCGAGTGGGATGGCCTCGATCAACACCGTTCTCAACCTGCTCGAGGCCGGCGACCACGTCGTCACGGGCAACGACGTCTACGGCGGCACCCACCGCATCTTCACGCAGGTGTACGAGGAGTACGACATCGAGTTCTCGTTCGTCGATATGACCGATCTCGACGCCATCGACGCGGCCTTCCAGGAGAACACGGAACTGCTCTGGCTCGAGACGCCGACGAATCCGCTCATGTCGATCGTCGATATCGCGGGTGCGGCGGACATCGCCCACGAGCACGACGCACTCTGTGCGATCGACAACACCTTCGCGACGCCGTACCTCCAGCAGCCACTCGACCTCGGCGCTGACATCGTCTCGCACTCGCTGACGAAGTACCTCGGCGGTCACTCGGATGTCGTCGGCGGTGCACTCCTCACGAACGACGAAGAACTGGACGAGCGCTTCGGTTTCTACCAGAACGCCGTCGGCGCGACGCCCGGTCCCTTCGAGAGCTTCCTCGTCCTCCGTGGCACCAAGACGCTTCCCGTCCGGATGGACCGCCACTGCGAGAACGCCCGCGCCATCGCGGCGTGGCTCGACGACCACCCCGACGTCGACCGCGTCTACTACCCCGGACTCGAGTCCCATCCTGGCCACGAGATCGCCAGCGAACAGATGGCCGATTTCGGCGGCATGCTGAGCTTCGAACTCGACGCCAGCCTGGAGGAGGCGAGCGAGGTCGTCTCGAACACCGAGGTATTCACGCTCGCGGAGAGTCTCGGCGGCGTCGAGAGCCTGATCGAACAGCCCGCGCCGATGACCCACGCCGCGATTCCGCGCGAGGAGCGCATCGAAGCGGGACTCACGGACGGCCTCGTCCGCGTCTCGGTCGGCATCGAGCACGTCGACGACCTGATCGGCGACCTCGAGCAGGCGATCGACGGCGCACTCGAGTCCTGACCTGCTGTCATCTGACTGCGGGGCACTCGAGTCCTGACGCCTCATTCCTACCCACCGTCCCAACTAGCGCACTGCGTTCCGTTTCCCGATGTGGGAACACAGAACGGTCTGGAGTCCGTCGAGGTAGGCTCCGAGGTCCACGCTCGCGAGCGTGTCGTCGAAGCGCGCCGCGTCGGCACACTCGACGTGCCAGCGGTCGAGGAAGTAAGCCTCGACGGAGGAGTCCTCGATCGCCTGGATGAGGGCGTCAACGTCTTTTGTTGGGGCTGGTTCTGCTCCCGTGTCTCGACCCGCGTCTGTCTTTGTGCCCGTGTCTGTCTGCGCCTCCGTGTCTTGATTCGTCTCTGTTTCACTACCTGGACTCGAGTACACCCCATCTAACGCGTCGCGTTCGATCACACCCGTTTCGACCGCGCGGATGACCACGCCCGAACTGTAGTCGCCCTCGGCGAGTTCGCGCCGCCAGGTCGCGAGCCAGTTCCCGATCCGGGCCATGCGCTGGGTTCTATCGAGCACCTGCCGGAGCGAAGCGAGCTCCGCCCGGTCGAACGTCGGCGCGTTCGCCAGATCAGTGAGGGCGTGGACGTACACCATCATATTGTACGAGTCGTAGGTCCACAGCTCCTGTTCTGAGACGAGATCCGGGTCGCGATTCGCGAGCAGCGAGTACTCGATGGCGTCGAACACCTGTCGCAGGTCGAACGTGAGGAGGTCGGCAAATTCGTCCGCACGCGGGCTCGCGTCGTACAGTTCCCGAAACCGACACCAGACGTCGATCGCGAGGTCGACCACCGGACCGTCGACCCCCGCGCGTTCTGCGTCGGCGCGCTGGCTGTCGAACGGGACGTTCGCTAGCTGTGCGAACGTGGCCCGGTCGTCGTGCAGTTCCGCAACATCGTCTGCGATCGTAATGAACAGCGTCGAGAGTAGTTTCGCCGTCCGAACTCTCGATCCATACTCGTCGGGGACACACGAGAGCCGAAACTCGGGAAACGCGCTGTAGAGCCAGCGCCAACTCGAGTACCCCCGATCCCCGAGGATTGCCTCGTAGCGTGCGAGAAGGTCGGTGTCGGTGACCGATTCGGGGACGGGATCCTGCTCTCGGTCCGTAATCGGATCCGTTTTGCTGTCGAGCGCGGGAACTGGTGGGACGAGCGGGGAGCGGTGTCCGATGGTGGACTCGTTCTCCATCGTATTTCCAATGGAAACTGTCCGTATTAGTTGCATCGCTGTCGTGCAGTGAGAGAACCCCGCAGAGCTATCGGGGCGGCGACCCATAGCCGCCACACATGGACACTGATGCCGGTTTGCACGCACTGCCGATCACAGTCGACTACGGCGGACAGGACCTCGCGATCACGCCCGCGGTCGTCGAAACCGAGCGCGGCCTCGTCCTGTTCGACGTCGGCCCCGCCGACTCCGGCGCGGTCGACGCCATCGAAACGCACCTGCGGGCACTCGAGTACGACCTCACGGACATCTGGCTGGTCGTGCTCACGCACCACGACGGTGATCACGCGGGCGCGCTTGCGAGATTACTCGAGCGCACCGACGCAGTGGTCGCGGCCCACCGCGAGGAGACGCCGTACGTGACGGGCGAGCGCGACCCGATCAAGGGTAGTGGCGACGACAGATATCCGCCGGTACCGGTCGATATCGAACTCGCTGGCGGCGTTCGCGTTCCGACGCTTGCCGGCCCGTTCGAGGTCGTCGAGACGCCGGGACACGCGCCGGGTCACGTCTCGCTTTACTTCCCCGACGGCGGGCTGCTGGTCGCCGGTGACGCGCTGGTCGCGGACGGTCCGGGAGAGGGTGCCGACCAACTTGCCGGTCCGAAACCGGAGTTTACGCCTGAGATGGAACAGGCACTCGAGTCTGTCGCGACGCTCGCCGACCTCAAGGTTGAACACACGCTCTGCTATCACGGCGGTTACGTTCCGGCAGGAGCGGATCGGATTCGCGAGATCGGAGAAACGGACCAACGCTGACAGCAACCGCCGCTACTCGCGGACGACGTGGCCATCGAGATAGTTCCGAATTGTGTCGTTAGAGGAGGGCGTCCGCTTACAGAACGTCACGACGCGGTCGCCGTCCTCGTGGGAGTCGTCTTCGATGTCGATCGTGAGACCCTGGCCGCGGAGGTGTTCGAAGAGCACGTCGATCGTCTTGTCGCTCGCACGGACAGTGTGGCGCTCGCCGAGGGCGTCGCCGTCCTCGACCGTCTGGATCGCCTCTCGCATCGAGCAGAGGATCGATTCACCGACTTCGTGTGCGCGCTCGCGAGCGACCTCGTCGTCTTCGCCCCACTCAACGGTCTGGAACCCCTCTCTGAGCAGTCGGCGGAACATGAACGCCTGGCCGTAGTCGAACGGGAGCGAGAACGCGTACGCGAGATCCGAGTTCGTCGACGACGAGGTCGTGTACTTGAGCAGCGTGTTTCCGTCGAGCGATTTTAGTATGACTCCCTCGCGGTCTTCGGCGTCGAGTTCGCGGATGATCTCCTGCACGCTCGCGGCCGCGCTGCCAACGTTGACGACCTCGAACAGTGGCGTTTGCGGGACGCCCAACGCCTCGTAGCGCTCGCGGCGCTCCTGAACTGGCAGTGGCTCGCCAGACTCCCGGTCACGCCAGTCGAACGCCCGGAACGCGATCGAGTCGACGCCGGGGTAGTCGTGTGCCGTATAGGGATTTTCGGGGCCGATTACCTCCCCGCAGACCAGTGTGTTGGGATGCTCCTCGAACAGGTCGTCAAGGTCGACCAGCCGTGTGAGCACGCGCGTCGTGAACGGGCAGACCATCCCGCTTCGGGAGAACGCGAGCTGTTTTCCGTCGATCCGGGCGACACGAACGTTGTAGCCGTTCAGCTTCTCTTCGACGGCGATCCGCTCGTGCTCGTCGAACTGTGTTGGAATGCCGGTCTCGAGTACCAGTGTTCCGGGCACCTTCGGAAAGCCCCGTACCATCTCGCCGTCGATCAGGACGGTCCCGCGCTCGACCCCGCGGCGGTAGTCCGGAACGTGACGGTACTCGAGTCCCTCGTAGTTTCGCTGCTGAAAATGGGGTTGGAGGCCGTCGAAGGCGGCCTCGCCGATGCCGAGCTGGCGGTGGTAGCTGGTGTCGTCACCCCTGTCGGAGGTGGATTCTGCCTCGGCGTCCGTGTCGGGAGTGTCGTCTGGTGGGCCCATCGGTGGGCGTACGACGAGTAGCGGAAAGAACCCCGACCCGCCGCTGTCCCCTCCCGACTCCGGTCGCCGAAACGGAATTCTCATCGGGCTGGCGTCCCAAACGAATGGTAATGCGAATCGAACTCCGCGTTTGCCAGCACTGTCTCGACGGCGATCACGCGACCGAGGAGAAGTCGAAGCTGTTGCAGGACATGGTGGCCTGCGCCGAGAAGATCAAAGAGCACAAACACGTCCTCGACCTCGACGCGGTCCACATCCGCCGCGTTCGAGATGACGAACCGGGCAAGCCGGAGGCGCTGCCGGTCGTCGCAGCGACCATCCAGAACAACCAGATCGTCCTCAACGACACCCAGCTCGTCGCGGAGGGACAGGACGGTAATATGCTGCTGTACGCGAACCCGAGCGACATCCTGACGGTGCTCGCGGGGAACATCGACGAGATCAGCAAGGCCGTCCACGAAGACGTGACCGTCGACCTCTCCGAGCGCGGCGCACAGATCGTCTCGCAGGCGGATCTTGGTGCCAAGGGACCGCAGGGAGGCGGGCAGGGCCAGGGCCAGGGACCGGGGCCGGGACCCTCGCCAGGGCCGTAATCTGACGCCTGCACCGGATACCTGACACCCGACGCCCGACGCCCGACGCCCGACGCCCGACGCCTGACGCCCGACGCCTGACGCCTGACGCCTGACGCCTGACGCCTGACGCCTGACGCCTGACGCCTGACGCAACTGGTCAACTCTCCTCGGCTGCACTCTCGACGTAGTTATTTCCTCCTTCGTCCCCTACACACCCCATGGCCACCTCCAGCGAGGCCTTCAAGCAACGATTCGTCCTCGACACCTCTCTCTTTCTCACCGAGGAGATCCGCCGCGAGGACGAGTCACTCGAGGACGCCATCCTGCGCCTCCTCGAGTTGATCGCCAACGCGCGGCTCAATCTGGGCATCTCGTGTTACATGCCGCCGACGATTCACGACGAGTTCACGACGATGCTCGCGGCTCGCGACGTGGACGACGAGGTGTACTCCCGGCTGCACACCTGGGTGATCCGCAAACATCCCGACCGCTATGCCGTGACGATCCCTGCAAACGTCGTCTACAGCTTCGTCGACGAAATGAGCGGCCGCGTCGACCGCGGGCTCCGGGTGTCAGAAAAGGCGGTTCGGCGCGCGGAGGACGCAGTCGACGAACCACTCGAGGACCACGAGTACAAGACGGAGATCGATGCCATCGTCTCGGATCTGCGCGAGAAGTACCGTACTGCGATGCGGACGGGAGTGCTCGACTCGCGCGAGGATTTCGACCTGCTGATTCTCGCGCGTGAACTCGACGCCGGCGTAGTCACCGAGGACAGGGGGATCATCGACTGGACGGAGGATTTCGGTCTCCGGTTCATTCGGGGTCGGGAGTTCCCGACGCTCCTAGAGCAGTATTTGACGGCGGTGGATCCGGAGACGCGCCGGACGATCGACTGATTTCGGTCGGTGTCCGCTGTCCGGTCCCGGTATCTGGCATTCGGCATCCGGTATCGCCACAGTCCTAGTTCGTCTCGGCTGGCGTGGCCGCGGGCGCATCCGTGCGTTGCTCGGCGAACAGGAGCCACAGCGAACACAGGAACGCGATGGCGACGGCACCGGCGAGGATTCCGAACGCGATGCGGTAGCCGAATTCGGTGTAGGCAACCGTGCCGTCGATGGTTTCGCCGGTCTGGTACTGGTCGAGCGCGAGCCCCATCACGGCGGGAAGCACGGTTGCGCCGACGAAGCCGGCGGTGTTGACGGTTGCCGTTGCGACGCCGCTCGCGCTAGCAGGGTAGCGCTCTTTGACGATCGAAAGCGAGAGCATAGCTGCCCCGGCCAATAGTCCACAACAAAAGTACGAGATGGCGACGAGATACAGGGGTGGCTGTCCGAATAGTGGAATCACGCTCAGTGCGACCGCGAAAAAGCCGAGTCCGATCGCCATCGGGAGTCGCCGCCGCGCGATGCGATCCGAAACCCAGCCGATGACTGGCGGGCCGACCAGCATTCCGACGGAGCCAAGCAGCGTGTAGTAGGAGGCCGTCGTTGTATCGACGCCGTAGACGACGACCAGATACGGGATTCCCCAGAGTCCGAGCAGGGTGAGGAGCGCACCGTTGCCCGCAAAGAAAACGATCGAGAGCAGCCACTGGACCCGGTCTTTCGCGAGCAGTCGAAGGTTCTGCCAGGTTTCTGTGAGCGAAATCGATGGCTGCTCGGGGACGCCGTCGATTGGTTCGAGTCCGGCGTCGGCGGGCGAACTCCGTGCGAGAGTGTACACTGCGCCGGCAGCGACCAGACCGACGGTCGCGAGGCCGAGGATGGTTGATCGCCAACCGACCGTGCCGACAGCGACGGCGAGCGGCGTCGTCGCGAGGATTGCGCCGAGTCCGGCAACACTTGCCGTCAATCCGGTCATCGTGGCGAACTCGTCCGCGCGATACCAGTTCGCACAGAATCGAAGAATCGAGACGAAGATGACGCCGCTGCCGAGTCCGATCAGGGCACGGGAGAGAAACGCCGCGAGGTAGCTGCTACTGAGCGCAAATCCGATCGCACCGACGCTGAGGACGACACCGCCGGCCGTTCCGACGTATCGCGGACCGACACGATCGGCGAGGACGCCGGTCGGAATCTGGATTAGTGCATAAATGAGGAAGAACGAGGCGTGGAGAGTGCCCAGTTGTGCGGCCGTCGTACCGAAGTCGACAGTCAACTGTTCGGAGAGGACGCCGGTCGAGAGTCGATGAAGATTGACGAGAAGGAACACCGTCGCGAGCGCACCCCACGCAAGCCAGCGACGGTTCGTCGGATCCGAGAGCAAATTCACGCCTACACACTCTCACAGGCACCGTCCAGTAAACGTTGCGCTGGCGGCAGTACAGTCGTATTGATAACACCGTTCCCAGATTGGACGGTCTCGTCCGGCTCTTGGTATCGTAGGTCGTGAGTGGTATGCCACCATAACACAATCGTGTGATTATTGGGCAAAAAGGAAGGGGAGTGTTCGTATCTATACGCAATTATCTTTCATCTGTGTTCGAGATACCTGTAACTCTTGCATAGGTGGCCACCCTTATCACCGTTTCAGCGGGTACGGTGGACTGTGAATCGACGACGTCTGCTGAAAGGAATTGGTGCAGCATCTACTGTCTCGCTTGCTGGCCTTGCTGGCTGTCTCGACAACGAGGAACTAACCTGGATGATTCCGTGGTCCGAGGGCGGTGGCACGGACACCTACGCCCGTCAGCTCGGCCCACTCATGGAAGAAGAGCTCGACGGCTCCGTCGTTATCGACAACCAGCCCGGTGCGGGAAGCCTCCGCGGCATCGAGTGGCTCCACAGCCAGGACGACGATGGAACCGTCTTCGGCACCGCGAACACACCGAGCTGGCAGTTCGGCTGGCGACTCGAGGGCATCGACGACTGGCATCCGTCTGACTTCGAACCGATCGCGTACTCCGGTGTCTTCGGCTACACGATCATCGTCAACGACGAACTCGGCGTCAGCGACTTCAGCGAACTGCAGGACGCCTACGCCGACGGCGAGGTCGACAACTTCGCTCATCAGGGAACTGGCCACGACAGCCACGTCATTTCCTACCTGCTTCGCGACGAGTACGACCTCGAGTGGGAGACAGCCGTCGCCTACGACGGCGGTGGCGAAGTCAACGAAGCCGTCATCTCCGGCGAAACGCCGGTCGGCATCGCAACGAACACCTCCGCTGCCGACGCCGTCGACTCCGGCAACGTCAGCGCCATCGTCAACCTGATGGACACCGATATCGACGCCTTCCCGGAGATCGACCAGATCACCAACTACGGCGACAGTCTCGCGTACATCTCCGAATTCAGACAGACCCAGATCGCGCCACCTGGCACCCCGGAAGACGTTCGCCAGGACCTCGCCGACGCCATCGAGTACGCTGCAACCCACGACGAGGCCCAGGAGTGGGCCGAAGAAACCGGCAACGTACTCGAGTACGGCGACATAGATGCGGCGGCCGACGACCTCGATGGCGCACTCGACGACCTCGAAGAGAACGTCGACTTCGAGGCGTTCGAAGAGCGAATCGACGAAGACGCATAACCTGCCGTGGTCGCTCACAGTCGCTGGTTTGGTGGGGTGTCTGCGGGTGTGAGTAGTGTGAGTGGTGGAAGTAGAGTATGCGGCGGAAATGGCGTGTGTAGTGTACGTGCGTGAATAGCGTGAGTGACGTAGGATACCCCCGTACCAGCAGCAACCGACAACCCAGAAAATCACAACCGATGGACGACACAGATACCGTTGGCGAGACCGTTTCACGCAGAGCCCGAGAGGGGTTCGAGACGGTCACGACCCGACTCAGTGACGCGGGCGAAGTCGTGTTCCGCGAACGGGGGACGATGGAGCACGTGTTGTTGCTCTGTTTCCTCGTCGCTGCGAGTTACATGTTCTGGGGAGCCAGCGAGTTTACCGCGAGTGCGGCGACGTTTCCCCGGCTAACGGCGGGAGCGACGATCGTACTCTCGCTCTTGCTCCTCGGACGAAACTATCTTCCGGGTCCGCTCCGGCGATTCGTCGCCGAGCCGGCACAGTTACTCGGCGGTGACGAGGACGACGGCGACGCTGACGACCAGCCAACCGAGGAGACGACCGCAGGTGCCTACACGTACGACATCGACGATCCGTGGGGTCCCGCTGTCACCGCGGGACTGTGTGTGCTGTATCTCGGCCTGACGTTCACGATCGGGATGCTGTACGCAACGCCGATTTTCGTCGCCCTCTTTGCATGGTGGGCGGGGATCGACCGACGGCGATCCGCCGCACTCGTCGGCGTCGGCTTTCTCACCGCGCTCGTGTTCTACCTCGTCATTGCGCCGGAAATCGCAGTTGGCTGGTACACCGGCTGGGAACCACCGGCACCGCTGTTCGTCGGCGGGGGAGACACCAGTACCAGTGCATTGGCCACACTCACTGTGCTCTCTGGCATCGGTGGCGATCGGACAAAGTACGAAACAACCCGTTCGAGCGGCACTCCCGCTGACCGCGAGGGGACCACTCCCCGTGAGCACGGGGTGACCCCGAACCCATGACAGTCGAGTCACTGTTCGGGGCACTCGAGACACTGCTCACGTTCGAGACGATGATCTGGGTGATCATCGGCGTTCTGCTGGGGATCATCGTCGGCGCGTTGCCGGGGCTTGGACCGCCGCTCGGGATGGCGATTATCCTGCCGATGACGGCACCGCTATCGCCGGAAAACGCGATTATCCTCCTGATCGGGATCTACAGCGGCTCGATGTACGGCGGATCGATCGCGGCGATCCTCATCAATACGCCTGGGGTGTCGTCCTCGGCGGCGACGATGTTCGACGGCTACCCCATGTCGAAACAGGGGAGAGCAGCCACAGCGCTGTCGATCTCGGCGACAGCGTCGACGATCGCCGGGCTGTTCACCATCACGGCGCTGATCCTGTTCTCGCCGTTCCTCGTCGAAATCGTGCTGGCTGTCGGTTCGCCAGAGCGGTTCCTCGTCGCCGTGCTCGGTCTGGCGATGATCACCGTCGTCACCCGTGGCTCGATGGCGAAAGGACTGCTCGCCGGTGTCGCCGGCCTGCTCGTAACGACTGTCGGGTCGGCCCCGATGAGTCTCGACAACCGATACACGGAATCGATGCTGCTGTACGATGGAATCGACTTCGTCGCCGTCCTCATCGGATTGTTCGCGATCGCGGAGATGATGAAACTCGCCGGGCAGACGGGCGGTATCGCCGATCAGGCGGTCGACATCGGTGGCGGTATCATCGACGGCGTAGTCGAGACAGTCAAGCGTCCGCTCACGGTGTTCAAATCGAGCATGATCGGGATGATCGTCGGTTCCATTCCCGGTGCCGGCTCAACGGTCTCGAACTTCGTCGCCTACTCCGAGGCCGTCCGCAGTTCGGACGACCCTGATTCCTTCGGCTCCGGTAACGAGACCGGTGTCGTCGCCTCGGAAGCGTCGAACAACGGCACCGTCGCGGGCTCGCTCATTCCTGCAATCTCCTTTGGTATTCCCGGAAGTTCTTCGACGGCCGTCCTCATCGCCGGTCTGCTCATGCACAACCTGCGACCCGGCCAGAGTATGTTCGATCCGAGTGGCGAGCTCGCGTTGACCTACACAATGTTGCTCGCGTTGCTGGTCGGGAACGTCATTATCCTCCTCGTCGGGCTCACGCTGGTTACCCGACTCGGCGTCCTGACCCGAATCGACACGAACTACCTCATCCCGATGGTCGTCGTCCTCTCGTTCCTCGGGACGTACGCCCTCGACTCGAACCCCATCGACGTCGTGACGATCATCGTCTTCGGTGTGATCGGCTTCTACATGGTGCGGTACAACTACTCCGTGATCGCGTTCGTTCTCGGGGTGGTTCTCGGTAGCATCGCCGAGGAGAACCTCTACACCTCGCTGCAGATCTCCGATGGCTCGTACATGATCTTCCTCAACCCGATCGAGTACGGCTGGCTCTCACCGCTGCTCGTGGTCGCAATCGTCGCGATCCTGTTCGGGCCGTTCCTGAAGGGCCGACTCGATGCGTACCGAGAATCGGCCTGACTCGTCACTTTTTCAGTCTCTTCGAATCGGCCCGCGCTGGATCGATGGTACTCGAGTACGTTCCGAGCTACTTCGAGTACGGTCCGAGTTTCCGAGTCCACTGTCTGCACTAGCGGTGGGTGATGGTGTGGCAGAAGTGCGAACAGGTCTGGGAGCCACGACGATGTGCTATCAAACACGGTCCGCTACACAACGCGATCAGC
Source organism: Natrialba hulunbeirensis JCM 10989 (assembly GCF_000337575.1). Classification (GTDB taxonomy): domain Archaea; phylum Halobacteriota; class Halobacteria; order Halobacteriales; family Natrialbaceae; genus Natrialba; species Natrialba hulunbeirensis. The sequence continues at coordinate 89,933 of NZ_AOIM01000013.1, read as the reverse complement.
TACCCGACGCAGCCAAGCGATCAGAGCAGTCGCTCACGACCAGTTACAGCAACACGGATCGAAAATCGATTCGGATCCGAGTTAGATACGGCCGACGTTCTCGACGCCGACACTCTCGACGCCGTCGACGTCATCGAAGTTCTCTTCGACGGTTTCCGTGCCGCCGGAGCCGTCAGGGACGATCACGGTCGGGTAGAGTGCAACGAGACCGAACGCGACTTCTTCGCGCTCGACGCCGTTGATCTTTGCACCCTCAGGGAGTGCGCTCTCGAGGCGCTCCTGGAGTGCGTCCAGGTCGATTTCTGGGCTGTCCGGCATGACCTTGATTTTGGCAGCAACTTTTCCCATTGGTATCAAGGTCCGGTGAATCCGCACTCGTTGCACTCATAGAGGTTGCTCTGCTTGCGGCATTTGGCACAGCGGTAAATCTGCTTGCCACACTCCGGGCACTTGAACGCCGCGGCGTTCGTGCCGGCGATATTGATTCCGCAGGAAACGCAGGATCGTGCCTGCTGATCGTCCGTCGTACTCATACCCCTTCCTTTCCGCCCGCCGTTTTTAACGGTTGTCTTTTGCGCGTTCCTGGTGTGTGTCTGCGACACGTACGTCCACGACACGTACGACAGCCACAACACTCGCAACTCCCGCAACTCCTGCAACTCCCGAAACACTCGCAATACGCCGCCGTTCGTCGCTGCTCGCCACCGCTCGCTACCGATCGCCACCGCTCACAATGTCGGCATACCAGAATCCTGCTCACTCACCCCAATCGATCGTCGTCCCCGACTCCGTCACGTGCGCCCGGTCGGGGTACTCGAGTACCGGCGCGCGACCCAGTGTCAGCAGTCGCTCGAGGAGAGTCATCTCGTCTGCGGCGGGGCTTGGCTTGTCAGCAGGCTCGTACGCGACGACGAGTCCGCCGTCGTCGGCAACCGATATGCGGACGATACACAGGTGGTACGACGGGTAGTAGACTGGCGGGAGGAGGCCGGCGACGACGTCCCGGCGGTGGAGTCGTTTCAGCCACGTGCCAGTGTTGACGAGCAGGCGGTCGTCGACGACGGACATCATCGGCCGATGGGTGTGCCCGTAACAGAAAACAGCGGTGTCCGGTCGTTCGTCGAAGACGTCTCGTGCGGCCTTCCGGTACGGTTCGTCCGGGTCGACGGTGAGGTCGGTTTCGCGGATGCCGAACCGGTCGATGGTTGCACTGAGGTCGCGGAGCACGAGATAGACGGGGATGCTCGCGAGGAGTAAGATACCGACCACGACGGCGTTCGCGACGAGCAGGAAGTGGACCGCTTCACCGACGAACCCCAGTTGTGTGAGGAGATCATCCGTCACTTCGACTGGCATTGTCCAGATCCCCGCGACATCGAGCGCTGCGAGGAGGGTAATAACGACGCTGACGTTGAACAGCAGGAGAACTGGTACCAAGGCGTATCGAAGCGTCGGCCTCATCTCACGGTAGAAGTATTTCGAGAGGAGCCAGCGGGGTACGCGTTCGGTTGGCGTCACCGCCTGAACGTCCTTGAGCCAGTTGTACCGGCCGCGGTCAGAAAGTCGTCCCGCTCGACTCGTCACCAGCGTATTGTAGTAGTAGCCGAGCGGTTTCTCGTAGGGATTGCCGAAATCCTCGAACCGATTGTTAGGATCCTGCCGATGGCCGTGTTCGAAGTGAATCGTCCGGTCGCCGAGCGGTCGGGTTAGCGATTCGGCTCGAACGAGTCTGACGTTGTATTCGGCTAGCAGGCGTTCGTACTCCTCGTATGCGGCGAGTTCGGTGTCGTGATTGCCTGGAAGCAGCGTAATCGAAATTTCAGCACCCGTAGCACGGAGCTGTTCGAACAGGTTCGGATAGCGTTCGACCAGTGTGTCAAACTTTGCGACACCCTGGGATTCCGTGAACTCCCAGAGGCCGAATAGGTCCCCGTTGATCACGAGCTCTACGGGTTCGGCAGTCGTTTCGAGCCGGCGAAGGAACGCGAGCAGTTCGGGAAGAAAATCGATGTCACCCAGCTGTTCGTCGCCGCCGATGTGGAGGTCACTGATGACGTAGTACACCGGCTCTTCGCCGTCAGCTCCCATGCAGTCCTGTTCGTGTGCAACCACAATAACTGCCTGTGCTGTCCTGAATCCGGCTCTGTCTGTCGGACCACCGCTGCGTGCCGGAGTTTCTCACCCAGAAAACGCCCAGCCGTCTATTTTATACCCCACGCCGAATCATCGGATGCGGCCTGGTGCCACACTCTGCCGAAACCGATCCAACACCGGTTTCGGCGTGCCCGATGGGTGGTGGAGTGCCTGGCCGTGCCTCTGACATTTCGCTGGGGACGCGCACCGCCTGCCCGCGGAGCGCCGTGCAACTCAACATTCAAACCCCAGCCACCCCTACAGTGAGTGAATGCGCCTCGACGACTATATCGAGGAACTCGAACCCGACGAGGAAGCCGAGCGACGGCGCCTCGCAAAGGAAAAATCCTACGCGATCACGGACCATCTCGAGGAGTTCGAACGCCGCTTCGACGACGCGCTGAGCGGCGACACTCTCGTCGGCTCGACTGCCCCCTCCATCTTCGTCGGTCGATCGAACTACCCCGACATTCCGATCGGCGTGCTCTCTCCGGTCGGCGACGAGGACGACGCCGAGGAGTACGTCACCGACGGCAACTGGTACCAGCAGGGGTACGCCATCGACGACGTACTCCAGCGCCGCACCGGCTTACTGAACTCCAACAAGCGCGCGAACGTCGACTCACCCTCCATTGCGAGCCGTCTCACGCCCTCCGTTCACGACACCTGGGACGGCTTCGTCGGCGTCCAGCGCGAGGTCGCCATCGCCGGCAACCCGGTCGACCTCGAGATCGGTCTCGACGACACGCCCGACCTCGGACTCGACGCGGGGACCGACGTCGCAACGCCGCGCGGTCCGCGAGCCAACGCCCGGAACGCAGAGCTCCGGGAGAACCCATACGTCCCGAAGCCGGTCAAGAAAACCCTAGAGGACGACGACTGGCAGGCACAGGGCGCGATGACCTATCTCTACCGGCGCGGCTTCGACGTCTACGAGATCAACTCGATTCTGTCGGCCGGCGCACTCGGTGAGGCCAAGCAGCGCCGCCTCGTCCCCACCCGCTGGTCGATCACTGCAGTCGACGACACTGTCAGCCAGTTCCTTCGCGGCCGCATCCGCACCGAACAGAGCATCGACGAGGTCCAGGTCTGGGCCAACGAGTACATGGGCAACCGCTACTGGGTCGTCCTCGCACCCGGCACCTGGGAGTTCGAACTCGTCGAAATGAAAGCCCCTGGCAGCATCTGGAATCCAAATAGCGACGGCGACATCTGGCTCCAGAGCGCCAGCGAGGGCTACGAGGGCCGCACCAGCTACGTCGAGGAAACCGCCGGTGCCTACTATGCGGCACGATTGGGTGTACTCGAGTACCTCGAGTCGATCGGCCGGCAGGCGAAGTGTCTGGTTCTCCGGGAGGTGTCGGACGACTACTGGGCACCCGTTGGCGTCTGGCAGGTTCGAGAGAGTGTGCGAAACGCCTTCGACGGCCAGTACGGCGAGGCGGAGACGTTCCACGAGGCGATCGGCGAGATTGCGACGCAGCTGCCGGTGTCCCACGCGCGTTTACAGCGCAAATCGGAGCTTGCGGCGGGGTTGCAGACGAATTTGAACGCGTTTTCCCAGGGCGACTGACGCGGGATTCACTGCTGGCTTGCGGTGGCTCAGATGTAGCCAAACAGTGGCATCGCGAGTCCGACGATCCATCCCAGCATCCCGATACCGAAAAGCACTGCACCCTCAGCATCACTGCGAGCGGAGCCAGCAGCGAGCAGCCCGAGTGCGAACATCAATCCGAGTCGGTGCAGCAACAACTGAAGCGGCAGCGTCGTGATCCCGATGCCGACGATATCCAGGACGAATCCCAGCCCGAGGCCGACGATCGTGAATGTGAACGCTGACTGGGGTTCGAGCGGCCGCCCGAGCCAACTCGCGATACGCTGGAGTCTGAGGAATCGAGTTGCTCGCTCGAGTGGCTGCGTGAGTACGATCGTCACCACCGGTAAGCCGACCACCAGCGCCGGATACAGCACGCCGACGAACGCCTGCGGCGTGATCCACGGCACCGCCGCTTCCACGGCGAGGCCAGCAGCCCGAACGCCGACCACAAGTCCAGTGAGTGCGCCGACGAGGACGAAGCCGCGACTGTTCCGGTAGGCCCACCTGAGCATCGTTCGCGTCCCGCGAACGATTCCACGCGTTGTTTCGCCGCCGATCAGACCAAGCAGGCCACCGATGCCGAAGAGAAGTCCCGCTACGGTGGGACCGATGGCCGCCAACTCGACGACCGAGACCCACCCGTCGTTCCAGCCCTGGTGGGTCCCGTGATACTCGCGTCGAACCTCCTCGACGTACGGCTCGTCGAGAAACTCCGCCTCGAGTGCGTTCTGTGATCCCTGAATATCGGTCACTGAGTGTCGAAGCCGGAACAGGTCGAAGTACTCCTCGTGGACCTGCATCACAGTCCACTCGTCCTGCTCCGTCGTGTACGCCCGGATGTGATACCGACTTCCGAGGTACGTGCCCGTGTGAAGCTGGTAACTCTCCTCGATCCAGACAGGCTGGCCGCCGTGGGGTTCGGTATCGACGTAGGTGTACCGCGTCGAGCCGTGAGCGTCGTCCCACCGGATCGAGTCGTCGGCGTCCTCGTACATCTCCGGTTCCTCTTCTGCCTCGAGATCGAGCTCTTCCCACTCGAGTTCCTCCTGGTCAACGAGCGTTTGTTGGACCTGCTCGTCGGGGCCGTGGACGATGAGGTTGATCGCGAGGGTTCGTTCGTCGATGGAGCGGTCGCGACTGGTATAGGGCCAGACGTAGCTGCCGTTCTCTGCGGGTTGGACTAACTGGTCTCGATCGATCGTCTCGGGGTCGTCTGGATCGCCCGTCGGGTCGATGATCCCGCCGGCGATCAGGTAGCTGGCGGCGAGCACGAGGAGGCCGATGAGCAGGAGATGGCGGCGGTTCATCGGGGGTGTTGATTGCGGTTGTGGGTGTGGCTCTGGCTGTGACTGTGACTGTGGGTGTGGTTGCGATTGCGATTGTGGATCTGATTCTGATACTGTTGCTGATGCCGTCTGGCAACAGTGTCGAAACAGTTAGTGTTGCGCTGTAGGGTGATTATGTCGGTGGTGAGGCACGTGTGCAAGCAGCTAGCAGCCCAATTGCGTGCCGGCACGAACCGCCATCTCATTCCTTGCCCTACTAACTCGTCCTCGCGTATGTATGTGGGTGCTTGCAGGGGAGCGCCTGGAAGACACGCACTTGCGGGAGCGAATTCCCAGCATCACGGACTTCCACCGATGCTCGTCAGCGCGTGTTCAGTGAGTCATCGAACGCCAGGGCAGGCGCATACACAGGGGAACGCCTTTGCCGGAACGGTGACTCCACTGCAGTATGGTTGCGCTTCCAGTCACGCTCACGTCTTCGTTTTCGTCTCTCTTCGCGTCCGTACTGACAGTGATTCCTGCGAACATTCTTGCACCCGCATCACTCCCGTCCGACCTCGGGACGATCCTGGCGGCGCTTTTCATGCTCTTTGGCGTCCCGCTGATCCTCTTTGCGCTCATCTTTCTCTATACGGGGTACGTGAGGTACGACGCCGAGCAGTATCTCGACGAACTCGAGGAACTCGAGGGTGAGGGGAGTGTGGACGGTGTAGAGAGTGCAGAGGGCGCGGAGGACACGGAGCGTACTGAGGGCGCAGAGAACGAGTGGAGCCATGGGAGCGCAAAGAGCGGAAGGAACGAGCGAGACGACGAGAGCGGGCAGCGTGACGACAACCGTGACACGTCCGCGGCCGATCGGACCGACCGCGAGAACGAACCCAGCAGCCAGGATCCGGACCACCGCTGATCGGTCAGACGAGCCTCCCTGGTGCGTCAGTCGGTTGCCTCTGGGGTCGTTGCACCTGACCCGGTCGGCTTGGCTCCGGACGACTGTGCGTCATCGGTGTCGCTGTATTGCCCCACCGATAGCGACGTTTTGTTGAACACGTTCAGTCCCGCTTTGAACACGGCAAGCAGGACCGGGCCGAGGAATAGCCCCATGATGCCGAGCAGGTAGATCCCGCCGATGACACCGACGATAACCACCGCAGGATGGAGCCCGGAACCGCGGTCGACGACGTACGCCCGGAGGTAGTTATCAACCAGCGAGAGGACCGTAATTCCGTAGAGCAACAGCGCGACCGCACTCACCGGACTCGCGGTCATCAGCAGGTAGCCCACCGCGGGCCCCCAGACGAGCCAGACGCCGATCGCCGGCAGGAAGGAGACGATGATCATGATCACCGTCCAGAAGGCGACGTTCGGCACGCCGAGCAGGTAGAAGCCGAGTCCACCGAGCAATCCCTCGATCACCGCGACGAGCACGTGACTCTTGATCACCGCCCAGGTCACGACGTTGATCTCGGTGAATAGCTCCTCACGAATGTGGTCTTTGAGCGGGACGACATCGCGCAGCCAGGCGAGGAAGGTGTCGCCGTCAGCGAGCAGGTAATACAGCAAGAAGATGAACACGAGCAGCCCGATTCCCATCTCGATCCCGCGGTTGAGGAGGCCAACGAGTTCGAACAGGGCTAACTCGAGTGCACCCGCGACCGAGTCTTCGAGTTCCTCGACGACGGCAGTTTCGAGTGACTGAATCTGTTCGGTGTCGATACCGAAGTCGTCCTCTGCGATCGTTCGGAGCTCCTCGATAGAGCCAGCGGCGTCGAAGCCGACGAGAAACGAGACGACGGTATCGAGAACGATCAGAGAAACGAGCAAGAGGGGGACAATCGCGCCGACGATTGCGACAACAGTCAACAGGAGTGCACTGGGTCGCGTTCCGAGTCTGGGTTCGAGTCGCTCATAGGCCGGATAGAGGATGAACGCGAGGAGCGCAGCACCCATCACGTACTGGAGCAGCGGTGCGACCATCAGGGCAGCAATTGCGGCGAGGACGAGGAGGAGGAGGGCGAAGGCGGCGGTTCGAACGTCCATGGGGCTACGTGATGCGTCTGACACGTAAGTCTTGGTATTTTGTGACTGATGGACAATAGATGAAAACGTAGGCTGGCAGTGCGAATTACGCCGAGACGGCGGCGTCAGCGGACTCGAGTTCCTCGAACAGTGTCTCGGTGAGTTCGCCGGTTTCGTCGAGAATCTCGTCCCAGGCCTCGTTGTCCGGTGCGGTGCCGAGCAACCGCGCGATCTTCATAATCGAGACGTGGTAGACGCGCTGGCGCCCCGGCTCCTCCTCCCAGACGATCACGTTGCAGGGGAACAGCCCACCGATCCGTTTGGTCTCGTCGAGTGCCTTATTCGCAATCTCGGGGTTGCAGGCACCGAGCACGTAGTACGGATCGCGGTCCGCATCGACCTTCTCGTTCAGCAGTTCGGAGGGCGAGAACTCGACGGGAATCCCGAAGCCACAGTCAGTACAGACCTCACGGACGAACTCGACTGCCTCCTCGTGATCCATCTCGAGTACGGCCTGTTTTTCGCCGTACGCGTCCGGGTCGATCGTCGCGGGGTCGACGGGGAGTGACATACAGTCGATTCGCACTCGGCGATGAAAAGCAGTTGGGTCGACGAGGGTCTGGGAAGCAGGCCACGTTACAGCGGGATGGGTGACCACTCGAGTACCCCGAGGAACAGCCCCGGATCGAACAGCGGGTCGTGGAGGACGAGCCAGTCGAGGAGGACGAGGCCGACCCCGTGGGCGATGACGGAGGGGAGGATCGAGTTCGATTTGTAGTCGACTGCGCCGAAGAGGACGTCTGTCGGCCCCGACAGGAGGAACTCGATCGGTGGCTTCGAGGCGTGGTGGATCATGTAGACGATGGGGCTGATGAACACCGCCTTGAAGCCGATATCCTTGACGCCGACACAGAGCAGGCCGCGGTAGTAGGTTTCGGCGGCGAGCGCGAGCATGAACAGCTGAAACGCGTGCGGGATGAACTCGCCGGGCGCGGTCGAAGTTTCCCACATCGGATAGAACTCGCGAATCGTCGGCAGCGTCGAACCGACGAGGTAGAAGGGGAGGACGAACATCGAGAGCAAGACCGCGTTGCGGACGGCGACGCGGTTGATATTCCAGCCGATGTGGCGGCCATGTGTCAGACCGAGCGTGAGCGGGCCGCCGATCAACAGGATACTGTCGACGACGACGCGGCGGTCGAGCTCGCCGGGGACGTAGTGCATCCACAGCAGCGTGAGCACCGCGCCGGTCAGCAGCGATTTCTGAAACCAGGAGAGGCGATCCGTCTGGTCGCGAACCCAGCCGAGCAGGCCGGCAACGGGCCGGTCGTCCTCGGTCGCCACGAGTCGTTACTCGTCCGCGGTCGGGACCGGACCGGTTCCGATCACGTCGCGCACGTGGGACTCGAACTCCTGACGACGCTGGAAGTAGGTCTCGTCGACCGACTCGAGTACCGTCGAGAGTTCGACCGGGCCCTCGGGCGTGCGGATGACGCTGTCACCTTCCATGCGGTCGACCTCGCTGCGTTCTTTCGGCCAGGTCAGTCGCGAACTCACGCGAGCGAGGGGTGCGCCCTCAACGGGTACGTGCTCGCCGAGTTCGACGGCCGGCTCGGAATCGTCCTCGTCACTCATGGCCGGAGGTTTGCAAGCGCGTTGATTCAAGGTTTCGCTTCCACGCGCCGTTCGGGAAGCCGCTCGTGACCCCGCATTGTGACCCCGCAGAGATACGTCAGGCCATCCGTGATATCCCTATAAGGAACTGCCATCGAGAGATAGCGCTATGGTAGCGACGGGTGCTGATCTCTTCATCGACAGTCTCGAATCGTACGGCGTCACGACCCTGTTCGGCAATCCCGGTACCACCGAACTCCCGCTCATGCAGTCGCTCGTCGAGAGTGAACTCGAGTACGTACTCGGCTTGCACGAGGACGTTGCGGTGGGAGCGGCGGCGGGGTATGCAATGCGGCGGCGGCATCACGCGAACGAATCGGCAACTGGTACTGATGATCGCGATGCCGGCAACGTGCTCCCGCTCGGTGTCGCGAACCTCCACCTTGCCGGCGGATTGGCACACGGGCTGGGGAACCTCTACAACGCGGATGTCTCGGGCGCGCCGCTGCTGGTCACGTCGGGAACCCACAGCCGGGACTACCAGCAGGAGGAGCCGATCCTCAGCGGCGACCTCGTCGAGATGGCCGAGCCGTTCACGAAGTGGAGCGCCGAGGTGAAACACGTCGACGCGCTGCCGACGATGGTTCGTCGGGCCGTCCGAACCGCGCTGACGCCGCCGACGGGGCCTGTTTTCCTTGCCATTCCCGTCGACGTGCAGACGGAGGAGACGACAGCCTCACCGGAGCCGCTCGGTCGGATTCCGACGGCGGGCCGCGGTGACGAGGCGGCGATTCAGGAGGCAGCCGCAGCCCTCGCCGACGCCGACGAACCCGTCTTCGTCCTCGGCGACGAGATCGGGCGCAGCGGCCCGGCAGCGGTCGAGGCCGCAGTCGACCTCGCCGAAGCAGCAGGGGCGCGCGTCCACAACGAAATCCTCGCCTACGAGGCGAACTTCTCGACGGATCACGACCAGTGGCAGGGCGCACTCTCGACGAAAGCGCCCGGCTCGGCCGCCGCAATGGACACCGACACGCTCGTCTTCGTCGGCTGTTCGACGAACACGACAGTGACGCGGCCGACGACTCAACTCGTGCCCGACGAGGCAACGCGGATCCACATCTCGCCCGACGCGTGGGAACTCGGCAAGCACGCGCCCGCAGAGACTGCGGTGATCGGCGACCCCACAGCGGTCCTTTCGGATCTCGCCGATCGTGTCAGCGACGCTGTCGACGACGGCGAACGCGAGCGGCGACTCGAGTCCGTCCGCGACTGGGCGAACGCACACGACACCGAGCCGGCCCCCGAGACGATCGACGGTCTGCTGACGAAGGCAGGGCTCGCTCGGGCGTTCGACAGCGTCGCACCGGATGCACTCGTGGTCAGCGAGGCCATCACCGCGTCGCCGCCGCTGTTCGACGAGTTCGAGTTCGAGGCCAACCAGTTGCTGGGCACGAAAGGCGGTGGTCTCGGCTACGGACTGCCGGCCAGCGTGGGCGCTGCGGTCGCAGAGCAGGAAGCCGGCGGCGACCGCTCGGTGCTCGGCTACGTCGGCGACGGCTCGTACCTGTACTACCCACAGACGCTGTACACGGCGGTGCGAAACGACCTCGACCTCACCGTCGTCGTTCCCGACAACCGCAACTACCGGATCCTGAAAGAGAACACGGCGAACCTGCTCGGCGGCGACCCCGACGAGTACGAGTACGAGGGTTTCGACTTCGAGCCGCCCGTCGACATCGCAGCGAGCGCCGCCGCCCACGGTGCGACGGGAGTGACCGTCGAAGAGCCGGGGGCACTCGAGTCGGTACTCGAAGAGGCACTGACGACGGCGGGACCTGCGGTTGTCGACGTCCCGGTGACTGACGAGTAGTCATCGACCGGCTGTCAACGGTGGTGATACTCTTCTGGCGCTGACATATGTCTGACGTATCGTTTTGTGCTGGGACCACGAACGACCCAGCATGACAAGCCTGACGGAGGCGTATCAGGGGAACGCACGAGAGGTGACGAGCCTCCGGCGGCTGTACGCGGGAACCGCCCTCGTCCTGCTCGGTGCGACGCTTGCAGTGGTCGCTGTGCTCGTCGCGACGACAGACTTCTTTGCTGACCTCGCGATCGGGCTCTCCGAGTGGGGGATGGACGATCAGTACGCGGTCGTCCGCGTCGCTGGCGTGCTCGCGGGAATTGGCGTTCCAGCCGCACTCGTGGGCGTCTTCATCGTCTTGCCGGCGAGCCGTCGCGTTCGCGCTGCCGCTGCGATTAGTGCGAGTCTCTGTTTACTCGGAGTCGTCCTCTTTTGGCACGCCTACCCACAGCGCTGGCGATTCGGGAGTGACCAACTCACGCTCGAAATCTCCGCCATCTACCTGCTCGGGCTCTTCATCGCCCTCTGGTGTCTGTTCGTCGCCGTCGTCAACTTCAAGACCCGGAACGATCCCGGCGGCATGCTCGAGATGAACGTGACGCGACACAACCAGACCGTCGTCGAAGTCGACGAATCGACGAACACCGGCGGCTTCGGCGGTATCGGCTTCCTCGGTGGCACGCCCGACGGTGATGTCGAGACACAGACGAACGCCTCGAGCGAGGACGATACCGACGACGAGAACGCGACCGCATCCGGCACACAAACCGACACAGCCACTGGCGACTCGACGTTCTCCTACAACGAATCACAGTCGACTACGAGCCGCACGCAGTCGCAATCACAGTCGAACGCCTCCGGCTCCGGACTCGGCGGACACGGTGCCGTCACCAGCGACGGCGGTTCGACCACCCAGGATATTTCATCGCCACTCGAGTCCCAGCCGATCGGGGACGGCCGGGATGCCGAGATCGTAACGGATGCGTCGGACGCCGACGAGTCGACGACTGCGCCGACGGATCGGTACTGTGGTAACTGCCGGCACTTCGAGTACGTGCGTTCGTCGTCGGGAATGGTGCCCTACTGTGCCCGTCACGAGCAGGCGATGGACGATATGGATGCGTGTGAGGAGTGGACGCCGAATCGGCGATAACTGTTCTCCGGTGCTCAGACGCCGATCGACTGGCGCGCCAACTCGAACCCTTCCTGTGGCAGTTCGAAGATGATGACGGCTGCGATGATGAGCTCTCCTGCGGTGACGAGTACCGTCACGAAGTCGGCGCGTTTGCTGCTGACTGCGACACCGACCGGCAGCCCGTACTCCTTCTTCAGGAGCGGGTAGAAGAGCGCGATGCCGCGTTTGCTCCCTGCGATGTCGAGCACGTAGTGGGTCAGGATGCCGACCCAGACCCACTCCAGATTACCGAAGAAGTACGGAAACGCCATGAAGCCGGCCAACAGCGGCAGGTTGTGCAGCGTCTTTCGGTGTTTCCCGAACGCGGTGTCGATGTCCGGGACCATCGCTCCGAGCGTGATCGGCACGCCGATAGCGATGATCATCTCGAACGTTGCCATATTCCCGGCTGGTTCGAGGAGATACCCCAGCCCGATACTCAGCAAGACGGCGTTGAGCACGTGTCCCTTCTTGTTCATCACCCGCAACTGGCGACCCGACCGCCGAATAGCTTTCTGTCGTGACTCTCAGTTCACGGTATCTGTTCGCGGGATCAGTTTTTGCGGTATCAGTTCTCGCGGTATCTGTTTGTGGCCACTCCGTCGACGTCGGAGTCTCCGCGTTCAGTCCGTCGACTCGGGATCGACTGCCTCGGGGTGCTGGCGCTCGACTGCGGTGAGGAGATCCACCAGCGCTTGATCAACGGTCTTGGCCCGCACGTCCGCCCGGTCGCCGTCGAACTGGTAGCGCGAGACAGTCGCGTAGGAGGATTCGCTCCCCCAGGGACCGGCGTAGGAAATGGCGATATACACCGTCCCGACCGGTTCGTCTTCGGTGCCGCCGGTCGGCCCCGCAACGCCGGTCGTCGCGATCCCCCAGGTCACGTCCGTCACGTCGCGAACGCCGCGGGCCATCGCGCGCGCGACCGGTTCCGAAACCGCGCCGTGCTCGTCGAGCGCCTCACGGCTTACGCCGAGGTGGCGGCGCTTGGCGTCGTACGCGTACGTCGTCAGCCCCGAATCGAAGTAGTCGCTCGCGCCTGGGACGGCCGTGATCGCCGCGCCGATCAGCCCGCCGGTGCAGGACTCGGCGACTGCGAGGGTTTCCTCGGTCTCTCGTAGGGCATCCGCGACATCCATCGGGAGGGTGCGGTCGATGTCGTCGTTCATGGCTCTCCAGAGGAGCGCCAGCTTTGTCAAGGCGCGGTCTTCACCCGTCCTGCCCACAGCGCGCGAGCGGCGAACGGAAAGAACGACGGTCCCAGCGTGCACACACTCACCTATGGACACGGAGTACGAGACGCCGCTTTTCTTCCACGTCATGGAGTACGCCGGCAACGCGGACACCGACGTGATCGACATGGTCAGCGGCAACCCCGACTGGGAGCCGCCCGCGGCGCTTCGCGAAGGCTTACACGAGTACGCCGACGGCGACCCCGACCAGTTCCAGTACCCACCGAGCGAGGGCCTACTCGAGTTACGCGAGGAAATCGCCGAGCGACGCGGCGTCGCCACCGAGCAGGTCGTCATCACGAACGGCGCGGGCGAGGCGAATTACCTCGCGATGGCGCGCGCTCTGGAACGTGACCGTGGGATCGAAATCATACTCACAGAGCCGGTTTACCCCTACTACCCAGGGAAGACGACGATGCTCGGTGGGACGACGAACTTCGTCGAAACGGCGGCGGACGGCCAACTCGATCCCGACGACGTGTGCGCCGCCGCGAGCGACGAGACGGCTGCTATCGTCGTCAACTCGCCGAACAACCCCACGGGGGCGGTCTATCCTCGAGAGACGATCCGCGAACTCGTCGCCATCGCCGAGGAGAACGACGCGATCCTCGTCAGCGACGAGGTCTACGATCACTTCGATCTGGCCGGGCGCTTCGCGAGCGCACTCGGGTTCGATTCTGATCACCGGATCGTCACCAACGCGTTTTCGAAGTCGCTCGCCATCACGGGCTTTCGCGTGGGCTATGCGATTTTCCCGCCGGAGCTGGTCGAGAACGCGAAGAGCCGCCACATGCTGGTGAACGTGGCCGGGAGTCGGCCCTCGCAGTACGCGGTGTTGCACGCACTCCGGGAGACGGGTCCCGACTACTACGAGCAGAACCGGGACCTCCTGCGCGAGCGGGTCGAGACCTTTACTGACGCGTTGGATGCTGCAGGTGCTGAGTACACGACACCCCAGGGTGCGTTCTACGTGATGGCACGCTTCGACGGCTACCCGGGGACACTCGAGAACGTCGAGCGACTGATCGACGAGACGGGCGTCGCAGGGATGCCGGGCGAGGCGTTCGGCGACTCCCGCGGGGAGTGGCTCCGATTTGCGCTGGTTTCGCCACGCGTCGAGGAGGCAGCAGAGCGACTGGCGCGGTACTTCGAGTGAGTCGGCGACTGGTCACTCCTCACCGCTCACCGTCCACCACCCTTTATGCACACCGTCGGTGTCGTCACTCCCGAGCCGATGAAGTACAACGAATTCACCGGGCAGGTCCAGCACCGACTCGAGTACGCCCAGATTGGCCAGGCCGTTCGCGCCACGCGTGCCGTCCTGACGACGCTCGGCGAGCGGCTGCCGGAGGGGGAAGCGACGGATCTCGCCAGCCCGCTTCCGATGGAGATCGACCGCTATTTGACGACAGCAACCCACGGACAGCGCTTTGACTACCAGGAGTTTCTCGACCGGGTTGCGGAGCGAGAAGGCGTCGACCGGTCGGATGCGAACTACCACGCCCAGCAGGTGATGGCCGTCGTCGCGTCGGTCGTCCCGCCAGGAAATATCGAGAAGGTTGATAACGGACTCCCCGAGGACTTCGACCCGCTGTTCGAACTGGTCGAGACGGCTGACGAACAGGACATGGCGTAACCGTAACCGTAACCGAACCGAAACCGCAACACTCGGCATTGACAGCGCGACGAATCGGAGGCACACTCGATCGTAATCGTGTGGCGAGCGTGACCGCACGGTCTCAACCCGGCCTCTACGCTTACATCGCTGGCCGTTGGAGTCGTTACTATGACTGACCGGGTGCTCGTCCCCTACGACGGGTCGGAACCAGCGACGGTTGCACTCGATTTCGCGCTCGAAACCTACCCTGATGGCGACCTCACCGCCCTCTACGTCATCCCGATTCCGGAACTCGATTTCGAGCGGCTCGAGCGGCTCGACGGTCCCGACTTCACGCCACCGGTTTCTGATCAGGCGCGTGAGTACGCGGCGAGGGTACTCGAGGAGGCGACCGGTCGTGCTGGGGCCGCAGACTGTGAACTGGACACCGAAATTGCAGCGGGAAAGCCCGATCGACGGATCGTCGAGCGCGCGCAGGAGGGTGTCGACGTCGTGGTTATCGGGAGCCACGGCCGGACGAGTGCATCGCGCGTGTTGCTCGGGAGCGTTGCCGAGCGTGTCGTTCGCCGGGCACCGGTGCCGGTGACTGTCGTTCGGTAGCTGGTCGTTCGGTAGCTGATCGTTCGATCACCGTTCGTTCCACCGGTGATCTGGTCGTGAACGTGCCACCGGGAGACGACCGACACACCGCCGAACGGCACCACTGGACCGACGAATACTCGTGTGGTCACCGCGAATCGCTTGCCATGAGTGGAATCGACGTCGAGGTCGTCGACGAGGACGATGCGGACACTGCGGCGGACGGTGGGAACGAAGACGGCGAGTCGGACAACACCATCGAGGTCACGCCGACCAGTTCGACAGACAGTGCGGATTCGGACGCGGACACGGTCGAAGACCGTACGACCATCGATGTCGAACCGTCCGACGAGCCGATCGACGGCCCCGACTACATCCTCTACGGCGGCAAGGGCGGCGTCGGAAAAACGACCATGGCCGCGGCTACCGCACTCGACAGCGCCCGCGGCGGCACCAGCACGCTCGTCGTCTCCACGGACCCCGCCCACTCCCTCTCCGATACCTTCGAGACGGACGTGCCCGCAGAGCCGGGCCGGCTGCGCGAGGATATCCCGCTGTACGGCGCAGAGATCGACCCCGAAGCAGCCGCCGAACGCGGGCAGGCCGTCTTTGGGAGTAACGCGAATGCAGACACAGACACAGATTCCGAGTGGGAAGCCAATGGACCCGGAGACGACAGCTTCGGAGGCGACAGCAGCCCCTTCGGCGGTGATCAAGGAAACCTCGGCAATCTCGGCGGCATCGGCCAACTCCTCGGCGACGACAACCCCATGGACGCCCTCTTCGGCGGGTCCATGCCAGGAGCCGACGAGGCCGCCGCGATGCAGTTGCTACTCGAGTACATGGACGATCCGCGATTCGAGCGCGTCGTGATCGACACCGCGCCGACGGGTCACACCCTCAGACTGCTCCAGCTACCTGAAATCATGGACTCGATGGTCGGGAAAATCCTGCAGTTCCGCCAGCGTATGAGCGGCCTCTTCGAGGGAATGAAGGGGATGTTCGGGGGACAGGATCAGCCGGCAGAGCAGGCGCCGGATCTCTCCGATCTGGACGAACTGCAGGAACGAATCGAACGCCTGCGGGCGGCGTTGCAGGACCCAACGCGGACGGACTTCCGGATCGTGATGATCCCCGAGGAGATGAGCGTCTACGAGTCGACGCGACTGCGTCAACAGCTCCAGGAGTTCGACATTCCGGTCGGCACAGTCGTCGTCAACCGCGTGATGGAGCCGCTGTCGAACGTGACTGACGACGTCCACGGCGAGTTCTTGCAGCCGAATCTGGACGACTGCGAGTTCTGTCAGCGACGCTGGGACGTCCAGCAGTCCGCCCTTGCTGAGGCCCAAGACCTCTTTCGCGGACCGGAGGTTCGGCGCGTCCCGCTGTTCGCGGACGAAGTCCGCGGTGAGGGGATGCTCGAGGTCGTGGCGGCCTGTCTTCGCTAGGTGGCTGGTCGACCGGTGTTGACGTCGGTGCCGGCGCCGGCGCTGATTCCCACCTGCTGAGAATCGCCTTGTCTCTTGATTTCCAAACTCGACAACCACCACCTACGCGGATGACTTGCCTCTCCTCTCAGGACCGATCGATCCTTGCTGCCCTCGACAGCGCACAGCCGGCGACCGTCGCTGAACTTGCAGCCGTACTCGAGTCCAGACCACATCCGATGACAGTCGAGCGTCGCTGCCAGGCGTTACAGCAGGCAGGATATCTGAATCGCGGACCTGGTGGCGCGTATCGGTTGACGAGAGCGGGTACGTCGACGCGGCAAACGGCTGCAGATTGAGCGGTCTGGTTCGATACTTCTGTTTTCTGCGGCCTAGTCCCGTGTTGGACTGGTATCGGTGGTGGTCTCAGTTTCGAACTCAGTCTCAAGGCTGTTTTCCGAATCACTGGCTGTGTCGGTTCTCCCAGCGGTCTCGGTGGGGGTCTCACTCCAGTTCCCAGATTCGATTTCCTCCTCGCCGGTGGCTTCTGGGAGTTGTAGTTCCGCAGTCGAACACGAGAGACAGTAGTGGTTGTGCCCCACGGAATCGGTGTATACCGGAACGCCCGCGAGTGCGAACTCGGTTCGGTAGCGCCGAACCATCCCCTTCTCGATGGGCAACTGGCAGGCGACGCAGCGTTCGGTGCAGTCCTCCTCGGATCGAATCACGCGCTGGTCAACGGACTGGACGCGGCCGACCGTCGAGAGCGAGTGCCGTCGATTGAGTCGGCGACGAAAACGCGGGTTAACGAAGATGCCGAGCGCAATGAAGACGAACGACACCGCCAGCATGAGCGCAGTCAACAGCGCCTCCATACCGGCCAGTCCCTCACCAACAGCGTTCAGGGAGACAGTGAGGGCAGCGAAGAGTCCGAGACCGACCAAGAGCCAGCCAACGATGCCGTAGAGGAGTTCAGAGACGGTATCAGCGAGTGCAACGACAGCGCTGTTGGAATCGGACATCCGAGTTCTGGTGTCGTTCTACGCGTTCCCGTTCTGTAATTGTGACGAAGCCTTACGCCACCCTACACCACCCTACACCAGCCGCTGAATGAGGCCGTAGGCCGCATCACGCAGCCGATCCGGCAGGAAACGAGCGTAGACACCGTACTGAGCGATCGGACCGACCGGATACCGAGCCGGTGGTTCCGGCGTCGACGCCGCGTCGAGAATCGCCGCCGCAACGTCTTTCGGCTCGGAGGCGAACGGACCACCGGCACCGCTGCCGATCAACTCCGCCTCGTCGAGCAACTCGTACAGCGTCTCGTAGGCCGGCGTCCGCTCGTCATCCGGCAACTCCTCGTCCAGGCGCTCGGAGAAGTTCGTCTGCACCGGGCCGGGTTCGATCAACGTCACCTCGATATCGAACCCCTCGACTTCTGCGCGAAGCGAGTCGGTCATCGCCTCGAGTGCGTGCTTCGAGCCGGCGTACGACCCCATCCCCGGCACCGAGATGCGGCCGACCACACTCGAGACGTTGATGATTCGACCCTCCCCCTGAGCGCGCATGTGTGGGAGTGCGGCGCGGGTGAGTCGGTGTGGCCCGTAGACGTTTACGTCGAACTGGCGGTGGAGGTCCGCCGTGGAGACGTCCTCGAGTGGCCCCGTCTGTGCGTAGCCGGCGTTGTTGACGAGACAGTCGATTGCACCGCCGATCTCGACGGTTTGCTCGACGGCGGTGGCGACCTGCTCGGGGTCGGTGACGTCGAGTTCGAGCGTGGTACAGCCGGCCTCTGCGAGCTCGGCGATGTCGTCGGTGTTGCGGGCGGTCGCGACGACCTGCCAGTCACGCTGGAGAAATGCGAGTGCGGTCGCGCGACCGATCCCGGAGGAGCAGCCGGTGATCAGGACGCACTGTTTGCGGGTGTAGCGGTCGTCGGCTGTGGTTGTGCCGGTGTCCGTGTCCGTCTCCGTCTCTGGATCCGTCTGTGCACCCGTGTCCGTGCGCGTGTCCGTCTCCCGATTCGTGTCGGCGCTATCGGCCCCGACCCCGTCGGAGTCCGCGGGACGATCGGCTTCCTCAGCGGTGGCCATACGTGACCCGTTCGTGAGACGATACCTAAGTATCGACGGTTTGTCGCGCTGCGTGGAAGTTCCGGATCGCGTGACTGTCGGGACCAAGAAACGACTCATACGGTCTGCTGTAACGATTTACCGGCCCGACCGCAGGACGGCTCGCGGTCGGGCCGGAAATGACTTACAGTAGTCCGTATCAATCGAGGAACTCGTGTTTGGCCTCGGTGGCATACTGATCCGCCAATCGAACCGGCTCCGGCAACTTGTAGGTGCCCCCGAGTCCGAGCACGAGATCAGCAGCCGTCTCCGGACCGACGCGGTGGCCGGGGCTCACGTACAGCGGGTTGATATACCGGTTCGGCGAGTCGTACTGGCGCGTCTGCACCGCGTAGCCGAGTACTGTTCCCTCGGGCGCGTCGACCGAGTCATCAGCCTCGATGGCGACGCGTGTGCCTGCAGACAGATTGTCAGTCTCTCCCTGCAGACGACCACAGAGCAGACTCTTCGCGACACCGATACTCGGCACGTCGCGGACAACCCCGATGTGGGTCGCAATGCCGGCCTGTCGGAAGTGGATCCGACCGCTCCCGTCGAACAAGATGAGGTCGGGTTCGACTGCGAGGGACTCGAGTGCAGCCAGAATCGCGCCCCCTTCACGAAACGAGAGGAGGCCGGGGATGTAGGGTGTTTCGAGGTCGGTGACGGCGTGGACGCGCTCGACGACCTCGCCGCCGCGCATGGCGACGACGGCGCTCAGGGCGCGGTCCTGGTCGCCTGCGTCGTTGGTGAGGAACGATTGGTCGACGCCGACGACGGTGGGCTGAGAAGTCGCAGAGTCGGCGGAAACATCGGTCTCTGCCGTCGCCGCCGCGGCGCTCGCGGCCAGTGGATTAGTCAGCGGTTCGGGATCGAATCTGAACTCGTCCTCGAACACCGCGGCGTCGGCGATCTCGCGCTGCAGCGCTTCCATCTCCGCGCGGCCGAGAGATGGGTCGGGTGCGAGACCGGGGCGCGGTTGCGATGTGCGGCGGGGAGCGGTCATTGATACGGGGTGGTACGGCCGGAGGAAAATAGGCGTTGGGTCAAGCTGCTTTCACAGCCACATATATCCCAACATGGGATAAAGGGTTTATAATTTGAAACATCCTATCATGTATGAATCGACGGCAATATCTTGCGAGTGCAACTGGTATTACTATTGCTAGTCTCAGTGGTTGCCTACAAATATTGGCTAGTGGTGAGATCTCACCGAGTCGTGAACCGGAAAGTGTTCCATCATCTCTTGATTGTGACGACAACAATTTTGATAGACTATCAAATCGAGGTACAGGCGAAGTAGGTGATGCAGGATCGTTCTCGTTGCGCGTGAATGATACATCCTTTAGATACGGTGATACTGTCGAGATTACTCTCAGAAATACATCTTTCACTTCAGAATATACCGCGACTCGAGATCACTATAATATTCTTGTACATACAGATGCAGGATGGGAAGAAGCACGTGGTGTCATCGAAGGGAACATGGACTACATAGATGTCGAACGTCGTCATCGACCCGGGACAGTATACGAATGGACGTTCGAATTGACTGATAGTGGACTCGTTGGTGATAATGACGTACTCACTGTTTGTCCCTCACTTCCATCTGGACGGTATCGCTTTGTGTATTTTGGAACAACTGAACCGATAGCTGTCGAATTTGATCTCTACCGTGATGACCAGGATATATAGGCAAATTCCCACATCCTTCTTGTCTTTCTGCTGAACAATTCTCCCATATTGACTGGACATTGTCCAATAGAGTGGAGCTTCCAGCCAGTATGTTTTCTCCACGGTCTTGTGGATTGTTAAGATAGTTCATTTAGGTCGAGTGGGTAGTGTACCCAACGCTGTGAGAAGGGTTCTATAACGCAATCGTTGGGTTGGCTGGTGGAGGCTGAACGGTGTGTCGAAGAAATTTCCGGTGTGAGAACTGGCTTTGGGAGATGCGTGGTGAGCGTAGTGAGCGTAGTGAGCGTTGTGAGTTAGAAGCGACGTCGACCGCCAGGCCCACCAGGGCCGCCAGGGCCACCGGGACCACCGCCACCGCCGCCGAGCTGGAACTGGTTCGCGGTGCGGACGTTCTTCGTTCGCTTGATGTATGCGCCGTAGGCCAGCCCGATGACGAGGCCGACGAGGTGGGCGGCGTGAGCGATGCCACCGGCACCGCCCGCGCCGGTGCCGATGAAGCCGACGCTGATGAGCGCCGTCCCCACCGCGAGCATCCAGAGTCGAACGGGGACGATCATGTAGAGGTAGACGGTGAGGTTCGGGTTCAGGATGGTGAGCACGCCCATGATCGCGAGGGCTGCACCGCTGGCTCCGAGGACGCCGCCGGTTCCGGGCAGCACTGGCCCCTGATATATTTGGATAGCCACCTGGCTCAGGCCAGCGACAGCGCCGCTGACGAGGAACAAGATGAGGAAGTCTCGCGACCCGACGTAGCGCTCGACGAGCGGGCCGAAGAAGAAGATCACGATGGCGTTGAACGCGATGTGGATGATGTCGCCGTGGGCGAAGATTGAGGTTACCCAGGTCCAGACGTACTCCGGATTCTGCGGCGTCAACACGAACAGCGAGCGAGAGAGGCTGGCAGAGCCGAACGTGCCGACGAGCAACTGCGCGAGGAACGTGATCCCCATCAACGCGAGGACCGTGTAGGTCATGTTCCCACGGAAGTATGCGAGCGGCCCACCGGGGCCGGTGTCTATCGGCACCTTGTCGGCGATGCTCGCCGTTTTCGACGTACTGGCACCGCTCCCGCCGTTGACACTCTCGTCGAAACCGCTATCGAAGACACCGCCCGGATCGTTCCAGTTTTGGAGTCCGGAGCAGTCGTGGTTCTCCGGCAGCCGATGGTCGGCACAGTAGGTCCCCCCGCAGTGCCGACAGTTGTACGGCATGCTTTCGTCCTTCCGACACACGTCGCACTTGGCCATTGCCGGGGGGTATGTGCGGCGTCGCTAAGGGGTTTGGGGTTCCGCTCATCGACCGCGCATCGTCAGTTATCGCGACTAACCGCCAGTTTGGCGGCTCTATCACTTGTTGTGATGTTCATTCACTCATGACTGCACATGGATTTATACCCGTACATGTTGTGCACTCTGTCGTCTCTATGACTGATATGGGGCCTGGATCCGCTTCTCAGCCTGGGACAGGTAAGAAGGGCGCTGACGAGAAGACGGATACCACCCAGAACACAACCCCCACCGAAACCGGTGCCAGAGACGAGTTCGCGACACTCGGCTACGAGTTCCGACGCCATCTAGCCGTCGTCTACGGCAACTCGGAACTCCTCCTCGAGGAGGCCTTTGGCTCACTCTCCTCCGACCAGCGCGAGGCACTCGAAGAGATTGTCGCAAACACCGGCGAGCTGACCGCGCTCACGGCGCACACGTTCGAGACGAACGACATCGAGGACGCCATTGACCGCGCCGACCAGCTCCCCGACTCGACTGGGAGTGACGAGTCGACCCTGGCTGACCCCGATGCGTTCGATCCAATCGTGCTGGCACTCCAGAGCGAAACCTTTGCGGACCTCGTCGCAGAGCAACTCGAGTTGGCAGGCCACGAGGCAGTGACGGTTGAGGTTGGGGCGGTTGGGACTGAGGCGGTAACAGATGGGGCCGATGACGAGAGTGAGACACTGGATGACCCACACCATCTCGTCGTCGACTGCGGATTTCCGACACCGGAGACTATCGACTGGCTCGGAGAGATCACAGGGCCGACGGAGCAGCGGCAGTCGGTAACGCTTGTGTCGACTGTCGATCCGGTAGCAATCGAAGCGGAGGGAACGCAAGCCGGTGGAGCGGCCGGTGACACTGTCAGAGTCACCGGTCCACTGCTCGGGATTGACGGGGTTCTCGACCCGGACGCGAGTCAATCCACCGTGGCCGACCTGTTAGCGGACGAGCTAGTACACACGCCTGACGCACCATCGATTTCGACGGTCCACATCGCCGGTGACGGCACGGAACCGCTTGCGTCCTCGCTCGCAGGCCAATCGTACACTGTCCAGCGCCAGACGACAGCGACACTGCCAGAACTCGATCCCAGCGGTGACTCGTGTCTCTTCCTCGGACCGGACGTCTTCGATCGGTATGACCCGCTCACACTCTCGCGGTTCCGGTCGCCCGCTGACGCGCCACAGCGCCCGATTCCGATCGTCGCAGTCGCCGAGTTCCCCATATCGGATCAGGAGTGGGAGCCAACCTGTGGTTCGGACCTCTTCGCACACAAACCTATCACCGCTGCCGAGTTCGCAGCCGAACTCCGCTGCTGGCTGCCCGGGGGTGATGACTGATGCAAGTACTGGTCGCCGAAGACGACGAACACGTCAACGAGATGCTCGTGTACCGGCTCGAAACTGCGGGCTACGATGTGGTCTCCTTCCAGAACGGCGAGGAGTGCTGGGAATACCTTACAGATGCCGACGAGCCACCGGACGCCCTGCTACTCGACGTGATGATGCCCGGCATGGACGGCTTCGACGTCCTCAGACGACTCCGTGAGTACGAGTTCGACCCGGAACCCGCCGTCATCATCGTCTCCGGTCGCGGCCTGGAACAAGACGTCTTGACCGGCTTCGACCTCGGTGCTGACGACTACGTCACGAAACCGTTCAGCCCCTCTGAAATCGTTGCTCGGCTTCGACGAGTACTCGAGTAACACGCAATGTCCACACGATGAACGGACTTCTCTGGACGGTGTTCGTCGGTATCGTGGTAGTGACGGTGTTCGTCGGAATCTTCACACTCTCACTGTCGGTGTTTCTCTTCTGGCTCGATCGCAGGCGGACGGCTGCTCGCACTGAAATCGCACCGGCGATACTGGCACGTCTCGACCGGGACGACCCGGAGTGGAACGACTGGTATCAGGATCTGTCGCTGATCGAACGCTACGTTGCCCGCGAGGTGGTCGCGAGCTACCTACGTCGTGTTCGTGGACGTGAACGGGCACAGCTCGTTCAGTTTGCAGAGGATGTTGGACTCATCGATCACGCCCGCTCGTTGCTTGGCAATCCGCTGCTGTTTAACCGACTTCGTGGACTCGTCTGGCTCACGATACTCGAGTGCCCGGTGTCGGTCGAGCGGCTGCGAGTGACGAGCACGTCACACCCCGAAACACGGGCGGCAGCGGCGCGGTTGCTCGCCGTCAGCGACGTGCCGGAGGCGAGCCAGAACGGGACGGCGTTGCTCTGCTGGTCGGGTGAGGACCGGCTGTCGACGTTCGGACTGGACACACTATACCAGCTCAA
This sequence comes from Natrialba hulunbeirensis JCM 10989, assembly GCF_000337575.1. GTDB lineage: Archaea > Halobacteriota > Halobacteria > Halobacteriales > Natrialbaceae > Natrialba > Natrialba hulunbeirensis. The sequence goes on along the minus strand of NZ_AOIM01000013.1, from coordinate 66,019 downwards.
CAGCACCGACGCGACGCCGCTGTTGACGCTGACTGCCACGGACGGCGTCTGGTGGGACGAAGGGCTGTTGGTACAGGCGCTGACGACGCTTGGCTACTGTCAGTCGACGCAGGAACTTGCGCAGTTCGAGTGGCTGTTGGGGCTCTTAGAGCACGATTCGCCGCGCGTTCGGGCGGCGACGCTGATCGCCCTCGGACAGCACGGCTGGCGCTGGCGGCTGCGCGACCGAATCGACGTCGAACAGGCGCTCACCGATCCGGAGCCGCAGGTACGAACGGCGGCGTACGACCTGCTCAGTCGCTGGGGAGACTCGGAGTCACTCGACTGGCTTCAGTACGGTGTTGCGTCGGATCCGGACGAACGCTCGCGGCTCGCCGCCGCGCGTCTTCTGGATCGCTCCGGGACGCCACTGCCTGCGGCCACTGACGACAACGTCGTCCGCACCATTGACTGGGTTCGTGCCGAACACGCCGCACCGCGGCGGGTGACGACCGGATGGACGTAGCGATCGAGGCCATCGCCTGGCTCATTAGCTGGTTCTTCCTCGCGTACTTCGCGCTGGTCAACGGCAGCTACCTGTTCGTCCACTTGGTCTCAATCGTCACTCTCCAGCGCGGGATCCGCGACTGGCTGCTCGAACCCGTGTACCAGCCCTACAACTCGCCGTTCCTGCCGGGTATCGCGGTCATCGTCCCGGCGTACAACGAAGCCGTCACCATCGTCGACACCGTCCAATCGCTACTCAATCTTGAGTATAGCAACCACGAAATCGTCGTCGTCAACGACGGCTCACGAGACGAGACACTCGAGCGCCTCGTGTCGACGTTCGACCTCGAACCAGTCGGTGAGGACGTGCCGTTCGATCTGCCATGTGAGACGGTGCACGAGGTGTACCAGTCCTCGCGCGTCGATCTCGTCGTCATCGACAAGGACAACGGGGGGAAAGCGGACGCGCTCAACGCAGGTGTGTTCTTCACGGATCAGCCGCTATTCTGTGCAATCGACGCGGACAGCATTATCGAACGGAACGCCCTTCTCGAGGTCGTCCAGCCGTTTCTGCGCGATCCCGAGCGGATGATCGCCTCCGGCGGTGCGGTTCGGGTCGCAAACGGCTGTTCGATTACGCGCGGTGTCATTACCGATGTCGGACTCTCACGAAGCCACCTTGCGAATCTCCAGACCGTCGAGTACCTCCGCGCGTTTCTCTCCGGACGGATTGGGCTAAGTGGCCTCGGCAGTCTGCTCATCATCTCCGGCGCGTTCGGCCTGTTCAGAACGAGTGCGGTCCGCGAGGTCGGTGGTTACTCGACGGAGACGATCACCGAGGACATGGAGCTGATCGTCAGGCTCCAGAAGCACGTGTCGGACGAACAGCACCGAATTACGTTCGTTCCGTACCCGGTCGTCTGGACGGAGGTACCCGAGCGCCGGGCCGTCCTCGCCCGCCAGCGCGGTCGCTGGTTCAAGGGGATGCTCGAGACGCTCTGGGTGCACCGGCGGATGGTCGGCAATCCGAAGTACGGAATGGTTGGCCTGTTTGCGCTCCCCTTCTTCCTCTTTGTGGAGGCGCTCGGCCCGCTCATCGAGGGACTGGGATACGTCATTGTTCCGGCCGCGTTTCTCCTCGGCTACCTGAACGTGCCCTTCTTCGTGGTCTTCCTCGGCATCGCGGTCGGCATCGGGACACTGCTCTCGTGGCTCTCCGTGCTCAACGAAGTCGTGAGCTTCCGGCGATACAGGAATCCGAGAGATATCTCACTCTTGTTGCTCTACGGCATCCTCGAGCACGTGCCGTTCCGCCAGTGGAAGTCGTTCGTCACCTGGGTTGCGTTCGTCCAGTACCTCCGCGGCGAGACGAGCTGGGGTGAGATGTCCCGGATCGGTTTCGACCGCTGACCGGGCCGATGGTGGTTCGACGGCAGTTCGATAGCGAGATCGACGGTGTACACTTTTGGCCCTCAGTCCCCAACACAGAGACGTGCAAGAGTTCGAGCGAAAGCAACTGCTCGAGCGCGTCGAGCGCGAGGGTGCGACCGTCGGCGCGGACATCCCCGAGACGATCACGGTGCAAGGCGAGGAGCTCGACCTTCGCACCTTCGTCTTCGAGATCAAACGCCGCGAGACGGTACCCCCAGGCGAGCGCGACCGCGTCGAGCAGGCGAAACGAAACCTCAGACGAGAGCGCGTCGAACGCCTCGAACGGATCGAGGAGGGCGACATCTCTCACACGAAGGGCGACGAACTCGCCCAGAGCATCATCGGGATCGACCGCGCGCTGAACGCACTCGAGAACCTCGGCCCAACAGACATAGAGCGCGAACAGCAGGTCAAGCAGGCTGCCGACACCAAGCGCTGGATGTCGTTCCTCAAACAGGCGCTCGGCCGCGACGACGACCAGAGCGCACGGCGGGGGCGGTGATCACGGTGGCGACCAACGCCGAACTCGCCGGCCGCTTCGAGGAGTTCGCCGACTTGCTCGAGGCCGACGACGTGGAGTACAAACCCCGCGCGTATCGCCGTGCGGCTGAGAACATTCGTGCCCATCCCGTTCCGATCGGTGACCGGGTTGCAGACGGCGACGAGGAGATTCTCGACGAAATCGACGGCGTCGGCGACGCGATTTCCGCAAAGATCGTCGAGTACGTCGAGACCGGCGAGATCGAGGAACTGGAGGAACTCAAAGCCGAACTCCCGATCGACATCGCGGACATCACCCGAATCGAGGGCGTCGGCCCCAAGACGGCCGGCAAACTGTACCGCGAACTGGGGATCGAAACGCTGGACGATCTCGAGGACGCCGCCGAGGCCGGCGAGATTCAGGCGGTCAAGGGCTTCGGTCCGAAGACGGAGGAAAACATCCGCGACAACATCGAGTTCGCACGCGAGGTCGGCCAGCGGCAGTTGCTCGGCGAGGCCCGCCCGCTCGCCGACGACGTGCTCGCCTTTCTCGAGTCGCTCGACGTCGTCGAGCGCTGCGAGGTGGCGGGCTCGATCCGGCGCTGGCGCGAGACCATCGGCGACGTGGACGTACTCGTCGCGACGAACGAGAACGAAACCGTCATTGAGCAGTTCGTCGGCTGGGACTCGGTCGACAGCGAAATCGAGTCCGGCCCAGCGAAGGCGAGCGTGCGAATCGGCGAGAGTCGCGTCGACCTCCGCGTGGTCGTCCCCGACGAGTTCGGCTCCGCGCTGCAGTACTTTACGGGAAGCAAGGACCACAACGTCCGGCTCCGTAACTACGCGATCGACCGCGACCTGAAGGTCAACGAGTACGGCGTCTTCGACGTCAGCGACCTCGAAGACGGAGACGAGGGCCAGCGCGTCGGCGAACGCATCGCCGGCGAGACCGAGGGGGGAATGTACAACGCACTCGGGCTGCCGTGGATTCCGCCGGAGCTGCGGACCGACCGCGGCGAGATCACGGCCGCCGAGAACGACGCCCTGCCGGACCTGCTCACGCGCGAGGACATCCGCGGCGACCTCCACAGCCACACCGAGTGGTCCGACGGCAACACCTCGATCAAGGCGATGGTGGCGGCCGCCGAGGACCGGGGCTACGACTACTTTGGTATCGCCGACCACGCAGAGGGGCCCGGCATCGTCGGCGGCATGGGGCTCTCGGACGCCGAAATTCTGGAGCAGGTCGAGGCAATCCGCGCGGTCGACGACGAGAGCGAGATCACCGTCTTCGCCGGCATCGAGGCAAACGTCGACGCCGAAGGTGAGATCGGCCTCTCCGAGGAGGTCATCGACGCACTCGATGTTATCGTCGCCTCGACCCACAGCGCGCTCGACCAGGACGCCGAACGAGCGACCGACCGGCTCATCACCGCCGTCGAAAATCCAGCCATCGACGTTCTCGGCCACCCCAGCGGCCGCATGCTGAACGAGCGCTCCGGTCTCGACTTCGACGCGAGCGCGCTCGGTGCGGCTGCCGCCGAGCACAACACTGCACTCGAGGTCAATGCTAACCCACGCCGCCTCGACCTCTGGGGGAGCGCCGTCCAGGCCGCCATCGACGAGGGCGCAGTGATCGCCGTCAACACGGACTCCCACCGGCCGTCGACACTCGAGTATATGCGCTGGGGCGTCCACACGGCGCGCCGGGGCTGGGCCGAGCCCGCGGACGTGATCAACACGTGGGAGCTCTCGGAGTTGCGGGCGTTCCTGCACTGAGCGCGCACCCAGGCGTTCCTTTCGACCCATGCGATTCCTCCTCGACACCATGTGCGGCGGGCTCGTCGCCTACTTACGGATGTGCGACTACGACACGGTCTACGCGGGTGACCGCGAACCGGTACTCGAGTCCGACGACGACCTGCTCGCCGCCGCGGAGACGGAAGGCCGCACGCTCGTCACGAGAGATACCGAACTCGCAGGCCGAGCGGACGACGCAATTCTGCTGACGGCACTCGAGGTGGAAGAACAACTGGGAGAACTCAGTGAGGCAGGTGTGGAACTCGAACTCGCAGCTGAGCCCTCGTACTGCGGGCGGTGCAACGGGGTACTCGAGCGCGTCGATCCGTCGGCGGAGACGCCCGAGTATGCGCCGGATCCGGTCGAGGGCCCAGCCGACGACGACGGTGGCGAAGACGAGGAGACCGATTCGAGGGCCGTCTGGCGCTGTCGCTCGTGCGGGCAGTACTTCTGGCGTGGGAGCCACTGGGATCGTGTCGCACAGACACTCGAGGACTACTGACGGATCTCGTATCGGACACTACTGACCGATCTCCTCTCGTACTCGAGTACTCCGTCTGCTCGGCACCCACTTCTCGCGCTCACACCGCGCATTCGTTCGGAAGAACAGGCTGTCTGTGGGACTTCAATCGGACGAACCGTGATCAGTACACCGCCGCGTCGTCGAACCGCCCGTCGTAGGCGATGTGGTCCGGATGCGTCGGCTCCGTCCCCGAGAGAAACAGCCGCTCCGCCTTCTTCCACGTGTTCTCGTACCCGAGATGGAGCAACTCCGCCGTCGTCGTCAGCCACCGGTCGAGCCCGTTCGAGCGGACAATCTGTCGTGGAGCGTCGTCCTCGAACGCCTCACAGAGCTCCGCCTCGGACTCGATCGCCGTCTCGAACGTCGTGTGGGCCACACCCACCGAACTCGGCAGGTGTGCATACGACGACGTGAACGGCGGCAACTCGAGTTCCTCCGCCAGCCGCCGCGCCCGTCGGTTGTGTGGCGGCAGGTGTTTCGGGTTGAAAATCTCGACGGCGTCGATCGTCTCACGGTACTGGCGCAGGTCGGCCGGCGAGAGACTCACGTTCAGGAAGTCTGGGTGCGGGGCGAGCACCGTCGCGTCCTGTCGGTCGAACTCGGTCATCACCGCCTCGAGTGTGATGAAATCCGGAACCGGCTCCTCAAGTCCGATCGCGAGGACGTGTTTGCGGTTGGACCAGGGGCCGGTGAACACCTCGCGACCGGGGACGACCAGCAGTTCGTCACTCGAGTACCGTGTGGCCGTTTCCCGAATCTCTGGCAGCCGTTGGAAGTGCGGTGCGTAGACGATCACGTCGAGTCCCGCTCGCGTGGCGCGCTCGACGACGGTTTCGTCGAGCACCTTCACGTGACAGTCGACCCGAGACGACACTCCATCACTCACGACTGCTCGTTTCACGACCGGAGAGTTATGAATTCTGATTCGCTATGGGGCCGGTCACTGGATTCGAACCTGTCTATTCCGTCACGTGTACTACGAAAAGACCATTAGGGCGGCCCGTCCAGTTCGACGCGAAGACGAATGGGAACGGGACTAGCCTGGGAATGCGAGATCGACGGCTGCGGCGACGTCTTCGGCGACATCGAGTCGGCTGTCACCCATCAGGCGACGGCACACGACCATCTCGAGTGCGAAATCTGTGACGCACTCGTTCCCGATGGGTATCTCGCGATTCGCCACACGTTCACGGAACACAGCCGCGCGGAGTACGTGCGCGCCTACGGTGCGAATTCGGCCGACGTACGCGAGCGCGAGGAGTTACTGGAGACAGTTGCAGATGTGGCTGATCCGGAGTCGATCGGCTCCGATGTGCAGGAGTAGTTATAATTCACAGATCAGAACGAACTGTCTGACTGGTAACTGGTGACTGACTGACGGAGACGCCGTCTCGCTCGTCGGCGCGCTATCGCTCGTCGGAGTCGAGCACGCGGATCTGGTCGCCGCGAACTGTCACCGGAATCGGGACCGTCGCCTCGTAGAGTTCGACCGTCACCTGATCCTTGCCTTCGTCGATGCGCTGGACCTGTGCCTTCTCGCCCTTGAACGGGCCGGCGATGAGTTCGACGATGTCTCCCTCTGCAATGCCCTCGACGTCCGGCTTTGGCGAGAGGAAGTGCTCGACTTCGGAAATATCGGACTCGCCGGGGACGATGCTGCGCGCGTGGGGGATGTCCTCGAGTACCCGGTTCAGGACGGCACTGCCCTCAGCTTCGACCATCACGTACGAGGTCAGCGAGTCAGGCGCGAGCGCGGCGTGAATCTCGGGTTCCTCGCGGTTGATGATCATCTCCGCGACGGTGCGCTCCTGGCTCGCCGTCGTTTTGACAGCGAATATACCCATTAGACACCACCAGTACCGGTCAGCAACAGCATGATGCCGCCGATGATGAAGCCGATGAATCCGACCAGTAGGATGCCTGCACCGGCGATCTTCGACACCTGAAGGAACTCCTGGGTGGTGGGTGTCGTCGCCATTTTCAACACCCGAACGTACGAGGTGAGATCGTAGGGAACGTCCATATTTGTCTGTTCACAACGCGGGGACTTTTATCTGTCTTTCGTGTTTTCCGAGCAATCGTCTGTGGTACTCGGCTGAACCCGCGTGTACTCGAGTACCGACCGCCGACAACAGCGACCCGACGTTGCACTCGACGGCCGGTCGTCCAAACGACCCGCGGCTGAAGTCGGAGTATGGCAGAAGACAACACCGATCGAGCAGACGAGTACGAATCAGAGCGCAAGGCGGAGATCGAAGACGAACTCGAGCGCATCGACCGCGATCCGGACGAGGTCGACGAGGGGAGTACCGACGTTGGGTCCCAGAGCGCACCGAGGCGGGACGAACGTGGCGAGCAGGACGAGCAGGAAGGCGAGGAAGGTGAGGAGGCAGCCGAACTCGAGAAGGAGACTGAAGAGTAGCGAGCCGACTGCTTCGTGGCGGGCCGACCGTTTCGTGGACCGTTTTGTGGGCTGTGTTGGCAGTAGCCCGTCTCAGTCGATTTCGGGAATGACTGCTTCCTCGTAGAACTCGATGAACTCGGCCTGATTCGAGCCGATCTGGTGGATCGCGATGTGATCGAAGCCGGCGTCGACGTACTCCTGAATCGTCTCGATGTGCGCGTCGGGATCTGGCCCGCAGACGACGAGGTCGGCGATGTCCTCCTCGGAAACGGCCTCGGTCGCCTGCTGGAAGTGAGCGGGTGTCGCGAGTTCCCAGAGCAGTTCGCCAGGAAGCGCCGCCTGCGGCCAGATTTCGTGGGCGGTTTCGATAGCTTCCTGCTCGTCTTCGGCGTAGCAGACATCGATCTCAGCGTATCGCGGCTTGTTCTTGCCGCCGCCGTCTTCGAACGCCTCGACGAGTTCTTCGTCCGGCGCGACGGCCACGAGTCCGTCGCCGATCTCGCCCGCTGCGCGTGCCGTTTTCGGCCCGTCGGCCGCAATCGGAATCGGCGGCAGTTCGTCGGGCAGCGTGTAGAGGCGCGCGTTTTCGACAGTGTAGTACTCGCCGCGGTAGCTCGTCGTTTCTCCTTCCCAGAGGGTGCGGATGAGGTCGACGGCTTCGCGGAGCATCTCGAGTCGAATCGCGTGTGGCGGCCAGCGGTCGCCGAAGACGTGCTCGCTCAAGTTCTCGCCGGTGCCGACGCCGAGGAAGAACTGGCCGGGAAGCTGGACGCCCGCCGTCGCGGCCGCCTGTGCGATGAGTCCGGGGTGGTATCGAATGATCGGACAGGTGATGGACGTGCCGAGCCGGAGGTCGTCGGTCGCCTGCGCGATTGCGCCGATGACGTTCCAGACGAACGGGCTCTCGCCCTGCGTCGAGGTCCAGGGGTGGAAGTGGTCCGAGATCATCGCGAACTCGAACGCGGACTGGTCGGCCAGGGTGGCGTACTGGGTGAGGTCGGTCGGGCCGTGCTCCTCGCAGATGAGTTTGTAGCCGAGTTGTGTCATGGGTGGTGTGGAGTTTTGTCAGTTCTGGTGGTGGCTGTCGGATCCGGTGATGATCTGCTCGTCCTCGTCTGTCAGTCGTCCGTTGCCGTCGCTATGGGAGGTCGACATCCGGTCGCTCCTCGAGTGTCACCTCCACCTGCTGGGACTCGCCCTCGCGGATGACCTCGAGTTCGACTGTTTCGCCGGGGGTCGTCTCGAGTGCCAGGACGGAAGTCAGACGCGCCTCGTTCGGGATGTCTTCGTCACCGATCGAGACGATCACGTCGCCACCGATCGGGACGGGGTCGCCGTCGATCATTGTCTCACCGTCGATCGGTTCGAGGACACCGTCTGCCGGCGAATCGGGGACGACTTCGGAGACGAGAACGCCGCGGGCTTCCTCGAGGTCGTTCGCCTCGGCAACCTGCGGTCCGACCGCCGAGACGCCGATCCCCATGTATGGGTGTTCGTACTCGCCGTCTTCGACGAGTGCCGGGATGACGCGGTCTGCGAGCTGTGCGGCGATTGCGAAGCCGATGGTCTGGCCGGCACCGGCGAAGACGACGCCGAGGACCTCGCCGTCCAGCGAGACGAGCGGGCCGCCGCTGTTGCCCGGGTTGACCGGCGCATCGGTCTGGATCGCGGCCGGAATGGCAAAACCGGTCGGGCTCGGCAGTTGGCGGTCGAGGCCGCTGACGATTCCCTGGGAGAGCGAGGCGTCGAGTCCGAGCGGGTTCCCGAGGACGAGGGCCTCCTGGCCGATCACCGGGTCGTCAGCCGTAAACGAGAGTCCGTCCGTGATATCCGGGAGGTCATCAACGGCGATCGCGGCGAGGTCGCTGTGACTGTCGGTGCCGACTACCTCGCCTTCGCGCCACTGTTCGTCACGGAACTGGAGTTCGACGGTGCTGGCTTCTCCGACGACGTGGGCGTTGGTGACGACGTGATCGCCGACGACGAAGCCGGAACCGATGCCGCCGGGGTCGTCGTCGAACGGATCGTCCGAGCCGACGACGGTCACCAGCACGACGTCGTCGATGATATCGTCGTAGACGTCAGCGTAGGGGCCGCCGGCGTCGAACGGATCGTCGCTGTCCTCGCCGTTCTCGTCGTCTGCGGTGTCGTCCTGCAGTCTGCGTGTCGCCACTCTATCAGCGCCGCCGGTGCCGACACCTGCTCCGGCGCTGATCCCGACGACTGCGGCGCTGCTGCCCGCTCGAAGGAGTCGCCGCCGTGAGAGTTCGTGCTGTCGTTGTCGTCCCATCGTAGACGTTCCACCGTGACGAGGGCCATAAAACGCCGGCCAGCACGCCATTGTTCTCACTCTCTTGGATGCCCGATAACTCGTGTAGGCGCTCGTTACTCGCCACACCCGGCCGCTGCTGGCCGACATTTATGCGCGTGAACGGTGACAACACAACGGGTCACTGACTCTCCGCGACCGCTGGAACCTCGCCTAACCGTCATCACCCCACACCCACACCCTACCCACACCCCACCTGGCCGCGGTCCCCTCGGTTCGCCTCCCACCCCAGGCACCGAAACACGGGCACCGTGCCAGAGTTTCCACGTGAACACAACGATGGAACACGAGTATCCACCCCTTCGCGACTACGGCAGTATCGGCAACGACGACCGGTGTGCACTGGTCAGCCGAGCCGGTTCGATCGACTGGTGCTGTTTCCCCCACCTCGAATCGCCGAGCGTCTTCGCTCGCGTTCTCGATGCGGACGACGGCGGACACTTCACCGTGTCACCAGTGACTGACGACTACGAGTCGAGCCACCGGTATGCAGACCGGACGAACGTCCTGCAGACGATTTTCGAAACGGAGAGCGGTCAGGTCACGGTCACCGACTTCATGCCGATCCGGAACGGTAACGACGCTACGCAGCGGACCGACCAAATCGGTTCGGACTCCCAGCACGCAGACGACCAGCACCCACAGCCACAACACGCCATCTACCGCCGACTCGAGTGCGACCGCGGCTCGATGGCGTGTCAGGTCGTCTTCGAACCCCGACTCGAGTACGCGCGAGTGACGCCGACGTTCGAGGCGGTCAGGGATGGTATTACGGCGAGGCGGGAAGGTGGCGAGGGGGCGGACACTGGCGGCACCGAAGACAGCGACGATGAAGACGACTGGCTCGACCAGCGCCACCAGCCAGTCCACTACGTCGGCGACGCCGACCTCGAAATCGACCACGAGGAAGCGCGAGCGACCGGGACCGTCTCGCTCGAGGCCGACGACACCTGCTGGGTCGGCGTCCAGTACGGTGGCCGGGAGCCAGCACAACCGGAGTCACCGTCGTATCAGGAGTGGCTCGACGAGACCAAACGGTACTGGCGCGAGTGGATCGGCGGCCGGGACGGCGCAGCGGACTCGGTTCCGGAGCGCTGGCACGAGATGGTCGTCCGCGCAGAACTCGTCTTGAAACTCCTGATTCACCACGAGACGGGGGCGATTCCGGCTGCAGCGACCACGTCGATCCCAGAGAAAATCGGCTCTGATCGCACCTGGGACTACCGGTACAACTGGATTCGCGACGCCAAGTTCACCGTCCAGGCGCTGCACGATACGGGCCACCGTCAGGAAGCCAGGAACTACTTCGACTGGTTCGTCGGCATCGCGACGGACCATCCCACCGAGATTCGCCCGCTGTACGGACTCCACGGCGAACACGACGACGATCTCGACGAACGGACGCTCGATCATCTCGCCGGCTATCGCGACACGGGTCCGGTTCGGGTCGGCAACGGTGCCGCATCACAGCTCCAGCTCGACGTCCACGGCACGTTCGTTCAGGCCATCTACGAAACCGTCCAGTTCGACGAGGACGCCGGACTGAGCGAGGACAGCTGGGACGCCGTCATCGAGAGCATCAACTACGTCTGTCGCAACTGGGACCAGCCGGATGCCGGCATCTGGGAGTTCCGCGAGGAACATCGTCACTTCCTGCACTCCAAACTGCTGTGCTGGGTCGCGCTCGACCGCGGCATCGCGCTGGCCGAGGAAAACGACTTCGACGCGCCGCTCGAACGCTGGAGAGACACGCGCGACGAGGTTCGTGAAGCGATCGAAACGCGCGGCTACAGCGAGGCTGCCGGCAGTTTCGTCCAGCACTTCGAAAGTGACGAGGCGGTCGACGCGACGGCACTCCTGATCCCAATCTACGAGTTCCTCCCGCCAGAGGACGAGCGCGTCCAGTCGACCATCGACACCGTCCTCGAGAAGCTCGCGACCGACGACGGGCTCGTCGTGCGCTTCGTGGATACCGACGTGCGGGAAGACGAGGAGGAGCCCTTCCTGCTCTGTTCGTTCTGGCTCATCGACGCGCTCGTCCTCTCGAACCGACTCGAGCTCGCGACGGAGTACTTCGAATCGGTACTCGAGTACGCCTCGCCGCTCGGGCTGTATTCGGAGAAGGTCGACCCCGATAGCGGTCGACTGCTCGGAAATTTTCCGCAGGCGTTCTCGCATCTGGGGTTGATCAACAGCGTGAGTTATCTCGCGCGGGCGATGGATGCTGATGGGGACGTATCACCCGAGGATTTCCATCCGGAGAACGTGGAAACGCTGTTTCGGCGGGGTAACGAGGATGTCGTCACTGACTGAGCGCTCTGGTGCTGTTCCGATCTCAGTCGCTGTGTTCGTTCGATGTGGTTTCGTCTCATCTAGCGAGCAGCGAGCAACGAATAGCAAATAGCGACTAACTAACAGCGAACAGCAAAGCGGTTCCAGCGTGCCGGTGTTACGCTTCGTCGAACAACTCCTCACCCTCGACCATGTGCTCCTCGACAGTATCCAGGTCGAGGGTAACACCGAGTCCCGGCTCCTCGGGAATCTCGATGTAGCCGTCCTCGATTACATCCTCCTCGACGAGATCCGACCACCACTCGAGTTCGTAGGAGTGGTACTCGACGGCGAGCGAGTTCGAGATGGCCGCGCCGACGTGGGCGCTGGCCATGGTTGCGACGGGTGAGGCGACGTTGTGCATCGCGACGGGGACGTAGTAGAGGTCCGCGAGGTCGGCGATTTTCCTGGTTTCGCGCATCCCGCCGACTTTCGGCATGTCGGGGGCGATGATGTCGACCGCTTGCTCTTCGAGGAGGCGGCGCTGGCCGTGTTTGCGGTAGACGTTTTCGCCGACGGTGATTGGGGTGGTCGTCGACTGGGTCACTTCGCGCTGGACATCGTGGTTCTCCGGCGGGACGGGGTCCTCGAGCCACCAGACGTCGTACTCCTCGAGTCGCTTTGCGAGACGCTTGGCGCTGCCACCGGAGAACGTCCAGTGGCAGTCGAAGGCCACGTCGGCCCGCGAGCCGACGCGTTCCGTGATGGCTTCGACGATCGAGGCCTTGTGTTCGATCTCGGGCTTGCGAAGATGGCGGTTCGCGCGGTCCTTCTCGTGACCCGAAGGGACGTCGAGGTCGAATTTGAGGGCGTCGTAGCCGAGGTCTTCGACGACGCGTTCTGCCTCGTCAGCACACGCAATCGGGTCAGCCTCGTCCTCGGTGTGACAGTCGCAGTAGACGCGGACCTCGTCGCGGTACTTGCCGCCGAGCAACTGGTAGGCGGGAACCTCGAGAATCTTGCCCGCGAGGTCGTGCAGTGCGACCTCGATTCCCGAAATCGCCGTCACGGTAACGCCGCCGATCGAGCCCTCGCCGGACATCTTCTGCACGAGGTGTTCGGTGAGCCGGTCGATGTCGAGTGGGTTCTCGCCACGGAGGAAAGGCGCCATCCGCTCGATGAGTTCCGGCGCGCCAGCACCCCAGTAGGCCTCGCCGGTGCCGACGATGCCCGCGTCCGTGTAGATTCGGACGAGTGTCCACGGGAAGTTGCCGTCGATCATCGTCGTCTGCACGTCGGTAATCTCGACGTCGCGGCCGCCGCCGCGCTCGCGTGTCACGCCCATCGTCTCCGCCGAGAGCTCTCGCATCGTGTACTCGGCGTTCGGATCGTGGAGCCGCGTGTAATCTACACCCATGGAATGAATACTTACACCTATGATAGTAATAGTTTTGCATCCGGTGCGTGCGAACGCGCCTCGACGGTCTGTGTTTCCGAGTCGCCCGTTGCAGTGCAGGCGCTCAAACGAACACTCCAAACTCAGACGCCGTCGAACTCGATCGCAGTCTTGACGACCTCGTCCCCCGCGTCGAAGGCGTCCCGATAGTTCTCGAGGTCGTACACTCCGGCCGCGAGTTCCTCGGTGAACCAGTCTGGAAGCTGTGCGAGCGTGTCGATCGCGGCCTCGAAGTGCCCGCGGTGGGAGTTGACCGTCCCGAGCAGCGCCTTGTTGTGCAAGACGAGTTCCCGATGGAGCCGACCGCCGTCGACTTCGAACTTCCAGGGCTCTGGCACTCCAAGCAGAACACCGACCCCGTTCGGCGCGAGCGCCTCGACCGTTTCGAAGGCGTGCTTTGCGTGTCCCGTCGCCTCATAGACCAGGTCGACAGCCTCGTGTTCGGCCGGAATCTCTGCAACCGGCGTCTCTCGTGAGTCGACGTAGGTACCGCCCAGCTCCGAAACCAGTTCGACCGTCGGGTGCGACCGATCCCGGCGACCCAGACAGTAGGTCCGGTCGAACTCGAGTACCGACTCGAACATCGCGAGGGTGATGAGCCCGAGCGGGCCGTTCCCGAGGACGAGCGCCGAGTCGGGTTCCCACTCGAACGCGGATCGGCTCGCGACGGCGTGCTCGAGTGCTTTCTCCGTGATACTGATCGGTTCGACGAGGAAGCCAAGCGGTGCGAGTTCCGCGGGAATCGGGACGAGGTACTCCGCGGGACTGGTGAAGTACTCGGCCATAAAGCCGTGTGCGCCGACGATTCCACGCTCGACGTACTCGCCGCTTGGGGCCATGTCGGGCTCGCCGCGGTCGAAGAACTCGTTGGTCTCGTCAGGTCGCCGACGCACGGTCGGCACGACGAACTGGCCGGACTCGAGTGCCGTCCCGTTGGGATCCTCGACGACGCCGACGGCTTCGTGGCCGAGGACGAGCTCGTCCGCTCCGTCGGGGAGATCGCCGTGGTGGCCCGCGATCACCTCGTGGTCGGTGCCGTCGATACCGACGCGCAGCGTCCGGACGAGGGCTTCGCCTGGCTCGGGATCGGGGCGTGGCCGCTCGACGAGAGCGGGTTGGCCGGCCCCTGGGTCGACAGCGATCGCTTTCATACTCGACCAACGGGACCAGTGGAATAAAAATTTACCCTTCCAGTAGTAAACTTCTGAATAACGCGGTCTGACCGTCAGTACCTATTCGGATTCCGACAGAGATGCACCCCTCGGCGAACATCAGGTACAACTCTCAGTCGTCGGCTGGAGGCACTCTCGGACCAGTCTCTCAGGCGATCAAGCTAACCGGTTGCTGCATCAGTCGTACTGACTCGACTGCTGTTCGAACAGCTAGTCGGTGTATCGGACCCAATACAGTACAGTCACTGTTAGCACCGTCGCCCGCGACGGCTTGCAGCACTAATTTTTGTGGCAAGCGCTGCCACTGGCGGCCATATTGTGAACAGTGGTCCGGGACCAGCAGTAACTACCGTGGGTGTCGACTACTACCGGGCGTCCTCGACCGCCTCGACGAACGTCTCGGCGGTTTCGCGGACCTGCTCCATGTCACCGCGTTCGATGGCCTCGTCGTCGAGAATCGCACCGCCCGCGCCGACGGCGACCGCGCCCGCGTCGAAGAAGTCCGCGACGTTGTCGGGCGAGACGCCACCCGTTGGAATAATACCTACATCGCCGAGCGGGCCGCTGAGTGCACCGATGTGACCCGGCCCGACCGTCGAGGCGGGGAACATCTTCAACAGATCCGCGCCGGCTTCCATCGCCGTGACGGCCTCGGTCGGCGTCATGACACCCGGTGCTGCAAGCACGCCGTGGCGGTTGCACGTCCGGACGACCTCGGGACTGGTGTGTGGCGAGACGACGAACGTCGCGCCCGCGTCGATTACCGACTGTGCCGTCGCAGCGTCGAGGACAGTTCCCGCGCCGATGACGGTGTCGGTGTCCGCGAGTTCACGATCCACGTCGGCGATCATCTCGGCAGAACGGGTTCCGTCGGCGGTGATCTCGAGTGCCTCGACGCCAGCATCGGCGAGGGCGCGTGAGACGGAGACGATCTGGTCCTCGCTGACGCCGCGCAGGACGGCGATAACGCCGCTCTCGACGATTCGATCCTCGGTGGTTCGTTTGTCGGTCATTGGGTGTCTCCACGTGGGCCCGACGGATAGTTTTCACCGGGCTGGTCGTTTCGGACGGACGTATTACGGAGTGCATCTCTACACATCGACTCCGTCTTTCTGGCCACTCACCAAGAAATTTACTCACAGGCGACTCTATTACTCGCCGCTCAGTTCGCGGAGCGTCACCGACTCGGCCTCGAAGTCCTCGAGGAACGCGCCGGTTCCGCCGATCGTGTAGCGCTCGGCCTCTCCCGCGCTCTCGTCTGTCACCTCGATCGTGAACGAGTTCTCGATCGGAACGGACGACGTTTCCGGGCGAACGAGACTCTGACGCACGTCGACGACTCGGCCGGTGAGCGTCCCCGGGGCGGTCGAGGTGTCTCCGTCGCCAACGGGAGTTCCCGACACCGTTGCTTCGAGCGCCGTGTCCGTCGCGCGGTGAAGTGCGATCTGAAACACCGCGTTCCGGAATCCGTCGTAGGTCTCGGGCAGCGCCCGCGGGGTCGTCACGTAGCGCTCCTCGGCGGTCGGCCAGTAGTTCGCCAGGAACGAGCCCGCGAGCACCGGCACGAGCTGTTCCTGTGAGAGCGCGATCGCGCG
Organism: Natrialba hulunbeirensis JCM 10989; assembly: GCF_000337575.1. Classification (GTDB taxonomy): domain Archaea; phylum Halobacteriota; class Halobacteria; order Halobacteriales; family Natrialbaceae; genus Natrialba; species Natrialba hulunbeirensis. The sequence goes on along the minus strand of NZ_AOIM01000013.1, from coordinate 50,072 downwards.
CGTATCGCTCGTCGAACTCGTGAGCAACTGGCTCGGCGCGAGCAGGCCGTGCTGGCGGTCCACGGTGAGCATCGTCGGCACCAGCGCGTCCCACGTCCGCACCGTACTCGCCGCACCCGCAAGTGAGGCGATATCCTGTTCGTCGCCGCCGGTCGCACCGAGCAGGAGGAGCACGAGCACGCCGCGGTCGACGGTCTCCTCGAGTGTCGATCGAATCTGGGGGAGGATGCTGACGGGAATCGAGAGCGTCACCTCGGTGTCGGCGCTCGCGAGCAGTTCCTCGAGTCGCTTGACGACGGTCTGGCGGGACTTGATCACCTCGAACTGCTCGCCGGTGCGTTCGGTTGCGGTATAGCGCTCGCGGAGTTCGGGCTCGATGTCTTCGACGCTGCGGGTGAGCCGGTCGACGACGGTTTCGGGATCGACGGGTCTGATCACGGTCGGGACGGCATGGTCGTCGACCTCCACGAAGCCACGGTTCTCGAGTTCCTCACTGATGCTGTAGACGTAGCGCTTCGAGACGTCGGCGGCGTCGGCGATGGTACTCGCCTTCGACGCGCCGTGGTCGAGAATCGCGAGGTAGGTGTCGATTTCCTTTTCGGAGAGTCCGAACCGTTCGAGGAGGTCGGCGAGCCCGTCAGTATCCATGAGTATACAGTACTTCACGGATTGCGACGGTGCGTGAAAAAGTTTCACGGTTGCGCCGGGCTCGCAAGCCGGTTACGGCCTCCACGCGGGAACTCGAAAAGTGAGATTACATTTTACAACAAACTTTAATCGGTGGGGGTTGTAGTCGTCCGTCACGATGAAACTTCACAGCGCCCTGAACGACGTCAAGCGCTCACGGGGTGACGACCGCCGATTCCCCGGCGAGCGCCGGTCGACGACGGGTCGCTTCTCCGGCTTCGACGACAGGCTCGTCCACGTCGCACCGAACGGCGCGCTCAGTGACTACTCCTACCCGCTCTCGGGACTGGTTGGTATCGACCACTCGCGGTTCGGTCTCGAACTCGACGACACGCTCTACTGGCTCGACGAACCGGGCGACCAGCGCTACGTCGGTGAGACGGCGCTCGTGGAGACCACACACGAGGTCGACGGCCACACACTTACCCAGTACGACCTCACGCTCGGCCGCCTCCATCTCACCCACTTCTCCCTCTCTACCGACGACGAGCGCGACGACACCGACCCGGACGCAACCCTCTACGCCTGCGTCGCCTTCGCCCCCGAAGACCGCGTCAGCCGCATCGGCCAACTACTCCACGGCGACGCCGTCGAAGTCCACCACGACCGTGAACACGACTTCCTGACCGCCGCGACCGACATCGAGGTCACCGGACAGATTCCCGCGACATTTTCGGAGCTACTCGAGTCCGAGCCGACTGAACTGCCTCGCGGTGAGGACGACGGCCGGTACGAGGAGGCGCGACTGAGCCCGATCACACTGGCCGAAGTCGAGCTCTCGGGATCGGATGCCTCGACGACCGTGGCGACGTTACTCGCCGATTCGGAGGCGGGTGAGGAGTCACGAACTGGCGCGCTCAAACGCGCCCGCGCCGGCGCTGCGGAGCACGCAACTCGCGATGCACTCCTCGAGGCGGCCCAAGCGCAGGCCGAAACCGCGTTCGAGGGCGTTCGAGCGGCGACAGACGACGCCGAAACCGTCGATATCGCCGATCCGATCGCCGACTTGCGGGCGCTGCGTCTGCTTCGTGCACCGACCGGCGCGCGCATTGCCGGCCCCGAATTCGACCCGTTCTACCGCTATTCGGGCGGCTACGGCTACACGTGGTTCCGGGACGACGCCGAAATCGCCGGCTTCCTGCTCGCGGCCGACCGGCGCGCCGGCCTCGGACTCGAGCAGTGGCACCGCCAGAGCGCACACTTCTACACCACGAGCCAGCTCGCAGACGGCACCTGGCCCCACCGCGTCTGGCCGCGAAACGGACGGCTCGCACCCGGCTGGGCACACGGCCGCGTCGAGGAGGCCGCTGATTCGACGGACTATCAGGCTGACCAGACCGCGAGCGTCGCCGCCTATCTCGCGACGTACCTCCGCACCGTCGACGCCGACGACGAGCAGGTCCGCAAGGCGCTCGTCGCCGCACTCGACGGTCTCGACGCGACGCTCGCCGACGACGGCCTGCCGGAACGCGTCCAGAACGCCTGGGAGAACATGACCGGTCGGTTCACCCACACCGCCGCGACGTTCCTCGAGGCCTACGCGGCGATCGCCCGCGCCCCCATCGCAGACGAGCACCGTGAACGCGCACGGGACCGGGCTCGCACCGTCTACAGCGCACTCGACGACCTCTGGGTCGCTGACCGCGGCTGCTACGCGCTCCGACTCGACGACGGCGACCTCGACGACCGCCTCGACGGCAGCACCTTCGCGCTCGCTGCGGCCCACCGCGAGTTCGACGTACTCGAGCGTGACCAGTCAGACACAAGCGGAACTAGCGAACATGCTGGCGGCGTCGGCGTTGATGCTGACCGACTCGCCCGGCTGGTAACCCACATCGAGACGACCATCGACGGGCTCTACCGCGATCCCGAGGGGCCACTCGAGGGCGTCGCTCGCTTCGAGGACGATCCGTGGCGCGTCGACGAGCAGGCCGACGCGAAGATCTGGTCCGTGACGACGGCATGGGGCGCACACGCCGCGGCCGAGATGGGGGCGCTACTCGCCGCACACGACCACGAGGCCGCCTCGCGGTTCGACGAGCGGGCACGGGAGCTACTCGCGCTCGTCGAGCCGGGCGGACAGCTCCGCCGCGACGGGGAGTACCTTCCAGAGCAGTTCTTCGACGACGGAACGGCCGATAGCGCGACACCGCTTGGCTGGCCGCACGCGTTGCGACTCGCGACGGCGGCGGAGCTAGCGACGGTCGAGCAGGAGCCGGCGTCAGCGATGAACTCGGATTGCGCGCCGGTACAGGACTGACTGGGTCTCGGCGTTCGTGGTTCCGGTGACTCGTCGCTGCGCGGTTGGCAGACGATTCGAACAAAGAACGCTTCGTCTTGCGGGTTTCTTGACGGAGATCTCGGCTCGCCGGCCCGTCCCGTTACGGCGCTGTCGCCGGCTGGGACTCCGGATCGCGACCGAGGATTTCCGCGCCGGTTTCGATGTCGAACAGGTGGATGTCCGACTCGTCGAAGGTGATCGAAACCGTCTCACCGGCTTCGAGATCGACGTCGGATGGCACGCGAGCGATGAACTCCGGGCCGACGTCGAGATGGAGGAAGTTGTCCGACCCGACCGGTTCGACGACGTCGACACCGGCCGAGATCGTGTTCGACGGCTGGCCGCGTGCGATTTCGACGTTCTCCGGTCGAATACCCAGCGTGTAGCGGTCCATGCCGAGTGCCGCGTCGTTCGCGGTGGCGTACGCTGCGGACAGCGTAAACGAAAAGTCGCTATCGGTGTCGGTTAGCTGGAGGCCGTCGCTGACCTGATCGACAGTGACATCGATGAAGTTCATCGACGGCGAGCCGATAAAGCCGCCGACAAACTTGTTCGTGGGGTTCTCGTAGACGTCAGTCGGTGCACCCTGCTGTTGCAGTTCGCCGTCGTTCAGGATGACGATTCGGTCACCCATCGTCATCGCCTCGTGCTGGTCGTGTGTGACGTAGACCGCCGTAATACCGAGTTCGTCCTGCAGACGCTGGATCTCGGCTCGCATCGTCGTTCGGAGTTTGGCGTCCAGATTACTCAGCGGCTCGTCGAACAGGAACAGGTCGGGCTCTCTGACGATTGCACGACCGAGTGCGACGCGCTGTTTCTGTCCGCCGGAGAGCTCGTCGGGCTTGTCCTCGAGTAAGGTTTCGATATCCATCATCTCGGCCGTCTCGACGACGCGCCGTTCACGCTCGTCCGCGTCGAGGTCGGTACTCATCCGGAGCCCGAACGCCATGTTCTCGAAGACGGTCTTGTGCGGGTACAGCGCGTAGTTCTGGAACACCATCGCGACGTCCCGGTTCTTGGCGTGGACATCGGTAACGTCCTCGTCGCCGATCTCGATCCGACCGCTGGTTGGCTCCTCGAGTCCGGCCAGCATTCGAAGTGTCGTTGTCTTCCCACAGCCGGAGGGACCGACGACGGTCACGAACTCGCCGTCCTCGATTTCGAGGTTCAGATCGTCGACCGCGACGACCGTTCCAACGTCGTATTCCTTTCGGAGCGATTCGACCCTGACACGTGCCATTTCCGTGTTCGTTCGGTGAGCGAACATAAAGTCCTTTCCCAAAATCAGAGATGTTAGAAGAAATATTACACCACTAATTACAGTTCGATGGGTTGTGAGCTGGACTGAGTCGCTGTGTTCATCCGTCTCCGTTTCCGACGAGTAGCCAGTCCGCGCGCACGAAACGGGCGTATGCGGGTCGCTTTCGGTCGACAACCCGGGATACTGGATCCTAACAATTAAATATATGAAGATATAATTCATCACTGTTTCCACCATGCCAATGCAACGCAGGCAAGTCCTCGCGGGGATCGGGGGGGCCACGATGCTGACGGTCGCAGGATGTCTCGGCGACGAAGACCAGGGAACGACGCTCTGGAACGAGTTCGAGGACGCCGAAGAGGAGACGCTCGAAGAGCACCTCGACGCGTTCAACGAGGGTCGTGACAACGAACTCAACGCGGACAACATCGCCGATATGGAAGACCAGCTCGAGACGGCGATTCCAGCCGGTGACGGCCCTGAAACGTTCGCGTGGGCACACGACTGGCTCGGCCGCTACCACGACCAGGAGTTCGGCTACGACGCCAGTGGCGATCTGAATCTCGACCTCGAGAGCGAGTTCACCGCCGACGCCGTCGACGCAGTTCAGTGGGAGGGTCACACCTACGGCCTTCCCTACGCGTCCGAGACGGTGACGCTCATGTACAATCCGGATCTGGTCGACGAGCCACCGGAGACACTTGAGGAGATGGTCGAGATCATGGACGACTACCACGACCCTGCCAACAACCAGTGGGGACTCTCGTACCCACCGGTCGACCCGTACTTCGTTAGCGGCTTCTTGCACGCGTTCGGCGGTCGAATCTTCCACGAGGACACCGGCGAACTCGGCATCGAAGACGACGAGTTCATCGAGGGTCTCGAACTGCTTCAGGAGAACCTCTGGGAGTACGTGCCGTCTGATCCGGAATACGGGTCACAGATGGCCCCGTTCAACGACGGCAACGCGCCGTTCGCGATCAACGGACCGTGGCAGGTCGGTGGCTTCCGTGACGCCGGTGTCGACGCGACGCTCGCGCCGTTGCCGGATGTCGACGGCGGTTCGCCGACCCCCTACACGGGCATTCAGGTCTGGTACTTCACCTCGGGACTCGACGGCGCAGACGAGGAGACACTCGAGACGACCATCGACTGGGCGGAGTGGTACACGACCAACGAGGACGTGATCGTCGACAACGCCGAGCGACACGGCCTGATCCCGGTCCACCAGGAGTACGCAGAGAGCGACGATCTCGGTGAGGACGTCGATACCTTCGTCGAGACCGTCGAGATGGGAACGCCGATGCCGGCCGACCCACGGATGGACCTCGTCTTCACGCCACTCGAGGAGGCACTCGAGCGCGTGTTCAACGAGAGCGAAGAGCCGGCCGAAGCGATGGAAGCGGCAGCCGAAGAGATTCGCGGTCGCTGGGACTAACCGTCGCCGGTCCCAGCTGTAGTTAGTACCTTCACGCCATGTCTACGTCACTCCTCGATCGCGTGTCTGCGGAGAGTCAGCGATTGCTCCCGTTCGATACGCGCAACCTCAACCTGTTTGGGCTCTTGCTCGTCGCACCGGGTGCGGTGTTGTTCCTGTCGTTCATGCTGTTCCCGATCGCGTTTCTGGTCTATCTCTCGATGACCGACGCGACCCACGCAGGAACGGTCATCGGTGGCGACACGAACTTCGTCGGGTTCGACAACTACGTCGACCTCTTCACCGATAGTCAGTTCTGGACGTCCTTCGGGATAACCTGGCTGTTCCTGGCAGTGAGCCTGGTAATCAAGATCGTCGTCGGACTCGGCCTCGCGATGTTACTGACACATGCTCGCGTCGTCGGAAAGCGATACATGCGAGCGATCGTCATCATCCCGATGGGGCTGCCGGCGATTTTCATCATCACCGTCTGGCGCGGGATGTTCAGCGGTGCCAGATTCGGTCCGTTCAACGAGCTGTTAGCGACGTACAACAGCGCCGTCACGACGCTTGCAGGCGTCGTCGACCAGGCGCTGTTCTTCGTCGCCGTTTCGGTGCCGGAGTTTCTGCTCGTGGACATGCCAGTGAGCTGGCTCAGCGGTCGCTGGAGTGCATTTATGGCATACGTCACGACGGAGGTCTGGCTGGCGTATCCGTTCATGGTGATCATCATCGTGAGTGCGCTGCAGGACGTTCCAATGGAGCTACACGACGCAGCCAAGGTTGACGGTGCGGGGTACCTCCACCGATTCGTTCACGTGACGCTTCCAGCAGTCAAGCGGCCGGTCATGTTCGCGTCGATCCTGACCGCCGCGACCTCGTTCCAGCAGTTCCTCATCCCGTGGATCTTCAACTCGGGTGGTCCGTCACGCCAGAACGAGTTGCTCATCGTCTACGGCTATCGGGAGGCAATCGAACTCAATCAGTACGCCTACGCGTCTGCAATTATGGTCACCGCAATCGCATTCGTTGGTCTGTTCATGTGGCTCGCCGTCAGAAAGGGCAACCTCGCTGAGGGGGTGGATTCCGCATGATCGCGGTCGTCGCCATCCTCGCGAACGTCATCAGCGTGCTCACGACCTGGGCACACGAGAAGGTGACCTGGCCGATGCGGGCCGCCAGAACGGTCAGACTGACCCTCGAACAGGTCCGAACCGGAAAGCGAAGCGTTCGTGATCTCGCCAAGACAGTGGCCGGGACCGGCGGTGCGATTGCCGTTCTCGTCGTGCTTATGTTCCCGATCTACTGGATCTTCACGGCCTCGCTCTCCGAAGGTGCGGGACTGATGAGCACCGAGGGCGTCTTCGCGGATCCGTCGACGTACAATCTCGATGCCTACCGCTGGGTGCTGTTCGAGTCGTCGTTCACGGACGCGCTGCTCAACAGCCTGATCGTCGTCTTCGTGACCGTCTCGGTCTCGATGTCGGTCGTCATCCCCGGCGCGTACGCACTCTCACGCCACGAGTTCCGCGGCCGGAAGAAGATCCTCTACGGCTACGTCCTGTTCACGCAGGTCGGTGCGGGCCTGTCGATTGCGACGCTCATCGCACTCTATGTCTTGTTCGTCAACTTCGGCCTGAGTAACAACCTGCTCGTGCTCGGGTTGTTCTACGCCGCAGGCGCGATTCCGTTCAACACGTGGCTACTCAAGACGTTCATGGACAACATTCCGGTCTCCTACGAGGAGGCTGCCGTCATCGACGGTGCGGGACGCTGGGAAGTCATTCGCGAGGTGATCTTGCCGCTCTCGAAGCCCGGTATCGCCGTCGTGTTGGTGTTCACCTTCCTCGCAGGCTGGAACGAGTTCATCGTCGCGCGAACGCTACTCAGTCCGGAGAACTACACGCTCTCGGTCGAACTCTACGCGCTCGCGACGGCCGGCCAGTACGACACGCCGTGGACTCAGTTCTCGGCGTTCGCGATCCTGTTCGCGATGCCCGTCGCGCTGATTTACTTCTTCGCCCAGAGCTACGTCGAGAGCGGGCTCTCGTTTGGCGGGATGGAAGGCTGATCGGGCCGTACTCACGCTCTGTTTCTTTCCCGATCGCTCCCTCTCTGTGATCGGCTTTTCGTCGACGCAAACGCTGTCGGATATCTGATCGAAACGGACTCTATTTGCCGTACCGCTGACCGTAGTGGCTGGTTTTGCGAAACTCAACCGCAGACAGATTGGTCAAATACAAAATAGGTGTCGTTCTCCTCACGCGACGCTCGTATCTCTGCTACGAATACATCCGTACTGTTCTCTCTGCCCATACACATCACTCGAAATCCGCTCTCCGCAGATTCACCGCTAGAGAGTTCAAGATCGATAGTGAACCGGTCGTCAGTACGTGCTTCGACGAATTCGTCTTCCCGAATCACAGTTGCTTCGCCTGTTGGCTTTCGTTCACCGATTTCATAGGATTCACTCAGTACTGTCTCTCCCTCGTGCTCCGAGAGCGTAACAGCAACGTGCTGTGTCTCCTCTGTAACGTTCATGAGTTGGAACGCAACAGGACCAGCTCTGTTGATAGAGGGGCAGCCAGCACCCCATGCTGTCACCCCCGTGCTAATCATCGCTAGAGCAGTTCGACGGTTCATATCAATCATTCTCAACTGATAGACGATGATACTAATCCGTACTGGTCTAAGAACAAACTACTGAGGCGGGTGACCTCCAGCAATGGTACACTCTATGTGCTGATTCAGCGACCGTGCGATGAAATCGAGGCCTCAGATTCGCGAACCGAAACAGACCTACTCCGTAGCCGAACCCTCGGACTCGAGTACCACCGCCGAATCGACAGTCACTGTTCGCTCCCAGTCGGACTCGTCTCCGTCGCTCTGGCTGACGACCTGTGCACCGGAGAGCAGATCCGGACCCGACACGCGCTCGTTCACCCGCACCGTCGTCGGCTCCGGGCTGAAATTGAGGACGATGAGAACACGCTCTGGCCCGTCCTCGGCGTCCGTTTGATCCGACTGCACCGCCCGGTCCGCCGTCGATGCGTCACGCGCGTACGCAACTGCATACTTTGTCGATGCCTCGTACGACACCCGCTCGAGTGCCGCCGCGCGCTGGAGCGCCGGCACCGACTGACGAAGGTCACAGAGCTGGTGGTAGTACTCGAGTAGCGCCGCATCGAACGCACCCCAGTTCATGGGTTCGCGGCGCTCGGTGAGACCGGTTTCCTGACCGTAGTAGAGCATCGGCGAGCCGGGAAGTGTGAAGGTGGCGGCGGCAGCGGCCTGCTGTGCGTCGCGGCCGTGTTCGGTGAGGAAGCGGTCGGTGTCGTGGTTTTCGACGTAGAGGAGCCACTCCGAGTCTGGGTGTGTGCCGCGGCGGGCACGTTCGTCGACCGCGTCGAGGATCGCGCTGGCGCCGTCGCTGGCGTCGACGGACATGTCGGAGAAGGTGTCGGCGACGGCGTTTTCGGTGTCTGTGTCGCTGTTTTCTGCTTCTGCTTCCGCTTCTCTGCGCCATCCTTCTTCATTACGTCCGGTACCGCCAGCCCCATCTGCAGACACAGCCGCCGCGGCAACCGACTCGAGTGTATCGTGCAACACGTCGTCGTGATGCATGTGGAATCGGCCGCCACCCATCTCGACATCCGAGGGGATGGTTTCATCGAGCAGGAAGAACTCCGCGTCGTACCGGCGCAGTCGATCGGAAACCTCTGTCCAGAAGCCAAGCGGGACGCCCCAGGCAACGTCTGTGCGGAAGCCGTCGACCAGCGGTGCCCAGAAGTCGATCACCTCGAGTAAGTACGCGCGCACGGCTGGGTTGCTGTGATCGAGGTTCGGGATGCCATCCCAGCCGAAGTAGGTGTCCGCATCTCGCTCCTCGAAGTCCTCCCAGCGGTACCAGTCGCGGTAGCGCTCGTGCTCTGGATGGGAGTCGTCGACGGCGGCCTCGTAGAACGGATGCGTATCCCCGGTGTGGTTGATCACCAGGTCGAAAACGACCCGGATGTCGTGGTCGTGGCAGGCATCGACCAGCGCCTCGAAATCGGCCAGCGTGCCCAGATCCGGGTCGACCTGAAGGTAATCGTCCGTGTGATAGCCGTGCGGGCCGCCCTGGCTGTCCGGCGTGCCGAAGCCGCGGTCCGTCTCGAGCATCGGCGTGAGCCAGAGTACGTCGACACCGAGGTCGGCAAGGTGATCGACGCGATCCGCGATCGTCTCGAAGGTCGGGTCGTCCTGGTCTGGAAACCGACGCGTGAAAATTTCGTAGACGACCGCGTCTTCGACCCAGGACGGCGGTTCGAAGGGGCGTTCGAGTTGGACACCGTCAGCGCCGGGTTCTGAATCGAGTTCCACTGCGTCAGGAATCGAATACCGGCCGTCGTCGGTGACCGCAACCGCATAGACGCGAACGGGGTACTCGAGTTCCTGCTCGACGAGTTCGGCGGTGCGAATCCCGTTCCGGTCGTCCAACTCGAGTGCGCTCCGATCGTCGATGTAGTATTCGACGGTCAGGTCGGTTTGGGTTTCGTCGTCCGCTGTTGCGTCGCTGCCCGCCAGTTTCGTCGTCGCCGCAAACTGGATTCGATTGGGATTCCGATTCGGATCCGAATCCCGATCCGTGTCGACGGTCGCCTCGAGTCGGACCTGCGGACGCGGCTGTCCGCTCTTGTCCGCCTGCTGCGGAAACGCACGAACCGTGAGTTCGTGCTCGCCGTCAGGGGCCTCGAGAACGAGTGTGTACTCACCGGGAACGTCGGGGACGAACTCCGCGATTGGCGCGTCGGTGGGGGTAGCAGTGGACTCTTCGGGTGCGTCTGCGACGTTCCAGACGAACTCGCCATCTGGATTCCGATCGAGATTCCACGGTGCGAGTTCGTCGCGCGTCTCCATCTCGTCGCCGTTCGGGTTGATCAGTCCCTCGCCGACGGTGACAAAGCGGGGCGGGCCGGGATGGTGAGAGCCGTCGCCGCTTTCGATCCTGTCAGTGTCTTCACGAGCCATACCTCTGATACGCACGGCGATTGTATAATTATGGTGTACTATTACATCACGTCTCGTCGAAGAGTTCCTCGCCGTCGACCATACGCTCCGCAACGGCGTCCATGTCCAGTGTAACGCCCAGTCCCGGCTCCTCTGGCACCTCGATGTAGCCGTCTTCGATCACGTCCTCCTCGACCAGGTCTTCCCACCAGCCGAGTTCGTAGGAGTGGTACTCGAGTGCAAGCGAGTTCGAGATCGAGGCGGCGACGTGGACGCCGCCCATCGTCGCGATGGGGGAGGCGACGTTGTGCATCGCGACGGGCATGTAGTAGAGGTCTGCGAGGTCGGCGATCTTCTGCGTTTCTCGCATCCCCCCAACTTTGGGCATGTCGGGGGCGATGATGTCGACGGCTTGCTCCTCGATGAGTCGGCGCTGGCCATGGGTTCGGTAGACGTTCTCGCCGGCGGCGATCGGCGTCGATGTCTGGTGGGAAATCTCGCGCTGGACGTCGTGGTTCTCCGGCGGAACGGGATCTTCGAGCCACCAGACGTCGTACTCCTCGAGCCGTCTGGCAAGGCGTTTCGCGCTACCGCCGGAGAACGTCCAGTGGCAGTCGAAGGCCACGTCTGCGCGTGAGCCGACGCGGTCGGTAACGGCCTCGACGATGCTCGCTTTGTGCTCGATTTCGGGTTCGCGAAGGTGTCGATTTGCCCGGTCCTTCTCGTGTCCGGAGGGCACGTCGAGGTCGAATTTGAGGGCGTCGTATCCCAGGTCGTCCACCACACGCTCGGCTTCGTCCGCGCAGGCGATCGGGTCCGCTTCCTCCTCGGTGTGGCAGTCGCAGTAGACACGGATCTCGTCGCGGTACTTGCCACCGAGCAGCTGGTACGCCGGTACGTCGAGCACTTTGCCGGCCAGATCGTGCAGCGCGATTTCGATCCCCGAGATTGCCGTTACAGTCACCCCGCCGATCGAACCCTCACCGGACATCTTCTGGACGAGGTGTTCGGTGAGTCGGTCGATGTCGAGCGGATTTTCGCCACGGAGGAAGGGTGCCATGCGCTTGATGAGTTCCGGCGCGCCCGCGCCCCAGTAGGCCTCACCGGTGCCGACGATGCCCGCGTCGGTGTAGACCCGAACGAGCGTCCACGGGAAGTTGCCGTCGACCATCGTCGTCTGCACGTCGGTGATCTCCAGATCCCGATCGCCACCACGCTCGCGTGTTATGCCCATCGTCTCCGCCGAGAGTTCGCGCATCGTGTACTCGGCGTTCGGATCGCGAAGCTGTGAGTAATCGATTCCCATCGGGGCGTGTACACCGATGACGGGCATAATGCTGGGGGCACAGCGCTCGGCTCGTTGACACAGTCGTCTCGCAGACCACGAAACCGGATCTGAACCCAGGTCTGCACTCAAACACAAACGGTCTTATTGAAATACTCAATCGGTGATAAACTCCCGCTAGCTTGCTGAATACACAGCGCGAATGTCCCACGTGCTCAGAGCCGATCTGTGAAGGGGAGTGCTCGATCAGTGTAGCGTTTGTCTTGGATGGGACAACAGCTGTGTTTAGGACCCGTCAGCGCCGCCAAATATGGCTAGAGGTATCAACAGAAAGAGTACCCCGAACCCGAGTGCGAAAACGACTCGGCGTTCTCGCTGCCCATATGGGTCCGCATCGTTGGCCTTCCAGCTAATCGGTCGGTCAGAATCTCGCGATTGTTTTCGAAGTTCCCGGACCGCCCAGATGACGTAACTGAACAGTGAGATTACTACGCAGGCCCACGAACCGAACCCTACAATCAGGGTGGGATGGGACAGTGGCATTTCTGCCCCGTCTGGCGACTGCACCGCGAATGCGAAGAGTCCGAAAAACGAGAGAACAAACAGACCCACTCCAGTGGCAGCTATCGTACCAAACACTTGTCCGAGAGTGTCAAACCGAAGACGAGATGTCAACCGCTCGCCCTCGTCGCCGGAGGTGGATTGTTCTTCCATGCAATATTGTTAAATCTCTCAACTCTCTAGCTAAAGCATTCCGAATAGTATATCGCAGATAAGAAGACGAATAAGAGCTATGTCACAGACACCGTCGCTGTTTCGATATCCGCTCTTCCGTTGGGGAATCGCCGTACTTGATGCCGTTATGATCGCAGCAATAGGATTTTTCCTCGTCGAAGATGAGACACTCCAGTTGGGTATTTATGCCGTTGCTGCTGCTGGTCTCATACTCACGCCTTTACTATTGAAACGGACAGTCCCAGAAGAATAGTCGTGCTTGGTGGAGGACTATTGGCCCATTGAACCCAGGTGATGACTGGTTTCAATAGACTGAGTACGCACGTTTAGTAAGGGGGATAGTTCACCAATGTAGGGTGAAAACAATCGAAGTCATCGTGTTGCACTCCCCCGCCTCTGTATTCAGCAGTCACCTCTTGTTATCTGCTGAGGATTTTAACAGATCTACACAAACGTAAACGCAGACCCAGACTCAAACTAAAACTGAAGCCCAAACCTACTGTAACTCGACCGACTCGAGTACGTCCCGAATCTCGTCCTCGTCTGGCAACTCGGCGAAGCCGCCGGCCTGTGCGAGCGCATCCGAGCCGCCGCCACCACCGCCGAATTCGGCCGTCAGGGCGTCGATCACCGCGCCAGCCGAAATCGTCTCCTGTGCGTCTTCGGCCACGCTTGCGACAGCGTACGGTGAGCCAGTCGCACCCGCAATGACGACGACGGCCGCACGCTCTCCCGCCGCTTCGCGCGCGATTTCGCCTGCGTCGTTCGCGTCGACACCTGCGCTCTCGCCGCCTCTTCCGACCGCGACAGCCAGCCACTCGAGTCCGTCCCGTTCGAACGAGTCGGCGGACTCGAGTTGGCGCTCGACCAGGTCGCGCTGGAGTGTCTGCACCTCGGCGGCGAGGTCGTCGCGTTCGTCCTGGAGACGTGCCAGTTCGTCGCCGACCTCCTCGAGGGGAACGCCGAGTTCCTGGCGCGCGGTGAGCACGACAGCCTTTTCCTCGCGCCGGCGGTCGATAGCCGTCGGGCCGACGCTGAACTCGACGCGCGTCATGCCTTCGCCGGGGTTGGATCGCCCGAGGACGGTGACGGGGCCGATTTCGCGCGTGTTGCGGACGTGCGTGCCGCCGCAGGCGGCGACGTCCCAGGGCTCGGCCGAGCCGTCGGTGCTCGTGGTCACGGTCGGCCCAGCAGACGATCTATTTCGCGTGCGTGTACCGTTGCCGCCATTCTCGTCCGCGCCGCCGATCGTGACGATGCGAACGCGCCCCTTCTGGAACGCGCCGTCCTCGGTAGCCTCGTTGAACGCGATATCTTCGCGTTCGCGCGCGTCGGCGACCGGGATGTCTTCCCAGGAAACGGGCCGGGACTCCCAGACGGCTCTGTTCACCAGCGAGTCGAGTTCGAGCAGCGTCTCGTCGTCGAGTTCACTGGTCGTCTCGAGGTCGACGCGCACCTTCTCCTCGCCGATGTCGAAGCCGCCGTAGCCGAGGTCGTCGAGGAGCCGGCGACCGGCTCCGTAGAGGGCGTGGCTGGCCGTGTGTGCGCGCATGCAGTACATCCGGAACGACCAGTCGATCGAACAGAGGACGCGCTGGCCGGCCCGGAACGACGGCTCCTCGGCCAATACGTGGACCTGCTCGCCGTCCTCGAGCTGGACATCCTCGACGGCGACGCTGTCGATTGTTCCGCGGTCGGCCGGCTGGCCGCCGCTCTCGCCGTAGAAGTAGCTCGTCTCGAGCCAGACTCGTCGGCCGTCGATCGCCGTCACTTCGGTCTCGAACCGCGTGGCGTACGGCTCCGCTGCCGCCCGTTGCCCACTCATCGGTCTCACTCCGTCGCGCGGTACTAAAAAGCTGCTCGCCGATTGCGGATGATACCCCGCTCGGTCTCGAGTACTCCCGATCTCCTCCGCCTCTCACTCAGCCAGTTCGATATCGAGGTGCTCCTCGAGTGCATCGATCAGCCCGCCGCCGATGCCGGCCTGTGTTGCACGGCCCTGTTCGACTGCGAGAAGGTCCTTTTCGGGGACCTCGAGCTCGTCTGCGAGTTCTGAGCGCTGGAGGCCAGCGTCCTGGCGAGCGTCGATGAGTTTGTCGCCGTAGTCCGAAACGAGGTACGGCAGCGGGTCGTCGTCGTAGTTCGTGCCGTCTTTCTCCCAGTGCTCGGAGTCGCCGTCCCAGACCGGGTTCGCCTTCGCGACGTTCTGGGCGGCCTTTTTCTTGCGGCTCGGTTCGTCCTGCGAGTGCGAGCCGCCTGAGTCCTGCGAGGAGCGTCGGCGACTCGACGTTTGCTGGGTATCGTCGTGAGGTGCACAGTCGGGACAGACCTCGAGTTCCGCGCCGGCGACCGACGCCAGCCGCAGGGAGTCGCTTTCGGCACCACAGAGTTCGCAGTTCGTCCCGCCACCGCCGCCGGACGAACCAGTCGAGTATTTAGCCATGGTATGCTTTGGCAATTGTGCCATTTGAAATCTCCGTTCCAATCGGTCCCGTGTGACCTCACCGCAGACGCAAGCACAAAGGAAAGGGCTTTTATAATCACACTGGATACGATTGAGTGCAGACAAAGAACGAAACCGCGAGCGTGGGTAGCCAAGCCAGGCCAACGGCGCAGCGTTGAGGGCGCTGTCCCGTAGGGGTCCGCCGGTTCGAATCCGGTCCCACGCATCGCATGCGCGGTACATCGTACCGCGAAACGCAAGGCGGTTTCACCGCCGAGCAACACGATGCAGGTGATTTCCCTTCGCGGACATCACCCACGCATAATCCTTTCAGAAACCTACACCAAGAAGCGACGGCTTTCCCGTCCCATCCGGGCGCTGTCCCGCAGGGGTCCGCCGATGAGCGATTGGCCCTGCCAATCGCGAATGTCGTCGTGGAGCGACGCGTAGCGCGGAGCGAAACGACGGGAGTTCGAATCCGGTCCCACGCATCGCATGCGCGGTACACCGTACCGCGAAACGCAAGGCGGTTTCACCGCCGAGCGAAACGATGCAGGTGATTTCCCTTCGCGGACATCACCCACGCATAATCCTTTCAGAAACCTACACCAAAGAGCGACAGTGGTTGCGTTGTGATTCGGAAAAATCACAACACCCACTCTCGCTCGAGAGCACCGCTGCACGCAAAGTCGATACGCACTTCCTCGTTCCATCCAACACTCACCTATAGACAATGGAGTACGTCTCGCGGGAACGCGTCACCCCTCTCACCGCCATCCTGAGCGTCGTCTCACTCATCGTCGTCTTCGCCGCCGCAGGCGGCCGCATTCCACAGTCGGCCGTCCCGGCTGCGCCTGGGTGGGTACTCGAGTCCGTTCCGCATCTCAACGTCGCGATCAGCGCGACGGCGATCGTGACGATCGCGGTGGGGTGGCGAGCGATCCGCCGCGGCGATATCGTTGCACACCGACGGGCGATGCTCGCTTCGTTCGCCCTCTTTGGGGCGTTTCTCACGTTCTACCTCTATCGACTGATCGCGACCGGTGGCCCGGATCCGTTCCCTGGCCCTGAGACGGTTTATCTCACCGTCTACCTGCCGGTTCTGGCGATCCACATCCTCCTCGCAGTCGTCTGTATTCCGCTCGTGTACTATGCGCTGTTGCTGGCGGTTTCGCGCCCGATTTCCGAGCTTCGACAGACGAGCCACGCTCGTATCGGACGAATCGCGGCGAGCCTCTGGCTGATTTCGTTTTCGCTGGGAATCGTGGTGTACGTGCTCGGTCACGTACTGTATTGAGCGATCCTGGTAGAACGATTCTGGGCGTCGACGGAGGAACGCTGTGGGTCCGGGGGCTACGAGATCAGCTCCTGGAAGAAGTCACTGAACAGTATCAGGAACAGTCCAGCGATGATGATCAGTAACAGGAACCCAAAGAAGATGATCGCTGCCTGTCGTCCCGTCAGATTGTGCCCCTCGAGGAACTCGTTTAAGTCCATAGTGAGGTGTTCACGCGTCTCTATGTTAAAATTAGCGCAGCGTTTTGCTGACTGTCATATCTCGGCAACCGGTCGGTCGGAGCGGTCCCTGACCGACAGCGATTCTAGTCGTCCGCCGACAGCTGTCGGCTGGCGAGTTGCGGTCGCTGGACGTCCCGGTCGGTTTCCTCGCCCTCGATATCGTAGGGGTACTCGCCGGTAACACAGCCCAGACAGAGGTCGAGTCGCTCCTTCCCGAGCACGTCGGCGACGGCATCCGTCGAGAGGTACGCGAGACTGTCGGCGCTGATCGCATCCCGAATCTCCTCGGTCGACTTGTCCGAGGCGATCAGCTCCTCGCGGGTGGCCATGTCGATTCCCATGTAACACGGGGCGACGATTTCCGGCGCGCCGATCCGAACGTGGACCTCTGCTGCACCGCAGTCTTTCAGGAGCTGGACGAGCTGCGTCGAGGTCGTTCCCCGGACGATCGAGTCGTCGATGACGGTGACGGTTTTCCCCTCGATCGTGGACTTGATCGGGTTGAGCTTCAGCCGGACGGCGCGCTCGCGCTCGTCCTGCGTCGGCATGATGAACGTCCGCCCGACGTAGCGGTTCTTCATCAGCCCTTCGGCGAACTCGACGCCGTCGTCGTCCTCGGCTCGAGCTTCGCCGTCCGCGGTCGTCTCGGTCGCCGCATCGGCGTAGCCCGAGGCGAACGCGCGTCCGGAGTCGGGAACCGGCATGACGACGTCCGTCTCGACGCCGCTTTCTTCCCAGAGCTTGCGGCCGAGGTTTCGACGCGCCTCGTAGACGAGCGTCTCGTCGATGACGCTGTCCGGGCGCGCGAAGTAGACGTGTTCGAAGAAGCAGTGGGCGGTGTTGTCCTCCTCGACGAGCTGGTAGGAGTCGAAGCCGTCGCCGTCTTCCTGCAGGACGACGAGTTCGCCCGGCCGAACGTCACGGACCAGTTCGCCGTCGAGCGTATCGATCGCGGCCGACTCCGAAGCGAGGATGTAGCCGTCCTCGAGTTCGCCGATACAGAGTGGCCGGTTCCCCTGTGGGTCGCGGACGCCGAGGACGGTGTCGTCGTGGCTGATCGTCAGCGCGTAGGAGCCGTGGATGCGCCCCATCGTGCGTTTGACGGCGCGCACGAGGTCTTCTTCCAGGAGGTTGCGCGCGAGGTCGTGTGCGATGACCTCGGTGTCGCCGTCGCTCGTGAACGCGTGGCCGACGGCGGCCAACTCGTCCCGGATCTCGTCGGCGTTGACGAGGTTGCCGTTGTGAGAGAGGCCGAGTGAGCCACTCTTGAACGAGACGGAGAAGGGCTGTGCACACGAGGTGTCGACGGAACCGGCGGTCGGATAGCGGACGTGGCCGATCCCGGCCGATCCGGCGAGTGGGTCGAGGTCGCCCTCGCCGAAGACGTCCCCGACGAGGCCCATGTCGACATGGCTGTGTTGCTGGAAGCCGTCGTGTGTGACGATCCCGGCGGACTCCTGGCCGCGGTGCTGGAGTGCGTAGAGCGCGTAGTACAACGGTCGTGCCGCGTCTCGACCGTCCAGTGAGACGCCGACGACGCCGCACTTTTCGGTCATTCCTGTTCGCCGGGGAGTTTCGCCCCGCCCATCAGTCATGGTCGTCCATAGGAGCCCGCCCGGATAAAAATCCCCGTGTTTGTGCGCTCCAGAGACGGTTCACCACACAATATTATACACGGATGTGCATATGATCGAACAGGCCGCTACCTGTAGTCGTCGAGGTCAACCGTCGCCATCGCAATTGGCTCGCTTCCCGAGCGAACCCCGACCGTCAGTACATCCTGGTCCTGATGAATCCAGCTCCAGTGCACCTCAATCGCTGCCGTCTCGCCGGACTCGAGTACCACCGCCTCAATTGGCGCGCTCTTTTCGGGTTCGTCGTCGAACGTGAGCCCTGCGCGGTCGACTGTCAGCGGCGTAGCTGCCTGGTTTTCGACGGTAACGACGAACGACTCGACGGCGTGTTTCGTCTGAGCGGACTCGAGTACGAGTTCCACATCGACGATCTCGCCTGTCTGCGCAGCCGGGCCGGATTCTTGGGTCGGCCCCGATGGAGGCTCCGACGAGTTGTCTGGTTCCGGCGAGCCGTCTGCTTCCGCTGACCCGTCCGCTCCGCGGTGGCGCGCGATTACGCGACCCGGTACGTCTTCGAGGTCGAGTTCGACCCAGCGCATTCGGGTGGTGTCGTACTGTCGAACCATCCCGTCGCTGGCACCCGCCTCATCCCAGCCGGAGTACTGCCGTTCGTGACGCCGGTTTGCCATTACTCGATACGTTGTCGGTGGCCGCTTAAATCTACGGTCGAGTGTACTCGAGTACACCCCATTCGAGAATTCCTGCCCTGGCACACACCGCGCTGAGCACAGTCCTGCCTGCTACGAGCGAGGTGCACTGGAACGGACGATTCCGTACAGTCCGAGTCCGATCAGCAGGGTGGTTGCGAGGAGGAACGGCCAGTTGTCCTGTGTTGCCATGCCGTCGGACAGTCGGCCGGCTGTGAACGCCAGCACGACGCCACAGCAGTAGACGAACCCGAGTCTGATGGTAGTCGAGTTCGGGGTTCCTGTTGACATGGGAGAATGTATGAAGAGGTAATATATGTTTGTATGCACGCCTGCATCTGCGCCGACACGCGCCAGCGGGTAGCCGATGGCACAGTATTCAAGCGTACTGACTCGAATGCGATGCGTATACTATGCGACTCGAGGAGTACTGGGGCGTCGGCCCGAAGACGAGGGAGGCACTTGTGTCGGAGCTGGGACGGGAACGCGCGATCCAGGCGATCGAGAGCGGCGACGTTCGCGAACTCGCGACCGCCGGCCTCGCTCGCGGGCGCGCAACACGTATCCTGCGGCGAGCGACCGGCGGCGACGGAATCGACATGCTGGCGACGAGCGACGCCCGCGCGGCGTACAAGGACCTGCTCGATCTGGCGGTCGAGCACGCCGTCACGCAGCGCGCGGCCGACCGAATCCGCGTCCTCACGCCGCTCACCAGCCGCGAGGAAATGGAGTCGCGTCTCGACGACGTGCTCGCGGCCCGCGACGCCTGGGCGGCACTCGAGAAGGCAGACCGCGAGGCCGTCCTCGAAGCCTACGAGCGCTACGACGAACGCGACGAGAGCGAACGCGCCGCCGTCGAAACCGCGCTCGCCCTGCTCGAGGCCGGGGTCGACTCCGGCCCGTTCGAAACCGTCGCTGAACTCGAGCGCGAGACGCTCGCAACCGCCGCAGATGCGCTCTCTGCCTTCGCGGACGACGGCGGGCAGGGCCGACTCGTCCGCGGTGCCGACGACGAACTCGACCGCCTGCACGACGCCCTCGGAACTGTCGAGGATATGGACGCGAACGCACTCGAGTTGATCGAGGAACTGCGGGACGACGGCGTCCGCGACGTGGGCCAGTTCCGCGAGGCGTTCGAGGACCACCTGCTCTCGGAGACGGCGGTGACGGTCGACCAGGTTCGCGAGGCGATGCCGACTGACGCGACCGACGCGACGGATTTCGTGGGGGGTACGCTTCGGACGCTTCGGGGGGACCTCACGGCGGCGATCGACGACCGCGAGGAGCAGGTCGCTGGCGAGTTGCGAGCCGAACTCGAGGGGGCTCGGGACGCCATCGACCAGGCGGTCGCGGCGGTCGACGACATCGCGTTGCACCTCTCGCTCGCGCGCTTCGCGCTCGCGTACGGCTGTACCCGACCGACGTTCGTCGGGGGCGAATCGGCTGCGGTGTCGGTCGTCGAGGCGCGGAATCTGACGCTTGCCTCGCCGGCGACCGACTCAAGTGCTGACCAGCGCGACGGTGGTGACCGGCGCGAAGGAGGGAACCGGCACAATGGCGGCGACCAGGTCCAGCCAATCACCTACGCGCTGGGCGAGCACGGACTCACCGAAGCGGATGCGATCTCTGGCCGCGACGGGACCGGTACCGGCGCTGGCACTGGGACCGGTGTCGGCACCGATACCAATGGCGACGACGCCAGCGCAAACGCAGTTCCCGGACGGGAACGTGTCTCCGTCCTCACCGGCGCGAACAGCGGCGGGAAAACCACGCTGCTCGAGACGTGCTGTCAGGTTGTTCTCCTCGCCTCGATGGGGCTGCCGGTCCCCGCCGAGCGCGCCGAGGTGACGCCCGTCGACTCGCTCGTGTTCCACCGCCGCCACGCCAGTTTCAACGCGGGGGTACTCGAGTCCACCCTGCGCTCGGTCGTGCCGCCGCTGTCCTCGGACGGACGAACGCTAATGTTGGTCGACGAGTTCGAGGCGATCACGGAGCCGGGGAGTGCGGCCGATCTGTTGCACGGGCTCGTGACGCTGACCGTCGAGCGCGATGCGCTCGGCGTCTTCGTCACGCACCTCGCGGACGACCTGGAGCCGCTACCGCCTGAGGCTCGCGTGGACGGCATTTTCGCCGAGGGACTGAGCCCGGAACTCGAGTTGCTCGTAGATTACCAGCCACGGTTCGACACGGTGGGGCGGTCGACGCCGGAGTTCATCGTCTCGCGACTGGTGGCGAACGCGGACGACCGGGCCGAGCGTGCGGGCTTCGAGACGCTTGGTGAGGCGGTCGGCAACGACGTGGTGCAGCGGACACTGGCGGATGCGCGCTGGAGTGAGTGAGTGGCTGAGTGGCCGAGTGAGTCGCTGAGTCGGGCGGTTACGACCAGTCAGGGCCGTGGTCGCTGTTTTGATCGTCGTCGTTTCGGTCGGTATGCCGAGAGACCGAGTCGAAGGGCGTCTCATCGAACCAGCCGCGAAGCTCCGGCGGGAATCGATCCCCCTTCGGAAGTGAGGTCGGCTGGACCGACGGGTCGCTGGCGGGGTCGGTCGGGTCTGTATCCGCCGGCTCGGACGGAGTCCCCGTGTAGGTGTAGACGACGCCGGCGTACTCCTCACAGACGCGCGCTTCCAGGTACGATTGTGCGGCTCGCTGTGAGAGGACGCCCATCTCGATCACGTCCGAGAGGGTTGTCTTGATCGCCCGAAACCACGTTCTGACGGACTCGTCCGTCTGGTCGGTTCCGATAAGCGCGCCCCGGCCGTCACCGTGGCCGTCGCCCCACTCGAGCCAGCAGACGTGGTAGGGTGTGACTTCGTAGCCAGCGCTAGGTTCGACGAGGAACAGCATCTCGTGAACGCAGGGATCGAGGTGGTCGGTAAGAATGCGGTCGCGGGCGATCGAGTCGGCAAGCAGGCTCGCGGAGACGGCGCCGTCGGCGAGCGGTGTGTCGGCGGTGAGTTCGGCCACGAGCGAGCGGTCGGCCCCGCCCCAGTGGCTGTATCGGAGGTCGTAGAGTCCGTCCGGACGGCGGTAGCCGACGAGTGCTCTATGTCCCACGCATTCCCTCCGCGTCATTGTGGGTGGTTTCTGCCGTTCTCGAACGCTCTCTGGGGAGGTCCGCCCTCGGTGTTCGTCGGTGTCGCCAGCGTCTGTCGTCGCTGCGACGGTCACTCGGTATCGGTATCGGTGTCGGTGTCAGTGTCGGCATCGGCATCGGCATCGACATTGTCGACTCTGGTTCCCTTTCGGTATTTGAACCTCAGGACCGGAACTGAGCCAGCCGACGAGCAAGACCTGCCCTCCCCCAACTGGGTCCCGTCAGTGAGGCGAGTGGCGCCGCGCGTTACTGGGCAACTCCTGCAGACAGTTCCGACAGAACGTGTAGAAAAAGTCGTTTTCGGCCGAACAGTACGGGCACGAACCCTGTACCGTCGAGTTACTCGAGGCTGTCGTCTCTCGCATACACACCGCTCCGCTCGTCCCGGGAAAAAGACTGGCTCCGGCACGCGAAGGCACCGTCACTAGCAGGGTGAGAGACATCGACCACCAGTCCGTCTCGTGTCTTTGGCCCCTCTCAAACTGAGCCAACGCCCGCACGCGTGCGCCACGGCGAAACATCAAACTGGCTCGCCCGCCTCACTCGAACTGACTACGAATGGAGATGGACAGCTCGTACGACGCGATTCTCTTCGACAACGACGGCGTGTTGACCACCCCGACGGACCGAGATGTCCTCCTCGAGGCCATGACCGAGGCGTTCGCGACCGTCGGCGTCTCGAACCCGCCCCAGGCAGCCATCGAAACCCTCCTCAGCCCGGACGTCGACTCGCTCCGGACCACCGCAGCCGAGCACGGCGTCGAGCCCCAGACGCTCTGGACTGCCCGCGAAGAAGCCGCCATCGCCGCCCAGCGCGCAGAACTCACCGCCGGCCGCAAACAGTGCTACGACGACACGGCCGCACTCGAGTCCCTTCCCCAGCCGACGGCGATCGTGAGCAACAACCAGCACGAGACGATCGGGAACATTCTGGATGAACTGGATCTCCCACCGTTCGAGGTCTGGTACGGACGAGAACCGACACTCGAGGGGATCAACCGCAAGAAGCCGCGGCCGTACTATCTCGAGCAAGCGATCGACGAACTGGACGCGACGGAGCCGCTCTACGTGGGTGACAGCTACGTCGACGTTGCCGCCGCGGATGCGCTCGGAATCGACGTGGCCTTTATTCGGCGGGAGCATCGCGAGGGGTACACCTTCGACGGTCCCGCTCGGCCGACGTTCGAAATCGAGTCGCTGCGAGCGCTTTCACAACAATAACGATTCAGCTCGACGCCGCAACCCGCGCCTCGGCACGCTCCTTGATCGCCTCGTTCATCGACCGAAAGCCGCGCTCGAGTCGGTCCTGATTGGCGAGCACCGGGACGAGCGCGCCGCGGAACGTCTCTCGCTGCAGGAACCGCGTCCGCTGGGCTCTGTCAATCGGCTCTACTCGGAACTCGTGGTAGCCGTCGAACGCGAAGGGGACGACCAGCCGACCGAACCAGGCCAGTCGCCGCCCCTCTTCGAGTGCGACGATCGCCGGTTTGAACGTCATTCCTCGCCCGCCCGGTGGCTGGATTCGGACCCGCAACTGCTCTCCCTCCACCGGTGTCCCCTCGATCGACTGCACGAACGGATTCCACTCCGGATAGCGCTCGAACTCGAGTAGCACGTCCCAGACGACATCGGGTGGGGCGTCGATTTCTTCGAAGACCTCGATCTGTTTCATGTGTACTGATAACGTGGTGAACGTGTATGGCCGTAGCGGTTAGTTGCGTCAGCGGTAGTCGCGTTAGCGGTAGTTGCGTTGCGGTCAGTCGAACCAACGAACCGTCCTCGACCGGTGGCCACCGGAACGCGCTGGCCCGAGCTATTTCCCCGCGGTCGGTGACTTCCTCCTATGACGAACGTTGCGATCACCGGCGCATCCGGTCGGGTCGGCAGGGAGACTATCGAGGCGTTCGAGGACCGCGAGGAAGCGCTCACCCTCTTCTCGCACAGCGAAACCGAAGACCTCGAGACGACCCCGATCGAGATCGGCGATCGCGAGGCGGTCATGGACGCGCTCGACGGACAGGACATCGTCATCCACCTCGCGGCCAACCCCGATCCGCGCGCCGAGTGGGATGCAGTACAGGAACCGAACATCGAGGGCGTCTACAACGTCTACGCGGCCGCGCTCGAGCACGACCTCCAGCGCGTCGTCTTCGCGAGTTCGAACCACGCGGTCAACATGGGAAACACCGTCTCACCTACCCGTCCGGAGTCGACCGTCGGCACGCCGACCGCCGTCCGTCCGGACGATTCGATGGATCCGGACACCTACTACGGCGTCACCAAGGTCTTCGGCGAGGCGCTGGGCTCTTACTACGCCAACCGACACGGACTGGACGTGATCAACCTCCGGATCGGCTGGCTCCTCTCGAACGAGGAACTGGACGCCGAAATCGCAGACCGCGACGGCGCCGGCGAACGCTACGCCCGCGCGATGTGGCTCAGTCCCGACGACTGCCAGCGACTCATGGAGGCCGCCGTGACGAGTTCGCTCCCGCACACACCGTTTACCGCCCACGGCATCTCGAACAACGCAGCACGCTTCCTCTCGCTCACCGAAACCATGCTCGGACTCGAGTACCAGCCCCAGGACGATTCGGCGCGGGTACTCGAGTAGTCCCCGTTCGCAGACCCTGATTGTAGCGTGTCGGATTCTGTGCGGACGGGATGTCACACGTACGTTTTTATAGGAATACGTGAAAGATCAGAATCGATACGAATGGGGGAGATTGACGGGTCGCTGGCGCGATTCGTAGACTACGGACTCGCCGTGCTCGTGCTGGGTGTTGCAGCCGTGGTGTTTACGGATATTCCGCGACCGTATCCGGTGTGGCTGAGCGCTGGCTCCGTCCCCGTCCCCGTCCCCGTTCCCGTTTCGGTCGAACTCGTCGCCGCCGGCTCGCTTGGCCTCGTGGTGTTACACCGCTTGCAAACGGCCGAGATGCGCGGTGTGACGCCGATCACCGTCTTGCTGGGAACGCTGACGCTGTTTCTTGCCGTGTTGGCGACGTATCTCAGGTGGGTGGGGGCCGGCGAGGGAAGCGGTGTGATCGTCATCGTGGCGTTCACCCTGATCTGTGGGGTGGTCCTCGCGGGAGTCGTGCTGGCTGAGGCGCTCGTTCGTGCTGGCCGATACTGGCAGCAACAGCGAGGACAGTCGGTATCTCCGCGGTGAGGCGCTACACGAATGGAGCCGATGCTCGCACTTTCAGAACGCGGTTCAGGAGTCCGTCGAGTCGTCGCTGGGATCGAAAGACCGAATATCGGAACGTTTCTACTAGGCCGTATGTCCACGAAAGTGTCCGAGTCGACGGGCTACGTGCCGAATCTACAGATGTCGGCGTTCGGCTACGTGATGGCGGTGGCAATCGCCCTGTTGCTGTTGCCGGCGCTCCCCGTCATCGCGGTCGTCTGGCTCCTCTGGCGCGCCTTCGTCGCCGAGGACCCGCCGGAGTCGAGTTACGAACGGTGGCGAACCGAGACGGCGAACCGAGAGCGAGACCGGAAGCCCAACTCGCCGAACGGCGCCTGATCGCGACGGATTGGGTCTCGGGTCTCGGGTCTTTTTCCCAAACTTACCGCTTTGCAGACGAGACGAGCGCAGCCGGTGGCTCGCCGGCCAGTTCGTCCCGGTCGTGTGGCGCTCCGAAGTAGAGGTCGGGTCCGCGGGCGATGATCCGGTGTGGGTTCACGTCCGGATGGGTCGTGTAGTAGTGTTCCGTGATGTGGTCCATGTCCACCGTTTCGCCAACACCTGGCGTCTGATAGAGATCCCGGAGGTACGGCCACAGATTGTCGAACTCGCGGATGTACTGGACGTTACACATGAAGTGGGTGTGGTAGACGTTATCGAAACGAACCAGCGTCGTGAACATCGCGATATCGGCCTCGGTTAGGCGGTCACCGGCGAGATAGCGCTGGTCTGCGAGCACGTCGTCCCAGTGGGTGAGCGCACCGAAGAGTTCATCGACAGCCTCGTCGTAGGGGCCCTGTTCGGTCGCGAAGCCAGCCCGGTAGACGCCGTTGTTGATCGGTTCGTAGATGTCGTCGATGATCCGGTCGACCTCCGCCTGATCTCCGTCTGGATAGAGGTCCACAGTGTGATCCGCGAACTCGTCGAACTCGGTGTCGAGCATCCGCATGATCTCTTCCGATTCGTTGTTGACGATGGTGTCTTCCTCGGTGTCCCAGAGGACCGGCACCGTCACGCGACAGGTCACGTCCGGATCGGCCTGCACGTACAACTCGCGCAAGTAGTCGACGCCGTGAACGTGATCGTGCGTACAGCCTTCTTTCCCGGGTGTAAACTGCCACCCATCTTCGCCGCGGTAGGGGTCGACGACCGACACCGAGATGGCGTCCTCGAGTCCCTTCAGCGCGCGCGTGACGAGCGTCCGGTGCGCCCACGGACACGCGTAGGAGACGTAGAGGTGGTAGCGGTCCGATTCGGGCTGGAATCGGGCATCGGGATCGTCCTGTACCCAGTCGCGAAACGTGGTCTCCTGCCGATCGAACGAGCCGTCGTCGCCGGTTAGTTCGTGTGCATCCGTTCGCCACTCGCCGTCGACGAGCATGTTCATACGGTCTGTAACGGATCAAGACGTAAAGAGACTCGTTACCGCCCGAATCGCTGTCTGCTGTGTGTCGCTCGCGTTCCGTATCCGTGTTCTGCCTCTTATACCCCCTATTCTGCGTTCCGTCTCCATGTTCTGCGTCTTGGACCCCACGTTCCGCGTCCTGTATCCCGGACCCGGCACCCGAACTGTTGTTTCAGACTGTTGGGTCGGTGCATAGTCAGACGAACACGTTGCCGAGCCAGTAGCTCATCCCGAGTGCAAGGAGGATCAGGCCTTCGAGGCGAGTCACTCGCCGACCGGTCGCCAGTAAGATGGTCGCAATGGCGGTCACGGCTAGCAGCCACGCCAGTCCGGGAAGGACGGCAGGGTCGACGGCGAGGGGGCGGATGGATGCGGCGAGGCCGAGCACCGCGAGGAGGTTGAACACGTTCGAGCCGACGACGTTTCCCGCGGCTATGTCGGTATCACCAAATAGCAAATTTGATAACAATAGTACTGATAGAGAGATGATGGTTTTCACCCACATATTAGTATGTAAATGTTCGTATGAATAAATTTATATTGGTAGGCATCACAGACTCTATTGTTGATGGAAATGACTCATGGAAATGAAAAAAGAAGCGGAGCAAAAAATGCAGATGATAGAAAGCGAACTATTCAGCCCAACCGACGACAATTTCTTGCAGCCACTAGTGTTGCTATGGGTACCGCAATTGCCCCGAGCGCTGTTTCAGCGGAGAAAGAAAAAGACGGAGAATTCATTATTAGGAAACGGAATCATGATAATCCTATAACTAAAGAAGAGATCATGAATATCCAAAGAACAGTAAAGAATAGATATATGGAAGATAGGGACTTGGATAGGGGAATTGTTAATAATATTCCCGAATTCGATGATGAAACGAATATTGTTTCATACTTGTACTATATTACTGAACAAGGAAACGCTCGTTCATGGATTGGTGCGGCACCTCGCAACGAGTCAGACGCAAATGCAAATGCAAACGTAATAGACCGGCATAGAGGTGCTGAAGAATACTTAGATAGATTACAGCGTTCTGCAAACGATGTGACGATAGAGTCATGTGAAGGTGGAGTTTGTGTTGATGAAGATTGGCACAGATTAGTTGACCAAAGTGTAGTTGAAAACGGAGACTGTCCCTTTGGAAAATACACATCTGAACTTAAACTTTGGGAACATGAAGATATTTCTTCAAAACAGTTTGGCGCTCATGTGACCTTGAGTACTTATCCAGGTATAAATCAATGCTCAGATGATGATTGGGATTTCGTTAATTATAGAGCATGGGATACTATTGATTGGAGTGATAATTCAGTTGGTGACGGGGATCAGACACATGCTGAGCATAGTCCATCAGGTGAAAGGAGCGGAAGTTGGAGCACTTCAGCTAGTCTTAGCTATAATGCCGCATCTATTTCTTGGGATTATGACCAACCGGATGTATCGTTTAAAAGTACATCTACAACAGAAAAAGCTGATTGGGAGTGGGAATGGAACAGTGGAGGTAGCGCTTCTCAAGTCTTTAATGTTGGTAGTAGAAACTACTATGACATCTCTCCAAAGTGTGATGAGCAACTGCTTCACCATGAAGCATCATTCCAGTGGCGAGACGGTATTAGTTCTGGGATACGCGGACACGACGATTATCTGAGGTGGGATAATGAGGGTTGCCAGCCAGGGATGCCGTAGTTTAACTTAGTAGCATAATCCTTTCCCCTTGTACACATTTGTTCTATACCTCCCAATAAAATATTATAAACAGGATATCATTACGTGTGTAATGACTAGGTTCACCACCCTGTCTCTGCAGGCCTATTGCTCGGCGCGAACCCTGTTCTCCTTTTTGGATAATCCTCTTAGGAGCGATCTTCGACGACGATCCCGACGCGGTCAGCGTCGGCGGGAGCCTCATCGAGGGGGCGTCGGGCTTCTTCGAGCTGGCGATTCTCGTCTTGCTGATCATCGCGGCGGCCCAGATTATGATTCGCGGCGGTGCCTTCCAGGCGATTCTGGACTGGTCGATCGAGAATCTGGCAACGAACGTTCGCAACGCCGAACTCACGATGGTCGGCTCGGCAGCGCTGATCAATGCGGTCATCACGATCAATACGGCCGCGGAGGTCGCGATCGGACCGTACATCTCGAAAATCGGCGAGCGGTTCAATCTGAACGGCTACCGGCGGGCGAACATTCTGGACGCCCAGACGGCGGCGCTTGGGTATATCTTCCCGTGGTCCGGCGGCGTACTCGCGGGGTATACCGCGATGCAGGATCTCCCGGACAGTTACGATTGGTTCGACACCGGGATGCTGGTGACGCCGATCGACGTTGTTCCGTTCGTCTTCCAGGGCTGGCTCCTGGTGGCAGTCTTTGTCATCGCAGCGCTCACCGGCTTCGGCCGTGAGTACGTAATCGACCGCGAGAGTGAGGAGGTGGCACGCATATGAGCATCTTCACGAAGTACCTCAAAGGATGGCAGTTCCGCGATACGACGCCGTCGCTCACGGTGGGCGACGAACTCGACGTCTTCGTCGCGGAGGCGAACAGTGACGGAAACGGACACGTCTACATCGGGGATACACACCTGCTCGTCGAGGGCGCGGGACAGGCGACAGTCGAAAAACGCGTTCGCGTTCGCGTGACCGAGTTCGACGAGGAAGCGGCTACTGGACGCGGCGAATTCATCGAAATCGTCGGCGAAAGCTCCTACACGAGCTAATCCGCGACCCGCGGCCCGCGATCCGTGGTCCGTGGCTCGCGACTTACGACTCGCGGCTCACTCCGCGAGACGGTTGTACAGCCAGCCAAACGCGAATGCGGCACTGAACCCATCCACGAACGCCAGCGCCGTCCCCCAGAGGAGGTCGCCGGGCGTTCGGTCGTATCCCGGATAGATATCCTCGAAGAGCAGCCGCCACCGCTCGCCATACTGGGTGTCAGCCGTCAGTTCGAGAAGGGCAATGAGCAGTGCCCAGAAAATACCGGACGCGAGTCCGAGTGCGCGGGTATCGATCGGTCCAGTCACGACTCTGTAGACGACAAGTCGACAGCGATAGCTGGTGGCTGCGATCGAAAGGCCAGTGTTCGACATTTAAGTAGACTGGGCGTTCACTCCGGGATACAATGGCAGACGAGGGTGACGGGCCGGGGAGACACCGACAGAGCCGACTCTTGACCGACGACGACGGCACGTTCGACGCCGAACGCGCTCGTGACGAGTCCCTGCCGGTCGAAGACGGCGAGGTCATCGACACCGACGACCTCGCTGAGCATCAGCACTACGTCGAGGGACGAGGCATCTACGACGAGCGAAATCGAGTCAACGACCTCACTGGCAAGGAGTGGAAGTACGCGACCAAATCGGTGATCGCGGAGGGCTACCCGCCGGCCGTCCAGCACGACCTGCGCAGCGAGCACGGCGGCCAAAAGCCGCCTCGGCTCTGTGCGGAACTTATCGGCCGGTTCAGCAAGGCCGGCGATACCGTGCTCGACCCGTTCGCCGGCGTCGGCGGCACCCTCCTCGGTGCGAGCTTCTGTGAACACGAGGGAACCGGACTCAGGGACGCGATCGGCTTCGAGCGTACCGAGCGCTGGACCGACATCTACGCCGAGGTACTCGAGTGCGAAAACGAGGAGCGACGCGCCCGTGGGGAACCCGAACTCGCCACACAGGAGATGCGCCACGGTGACTGTGCGGACCTGATCGAGGAGGTCGACGACGACAGCGTTGACCTCCTGTTGACCGACGTCCCCTACTGGCATATGGACGAACTCGAGCAGACGCGGAATGTCCACGAGACTCGAGAGAGCAAGTTGGGGTCGTTCGACGCGGACGAAGCGGGAGCTACCGGGACTGAGACAGCGGACGACAGGGATACCACTGGAGACGCAGCCGGACCGACAGGAGACACGGCTGAGACTGCAGGAGACGCAGTCGAAACCACGACGAAAGACGACTGGCTCACCGACATGGCCACTAAATTCGACCGCTTCACCGACGCCGTCGCCCCCGACGGCCACATCGTCGTCTTCATCGGCGACATGTACCGCGACCAGTCCTACAAGTTCCTCTCGGCCGACCTCGCACGAGCGATTGAATCAACCGCGCCTGTCACCCTCGCGGCTAGTCTGGTCTGGTACGACCCAACGAAAGACCTCCACGTCTACGGCTATCCGTTCTCGTTCGTCCCCTCGATGGTCCACCAGAATATTCTCGTGTTCCGTCCGGACGAGACCGCTGGGTAACCAGACGAGACCGCTGCGTGACGGTCGTTCGCTGGCAGGACCCAAATCCACCTCGTGTGTCTCCACTACAGCACCATTCCACTCGCGTCCCTACTACTGCAACGCCGTCCGCACCTCGTCCGCACTGCTCGCCTCCGTCACCACCGCCACCTCATCACCCGCTTCGAGTTCCGTCCCCGGCAGCGGAATCGTCAACGACTCGCGGGCTCGCCCATGGGCATAGATCCGCGCCGACTCGGGTAACTCGAGTTCACTCATGCGCTTGCCGACCGCGGCCGAGCCATCGGGGATCTCGAGGACGGTGAGTTGCAGATTCGTCGCAAGGTCAGTGACGACGTTGAAGTCGCCGCCAAGCATGGCGGTTTTCGCGCCGGCAGCGCCGAGTCGCTCGGGGTAGATGATCTCGTCGACCTCGTCGGCGTATCTGGTGTAGATTTCCTCGCGGTAGTCTTCGTCGATTCGCAGGGCGGTCCGACAGTCGTGGTGGTCGCCGACCATGCAGGCGGCGAAGTTGGCGTTGAGGTCGGGCGTGAACGCGCCGATTGCGTCCGCGGTTTCGATGCCGGCGTCGACGAGGACGGCTTCGTCCGCGCCGTCGCCCTGGACGGTTTCGAAGCCGTCGCCGCTCGCCCGATCGATTCGGTCGGGGTCGTTATCAACGACGACGACGTCGTGTCCCTCCTCGCTGAGGATCCGACTGGTTCGAGAGCCCACGCGGCCGTACCCAACGATGACGAACTTCATGATAACACAGTACATGCTCCGAGATGAAATACGTTCGTCCCACGTCGTGGTGAGGACTGCCGTCCAATCCTGTCAATCACCACACCAACCTCTCTGCCACGGTATCCGAATGTATGCACATATGTGGAATGGTTTTCCGAAACCGAGACAAGAACTTTTAACTAAGCGCTGTGGATATGCTTGACCATCCAATATGGGGGTTACCGAAACGATCGCGGACTACTTTGGATTCGATGAGTACGACACGAGCCTGTCGACCGAGATGGTCGCCGGGCTGACGACGTTCCTGGCGATGTCGTACATCATCGTCGTCAACCCGATGATTCTGGCCGAAGCGATCCAGATCGACGGTTACGACCAGACACAGACACTGCAGATGATCGCCGTCGCGACGATTCTCGCATCGATCGTCGCGACGATCGTGATGGCGTTCTGGGCGGATCGGCCGTTCGGGCTCGCGCCCGGGATGGGGCTAAACGCCTTCTTCGCGTTCACCGTCGTCCTCGGACTCGGCGTCCCCTGGGAGGTCGCACTCGCCGCCGTGTTCGTCGAGGGGATCATCTTCATCGCACTGACCGCAGTCGGTGCGCGTCGCTACATTATCGAACTGTTCCCGGAACCCGTCAAGTTCGCCGTCGGGGCCGGTATCGGTGTCTTCTTGCTCTTCCTCGGACTGCAAGAGATCGAACTGGTCGTCGCCGACCCGGAGACACTGGTCTACCTCGGCAACGTCGCGACGAGCCCCGTCGCTGCGCTCTCGCTCGTCGGACTGGTGCTGACGTTCATCCTCTACGCCCGTGGCGTGCGTGGTGGGATCGTCCTCGGTATTCTCTTCACCGCGATCAGCGGCTGGCTGCTTACCCTGCTCGGCTTCGTCGCACCCGGTGAACTCGCGCCCGAAGACGAGTACAACCAGATCACGAACGAGGGGCTAAGCGGCATCGCCGAAATGATCATGACTGTCCAGTACGACTTCACGCCGCTCATCTACGGCTTTGTGGACGGACTGGGGATGATCACTGAGGAGCCACTCGTCTTCGCGCTCGTCGTCTTCACGTTCTTCTTCGTCGACTTCTTCGACACCGCCGGGACGCTCATCGGCGTCTCCCAGATCGGTGGCTTCCTCGACGAGGAGGGGAACCTGCCCGAGATGGAGCGCCCGCTGATGGCCGACGCAGTCGGTACGACCGTCGGCGCAATGATCGGGACTTCGACCGTGACGACGTTCATCGAATCCTCGGCCGGACTCGAGGAGGGCGGCCGAACCGGCTTTACCGCACTGGTCGTCGCCGGTCTCTTCGCGCTCTCGCTGCTGGTCGTCCCGCTGATGGGTGCGATTCCGCAGTACGCGACCTACATCGCGCTGGTCGTGGTCGGTATCATCATGCTCCAGGGCGTTGCTGACATCGACTGGAACGACCCAGCCTGGCTAATCTCGAGTGGCCTCACGATCACGATCATGCCGCTGACGGCCTCGATCGCGAACGGACTGGCCGCAGGGATCATGAGCTACCCGCTGATCAAGACCGCCGTGGGCGACCGTGCTGACGTCTCGCTCGGCCAGTGGGCGCTCGTCGTCGCGTTCATCGTCTACTACATCGCCTACTTCGCGACGGATGCTGGCGTGCTGGCGTTCTGAGTGCTGACGGCAGACAACTGACGTCTGGGACCTGACGTCCGCCACGAAACGCCCGCCGCGGAACACCGTAGTTGCCGTCTTCACACTCGTTTGCTACTTCTGCGATATCACACCGTGCAACCGAACTGATACCGCGACCGGTGCGCTCATACACCTCCACCCGTTAGCACCCCGTATGGCTGACATCACACTGTACAATCTCCCCGGCTGTCCGTTCTGTGCAAAAGTGCGCTCGACACTCGACGAACTCGAACTCGAGTACGACGTGATCGACGTGGAACGAGATCACGGAAAGCGAACAGAGGTCGAAGCGGTGAGTGGGCAGACCGGTGTACCGGTTCTCACGGATGAAGCAAACGATGTCGAAGGAATGCACGAAAGCGATGATATCGTCGCCTATCTCGAAGAGACGTACGGAGCCTGAAAGACCTGTGAGGTGAATCACCTCGAGGTCAAGCCTCCGGGGTATTCTCCTGTTTCGCTGATAAAGCGGACCGCCATCGATGGCCCCGTCGTCGACCTGAAACTACCGTTGAATCGACCGCGTGAGCGTAAACACGAATAGCGCGATGAGGAAGGCGCCAACGAACGCCTGCACTTGCGCTGCCAGTCGAACGGCGGTGCGCTCGACCGGTACGGAGCCGCCCAGTACGAGCGTTACGAACGATTCGAGGCTAAACATCAGGTAGCCGACGGCACCTCCATACGGCGGTGATCCCGGCCAAAGCGCCGCGTACAAGAGCGCAAACCCAGCGACGATTCCAGCAGCAGTTAGTACGACTCGACCCGGTCGTTCGCCGTGACCGGCGACAGCACCGAAGACGGCATTGGCGACCCACTTGCCGCTATCGACGATCCGTGACCGTGACCAACCCACCTCTCGTGCGCGTTTTGCGTGTCCGTCCCGCCGGTAGCGCATCTCGTGGCGGAAGAACTCACCAGCTGCCTTGCTGTCGCCGACGGCTTTTGCCCCGTGTTTTGCCTTGAGGTACGTGCTCTCGAGTGTTTCTGGTGAGAGTTGCCGCTCGTCTCCGCCACACCCACTCTCGTTTTCATGGTTCCACTCGTGGAGTCGCCATCCACTGGACTCGAGTGCACTCCGTACGGTCCGATCTCGGAAGTCGAACCCGTCGAAGTGCGTGTTTTCGATGATGAACTGTGAGAGCGACAGTGGAACCGGTTCCGTCCGGTTTTCAGTGTCGCTGTTGCGCTCAGTAACAGCGGCTCCGCCGGTCTCACTGTCGCTTCCAGTTCCCCACTCGATCGGCCCGACTTCGGCACCTGAAAGATCGTACGTGAGTGAGTCAGTCGTTTCTAATCGTCCACCAGAAAGTACTGCGCCAGACAGATCAACCAGACAGGCATCGGCATCGCACTCGAGTCCCGTGAGTAAGAGCCGATCGGCAAACGTCGTCTGTGCGAAGACGGCTCGGGATGGAACGGTGACGTTGGTGAGTCGGACGACATCCTCGAAGGTCCCATCTTGGAACATCGCCTCCTGTCGAATCGTCGCACCGCCGAAACGGGTCGGCCCAGCAACGGTTACGTTCCACCAGTTGAGCCCACCGGCGAAGGTAGCGCCGGAAAAGAACGCTTCACCCTGAAACGAGGCGTTGCTGAACGACGACTCCTCGATTGCTGTCACCCTGTCGAAGAGTGCGTCGTCCGCAAATCTAGCACCAGGTGCATCGATCCCGCGGCCAACTTCTACTCCGCGGCAGACGGCACGACCGCTGAAGGTCGCATCAGGTAGCGAGAGGTCGCCCCTAACCACGGTATCCGATATCGAAACGCGATCGCCGAACCGTGCATCGCCTGCACGTAGGTCGCCGCCGATGTGGGCATCTGCAACTGTGACTGACTGTTGTGCACGGATTGTCGAACACTCGAAATCGCCGTTACAGATCGCACCATCGAACTGGAGCGGGTTCTCGAGGGTTGCCTTGCGCAGATCTGCCCCCTCTTCGATAGTCACGTGGCGGAGATCGATTGGGTAGTTATCTCGAGCAGCCAGTGTTTCGTGGCGAAGGTCGAGCGAAACGAACGTCGCCCCGATGAACTGTTTGCTCCGACGACGGTCTCGCTTGCCGTCGTTGTCGCTATTGTTATCGTTACCGCCCGATTTACCACAGATTGCATCTCGGAGCGCAGCAACCGTTTCACTGGGTTCCCAGTCTCGTTCTGCAAGTGGGGTGTGAAAGCGGCAGTATCCGCTGTTCCCGTCGGCGGCCCGATGGCATCGCCACGTTCCGTCGGCGTTCAGCTCGCTTGTATCCAGTGTGTTTCCGGTTTCGGCTGTTCGTTCCCACACACCGGGATTGAATTCGTACTGACACTGGCGCTCACGCTCACTCTCGCTCGTCACACCTTACCTGTCCGCGAAACCAAAATAAATCGACCGGCTAGGCCGCTTCCTCGTACTCTGCACGCTCTCGAATCACGTCTCGAAGTTCGTCCGTATCGCGAAGGTTCTCGAGTTCCTCGCGTTCGACGAGCGCGGTGCCATCGACGGACTCCTGCTTGGCGCGGTCGACGACGTACACCGAGCGCGTGCGGGTGACCTGGCCGATCGAACTCATGATGCGGGCGCGCTTCTCGGCGGCCTTGGTGAACTCCGAGTGACCCGTGAGGACGACCTCGCTGTCGTCTTCGTCCTTGCTGATGGCCTTGAACGGCGAGCGGATCGTCGGGTGGACGCTGTAGCCGGCCCGCGTGAGGACGGCGACGACCTGTTTGTCGTCGGGATCGGCCTCGGGGTCGTCCGGCGTGTCATCGGTCTCGTGGACGTCGTCTGCACCCTCGAGCACGTCGACGGGGCTCGTCAGCGGTTCGTTGAACAGATCCTCTAGCGCCATCGCGACTTCGACAGAGGCGTTCATCCCGTCTTCGTACTTCGAGACGGTGCGCCGGGAGACGCCGAGTTCGGTCGCGAGTTGGCCGAGACTCCAGTCGCGGTCCTCGCGTTCGTCGGCGAGCAGGTCGCCGTCGATGTTGACGTAGAGGCCGCCGGGTGCGGCGTAGATCAGCGGCGGCACGTCCTCGATGAACAGGTTGTACGCGGTGTCGGGACTCAGGACCGGAACGCCGTGGCGGAAGTAGACGACGTCTGGCTTGAGATCCTCGTCGCGACTGCGCAGACCGAGCACGAGCGGCGTCGCCTGGAGATACGTCCCGAGGCGGCGCATCTCGTGGCCGGTCGCTTCGTTGAACGCGTCGATATTGCCGAGAATCTTGACGAGCAACAGGTCCTCGCCACGACGCGCGGCGATATCGAAACTCTTCGGGCGGATTGCACACCGGTCACTGACGACGAATCCCGCGTCCTCTAACATCGCGGTCACGTTGCCGACCAGTGCGGAGCGGGACATAGGGTATTGTAAGCTATTCCTCATACAAGAGCGTTTCCCCAAGATGGCTACCTGCGGTGTCGCGATTGGGATGTGTACCAGCAGTATACTTATATAGGGGTGTCAGCGCCCAGCTATAACTGTTCGTCTTGCATCGCACATCGATTCAGTACCAGATACAAACCGCCCATCAGGGTGGCACACCGAAAGGCGTTACTCACAGCCGTCACAAGACTCGCTGATGACGATCGTCGGGCTCGACGACACGGATTCCCGCGAACACGGGATGTGCACGACCTACGTCGCCGCGCAGATTGCAAAGCGGCTGCGTCGCGAGGCTGACGCCGCGGCCACCCGAACCCTCCTCGTCCGGCTCAACCCCGCCGTCGAGTACAAAACGCGCGGCAACGCCGCGCTCGCGATCCACACCGACTGCAATCCTGCTCGCGCGTTCGACATTTCACGGGAGGTACTCGAGTCCCTCGCAGAAACGCGCGACGAGCGGACGAATCCGGGGCTGGTCGTCGCGGACATCGATCTCGCCGCCGGCGAGGGCGCGATTCCGGCGGCTGTCGCGCGGTTTTCGACGCGCGCGATCCGCGATCACCTCTCGCGCGCTGCGGCCGAGACCCTGATCGACGACCACGGCTACCAGTCGTGGCACGCGGGAAACGGCCGCGGGCGAATCGGCGCGCTGGCCGCCATCGGGGCCTGGAGCGCGCTTGCAGACTGGACGTACGAATACATCTCCTACCGCAAGCCCGAGCGCTGGGGAACGCCGCGCGAGGTCGACCACGACAGCGTCTTCGCGGCCGCAGACTCCGGCTATCCCGACGTCTGGGACACCGTCGACCGCGGCGAGAACGAAACCGTCTGCGTACCCCACACACCAGGACCGATTCTCCACGGGATCCGTGGTGACGATCCCGAAGCCGTCCGCCGCGTCGCTGAACAGATCGATAGCGAGCCGGTGTACTCGAGTCACCTGTTCGTGACGAACCAGGGGACGGACGTGCATTTGCGGGATGTGACTGTGGGCGCTGACAGTGACTCGGGGACCACTGGGTCGGCTGCCGATGCAGCGACCGCGACCTCCCTGCAGGACGGCCGCGCCTACCGACTCGACGCACGAGTTGTTTCTGAGCCGGAGACGCGACGCGGCGGCCACGTCTTCGTCGACGTTGCGCCGGAGGGTGTGGCAGCCGGCGATGCGGACAACGCCGCTAGCTCGCCGGCGAAACTTCCCTGCGCCGCCTTCGAACCCACCAAACGCTTTCGCGACCACGTTCGCGCACTGCGACCCGGCGACCGCCTCACCGTCTGCGGCGAACTCGCCGACGGCACGCTCAAACTCGAGAAGGTCGCCGTCCGAGGCCTCAATACTACCGACCTCGTGACACCGGTCTGTCCCGACTGCGAGCGCACGATGGAGAGCGCCGGCCGCGACCAGGGCTATCGCTGCCGAGACTGTGGAACCGACGCACCCGGGAAGGAACGGGCTGAGATTGAGCGGGTACTCGAGTTGGGTTGGTACGAGGTGCCGCCGTGTGCGCGTAGACATATTGCGAAGCCGCTGGTTCGGGGCGGGTTCGACGGGCCGGTGCATCCGGAGCGCTAGGGGCGCGTTGGAGCGGAGTCACCGACATGTGACCGGAGATTCTTTGTTCCCGCCGTCGTGCAGCCGATATGGGACTGTCGACGAGTGCGGACCCCAAGCCGCCGGGTGTGTTCGCGTTCGAGATGCTAGCAGCGCTGCTTGTTCCGCCGCTGGTCGGTGGCGTTGGACTCGCAGCGGTGAGCGGGACCGAGAATTTCCTTCCGGGCTTCGGTATCGGACTTCTTTTGGGGGTTATGCTTGCATCGCTCAGACGAGAGATTCGTGGCGAACGAGGCGGTGAATGAATCGAGTGTGCAAGGAGAGACAGTGAAGGGGGGCCAACGTCGAGCAGCTCACACTGTGAAAGCAGCCGATGGGACACTCACACTGCGAAACCAGCCTACGGGACACTCACACCGCGTCGAGCCAGGAACTCGCTCACGGCCTTGATCTCGACCGGGCTGCCAATGATTCGACAGTAGTTTTCGCCTTCCGGAAACACCGTGACGGTAAACTCCTCGGTGAGCTGTGGCTCGAGGCTCTCGACAGCCTCTGCCGGAAGGACGATTTGCGTGCTGTCACGCAGCCGTGTCGGATCTGGCATCTGTCTACGCTGCAGTTTCGCCTAGTCCCGTTTACCTGTGTCGGAATTCAGTTTGTATTGGTAATAGACTCGGGAACAGTGAACAGGAACGGGGACTCGAACACGACTCGCCGTTCCCACGCATGGAAAGGGTTTTTCGGGACGACCGGCTGGGTATAGACAAATGGGGCTCGAGGAGGACATCCAGGAGATCGAGGACGAAATCGCCAACACGCCCTACAACAAGTCGACCGAGGCCCATATCGGTCGGCTGAAGTCCAAGCTCGCCGAGAAAAAAGAGAAATTCGAGAAACAACAGTCCGGTTCGGGCGGTGGCGGTGGCTACTCCGTCGAAAAACACGGCGACGCCACGGTCGCGCTGGTCGGCTTTCCGAGCGTCGGGAAGTCGTCGCTGTTGAACTCGATGACCAACGCAGAGAGTGAGACGGGCTCCTACGAGTTCACGACGCTCGACGTGAATCCCGGCATGCTCAACCATCGCGGGGCGAACATCCAGATGCTGGACGTGCCCGGGCTGATCGAAGGCGCAGCGACGGGGCGTGGCGACGGCAAGCAAGTGCTCGCGGTCGTTCGAAACGCCGACCTGATCGTGTACATGCTGTCGGTGTTCGAGATTGAACAGTACGACCGCCTGCAGAAGGAACTCTACGACATCAACATCCGCGTCGACGAGGAGCCGCCGGGTGTGACGGTCCGCCCGAAGATCAAAGACGGAATCAAGATCACCTCGAGTACCGACCAGGACCTCGACGAAGAGACGATTTCGGACGTCCTCCGCGACCAGGGCTACGTCAACGCCGACCTGAACCTCCAGGAGAACGTCTCTATCGACCGCTTGATCGACGGGCTGATGGACAACCGCGAGTACATCCCATCGATCACCTGTGTCAACAAGGTCGACCTCATCGAACCCGACTACAAGGAAACGGTCGACGAACAGCTTCGCGAGCGTGATCTCGACCCCGACGAGGTGACGTTCATCAGCGCCGAGATGGAGAAGGGACTCGAGGCGCTCAAAGATCGCATCTGGGAGAATCTCGACCTCATCCGCGTCTACATGGACAAACCCGGTCGCGGCGTCGACTGGGAGGAACCGCTGGTCATCGAACGCGGCTCCACTGTCGGTGAGGCAATCACAAAACTCGGCGGTGAGATGGAAGAGCGGTTCCGCTTCGCTCGCATCAGCGGCCCCAGCGCCACTCACGACGAACAACAGGTCGGCGAGGAGCACGTACTCGAAGACGAGGACGTGTTGAAGTTGATTTTGCGCCGCTGACGGACAGACACGTTTGTTCGATACGCGTTGGTACCCCTCGACCGGTGGTC
Source organism: Natrialba hulunbeirensis JCM 10989 (assembly GCF_000337575.1). Lineage (GTDB taxonomy): Archaea > Halobacteriota > Halobacteria > Halobacteriales > Natrialbaceae > Natrialba > Natrialba hulunbeirensis. The sequence goes on along the minus strand of NZ_AOIM01000013.1, from coordinate 9,980 downwards.
CGGTCGTATCACGATTGTACAGTCCGTCTCGAGTGCAACGCGAGTGAACGAGTCGTGACGCAGGACGTAGTAATTTGACAGGCACGCACGAGCGACGGCCGTACTTTCAAGAATATAATGAACGATAGGACAAACAATCGAATGAGTAGGATTATCTGCGCACCCGATAAATAGTGACACATGTCGGATTTTGGTGCGATATCACTCGTTCCGCCGCTGCTCGCGATCGCACTCGCGATCGTGACACGCAGACCGATTCTGTCGTTGTTCGTCGGGATCTGGTCGGGCGGCATCATCGCAACGGGAACGCATGGAATTGGACAGACGTTCGCCTGGATCACCGGTTCGATCGGTGATGTCTTCCACGCACAGATTCTTGTCTTCACGCTCCTGCTCGGCTCTGGCGTGGCACTTATCTGGCGTCTCGGCGGCGCAACGGCAGTTCGAAACTGGGCGACAGAGCGATTACAGACTCAGCGGGCCACCGGACTTTCCACGTGGATTCTCGGGATGCTCCTGTTCTTCGACGACTACGCAAACACGGCGATCGTCGGCAACACGATGCGCGAAATCTCCGATCAGATGCGGATGTCGCGCGAGAAGCTGTCCTATATCGTGGACTCGACTGCCGCGCCGGTCGCAACCATCGGACTCTCGAGTTGGGTCGCGTTTCAGCTGTCGATGATCGACGAGGGGTACGAGAGTCTGATCAACGACGATGATCTCAACGTCGCCGCGGAGGATGTGCCGGGCGTCTTCGAAACGTTCGTCGGTTCGATTCCGTTCAACACGTACTCGCTGCTTGCGATCGTGATGGTTGGCGTTATCGTCCTTTCACGACGCGACTACGGCGAGATGCTCACCGCGGAACACCGCTCCTGGCAGACGGGGAAGGTGAACCGAGATGACGCACAGCCACTCCAGGAGGTCGAGGAAGACCTTCGCGAACCGATCGAGGAGAAGCCGATGCTCCGGACGTTCTTCGCGCCGATCGCGACTCTCATCGCGGTGACACTCGTCGGTGCGTTCTGGACTGGGTATCAGGAGTGGGTCGCCGAACAGGCCGAGGAGGGAGCACCGACGACGATCACGGAGGCCATGAACGAGGACGGCGTCGTTCAGGTTCCTGTTGACATCGTCGGGGCCGGCGACTTCGCCGCCGCGCTCGTCTGGGGCTCGTTCGCCATGGTCGCGACGGCAGTCATCATCGGGCTCGCCTACGACCTATTCGACCTCGACGACAGCGTCGAGACGGTACTCGAAGGATTCAACCTCATGCTGACCGCAGTGACCGTCCTCGTCCTCGCGTGGTCGATCAGCGCCGTTGCGGAGGACCTCGGGACCGGCGACTACGTGGCGGGCGTCGCAGAAGGCGTCGTCTCGCCCGAACTGCTCCCGATCGTCGTCCTCTTCGTCGCCGCCTTCGTCGCGTTCACGATGGGGTCGTCCTGGGCGACGATGGGGATCGTGACGCCGATTGCCATCACGGTTGCTTACAACCTCACTGGTACCTTCGAACTGATGCCGGTCATCGTCGGTGCGGTGTTCTCCGGTGCGATCTTCGGCGACCACACGTCACCGATTTCGGATACCTCCGTGCTCTCATCGACGTTCACCGGCGCGGATCTCATCGACCACATTCGGACGCAGATGTACTACGCTGCCACGGTCATGGCCGTCGTCGTCGTCTGCTACCTCCTCTATGGGTACCTCTCGGTGTCCCCTGTCGTCTTCCTCCCGATCGGCGTCGTCCTGCTCGTTGGACTCGTCTACGCCCTCTCGGAACTCGACGGACGCCGCCGCGGCGTCGATCCGAAGGCCTCGGCCGTCACCCGCGATACTGACGCCAGTTCCACCCACGGAAGCGACGACTGATCGTCACCTGCAGATCGGCACCATCGCCGATCGTCCGAGCCGATCACACTGCCGTTTACCCCCTCCTCGCGCCGAACGGACCTCCGCATTCGCCACTCTTTTGCCAATTCCCGGCGTTTGCCCGCCCATGGACGGAACGCTCGACCACGTGATGCTTCGTGTCGCAAACCTCGAGGAGTCACTCGAGTGGTACCAGACCCATCTCGAGTACGAAGAGAAAGATCGCTACGAGGGCGACGGCTTCACCATCGTCTATCTCGGCCCCGAAGAGATGCACGAGGACGGTGCGATGCTCGAACTCACTCACAACGAGGGCGAAGACGACCTCGAGGTCGGTGACGCCTGGGGGCACATCGCCGTCCGCGTTCCCGAGGGGGAACTCGAGGACTACTACCAGCAGCTCATGGACGAGGGCGTCGAGGACTATCGCGATCCAGAGTCCTGTGGCGGGCGCTACGCGTTCGTCAAGGATCCGGACGGCCACGAGATCGAGATCGTCAAGCGCGACCCCGACGAGGGTGCGCTCTGGTCGCTCGACCACACGATGATCCGCGTCGAGGATGCTGACGAGGCGCTCGGCTACTGGACTCGCAAGTTCGAGTACGAACACACCGGCCGCTGGGAGGCAGACACCTTTGCGAACTACTTCCTGAAGCCCGAGGATGCCGCCCCAGAGGAGATGGCACTCGAGCTCACCTACAACTACGACGGTCGCAGCTACGACATGGGCGACGCCTGGGGGCATCTCTGCGTTCGTGTTGATGATCTCGAGGAGGACTGGGAGCAGCTGTTGACCCGCGAGGCACCGGATTATCGGGATCCCGAGAGCAACGACAACATGTATGCGTTCACGAAGGATCAGGACGGTCACGAGATCGAACTCCTCGAACGTGATCCGGACGCCGACTCGCTGTTCCCGTTCTAACCGACGTTTTCCTTTCGTGCTTGTCACTGTCGTCTCGTCACGAGTGCTGAATTGCTGACCGATACGGCTAGTGATCCGTGATAACGTTACTGGCCGAATACGGCCGTTCTCGCGGGTGAGACAGTATCAGAAGGTGATTTATTCAACAACTTTATGCCGACGCCGACACGTGAGTCGTAACGAATGCTGACTGGGTGGCGGTTTCGGATCGGAAGCATGCTCGGCGTGATGATGGTAACGATCACTGCCGTGCTCGCTGCAAACCACCCCGTTTCACAGACCCTCTTTACCACGTACGTCCCACTATTCAACCGACTTGAGGTAACGGTGCTTTCGGGACCGTCGCTGTACTGGGCGATTACATTGAGCGTGGTCGCAGTCGTTGGCTGTCTCACTCCACTGTACAAGCCCCAGCCGCGACGGACGCTTGATCTGGTGGTGTTCTCCCAGAAGCGCGTTATCGTCGCACTGCTCGCACTCGCAGCGCTTGGCTACTTCAAGTGGTCACACCGCCTGCCACGAGCGACGCTTGCGATGATCGCAGGTATGCTTCTGGTGGCGATTCCGCTGCTGTTTCTCGTTATTCGTCGTCATCCTGGGACGACCGCTTCGCGGACGCTCATCGTCGGCGATGACCTCGGCCAGATTGAACGCATCGCTCCCGAAATCGATGCACCGGTACTTGGCTACCTCTGCCCGTCGACGGTTGCGACATTCTCGTTCGACGAACGGACGGCCGGGACACACCTGACGACTGACGGTGGCGTCGTCGTCGGAGACACACCGAAGCAACAGACTGGCGACCACGACCACGATCCGGATGGAGAAGCATCCGACGAAACAGCTCCGAATGCCGGCACACTACGTCACGAAGACCACGGCACCGTTGATTCGTTGACTCGACTCGGCGGTCTCTCGCGACTCGAGGACGTGCTGATCGAGTACGACATCGATACCGTTGTGCTTGCCTTCCAGCAGCCCGACCGTGCCGAGTTCTTCGGTGCGCTCGATGCCTGTCACGAACACGGCGTGCGAGCGAAAGTCCACCGCAAGTACGCTGATAGTGTGCTGGTCGCAAACGGTGCTGTCGATACGTTGGTCGATATCGATCTCGAACCATGGGATCCGTTCGATCACTTCTTCAAGCGCGTCTTCGACATCTGCTTCGCTGCTGTCGGACTGCTCGTGTTTGCACCGCTCATGCTCGTCATTGCACTTGCGATCAAACTCGACAGCCCTGGGCCCGTGCTGTACAGCCAGCACCGGACTGCCGGGTTCGGTGAGACGTTCCCAGTCTACAAGTTCCGGACGATGGTCCCGGAAGGCGAGTCCGCGACGCCGACCGACGACGAAGACAACGACCGCATTACGCGGGTCGGACGCGTCCTCCGAACAACTCACCTCGACGAACTCCCTCAGCTGTGGTCGATCCTGCTCGGTGAAATGAGCGTTGTCGGCCCCCGTGCGGTCTGGACCAGCGAAGAACCGCTGCTCGAACAGGACGTTCCCGCGTGGCGAAAGCGCTGGTTTGTCAAACCAGGGCTTACGGGTCTCGCTCAGATTAACGACGCAAAGAGCACCGACCCCAACATGAAACTCCGATACGATCTCGAGTACATCCGCAAACAGTCCATCTGGTTCGACTGCACGATCGTGATCCGCCAGCTCTGGAAGGTACTCGAGGACATCAGGCGCTAAACTAGGGGTGCAAAATACACCCGACACGGTACCACGACAACCGGATCAGAAAACCTATTCCCTCCCTTCCGTTCTCTCCATCCGAACACATGGCGGAACCGTTCGGTCAGCGCGGTCGCCTGCTTGCAATCCTGCTCTTGCTTGCGCTCCTCTTCGGACTCATGGTCTGGGCCGGCGCATCGCCAGCCGAACCGATGGAACAACCCGGTCCCGACGAAACCGATGTCCCACAGGACCGGGCCGCCTACGTCGGTTCTGCGGTCACCCTCGGCGGCGAAGTCGTCAGCACCGAGCCCGTCGTCATCGCAACCAGGGCCAGCGGCTACGGCCAGTTCACCATCGTCGGTGCCGATGACACGCTGGTGACTACTGGCGGCCCACTCGAGTCCGGTGACCAGCTTACTGCTTACGGGACACTCGAGGACGAGTCGACGCTGGTCGCGGAGCGGACGGTCACCCGGCAGTCGAACGAGATGCAGTATATGTACGCGGTGTCGCTGCTCGGTGGGCTGTGGGTCGTCGGTCGGTTCGCGTGTGGGTGGCGATTCGATCGAGAGCGCCTGGCGTTCGTCCCGCGAGAGCGTCGGTTGTCGGTGACGAGATGGCTCTCGAGTCGATTCACAGACTGGCTCACGACGCTACGAGCGCCCAGCCGTGGCGGAGCGGGAGGTGAGCGCCGTGGCTGACGTGTTGACCCACGTGTTAGCCGGGTACGTAATTGGAACGCTGTTGTCGATGCGCTACGAGTGGATGCGACCGGCACATGTGACGTTGGTGATGATCGGCGCGCTCGCACCCGATTTCGTCAAGATCGAGTTACTACTCCCGGATCCGGCGGTCTCGTTCCTGCTCGGGGTTCCGTTCTCCTGGGCACCGTTGCACACGCTTGTTGGAACGCTCATCGTCGCACTGCTCGGTTCGTTGTTCGTCTCGCCAGATCTGCGTCGGCGCGCACTCGCGCTTATCGTTGTCGGAATCGTGTCTCACCACGTCCTCGATATCGTGCTCGTGACTGCCACAGGACACTCCTACGCGGTGTTCTGGCCGATTTCTGGCTACCGCTTCCCGGCCGCAGATCTGTTCCTGAGCAGTGATCGATGGCCGGCGCTCGGTGCGGGTGTGAGTGCACTCGTGGTCTGGCTTCTGAGTCGCCATCGACACGGGTCAAGACAGGTATAGACATACTCTGTGGGTGTTGCGGGGTAGTAGAAGACTGGTCACATAACACCGAACTGACTGCGATCGAAGCCGGAACAGAAGCCAACCCGATCCGTGGTTCACTCCCGACTACGCCGTCGTCGACGGGAACCACTCGAGTTCACCGTAGCGTTGCTCGAGTCGGTCCCAGACGATCACGACCGACGGGAGGACGAGAATCGACGTGAACCAGGCGTAGAAGACGCCGAGTGCGAGCAGCAAGCCGAACTCCATGATTAGCGGAATCAGCGCAAGGTACAGCACGCCAAGGCCACAGACGGTCGTGAGCATGCTGCCAGTGAGCGCGCCGCCAGTTCCCTGCACCGTTACGAGCAGCGCCTCGTGAGTGTCCTCGCGTTCCTCGTACTCGTCGACGAACCGGTGCATCAGGTGGACCGTGTAGTCGACGCCGAGTCCGATCGATACCGAGAGGATCGGTGCGTTGATCGGACTTAGCGGGATGTCGAACAGTCGCATCGATCCAGCGAGCAGTGCAACGGCGAGCAACACGGGGACGAGGTTGATAACGCCGTAGATGGCCCGGCCCTCGAGCCACCAGTACGAGAGCACGAGGAAGACGATTGTCAACACAAACGCGACAAACAGACTGGTGAGCGACGAGTCGGTCGTCTGTTCGATGACGGTCTCGAACAACACGAGCTGGCCGGTCGGTGTTGCATCGAGTGACATATCGTTGGCGACCTCGGTCGCCGCAGCGACGGCCTCGTCCTGCTCGGCGTCGACATCGACCTGAATGTCGATTCGCGTGGCGCTTCGGTCGGTTGTCAGACGGTCCGCGGCCTCGTCCGGCGCGGTGTCGAACAGCGCGTCGTAGACCGCGTCGATCTCACGGTCTGGGATTTCGTCGCCACTACTGTCGTATCGCGTGACGGTCGCGTCAAACGTGGGATCGGCGGCCGCCTGCGCCTCGATCGTATCGAGCAGGCTGTTCGCGTCGGCCTGTCTGCCGTCCGATTCGAAGGCGGCGGGCGGACGCTGGAGCGCCTGATCGATCTCTCTGAGTGCGTCGTCGTCTCTGAGCCCTGGATCCTCGATGTAGACGGTTACCGAGCCTTCGAGCCCTTGCTCAAAGTCCTCCTCCATGTGATCGAGTACCGTCAGGAAGGTATAGTCACCTGCTGCAAACGGCTCGGGAAGTGCCTCGTACTGCTCGAGACGTTCCTCGTCGGGGAAGAACGCCTCGTCGTCGAACTCGGTGTCGACGCCGACTCCGTACGCGGCAGCTCCCGTCCCGATAACGAGCATCGTGACGAGAAAGAGCACTGGAACTGCCCGAGCGATGTGAACACCGACCGGGAGCACCCGCCCCAGGAACGACTGCTCGCTTCCGAGCGGTGTCGTCCCGAACTCGGGGAATCGAGTTCCCTCGCGGAGCCGGTCGAACCCGACCTTTCCTGCCGGCAAGAAGACGCCAAAGATGAGGAACGTAAAGATGATCCCGCCAGCCGCGACGATTCCGAAGTCGCGGGTCATCTCGCTGATGAGATTCGCGCCGAAGCTGAAGACAGTCGTTACCGTGACGATGAGCAACGCAGTCGTCAACTGTCCGGTCGTAATCTGCATCGCCTCCCCGATCGGGACACCGGTCGTGCGCTCCTCGCGGTATCGGTTGATAATATGAATCCCGAAGTCAATCCCGACAGCGAGCAACAGCGGGAAGACGGTGATAAGTGCGTCCGAGAACGGAATCTGGGCGAATCCCATGAACCCGAACGTCCAGATCATCGTCATCACCAGCGCAACGAGTCCGAGACCGAGGTCGATCGGATCACGGTAGGCAACGAGCAGGAAGAACAGGATCAGGATGATCGCCGCCGGGAAGACGACGATCGATGTGTCGCCGAGCAACTGCAGGGTCTCCTCTTCGAGAATCGCGTCACCGAAGATAACGACGTTGTCGTCGGTGTCGAAGCCGTCGATCTCGTCCGCGAGGTCCTGGGTTTCGAACTGCAGATTCGCATAATCACTCGTCTCCGCCATCGGAGGCGTATCGTACGTGATCGCGACCTGTGCGACGCTCGCACTCGCCGACGAGCGGGTAAAGTCCGTGCTCACCGGCAGTCCACTCGTCTCGTCGGCCGTTGCAATCGCTTCGTCGAGTTGGCGCTGAGAGGCCCTGTCGACTGCCCGGTACTGCTCTTCGGGCGTCGTCGCCGACGGATCGAGCTGCGTGGCGACCAGCGAGGCCGGACTGGTACTCGAGACAACCCGAAGGTCGCCGTCGTTCTCGATCCGATCCTGGAACTCAAGCATCCGCAATAGATTTGGCTCCGAGAGGACGTTTCGCTCATCCGTAATGAACAGTTGTGCCGACGTGCCACCGCTCGAGCGCTCACCACGGTCGAAGTTCTCCTGCATCTCCTCGAACGCCTCGTAGGCCTCGGTGTCTTCGGTGAACTGGTCAGCACCGGCTTCCTGCCCGGCACCACCACCAATTGCACCGCCGAGGAAGACACCCGTCAGCAGGAGAAAGACTAGAACGACGGTCCAGGGTCGGTTCGTAATCAGGGGATTGACGCGGCGAGTAAACGGATCATCGCCGCGCGATCCGCCAGCTGAACCACCATCCGAACTACCACCGGAGCCACCACCGAGCGAGCCCAGTCGATCACTCAGTGTCCCAAAGAGGCTCACACCGGTATCACCGCTCTCTGATGACGATGTCTCTGATGCCGACTCTCCTCGTGTCTCCGCCGGCTGATCCGATCGATCTTCACTCATCGCTCTTTGGACATTCGTCGGACACTGGTTTGCTCACGACAGGGCCTGAAACCGAGTTCACGGCGTGAAACGGTGAGTCGACACATCCGTTCACTCACGTGCGCGCCACCAGAATCCGAGGCCGAGACCAACCGCTGTGAGCGCTGCCATCAGACCGACCGCAGAGCCGATGAAGCTGCCACCGTCGTCTGAGTCAACGGCCTCGACATCGATCGGATGCTGGTAGACGTCCGAGATCGTCGTCTCGCCGCGTTCGGTCTCGTACTCGAAGTCGAGCTCGACCGGATGCGTTTCGGCTGGCGCGTCGGCGGACGCCGCCACGTCGAACGTCATCGTCGCGGATTCACCGGGCTCGAGTTCCGAAACGAACGCCTCGTCGTTGCTCGTCTGCAGCGGACTATCGGTGTACAGCTTCGCGTCGATATTCGACAGCATCTCCTGACGTTCGTTGGTAATCACGAGGTCGAACGATGTCTGCTCACCCTGTGGGACAGAAATCCCGTCGTCAGTCAGGCTGAACTCATCGTGCTGTGGGTCAACGAAGACGCGCTCTGAAATCGGACCGTCCTCGAGTGTGGCGTCACCGCTGCCGGTGTACTCGACGGAGAATCGAAGCTGGCGCGGCCCTTCGTCGGCCTGTCCGCTCACGTCAGTCGGGTAGCGGAACGTCGTCGTTTCACCGGCGTCGAGTTCTGGGAGCGCGTAGCGCGTATCCTCGATGAACAACGACTCGCTCATCGGCTCGACGATCAGTACCGCGTCGTCGACTGCCCGCGGTCCGTCGTTCGTAAGCTCACCGGTAATCTCGCCATCGTAACCGACAGCGAGCGTGTCCTCGAGGTTGTCGATGGAGAACGACTGCTCTGAGGCGGGGACGAGGCTCGCCGTTTTGGACTGGCTCTCGCGTTCGATACCCGAGGAATCGCGGTAGCTGAACTGGATGTCGAGTGGCTTTTCGCCGCCACTCAGTGCGGTATCGAGTGCGACGTCGACTCCGAACGTGGTCGACTCGTTCGGTTCGAGATCACCGATGAGCTCCTCTGCTGGTGCCTCCGGCGTGCTGCCGTCGATCGTGACGCCAGTTCCACCGGTCATCGTGGCACGCGTGACGTTTGCCTGTTCGGTCCCCGTGTTCGTCACTTCGATCGTCGCAGGGCTGCTGGCACCTGGCTCGACATCCGTCTTCACGTCGGTAATGTCGAACCGTGGTTCGTCGGGAACGACGACGGTCACGTCGTGGGTTTCCGAGGCAGTCTGTCGTTGCGTAACGCCAGCACGATCAGAAACCATGCTCGTGTACGCGTATCGCACACGAACCGACACATCGTACTCACCGGGCTCGATATCGTTCGGCACCTCGATTTGCTGAGGTACAGAGACGATCTGTCCGTCCTGAATCGGCCCGACTGCGGTTTCACCGGATTTCGACTCGAACGGCCCCGTATCCTCGAGTTCGACCGACGTTGCACGGGCAGTCAGTACTTCCTGGCCGCTGCCGACGGTCAGTTCGGCATCTGTCTCTTATACACATCTCTGATGGCGC
>NZ_AOIM01000012.1 GCF_000337575.1 Natrialba hulunbeirensis JCM 10989 | reverse complement strand
GAGATGTGTATAAGAGACAGAACCCGAGCACCACGAGCACAGCGGCCCCCCTGGACCGACTCATGTGGCACCTCCGTACTCGACTCGGTGCTGTGTTGCCATGTCGATGGATGGCCCACAGTAGTGAGCGAGTCGTTTCCACGACCGGGCGCGAGAATAGGTCATTATGTGATACAGTCGGCAGATCGTATATAGCCCTTTTGATTGAATGTTCATTCAAACACTTATGGGGTGGCGTCCATACCACGTTGGTATGCACAATACGTGGGTGGATACCAGAGGCAGGGAGCCTGGAGGCAGAAAACACAGCAACTGGCAGCAGCTAAGTCGACAAGTCCCAGTCCAGTTCTGCTTCTCTTTCGCGAACCAATCGACAACTGCTGCAGTGGGTTTCCTGGACTGATGAGTGTCGATCCGTTCGAGACCGTCTCTGGAACGCGTGAGGAAATCCTGGCGGCAACCTATCGGGCACTCTGTGATCACGGCTACGCTGACCTCACACTCTCGGTGATCGGCGACGAACTCGAGAAGAGTCAGTCGCTGATCTACCACCACTACGATGGCAAGGACGAACTGGTCCTCTCGTGTCTCGAGTACATGCTCGACTACCTCGAGTCGACGCTGGACGAGACGGTCGATAATCCACGGGAGGCCCTCGAAGAGACGATCGAACGCGTTTGTGCGCCAGCGGAATCCGATCCGGAGCAGTCGGTCCGCCGGGCGTTCATCGAATTGCGTGCGCAAGCCGCTCACGACACCGCATACCGCGAGCACTTCACTCGGAGCGACCGAGTGTTTCGAGAGTGGCTCCAGTCGGTTATCGAGGCGGGCATCGATTCGGGAGCGTTCGTCGACTGTGCGTCAGGGAGAGTGGCCGAAGTACTGTGTGTGACGCTGCAGGGCATTTTCTTCCGGCGGACGACTGTAACGACGACGGCGTGGCTCCCCGAGACGAGCGATGAGCTCGTGGCAACGCTCGAACACATGCTGTACGCACCGGAATCGGCGTAAAATCAGGCGTTCAGCTAGCTGCTGTGCTCGCTCGTCCGCTCTATGCTGTCCGCTCACTCCAGAAATCGCTGCTGCACGTTCCCCGTCGGCATCATACACTGGTCTTTCTTGCCAAACAGACGGTACCGGTTGGCTGCGACGAGGTCGTACACCCAGTCGCGGAGCTGCCGCGGCACGAGTCGAAACGGCCGAAGCAACGCGTAGATGCCCCCCAGAATCGATGCAATTCGGATGACAGCAGCCGACTTGACGTAACAGTCGGTACCCTCGATGAGTACGATGGACTCGAGTTCGTCCGTTGGCAGGCCGTGTTCGGCGAGCAGTTCCTTCCCGGTGTCAGACTGGAGCGAGGCGAAGTAGAACTGTTCGTCAGTGTCGCGGGGGACGAGAAACTGAACAAAGCCGTTACAGAGGTTGCAGACGCCGTCGAAGAGGACGATGGGGCTGTCGTCCGGGGGCTTCGTCTCGGACGTATCAGGGCTCATTCGGGCCTGTATATTGGCGCGTGCGACAGTTCAGCGTTTCGATGCGCTCGATGGAGTAGGGGTTGTCGTTGTGGTACTGCTGCGTTCGGGCGTCAACGTGGGTGAACGGTGGAGATGATACATAGTACGAGCGCATACCCGCGTCTTTAGGCGCGGGAGGAGGTCAAGAACGGTGTCGCGTACGCCCCAGTCTCGCTGACGCAACCGCTTGGGAGGTCGCCGTCGTGAGAAAGTGGGCTCATTCGCTGAAACGAACCTTTCACCGTGCAACAAACTTATGCCAATCTGGGCGAGACTCGCGATAGACGACCTGTCCGACGATGTCCAACCGCCAGTCTCAATCCGACTCACAGTCGCCGACACCCGCTTCGTCGTCTGCCCCCTCACAGTCCCCCGCTACGTCGTCCACAGGGCGGGACCGACTCGACCGCGGACTCGAGTGGCTCGGCAGTGCGCTCCAGCGACGCATCGCGATCGATCGGCGTGCGCTCGCCGTGTTTCGTATCGCGCTCGGACTCTTGCTCATCGTCGACCTCGCCATGCGGGCACGGCAACTCGAGTTGTTCTACACCGATGCCGGTGTGCTCCCGCTCGCAGCGCTGTTTTCGGATTACTCGTCGGTCTACTCGCTGCACGCGCTTTCGGGATCGGCGTGGGTGCAGGGCATCTTGTTCTTGATTGCGGGTCTGTTCGCGTTCGCGCTGATTCTCGGCTATCGTACCCGCTTCGTGACCATCGTCTCGTGGCTTCTCCTGGTCTCGTTGCACATCCGCAACCCGATGGTGCTCAACGGCGGTGACATCCTGCTTCGACTGTTGCTCCTCTGGAGCGTCTTCCTCCCGCTTGGCTCGCGCTGGTCCGTCGACGCGCGTCGCTTCGACACCCCGCGGCGCGGTGAGACGACGCTTGCGACGATCGGGACCATTGCCATCCTCGTTCAGGTGCTCCTGATGTACGTCACCAATGCCATCCACAAGACCAGAAGCGACCCGTGGATGGAAGGCAACGCAGTCGTCCACATCTTCCAGGCGGATCATCTAACGATCCTGCTCGGGAACACGCTCGCGGACGCCACGGCACTCCTCGAACTCTTTACGTACGCGTGGATGGTCATGATCGTCATCTCACCGCTCTTGCTCCTCCTGACGGGGATCCCACGGGCGCTGTTGGCCACTGGGTTCGTCGGGATGCACCTCGGGATGCTGGTCACCCTACGGATCGATCTCTTTCCGCTGATCGTCGTCGCTGGCCTGCTCCTGTTCTACCCGCCGGTCATCTGGGACTGGGTCGAACGGCTGGCCCAGCGGATCGGTCTCGCCTCGCCGCTTCGGGGTGTACTCGAGTGGTGCCAGACGACGCTCCCGGTTGTGCCGATTCGTGTTCCGGGGGCTGGTGGGGCGGAGCCGGTGCGGACTGATGGGGCCGGTACCGGTGATGGTGATGGTGATGGTGATGATGATCCTGATGGTGATGCTGATGGAGATGAGAACGAAAACGAAGACGCGAACAAGAGCGAGAGCGAGGCTGGAAATCACGACGAGACTGGCGCTGCACACGATGACGAAACAGCCAGTGGCGACCCGAAGCCACAACCTGACACCGACCCGCTCACCACCGCCATCGGCTACGGACGACTGGTCGCCGTCACGGTCATCCCGTGGCTGTTGCTCGTCCTTGTCATCCTCTCGAACGCCGAAGCCGTCGATTACACCGAAGTCCCCGACCCCGGTGACCAGGTACTCGACACGCTGCAGGCCGACCAGAGCTGGCGCATGTTCGCGCCGAATCCGACCTCGACAGCCCAGTGGTTCGTCGTCCCCGGCGAACTCGCTGACGGCTCCGAGGTCGACGCACTCCATGGCAGCGAGGTCGACTGGGACAGACCACCGAACGTCGACGAAACCTACGACACCTCCAGAGAGCGTAAGTACCTCTCGAACATGCGCTTTGCGGGGAACGAGAACCACCACTCGTACTTCGCGAACCACCTCTGTGAGCGCTGGAATAGCGACGACTCGAGTCCGGACCTCGACTCGCTGACGGTCTACGGGATGTCCGACCGCTCGGGGCCGTACGAGGACGAGCCCGACATCGCGGAGATCGAGATCATCGAGTACGACTGCTCAGGTGAGTTCATTCAGGATGATGACGACGACGGGCCGGACGTTACGATTCTCTCCTGATTGCTCCCCTCCCGCCTGTTGCCTTCCTTCGTTCACTACCGAAATGTGCAGTGTAGGCTGCTACTCGAGTACCCAATCGGCTACGAGAACAATAGTCACAGCGCGTTCGAGCGCTAACTTGCTGTCATTGTTTCTGCCGTTGTCGCTACCTTTGTCTTAGTCGTCAGCCGCTGCGGCTTCCGTTTCCGCTGCGGAGTCGGCGCGTTCGAGGTCCTCGAGATACTCGTCGACGTCGAGTGCGGCCTTCGAGCCCATTCCGGCTGCGGTGACGGCCTGCTGGTAGTGGTAGTCGACGACGTCGCCGGCACCGAAGATGCCGGGCACGTCGGTCTCGGTCTGGCCGCCGCCGTCGCCGCCCTGCGTGCGGAGGTAGCCCTCGTCGTCCATCGTCACGCCGGTACCCTCGAGGTACTCTGTGTTCGGCGTGTGGCCGATCGCGAGGAAGACGGCACCGACGTCGAACTCGAACTCGTTGGTCTCGGGATCGTCGAGTCGGTCAGTCGGGTGTCCCTGCTCGTTCTCGACGAGCGTGACGTGGTCGACGCCGTTTTCCTGGGAGCCGTGGACCTCGACCAGTTCGGTGTTTTTCATGATCTCGATCTCGCCGTCCTCGACCTTCTCGTGGACGCGGTCGATCCAGTAGTCCTCCGCGCGGAACTCCTCGCGGCGGTGGGCGATGTAGACGGTGTCGGCGAACTTTGTCAGGAAGGTGGCTTCCTCCATGGCGGCGTCGCCGCCACCGACGACGAGCATGTCTTCGTCGCGGAAGAACGCGCCGTCACACGTCGCACAGGTTGAGAGGCCGTAGCCCATCAGGTCGTCCTCACCGGGGACGCCGAGCGTTCGGGCGCTGGCACCAGAGGCGGCGATGACGGCGTCTGCGGTGTAGACGTCGCCGTTCGTGAGTTCGACGCGGAACGGGCGCTGGTCGGCCTCGACGGTGTCGACGATGCCGTTTTTCAGTTCGGCACCGAACTGCTTGGCCTGCTCTTTCATGTTGTTGACCAACTCTGGACCGCTGATTCCGTCCGGGAAGCCGGGGTAGTTCGCGACGTCCGTTGTGAGGGTGAGCTGGCCGCCTGGTTCGTCACCTTCGATCACGAGCGGATCGTTGTTCGACCGGCCGGCGTAGATTGCGGCGGTGAGGCCGGCAATACCCGTGCCGGCGATGATGAGCGGGCGGTGTTCGACGCTGGCGTCGCCGTCTCCGTCGCTGTCATCCCCGTCCGCGATGCCGAGTTTCTCGTCGAGCTCACCGGTCTCGTTGAGCGCGCTGGTGTCGTCCCAGCCGCCGATCAGTTCGTCGTCGATGAACACTTCGGGTGCAGTCTTGCGGCCGTCGGCGCGCTCGACCATCTCCTCGAACAACTCGTCGTCGCCCGTCACGTTGTACTCTTCGTACTCGATACCCTTGCTGTCGAAGAGGTCCTTCGCCTTATCGCAGTAGGGACAGTCCGTCTTCGTGTAGATTTCGACGCGAGGCTGGTCGCTCATCTGTCTGTTCCATGGTAAGGAAACGGCGCGTAAACCCCTTGCGTTCCCAGCAACGGGCTGCTATGTATCACTCTCTGTCTCATACGTACTCGTGTTTTCACTCTCATCCTCACTCGTTCACTCACTCTCACCTTCACTCTCACTCACCCTCACCCTCTCTATCGAACACCTATACCCATGTTCCTCACCCACTGGCTGGCGACGCACGCTCGACAAACTCTACGGTGACCGAGACCGGCCGCTCCGTCCGCGTCTCGAGTGCAACTTCGAGATCGAGCGCCAGCGTGGGGTAGGCGGTGTCCGCTGGTCGGGCGACGACAACGGTAACGTCGGTCTCGTCGCTGACTGCGCCACCGTCTTCGAACTCGGTTCGGACCTCGGCGAGTTCGAGATCGGCGTAGTCGTCGTCCGCGAGCACCGTTCTGACCTCGTCGTTGACCGCGTTCTGGAACGTGACGTGCTGTCCAAGCACCAGTCCGGCACCGCTGAGGACGATGACTGCGACGACCAGCATGATTGCGATGGTCGCCGTTCGGTCACGCGAGAGGTTCGCCTGCAGGGAGCCGACTTCCCATCCTGCCGGGCGATACCCGAGATACCAGAAGACAACGAGTCCGGCCAGCAGAATCGAGGTCGCGTTGACGGCGAGTAAGACACTTGCACCGAGAGCGACACCCGCTTCGCCCCACGCCAGCCCGATGCCGACGGCGGCCGCGGCGGGGATGAGTGCAACCGCGATCATCACTCCGACCAGTGAAACGGGAATTGCGGTCGCAAGGCCAAACGCGCCCGCAGCGCCGGCACAGATCCCGACGACGAGCGCGAGCAGACCCGGCGAGATTCGGTTTTGCACCTGTGAGATAGCCGTGATGTCGATCGGTACTGGCACGATCGCACTGGTACGGATGAGCCAGGCGAACGCGAACGCGCCGACGACTGCGACGAGCAGGCCGAGAACCAGCGATAAAACGCCGTTGCGGAACATCTGGCGATCGTTGAGAACGAGGCCGACGGTTCCCGTTAGCGCCGCGCTCACCTGTGGTGCGATCACCATCGAGCCGACCACGATCGCGGGCGAGTCGAGCAACAGTCCCGCAGTTGCGACGATGGCACTCAAAAGCGTCATCATATAGTAGGTGACCCGTCCTGGCGTCATGTTCAGCGCCTTCGTCCGGATCTCTTCGCGGGGAATGCTGTCGTCCTCTTCGTCGCCGCTGACGAAGCGCTCCTCTAACTCGTCGATGTGCGGCGTTCGGGCGGTCTCGATCGAGGAAACGACGACGAACTCGTCTTCGATGCCGACCTCCCGGAGCGATGTGAGCACGTGTTCGACAGCCTGGGTCGGGACGGGAAGCGTCACGAGTTCTGCGTCGACCCCGTCGCTGCACTCGCTGGTCCGAACGTAGTCGATATCTTCGTCATCGAGGACGCGGAGTGCGTCGTCCCGGCGGTCGTCCGGGACGAGCACCTGGAGCAAGCGCATTCAGCAGCGGTACAATACACCCCGTGAAATGGGTGGCGGTGTATTCCGATTGTTGAAGCGCTGGCTCGTCGTTTCGGATCTGTCGCCCCGCTCCCCGTCGCCGTTTCGTTCCGAACTTCCGTTTCGCCCCGCGCAGTTCTGAACCGCACTCTCGGCTGGCGACGCACTTACAGTTCCGTCCGAGAAGAACTCAGTATGGCTGCGGATCTCGCCGAAAAGACGGACCGCTACGAAGGACTACTCGCGGAGGCACTCGAGGAGGCCACGGTCGCGCCGCGGGAGGGGACCCCGATGGCAGATGCTGCTGCGGACTGCTACGGGATGGCGGCGTCCTACCTCGAGGATGGCCGGCACTTCCGGGAACAGGACGACCTCGTGAACGCGTTGGCGTCGTTCTCCTACGGCCACGCCTGGCTCGACGCGGGGGCGCGTATCGGGTTGTTCGACGTGCCGACGGAGGGGCATCTGTTCACGGTCGAGTAACCCGGTCGCTACCGGTCGATACCAACCGAAACGGGGGCGACCAATTCAAGGAACGCGAACCGTGTGCTCGAGTACCCCTACGCCCTCAACCTCGATTTCGACTTCGTCGCCGTCGTTCAGCGCGCCGACGCCTTCCGGCGTGCCGGTCGCGATCACGTCGCCCGGTTCGAGTGTCATGTAGGTCGTAATCTCGGCGATCAGTTCCGGAATCGGGAAGATGAGTTGCTCGCGATGGCCGTCCTGGCGGAGTTCGCCGTTGACGCGCGTCTGCACGCTGGCATCGGCTGGCACCTCGTCCGGCGTCGCGAGCACCGGGCCGAGCGGGGCGGCACCGTCGAAGGCCTTCCCGCGGATCCAGTTCTGTTCCTGGCGCTGGTCGTCGCGGTTCGAGACGTCGTTCATGCAGGTAAAGCCCTCGACGACGTCCATCGCGTCGGCCTCGGGGACGTGGCGGCACTGCTCGCCGATGACGACGGCGAGTTCGGCCTCGTGGTCGATTCGCTCCTTGCCCGCGGGAACGGTGACCGTATCACCGTGGCCAGCGAGCGCGTTCGGCGGCTTCAGAAAGAGCAGCGGCCGGTCCGGAACGTCGGATCCCATTTCGTCGGCGTGGTCGGCGTAGTTGCGGCCGATACAGACGATTTTCGATGGCTCACACGGCGGGAGCACGTCGATCTCGTCGCTGTCGAGATCGTAGCTCTCGTTCGCGAAATGAACGTGGCCGCTCTCGAGTGTGCCTCGTCGAACTGCCCCTGCCGGATCGCGGAATCGGACGTATTTCATGGCGGATGGGTTGGGACGATGGGTCAAAAACGTTGAGGTGGCGGCGGGGTTCGCGATGGGACGGTGTGATCCGGCCGGCGACTACAGCCGGTCGGCGACTACACGTACTGTGAGAGTTCGTCGTATGCCTCCCGGGCCGCCCGATCGGGCTCGTCTGGATAGGTGTAGAGCTCCAGCGTCGCGAACCCGTCGTAGCCGATGTCGTCCAGCGCGTCGAAGATGGCGCGGAAGTCGAGGTCACCCTCGCCTGGAATGCGATGGTAGTGTTTCCCGCGTCGGCCGCCGACGATGTCCTCGAGATGGACGCCCGTAATCGAGCCGGCGCTGCGGTGGATACTCTCGACCACGTCCTCGCCGTAGACCGCGGCGTGACCTACGTCGAGGTTGACGCCGAGGCTGTCGCGGCCGATCTCGTCGATCAGTGTGAGCACCTCATCGGTGTTCTCGATCAGGAGTTCGGGCTCGAACTCGATCCCGACGGCCACGCCGCGAGGCTCTGCGTAGTCGAGAATCTCGTGGAGCGATTCGTGGAGGTACTCGCGGGCCTCCTCGGGGAGCGTTCCGGGGAGCGGCCGACCGGTCGCGAGACAGACGGCGGGTGCGTCGACGGTCTCAGCGAGGTCGATGGCGCGCTTCGTGTACTCAACGCGCCACGCGCGGGCCTCGTCATCTGCCTGGATAACACTCGGTTCGAAGAAGGACGAGGGCGGGGCGTCGTCGTAGTACCCCGTCGCGGTGTTGGCGTTGATGTTCGAGACGGCGATCCCGGTATCGTCAAGCACTGCCGTGAGTTCGTCACGGTCGGCGTCGTCGAACTCGGGGAAGTACGCGTGTGGTTCGTCGCCAAGGAGTTCGACGCCGGCGTAGCCGTGGTCGGCGATGCGTCGGACGGCCTCGGAAAGGCGGTGGCGCGTGTACGCGTTCGTCGAGAAGGCGAGGTCGACCATGGTGGCCGTACACCGACACGTCACTAATGGATTTGTGCGGGGTGTGCAGGGCGAGTGGCACGGTTCGGCCTAATGACTCCTTAGTATGTGAAACGAACGACAAGTACAGGTTGTCCGCGGAACGGTTTGCCCGGTTTAAGACCGCGTCTGCCGGAACTCGTGACCGGGCGAGTCCACGAGCGTACGGTAGCGACCCGAGCAGCACCTATCCCACTGCGAGACATCGCAGGCAACGCGACGGCAACGTTCTGCTGTTGGGTCTCCATTGATGGTGCCGACGGCAACAAACTGTCGTCCGAACGCGTCCAGTCGATCTGTACGGGTACGCTTCCTGCTCGCCAGACAACCCACTACCTTCGATTACCATGTCTTCGAACGAGAGCGAACCCGAACCCGGGCCAGAATCCGAACCGACACACCGAGCAACAACCACGACAGAAACCGACCGTGAACCGACCACTAACGGATCCCGTTCGGCCGCAGAATCCGAATCGGCCAGCGCGACTGCACTCGAGTTACCTGGCCAATCGAGACGCACACTTCTGCAGGCGCTAGCAGCGACGGGGTCCGCGGCGGCGCTGGGGTCGGTTGTGAGCGCGCAGGATGACGATGATGACGACGAGGCAATGGACGACGACGAGGCCGAAGACGAGACGGACGTCGACGCCGAACTCGAGGACATCCCGGTGGCCGGCGAGTTCCCGGAAGGCGAGCAGGTCGGCTTACAGAAGGTTGCGGAGGGACTCGCGGCACCGACGGATCTCGATTACTTCGAATGGAACGGCGAGGTGTATACGGTCGTCGTCACGCAGACTGGTCAGGTGTACGTGACGGATCTGTTAGCTGAAGATACGGATACTGCAGTCGAGGACGACGAGGAGGACATCGCAAATGACGAAAACAATGCGGACGCAGACGAGGACACTGCGACTGACGACGAAGCCGACGATGACGCTGCCGAAGAGCCGGACGACGCGAACGGCGACGACGCTGCTACCGACGACACAAACGACGCCAACACCGACCCAGGAGACACCTTCGAAGGCGGCACCGAATTCGTCTTCAACGGCGTCATTCCCGCCTGGTTCGGCATGGAACCCGACGAACTCGACGGGACAGAGAACCCGACACTCGAGTTAGTCGCCGGCGAGACCTACACGTTCACCTGGGAGAACGGCGACGGGCAGCCCCACAACGTTGTCATCCTCGACGAAACGGACACAATCCTCGAACGCACGGAGATCATCTCCGAGCAGGGCGAGACGCAGTCACTCGAGTTCGAGGCGACGCCGGAGATGGATCGCTACGTCTGTGAGGTGCATCCGGGGACGATGGTTGGGCGAGTACAGGTGGAGGACCCCGAAGACGAGGCTGAAGAGGAGGAGGTCGAAGACCCCGGCGAGGACGAGGCGCTGACGCCGGATCAGATGGATCTGCTACTGGATATCGAGGATCAGCTCGTCAGCCTCGGCATCGGTGAACTCGGCGACTACGACGAGCGCGGCCTGCTCGGTATCGCGTTCCACCCGGAGTTCGACCAGAACGGCCGGTTCTACGTCCGCTACAGCGCGCCTGAACGAGAGGGACTCGGTTACAACCACACCGACGTACTCGCGGAGTTCCAGGTCGACGACGACCTCTCGGTCGACCCTGAGAGCGAGCGGACGGTCATGGAAATTCAGCAGCCACAGGACAACCACAACGGCGGACGGCTGGCGTTCGGTCCCGACGGCTATCTCTACACGTCGGTCGGCGATGGCGGCAACGTCCACGACATTGGCATCGGCCACGTCGAGGACTGGTACCCCGAGAACGAGGGCGGCAACGGCCAGGATACGCGCGAGAACCTGCTCGGCGGGATCCACCGTATCGACGTCGACGCCGACGACGATCAAATGTACGGCGAGTACGGCATCCCGGACGACAATCCGCTGGTCGACGCGGAGGGCGACGGCGAACTTGCGGAGTACTACGCCTGGGGGTTCCGGAACCCGTGGGGGATGTCGATCGACGACGATGGGCGGCTGTTCGTCGCCGACGCGGGCCAGCACTTCATCGAGTCTGTCTACGATGTCGAGGAAGGCGGCAACTACAGCTGGAACGTCAAGGAGGGCTCGCTCTGTTTCAGTACGGAGACGCCGCTCGATCCGCCAGCCGAGTGTCCCGACGAGGTCGGCGAGGACGCCGGCGAGGCCCGCGCCGGCGAACCGCTGCGCGATCCGATCGCGGAGTACCAGCACCGGCGCGTCTCGGAGGCCTTCATCGACAGTTCGGTGGTCGTCGGCGGCCACCGTTACGCCGGTGAGGCGATCCCCGAACTCGAGGGGACGTTCGTCTTCGGTAACTGGAGCAGTCTCGGTGTGGCCGAGGCGGACGGCGAGGTGCTCGTTGCGACTGAGCCGGGAGCGGCCGACGACGAGGTGGCTGACGACGATGACGACGAGAACGGGAACGACGTTGGTGACGAGAACGGTGTCGATGAAAACGGTGTCGACGACAACGGCACCGATACCGACACCAACAACGGAAACGACACAGACACCGACAACGGCAACGACCTCGTCGAGGTCGACGAACGCTGGGAACTCACCGAACTCCAGTTCGAGGGCGCGGAGGACGACTCACTGAACCGCTACGTTTACTCCGTCGAGCGCGATCACGAGGGCGAACTGTACGTCCTCGCGAACACCGACTTCCGGCCGTTCCCCGAAACCGGAGAGATCTACAAAATCGTCCCGGCGGACGAGGGCGAGGACGTTCCCGAACCCGAAGACGCCTACGTCGTGACGGGTGAGGACGAATCAAACGGAGAGGAAGAAGGTGATGAGAGTGACGAGGAGGCCGAAGCTGCCGAAGATCCCGACGCAGAAGCGGGTGAGGCAGACACTGACGACTAACGGTCAGGCCCCTCAAACCCACCGTTCTCCACGCTAATTCTCTCCTTCTCGATCTCGAGGACTACGTGACGTCGAACACCCGCGACAGCCCCACCGCCGGCACGAGAAACACAGCCACAGCAATCCCCCACCAGACCCCAGCGACCGCTGCGAAGGCTGCGTCGAGCAGTACGAGGCCGAGCACGCAGGCTCCGACTGCGGGGCCGACAGTCTCCGGCACCTGATCCGCGTACGCCGCGCGAAGCGGCCTGCCTACCCACCAGCAAAAGAGCACGGCGAAGCCGAGCGCGAGGGCGAACTCGAGTACCGTCGGCCCCACGCTCACGAGTACCCACCCGAGCACGAGGAGCGCGGCGAGCGCGCCCGCGGCGGCAACGGCGATTGCAGGGCGATTCTGGCCCTGGGTTTCGCGGGCGGCCATGAAGGTGACAGCGGCGATGTAGACGACTACGATCGCAGGGACGGCGAGCAGCGCCGGTCCGAACTCGGGGAGAATGAACCCGGCCGTCGCGGCGGTTGTGCCGAGAACGACGTTCAGGCCGCGGGTCGCGCCCATCGCGAGGAAGCCGACACCGGTGTCCTTGAGCGGACCGTCGTAGGCGACGATCGCGGCAGCGAGCAGTGCTGCGACGATAGCACCGGGAGCGCCCGACGCGACGAACGCGACGGCGACGGCGGCAAGCAACAGGCCGGCTCCGAATCCGAACGCGCCACGTTGCGAGATACGACCCGAGGGGATCGGCCGGTCGGGTCGTTCGCGTGCGTCTACTGGCGCGTCGAACGCGTCGTTGAGCGTCGTTCCGGCGGCGTAGAGTAAGATGGAGGCAACGGCGAGTCCACCGATGGCCGGAAGTGAGAGTGGCGCGCCGGCAATCGAGACGAGCGCCGCACCGAGAATCACGTCGGGGGGTGCGGTGAAGAGATTCGGAACGCGGACGAGTTCGGCGACGGCGACGAGGGTGTCACGGAGCGAGTCGGTGCCAGCGGTGTCCGGGGCATCCGTGGTGCCCGTGGTATCCGTGGTATCAGCGGTGCCCGTCGCGCTCAAGGTGACAGCGTCGGAGCGCTCACCGCCTGCACCGCTGTCGCTGCTGCCGTCAACGCCCCCACCGACCACCTACGCCCACCCGTGTTCCTCGAGATACGCCATCGCGTCGCGGGCCGTTTCGACCGCGGTCTCCTCGTAGGGGTAGAGTTCGATCGTGACGAAGCCGTCGTAGCCGCGGTCGTCGAGTTCGCCGAGGAAGCCGTCGATGTCCATCGCGCCGTCGCCGAGCTGTGTGTGTTCGTGCGTCCGATCTTCCGGAATGTCCTCCAGGTGGTAGTGTGGCGTGTACTCGTGGAGGTCCGCGACCAGCGCGGCGGGATCCTCGTCGACGCAGTAGAAGTGGCCGGCGTCGAAGTTGCACCTGATCCGGTCCGAGTCGACGCGCTCGAGAAGGTCGAGGAACTCCTCGGAGGTCTCGATCAGCAGGTCGGGTTCGGGTTCGATGAGGACGTCGACGCCGACATCCTCAGCCCGGGCGGCGACCTCCTCGAGGCCGTCGATGAATGTCTCCATCGCCCACTCGCGGGATTTCTCCTCGGGGATCGGCCCGCCGGGTTCGATCGAGATGTGTGGGATGTCCAGGTCGGCGGCGGTCTCGAGTGCGGCGAGCGTGTAGTCGACTCGCTCGCGGCGGTAGTCCGCATCGGGTTCGATGAACGAGGGATGGTGGAAGTCCTCGATCGCGGTCAGCATGAACGCGTTCCCGTTGCTAATTGCGATGTCGTTGTCCGCCAGAACGGTACGGACGCGGTCGACTTCCTGCTCGGACGCGTTCGGCGGGTAGAGGTGCGGTTCGTCGAGCAGGATCTCCACGCCGTCGTAGCCCGCGTCAGCGAGTTCCTCGATCGCGTCGGTGAGTTCGTACTCGCGGAAGGCGTTCGTAGAGAAGCCAAACTGCATAGATTAAGCCTCGTAGTCGAAGTTCGGCGACTGGTCGAAGAACTCGTAGGGGTTCTCGAAGACTACTTTGCGGACCTCCTCGCGGTCCCAGCCGCGGTCTAACATCTTGTCGCGTGCCTTGGGAACCGCAAGCGGGTCGGACGGGTCCCAGTCAGCGGCGCTGTTGAAGATCATGTTGTCGGTGCCGTACTCTTCTAGCAGGTCGATCGCGGCGTCGGCTTCGATCTTGCCGGGATAGAGGGTGAAACCGATCCAGCAGTCAGTCTGTGCGGCGATGTCGATCGTGTTCTCAGTGTTGTGGTCGATGATGATCCGGTCCTGGGTGACGCCCATCTCCTCGATGATCTCGGCGATACGTTCGGTGCCGGCCGGCTTGTCGGTGTGGGGCGTGTGGACGATGACGGGCAGTTCGCGATCCTCGGCGATCTCGAGTTGCTCACGGAAGGCCCACTCCTCGTCGTCGGTGACCTGGTCGAAACCGATCTCACCGACGCCGACCACTGGATCGCGGTCGAGATACTCCGGAATGCGTTCGAGGACCTCCTCGGCCATCTCCCGGTAGTTCGCCTCCTTGGGCTCGAGGCCGATCGTCACGTAGTGGTCCATGTTCGCCGTCCGCTCGGCCCGGTCGGTCTCGTGTTCAATGATCTGCTCGAAGTAATCGAAGAACGCGCCCGCGTGCTGTTTGTCCTGTCCGCTCCAGAATGCCGGCTCGATACAGCACTCGATGCCTGCGCGTCGCGCCCGCTTGTAGTCGTCGGCCGCGCGCGACACCATGTGCATGTGGGGGTCGATAATGCGCATGCCCCGGAGTACGGCAATCGTTCGCTTTTGGAATGCCGGTTGTTCACGCGGCTAATCTCATATTGTGCCTGAACGACGGTCGTCCGACTCGCGGGGAATGTCGCGTTAGTCTCGGCCAAACACGTGTTACGCGTGCTACGACGGGCATAACAAAAGCCGTCCCGGACGGATGGCTTCCGGATGAGTGAACACGCGCAGACGCCCGCGACGACCCCTGGCGCGATCGCGCGACAGTCGAGGCCGAGCGCTCCGAGCGCCGACGGCCTCCACCAACCTATCCACTGCGCTCGTGATGGCCGATGAGCGCTGACTCGCCTCACGCAGCCGACTCGACCGACTCGCTCGCCGGAGATCGGACCGGCGTCTGGCTCGTCGGCGCGCGTGGAAACGTCGCGACGATGGCCATCGTCGGCGCACGGGCCATCGCCGCCGGACACACAGATACGACCGGCATGGTCACCGAGCGCGAGCCAGTCTCGGCACTCGAGTTACCACCCGTCGAGGAATTCGTCTTCGGTGGGCACGACATCGATCCGACCTCGCTCGTCGAGCAGGCTGAACGCCAGTGCGAGCGAAACGGCGTTCCCGACGAGGCAACCCTCACGGGCGTCCGCGACGACCTCGCTGCCGTCGACGAGCGTATCGAAGTCGGGACGGCGATCAACTGCGGGGCTGCGGTGACCGACGAGAGCGAACAGCTCGACGAATCGCTCTCGATGCGGACCGTTCTCGGCCAGATCCGCGACGACTACGAATCGTTCCACAGCGCACACGATCTCGACCGGCTCGTCGTCGTCAACGTCGCGTCCACGGAGCCGGAACTCCCCACAGCCGACCAGTACGACACCCGCGACGCACTGGAAGAGGCACTCGACAACGACGACCGTGACCTGCCCGCAAGCGTTCTCTACGCCTACGCCGCTATCGACGCCGGCCATCCCTTCGTCAACTTCACGCCGAGCACGGGCAACGCACTCGGTGGGATGCAGGAACTCGCTGCCGACCGCGGCGTCCCCCACGTCGGCCGCGACGCCAAAACCGGTGAAACGCTCGTCAAATCCGCACTCGCACCCATGTTCGCCGGCCGGAACCTGAACGTCCTCTCCTGGGAGGGTCACAACATCCTCGGAAACAAGGACGGCCTCGTCCTCGAGGACGAGCAAAACGCCGCCGGTAAACTCGCGAGCAAGGGCGACGTACTCGAGTCGATCCTTCCGGAGATCGGTCACAATCGGGTCCGAATCGACTACACGCCGTCGCTCGCGGACTGGAAGACGGCCTGGGACTACATCCACTTCGAGGGCTTTCTGAACACCGAAATGACGATGCAGTTCACCTGGGAGGGATCGGACTCGGCGCTGGCCGCGCCGCTCGTGCTCGATCTGGTTCGGTTGATTTCACACGCCGACGAGTACGGCGATGGTGGTCTCCAGCCCCAGCTCGCCTCGTTCTTCAAGGCCCCGCTCGGGGTCGACGAACACGACTTCTCGAAGCAGTTGCACTGGCTGTACGACTACGCGAGACGCCACAGCGATACTGACGCATGACTGACCACACCGAAAGCCACGACACCGCCAGTACCGACAGCACCGGACGCGACGCACTCGAGTTCGACTCCGCAACGATCGACTCCACAGGTCGACTCATCGTCCTCGATGTCGTCGGACTCCAGCCCCAGCACATCGACGCCGAGCGGACGCCGACGCTGCACTCGCTCTTTCCGGACGTGCGCGTGACGGACCTTCGACCGCCATTTCCCGCACTGACGGTGCCAGCGCAGACGACCCTCGCGACCGGAACCGGTCCGAGCGAGCACGGCGATGTCTCTAGCGGTGAGTTCGACCGCGAGCGCCGGGCCGCCGAGTTCTGGGAGCGCGACCGTGCGGATCGGAATCGTATCTGGGAGACTGCGAGCGGGGCCGGGTTGACGACCGGCGTGTTATTCTTCCAGCACCTGATCGGGACGACCGCCGACGTGGCCGTGACGCCCTCGCCCATCGAGGACGAGGACAACAACCTGATCGAAATGAACTGCTGGACGAACCCCGACGGGTTCTACGACGACCTCCAGGCGGAGTACGCCCACTTCCCGCTGCACAACTACTGGGGACCCGGCGCGAACGAGGAGGGCAGCCAGTGGATCCTCGCCGCAGCGCGTGAGGCAGTCGAGCGCTTCGACCCCGACCTGCTCTGGGTGTACGTCCCCCATCTGGACTACGTTGGCCAGAGCGACGGCCCGAGTTCCGACGCGTTCGACACGGAACTCGAGACGGTCGACGAGATGCTCGGAGAGTTTCTCGACTTCCTCTCGGAGACCGACCGGTGGGAGGAGACCGCTATCAATCTCTTGAGCGAGTACGGCTTCCACGACGTAGAGCAGCCAGTATTCCCAAATCGGGCGCTTCGCGAGGCGGGGCTTCTCGAGACGGACGCGGACGGTGACGCCGACATTCCAAACTCCGCGGCGTTCGCGATGGTGGATCATCAGATCGCGCACGTCTACGCGGGCGGGAAGACAGCAGACCGGAGGACAGACGACGACACGAACGGCAACGCACTCGAGTCGGCCCGCAACCTGCTCGCCGACCTCGACGGCGTCGCCACCATCATCGACGACGCCGAGAAGGCCAAGTGGGGGATCGACCACCCGAACGCGGGTGACTTCGTCCTCGTCGCGGAGCCGGAGGCCTGGTTCCAGTACTACTGGTGGACGGACCACGACAACGCACCGCCGTACGCCACCGACATGGACATCCACGACAAGCCCGGCTTCGACCCCTGTGAACTGTTCTTCGGCGACGACGGACTCGTTTCGCTCGATCCAACGAAAGTAAGCGGTTCTCACGGCCGCGTCGACGAATCCGCCTACGGCTGTTACGCCCTGGGCGGCCCCGCCGCACGCGATGTCGATCTCAGTGGCGTCGACGCCATCGACGCGACGGCCGTGGCCCCGACGATCGAGTCGGTACTCGAACTCGAGTACGGGACGCTCGATCAGAGAGCGGAGTGAGCCAGGAGACCGTGAGGCGATTGGGTGGAGTTGCCAAGGCGAGAGAAGAGTGACCGACGGATGGGGTGTAGTGAGATCGTGCCTCGAACGCTCAGGTGGCTGAAATCGGGCGTATGTGGACGTTGGAATAGCGCGCACTCGCTGTGTACGTCAGCACGTGCCACGACGGGAACGGAACGGAACGTTTTTTATTAACCCTCGGCAAGCAGAGAGTGCGTACGAGACACGCTCCGTTGGTGTAGTCCGGCCAATCATTTCGGCCTTTCGAGCCGATGACCTGGGTTCAAATCCCAGACGGAGCATTTTTCCGAACGTAGTGAGCAAAAAGCGCACGCTCTGGGATTTGAATTCTGTACGTCACAACTGCGAACGGAACGACTCTTGAACGTCAGAGTGGCGGACCCAGACAGTGGCTGGAGCGAGTTCCCTCGTCGCTCGTTCATCCCGGGTTGTGCACTGACCGGGTGTCATCCTAACACGTAATTATTGCAGGGGAACTCGAGTAACTCCTGTTGTACGATTCGACCTGCTGTAGCGACGTTTCGACGACGGGGAGTGGCTCGGCTAATACGTCATTAGGCACTGAAACCGGAGATAGTACGACTGTAATTTGGTAACGTTTCTCTGGCGGTGCCGAGAAACCTCTCACAGAAGCCGAAACTGTGGAAACAGCTAATTGCTGGTCTGTCACGCGTTCTCTTGTGTCATGGCATACGGTACAGATCCAAGAGAGCGGTATAGTTACGGCGAGGTCAGCGACGACGAACGCCGCGAGTTCCTGAAGGCACTCGGTGTCATCGCCGGCGGGACGATCGCGGGAGCGACGTTACATGACCTCAGAGCGGAGGTATCGAGCGGCACAGCAAGTGGGCTGGCCGAAATGGGACAGGGTATTCGTGACGGGCTTACAGGCTCGCTCGACGCCACGCTGTTGAGCAACCAACTCGGTGCGTTGACGGCGTCCTTCGAGCAACTCCCCGAACTCGAAGCGATGGGGGTTCCCGAAGCCGGGTCCGAGGCGTATCAGGCACTCACTGAACCGGCCTGGACGATTAACGAGCACCTGGCGGATGTCGGCTTCTTCGCGAGCGCAGAGCAGACGCTGCCGGCGTTCACACCGGAACACATCGAGGCAACAACGCGGCAGTTGCTCCACCTTGATGCGCTGCCGGCCACGCTGGCAGAAGTCGGCTTCGCCGAACAGGAGCAGGCAGCGCTCGTGACGAACATCGTCAATGCACGCGAACAGCTCTCGTGGTGGATGCCGACGGAGGCGTACCCGCCGGCGGAGGCGCTCGACGACGGCGTCGTCTACGACTACGTCGCACCACTCCACCAGCGGGCCGCTGAGGGGTCGTTGCTGTGGATCGACGGCCTCGATCACTACCTCTGGACGAACGAGGTGCTGGTCACCGCGGAGATGATCGACCGCGGGCTCTGGGACATCAAGTCCATGCTCGGCGGCTACTACCTCATGGGCTCCGCCGCACACGATCTCGCGGAGGGTTCCATCGCAGACGAACACCTCTCGACCCTAATCAGCGGCAGCAGCGCGATCATGATCATCGGCCAGGAGTTCCTGCTCGACGACGTGATCCGAATCACCGACGACAAGCGTGCCCCAGCTGGGGTGACCAGCCAATGACGTTCGACTCACACCTCGAAGAACTCCCAGAAGACGCGCCGTGGCACGAGATGCCCGGCGAATCCAACGTCGAACAGTACGATACAGACCAGATTCCGGAAGTCGACATCACCGAATCCGACATCCGCGAGTCCGGACAGAACCCCGAGAACTGGCTCGTTTTCGGTAACAACTACGAGGGCCACCGCCACACGACAGCAGACCAGATCACGCCGGAGAACGTCGACCAACTCGAGTTCGAGTACGTACTCGAGTTGGGTGCGCCGGAGAACGACTTCCAGGGGTCGCCGCTCGTAGTGCAAGGTGATCCGCCGATCATCTACCAGACGATCGGACCGGACAGGCTGTATGCGATTAACGGCCGCACCGGGGAGATTCTGTGGCGCAACGTCTACGAGAACGCCGATGGGACATCGGCCGAGACGCCGCCGGCAGAGCGTGGACCGGCGGTGCTCGGTGATATGATCTACAAGAGCACGCTGGATCTCGGCGTGCTTGCGATGGATCGCTATACCGGTGAGCCGGAATGGTACTACAACGGTGCAGCGGCGTATNGATATGATCTACAAGAGCACGCTGGATCTCGGCGTGCTTGCGATGGATCGCTATACCGGTGAGCCGGAATGGTACTACAACGGTGCAGCGGCGTATCGCGGCGAGGTCGCCGACACCGACGTTGGGATGCACGAGGAACTGCGCTGGGAGCGTTCGCGCGGGACGACGTCGTCGTTCCCGCCGATGATCTGTGATGGCGTTCTGATGAAGGGAAGCTTCGGCGGTGAGTTCGGTGTCAGCGGGTTCTTCGACGGGATCAACGTCGAGGACGGGTCGCCGGAGTGGCGGGTGAATATGACGCCCGAGCACGAGTGGGTCGGCGACTCCTGGATGCACGGCGGCGGGACGGCCTGGGCGGCGTCGAACCTCGATCCGGAGAGCGGGACGATCATCATCCCGTCCGCGAACCCCGGACCCTGGTATGGAACCGTTCGGCCGGGATTCAACCCCTACACGGCAGGAAAGGTTGCGGTCGACATCCAGACGGGCGAGTACGAGTGGCACTATCAGGACGCGCCACACGACTGGTGGGACTACGACTCGCCGAGTCCGGCGCTGGTCTTCGAAGAGGAACACAACGGCGAGCCGACGCGGTTTGCGGCGTGGCCCGGCAAAACCGGCTGGGTCTACACGGTCAACATGGAGACCGGACAGCTCCACCAGCGCAGTGAGGAGTACGTCCAGCACCACAACATGTGGTCGCTGCCACCGTACGAGGATCTGGAGGATGCGCCGTGGATTATGCCGGAACTCCGCGGCGGCACGAACCCACAGACCAGTTCCTTCGACCCAGTTTCGCGGACGATGGTCGTCAAGGGCGTGAACCACCCGATGAAGTTCTCCTGGTTCGAGGTTGAGTACGAGCCTGGTGAGGTCTACATCGGCATGGACACGATCAGACAGGATCGGGTGCCCGGCGAGGAAGAGGAGATCGACGAACCGGATATCGAGACGCCGCGCGAGGAAATCGTCGAAGTCGAAGAGGATGTCGAGGATGAGGAAGAGGATGTGGAAACAGTCGATGAGGATGAGGAAGACGACGAAGAGGAAGAAGAAGAGGAAGAGGAGGAAGAAATCGAAGAAATGGAAGAAGAAGAGGTTCCGTTCTGGAACCAAAACGGCGGCGTGCTCGCCGGTATCGATCCGTTCACCGGCGAAGTGAAGTGGCAGCAGTGGTACAGCTGGCAGCAGACCCCGCCGTGGGGCGGTTCGATGACCACGGCGACTGGGATCACCTTCGCCGGCGACGGCCGTGACCTGTTCACGGCGTTCGACACAGAGACCGGCGAAGAACTGGCCGAGTGGAACGTTGGTGCCGCCGTCTCCGGTGCACCGATCAGCTGGTACGACCCCGGCGAAGAGAAACAATACGTCGCCGCACCTGCAGGCGGTGAACGTGAGGACTGGACCGAGCCGGGGAACCGGTTCGCTGTCCTCTCGCTGCAGCGCTGAGGACAGGCCATCGATTTTTCGGTGAGATATATTTTAGCTGAATTGAGGCGCTAAGCCCCCTTCCTCAGCGAGCGCCGACCGAATGGGAGGCGCGAGCAGGGAGGGGATACAGCGCCGCACAGTTCTCATACACGATTCAGTGGCAGGCCCACAGGCCCACGCAATAGCAATGTTTTTTCAGTAGGGTGTCATAGTATTGACCGAACCCAATGGAGTACGACCTCGACTCGGGAGCGCACTCGACGTATTCTCTGCACTACCACCTGATACTCACCACGAAGTATCGGCGCGGAGTGCTAACTGAGGAGCGAACCCAATTCATTCACGAGGTCATCAGCGGGTTCACGGACAACTACGGTGTCGAACTGACAAACCTCGACGGCGAGGACGACCACGTACACATCCTCTTCCGAGCGAAACCAACCACGGACCTCGTGAAGTTCATCAACACGGTCAAGGGCGCGACCGCCCGCCGTATCCGCAACGAGTACGCAGATGAACTGAAGACCGAACTGTGGGGCGACTCGTTCTGGAACGACTCGTACTGCCTCATCTCGACGGGGCAGGTATCGCTGGATGTGTTGAAACAGTACGTCGAGAACCAACGCGAGTAGAGCGTCATGTACTACGCCTACAAGTACCGTCTCAAGCCGTCCGACGCCCACCGTGAGGAGTTGGACCGCCACCGAGACATTTGTAGGCAACTGTACAACCATACGCTCTACCGTCTCAACGAGTACCAAGACGAACACGACGAACTGCCGTCCATGACCACGCTTCGGTCGGAACTCCCCGACCTCAAGAAGTGGTGGGACGGCCTTTCGGACGTGTACTCGAAGGTTCTCCAAACCGTCGTGGAACGCCTGTTCGACAACCTCAAAGGCCTCTCCAAACTCAAGGAGAACGGCTACGGCGTCGGTCAACTCACGTGGAAGCCGCCACGGGAGTTCCGTAGTTTCACGTACAGTCAGTCTGGCTTCAAGCTTGACAAGAAGGGCGGTCAGACTGTCCTGTCCCTCTCGAAACTCGCGGACATACCGATACGGCTTCACCGCGCCATCCCCGACAACGCCAAACTCAAGCAGGTCACAGTCAAGAAGGAACCGACGGGCGAATGGTTCGCCACGTTCGGCGTCGAAATGGATCGTGAGCCACCCGAACCGCCTGAGAATCCCGAGAAGTGCGTCGGTATCGACGTGGGGATTCTCAAGTACGCCCACGACACCGACGGCACCACCGTCGGGTCGCTCGACCTCTCGGACGAACGCGAACGCTTGGAGCGCGAGCAACGAAAACTCTCGCGCAAACAGCACGGGTCGAACAACTACGAGAAGCAACGGCGGCGAGTCGCGGAGTGTCACGCCGACCTCCGTCGGAAGCGCCGGGACTTCCTGCACAAACTCTCGAACTATTACGCTCGGGAATACGATCTCGTGGCGGTCGAAGATCTGAACGTGAAGGGGATGATGGAGTCACCATCGAACAGCCGCAACACGGCGTCTGCCGCGTGGCGAACGTTCCTCTCGCTGCTCGAATACAAGTGCGAGCGCGAGGGGACGCACTTCGTCGCGGTCAACCCAAGAGGGACGACCAAGGAGTGTGCGTCCTGCGGCGTTTCGACGGAGAAGCCGTTGTGGGTCCGTGAACATTCCTGTCCCGCCTGCGGGTTTGAGGCGGACAGGGACGCGAACGCAGCGTGGAACATCCTTTCTCGCGGCCTCGAAGACGTAGGAGTGGGACACTCCGAAAGAACGCCTGTGGAGACTGCGCTCCCTGCGCATACACCTGTATCTGCAAAGCGCGTCGTGGAAGCAGGAAGCCCTACCCTCAAGGAGCGAACGGCCTCAGCCGTGAGCGAGTAGGGTAGTTCACGTCGGACGTGACTCTCCTGGTCACGGACCACGAGTCAATACCCGAATTCGCACTCCTGTCCGTACGCGTACGCGGTTCTTCCCTCTCTTGCCGTCGAAAAATAGCTCGAAAACGTCGATCGAATCAGGGGAGAACTGACGAACTCCCGTTCTAGGGCCCCGTCAGTTACCCTCGTCCTCGTCTTCGTCTTCGTCGCCGTTTACAACGTCCTCACCGTTTGGCTCGTCTTCGTCGTCTTCGATATCGTCGTCGACCTCGACGTCATCTTCCTCGTCGTCCATCTCATCGTCGTCCTCGTCCACGACTTCTTCCTCGTCGTCGACACCCTCGTCGTCGACACCCTCGTCGTCAGCAGGCACGATACGGCTGACGAATCCTTCGCCCTCGATCGTCGGCGTGTCAGAGGTAAGGACATAGACCTCGCCGTCGGCGTCGCGGCCGAAGGCGTAGACGAGCTGTTCCATCATGCCGTCACCCGCGACTTCGCCGTCGCCTTCGACGGTGAGTTCTTCGATGTCCCAGAGGTCGACCTCGTCCGGCGGGTGGTACTGTTCGAGTCCGTCTTCGTCGGTCCCGTTCTCGTCGGTCTCGTTCTCGTCGTCGGCATCTTCACCCTCGGGATCGACGGGCTCGAAGTCCTCTCCGTTTTCGTCGTCCGCAGCATCGTCATCCGTTCCGTTCTCGACCTCGTCGTCATCGTCCTCGACGCCGTTATCGTTCTCGTCATCGAGGGCTGCGTCGTCCTCGTCGTCGAGACCGTTTTCACCGTTTGGCCATCCGTCTGGCGGGTGGGCGATGAACATCCGGCCGGGACCTTCGCCATCCCAACTCCAGTCACCGAAGACGTAGGCGTTCTCGAGGTCGTCGATCTCGCCGGCCTCATACATCGTGCCGCCGATGATCGCAGTGCCGATGCGGTCGCGCTCGCCGTTGTCGGTTTCGGCCCCGCGTTCGGCGTCTTCCTCGTCACCGTTCTCGTCATCCCCGTTGGCCTCGTCGCCGTACCGCCCCATATCGACTTCCTGTGGGTATTCGATGACGGGGCCGAGTAGCGGTTCGCCGGCGCGTGGCTCGGGGAGATCGTCCGAGACGCTGTCCGGACAATCTTCCGGCGGCTCTTCGGGCGTCTCTGGGTCGAAACAGTGGGTCCCCTCCCAGACGTTCCAGCCGTAGTTGCCGCCTTCCTCGACGTGATTGATGATCTCGAACAGCGCCTGCCCGACGTCCGCGGCGAGCAGTTCGCCGTTCTCGAAGGACATTCCCCACGGGTTACGCAGCCCCCAGGCCCAGTACTCCGGCAGGTTCTCCTCGGAGTCGACGAGCGGGTTGTCGTCGGGAATGCCGTAGTTTCGCTCCTCGTCGCCGTCGTCGTCGACATCGAGCCGGAGAATACCGCCGAGCAGGTTATGCTCGGTGTCCTGTCCGTTGCCGCCTTCGATTTCCGGATACCAGTCGTCGACGTGTCCCTCGTCGCTGTCACCGGCACCACCACCGTCACCTGTCGAAACGTAGAGACAGTCATCAGGCCCGAACGCGATCGGACCCGCGTTGTGGTTGAACTGTGGCTGTGGGATCTCGAGAAGGATTTCCTCGGAATCGGGATCTGCTTCCGTGTTGTCGTCGTCGGCCGTCTCGAACTGTGCGAGTGTATCGAGGTGGTCGACGACTTCCGGCACTTCCGCACCGGGTGCGCCGTACTCTGGCTCCTCACCCGGCGCGCTGTACCGGGCATAGAATCGGCCGTTCTCCTCGAAGTTCGGGTGGAAGGCAAGACCGAGCAGGCCGCGCTCGTCGAAGTCACCTTCGAGTTCGACCATCCGATCTTCGATGTCGAGGAACGGCTCCTCCTCGAGTCCGTCCTCGCCGTGGACGTAGACCTGGCCGGTCTGATCGACGATGAATCGGCGGTCGGTTTCCTCCTCTGCGAACTGCAAGTCGATGGGCGCGTTCAGGCCGTCGGCGACGGTTTCGAGGCCGACGGTTGGACCGTCGCCGATGATGAAGTCCGGTTCGTCTTCGACATCTTCTTCCTCGCCGTTGGCGTCGTCGACGAGTTCGATATCCCCGCGCATGGACTGGGGATGGGGCGCACAGTAGTACTCGGCCATCCCTTCTTCGGCGGTGAACTCGACTTCCTGGGTCTCGCCCGTGCCCGAGACGACATCCGTTTCGACGAAGTTCTCCTCGCCCTCCTCGTCCTCGATGACGAAGTTGTGTCCGGCTCCGTCCTCGTTCTCCCAGATGAGGGTGTACTCCTCGCCCTCAACGAGTTCGAGCGTCGGATTGCGCTCGTCTGCGATGTCGTCGGGGGAGCTTCCGATCCAGCCGCTGGTTCGGCCCAGCAGTTCTATCTGGTTGTTTTCACCGTCCTGTGCGAGTGCCGTTGTCGCAAATCCTGAAACAGACGCAAGTGCGGTCGCCTGCATCAGGAGCCGCCTGGATACTGTGTGTGATCGGTCGGAATGGTGTGCTGTCATTGTGTGTACCTGTCACCGTAGTGTGCGTTCGCTTGGATAGCGCTGGTATCGCACTATCGACACGCTCTGTGCCGGATAGCGACGTGTCCTCGTTGGACAATAAACCGGCTCGATCGTTCCCCTACTAATCTCGACTTGTCTGAATTTCGAACGAGAAACACGCATTTAGCACCGAGTAATGACTGTTTCTACTGGATCGAGAGCCGCTCTCTCCGGCAGTGGGCCTCCTACTCCGTCGAATCTAGTCGCAACCCGTGACTGTGATCGTAACCATATTTTGTGTGCCCGAATTGCAACCTCGATTATAGCCGGAGCTGTCGACTTTCTGGAATCTGTGCAGTGCTCTCTGCAAGTGTACAGACCGCGGTCAAATCTGGTTGAATCCTGCGTCGTTCCGGAGGATTGCCGCTCACCATCGCTGACGTGTCTCCCGCGGACACTGTACTATCGTACTTCAGAACCGAGACCGCTCCCGTGTCTCTTGCGATAGCGAGGGTACTGGCCGAACCGCACCGGGTTCAGTTGTCGATTCCGGGGCGCTGGAACGTCGTCTCGCTCTCGGTTTCGGTCCCGGTCCCGGTCTTGGTCTTGTTCCCGGTCTCTGCGCCAACCTCTGTTCGGTCTGTGGCTGTTTCGACCGCATGCTCGAGTTCCGGTGCGGCAAGAATCTCGTTTCGCGTTGGCTCCGTGGCTCGCCAGAAGTAGTACGTATCCGCACAGCCCGCAATCAAGTCCGAAAGCGGCTGCTCGTCGTCGTGGACGACGGATACGAGATCACCGGTCACTGCGACGAGGACCGCATCCGTTGGCTTGTGCAGTTCCTCGCGGAGCTCTGTGACCGTACAGTCACACGGCAGTTCCAGATGAACGCCGTCGACGGTCGCCCAGTGTGTCTCCATGCGGTCACAGACGGTCGATGGGACTTATACCGTTGTGCACGCAGTGACAGGCAGCGGTCAGTAGTCGTCTCTTACCACCGAAACGCACATATTTGGCGGCGAATCCTCGCCATCTCCTCACCGGCCGTCGGAATCTCGGCGGTCTCGCTCGCAGCGATAGATCACTTACACAGTTCAGACGCGCTGAAAACGCTTAGGAGTGTCGCGCTCACATAGGTAGTCGTGAGCGAAAATCGCGTCGTTCAGGGTCGAATGGTGACCGCACAGACGCTTGCAGAACTGATCGAAGACGACTCCGTTATGGAGGCTGAGCAAATCTCCGAGGCCGAGACGGACTGTCCCGAGTGTAGTGGGAACGTCCTCGAGGTTGGCTACATGCCGTCGGTGACGGAGTTCGTAACGGGACAAAAGTGCCAGGACTGCGACTGGGCAGCGACAGATCGGAACTGAGCCACTGTTTTTCTGCAGACGCTCCACTCGAGTACACGGTCAGATAAGCGTACACGGTCCGATGAGCACTCGAGTACACGCCTCTTAGGGGACCCGGTCCGAACGCATAGTCACCAGACGAGCAGCTCGAACACACCGACGACGGCAGCGAGAAAAATGTGTTCGCCGTCGACGATGAAACCGTAGTATAGCGGTCCGTACTCCGGTTCAGCGAACGGAATGTACGCCCCAACGTAGGCGTTCATCGCGAGCACGACCAGGAACCGACTCGAGAGCACCCCGCTTAGCACGAGTGCGACGACGACTGCAGCGATCACGATATTCGCGCCCTGCGCTCCGATGCGAGTCCAACGCGGCCCGAAGACGTTCGGCACGGTCGCAATCCCCTCCTCGCGGTCCCCCGTGATGTCCTTGAGGTCGAAGATGACGGCTGCGACGGTGATCATCGCAGTGACGTAGGCTGCCAGAAACAGGACCTCGACGGTCCAGAGCTGCTGATAGTAGTAGCCCACCCCAAGAGGCAACAGTCCCCAGGCCAGGCCGACGACGATGTTTTTTATCAAAAATACTTGCTTCAGGCCACTCGAGTACGCCGCGGCGACGAGCAGCGGGATGAGCATGTAGCCGGCGCCTGGAACGCCGGCGGCGACGGCGGCGACGATCGCGAGCAGGTACAGTCCAGCGCCGACTGCGAGCCAGAGCCGGCCGTATCGGCGCGTTAGCGCCGCCCGGTCGGGCATGTTTGCTTCGTCCTCCGCGAGGTCGGTGAGTCGGTTGACGGTGTAGACGAACATCGTCACCGCGAAGACGATGAACAGCGGCAGCGCCTCGATGGGAAGGCCGACGAGCAGCGCCGTCGTCACGACGACGCTCATCGTCGCCAGCGAGATGAAGAGGTTGCTGTGGACGAGTAACTCGAGTGCGCGCGTGAGCGACGAGCGCCAGCGGTCGACGCTGTCGGTGTCGGTGTCAGTGGGGGTCGAGGTGGTCACGGGTGCCCTTCGCCGGGAGTGGCGGGTGTGGGTTGGTGGGGTGGGGCTGTCGTCGGATCGGACGCCGTCGCCCGAGGAATCGATGTCGACACTGCCGAGACAGCTGGTGTGAACACGGAGTACGTTTGGGTCCGTCGGGAGTCAAACCCTTCGGTCCGCGGTCTGTGTGGGCTGGTGCTGCCGTGTGCCCGAGACAGTCGTGGTCCACGTAACAGGCAGATATCACGCCGCGAGTGGAAACTAACAGGATTTAAGCAAGGTCAGAACGGCCGTTCGAATGGCTATGAAACTGCACGAGTACCAGGCGAAGCAGGTCTTCGCCGACGCCGGCGTCCCCACGCCGTCGTCCCAACTCGCCTCTGACGTCGACGGTGTACTGACCGCGGCCGAGGAGATCGGGTATCCAGTCGCAGTCAAGGCGCAGGTACAGGTCGGCGGCCGCGGCAAGGCCGGCGGGATCGAACTCGTCGAGAACGAGGAGGAGGCCCGTGAGGCCGCCGAATCCATCATTGGTATGGACCTCAAGGGCTACCACGTCGGACAGGTTCTCGTCGAGGAAGCGGTCGACTTCACCGACGAACTCTACGTCGGCATCACGATGGACCGCGGCGAGGGCAAGCCCGTCGCCATGGTCTCGACGAAGGGCGGTGTCAACATCGAGGAGGTCGCCGAGGAGGACCCCGACGCGATCGCCCGCGAGCATATCGACCCCGCGTTCGGCATGCATCCCTTCCAGGCCCGCAAGGCCGTCTACGACGCCGGCGTCGACAAGAGCGTCGCCAACGACGTCGCGAGCGTTCTCACCACCCTCTACGATCTCTGGGAGAGCCGCGACGGCTCCGACACCGAAATCAACCCGCTGATGGTCACGGCTGAGGACGACGTCATCGCAGCCGACGCCGTCATGAACATCGACGAAGACGCCCTCTTCCGCCAGCCCGAGTTAGCGGAAATGGAAGAAGAAGCCGCAAGCGGCGGCGACGAACTCGAGCAGAAGGCAGACGAGTACGGCTTCGACTACGTCCGACTCGAGGGCAACGTCGGTATCATCGGCAACGGTGCCGGTCTCGTGATGACCACGCTCGACCTCGTCGACTACTACGGCGGCGAGCCAGCGAACTTCTTGGACGTCGGCGGTGGCGCGAAGGCAGCCCGCATCGCGAACGCGCTTGATATGGTCTTCTCCGACGACAACGTCGACAGCGTCGTCTTCAACATCTTCGGCGGCATCACCCGCGGCGACGAGGTCGCCAAGGGGATCAACGAGGCACTCGAGCAGTTCGACGAAATCCCGAAGCCGGTCGTCGTCCGTCTCGCCGGCACTAACTGGGAGGAAGGCATGGAGATTCTGAACGAAGACCTCGTGACTGTCGAACAGACACTCGAGGACGCGGTCGAGCGTACCGTCGCGTACGCCGAGGAGGTGAACGAATAATGAGTGTGCTAGTCGACGACGACACGCGCGTCGTGGTACAGGGAATTACGGGCGGGGAAGGCAAGTTCCACGCCGAACAGATGATGGAGTACGGCACCAACGTCGTCGCCGGTGCGGTTCCCGGCAAGGGCGGTCAGGAGGCCGCCGGCGTGCCGGTCTACGACACGGTCCACGAGGCCGTCGAGGAGGAGAACGCCGACACCTCGGTCATCTTCGTCCCGCCGGCGTTCGCGGGCGATGCCATCTTCGAGGCACTCGACTCCGACCTCGATCTCGCCGTCGCGATCACGGAGGGCATCCCGACCCAGGACATGGCGAAGGTCAACAAGCGTCTCTCGGAAACCGACACCCGACTCGTCGGCCCGAACTGCCCCGGCCTCATTACGCCCGGCGAGGCAAAGCTCGGTATTCTCCCCGGCAACATCTTCTCCGAGGGGAAGGTCGGTCTCGTCTCGCGCTCCGGGACGTTGACCTACCAGGTCGTTGACAACCTGACCAACCGCGGCATCGGGCAGACCACTGCCATCGGTATCGGCGGCGACCCGATCATCGGCACCGACTTCGTCGACGCACTCGAACTCTTCGAGAACGACGACGAGACGGAAGCCATCGTCATGTGCGGCGAGATCGGCGGCGAAGACGAAGAAGAGGCAGCGGCGTTCATCGACGAGCACGTCGACACGCCGGTCGCTGGCTTCATCGCCGGCCGTACGGCACCGCCAGGAAAGCGTATGGGCCACGCCGGCGCAATCGTCTCCGGCTCCGGGACCGGCACCGCAGAGAGCAAGATCTCGGCACTGAACGACGCCGGCGTCCCCGTCGGCGACACGCCGGAAGAAGTCGCAGACCACATCGAAGAGTTCCTCGCCTGAGCGCGGGCACACGCTCCGTTTTGCGGTTTTCGTGTTCTGCCGTCCCGTTCGACTCGCGTCCGCGAGTCTGGACGCCACTCTGGCTACCGAAACGTCTCCACCGACACGTTCCGATAATTCGTCAGCGTCCCCCGCTCGCGTTCGACCCGTCGCTTCGCGATTTCGAAGTAGTCCTCCTCGAGTTCGACCGAAATCGAGTCCCGGCCACAGCGGGTCGCGCCGACGGCCGTCGAGCCGGAGCCGGCGAACGGGTCGAGGACGGTGTCGCGGACGAACGAGAACATGCGGATGAGCCGTTCGGCGAGCGATGCGGGGTAGGGCGCGGGGTGGTCGGTCTGTGCTTCGCCGGTGATGTCGGTCCAGAGCTGGCGGAACATCGTCTGGTGGCGGTCGGCCTCGATTAAGCTCAGGATGCGCTCTGCGACAGTCGGCGAGCGGTAGTCGCCGGGTTTGCGAAAGAGCAGGATGTACTCGATATCGTTTTTGATGACGGCACCGGGTTCGTACGGTTTGCCGAGAAAGCGCGCGTTGCCCCCGGCTTCGAGACTCGAGTTGCCGATCTTGTACCAGATGATCGGCGCGAGGTTGTCGAAGCCGATGTCGGTACAGCGCTCCTGAATGGTGGCGTGCAGCGGGAGCACGCGGTGGCGGCCGTGGTCGCTTCGCGAGCGAAGTACGTCGCCGACGACGATGCACATACGGCCGCCGGGGACGAGCTTCTCGTAGCACTGTTCCCAGACACGGTCGATCTCGTCGTTGAACGCCTCGTACCCCCCGATATCTCCCAACTGATCCTCGCCGCCGGTGCCGTTCTCGTAGTCTTTGATATCGAAGTACGGCGGCGAGGTAACGACGAGTTCGATGCTCTCGTCGGGCACCATCGACAGATCCCGCGCGTCGCCGCGGTGGAGTTCGTGATGTGACGGGAGCGCGTTGACGGCCTGGTCTACCTCCCCCATTCGTCCCCTGTCCCGCGCGAGTTCGGGGAGTGCAGACTTCAGCTCCCCGTCAGTGTGCTCGAGCAGGTCCGCGCAGCTGTCGGGGACGAACTCCCGCAAATCCACGTCTGTACTCATTAGCTACCAATGGAGACCCACCCCGTGTCAAAGCTGCGTTTGTGCTCGTCTGCGACCACCGCGCTCGTTGCTCGTTCGGCGCTCGCTTGTCGCTCGTTCGGCGCTCGCTCGTCAACGCCTCGTCCGCCGTCAAAACAGAGTTGCGGGTTCAGTCACCCGAATTCGATCTTGGGTACTATTGCTGGTCTATGCTGACACGAGTTCGCGACGGCCGATGACCAGTCCCGCAATAAATGCGAGCACGACGACACCGATCACGAACCCATCGACGACACCGAATCCGCTGTAGGGTGAGGACGTCGCAAACAGGCGCGTCACCTGCATCAGCGCGACGACGAGGAACGCCAGACCGAACAGCGACGAGGTTGCAACCCAGGCGCCGCGTCGCACCGCCGTCACCGACTCGCTCGCATCAGTGATGCTCTGTTCTGTGGGCTCTTCCGGTGGGTGAGGCGTCGTGCGGTATTCTTTCCCCATGGTAACACGCGCCATCCCTGCGCTTAAAGGTGTATTCGGTCCTCGCTCTAGATGTCAACTGATAGCAGTTATCAGTCACAGCCCGCTCACGGTACTGCCGCCCACACCGATTGCAGTTGGTGCTACCGCCACACAGCGGTTGCAGTTGTTCGGTTCACATCCGACTTCCCATGGTGGAAGCGATTTCGAAGGAGTCGAGCTAACCGACGCTGGCAGCCACCGCGGCGAGAATTAGATATCTCAGTTCGAGATTTTGCTCTGCTACTGCTGCCAGTGAACCGTAGTAGTGGGGAACTCGAGTAGCGATGCGTGTTCGTGCTAGAACTCGATAGCGATCAGAAGAGATTGCCGACGGTGGCGCGGAGGCGGGCGACGACGCCATCGGTGTCTGTGTCGTCGGTAGCGTCGGTGTCGGCGTCAGCGTCGTCTGTCTCAGTATCGGCGGCTCGATCGGGGCCAGCGTCGGCATCGGCATCGGCGTCAGGATCGGTATCTGCAGATTCGTCGACAACACGCTCGTCGCCCGTCTCGTCGGCACCGCGGTCCGTGATCGGACCGTCGTCGACGACTCGCGGGGAGTCAGCAGGCGCGTCGGCAGCGTCGGCGTGTGCATCGACCGATTCGTCCGTGGCAGGTGCGTCAGTTGCTGTCTCGGCTCCGCCCACTGTTCCCGTCTCGGATTCTAATTCAGCGTCCGCGTCTTCGTCTTCGGCTTCGGCTTCGGCTTCGTCTCCCGCCGACGCATCCGTCTCGACCCAGAGGAACTCCTGTGCTTTTGTCCGTCCTGTGAGCAACAGCTTCTCGAGTTCCTCCTCATCTGCGAGGAGGTCCTCGATGTCGTCGTCGGGGTGCTCATCAGGCTCTTCGTCGGCGGTCGCGATGATATCGTCCGGGCTGTCGTCGTCGAGTACGTCGTCGACGGCAGACTCGTCGTCGCCTTTGAGCTGGCCGAAGACGGAAGCTGCGGTCTGGTCGGCGACGCCGTCGCTGGTCCCAGTGGTGGTGTCAGTGCTGGTTTCGCCGGCGCTGTCGGTCTCCTCGGCCGTCGCTGTTCCATCGTCGCCGGTCTCACTGTCGTGTCGTCTGGTCTCGTCCTCATCGACTGCCGGCTCATCGAACACGTCGTCGGTCATCTCACCGAAGAGATCCGTCCCGTGCCCGCCGACGTCGACGCCGCCATCCCCCGCGTTGTCGTCGATCGTACTATCGGTCATGCACGCTCACATTCTCAATGTATTATAACAGCTAATTAATTTTTGCAATTTTTCCTGTCACGTTCGAGATGAGACGTACCGTATTAGTGTACTGGCCGCTAACGCCCAGATTGCGACAGACAGGTGGACGAATGGTCACTTTCTGCCGATTCATCCCGTCTCGGGGTGTGGGACGGGAGTAATGGGTCGTCTCCGGTAGCTGACTTCAGTCAGCGAAATCCGCGCAAACACTATTAGTCACCGCGATGAATGTCAAGGACTACCATGACTGGCATCGAGTACGACGATTTCCTCGACCGCGAGTACGACCCCGATTCGACTGACCTCGTCTGTACCTTCACCATCGACCCAGCCGAGGACATGTCGATGGAAGCCGCCGCGAGCCGCGTCGCCTCGGAGTCCTCAAACGGCACCTGGGCCGCCTTGCACGTCGACGAGGACGAACTGACCCATCTCGGCGCGGTCGCCTGCGGAATCGACGGCGACGAGATCACCGTTGCCTATCCCGCGGAACTGTTCGAGGCGGGCAGCATGCCACAGATCCTCTCCTGTATCGCGGGGAACATCATGGGCATGAAGGCCGTCGACGCGATCCGACTCGAGGACTGCGAGTGGCCCGGGTCGATTACGTCGGGGTTCCCCGGCCCGCAGTTCGGCACAAGCGTTGCGCGCGAGAAACTCGACGCGGGCGACCGGCCGATTCTGGCCACCGTCCCGAAACCCAAAGTGGGTCTCTCGACGGACGCTCACGTCCGCGTCGGCGAAGAGGCCTG
Source organism: Natrialba hulunbeirensis JCM 10989 (assembly GCF_000337575.1). Lineage (GTDB taxonomy): Archaea > Halobacteriota > Halobacteria > Halobacteriales > Natrialbaceae > Natrialba > Natrialba hulunbeirensis. The sequence goes on along the minus strand of NZ_AOIM01000012.1, from coordinate 115,689 downwards.
GCGCGGTGGCGTCGACCTGCTGAAGGACGACGAGAACCTCACCGACCAGGAGTTCAACCCGTTCGAGGACCGCCTCGCGGAGAGCCTCGCCGCTCGTGACCGCGTTGAGGAGGACGTCGGCGAGCGAAAGGACTACCTCGTGAACGTCACCGCGGAGACGAACGAGATGGTAGAGCGCGTCGACCTCGTGGCCGAACACGGCGGGGGCTTCGTGATGGTCGACATCATCACCTGTGGCTGGTCGGCCGTCCAGAGCGTCCGCGACCGATGTGAGAAACACGGACTCGCGATTCACGCCCACCGGGCCATGCACGCCGCCTTCGATCGCATGGACCACCACGGCGTCTCGATGCGTGTCATCGCGCAAATCGCCCGACTCTGCGGCGTCGACCACATCCACACCGGCACCGCCGGCCTCGGCAAACTCGCAAACGAGGACACGCCGGGGATCAACGACTGGCTCCACGGCGACTGCCACGGGCTGGACCCCGTCCTCCCCGTCGCCTCCGGCGGCCTCCACCCCGGCGTCGTCGACCGACTCATCGACGCGCTCGGCACCGATATCTGCATCCAGGCCGGCGGCGGCATCCACGGCCACCCCGACGGCACCCACGCCGGCGCGAAAGCACTTCGACAGGCCACCGACGCGAGTCTCGAGGGCGTCCCACTCGAGGAGTACGCGCAGGACCACGCCGAACTGAGGACTGCACTCCAGAAGTGGGGGAGCGAAACGCCGCGATAACTCCCAACGCGCCCCGTCGTGCCAACTTCCTTATGAAAACGGAACCGTGAGAGTAAAACCACGCCACGGACTCCCTTCAGGCGAATGGAAGACTGCGACCGCGGGTTCGACCTCGAGGGCCGACTGGGGACACTCGAGGAACGCGCGCAAAAACGGACGCTCTCTCCCGTCGATCGGGTCGCCGAGCGTGGGTACTTCGCAGACGCCGCCGGCGGCGACCTGCCGGTACTCGACGCCGACGAGGCGCTCGTTTTCTCCTCGAACAACTATCTCGGGCTGACAGACGACCAGCAGGTGCAAGACGCCGCGCGACAGGCCGCCGCCACCGTCGGTACTGGTGCCGGTGCGAGCCGCATTATCACCGGCGACACCATGGTCCACCACGATCTGGAGCGCCTGCTCGCCGAAACCAAGGGCACCGAGCGCGCGCTCGCGTTCTCCTCCGGCTACGCCGCGAACGTCGGCACGATCACCGCACTCGAGCCGGACGTCATCTTCTCCGACGAACGCAACCACGCGAGCCTCATCGACGGCTGCCGACTCGCCGACTGTGAGACCGTCGTCTACGACCACTGCGATCCGGCGAGTCTGCGTGATGCACTCGAGTCCCGTGCCGCAGCCGACGCCAGCACGGGAACGGACGCGGACGGCGAGGACGAGTCCTGGCTCATCGTGACCGACACGGTCTTTAGCGTCGACGGTACCGTCGCCCCGCTCTCGGCACTCTGTGACCTCGCCGAGGAGTTCGGCGCGTGGGTGATGGTCGACGAGGCCCACGCGACGGGGCTCTACGTGGACGGCGGCGGCGTCGTGCAGGCGGAGGGACTCGAGGACCGGGTTCACATCCAGATGGGTACCCTCTCGAAGGCGCTGGCGAGCCAAGGCGGCTACGTCGCCGGCAGCGACGCGCTCATCGAGAGTCTGCTCAACGAGGCCCGCTCGTTCGCCTTCTCGACGGGACTCGCGCCGACGGCAGCCGCGGCCGCGAGCGAGGCGCTCCATCTTGCACGTCACAGCGAGGCGCGCGAACAGCTCTGGGAGAACGTCGCGCATCTCCGAGACGGACTCGAGACGATGGGATTCTCGATCCCGGGTGAGTCTCAGATTCTCCCGGTTGTCGTCGGCGACCAGCGAGATGCGCTCGCGTTCGCGGACGGGCTTCGCGCCCGCGAGATCGTCGTCCCACCGATTCGGCCGCCAGCGGTACCTGAGGGCGAGAGTCGGCTTCGTGTCGCACCCATCGCGACACACGACCGCGACGACATTATCACGTGTCTGGAGGCGTTCCGGACGGTCGGCTCTGAACTCGGTGTATTGTAGCGGCCGTTCGATGTGTTGGCTGGCCTTGGTCTCGCTTCCGCTCAGCGTCTGTTCTACGTGAGACTCGGACCCCCTGTGGCGCTACTGCCACTCCGCCTGCTCATTCTCCTCGCTTCCCCGCGTCGCTAACTGTCCCTTCACGACCATTCCACCCCCGACCAGCACGAAGAACGCACCCAACACCATCCAGAGGAAGGGGGCGTTCGACTGCTCCGTCTCGAGAAACGCCGCCTCGGGCTCGCTCGGATCGAGATATGCCGTCACTTGCTCACCTTCCGGGTACTCGTCGGTGATCGACTGGGCTGCCGACCGACTCGAGTGCCCGCTGCGAGAGTCACTCGCGTGGAGATTCGAACTGGTGTACGTCGACTCCTCGTAGCTGTATTCGAATTCGACGACGGGGTAGTACGTGGAGCCGCTACTGCCGCTGCTTGAACTTCGTCGGTCGACGTCCGTCTCGACGATTTCGGCGTCGACCTCGACTGCGTTCTCGAGGCGCTCCTCCTGGGTAGTGTAGTCGGAGTAGCCGAGCCAGATGATGCCGACACCGACGAGGAGTAACAGGAGGGCTTTCCGGCGATTTGGTTCAGTTCTGGTCTTGGTCTCGGTGTCGTTTTCACTGTCGCCTGCGTCACTGGTGTCTGGTGTGTGGCTGTTGGTATCGCTGTCACCCGTTGTGAAGTCGGTTCCGTCGTTCATGTGCTAACTCGTGTGGACCGGTACTCAGGGCGGCGACCACTGGACCGAACCGCGATTACGACGACGTGTTTACGCGGAACGTATAGGTCTTTCTACATCTCTGGAGAATTGGACTCGTAATCGGATGTAGACACTGTCGACGGCCAAATCGGATGCACTTGGTCAGAAAAAGTCGTTCAGGCCGGATTGATCGTCGTCAGTCTCGTCCGGGGCACCTGTTTCAGCGGGTTCGTCGGCCGGTTCATCGCTAGACGAACTGTTCCCGTCCTCTCCCGCAGAGACGAGCGTTTCCTGACCCTGTCCCTGGCCATCGCTGGCTGCCTGGGACGCCTCGTCACCGGCCGGTGAATCCGCTTTCGCGTCCGTCTCCGCTTCTGGATCAGTCTCGGAATCGGACGCGTTGAAGAACGCGGAACCGGAGTGTTCGACCGTCTGCTCGGTAATCAGCTCTTCGGCGTCCTCGACGATCGACTGGACCTTGTTGGTGCTCTTTCCGCTGCCCGTTACGAACGAGACTTCCTTCTCGTCGAGGTCGTACGTCGCGGCCATCCGCACGGTCAACTCTCTGTTCTTGCAGTGGTGGGTCATCGCCGAGAGGAAGGGCATGATTTCCCGGCGGGCCGTCCCGACACTCGTCCCCTCGCGCTCGGCGATCCGTTCGGCGATTGCGTCGCGTGTCTTGCGTGTGCCCTTGCTGCTGCCGAGTTTGCGCCAGTAGCTCGGCGGGCCGTACCTGGTCCAGCCGCCTTTGGGCTCGCGGCGGGAGGCGGCGACGCCGGCAGTCATGTTGTCCGAGGCGTAGCGCCAGAACGAGTAGTTCTGCGTCGAGCGAACCCGGCCCAGCCAGCGGTCGGCGTTTGCGAGGAACTCGTAGGCGTCTGCCAGTTCCGCGCCCTGGTAGTCCTTGGGGACGTTGTCCTCGATCCAGTTTAGCATCTCGTCCGGATTCTCGTCGACGTCGTAGGACGCTTTGAGTGCTCCTTCGGCGTCTTCTTCCTTGATGAGCGTGTCAAGGAAGTCGAAGATGCCTTCCGTGGTGTCACGGTCGCCAGTCACCACGTCGTCGACGGTTAGTCGTTCAGCCTCCTCGGCGACTGCCTGAAGGTCGTTGACCGCGGATCGGAGGTCTCCGCTCGTGTCCTCGGCAATCTTCTGCAGGGCTTCGTCCTCGAACTCGATATCCTCGCGCCGACAGATATCCCGCAGGACGGGAACGATCGAGCGCTTCGAAACGTCGCGGAACTCGATCGTCTCGCAGGCGCTGCGGAGGCTCTGGCTCATGTCGTAGAACTCGTTGGCCACGAGCACCATCGGCTGGTTGGCGCTCTTGACGACGCGAGTGACCTCACGCGAGCCGCCGTAGTCGGCGTTGCCGTGGAAGTTGTCCGCTTCATCCAGAATGACCAGCCGTCGGCCCGACTCGCCGCCGGTGAGTGTCCCGCTCTTTGCGGCCTCGCCGGCGACGCGCTCGATGACGTCGGCCCCGCGGCTGTCGCTGGCGTTGAGTTCCATCACGGGCCACCCCAGATCGTTCGCCAGCGCGTGGGCGGCCGAGGTCTTCCCGACGCCGGGGCTCCCGTGGACGATCACCGCGTCCCGGTGGTCGTCCCAGGTCTCGGCCCACTCCTTGAGTTTGTCACGGGCCTTGTTGTTCCCGCGTACCTCCGACAGCGTCGTCGGACGGTACGTTTCGGTCCAGTCGCTCATTGCTGGCTATTGGACCGAGTCGCGTTTAGGGATTGCGGAGCATCACTCCTCGGCGACCGTCTTCAGGTCAAGTCGGGGAGCTACGTCTGCGTACGTGTCGTCAGTCGAGACGATCGTCTCACCGCTCGATTCGACGAGGTGGAGCGCATCGAACGGCGTGAACCCGTGGTCTTCGACGTACGTCGCCGCCGTAACGACCGTCTCCACGTCACCGCGTACCTCGACGAGGTTGGCGGCGTTCGAAACGACGCGTTCGGTGTCTCGGTCCTCCCGGTAGGTGACCATCAGGAGTTCGATGAGCGTGAACTGTGAGGTCCACAGTTCGTCCCGATGCTCTCGATACACTGTCTCAGCGGCATCACCGAGCCAGTCCTCGTCCTTGATGAGCGCCAGCAGAAAATCGGTCTCCGCGTACATCTATCGGCCGGCCTCGTCGAGGGCTAGATCTCGTGCGTCGTCACGAAGTTCGTCAGCCGATTTCTCGACATCATCGAATTCGTCCCGGAGCGCCTCGAGTGGGTCCTCGGCGACTGGCACAAGCTTGATTCCGTCGTGAAGCTGCACGATGTGGTAGCGGTCGCCGTACCGTTCTCGAATCTCCTTTGGGAGCGTGAGACGGCCGCGGTCGTCCAGAGCTACGTCGGCCACAGTCGAGATACTGTGGGCGAAAGGAAAAGCGTTCCCCGGATAAACAACAGTACCCATCAGAAGAGCAACTCGTTTATATCCGCTCCCTAAACGCCAGCTATGTCGCTGGAAATCACCGTCGGTGGCTGGCTCTCACTTGCCGTCACCGTCGCTCTCGCCACAATCGTTGCCGGTGGCATCGGCGTTCTGTACGGCCACGTCGCATCTCGGCTCAGTGGAGAAACGGCAACACGCAGATTGAACGTGATCGCAACAGGCCTCGCAGCCGCTATTGCCTTTGTTCTCTGGTTCAACTTCGATTTCGGACACGCTACGGTTCCCCGACTCATTTCCGATGGCTTCGCAGTGCTACTGGTCGGACTCGCTGGTGGAGCCGTCGGAACGGCGTCCGTCGCCGGTACCCTTCGAGCGACACCCGACCTGTTCCACCCTGCTGACCCGACATGTGTTTGCCGGCGGTACGCTCGCGCTCTAACGACGATCATCGTTCTCGCGTTCGGCTTCCCCACCGTCGTTCGACCGGTCCTACAGGGCGGCCCACTCGCTATACTCGCACTCGTGCCGGTCATCGGTCTCCTCTGCTGGCTCACTGCGCCGATTCTCATTTCGCTGTTGTCCCCTGTCCGCCAGCCAACCGACGCTGAACGAAATCGGCTCGCAGACATACTCGAGTCCGCGGCGCTCACACCACGCTCCGTCCGCGTTCGTGTCGTCGACTCCGAGATGCAGTTCCTGACCAGTCGTCTCGCCGGGCCGCCGCAGTATCGAGTGCTGTTCGTCTCGCGGGCGGCACTCGAGTCGCTCGACGACGCTGCGCTCACAGCACTGGTCGTCGCGCGGCGTGAGCAAAAGCGCTGTTACAGTACGCTGGTCGTGATGCTGCCACTTCTCGGTGCAGCTGTAGGCTTCCTTCTCGCGTTCTTCCTCGGCGCGGCTGCTGTCGGTACGGTCCTCGCACTCGGTATCGTCCTGCTCGGATGGAGCGGAACCAGACGGCTGCGGTTCGACGCCGACAGGCGGGCCGCCGACGAAGTCGGCGCTGCCGTCCTCGCGGATGCCATCGAGCACGCTGTTGAAACGGGTGGGTTCGCTCACGATACCGATCCGGGACGGGAGTGGTTCTCTCCAAACCCATTGTTCGGCGCACGGATCGAACGACTACGTGCACGGTCGGAGCCGACTAATAACGGCGGAGCAAGCAGTGATCCGGGTCCCAGTGACGACCGCGCACGCAAGCCAAGCCGCGGACGCTAACTGAGTCGAGCCCGAACCGTCGATATGAACGTCGCACTCCTCACCGTCGGCGACGAACTCCTCGCCGGGCAGACGACCAACACCAACGCCTCCTGGCTCGCCGCACGGCTCAGCGAGCGCGGTGCGACCGTCAGGCGCATCCTGACGGTGCCCGACGAACGCGAGCTCATCGCGAGCACCGTCGCTCGCTGGCACGACGACCCCGAGTTCGACGCGATCATCGTCACCGGCGGCATCGGCGGTACGCCTGACGACGTGACTGTTCCTGCTGTTGCCGACGGCCTCGACCGCGAATTCGTCGTCTTCGAGGAGATTTACGACCGACTGCGCGAGAAAGCCGCCGCATTCCGGGAGGAAAACCCGGAGCTGGTCGCCGACTACGACCTCCAACTCGACCTCGAGGTCGCCGCCTCACTCCCCGAGGGTGCAACCCCCATCGTCGTCGACGAGGGCTGGGCTCCCGGCTGCGTCGTCGACGGCGTCTACGTCTTTGCCGGTATTCCCGACGAAATGCGCGCAATGTTCGACACCGTCGCCGACGAGTTCTCCGGCGAAGCCGTCGCGCGGACGATCTACACCCCCGCTCCCGAGGGCTCGCTGCACGACGTACTCGAGTCCGTTACGAACGAGTTCGATGTCAGTGTGGGGAGCTATCCGCGCAGCGAGCAGCGACCGGGGCGGATTCGGATCACCGGGACGACCGCGGAGTCGGTTGCTGCGGCGGCCTCGTGGGTCGAGTCGCGTGTCGAGACGGTAGAACCAGCGTTCGAGTCGGAGTAATCTGGCGGTGTTTGGCTACCGGTACAGCGAGACGTACAGCATGCCGAAGCCGACGATGAACGGAATCGTTTCGACGATGTAGAACGCCGTTGCGGCCGATGGGAGCTGTGACGTGATCGTCGTCAGGGCAACGCCCATACTGAGGAAGGCGAAGCCGATGAACGCCGACTCGAGTCGTTTCGACTGACTCTTCGTGTACGATTGAAAGCTGATGAGGGTGAGGCCGAGTGCCAGTGCAAAGACGGTCAGTTGCATCAGCATGAGGACCCCCTCTGCGAGTGCGTCGAGCATTAGTGGAGATCACCTAAGTGAAAGAGTGTTGGAGGGAGGGGTTGTAGCGGTTTTGGCAGGCGCGTTGGTTCCGTATTCGTGTCTGTATTTGTGTCCGTATCCGTATCCGTGTCTGTGTCCGTATTCGTCGACCGAATCGCACTGAGAGGAGTCGTCTCTCCGTTGGCTGAGTCGATTTCGGAGCTGTACTCGCACCGGTATCGAGGTATCGTCGCCACTGCCATCATCATCACGCGTCCAGCGATCACTACTGGACTCCGAGTTCGTCCCACAGTCGCGTGAATCGGTCAGGGAGGTTCTCCTCACGGAAGATTCGAACGTCGTACTCGTCGTCTTCCAGCGAGATGACGGTGCTATTGAAGTTGCACGTGTACTCCTTGTAGTGATTCCCGTCGTCGGCGACGAGCGTCCGGTCATTGATCAGTTCGTTCTCTTTGAGGACGTCGAGGCGACGATATATCGTCGGCTGTGAGAGCTCGAGTCGCTCTGCGAGCTCCTTTGCCGAGCCCGGCTCACGACTGATCGAGGCGAGAATGGTCCGCGCATGCTCGTCCCCGATCGTATCGAGAATTTCCTCGATGGAGGACTCCTCATTCATGTCTAACCCGTTGCGCGAGTCACAGCAAAAGGCTTTCCCAGTCAGGCCGACTTTCTCCATCCGTTATATTTTTATTGGCCGAAACGTATTGGCTAGTACTGACACGGACCGCGGTAATGTCAGCGTAGAACAGTATACTCTTGCCGCTATTCTCAATTCCTGAAGATACCTATATATACCCCTTCTCTGCGTTCGAATCCGCTGATCGGGATATATCATATGTTGGTGAGAGTGACGAGTATGGCAACGACTGATGGTGTGTCAAACGGGATGACTGAACCCTGTGAAGTCTGTGAAGTTGACACCTTACACGAAGTTTCTGTGCAGCTCGTTACTGAAGGCGGCGAAGGCGCTAACGCGCGGTACTCGCGTGAACCGTACCGCGTTCGCGAGTGCCAGCGCTGTGGTAACCGTGAGAGCAAGCGAATGAACAACGCGTAATCGAACGCCGGCACGCGCACCGACCGTATTTTCCGCAGCCGTCGATCGAATTCGACGCGCTCCGGTAGCTACTTGGGGACCCCATCCGACCGACGACTATGGGCGGACGCGGGCCGAAACGCGAACTCGCAGAGAAGATCGCCGGCGAAATAACGCTGAGTGACGACCCCGGAGCGACGCTGCGCAAGTGGCGGACCGACTTCGACATTTCTCAGACTGATCTCGCGGCCGAACTCGACGTCTCTTCGTCGGTGATCTCCGACTACGAGAGCGGCCGCCGTGAGAGCCCCGGCATCGGCGTCGTCGGCCGGCTCGTCGAGGGACTCCTCACGATCGACGAGCGCCGCGGCGGCGATCGCATCCGACAGTACGGCCGGGTACTCTCCGCCGGCTTCGACAGTGACGTCGTCCTCGACCTGCGCGAGTACGCGAGTTCGGTTCGTCTCTCGGAACTCTATACCAACGTCGGCGCGACGGAGGTCGCCTCCGGTGGCACGGATCGAATCAGCGGCCACACCGTCATCGACAGCATCGAAGCGATAACCAGACTCTCCAGCGAGGAATTCTTCCGTCTCTACGGCCAGAGCACCAACCGCGTCCTCGTCTTTACGGGCGTCACCCGCGGCGAAGCGACCGCCGTTGCCTTGCGCGTACTCAACCCGACGCCAAACGCCGTCATCCTCCACGGTATCGACGAAGGCGATCTCTGGCCCCACGCCGCCGACCTCGCACGCATCGACGGCTACTCGCTCGCCGTAACCACGACACCACTCGAGGACCTCCTCGACGAACTGGTCGGACTCGAGTAAGCTCGCTATGGATCGAACAGAACAGTGGACAGCCGCACTGGCGGTGTTCTACCTGGCAACGCTCGCACTCGTATACGTCCTCGATGAGCCGAGAGTCTGGCTACTCTGGGCGGTCGGCATGGTTGTCGTCTCCGGTGGGGTGTTGATCGCGTTCAATCGGTCGACCCCGGTCGACGACGATGGCGTTGCTGAGCAGCACTCGGAGTGACGGATCGACCTCATCGCTCACCAGGTGAGTGTCATCCACCACAGCACTGCGCTGCCGGCAGCGATCGCTACCAGACCCCAGAGTACCCCGCGAGCGGCCGTTCCGCGGAACCATGCCCGTGCGAGCGCCGTCTGTTCGGGGCCGTTCTCGATGAATAGTTCGGTCGATGGGTTCCGTGCGGCGATGCCAACGCCATCGGTAGCCACATCGCCAGCCACAGTGGTATCCAAATCGGCCGCCTGCGGCCGCGCAATACCCACGATCGTCACCTCGGCATCCGGCTCGAGTACCGTCTCGTAATACGTCCGATCCTGATCGACATCGTCGGCGTACCGCGCGTCGCGCAGCCACGCCGCGAGTCGGTCCGGCGGTGTCTCCGATGCCCGCACCTGTGTCGTGGTCGACTCGAGTGCAACTGCCGCGTGGGCGGGGTCAATTCGAATCTGTCCGGTGTCGTCTTCGAGGGTGAACGGGACGTGGTCGCACTCGAGGCGATGTGTTTTGTTCCGGGTACCGATGCCGAGCCGAGTCGTGATCGAGTTGCTGAGGCGTGAACTGGGCGACGGTGATGTGGCTGTGTCAGTGTCAGTGTCAGAATCAATGTTAGAATCAATGTCAGCACCAGTATCCGTTGCTGTAAGCCGGTACCAGACCGCCTGAGTCCCTGTCAGTGGTGCGGAGAGCGGGGTGGCGGTAGTGTGAGCGCCGCCGCCCGACTCACGAGACGTAGCCGGAACCACTGTCCCCGACACGCTGACGAGTCCGTCGTCGACGGCACCGATAGCTGTCGGTCCCTCCCGTCGGAGCCGGTAACTGGTCACTGCGGCGACGATTCCGCCGGCGAGGAGGTAGACGCCACCACCGATGGCGATTCCGCCAAGAACAGTTGCGAAGAACGCGCCACGAACGGTTCCCGAGTCTGCTGTTGCCGGCCAGAACGGATAGTCACCGACGGCGAACGGGAGCCAGACGACGACTGTCGCGAGCAAGAGTGCTCCTGCGTACTGTCGCGTTCCGAGAGCAAAGCGCCGACCCGCCCAACGAGCACCGGACTCCGGGTCCGGATCAGCGGTCTCGGCGTGTACCGCCAGTGCAACGAAAACAGCCCAGATGTGGCCGAGAAGCACGAGCGCGACCAGGTCGAGCCCGGTGATCGTCGGCGTCATCGGTCAGTGACTCCGGCGTGAGTTGTCTCGCCGTTGTACTCGAGTCATCGGCTGGGATCGGTGGTGGGCGGGGTGCGGGTGTGGATGCGGTTGTGGTTGCGGTTGTTGGTGCTGGTACTGATACTGATACAGCAGACTATGTGGGCAGGGAACGGACAGCTGCCTCCTGGTCGCTGTGGGTCCGCGATTAGGCAACCTGGGCTTCGTACTCGTCGGCCGAGAGCAGGGTCTCGAGTTCGTCCGTATCGGCGGGATCGATCTCGAGCATCCAGCCGTCGCCGAACGGGTCGTCGTTGACGAGTTCCGGTGCGTTGAACAGGTCGTCGTTGACGGCGACGACCTCGCCGCCGACGGGGGCGTAGAGGTCCGAAACTGCCTTGATGGACTCGATGACGCCGAACTCGGTTTCTTGCTGGAGGTCGTCACCGTCGTCGGGGAGTTCGACGAAGACGACGTCGCCGAGTTCGTCCTGTGCAAAGTCGCTGATGCCGACGCGAACAGTGCCGTCGTCGGTTTCGAGTGCCCATTCGTGCGATTCGAGATATCGTCGGTCGTCGGGAATGTCGAAGCTCATGTGTGGTGTCTGGGTCTGGTGTGTGTGGGGTGTGGGGTGTGCGAAATGGTTCGTCTCTCGTCCGTGGGTCGCTATCTTCGTCTGCGTGCAGCCGGAACTTATACCGTATCGATGAACGGCGTCGTTTCAACTCTTGCCTTTTTCGACTGGCCGCGGACGACGACTTGCAGGGTCGTTCCCGGCTCTGCGTACTCACTCGGGACGTAGCCGAGTCCGATCGGCTGGTCGAGCGTCGGACTCATCGTTCCGCTGGTGACGGTGCCGACGACGCGGCCGTCCGTGTTCGTGATGTCGTAGCCGTGGCGCGGAATGCCGCGGTCGATCAGCTGGAAGCCGACGAGTTCCTCGTCGAAGCCGTCCTCGCGAGCCGACTCGAGTGCATCGCGGCCGACGAACTCGGTGTCGAGTGCGACGGTGAAGCCGATGCCGGCCTCATACGGTGTCCGTGGATTTGATTCGAGGTCGAAGTCCTGGCCGGCGAGCAGCAGGCCGGCTTCGATTCGGAGCGTGTCTCTCGCGCCGAGACCGCAGGGTTGGCAGTCGAACTGTGCCCAGATGTTCTCGGCCTCGCCGGCGGGTACGATCAGTTCGAAACCGTCTTCGCCGGTGTATCCGGTGCGTGCGGTCCAGCACTCGACGCCGTCGACGGTTGCCGTCGTCGCCGTAAACCGGTCGACATCGGTGACCGACTCCTCGGTGACATCGTCGACGAGCGCGGGTGCGTTCGGCCCCTGGATGGCGAACATCGCGTACTCGTCGGTCTGATTGTCGACGGTCGCCTCGAGGTCGAACTCGTTGCGGTAGCTGATCCACCGTTCGTGGGTCGCTTCGTCGGTGCCAGCGTTCGGGACGAACAGATAGGTCGCCTCGCCGTCCTCGTCCGGGAGACGGTAGACAACCGTGTCGTCGATGATCTGTCCATCTTCATCCGTGATCGTCGCGTACTGGGAGTCGCCAACGTCGAGTCGGGTAACGTCGTTGGACGTCAGCCGTTGCATCAGCGTCGTCGCATCCGGGCCGGTAACGTGAATCTGCCCCATGTGCGAGACGTCGAAGATTCCAACGTCCTCCCGAACGGCCTCGTGTTCCGTCTGAATCGAGTCGAACTCGACCGGCATATCCCAGCCGCCAAACTCCGTAAATTTGGCACCACGTTCGTCGTGAATCCCACGCAAAGGCGGCGTCTGAAGCGGCATACTCGGCAGGACACGCCGGGGATAGTAAGGTCTTTTGTCAGCTATCAACGGCTTCAGCCGTTGGCTTGTCGGTGGACTCCCGTTCTGCCGACACGTAGGCGTCGGACGCCACGTCAGTAGCGTTTACGGTCATTGTTCCCGACTTCAGGGCGTACTGACAGAACGCCCCTCCAGCGGGGGACTTCTGCCCTCGCTGGAGTTTCAACGTCAGTTTTCGAGCCACGTTCTTCGCTGCGTTGTAATCCGCGTTCGCCGTATACGAACAGTCTAAGCAGGCGAAGTGTTGCCCGTCGCGGCTTTCTCCGAGCGTACACCCACACTTCGAGCATTGCTGGCTGGTATAGGACGGTTCGACTGTTTCGACCACGATGCCAGCCAGTTCCGCCTTGTGTTCGGTCTGTTCTTGCAGTTCGCGGAACGCCCACTGCTGAAATTTCTTGTCGTCGCTGATACGCTCTCGAATCTGCTCTAGGTCCTCGAAGGCGATATGCGTACAGCCGTGGCACTTGGCTTCCGCGAGGATCTCTTTGGAACACCGATGAAGGTTGTCTTCGCTCTACCGACCGAACCTCTCACCGATCCGTTGGAATGTCAAGTGGGCACTCCGTGTGCCCGTCTGTTGGAGACTGGCACGTCGTTTTTCGAACTCGCGGCGTTGATGGTTGAGATAGTCAGCGTTGCCGACGAACCTGCCCGTAGAGGTCACGCCAATGTGGTCATCAACGTTACAGTCCACGCCAAGCACTTTCGAATGCTCGGCTTTCTCAGGACGGGCAACGTCGAGTTCCCGTTTCATCACTGCGTGCAGGTAGAACTCGTCGGCTTCGCTGTCGTAGTGAACGGTGCTGGTCGAAAAGGAATAGTCGTCGTTCAGCAAGTACTCGCCGTGTGGTGTCCCGTCTGGGTCGCCGGGGAGGTCGTATCTGCATTCGACTCTGCCGTTGACGGTGGCGAGACTTACTTTGTCGCGGTAGTAGGTCGCTGCCCGCTTGTCGTAGACGATACTGAACGTGTCATAGTGAGGCTTGCTGGTGTTCTCCCCGTCTGCAAGTCGGTCAACGCAGTTGTCAATGTCGTCGGTGGCGCGTTTGATAGCTTTCTGGACGAGATTCGCGTGCAGACCGTCTGTTTCCTCGCGGAGGTCGTCGTAGATGGCGGCTTCGGCTTCGCTCTTGCTGGTTACGCAGTCTTGTTCGGGATAGCGCCACGCCCAGTCTGCGGTGCGGTTCGCGCAGTACTGGAATTTGTCGTTGGTGGCGTGGAGGTCGCTCTTGCGGTCGTCGGGCACGTCAAGACGGACACGAACCGTTCGAGTTACCTCCCACGCCATGTACGCCACAGTAATAGTTATTCTTTATTAATATTTTTGTATAGCGTTGAAAATCGGCAATGCTGTGGTCGGTGGATTGGCTTGCGGAGTTTACGCGCTTCCTCCCACGGCTAAAGCCGTGGGCTTCCGCGCTGTTACCGCTATGAACGATGTCTGACTGCTGGTGTGTGCTGGTGCGTACCGGTGCGTGCTGGTATGCCGATGCCGTGGTGTCAGTGGCCGGCACTCGAGTGGAACGTGGGCGACTGTGGGAAGTCCCGGTTGGGACTCGGTTAGGAGCCGAGCTCTTCGATGGTGAGCGTGTAGGAGCCGCTGCCGTCGTAGCGGTCGACGAGGATACCGAGTTCCTCGGAACCGTCTAAGTCGACCTGGATCTCCTCGTCTGCGCCCCAGTTGTACGAGCGGCGGTCGTAGTCCCACGTCGATGGGGTACGGCCGTCGAGCGTCAGGTAGAGGTCGAACGTCGCACCTGACGATGGGCCATCGAGCGTGACGGTTGCGTGACACGGGTTGTCAGTCGACAGCTCGTAGCTGTAGGTGTCACTCGGGTTGCCGCCCCAGCCGCCGCTGAGGTAGCCATCGGCACTTGCGGTGTTCGTCTCGTCACCACATTCTCCGTCACCTGGATCGTCATCGTCGTCGTCATCGTCATCATCGTCGTCGTCGGGATCCGTGGTGACGGCTAATTCGGCGTCCACCCGGCCGTATCCCTGTTCTTCGGAGGAGAGCCCGATGTCGACCGCAGTGTTTTGCAGGTGACTCCGCAGTTCGTCGTTCGAGAGACCGGGATGGGCCGACAGTGCGAGGCCGGCGACACCGGCGGCGACCGGTGATGCCATCGAGGTACCCGAAAGTGCGTCGTAGTCGTCCCAGTTGACCGTCGAGAGAACGTTCCCACCGGGTGCGGCGAGTTCGATCTCCGGACCGACGTTCGAGAACGACGAGAGGGTTTCGCCCTCGTCGAGCGAGGAGACGGCCATGACGCTGTCGTAGGCTGCCGGGTAGGAGACGCTGCCACCGTAGTCGTTTCCTGCTGCGGCAATGAGCAGCGTTCCCTGGTCTTCGGCGTACTGACAGGCGTTGTCGAGCGTCTGACTGTAGCCACCGCCACCGAGGGACATGTTGATGATGTCTGCATCCTGGTCTGCAGACCACTGGATTGCGTCGGCGATGTCTGAAAGTGACCCACCGCCACCGTCGCCGAGCGCGCGTGCTGAAAGCATCGAACAGTTGCTGATGCCGGCGTGGCCGGTGCCGTTGTTCGTGCCGCCAGCGGCGATGCCGCCGACGTGTGTCCCGTGATTCTCACCGGCACTGACCGGATACGGGTCGCCGTCGTTGTCGACGAAGTCGTACCCGTAGTTCGAGACGCTGCCGTCCATGTTCTCCGCGAGGTTCTCGTGGTCGTACTGGATCCCCTGGTCGATGACCGAAATCGTCACGTCACCATCGCCGTAGGTCTCCGCCCAGGCTCCCTCACAGTTGACCTGCTGTGGCGCGTACTGCTGGCCATACATCGGGTCGTTCGGGACTTCCAGGGTTTCGTAGGTCGCGTTGTCCTCGGCGTACTCGATGTCGTCTTCCTCGAGGACGTTCCGTTTGAAATTCTCGCGTGCCTGTTCGGCAGCGTTGCTCGGGAACTTGACCGCAACGTAGCCGAGTGTCTCGTTCGTGTGGACGATGTCCGCGTTCGCCGGAATCTTCGATTCGACCGTCGCCTCCGTACTTGCTGCGCGCTCGGAGACGCCGACGATGATCTCGTCCTTTTTGGGGCCGGGCTCGCGTCCCGGTGTTGCGCTGGCAACTCCCCCAAGTCCCAGGAAAGCCCCCAGTGCGCTTGCCGCTTTCAGTACTGATCGCCGCCCGACATTTCTATTGGTATCACGTGTCATGATACGACGTAGAAAATACTGACTTTCTATTAAAATGTTATGAAACAGAATAGAATTTATACGTGTAAATCTAGGCTTCTATTACACTTCTACGATCTAATATCTCTAAGAAATAACCGTCGACAACAGGTTTCTACTGATACGTTCTTTGTGGTTGGTAAACACGCACACAGTTTGCAACTGACGAAGAATATTCCGCCCTGGTTCAGACACGTTGTGTCCGAGTGGAAATCGAAGGCGATATTGGCGCAACAGCGAGTGATTTTGTGCCACAGACTGTGTGGCAGCCTTCCGCCTCGGCCGCTGTCTCCACTCCCTCCCCGGTACTGACTCCACCCAGCGAGCGGCGCGCGTCAGTAGCCGTGCTCTGTCAACTCGAGTGTGTACGTCCCACTCCCACCCGTTGCGGTGACGAGGATACGAATCTCGTCATCGGACTCGAGTGCAGTCGTGAGCGACTGGCTGTCACCGGTGGTGGTTGCAGACTCGTCGGCATCCCACTGGGTTGGCCGTCGCCCGTCACGCGTGATGTAGAGTCCAACGTCGGAGCCAGACGGGCCGTCGAGCGCCAGCGTTAGTTCACACGGGGTCGCCGTCTGCGGTGTGTATCGCCAGCGTGCGGTGTCGGGCCACCAGCCGCTGCCGTCGAGGTCACCCTCGACACGAGCGGTATTGGTTTCGTCGCCACACGTTGGTTCGTCGTTTTCGTTCTCGTCGTCCTCAGTTTCGTCGTCACTGTCATCCTCGTCAGCGCCGTCTTCCGTCCCATCGTCGCCACCGTCACCCGCCGTCTCCTCGATAACCTCCTCGGGAGACAGTCGCTCGCCGTCGAGTTCGACCCACATGACGTCGGGTTGGCCGATCTCGATCGAGGTGATCGCGCCCTCGACGCTGAAGGCGTCGCCCTGTCCGCCGCCGGTGACGCCGCCGGCGTGCCAGGTGCCGTCGTCTTCCTCGATGTAATCCTCCGCGCTGTAGGTGCCACCCTCGATGGTCCCACCGGAGGGTGTCTGCCCGGGAGCCGTCGTGAACTCGACCGGACCGGTGGCAGTGAACTCGTAGCCGGCGAATCGGGCGTCGGGTTCGGTGACGAACGAGAGCAGGTGGGTTTCCCCGTCCTCACTGTCTTCGTCGTTCCCCGAATCCTCGTCGTCGCCCCGTTCATCCGGCCCATCGTACCCCTCCGGCGCTGTCGTGACCGCGTTTCCAGCATCGACACGACCCGCACCCTGCGCTGCCGAACTGAGGCCGATATCTGCGGCAGTGTCTCGCAGGTGCTCGCGCAGCGCGCTACTCGAGAGCCCCGGATACACAGATCGGACGAGTCCGGCGACCCCGGCAACGACGGGGGCTGCTGCCGACGTTCCGGACATCCGGTCGTAGCCGTCGTTGAGCGTCGTTGAGACCAGGTTTTGCCCGGGTGCGGCGAGATCGATCTCGGAGCCCCGGTTCGAGAACGATGCGAGTCGATCGCGCGACGTAACCGCCGAGACGGCGAGGACATCGTCGTATGCAGCCGGATACATGACGCTGCCGCCGCTGTTGCCGGCCGCCGCGACGACGAGCGATCCCTGTTCGGTGGCGTACGCACAGGCGTTTTCGAGCGTCCACAGTCCGCTCGAACTCCCCAGCGAGAGGTTGATCACGTCGACGCCCTCGTCCGCCGCCCACTGGATCGCATCAGCGATGTCCGAGAGCGCGCCCCGGCCCTGTTCGTCGAGCGCCCGCGCAGCGAGCAGCGAACAGTTGCTGATTCCCGCCTGTCCCGTCCCGTTCCCCGTCTCGCCGGCAGCGATTCCGGCGACGAGTGTCCCGTGGGTGTCGTCCCTCGAGAGCGGCTCGGGGTCGCTTCCCCGGCCAACGAAGACCTCTCCGATACGGTCATCGAAGTTTCCGACAAGGTTCTCGTGATCGTACTCGACACCCTGGTCGACGACCGCAATCGTCACGTCTTCGTCACCGAGCGTTTCAGCCCAGGCTTCCGCGCAGTTGACCTGTTGTGGTGCGTGCTGGCTGTCGTAGTACGGATCGTTCGGCGTGTACAACGACTGCAGCGTCGCGTTCTCCTCGACGTACTCGATCGCGTCGTTCGACTCGAGTGCCTCGCGAACTCGGTCCACCGCCTCCGCGGGGAGTTCGGACGGGAGCTCGACGGCGACGTACTCGAGTTGTTCGTTCGAGTGGACGACCGTGGCCTCGGCCGGCACGGCGTCGCGCGCCGTTCGTTCGGTGCCGTCGGTCGAACTACGCGCGTGCGCAGGATCGATTCCGAGGAGTAGTTCCGTCTGTTTCGGTCCTGGGTCGCGGCCGGGCGTTGCACTTGCGAGGCCGCTGGCTCCGAGTATTCCACCGAGGATGCCGGCGCCTCTGAGCACCGATCGGCGGCTTCGTCCATCGCGTCGTTCTGGTTGCATGCGATGACAGTCATCTTTTCGTGAAAGTAGTAGTGCTTTATCGAACTCGAGATTATTTATTCTCCATTTCTTACGAGCAATTTATGATTCTAGAAACATATGTTGTATATAAATGCTGCACACCTGAAGGTCGCGGGCTATATATTCGAATCGGGGGCGAGAAACAGACTTGCTGTTTTCGCCCGACGGCATCGGGTGTGCTGATCAGTGGAGTCGACAGCTGCTGGGAGGGGGAGTACAGGCCCGAACGCAACCGATACCGGTGCTCGTCCGTGAACAGTGGCCAGAACGCGGTCGGTTTCGCTACATCTTTCTCGGGGCCGTGGCTACCGGGCAGTATGTTTGATCGCGTTCGTGCCCGTCTTGCCCCCGATACTGACACCCATCGCGAGCCAGCCATCGGGCTGTTCGTCGACGGGCCGAACGTCTTTCGCGACGAGTTCGACGTCGATCTCGACGACCTCCGCGACGTTGCGAGTGATCTCGGCCGCGTCGGCGTTATCCGACTCTATCTCGACGAACACGCGACACCTGGCCTCATTCAGGCCGCCGAGGCGCGTGGCTTCGAGGTCATCATCACAAGTGGCGACGTCGACGTGAAACTGGCCGTCGACGCGACTGCGCTCTCGACCGACCGGACGATCGACACGCTCGCAATCGCCTCGCGTGACACCGATTTCAAACCCGTTCTGGAACACGCGGCGGCGCAGGGAATCGAAACGATCGCGATCGCGCCGGGCACCCACGGCCGTTCGGATGCGTTGCAGAACGCGGCGGACGAGGCGATAACGCTCGATTCATAGACGATACCCGCTTCATTCACAGCCACCTCTCGGCTACCGGTGGCAACTCGTCAGCCAACTGCGCTCCCTCTGGGTCACGCCGTTCATCAGCGGTCGAGGCGGATACCCCGACCCTTGATGTCGAGGTTGTTGACTTGTCGGTTACTATCGACTGCTCATCGGCAACTATTGACCACCGGTGACCGTCGGATACTACTGCTCACTGATGGCCATCAGCAACTACTGCTCACTGATCGCCATCCGCAACTACTGACCACCGATCGCCAACCGGCTGAGACTTTATACCCGCGCCGGTCGTGCGAACAGCTATGGAGACGGTATCACACCAGGGCCGGGAAACGGCCTACGTGGTTTCAGACCGGGGTGGGGACGGGCCGACAATCTGTTTCGTTCACGGAAGCGGCGGCACGCGGGAGGCCTGGAAATCCCAGCACCGCCTCGCCGATCAGTATCCCGTCGTCACGCTCGACCTGAGCGGCCACGGCGACTCCGACGATATCGACGCGAGCGCCGGCTACACGACTCTCTCAGCCTACGCCGACGACGTCATCGCCGTCGCGACCGAAACCGACGCCGACGTCCTCGTTGGAAACTCACTCGGCGGTGCCGTCGTCATGCACATCCTCCTCGAGCGCGGCGACGAGTACCGTCCGGACGCCGTCGTCCTTACCGGCACCGGCGCCCGCCTCGGCGTGCTCGAAGACCTCCGCAACTGGCTCGCAGACGACTTCGAGCGCGCCGTCGAGTTCCTCCACGGTTCCGACCGCCTCTTTCACGACGCCGAGAGCGAGTTGGCGACGCACTCGAGTGACCAGATGCACGCGTGCGGGCAAGCAGTCACGCAGCGGGATTTCGAGACGTGCCATACGTTCGACGTGCGCGACGAACTGGGTGGGATCGACGTGCCGACGCTGGTCGTCTACGGTGAGCACGACAAACTGACGCCGCCGCGGTATCACGAGTTTCTGGTGGACGAGATCGACGATGCTCGATCGGTCGAACTCGAGGACGCGGCGCATATGGCGATGCTCGAGCAGCCGGCGGCGTTCAACGAGGCGGTGAGTGAGTTCGTCGCGTCGACTGTGGAGTAGGTGGGAGAGCGCGGTACGCGGGGTCGGATGGCGTGGTATCGAAGCAGTTTTCGAATTAGTGAAGGCTGCGGTCGGTGGTCGAACGATTGCGTCCAGCGGTCGAACTACTGCGTTCGGCGATCGATGCCGAAGAGGACACCACCGACGACGAGCAGTCCGGCTGCGATCGAGACGATCGGTGTCCCACACCGGTTCACGCCGCCGTCGGGCGAGTACTCAAGCCAGAGCCACGAGTACCCCTCGTACTCGAAGCCCCCCGGCGGTCCGCCGACGTATCCAACGTCGGTGCAAGACGACAGCGGAAGGGTGGGTTGTGGGAGCAGGACCAGGGCAAGGACGATTGCAAGCGCCAGTGTGCCGCCGATAAAGAGGCAGATCGTACTGACTGACGTCACGATACGCGACATACTGTCTGTTAGCGCCATATTGTAATCAATTTTGGTTGTATCATCAATCAACAACAGTTTTGTGAGACATGTCTGTACTGAACGTATGGACGATCAGTCGCCGAGCGATGACCCGGACGGGAGAACAGACAGCGAGAGTGACGAGAGCGACGAGTGGAACCCGCGCCTTCCCAGTGATGTCCTCGCAGACACGTTCGTTCGGGCGGAGAACGGGCGGGTCATCACGTTTAACGTGCTTCTGTTTGCGGTCGTCGCGATCGGATTCGGTGTCCCACCGGTTCTATACAACATTGTCGTCGGATTCGGTGGCACCTTCGGGATGGAAAGTGAAATCGAGAGCCTCCACATCGTGGTCGATGCGATCGGCTCTGCAATTTTGCTCGCGCCGGTCGTAGCGACATTCACCGGCGTCCTCACCGGCTTTCAGTTCGACCAGTCGCCGTCGGCCGTTGGGATTCTCGGTGCCATCGGTGCGGTTACTGGCTTCGTAGTATTCTGTCTGCTCTTGTTCGTTCTCGGCGCTCTCAGCGGCATGCCGTCGAATCCACTACTCAGCGCGCTGGCCGAGGATCCGGCCTTTCCTGTCACGATGATCATCGGGGTCGCGTTCGCTGCGTTCGGTGGGGCGGCCACCGCAGGTGTGTTTACCCGACAGTGACACGCCCGTCAGCAAGATACTTCGAGTTCGCTGTCATCACGCTCCGAATTCGAACCGACCACGAGCACGAGCACTGACGCGAAACGCTCAGTAAATCTCGTCCAGATCCGCCGACTCGTGACTGTGCTCGTCCGCCGGGAACGACCCCGATTCGACCGCATCGATATAGTCACCGACAGCCGACTCCATCTCCTCGCGAACCGACCCGAACTGCTTCGCGAACGACGGCGACCACTCGCTCAACCCGACCGCGTCGTCAACGACGAGCACCTGTCCGTCACACTCGGGACCGGCACCGATCCCGATCGTTGGCGTCTCGAGTTCGGCCGTCACCTCGGCAGCGAGGTTCGACGGAATGTGCTCGAGTACCAGCGAGAACGCGCCGGCCGCCTCGTGTTCGCGCGCGAGGTCGAGAATCTGCGCTGCAGCCGCCTGATCCGTCCCTTGCCGGGGGTAGCCGCCATACTGGTTGACGTGCTGTGGCGTCAGCCCGAGGTGGGCCATCACCGGAATCCCAAGCTGAACGAGTTTCTCGGTGAGGTCGACCGTGTGCGGACCGCACTCGAGTTTGACTGCATCAGCGCCCTCCTCTTTGAGCATCCGGCCGGCGTTTTCGATGCTCGCAGCTTCGTCGACGCCGAAGGAGAGGAATGGCATGTCGGCGACGACGAGGGCATCGTCGGTTGCGCGGCTGACAGCGCCGACGTGGCGGGCCATGTCGTCGACGGTGACGGGGAGTGTCGTGTCGTGGCCGAGCGACGTGTTGCCGAGGCTGTCGCCGACGAGGATGATGTCGATACCGGCGTCGTCGACGATATCGGCGGTCGGCGCGTCGTAGGCGGTCAGCATCGTGATCGGTTCGTCGCCCGCTTTGGCGGTCACGTCCCGGACGGTGGTCATGCGTACGTTCGTGTTCGTGTTCGAATAGTAAACAGCACCGTTCTTCATCTGCGCTGTGGCGCGTCATCGCGACTCGACTCGAGTAGTGTGCGAGTCGGAGGCGGGATACAGCCGCTGCGAGCGGCGAGTCGCGACGCTTAAGAGGACTGGGTTGGGATTTTCACTCGTGCCAGACCCCGTCGAAACAACCACGCCCGACGGCGTCGATTACGGGTGGGTGATGCAGATGACGTTCGTTCTCACGATCCTGATCGGGGCACCGATCGTCGCGCTCCTCTCGACGAGCGCAGAGCTTCCGACGTGGGGGTCGCGAGCCGAGTTTGCGATCCGCGTCGGTGCGGTTATCTGGCTGGTCGTCTCGGTTTCGGTGTTTCTGTACGCGAAGCGAGCGCAACGCTAACGCTGCTCTTTCTTGCGCTGTCTTGTGCTGTCTTGTGCTGTCTTGTGATGGGATCGAAGTGAGAGAAGAGAGTCGAAAGACCGCTTCAGACACCGGACGGCCCATCGCCGACGTACTCGAACTCGACACCGGCCCGTCTGGCCGTCTGTTCGTCCCGCGCCGAATCGCCGATGAAAACCGCGTCTGTCGGTTCGACACCGAGTTCATCGACAGCGGCGAGCAACGGCTCCGGATCCGGCTTCTGCGTCTCGACCGTATCCCGGCCGACGATCACGTCCACCGCCGACGCGAGCCCATGGGACTCGAGTGCCCGTCGGCAGGCGGCCTCGCAGTTGAGCGAGCAGACGCCGACCGGCATCGCTTGCGTCCCGTTTTCGAGTTCGTCAGCGTGTGGGAGTCGGGGAGAGGTCGATGCGCCGTCGCGTTCGTGGGCAGCGATGGCCTCCTCGACAGCGGTGGCGAGGCCAGCGTCGTCCGCGCCCTCGAGCATCGCCCAGAGGTCGTCGTTCGGCGGATCGACGTTCGCGTCGGCGTAGACGCTCCGTACGTCGGCAGCGACGGCGTTCCAATCGACGTCGAGGTCGACGAGCGTGCCATCCAGATCGTAGACGATCGCGTCGTACTCGGTCACAGTACTGGGAAGGGGTGGTGGGCGCATAGGGACTTCGGTCAGCGCAGTCTCCCTCTGCGTGAGTGGTGTCTGAGTGGCGACTACCAGGGCTACTCGAGTCGGGCGAGCTGATTGAGTGCGTACACGGTTCGCAACACATCGACGCTGCGGCCGCGGTCGAAGACGAGTTCGTCCGTCTCGAGAACGTGCTCTAAGGTATCTCGTGAGGCGTGTTCCGGGGCGGCGGCGATGCCGGCGTCGTTCTCGTCGGCCCAGCGCATGACACGCAGGTCGCTCTTGGAATCGCCCATGACGAGTGCGAACGGATCGGCTACGTCGAGCACGTCGAGCGCGCGCTCGACGCCGACGACTTTGTTGAGTTCGAGGCTCCCGATTTCGGCGGCGTCGGCCTCGTAGTAGGCCACGTCGATTCGGTCGAGCACGGCTTCGAGGTCGCCGGGAACGGCGTCAGGGTCGAGATCCGGATACGTGCCTTCGCTCTCCAGAACGGCTCGAATCTCGGGGTCCTGGTTGGCGTAGAAGGTATGGGTCCAGTCGGTGATCGATTCGCCCTCGAGTTCGGTGTCGCCGTTTTCGGCGTCGGCTGTTTCGTCCCCGTCGCCGAACGCGAGCACCGACCCTACTGACTCCGCGAGCAACTCGAGGAGGTAGACCAGCGCCTCGTCGATGATCTCGCGGGCGCGTGTCGAGCCGGTTTCGTAGTTCGGCTTCATCGTCACGTTGAATTCGTTGCCCTGCAGGTGACAGCCCCGCCGCAGGTCTGGCGGTGCGTCGGGCAGGACGCGCGAGCGTACGTCGTCGAACACGTCCCGAATCTCGTCGTCCAGGTCCTCGTACAGCAGTTGTTTCGTGTCAGCGCCGTGCCCCGGCGTAAAGACGCCCGTGCCCGCCTCGTAAACGATAGAGAGATCACCCGAATGGACGATTTCGCTGCCCAGCCCCTGGATCGCAAAGCCCTTGACGTTCTCCAGGGTCTGGCCCGTACAGATGACGATCGGGATGCCGGCTTCGTGAAACTCCGTCAGGACGTGCAGCGTCTCGCGGGGAATCTCGTTGTCCGTGCCGCCGGCCGAGCGCAGCGTCTCGTCGACATCGAGCACAAGCACGTTTACCGCGCGGCCGTACTTGGTCTCCAGATCGAGCGCCGTAAACGCTTGATCACGAGTCGTGTGTGCTGCAATCTCTGCAACCGTCTCGCCCGCTGCGAAGTCACTGCGGATCTCGTTCTTGCGCGCCTCGAGTTCGTCGTTCGCGTCCTGCCAGTGCTCGAGTGCAACTCGTGAGTCAACTGCGGGGAAGATGTCGACGAACTCCTGGTACTCCTGTAACGTGGTGGTTTCGTACTCGTCGTAGAGCCGGTAGACGAGATCGTATCGCTCCATGTGCTCAACTGACAGTGGCAGTGGGATAATCGTTTTCCGTCGTGTGCGGCGATCTGTTTCCAGTTCGTCACACCAGTGGCTGGTCGACTCTCTCGTTGCTCGCGGTCACGGCTCATTTTCGAAAGGACGACACGTCTATAAAAACCGCGTCCGAAGGACGGTGTATGAAAAACGTTGACGACCTCATCGAGAGCGCTGCCGAACTGGCAGCGCGCGGGCTCTCGAAGGGCGAAATTGCAGACGAACTGAACGTCTCCCGCGAAACTGCAAGCTGGCTCGTCGAGCGCAGTGATGCGACGACGCAGTCCGATGCGAAGGCAGACACGACGGACACGTCGGCGGAACCAACGGCCGCTGCCGAGAACGGGAGCCGTCCACAGGACATTCATGTCGACTGGGCCGCGATCGGTCGCGACAGCAAGCGGATGGGCCATATCGCTGCTGCAATGGCCGATCTACTCGCAAAGCACGGCGAGGATGTCGACCTGACGATCGGGATCGAGAAAGCGGGTGGTCCGATCGCCACGCTCGTCGCACGGGAACTCGAGACGGATCTCGGCACGTACACACCTGCAAAACACCAGTGGGAGGAAGGAGATATCGAGGATCTCGGTGGGACCTTTTCCCGGAACTTTGCGGGAATCCGCAACCGAGAGTGCTACGTCGTCGACGACACCATCACGAGCGGGACAACGATGCGAGAGACGATCGAAGCGATTCGCGCCGAAGGTGGCGAGCCGCTTGCCTGCGTCGTACTTGCAGACAAGCAGGGAATCGAAGAGATCGAGGGCGTCCCGATCTACTCACTCTTGCAAGTGATCAGTGTCGGAACAAACGAATAATATCGCTCACTGTTCGGTACCTGCTCTGTCAGTAGCGAGTGTGACTGTCTGCCAACGCACACTGTTTCTGCGTTGTGATACTCTGTGTGCGGCTGATCGAGTAGCTCGGTGGTGTAGTATGCTCAGAAAGCGTTCCATACGCGACCGATCCCAATCCTCGCTCCGGTTCGAGTCAGTGATCTGAGTGAAACGCTTCAGTGCTCGAGTCACCCCTGCTCGTAAACGATTGTTAGGTGATGGCCTGAATTCGCCGTGCTCGGCCATGCCATCTGAGTATGTGTACCCTCAGAGATACAAATTTATGCCGCATGTTACCATATATTTATATCGGTGTCGGGTGGGGTGGATGTAACAATCGTTTGTCCGCTGGGCCCGCGAGATAGGTGCCGCATTCTATTGGTGGTCGCCGTTCCGGTATGGAAGCGAGGATCTGACAATGGACGACCGACTCACACGCCGACGACTGATCGCACTCAGCGGTGCAGTAAGCGCTGCTGCACTCGCGGGCTGTAACGACGACCCAGAGGACCCGGATGACCCGGCCGATCCGGGTGACGACCCCGCGGACGATGACGATCCGGTTGATGACGACGATGACGACATGGACGACGATGACGACGATATGGACGACGACGATGACATGGACGATGATGATGACGACATGGATGACGAGAACGGCGACGAAGACGAGAACGGTGATGAAGACGATGACGAAAACGGCGATGATGACATGGACGACGATGACGACGAAAACGGCGACGAAGACGAAGACGACGAAGACAACTAACCGCCACTGCTAACAGTTACTTTTCGAACCCAACAGCACCGCTGTTGTGGTCGCTACTCCGTCCCCAACAGCAACGAATCACAGAGCGCGTCCGGCCCACCGGACTCGAGTAGCCGGCGCTGTCTGGTGGCACCACTGTCGCGTTCGTAGACCTCGCGGATGCCGTCGATACCGAGGCGGGCACACTCGCGGTCGACGACCTCGCCGAGGTCGACGGTACCCTCGAGACCGCGGTCGATAAACGAGGCGTCGTGGCCGTAGCGCAGTGCGCGCCACTTGTTTTCGTCGAGTAGTTCGCGTCGGTGGCGCGAACTGGGGGTGCCGTCCTCGTACTCCTCGGCCAGCGCCTCGACGAGTGCGTGGGCGTACTCGACGAACGCCATCACGATATCGGGATCAGCCTGACCGTCCGGTGTGCGGAGTTCGACGGTGCCGTGTTCGGTGTGCGGGCGCACGTCGTACCAGAGTTCGCCGCGGTCGTTGATCGAGTCGGTTTCGAGCATCCGGCGCTCGAAGCGGTCGAAGTCCTCGTAATCCTCGAAGTAGGTCGGCATCCCGGTGTTCGGAAGCCCCTCGAAGAGTTTCGCGCGTGCGGACTGCAGGCCGGTGTCGAAGCCGTTCCAGTACGGCGAGTTCGCTGAGAGCGCGAGCATAATCGGAACGTACCAGCGCAGTTCGTTGGCGATCCAAACGGCCTTATCGGCGTCGTCGACGCCGACGTGGACGTGGACGCCGGCGGTAGTGTTGCGATGCTGTGGGTACTGAATGCGATCGAGTTGCGCGCGATATCGCGGCTTTTCGGCGTGCTCGAGTTCCCGCCAGCGCGCGAGCGGGTGGAGGCCCGCGGCGGCGATCTGAAAGCCGTGGCGCTCGGCGTGATCGACCAGCGCACGACGGATCTCGAGGAGTAGCTCGCGGGCATTGTTGGGATCCTCGATGAGCGGTGTCTGGGTCTCGATGACGAACTTGAACAGTTCGTGGTCGAGTCTGTCGGCGAGGATCTCCGGAGGGTCGTGGTCGTAGACGAGTTCGTCGGTACCGCTCGTGGGTCGACCGTGCTCGTCGACGACGAAACACTCCTCTTCGATCCCCAGCGTGCCCATGCGCGTGAACGAATCCGGCGACCCGCGTTCCATCGTCTGGACGTTTCGTCTGTGACAGTAAATACGGTTTGGAGTCGGCAGCGTAGGTGTCACCGGTCGTATAGCTCGACTCGCTTGGGATGCGCCGAGGTGCTGGCCTGTCTCTATCGACGGACATGCCACAGTACACACCCTGTGACGGACAGCATGCCGGGTTGAAGGATGTCAGGTGCAATCACCAGCGTGTGAGCGGTCGAATATATCGTGATGATAGACTTCTGCTCCGACAAGAATGCGTTCCGGAGTTGCGTCTACCCGTGCGGTATCGGGCTGTGCTTCGTCTCCAATGGTGACTCGAACGAAGTAACACTCTCCGTCCAGTTCACTCTGGTGTGCGTTCTCGTACTCGCCAATCGAATCCGAACTGCTGAACGTGGCCTCTAATCCGTGCTGTGGAATCCTGAATTCGAACTCGTACTCTGCTGGATCCTCCATCCAGTCCTCGACGATCTGGACTCCATCAATATCCGCGTATTCGCCGATGTCGTCGCGCTCGTTTACTCGCACCTCTCTGATCGTGTATCGCTCGTCGTGCACTGACGTACCTTCTTTCCGTGCCGTTACCTCCACTTCGAGTGACTCGCCGGTCTTGTTTGCGACCTCTACGAGAGCAGGTGATGCCGTTGGTTCTCCACTCTCGTCTGAGAGACAGCCAGCGAGCAGTGTTCCAGTTGTAGTTCCTATCGAACTAAGTATATATCGACGATTCATGATGTCTCTGTCTTATCAATTTTTCGAACTTTCAACTGCATTACTTAATAGTTCTATCGCCTGCCTTTGTTAATAATGATGGTGAGATCATTCAATCACCTGAATAGAAATCCTAATTCTATAGATTTATTCTTTCACATGAATGATGTCGGAGTCCGTCATTTCGGGCCGGTACTCGGTTTTTTGTTCTCGTAGATCGCCGATCTTGTATCGTTCAACACCACGGTCTTCGAGTTCTACCTCACTCTTCTCCGCGAGTTTGAGTGGATTTTCATCGGGAGCCTGGATTGAGAAGGAGAGATTTGTATCGACGCCGAATCGATTTGAATCCGAAATATCGATTGTTACCTGTTGGCTGGGATCCATCTCGTCGAGTCTGAACCGTACCCATGGTGAGAACGTAGCCGTTAGCTCCATATCGTACTCAAGATCGATCGACTGTCCACCAGTTGGATCGTGAGTCAGCATGTTGGACATCGTGTTCGCGTAGCTTGCGACACTGTCCATTGTACCAATTGCGTCCCCGATAATCGGAAGTCGACCTGTGAAGAAAGTGATCGCAAAAGTTCCAGTTTCTTTTACATAGTCTGCAATATCGTAGCTCTGGAATTCGTCTAGATCTCTAGTTGCTCCAACCCAGTCTTCAGGGTCGTGAATGTTTGTGTACGTATGGATATACGCGGGTTGCGTCCCCACCGAGATCGTAGTTTCGAAGTCTTCGATCACGTAGGCTGGATCGCCGTCTGCAGTGCTATTCCCATCCGCAACGACTACGTCGTATCCGCTGTGGACAGCGAAGTCAGTTTGCCACTTCCCACTGGCTGTCTCTTCCCACTGACCACCTATTGCACTACCGAGGTTGGTGACGGTTGTAGCGAGATTGCCCTCAAGTAAACTGCCACCAGGTCCTGTACCTTGATGGCTGTCGTCGTCAGTATGGTAGAAATACGGTTCGAAACAGCACTCTCGAGTGTATTCGGCCCCACTCCGACATTCGGTTTCAGTCCAGCATTCAGAAGATTCAGTGCCGACATCGTCCATATTAGGTCCGTCATCAGTGGATTCGGGGCAGTGCGGGCTCTGGTATTGCCAGTTACCACAGTTGACAATATCGTAATCTGATACAAAAGACGTTTGTGCGTCTTCGGTTTCTGCTGCGCCGACTGTGTAGGCTCCTGTGAGAGCTAGCCCCCCAACTGCGGAAGCGGCCAATATCTCACGCCGTTTTAACGAGCAATTCTTCCTCGAATTATTCCGTCTTTTATCACTCATTGTGGTGTCTGCCCTTTCAGAGGCAAATACCATGTTGTTTCGATTAGCAATAAGAAGACGATAGTATTATACAAAGTAGAACTAGGTAGAAAACTATTAGTCCTCACAGACCAAAATATAACGTTATGTCTCTTATAGAGTGTTTCACGCCGTTCTGGTAGTAATACTTGTATGAGTTTTATAGGGGTCTGTGAAACAATATTTGAAATGTAGCATTTGACATTTAATATTGCCCCAGTTATCCGCTACACTGAACCAGTTGCATCCACTGGCTCGCGAAGCTTGAACTTCTGGACCTTTCCGCTCGGGTTCTTCGGCAACTCGTCAACGAAGACGTACTCCCGCGGGCGCTTGAAATCGGCCAACTGCTCGCTCTCGCGTGCGTACGCATCCAGTCCGGTCGCGTCCACTCCATTCTCGCCGACGACGTACGCCACGACCCGCTCACCCCACTCTTCGTCCGGTTCGCCGACCACAGCGGCCTCTTCGACGCCGTCGTGGGCGAACAGCACATCCTCGACTTCGGCCGGGTAGATGTTCTCGCCGCCCGAGACGATCATGTCGTCCTTTCGGTCGACCACGTAGAGATAGCCGTCGTCGTCGCGATAGCCCAGATCGCCGGTGTAGTACCAGGTCGTCCCCTGGTGCTCGCGAAGCGACTGCGCAGTCGCCTCCGGCCGATTCCAGTACTCGCGCATCGTACACGGACTGGCGATGAGTATCTCGCCGATCTCACCCTGTGAAACGTGCTCGTCCGGGTCCGCATCCGGTTCGACGATCCGCACCTCGTGGTTGAGCGCCGGTAGTCCCGCACAGCCTTGCTTCTCGAGTTGGTCCGCCGGTCGCTGGATCACACCTGCGGGTCCGATTTCGGTCATGCCGTAGGCCTGCAAATAGTCCTCACAGAGCTGTGTCCGGCAGTTCTCGAGTACCTGTTCGGGCATCGGCGCAGCGCCGTACAACCCGATTCGCAGCGAGGAGACATCGACATCCAACTCGGCAGCGGTCAGCGAGAGCGCGTTCCAGGCCGTCGGCGCGGCGAACAGCAGCGAGACATCGTACTCCTCGATCGCCTCGAGCGCCGCCTGGGGCTCGAACTCGTGGTGGATAACGGTCGTCGCACCTCGCTGGACGCGCGGGAACAGGTTACAGTGCAACTCTGCACAATGGTACAACGGCATTACCGACAGTCCGACGTCGTCGCGCGTCACGTTCATCTCGGCGATACACAGCAGGTTGTGATCCACCATGCTCCGATGTTCGTGAACCACTCCCTTCGGCCGCCCCGTCGTCCCCGAGGTGTAGATGAACGCGTAGGCGTCGTCCTCGTCCACGTCGACCTCGGGTGGGTCGGCTGCACCGGACTCCAGTACCTCGTCGAACGCGGTCGCATACGACGGGACATCCTCGTCGATGTAGACGTAGTCGTCGACGGACTCGAGTGCGGGTCGGGCAGCCTCGACGGCCTCGCGCGTTGCACCTTCGAAGACGAGCAGCTCTGCCTCGGCATCGTTGACGATGTACTCGATCTCACCGCCCGGCAGGCGGAAGTTCAGCGGCGTGAAGACGGCACCAATCTTCGCGCACGCGTAGACGGTGAGAACGAACTCGTTGCTGTTGTGCAGGACCGTCGCGACGCGGTCACCCTTCTCGATGCCGCGCTCTCGGAGTGCGTTCGCGACGCGATTGACGCGCTCGTCAAATTCGGCGTACGTGAAGCGCTGCTCTGCACGGGGATCGATAATCGCGTCTCGGTCGGGATAGCGCTCGACTGTCTGTTCGAGTGTGTCACCGATTGTGGTGTAGTTTGACATTCCGCATTGCGGTTCCACAACGGATCGGATAGCTGTTGGGACTGGATACAGCCGTTGAACCGCAGTCACCTGAGGTCGGTCTCCCAGACTCCTGGAACGGTCGGTATCCGCTAATTCGGTTGTTCACCGCCGACGAACGGTCACGTGTGCTTCGAGGCTGGAACGACCCACAATCGATGCGCCGTTACGTCAGTCGTGACCGGCGTTATCCTCGATGCCGTTTGTACCGGTGTTCGTCTCTGCGTCGTCTGTGGAGTCGTCGCGGTTGCCCGTATTCTCCTGCGCTGCGTCCGTTGTGTCCGTCGTATCCGTCGCGTGATCGACGCTGTCTCTCTCTTCGTCCGTGTCCGTGTCTGTGTCTGTGCCTGCATCTGCACCCGCAGTATCACCGGTCTCATCGTCGTCCTCGTTGCCGTCAGTCTCGTGTTCGTCGTCCGTATCGTCAGATTCGAACTGGTAGGTGGCAATTTCCGTCGAGCCACAGACCGGACACGTCTCGGGATACTCCTCGAACTTCGACCCACAGTGTCGACACTCGTGGAGGACCACTCCATCCGCGTCGGCCGGCGGTCTGTCATCCGCCCGTTCTCGTTGCAAGAACGACGGAAGAAGCCTGTCGAGTGACATCGTAGTATATTAGTTCGGTCGTGTCGGCGAGTGTGCAGTGCCATCAGGCCCGCGGAAGGCAGTGAGTGCCGGTTCGTTCGTCCCGTCCGGTGAGAAGACGGTCACCACGTCGTGTGGCCTGATTTCGGTATCTCCGTGAGGAGTGATGACCGTATCGTCGCGCTCGATTGCGACGACGAGTGTCTCGTCTTCTAAGACGTCGTCGTCGGCTGCCGACTCGAGTGTGCGGCCGGCGATCGGGGCGTCTTCGTGGACGGTAATTTCGACGACTTCCGCGCCGCCGGTGAGGCTGATGTAGTCTGCGAGCGGTTCCCGGCGGCGACCATCCGCAGGGCCGTAGGGCGTGTAGGGGAAGTCGTGCTCAGTCTGCATGAGGAACTCGTCTTCGATTGCAACGTCTAGTTGCTCGAGTTCGCGTCCGATGCGACGGAGGTCGGCGGTGTCGGTGCCGACAGCGAGGACGTGGAGGTTCATGTGCCCGCCCATGAGTTCGCGGACGTTGATCACGCCTGGAATCGTCCCGATTCGACGGGCGACACCCTCGACTTCGCCGAAGGATGCGTGACAGAGAAAGAGATTCATTAGCGAGCCGTCGGCGTGTTCGAAGTCCACGGTCGCGTGGTAGCCGTCGATGATGCCGTGTTCTTCGAGTTGGGCGATCCGGTTGCGGATCGTTGCACCGGAGACGCTGACTTGCTCTGCGATGGCGGGGGCCGACGTGTTTCGCGCGTCGGACATCAACGCGTAAATGATTCGCCGATCGATTTCGTCAAGGCGATAGCTGCCTCCGGACCCATCTCCCATGTCCCTTTCTGCGTGACGACAGAATATATATCTACGGTACTTTCTATCGCCTAATTTGAAGTCGGTTGGTTTTCGCATCGAAAATGGTCAGTTCAGTAACTGGCGCATCGTGTGCACCGTTGTGTCTGTCAGTTTTTCTCGAAGCTGACGAGTTGCGTCATCAGGACGGTCTACCGTACACAGAGAGCGGACACGACAGTGACCCGCCGGTTCCGGCGAACAGATGTCGACCGTCACGATACTTCCTCCGGGAGGACGAGTACTGGAACATCTCCCACTGTCACGAGTCGTCGCGTCTTGTCGCCGGTGAGTACTCGGAGAAGACGGCTGCTCTCCCGAGGCACGAACGCGATGGCGGCACCATCGTGTTCGTCGACGACAGTCCGAATTTCGTCAATTATGTCCCGCCCGTACCTGAGCTCGGTTTCAACCTCGTATCCAGTCGGCTCGAGTGTCTCGAGCGCCTGCTCGAAAACCGTTTCTGCCTGGCGCTGACGCGCACCGAGTGGTGCTTTGTCGGGTGCACCCCCCGCTTTCTCGATCACGTGAACGACGTGGATCAACACGTCTGGTGCGACGTGCTGTCGTATCGATTCGTACGTTCGTCGTGCATCCGTCTCGTTTGCGACCGGGACGATTACACGACGGAGTTGTTGTACTGTCATCAATCCATCCGCTCAGCGCGGTTCACCCCCTGGTGCTGCGATGGCAGACTGAGACGACTTCACTGCGTGAGTGGCTATCATCTGTCGCGTACCGTTCTCGATCGATGCTGACGATACGCAGATATATTAGTGTCTAGGTTACGATTCCGAATTCTACGACCGATATTTTATCGCTTCAAAATATACGACAGCTGTGTGAGTTCACTATCTCTCACTCGTAGAGTCCAGCGGTCCGGAAGAGCGCACCGAACAACACCGCAATCGGAATGATCTCGAGTCGCCCAATCCACATGTTGAAGAACAACATCGCTTTGGCCGTCTCGGGCATCTCCGGGCCAGTGATGCCCGCATCGAGGCCGACGTTGCTCTGTGCACTCATCACGTCGAAGATGACGTACTCGACTGGGTGCTCCGGAGAGTGCGTCCAGAGCAGGACGGCGACACCGACGATGAGGAACACGATCCAGAGGACGAAGACGACGGCAGCTTCGGTGTACTCTCGCTGGGCCTGTGTTTCTGAGAGTGTCCGCTTACCGAGGCGGAGCTTTCTGATCGCCGTATCCGGGG
Organism: Natrialba hulunbeirensis JCM 10989; assembly: GCF_000337575.1. Lineage (GTDB taxonomy): Archaea > Halobacteriota > Halobacteria > Halobacteriales > Natrialbaceae > Natrialba > Natrialba hulunbeirensis. The sequence goes on along the minus strand of NZ_AOIM01000012.1, from coordinate 82,117 downwards.
AGAAGATGCTTCGGATCTGCCAGAGGGTGCCTTTGAGCAGTGTGGCGACGCGGATGAGTTTGAGACCGCCGACGGTCGAGCCAGCGGCGGCACCGGTGAGCATGCCGAGACAGACGAGCAACGTTGCACCGGCCGTCCAGGCCTGTTCCGTGCCGTTGCCAATCGTCGCAGTACCGAAACCGGTGTTCGAGGTTGCAGAGACGAACTGGAAGAGCGCGATACGGAAGGCCTCTTCGACGGTTTCGTACTGGTCGGTCAGCAACAGGACGGCAGTTAGTGCGATCGAGCCGATACTGAACCAGATGAAGACCCATCTGGTCTGAATATCGGCGTAGATATTTCGAAGCTCACCTTTGAGGATGAGATAATGAATCGGGAACGCGATGCTGCCGGCGACCATCACCGGGATAACAGCGTACTCGATCAACGGACTCCCGTAGTGACCGATCGAGTCGGCGTGGATCGAGAAACCGCCGGTGGCGATGGCGGTCATCGCGTGGTTGATCGCCCCCCAGAGTGGCATCCCGACGGCGAGAAACAGCGCGATGGCTGCAGCGGTAAAGCCGAGGTAGAGCTTCCAGATTTCCCGAACCGTCGAGACGATGCTGGGATGAATCTTCTCCGATCGGGCTTCGCTCTGGTAGAGCGTCAATGAACCGCTCCCAGGTCGCGCGAGAATGGCGACGGTCAGAACGATAACGCCGACGCCGCCGACCCACTCTGTGAACGAGCGCCACCAGTGTAGCGACCGCGGGAGGTCGTCTTCGACGGCAGCCATCGTCAGCCCGGTGCTGGTGAAGCCGCTCATACTTTCGAACATTGCGTTGAGCGGCGCTCGAAAGACAGCCGTCGTGTCGTTGATCGCTGGCGTGTTCATCCACGCTGGAAGTGGGTCCACAGTGATCGTCCATGCGATCAGAAGGAACGGTACGCCGCCGAGGACACCGACGACGCCCCACGCGCTCGCCGCGATGAGCATTCCGTGAAGCGTTCCGGGGTCCGGCGCGTTCGCGAAGCCGCGTGCGAGGGCCGTCCCGATAGCGAACATGAACACACCCGAGACGACGAACGCTGGCACTGCGAAGTACTCGCCGTTGAGTGCGGCGACTGGAATCGAGAGAAATGCCATGAGCGAGACGACCTGCACGATGCGGCCGACGCCCCGCCCGACGGTACTGAACTGCATCGGAATCAGTGCTCACCGGTGAACGCCGCGACCGCATCTGCGAGCGAAACATCGTCTGTGAACACCGTCACCTGGTCACCCGCCCGAATCGACGTATCGCCTTTCGGTGGTCGGATCTCCGAACCGCGCTTGAGCGCGACGACGAGACAACCGTCCGGGAGCCGTCCGGACTCAGTGGCCGTCCGGAGTCGCTGCCCGCTCATCGGTGCGTCTTCGGTGACGGTCAACTCGACCAGTTCCGTGTCGTCCTCGAGGTCGATAAAGTCGCTGACGCCGGGGTACCGAACCGAGTGGTAGAGATAATCGGCGATCAGTCGCTGTGGGTTCTCGATGAGTGTAACGCCGATCTTCTCGAACACCGGCAGGTTTTCGGGATCGTGAACCACGCTGACGAGGTTCGCAACGTCGTGTTCCTGTGCGAGCAGCATGACCATGATGTTGACCGCGTCGACGTTCGTCGTCGTAATGACGGCATCAGCACGGCCGATTTCGGCATCCTTGAGCGTGCTATTCGTCGTCGCGTCCGCGTTGAGGACGAGACAGTCGTACTCGCTCGCGACTTCGTTTGCGCGTTCCTCGTCGTCTTCGATAACGACAACGTCGTTGCCGTCCGCAACCGCGAGGTCGATCAGATTCGAGCCGATACTTCCTGCGCCAACGATAACGATGTACATCTCTTATGCCTCCGAATCAGTCTGCGTTTCGTCCGAACCGGCCGATTCGACCCGTGAAAACACGAGGACGGGCTGTTCACTCTCGGTGATCAGGCGATACGACTCCGTATTCGACAGCAGTCGCTTCAGCCGACTCTCCGGCTGATGGGCAAATCCGATAGCGGATGCGTCGACCGCTTCCGCTGCCGTGATAATTTCCTCGACGACATCGGTACCGTACCGAAGTTCGCGACGAATCTCCGGACCACCCTGAAACCACGTCTCGACGATTTCGAAGATCGACTCAGCCGCCGTTGCTCGCGCCTCGAACGGCGCTTTGTCGGGATAACCGCTTGTCTGTTCGAGTACATGGACTACGGTGATCGTCTCGACCCCGTCGTCGACGACCGACTCGAGTGCGTCACACGTCGCGCGTGCATCCCGCTCGTTTGCGATCGGGACCAGGAGCTGTTCGATCAGGGAATTAGTCATCGTTTCCTCCCGGTGTACCGGTCGTGTACTCGTTGTCGCTGTCGTCTGTGGTCTGTCGTCAGTGGCCTCATATTGGACACTGATGACACTATTTCTGATTCAGTAATATAAGTCTACCTAGTTTTGGAATCGAAAATACAGGCCACTCAATATGGCACAACTCAAAATAGTTGCCCGATCACGGAGGAGAGACCGCCAAAATGCAGTCCGGTCGTATGTCATGTGAGCAAAATAGTCGACCGTCTCACTGCCGTCACACCGCCGTCATCGAGGAAAACCGCGGATAGCAGCCCGGACTCTCTGGTTCGAATCGACCGGCCTGCTCAGTCAATACACTTAACAAAGAGTGGTGTTCAGTATCTCAGTATATGAGTGCCCTTTCGATCCCCAAACATACGTGGTATCTTTTCTCTCTATTCGGTATCTACGGAGGTGTCCGTGCCTATGTCTGATCAGGAACTCGCACGCGACCTCGGCTTCCTCGAAGCCTACACGCTCGGCCTCGGCACCATGATCGGTGCCGGTATTTTTGTTCTGCCGGGTATCGTCGCCGAAAGCGCCGGTCCCGCGAGCATGATCTCGTTCGCGGTCGGTGGACTCGTCGCACTGTTTGCGGCGCTTTCGCTTTCGGAACTGGCAACTGGTATGCCGAAAGCCGGCGGCAGCTACTACTACGTCAACCACGCACTCGGCAGTTTCTTCGGCACGATTGTCGGCTGGGGTATGTGGGCCGGACTGATGTTCGCGACCGCGTTCTACATGCTCGGCTTCGGCCAGTACCTCCTCGATCAGTCTTCGGGTGCGCCCGCCGTCGTCGTCGCGGCACTCGGCATGGCCGCACTTCTGGTCGCGGTCAACTACCGGGGCGTCAAGGAAACCGGTTCGCTCCAGAACGTCATCGTCGTCCTGCTCGTCCTCCTGATTCTCGTCTTCATCACCGTCGGACTCACGCGTATCGACGCGACGCTCCTCGATCCGTTCGCACCGGATGGCTGGGGAGCCGTCGGCGCTACGGTCGGCACGGTGTTCGTCGCGTTCATCGGCTTCGAGGTGGTCGCCACCAGCGCCGAGGAGATCAAAGATCCGGGACGGAACCTCCCGCTGTCGATGATCGCGGCCGTCCTCACACCGACGGCGCTGTACGTCCTCGTCATGCTCGTCAGTACCGGTCTCCTCCCAGTCCCAGACCTCGAAGCCTCCGACGTGCCCGTCGCAGACGTCGCCGCGACCGCCGCAGGCATGTTTGGCTCGCTCACCGTCGGCGAGTACACACTCGAGTTCGCCACGATTGGCTCGGTCGTGATGATCGCCGGCGCAATTTTGGCGACGATCTCTTCGGCGAACGCGTCGATCCTCTCGGCTGCGCGGGTCAACTACGCGATGGGACGAGATCAGATTCTGACGAACTGGCTCAACGACATTCACGACCGGTATCGGACGCCGTACCGAGCGATTCTCGCGACAGGGGCAATCATCCTCGCACTGATCGCAAGCCCACTCCCGATCGACACGCTCGCGGACGTGGCGAGCTTCATGTTCCTCATCACGTACGCGCTCGTCCACATTGCGGTCGTCGTTCTCAGACGTGCGGAGCCGGCGGAGTACGATCCGGACTTCCGGATTCCGTCGGGACTGTATCCGCTCGTCCCGATACTTGGCTTCGTCGCGTGTCTCGTCGTACTGGTCCAGATGTCCCTTACCGTGCAGCTGATCGGCGTCGGCATTATTCTCGTCAGCATCGGCTGGTACGTCTTCTACGCGAAAGAACAGGCGATTTCGACGACGTTAATCGGTGAAGCCGTCGCACCGGCGGACGAGGAACGCCCGGAGAACGACGTCTACCGCGTCGTCGTCCCCGTTTCGAACCCCGAAACGCAGCGGCCACTGATCAGATACGCTGCTGCGAGCGCTGCGAGCCAGGACCAGGATGCCGAACTCGTCGCGGTCAACGTCATCGAGGTCCCGCCACAAACCTCGCCGTCGCAGATCGAGTTCGAAGAAGAGCGCGTCGAAAACCAGCACAAACTCCTCGAGCGAACCATCGAGGCCGCCGACGACCTAAACGTGCATATAAGAACTCGCGCGATCGTCGGCCGAAACGCGGGCGAAACGATTCTCTCGGTACTCGAGGAAGAGGAGGCGGCTCACATCGTCCTCGGCTGGGCCGGTGAGCGTCGTCGCCGAGACGTGCTCTTTGGCTCGACAATCGATCCGGTACTCGAGCGCGCTCCGTGTGACGTGACGCTCGTTCGCGATCCCACGGAGGAGCCGGGGGACATCGTTGCCCTTGCCGGGAGCGGACCCCACGCACCCGTTGCTGCGCGCCGGGCAGGCGAACTTCGGCGAGCGTTCCCCGAGAGTTCGGTGACGCTGTTGAACGTGCAGCCGCCGGTGGAACGGGACGGTGGGATGGGAGCAACGGACGATAGTGTGACGGAGGATACAGTTGAGGGCGAGGGTGACGGTGAAGTCGAGAACGAGGATGCGGATGCGGACACAACAGACGGCACCGCGCTCGACCCGACTGCGATCGGCCGCGAAACGATCGTGGATGTCGCGACATCGGCCGATCTTATGGACGACGAATACGAGGCCCGCGTCGTCGTCGACGACGATGTCCGGGATACACTCCTCGAAGCGGTGCTCACCTACGACACCATCTGTGTCGGGGCAACGGGAACGAGCACGGTTGCACAGGCACTGTACGGATCGATTCCGCAGGAACTCGAACAGGAACACGACGGAACGGTCCTCATGGCCCGAGGAGAGACCAGAACGCCCCGAACGTTCCGGCAAGCACTGGTCCAACGACTCGAACGGTGAACAACCGATGGGTACACTACGTTCCATGAGAGACGATGTTGGCATGGCAGAGGTGAGTGCGGGATGCGCGTAATCGTTGTAGGCGCTGGTGAGGTCGGCCGTTCGATCGCCGCCAATCTAGAATCATCGCACGATGTCGTCGTCGTCGACCGCGACGGCGAGACAGTCGAGGAACTCACGTACGCGCTCGACGTGCTCGCAATTCAGGGGGATGGAACCAAACTCGAGACGCTTCGTCAGGCCGGCCTCGACGACGCTGGGCTGGTGATTGCCTGTACCGACGACGACGAGTCGAACGTCGTCATCTGCGGGGCAGCGAAGGCAAACGGCGACACCTTCACGATCGCTCGGGTGAGACGACGGACGCTTCTCGAGACGTGGACCGGCTCGGAGGGTGCGTTCGGGGTCGACTTCATGGTCTGTACGGATCTGTTGACCGCCCAGACAATTTTCCGGATTTCGGGCTTACCGGCCGCACACGACGTCAAGATGTTCGCCGGCGGACTCGTCCGCATGGCCGAGTTCGAGATCGGCCCGAACAGTCCGGTTGCCGGCCAAACGGTGCAGGAGGCAGACCAGTACGATTCGCTGACGTTCGCGGCACTCTTCCGCGAGGATCGGATGATCGTCGCGACTGGTGACACGCACATCCGTTCCGGTGACCGCGTCGTCGTTATCGGCAGTCCGGACTCCGTGACCGGGTTCGCCGACGACATCGTCTGTACCCACGACACCGACGCTGACGAGGTCGTTATCGTCGGTGCGAGCGAAATCGGCTTCCAGACCGCTCGCGAGTTCGAAGAACACGGGTTCAACCCGCGGCTGATCGAGCAGGATCACGACCGCGCTCGCGAGTGCGCCGAAGCCCTGCCGAACACGATGGTGATGGAAAACGACGCCACGGACGCCGAGTTCCTCGCGCGCGAACACGTCGACGAGGCGGATATCGTCGTTGCAGCGCTCGACGGCGACGAAAAGAACCTTCTCGTCTCCCTGCTCGCGCGCCGACTCGGTGTCGACCGAACCGTTGCAGTGATCGAGAATCTCGAGTACGCCGAACTCTTCGAGACGGTCGGTATCGACGTCGCGATCAATCCCCGCGAGGTGACCGCCGAGGAGATCATCCGGTTCACCCGGAACGACCACACCGAGAAGATCGCGATGGTCGAGCACGACCGGGCGGAGGTCATCGAAATCGAAGTCGGGCCGGAGAGCGTGCTGGCGGGCCGTGAAATCGCCACTGCGACGAACGATCTGCCGGACGGCGTCGTTATCGGCGCGATTTCACGCGGTGGTCGTCTCGTCACCCCGCGTGGGACGACGGTCGTTCGACCCGGCGACCACGTCATCGTTTTCGTCGATTCTGCGGTTCTGGATGAGGTCTCGCGGGTGATCTAATGCGTCGCCTCCACGTCGACTTGCGTTCCGGGTTGGCGCTGGTGGGGACGCTACTTGCACTGCTTTCGATTGCGTTCGTCGTGCCGATCGTCACCGCCCTGCTGTATGGCGGCGAGGATCTCTGGGTGTTCGTCGTCTCGATGGTCGGTACTGCTGGGTTCGGCCTCCTCCTGCGTCGACTCGATCCGAACCCGACACCTGGTGCGCGAGAAGCGTTCTTCGTCGTGGCGTTCACCTGGCTGTTCGCGGCGATCTTCGGCGCGCTACCGTACGTTCTCGCGGGAACCGGCGCGATTGCACATCCGGTCAACGCGCTCTTTGAAAGTATGAGCGGCTTTACGACGACCGGTGCGACGGTGATGGAGACGATCTCCGTCGAGGAACACTCCCACGCGATCATGCTGTGGCGACAGCTCACACAGTGGCTCGGTGGGATGGGAATCATCGTCCTCGCGGTCGCAATCCTCTCACAGTTGGCCGTCGGTGGCGCACAACTGATGGAAGCCGAGACGCCAGGCCCCGGTGTCTCGAAGCTCACGCCACACATCGCCGAGACGGCTCGCGTGCTCTGGCTCGCGTACATCGGCTTTACGCTGGTATACATCGCACTGCTATACGGCCTCCACCTCACGGGCTACGCGCCGGAGATGGACGCGTACAACGCCATCGCCCACGGCTTTACAACGCTACCGACTGGCGGATTCTCCCCCGAAGCCGACAGCATGGCTGCCTTCTCGCCGGCCGTCCAGTGGCTCGTGATTCCGTTCATGTTCATCGCTGGCGTCAATTTCGTCCTCTGGTGGCACATGCTCGCAGGCGACCGCACGGCGCTCCTCGACGATACCGAGTTCCGATTTTACCTCGGTGCCGTTACTGCTATGACGCTGGTGCTGGCCGCCGTGCTCGCAGTTACGGCCAGCGACGTTGGCCCCGAGACGGGACTCGAGTCCAGCCTGCGCCACGCGGCGTTCCAGGTCGTGTCGTTGACGAACTCGACGGGGTACGCGAGCGTCGATTTCGACGGGTGGAGCGGGCCGGCAAAGGCGCTCTTGCTGTTCGTGATGTTCCTGGGCGGCAGTACAGGGTCGACGGGTGGCGGGATCAAGATGCTTCGCTGGCTGGTAATTCTCAAGTCGCTACGCCGGGAAGTGTTCACGTCGATTCACCCGGAAGCGGTGCGCCCGGTCCGCATGAACGGGCAGGTGCTCGACGAGGATGCAATTCGCGGAATCTACGCGTTTACGCTGTTGTACGTTGCGATATTCTTGGTCGGCATCTTGCTCCTTGCAGTCGACACGGCACGCATCGGATACGATATCGGGACGATCGATCTCGTCAGCGCCTCCATCGCAACGCTCGGAAATATCGGCCCCGGGTTCGGTGTTGTGGGCCCGATGGCGGGCTACGGCGACTTCCCCGAGTCGTCGAAGCTGCTCATGATCCTCTACATGTGGATCGGCCGGCTAGAACTGTTCCCGGTGCTCGTGTTGTTGACGCGGGCGTACTGGCGGTCGTGAGCCGGGCAGTGGTAGTTAACTACTGTCCGTCTCGGCGAGTGCGTACACCGACCCGTCACCGCTGCCGACGTAGACGACGCCGTCGACGACCGCGGGGCTGGCGGCGACCCAGCCCTCGGTCGTGAACTGCCAGTTCGTCTCGCCCGTTTCCGCCGAGAGCGAGCGCACGGTGCCGTCCTCGTTCCCGACGTAGAGCGCGTCGCCGACGACGACTGGACTACTTCGGACGCCCTGGAAGCCGCTCTCGGCCCAGAAGTACGTCTCGGGACTCGCAGTCTCGTCATCGTCGTCTGGTTCCGGCCCCGCAGCTGGTGACAGGGCGTGGACGTAGTTGTCGAAGCTCGCGGCGTAGACCGCGTGTTCCGTGACAGCCGGACTCGCCGTCACCGAGCCGCCAGTCTGGAACGTCCACCGGATATCGCCCGAGTCAGCCTCGACTGCGTACAGCAGATCGTCGTTGCTCCCGACGTAGACGACGCCGTCTGCGACGGTCGGTCTGCTCTGGATTCGGTCGTCCGTTTCGACGCGCCAGCGTTCGTCGATCGGATTGTCAGTCTCGTCATCGGCAGCACCTTCGCGCCACTGGTCCGCTGCCGTATCGATGTCGACCGCGTAGAGCGAGTGGTCCGTGCTCCCGAAATAGACAGTTCCGTCTGCGACCGCAGGCGCGCGCATTATCGAGTCCTCGGCCGTGAACGCCCACAGCAGTTCGCCGTCGTCGGCGTCGAGCGCGTAGAGGTGGTCATCGTTGCTGCCGATGTAGACGACGCCGTCCGCGACGGTCGGACTCGCGGCGACGCCGTCACCGGTCCCGAACGTCCACGTCGGCTCCGGCTGCGTTCCGTCCTCGTCTGCCGGCAGCGCGTACACCGTTCCGTCCATACTCCCGATGTAGACAGTCCCATCGACCACTGCCGGACTGCTCGTGATCGACTCGCCAGTCGCGAACGACCAGTGCTCGTCGCCGGTGTCCGACTCGAGTGCGTACAGTGAGCCGTCCATGCTGCCGACGTACACTGTCCCGTCGACGACGGCGGGGCTGCTGTAGACACTGTTGTCTGTCGGGAACTCCCACAGTGTCTCTACCTCTGTCGTCGGGCCGACGCCCGGCGCGTGACCGGTGTTCCCCGCGTCGTACTGGAACGACTCCCAGGAAACGTCTGCATTCGGATCGGCCGACGGAACCGACGGCGTCACGTCGTCGGTACTCACCTGTTCAGCATCGCCGGAGAGACAGCCCGCCAGTCCGAGCATGCTCCCCGTCGCTGCACTCGCCAGAAACGCTCGTCGGTCGCACGGTCCGTTCATTCGTCTCTTGGTGAGTGTCGGACAGCACTATATATGGGTTTTCTGTAACACGAACGAAACTGCTGGTGTCGCCGGCACTTCCAGCACCGCCACTGTCACTGTCACTGCCACCGCCATTTGCATTACCNTATATATGGGTTTTCTGTAACACGAACGAAACTGCTGGTGTCGCCGGCACTTCCAGCACCGCCACTGTCACTGTCACTGCCACCGCCATTTGCATTACCACCCTCCCTACCCGACAACTACTCCGCACCCGACAGCTACAGCGGCCGCGCCACGATCCCCAGATGATCCGCATGATACCGCTCCAGGGACTTCGTCTCGAGTACCTCGTACTCAGCACCCAACTCCTCGCGCACGTCGTCGAACACCGCCGCCGGGTCACGCGTCACGTCCTCGCTTCGGGCTTTGACCGCCAGCAGCAGTCGGCCGTCGTCCGCGAGGAACTGCCGGTTCTCGAGTGCAACCCGCGCCTGCCCGCGCGTGGCAACGTCCTGAACGATGACGTCGACGTCCGATTCCACGACGTGGGCGTAGGTGTCTGGCTTGCGGGCGTCCGCGAGCAGCGGGAACAGCCGCGGGCGCGAGGCCGCCGCCTCGAGGAGGTCTCGGGCTGGCCGAGCCGCGAACTCGATGGCGTAGGTTGGGCCGGCGAAGTCCGCGACGTGGCTCACCGTCGTTCCGCTCGCCGCGCCGAGATAGAGGACGGTGTCGCCGCCCGCCAGGTTCGTCTCCATCTCGAGTTCGAGCATCGCGCCGAGTTTCGAGCGGCTGGGATCCCAGGCGCGCCACTCGCCGTCGGTCGGTTCGCCGTAAACGGGCTCGCCGCGGGTGGCGAGGCGGTCGTTGTCATCGCCATCGCCACCGCCGCCGCCGAACGCGTGGCGCTCGACGCCGTCGGGGAGAGCGTTACTCATCGGTATCGCCTCCGTTCTCGGCGTTGTTGCCGGCAGTGTCGTCGTTATTATCGCCTCCAGTCGTCCGCGCCTGAATCGTCTCAATGCGCTCCTCGAGTTCCGCCTCCAGTTCCGGCTTGCGCTCACCCGAGTAGTGATCGACCCGCGCGGCAATGGCGAGCTTTCCTGCAACGGCCCGGGCCGCAGAGCCGCGCTCGTCCGGATGCGTCCCGCGAACCGCGTCGTGCATGTAGATGATCCCGTGCTTGGGCGAACTCGCGTGCCCGCGCAGGTGGGCGAACAGCGCGTCCTCCGCCCCCAGCACCTGAATCGTCCCGCTTGGCTTCTTCGCGAGGGACTCGAGTCCACCCGCCAGCGAGAGCAGTCGGGCACCGAGCACCGGTCCGGCGAGGGCGGCGAGATTTGGCGCGACAGTTGGCGTCTGGCGTTCGACGAACTCCCGGAGGTCGTCGGCTTCGTCCGCGAGGTCGACGACGCGTTCGGCCAGGGAAGCAATTGGTTCGTGACCGGACTCGAGTGCGTGCTCGCCAGTGACGATTTCCTGGGCGAACGCGGTACCGGTGCCGGCGTCGGGGTCGACGGTGCCGGCCCACTCGGCGAGGCGTTCGGCGAGTTCGTTAGCGGTGCGCTCGCAGTCGTCCATGGCACGGACGGCGTGGACGAGTTGGCGGTCGTCGGCGGCTTCGCGCTCGGTAACGGCGGCGCGAGTGGCTGCCATCGTCGCCGTGTGCAGCAGGTCGTAGTACTCGTTTTCGTCGTCAGCAATACCGGCTTCGACGGCCAGTGCTGGCCAGTCTTCGGGTGTGGCTGCGGTTCCGTCGCGGATCGCGGTGACGGCGGTGGAGTCGCGGGTATCGGTCTCGACGGTGTCGAGGGAGTCGAGTGTCTCGAGATCGTCGAGGTCGTCCCCATCGACGGCTGCGAACCAGGCCGACTCCGCAGCGGCGCTGTCAGTCATACTGCTATCGTAGTGACCGGGCTCGTATATGCGTTCCCGAACGGTACAGCAAAGAGCGCGTTCGAAGGGAGTGGTTAGCTGTCGCTCTCGATCTTGCTCTCGGTGTCGGTGGCAGTGTCGCCGACAGTGTCGGTATCCTCATCGGTCACCTCGTGTTTCCGGCCAAACAGCCGATCACGAAGCGACCGCGAGGTCGGTCGTTCGGCGAGCAGGACCGAACAGTCGACCTCGTTGACTACGTCGTAGGCCAGCGAACCGCGGAACAGCCGCGAGAGCAGGCCGCGTTCGGTCGCGCCGATGACGACCAGCGAGTGGTCGCGGGCTGCCGTCGCAATCGCGGATTCGACGTTACCGGAGGTGTCGATCCGGATCGCCGCATCGTCGAGACCCTGTTCGGTTGCCCACTCGCGAAGGAACGCCTCGCCGTCCTGCTGGCTCGTCCCCTCATCGACGACGTGGAGGAGGGTGACCTCCGCGCCGACCTGCTCGCGGAAGTCCCGTGCGACTTCGGCGCTCAGTTCGGAGGTCGGGCCTCCAGCCGTCGGGACCAGCACGCGCTCGGGATCGAAGCCGCGGTCGTTGAGCACGAGGAAGTCACACGGCAGATCGTGCGTGAGCTCGTCAAGCGGTCGTTCGGCACGACCCGCAGACCACGGTCGGTCGGGGCCCCAACCCATGACCACTGTGTCGGCGTTCTCGCGCTGGGCGACGTTGAACAACTCGTCGAACGACCGGTGAGAGACGACCGTCCGAACGTCGACGGGCACATCGAGCGTCTCCGTACTCTGCTCGACGTTCGTCATCAGTTTCTGGGACTCCGCGTCGATGCGTTGCATGTGTTCGGAGCCCTCCTCGAGTGGCGTCTGGTCTGGCACCTCGACGATGTGAACGGCCTGGACGCGACCGTCGTTTGCCTTCGCCAGCACGCTTGCGAGCGAGAGTAGTTCGGATTCGGTTCGTGGATTCGAGACGGGGACGACGACGGTGTGTTCGTCCTCGTTCGTGGGTTTGACAGCACTCGCCGCGGTCACGGCTGCATCCGGCATCTCAGAGGAGCGGTCGAGAATGTACGTCCCAAGAAGCCCCTCGAGCTCGGTCTCAGTTCGAGCATACCAGAAGTACCAGACGACCGCGAAGACGACGAACGCGCCGGCAATCAGCGTCGCCGTGTTGTCCATGTAGTAGATCAACCCGAGCGAGAGGACGAAGCCGGCAATCGGCAGGTACGGATAGAACGGCACCTCGAAATCCGGATCGTACTCCGGCGGGTTCGTCTCGCGGAAGACGATCAGCGAGGCGTTGATCAACGCGTAGACGACCAGGTGAAGCACGCTGGCCGCACTCGAGAGGATCTCGACTGTCTCACCGAGACCGATGATGAAGATAATGATCAGCGCACCGGTGATGGCGATCGAGCGGTACGGCGTCGCGAATCGGGGGTGGATCTCGTTGAGCGAGTCGGAGACGATCTTGTCACGGCCCATCGCGAAGTTGATACGCGCGGACGCGAGGATCGATGCGTTCGCACTCGAGGCGGTTGCGAGCAGTGCCGCGAGCGTAATCGACGTGACGCCAATCCCGAGAATCGGGATTTCGAAGCCGGCGACCGGGAACTGGTAGTCGAAGACGATCTCGGCCGCGTAGGACATCGGTGCGTCCTCGACCGTATCGAGGAAGAACTCCTCGTGCGGAATCAGTCCCATCAGAAGCCCGACCAGGATGGCGTAGATGACCATCACGATCCCGACGCTGCCGATGATCGCGATCGGAAGGTTTCGGCCGGGGTTCTTGAGTTCTTCTCCGATTGTTGCGATCTTCGCGTAGCCGAGGTAGGAGACGAACACGAGCGCCGCGCCGGGGAGCATCGCGCCGACACCCTCAGGGGCGTAGCTACCGTCGGCGGTGACGGTTCCCCAGTCGAACGAGAAGAAGCCGACGATGGCGAAGATCGTGAGGAGACCGAGCAACAGGGTCACGATGACGGTCTGGATGCCGCCCGTTTCCTTTGCGCCGATGTAGTTGACGCCGACGAAGACGGCACCGGCGATGACGGCACCGATCTGAATTTCGGTGAGAACGAGCGGTCCGATGGCAATCGTCGGGAGGAGTGCGAGTTCACCAATACCGGGAATCGGGACAACGACGCCATCGAGCAGGTCTGCGAGGTAGCCGCCGAACCCGATGCTGTAGAACGCGCTCGCGAAGGCGAGTCCGATCCAGTCACCCATCCCCGAGATCGACCCGAACAGCGGACCGAGCGCCCGGTTGATGTAGTAGTACGCCCCGCCGGCTTTCGGCATCGCCGTTCCCAGTTCACTCACCGAGAAGGCGTTGATCATCGCGATCATACCGCCGACAATGAACGAGACCACGACGAGTGGGCCGGCCTCCTGTGCAGCAATCCCTGGGAGGACGAAAATCCCGGCCCCGATCATGGTCCCGATACCGATCGCGAGCGCCGAGACCAGCCCGAGGTCTTTCGCGAGTTCCTCGTCGCTGCCGGTCATCGGACTGCCCTCCGCGGTCGACGATAGTCAAAAGTCGAGAGTGAGTGTGGTTGTGTTGGTCGTGTCATTGTTGTGGTTGTCTCGTGGTGTGGTTTCCGCGAGCTATCCCTCTCCAATGCTGTATCCGGACGCGATGCGAATCCGGCGCGGCATCGAGAGTCGCGTCTGGTCGGATACGTTTCCCCACAGTCCAAACATACTCGACCGAAGTGGGACTTTCCTCTTAACTGGTTCGTTTGTCCGCCGAGAACGTGTGGGACGTACTCCCCAGCTCACGGGAGCAAACACATCCGCCCACTCCTACCCACAGACTCGCTCCCAGACCAGCAGCGTCGGCGGCAGGACGATCACTGCCATCAGATACGAGTAGATCACGCTGATCACCATTACCAGGCCGAACTGGCCCAAAATTGGCGTAATTGCGAGCACGAGCGAGCCCGCGCCACCGAGGGTCGTCAGCATCGACCCCGTCAGCGCGCCACCGGTCCCCTGCATCGTCGTCACCAGTGCCGTGTAGCCGTCGCCACACTCGTTGAACTCGTCGATGAACCGATGCGTGACGTGGACCGAATAGGCGACGCCGATCCCGATCGTGATCGACAGCGCCGTCCCCGTCAGTGCGTTCAGCGGAATATCGAGCAGCGGCATCGTCCCCCCAAGGAACGCCACGGTCACCGCAATCGGAACCAGATTCGCAATCCCCAGCGAAGCCCGCCCTTCCAGCACGTGGTAGATCAGCATTAGGAACGCCGCCGTCAACCCGAGCGCCAGCGCGAGGCTGAGCATCGACGACTCGAAGATCAGATCCGAAATCTCCTGGAAGACGACGATGTCGCCCGTCGGCGTCGTCTCGAGTCGGAAGTCCGCAGCCAACTCCTCGGCGTCGGCCGTCACCTCCTCCTGAGTTGCACCTGCCTCGACCGTGTAGATCACGCGCATGCTGCGCTGGTCCTCGGTGATGTACTCGAGTGCCTCCTCGCGCGAGTCGGACTGGAGCAACTGATCGAGGATGTGGCCGACGTTGCGGTCGGGGACGCCGGTGTTGCTCATGTCGTTGGCCGCGATGAGGTGAGCGAAGTCGTCGTCCTGGTCGGCGTGGTCGTGTAGCACGTCGATGATGCTCTCGCTGTCGGCGGCCGCATCCTCGGTGACGATGGTCGAGGGTGGGTCCTCGCCGGCGCGATAGACGGACTCTAAGACGTGATCTTCGTATATCGGCCCCTCGACGTAGACGGTGACCTGGTCGTCCTCGCCGCTCTCGAAGTTATCGTTGAGGTAGGTGATGGTCTGGGTCGCGGTGTACTCGGAGGGAGCGAGCGGTTCTGGGGCGGCCTCGATGTAGCCCGGAATCTCCTCAGGCGGGAGGAAGTCTTCCTCCTCGAAGGTCGTGTCGACGGTGGTCGCGTACGCGCCCGCGCCGCCGGTCACGAGCAGGGCAACGAGCAACATCGCGATCGGTGCACGCTTGCCGAGGTGTGCGCCAGCGGGGAGGAGACGTCCGAGCGTGGAGTCTTCGGAGCCGAGCGGGGACGTGCTGAACAGCGGCAGGTCGTGCCGACGGCGCAGGCGGTCGAGCCAGACCTTCACTGCGGGCAGGAAGATGCCGAAGATGAGGAACGTAAAGAGGATCCCGATGCTCGCGACGAACCCGAACTCACGGATCGGGTCGAGATCGCTCGTCACGTTCGCTCCGAAGCCGATGACGGTGGTCCCCGTCACGATGAAGAAGGCGATGAGCAGTTGCTCTGCGGCGTCTTCCATGCTGGTCTTGATGCTTGCTCCGGTCACCCGCTCCTCGCGGTAGCGATTGACCGCGTGGATGCCGAAGTCGATCCCGACCGCGAGCAACAGCGGCGGAATCGCGATCATCATGATGCTGAACGGAATCCCGGCGAATCCCGTGAAGCCGAACGTCCAGATGACGGTCATCACGAGCGCGACCAGTCCGAGTACGAGGTCGAACGGGTCCCGATAGGCCACGACCAGGAAGACTAGCAACAGGACGATCACGACCGGGATAATGATCCCGAGCGAGTCCTCGATCACGTTCTCGAACTCTGCATCGAAGATGCCGCCACCGAAGACGACGATTTCACCGTCCGCGGAGTCAGCCACGTCCTGCAGCTGGAACTGGACGTCCTGTGGATCGGTATCGCTCTCGTGGGTCGCCGTCGCGATCGTCGCCGAGGCCGAGGGATCTTCCGAACTGAAGTCGTCACTCAGCGAGGCCGCAAAGGACGGCTCGGCTGCGAGGTCACGAACCGTCTCGCGGACGGTTCCATCGTCCGTCCGCTCGAGCGCCCGAATCTGCTCGTCGAGCGTCGTCGCCGTCGGATCGATCGCCTGGGCGACCCCCTGTGCGGTGCTGGCCGTCTCGGCGACCCGAAGCTCGTCTTGCTGTTCGATATGCTGCTGGAACTCGAGTAGGCGGAGCAACGCGTCCCGGGTGAGCACGTTCTCGCCGCGCTGGATGAGCTGTGTCGTCGGCGCGTCGGATTCGAACGGCGGTTCGAACTCCTCGTTGACGGCGTCGTTGGCCTCCTGTGCCGGGATGCCGTCGGCGAACGTGTCGATATCCTCGTCCATCTCGATGCTTCCGAGACCGCTGGCGAACAGTGCCGTGACGAGCAGGAAGGCGACGATGACCGCCTTCGGCCGGTCGGTAATCCAGTAGGTGAGCGCCCCGAGGGTTCGCTGGAGGAGTCCGTCGCCCATCGTCTCAGTGGTCGGTCTCGGCGGGGTCTGGTTCGGCCTCCTTCTGTGCGGCCGTTCGGTCGTCCAGTACGTCGGTGTCGTCCGACGGCGAGCCCGTCTCGTCGGTCGCTGGCTCGCTTTCGCTTCCGTCGTCGGGCTCGCTAAACCGCGTCTCGACGGCCGAGTCGTCGCCGCCGCCCTCCGCTCCGGAACGCCGAAGCCGTGCGAGCGGGTTCGGAATCGAGATCGCAGCGAGTCGGCCGAGCACGGGAACACCCTCGACGGCAGCTGCGAGCTGGCTGCGGAACCACCAGACGGCCGCTCCGACGCCGCCAACGACCCCGAGGATGACCAGGAGTGCTTGCGTCGAGAGGCCGTCGTCTTCGGGTTCGACGACGTCGATCGGCACCCGGTAGGTATCCGACAGCTGCGAGTTCGAGCGCGCGTCGTCGTACCGGAAGTCGAGACGAAGCGGATACGTCTGGGCCATCGCGCCGTCCTCGACCGAGACGTCGAAGACGACAGTCGCAGACTCGCCGGACTCGAGTGCCGGAATGAACGCCTCGTCGTCGCTGCTGTCGAGTGGATCGTTCGTGAACAGCTTCGCCTCGATGTCGGTCACCGTCTCGTTGAGCTGGTTCGTCACCGTGAGTTCCACGTCACCGCCGGTGCCGCGCTCGAACGTCGCGTTTAGTGCGTCGAGCGCGAACTCGTCGCGTTCGGGGGCGACGTCGACCATGGCGTCGAGCGGTTCGGTCGTCGTGCGGACCTCGTCCGCACCGTTGCGATAGCGAACGTCGGTCTCGATCACGCGGGGACCGGGTTCGGCCTCGCCGCCGACGCCGATACGGAACTCGAACGGCGCGGACTCGCCGGGCTCGAGTTGTCCGATCGCATACTGTCCTTCTCGCGGATAGACGTTCGAACCGCTGCCGAGGCTGTCGTCGAGGTCCGGGACGATGCCGTTGTCACCGCTGTCGTCGACGACGATGACTGCACCGTCGACGGGGTTTGGTCCCTCGTTGACGAGTTCACCCTTCACCGTGCCGTCCTCGCCAACGACGAGGTCACTGGTGACGTTTGCGAGCCCGAACGACTGCTGGTCCTTCGTCGGCGCGCCGACGCGGAGTTCGCGCGAGGTCTGGTCGACACCCTCCTCGTCGCGGAACTCGACGGCAGCGGTGACCGGGTACGTCCGCGCGACGGCGTCGTCCGCGAGTTCCATGTTCGCAGTCGCCGTCACGGTCTCGTTAATCTCCCAGTCGCCGATGTACTCCTCCGTTCCGGCGGAGAGCTCTGACTCCTCGGTCGTCGGCGTGACCGCTTGCAGATTTTGATCGGCCGCGCCGAACTGGACCACCGCATCGCTCGCGTTCTCGACGCCAGTGTTGGTCAACTCGAGTTGGACGGTTCCGCGGTCGCCGACGATGAGTTCCGACTTGATGAGGTCGGCATCGAAGCGTGCGCGGTCGTCGACGACGATGTCGACGGTTTCGGTGTCCGTGCTGGTTCGCTCCGAGCCGCCGGAGGTCGTGTAGGTGTAGTCGATTTCGACCTCGAGTTCGTAGCTGCCGGCCGAGGCGTTCTCGTCGACGACGATGTCGAACGATTCCGAGAGCAGCATCTGGCTCGACATGGTTGGCATCGGCGTCGTCTCCGTCTGGACGGAGACTGGTGTCTCGTCGTCCGCCGCGCTGACATCGACGGTGATGTCACGGGCGTCGCCAGGTGGCGTGTCTCCGACCTCAGCGTCGTCCTCCGCGGACGCACCGTTCCGGATCTCGAGTTCGATTGCAGTCTCCTCACCCGGTTCGACGATATTTTCGGGGAGATACACGTCGAAGTCGGGGTTCTCGGACGCTGTCACGATCAGCGGCGAGCCAGCCACGAGTCCGACTGAGAGCAAAACCAGAAGCAGGCCGACGAGGTACGTCCGTCTCATTACCTGACCGTTTCGTCAGCTCACCTATCAACCTTTCTATTGCAAACCACAAGCTTGTTGTTTCTAAGCACAGTGATACGAGTATGGACGACGATCACATCGAACTACTCGCCGAACTCGGCCTCTCCGGCTACGAGGCGCGAGCCTACCTCGCACTCGCACACAACGGCTCGCTCACCGCCGACGAAGTTGCGAGCGAAGCCGATATTCCCCAGGGCCGGATCTACGACGTGCTAAACTCGCTCGTCGACCGCTCGCTCGTCCGCGCCGACGACGGCCGGCCGCGAACCTACGTCCACGTCGAGTCGACCGAAGCCGTCGACCGACTGCTCGAAACCCGCGTCACCGAACTCGAGGACAAACAGTCGGCGTACGAACGCACCGCCTCCGTGGCAGCCGACGCGCTCGCTGACCTTTCGTACTCGAGTGACACCGCCGGCGAGGGGTTCGCGACGAGCGCGCTCCACGATCAGGCGGCCCAGGACCTGCTGCTCGAGCGCTTTGCCGCCGCGGACGACTCGATCCGGATCACCGTCGATGCGGTCGATATCGGACCCGAGTGGCGTGACGTCTTCTCGACGCGGCTCGCCGACCTCCTCGAGACCGGGCTCTCCGTTCGACTGCTCGCGAGTGATCTCTCGAGTGCAACCGACAAACTCGGCGCGCTCGTCGATGCCGGGCTGGACGTTCGCGAGGTCGAACGAGTCCCCCAGCAGCGGTTCATCGTTATCGACGGGATCGAGGTTTGCCTGGAGGTGGTCAACCCAGTCGACGACGAGGAACTGCTTGCTGTCGTCAACTTCCGGGATAACGAGACGGCACGCGAGTTAGCGGAGAGTTTCGACGAACTCTGGGCAGGGGCAGCTCCCTGGAATGAGTTCGCGGACGGCGAAAACTGAGTGAGAGCGCGCTGAGACTGTCTCAGACGCCGAACGTCGCCCGGAGCATGTCACGCGTTCCGGGACCGAGACCGACCGCGACGACCGTGATGAGCAGGAGGATCGTATAGCGCGGACTCTCCTCGAAGACCGTTTCGTCGAAGATCCAGATCACGAACACTGCAGCGGCGAGTTTGACGAACAGGAACGGCCACGCTGCGCCGGTGACCGTTGCGACACTCTCGGGAAGTATCGAGCGAGTCGTCTCGACGATCGCTTCGTTCACCGGGTGCTTCGGAAGCAGGTTGTGATCGTGTCCGAACACCGTCGCCCAGTCGAGGCCGATGACGTTCGCGACGCCGTCGACGGCGTGCGCCCAGATGACGACCGCGCCCATGAACATCGTCCCGCGGTGGATGCCTGGGATGAACGCGTGGGTTGCCCGCCAGGTGAGCCACGTCGCCACTGTCGCACCGACGAGTGTCACGATGAGAAGCCACGGATAGAACGTGGCGTAGGGCTCTGCCCAGGCGAGATAGCCGAGGTAACCGACCGTACCGGTGAGCAACACCGTACCGATCGCCCCCAACGGGTACTCATAGCCCGGGACGTAGTCGTTGCGTTCGAGCCAGACCGAGACGACGACGGCGACGAACGCGATGAAGAAGACCACGAAGTAGATGAGCGGACTGATCAACAGGCCGGACCATGGCAGCTGGATCGCGAGCTCACCGGTTTCGCGGTAGGCGGCGACGTTCGCGTCCTCGACGACACGCAGGGCGCCGCCGAAGAGCATGAACGGGAAGAGTCCGTAGAAGCCGGCGCGATAGCGCTCGATCTCGAGTCGGTCGATCAGGAAGACGATCCCAATGACTCCCAGGATGAGCGTCGGGATGTAGCCGGCATAGGAGACGAACGTGTACCCCGGGGACGCAGTCGGGCCGGCGTCAGGGCCGGCTTCGCTGGCGGGAATCTGTTCACCGCCAGCCCAGGCAACTTCACTCCAGCCGTGGGCGTCGGCGACGACGGGACCCCAGTAGTACTGCCAGATGATATCGACGTACACCCGCTCCGGAAACGCGGTCGCGGCGAATATCACCGCGGCAGCGAGTGCGACGACGGTGAGGGCCCAGACCTTGAGCGGGCCGTACCGTTCGACGGTCTCGTACATACCCGATATGCATGGGGGCGCGTGCTTACCGTTTCCGGTTTTCCTCGTTTTCTGCTACGCCACCAACACGGGGACAGCGGTCAGTTCGCTCCGCCCTCGATCGCTCGCGCAGCCGCGAGCACCTCCTCGTGAATTTCGCTCTCGCCGTTCGATGCCACCAGTCCGTCGCTGTCGTGTCGCCAGTGCTCGCCCTCGAGATCCGTTACGACGCCGCCTGCTTCGCGGATCATGCCAACACCCGCGACCGTGTCCCAGGCGTTCGCCCGTCTGTTCGTCACGACCCCCTCGAGTGCCCCCGCTGCGACCATGGCCAACTCGAGTTGGGCACAGCCAAAGCGGCGGATGTCACCGAAGCGGGTGACGAGTGCGCGTGCGGCGGCGGTGTACTCGTCTCGCTGGTCGAAGTTCCACCAGTAGGTTGGACAGACGGTGCTCGCCTCGGCGTCGGTGCGGTCGCTGACCGACAGCGCCTCGCCGTTGCGGAAGACGCCGTCGGGGCCGAACTGATAGGTGTCGGAAAGTGCGGGAAAGACGTTCGTCGCGGCGACTGGCTCGCCGTCGACGACGGCGGCGACGGCGGTGCCGAACGCGCGGATTTCGTTGACGTAGTTGTTGGTGCCGTCGATGGGGTCGATGATCCAGGCGGGGCCCTCTTCGGGGACGGCCTTCAGCGCGTCGTTCTCCTCGCCGACGATGGGGTCGTCGGGGAAGGAGTCCTGAATGACGTCGATAACGGCGTCCTGAGCGTCGCGGTCGGACTGCGTGACGACGTCGGTTTTGCCGTCCTTGTACTCGATATCGAGATCGGTTCGGAAGGCGTTCTGGGCGATGTCAGCCCCGGCGGTGGCTGCCTGGGTGGCGACGGTTGCCCGTTGTGCCGTCGCGTCGACCTCGCTCTGCGCTGCCGTCTCGTCGCGGTCGCGATTACTCATTAGCACTCATCGGTGTTCCGCCCTGAAAAGAGGTGGCGATTGCTACAGTTTGGGCGAGACTGTGGCTGTGACAGATACTACACCCGCTGTCGAGCAATCGTCAGCGCAGAAGTTTGCGAGGGAAGATCGCTTCGTGCTGATCTTCCGCATCTTGCGATGCGAGGGGAGGGAATCGAACCCACGAACGTCTACACGAGCGGATCTTGAGTCCGCCGCCGTTGGCCGCTTGGCTACCCTCGCACGCACGCCACAGTTGGTCGGTCTCTGGGTTAAACGGTCCGGTTTTACTCTCACAACAGACCCAACCGTCTCGCCTGCGTCTGATCTGCTGTTCCGTTCTACCACGTATACTCACGGACGATCCCAAATACCGTCATCTCCCACGACCACGCTCAACACAGCCTTAACCAGCAGGTACCGGCTTTTTTGACGGGCTCTGTGTGACCACACACATGGCGACCAGCAGACAACTCACCGTCAACCTCGCGGACACCGAGGCCATCATCGGCCGCCCGCTCACCATCCGCGTTCGCGACTCGAGTTGCCGTCCGGTCGAGGGGGCGACAGTCAGCACCGCAACAGGGTCGAAAACAGCACGGACGAACGCCGACGGCTACTGCCAGCTCACGTTTCACTCACCCGGCTTCTGGCAACTCTTCGTCACCCGCGAATCGGACGAACGCCACAGCTACCGCCCCACCACGACGATTGTTCGCGCGATTACGGCCGACGCGGCGACACAGCGTACGCGTCGCGCGATCGCGTGTCGGGTCTAAAATCGATTCGCACCCCATACCGTACTACTCACACCGACGCTACGGCAACCGGGACTCGAGTGCGCCGTCCGCGTAGTCGGTCCGGCAGTTCGGACAGCGGTAGCCGCCGCTGGCGTTCTCGTAGAGGCGCTCACCACAGCACTGGCACCGTCCGTAGGAATGAATCATCTATCCTGACGTTGGACGCAACCGAAATAAACACTTCGCTTACCTGTGTCTGACAGCATCCCCGGAGTGGCTGTCGGCTGCGCTGTCTCCGGTATTCGTGGTCTGCTGCATGGAGTACTGTGACCCGACTCGGTGGTGTGTGGCCATCCCCTGACGTATCAGCGGCTGCGATCGCACCGTCTCGAGAGTCACCACTAACTCCCTCGAACTCGGAGGTGTACTCGAGTCCCATGGACGAGCACACGAACGATCCGTCGGTCGGGCCGCCGGCGAACGAGCCGACCGGGTGGGTGCCGGCTGCGAGTGAGGCAGGGGCAGGTTCCGATACTGAGGGCGGCCACTGGGAACACGCCACCCTCCGCCGCGCCACCCTCCACGGTGTTCGTCTCTTCAACGACGGCGCGTACCACGAGAGCCACGACTGCTTCGAACTCGAGTGGTACAACTACGGCCGCGGCTCCACGGAGAGCCAGTTCTGCCACGGCATGGTCCAGGTCGCCGCCGGCGTCTACAAACGGGTCGACTTCGAGAACGACGAGGGACTGCGATCGCTCTTTCGGACCGCACTCCAGTACCTCCAGGGCGTTCCGCGAGATTTCTACGGCGTCGATCTGCTCGAAGTTCGGACCGTGCTCACGAACGCACTCGAGAACCCGGCCCGCGTCGACGACTGGTGGATTCCGATCGACGGCGAGCGACCGGTCGCGGGGCCGGCGGACTACGAGTACGTGGCGGCGCTCGAAGAGTGAGCTTGGCAGCCGTGACTCGTCGGCAGCAACCGGTTCCCAGTCAAGCGATCACCGGTACACAATCACAACGATTCGTCTGCACCGAAGAGCACTCTCAACTCCACGAGCTTGTTCAGCGAGCATTCGGGAGGACGTACGGCGTGTCAACGCGCCAAATGTTCCTTCGGAGACCGAATCTCCTTTGGGGCCGAAGCACCAATAGTCGTGTAATGAAAGTTGCACAGCTCGGGTCGGGGACGCCGGATATTGCGGTTGTAGCCGGCATTCACGGCGACGAACCCTGTGGCGTTCGTGCAGTCGAACGACTACTCGACGAGCGACCCGCAGTCACGCGACCGGTTAAACTGATCGTCGCGAACGAGCGGGCACTCGAGCGCCAGGTTCGCTTTCTCGACGAGGACCTGAATCGTGCCTTCCCCGGCGATCCCGACGCGAAGACTCACGAGGGACGACTCGCGAACGAACTGGTGGACGAACTCGGAGACTGCCTGACGTTCTCGATGCACTCGACCCAGAGCCACGCGGAACCGTTCGCGATCGTCAACCAGGTTACGGAGACGGCGAGAGAACTGTGTCCCCAGCTACCGGTCGCTGCGATGGTCGAGACGAGTATGTTCGCAGAGGGGCGACTCTTCTCGTCCGTCGAGACGATCGAAGTCGAGTGTGGACTGCAGGGCTCGGAAACCGCAGCCGAGAACGCAGACCGACTCACGCGTGCGTTCCTGACTGCCGTCGGCGCGCTGCCGGGTGACACTGTGCAGCGCGATCTGCCGGTGTTCCGGCTCACCGATGTCATCCACAAACAACGAGCAGAGACGTATGAAGTGTTCGTCGACAACTTCGCCGAAGTCGCAGCAGGTGATCCCTTCGCGGCCGCAGATGGTGAGAAACAGATCGCCGAAGAGTCGTTCTACCCGATTCTCATGTCCTCGAACGGCTACGAGAACGTCTTCGGATACACGGCGGAGAAACTCGATGTGCTGACGGCAGAGCCGATCGCCGACTGACTCGGCGTCCAGTTCTGAAGGCGCTGTTGTCGGCGTCACCGACGCCTACAATTTTCCCTGCGTCTGTAGCATTTATACGCCGAGGACCCCTTTCCGCGAGTGATGAGTCTCTCACTTTCACTCTTCGCACTCGCGTTCGGCGACCTGTTCCCGAACGGGATCGAACACTACGCGCTCGGCGGCCTCTTCGTCGGGCTCGGCGTCGCCGTGATCTACCTCGGCACCGCGATTCCCGCCGGCGCGAGCACGTTCCTCGAGTCGACGCTGTCCTACGCGTCGAACCTCTCGCGCTTCCAGCAGTACCATCCGTCGCGCGATTGGCGCGTCGTCTTCACCCTCGGCATCGTCGCCGGCGCGTTCGTCTACGCCGCAACGTTCCAGTCCGGACTCGTCTCGAGTTCACTCCACCAGCCCGCGACCACGGGCGAGTTCCTGGAGGTCGGCGGTCTGACCCTGTGGCTCACCGAGGTCCAGCCCTGGCGGCTGTTCCTCGGTGGCGTCCTCATCGGCATTGGGACTCGACTCGGCAAGGGCTGTACCTCCGGCCACGGCGTCTGTGGCGTTGGCTCCGCCTCGAGTGCCTCGTTCGTCGGCGTCGCGACGTTCCTGCTGATCGCGATCGGTGTCGCACAGCTCGTTGCGGCGCTGGGGGTGAGCCCGTAATGAGCGCGCTCCGAGTCCTGCGAGGATCCCGGAAAAGCGAGCGTGGAGTGACTGTGAGGATGAACGAGAGCGAATCCTCGAACGGCGACCGGCGACTACCGGACGCCGTGAGCGAGCGAGCCGCGAGCCGCGAACACCGATCAGAAGGGGGACCAGAACGGAGGTGTGAGCGATGAGCGCCGAACACGAACAGCACCCGCTGTTCCTGCCGCTGGTCTTCGTCGGCGGCCTGATCTTCGGTTTCGGCCTCGGCTTTAGCCACATGGCCCAGCCGGAAGTCGTCCTCAACTTCCTCCAGTTCGAGGACTTCGGGCTCCTGTTCGTCATGTTCGGTGCCGCCGTCGTCACCGGCATCACGTTCTTCGGGATCAAGCAGTTCCGCAGTACGGCTCCGCTGACGGGCGCAGTCTACGGCCGTCGGCTGAAGACCCTCGACAAGAACGTCGTCATCGGCGGCGGTATCTTCGGTGTCGGCTGGGGACTGTCGGGCATCTGTCCCGGCGCGGCCTACGCCAGCCTCGGCATCGGTAACATTACCATCCTCTACGGCATCGCAGGCATGTTCGTCGGTGCGTACCTCCAGGGCTACTGGCGCTCTGCGAGCGCAGAGAGCGACGCGCCAGCAGCGGCCGCGGACTGAGACGACTCGCTGTAGCGGGTTGGCTGCGATCCTTGCTACTACATTCGCCAGCCGCGAATGCAAGCCGCGGACGCAAGGTCTATCCCCATCACGACCATACTTCTACTCGACAATGGACTTTCCACCAAACCAGGGTCTCGATCAGGAGGAAGTCACCGAACAGGTCGAGGAAACGATTGCCGACAACGAAGTCGTCCTCTTCATGAAGGGCACTGAACTCATGCCCCAGTGTGGCTACTCCCGTCGCGCGCTCGGTCTCATCTCCGAGCACCGCGACGAGTTCGAAACCGTCGACGTACTCGAGTCCCTCGACGAGTATCGCACTGCTCTCAACGAGCACAGCGGCTGGGAGACGATCCCACAGACGTACGTCGACGGTGAGTTCGTCGGCGGCTCGGACATTCTCGCGGAACTCGAGGAGCGCGGCGAGCTTGCAGAGACGCTGGATACGGCGTGATCGCCGGCGGTCCGTTACGCAGCCTTTGGCTGGTCACCCGACTGGCCGACGACCGGTCAGTCGAACCTGTCACTCACGGTCGCAATGGCAGATCATATAAGCCCCGCGCCCGTAGTATCACCCAACGACTGTCGCTTCACACCTTCCCACTATGTCAACAGAGGAATCCAGACACGTTTATCGGCTCCACTCGACGCTCGAACTGCCACTCGAAGATCTCCGCGACCACATCGACGAGGCTGCCTATCCGGACGGCATTGCCGATGTGGAGATCACGCGACGGAACAACACGCTGATCCTCAAGGCGGTCGCCGAGGATCAGTCGGTGAGCAAGTATACGCCAACGGCCCAGCTGAAAGCCAGCGTGACGGAGAACCGGGTGTACGAGGAGGATCCGGACGAGCGCCGTCAGAAGTCCTTTAGTTGGGACGAGGAAGAGGAGGAAGAGATCGAGTCCGAACTCGTCGAGTACGCCGCGTTCAAGGGGGACCGCGAGACGGTGCTCCAGAACTCGCTGTTGCAGTACGAGATGTTCCTCGTCCTCTGTGAGATCGCAGCGGCGGCCGAGAAGGGGACGCTGACGGCGATTTCGGAGCGCGACGGCGACCTCGAGGCGACTCGGATCGTCGACGGCGAGACGCGACCGGCGGACATCGAAGTCGTCGAGGGGCCACGCGATCACGGCTCCGGCGAGTCCGGCGTCAACTGGCGCGACAACAAGTTCATCAGCGACTAACGGGTCGACTTTTCCCGCTGATTTTTGGGTGGTGAGTGGCGACGCTCTCTTCTTGGCCGGATTCGCTTGCCGGATTCGCACCTGTACCTGCACCTACTGGACTCGACCACCTGTTTCTGCACTCACATCCGCACCCGCACCTACTGCACTCTCCCACCAGTTCCCGTGCTCACTCACCGGCGACAAGTCGTTCGTACAGGTCGGGATACTCGCGAAGCCTTGCTCGTCCCAGAAGCGCGTGCAGGTAGTTCTGTACACGCTCGTTCCAGGGCGTCCACCCTCCATCATCCTCGTACCCTTCCCACGAACTCCGACTCACGTCGGTCACTCGGAGGTCCCCAATCCCCTGCTCTGAGAGGACAACCAGAAACGGCGTCTGATTTGCTTCGATGGTCGACTCATACGTCGACCGCGCACGACGTTGTTCGTCCAGCAGATGACCAGGATCGAAATCGTCGTCGTCCGGTTCGATGACGAGGTTCTCGACTACGAATTCGTGGGCTCGCCAGTCAGCCAGGCCTCGGCTCAGCCCGACTACCTGCACTAACAGGAAGTCGTCGTCGACCGACCTGCGCCACGGAACGGGCATCCCGGCTGGAAACACCCATCGGGCGAGGCGGTCGCGTGCGAACTCGTAGGGGCCGTAGCCCCCCACATCTTCGGTGTACGACGACTGCACCTCGTCGCGTGTGGGCATGGACTCGAGTTCGTCGGTCAATGCATCGCGAACGGTTTCGAGGTGGTCGGCGTGCGGGCTGGCTTCGGCGGCGTCGCCGCCGTCGACGCCAACGTCGTTCCATAGACGGTCGCGGTAGCGTTCGGCGGTTTCGACGTGGAGTTCGGCCAGCAGAAGGTCGGCGGTAATGTCGCCGACGTCGCCGGGGTCGTAGTCGTCGATGTCGGGCCTGCTGTTGGTGGTTGTGTCGTCGGTTCCATCAGTTTCACCAGACCCGTCACTCTCAGTCTCACTCCCATCATCGCCGTCGTCACCGTCGCTGCCATCACTATCAGCTTCTCCGTCACCTTCGCCCCCATCAGCATCGTCATCGTCACCTCCTCCAGCAGACTCGTCGAACGCCTCGAGATCAGACCACCCCGCCCGTCCTCGACCCACCTGCAGTTCGGATTCGATCTGGGTATACCACGCCAGATCGCGTTCCGGATCGAGGACCGGATAGCCGTCGATATCCGCAATGACTGCGTCGATTCGGTCGAGGAGTTCGAACGACCGCTCGGCGAGTTCCTCGAGTGTAACAGCATCCTGTTTCGCCCGCGCCTCCCCCAGGTGTTCCCCAGCGAACTGCAGTCCATACATGGCGTTGGACAGTGCCTCGTTATACTCGCCATCCGCGAGTGAGTCCTCGGCAGTCCCGAGCCAGCCGCCTGAACTGCGCATCCTTCGATCGTCGGCATCGATCTCCTCCCAGTGCTCGAGTGACTCCGTCTCAGTCTCTGCGAGCAACTCGACCGCCATCCGTGCGTGTGACTCGGTGACCGTCGGCTGCCAGAGCTCACTCGGTGCGGGGGGCTTTGGGTAGTAGTTCGTCGCGACGTCGACCAGACTGTTCGGCAACGCCGTCGGTCGCGTTGCTCCGAGTGCGACGACCGCGCTGCCAGTGAGTCCGACGCCGCCAGCGGCACCTGCGAGGAGCTGTCGACGGGTGAGCGAGGGGGGCTCGGGGACCATTGTATTCAATGATGACTGTTAACTCGCTAAAATAACTTTCCGTCTGGCGTCCGAAATACGGGTGCTTCCGTCGCTCACCGCTCAGTGGCTCGCATCTACCGGCTTGCTCCGTACTCGCTTCTCACCTCCTCGCACCTCACTGCCTACTCGAGTCCCCGTCCTCGTCACACGACTGGGTGAACTCGAGTACCGAGACCGAGCAACACGAACGAGCGCGGAGCTGGGCAAGGGATTGCAGTTGGATTTTCACGAGAGAGCGACAGCGAGGGCGAGAGTGAGTGACATGTGTTCTGTAGAGGGCGTCCGGGAGTGAGTGTTGGTAGTCGCCGTTTTCCGACCGTAAGCACGCCGTATCAGTGCCACAGCCGGCAGCCAGCAGCTGACTACCAGTCGCGTTTGTCGAAACTGACCTGTGGCGTCCGGTGACGGTTCGCCGTTTCAGTCGGTTACGCATCCTGAACAGTCCGGGCGAACGCGGTAGTCAGTTCTTTCGACCCGTTTTGCAGTGTTCGCGGTGTGTGACTCGAGGCGATTGTGCACGTCGTATTTCAGTTCGACGTATTCGAAAACAAGACTTTCAGGCCAGTCACGTGCTTCTTCTCGGTAGCGCGCTGATAACGATAGGGTCGCTACGAGAAGGCGAGAGTGCATGATTCACGAGGTGATCCGTCGTGCGCTGTCTCTTCTTTAACAACACGCCGGCACACGTCCACCTGTACAAACACACCGTGTCACGGCTCGAGGACGCGGGTCACGAGGTGCTCGTGCTCGCGCGGGGAGACGAGTGCACCGAAGCGCTACTCTCGTACCACGACGTGCCCTACGAAACGTACGGTGATCGCAGCGACTCGCTCCAGTCGTTGCTCTGGGAGGTACCGGCGCACCTCTCGACGATCGCTCGGCAGGCGCGTCGGTTCGATCCCGATGTCGTCTTCGGAATCGGACCCTACGCTGCCTATACGGGAACGATCACGCGTGCTCCGGCGGTCGCCGTGCTCGACTCCGAGCCCTCGCTCGACCACGTCGTCTCGAAGCCCTTCGTGCGCTCGATTCTGACACCCGAGGCGTTCCGGAAGGACCTTGGCGCGAAACACTACCGGTTCCGGGGCTTCAAGGAATCGGCGTACCTCCATCCCGATGTCTTCGAGGCGGACGACTCAGTCAGAGCGGACCTCGGCGTCGACGCGGACGAACCGTACGTCATCGTCAGGCTCAATGCGTTCAACGGCCACCACGACGTCGGCAAGCGCGGGTTCTCGGTCGACCAGCGCCGGCAGCTGCTGTCGGCGCTCGCCGACCACGCGACCGTTTTCGTCTCGGACGAGGGCGGCGACCTGGCTCTCGACGACCTCGACGTGCGTCCGTACGACCTCCATCCCGCACGAATCCACGACGCGCTGGCGGAGGCTGAGCTACTCGTCGCCGACACGCAGACGATGGTCACCGAGGCCGCCCTGCTCGGCACGCCCGCGATCCGCTCGAACTCCTTCGTCGGCGAGGACGACATGGGGAACTTCCTCGAACTCGAGGCGCACGGACTCATCGACAACTGCAGCGAGTTCGAGACCGTCCTCGACCGCGCACAGGAGTTGCTTGCGGACGAGTCAACGGCCGAGACGTGGGCGAAGCGACGCGACAGCTACACGGAGGACATGGTCAACCTGACCGAGATCATCACGTCCGTCGCCCAGTCCTACAGCGAGCCAAGTACACAACCAGCCACGGTCGACGTAACGGGGGTGCGTGCGGACTGATGCGCGTCTGTTCCATTGTCGGGGCCAGACCCCAGTTCATCAAGGCCGCCGTCGTCTCCCGGACGCTTCGCGAGGTCGCCGAGGAGATCCTGGTCCACACCGGCCAGCACTACGACGAGGAGATGTCCGACGTCTTCTTCGACGAACTCGAGATCCCCAAACCGGAGTACAACCTCGGCATCGAGTCGGATACCCACGGCCGACAGACCGCGCGGATGGTCGCGGCGATCGAGCCCGTCATCGAGGAGACCGACCCGGACGTGATCCTGCTCTACGGTGATACGAACTCGACGCTCGCGGGTGCGATCGTCGGCTCGAAACGCGACGTCGCCGTGGCACACGTCGAGGCCGGGCTCCGGAGCAACAACCGGTCGATGCCCGAGGAGATAAACCGTATCCTGACGGATCACGCCTCGGACCTCTGTTTCGCCCCGAGCAGGGACGCGATCCGCAATTTGGACGCCGAGGGTATTTCGGACGGCGTCTACTGGACCGGCGACGTGATGTACGACGCTATCCTCGACGCTCGCGAGCGCTCGGCCGACCAGTCGACGATCCTCGATGATCTCGATGTCTACCCTGGCGAGTTCGTCCTCGCGACCGTCCACCGTGCGAGCAACACCGACGACCCCGACAACCTCGCGGCAATACTCGACGGCCTCGCCGACGCGTCCCTGCCGGTCGTCTTCCCCGCCCACCCGCGTACCGTCAACCGACTGCAGGAACACGGCCTCTGGGAGCGCGCGAGGAGTGAACTCGAGTTGATCGAGCCACTCGGCTACCTCGATTTCGTCCGGCTGCTCGATACTGCGGAACGAGTCGCGACGGATTCCGGCGGTGTCCAGAAGGAAGCGTTCTTCCTCGAGACGCGCTGTGTGACGCTGCGCGAGGAGACCGAGTGGGTCGAGACGGTCGAGTGTGGCTGGAACCGGCTCGTTGGGCCGGAGACGGCCGCGATTCGCGAGGCGCTCACGACGGACTGGGAACCGAAGTCGACTCCACGGCCGTACGGCGACGGGCTCGCCGGGCAGCGGATTATCAGCCTGCTCCAGCAGCACCTCGCCGACAGCGAACCGGAAGAACAGCTCGAAGCACCGCCGTTAACCAGTGCATAGACGGGTCCGAGATTCCGACAGAGGTTTCCGGTCCCCCAAAGCGTTTTACCGTGGTAATTATATCTAATTACGAGATGACCGAGAACTTCCCCGACTACGTCAGCGTCGACTACGACGACGGCTCCGGCGAGGATCCCGTCGACTATCCACACATCAACGACAAGATCGAGAAGGCGGTCGAGGTCACCCGCCAGGGACTCGAACAGTACGAAAACCCCGCGGTCATGTGGACCGGCGGCAAGGACTCCACGCTCGTCCTCTACTTCGTCAGCCAGGTCGCAGAGCGCTACGACCTCGAGGTCCCGCCCGCAATCTTCATCGACCACTACCAGCACTTCGACGAGATTCACGACTTCGTCGACCACTGGGCCGACGAGTGGGATCTCGAGGTCATCTACGCCCGCAACGAGGACGTCGGCGAGTACGTCGACGAGCACGGCCTCGAACCCGGCGACGACATCGACATCTCGGGCCTCTCCGAGCACAACCAGCACCACGTCGAGAACATACTCGAGTACGAGGAGGACACGTTCCCGTTCCTGCTCGACACCTACGTGGGTAACCACCTGCTGAAGACGGTGGCGCTGAACAACGCGCTCGAAGAGCACGACGTCGACGGCGTCATCTCGGGCGTCCGCTGGGACGAACAGGAGGCTCGCGCCGACGAGACGTTCTTCTCGCCGCGTCACGATCCGGATATCTACCCGCCACACGACCGCGTCCAGCCCATCCTGCAGTTCGACGAGGCGGCGGTCTGGGAGGCATTCTGGAACTTCGTCGTGCCGGATACGGTGTCTGAGTTCCCGGACGACGGCTACGTGCCGGGGAGCGACACGGACCTGCCGAACGACCTCACGCAGGACGACATTCCGGTCTCGCCGAAGTACTTCGCCGGCTTCCGCTCGCTCGGCAGCGAAGTGAGTACGGAGAAAAGCGACGAGGAACCGGCCTGGCTCCAGGACCTTGAGGGAACGACCGAGCGCGCGGGCCGCGCCCAGGACAAGGAGGACCTGATGGAGCGCCTGCGCGACCTCGGCTACATGTGATACGGGCGCAGTGACGACCGGTTGAGCGTTCTGTTCAGTTTGCGTCGCACTCGACTTTGATTCCCATCGACGAAACGCCTACGGTATGGGCGGTGCGCGTCGACAAAAACTGCGTTTCGTGTGAACTACGGCGGTCTCAGTGGCAGTTCAGGCTCAGTTCGTCGCGCGGTACTCGCCGTGCTTGACGCCGAGGACGAGCATGATCGCACCAAAGACCGCCATCGAGGGCACGACCATCATCAGAATCGTGTCCTGGGCCATCCCCATCGGCATCGTCATCAGCCCGGCTGTTCCGAGCGCGATGATCAGAGCGAACACGCCGATCGTTTTCGGCAGGTCGAGTTCCATACCCGATGCTCGGGGCTGAATCGGCCTAACGTTATCGAAACTGACCGTTCGGTGAACGAGAAGAAACCGCAAGCGCTTGCGCCGATTACTCGGACGGCCGCACCAGATTCGCCAGCGCGACAACTGTTCCGAGGAACCAGCCAAGGGGGAAGGAGATTCCGACCCACATCGCCGCGTAGGCGGCCCCTTCGAGTTCGTAGTTCGCGCGCAGGAACTCGTTGAGTCCGCCAACGTGGAGGATGTTATCGAGCGCCCAGGCCGCGAAATCGTAGCTCGGTTCGAGCACGACGCCCTCGAGTGACGGCGTGACGAGCGCGGCGACGACCGGCGGCAGGAACAGCGCCGTCATCGCGAACGGGTAGGCGAACAGCACGGAGACGGGTCGGCCGCCGACCTTGGACGCACCGGCTGCAAGCGCGGTCGAAATCGTCGCGACGGCGCTCGCGGCACCGATCGCGATGGTCTCTTCGACCGGCAACTGGAGGTGTGCAATCACCGTCAGCGTCCCCCAGACGAGCAGCGCGATGGCTGTCACGCCGACAATGCCGAGGCGGGTTCGCGTCGAGTCGAGTTTCGCCGCATAGTAGCGGGTAGCAAAGCCAATGACGGTAAGCGGGTACAGGATCAACAACCCGAGCGTGCCGAAGACGCTCCAGGCGTAGTAGGCGATCTTCTGTGGAAGCGTCTCGGGACGCCACTTTCCCATGACGGAGTGGCCGCGACCGCGCTGGCGCGGAAAGACGAGTTCCATCCAGGCACCGTGTAACTGATCGAGGTCAGCCCTGATCGCACCGATGATCCCGCCACCGCCACCACGTTGCGTGCGGGTGGACATACCTGAGCCAAAAAACTGACGTACCGTAAACTTTCCTCCTTTCGTGTTTTTCCACTCGACAAATCAGTCAGTATCCTAATACGTCGGCCATCGCAGGCCTGCCACTCGACGATTCAGTTCCAGGGGCCGAAGTCCGGATCGACCTTCCGGTCCGTCTCCTCGATCGCGTCGATCGTCTCGATGTCGTCTTGGTCTAACTCGAGTGCAAGCGATTCCCAGTTGTCCCGGATGTGCTCCGCACCGGTCGCCTTCGGGATGGCGGTGACGCCCGTCTCGCGCAGCCAGGCGAGGCTAACCTGGGCCTCGCTGACGCCGTGTTTGTCGGCGACCTCCTGAATCGCGGGCTGGTCGAAGACATCCCCGCGAGCGATCGGCGAGTAGGCGACGACTTCGATGTCGTGTTCCGTGCAGGCGTCGCGGATCTCCTCCTGGGGCAACAGCGGGTGCAGTTCCACCTGATTCGCGAGGATCGGTGCGTCACAGCGTTCGACGGCCTCCTCGAGTTGCTCGGGCAGGAAGTTACTCACGCCGACGTTCTTGATGAGCCCCTCCTCGTAGAGTTCCGAGAACGCGTCCAGCGTCTCTGCCGAGTCATACGTTCGGGCTGGCCAGTGGACGTACAGCAGGTCCACGTAGTCGACGCCGAGACGGTCGATGCTCTCGCGGGCCGTCTCGAGTACGTCCTCGTACGCGAGATTCGAGAGCCAGACCTTGGTCGCGAGGAAGACATCCTCGCGGTCGACATCGGCTGCGGCGATCCCCTCGCCGACGGCCTCCTCGTTGTCGTAGGCCTGGGCGGTGTCGATGTGACGGTAGCCCGCCTCGAGTGCGGTGCGAACGCTTTCGGCGCACTCCTCGGGCGAGTCGTTCTGCCAGGTTCCCAGGCCGAGCATCGGCATGCCGGCTGCGGTCGGACACGTCTCTGGTGCGATTGTTTCGGCGTTGTCGGCTGCCATATCCGACGAGAAGAACGGGATGCGAAAATGGATTGGGGTTGCGGCGGCGGGCGGAGAGCGGTTGTGAACGCGTGCCAGTGATCACCATGTACAGGCAGGTCGTGCCAGTGGTCACTCGTACAGATGGTCCCAGGGCCGGTGGGACTCGAGTACCGCGCTCCCGGCGAGCACGGTATCATCTCCGAAGCGCGGGCCGACGAGCTGGAGTCCGACGGGGTGTCCCGCGTCCGTGAGCCCGGCGGGCGCGGAGGCGGCGGGGTGGCCGGTCCAGTTGAACGGCCAGGTGAGCGGCCACTCCCAGGCTTCTGCGTCCAGGTCTTCGTGGAGGCCAACGTTGGCGCGCGAGAGCGTTGGCGTCACGAGCAGGTCGTACTCGGAGAGCACATCCTGCACGGCGTCGAAGATGGCCGTCCGGGCGATGTCAGAGCGCGCGATGTCGGCGGGGCCGTACTGCTCGCCCAGTTCGAGCATCCGGGAGAGGCTGTCGGTGATCGTCTCGGGATGGTCGCGCAGGTCGACGCCGTGGGACTCCGCGGTGACGGTGGCGCTCTCGAGCATCGACGTCGTGAACGTCGGGATCACCGCCTCGATGAGGTCGTCCAGTTCGTAGCCGTGGTCGACGGAGACCTCCTCGACGGTAGCACCTGCGTCCTCGAACGACGCCACCGCGTCGTCGACGACCGAGCGAACCGCGTCCGTGACCGGGAAGACGTCGAGAGCCGGGCTGTAGGCGATCCGCAGATCGGTGGACGGCTCCTGTACAGCGTCCCGGAACGCGATATCGACGGGGACGCTCTCGGGATCACCGGGATGGTGGCCGGCCATTGCCGAGAGGAGCGCAGCCGAGTCGGCGACCGTGCGCGAGAGTGGCCCCTTCGTGACGTGGTGTCGCGCCCGGCCGAAGCCATTCGGACGGCTGACCGAGGGCACGAGACCGAACGTCGGCTTGAAGCCGTAGACGCCGCAGGCGGCCGCCGGAATGCGAAGCGAGCCGCCCGCGTCGCTGCCAGTTGCGACGGGTGTCATTCCCGCCGCGACCGCCGCTGCGGAGCCGCCGGAGGAGCCGCCCGCGTTCAGTTCGGTGTCGATCGGCGACGCCGTCGCCCCGATGACGTCGTTGGTCGTCGTCCCCTTGTGGCCGAACTCGGGCGTGTTCGTCGTCCCGAGCACGATCGCACCGGCATCCTCGAGTCGCGCGACGGTGACGGCCGTTTTGGGTGCCACGAAGTCGGAAAACAGCGTCGAGCCGAAGGTGTAGGGCAGGCCCTCCTTCAGCGATCCGAGGTCCTTGAGTGCGATGGGGACACCGTGGAGGGGGCCGATCTGTTCGTCGCTATCGCCGCTCCCGTCCGGGGCGTCAGCGCCGGCGGACTCGAGTACCCGGTCCGCTTCGGCGGCTGCCTCGCGCGCCTCGTCGGCACAAACGGTGACGAAGGCGTTGATTTCGTCGTCGCGTGCGTCGATTCGGTCGAGATGCGCCTCCACCGCTTCGGTGGCGGTTACCTCGCCGTCCCTGATTCGACTCGCGAGTTCGGTGGCTGACAGCCGCGTGAGTGCCGACTCGTCGAGACTATCCGTTTCGTGGCGCTCGCGTGACATACCCGTATTGTCTCACGGAGTGGAATATACGTTTGCTCGGCTGGCGCGCTCGTTGCATGGCTCGCTTACTCGAGTTCGAGTGCTCCAAACTGCTCCGGCGGCACGCGATTCTCCGTCGTCTGCTCGAACGCATACGCGAGTTCGAACAGCCGTGGCTCCGCGAACGCGCGGCCGAGTAACTCGAGTCCAACCGGGAGCCCGTCGTCGGTGAACCCGGCGGGGGTAACGATCGCGGGCAACCCCGTGTGCGCCGAAAGTTCACAGTTCATCTCCTCGAACGGCTGGTGGTCGTCGACGGTGACCGGCGGAACCGTCGAGGGCGGGTACAGCAGGGCGTCGAGGTCGTGGTCGGCCAGCGTCGCCAGGACAGTATCGCGAAGCTCCTTGCGGCGCTCGAGGCGGCGGAGGTAGCCCGTATTTTCGTCGAGCGAGTCCTGATCAGTTCCGAGGATGTCACCGCCCTCGAATCGGGCCTCGATCGACGGCGCGAGTTCGCCGGAGTCGACGACGGCTGCGAGTGACTCCTGTGGGGCAGCATCGCCGAGCGTCTCGAGATACGCGTCGAAGTCTCGGGCGAACTCGTATGCGAGCACACGAGCGCTCAGGAGCCAGTTCGTGTCGACGACGTCGACCGGATCGACGATCGTCGCGCCGGCCGCCTCGAGGTCGTCGATGGCGGACTCGAGCACGCTCGTCACGGCTGCGGCGTCGTCTTCGGAGACGGCCTCGTACTCGTCGGCATCTCCCTGGAGGCCGAAGAACTGTCGAGCGATCCCGATTCTGGCATCGTCGAGGCCGTCCGCATCGAGGTGGGCAGTGTAGCCGTCGTCGGGAACTTGCCCGACGCCGCTGGCCGTGACCGGGTCCTCGGGATCGTAGCCGGCCATGACCTCGAGTAGTCGAGCGGCGTCGTCGACGGTTCGCGCGATGGGGCCGGGCGTGTCCTGCGTTTCGCTGAGGGGGACGAGCCCGGTTCGACTGCACAGGCCTCTGGTCGGGCGAACGCCGACGAGATCGTTGAACGCGGGCGGCGAGCGATTCGACGAGCAGGTGTCGCTCCCGGTTCCGACGAGGCCCAGGTTCGCGGCGATAGCCGCGGCGGTGCCGCCGCTCGAGCCGGACGGCCGGTGCTCGAGATCGTAGGCGTTTCGCGTCGCGCCGCCGAGCGAACTGATCGTGTCGACGCCGAAGGAGAGTTCCTGTAGGTTCGCCTTCGCGATGATGATCGCACCAGCTTCCCGAAGCTGGTCGACGACGAACGCGTCACGCGACGGCTGTGAATCCGCGAGTGTCGTCGACCCCGCCGTGGTCGGCATATCGTGGGTGTCGTGGTTGTCCTTGATGATCGTCGGAACGCCGTGGAGCGGCCCGACGAACCCGTCGCGTTCGAACTGCGCGTCGAGATCGCGGGCGCGGTCGCGAGCCCGGTCGTTCACCGTCAGGATCGCGTTCAGCTCGTCGTCGTAGGCGTCGATTCGCGTCAGGTAGCGCTCGACGAGTTCTTCGGCGGTGACCGCGCCGTCGGCCATCGCGTCGTGAACGGCTGCGACGCTGGTCTCGAGCAGGTCGAACGAGTCTGTGTGGTGTGTGGGCATCTGTGGGTCGTGTCTACCGGGTCGTCTCGGAGAAGGAACCTGAATCTATCGTCCGCTGGGTGACAGGC
This sequence comes from Natrialba hulunbeirensis JCM 10989, assembly GCF_000337575.1. Lineage (GTDB taxonomy): Archaea > Halobacteriota > Halobacteria > Halobacteriales > Natrialbaceae > Natrialba > Natrialba hulunbeirensis. Next base: position 44,539 of record NZ_AOIM01000012.1, on the reverse strand, counting down.
CGCGGTCTGGCTGTCGGGTTCCAATGACAGCAGCGATCCACCAGCGCCGTGGCGCACCACCAGCCCCCACTCGGCACGCGCAGGCCGCTCGTGTTTTGCTGCGGAACTCGTCCATTTTGCTGTCCAATGACAACAACCAGTACTCGAGTGGACGCGCTCACGAAGGCGAGCACAGCGACGACAGTGATCGACGCGGTGATGGAGTTCGTGCGAGGCCGACGGGCGAGCGGGCTCTTCCTCCTCGGGGCTGCAGCCCTCTCCTCGCGGATTCCAGGCGTCGGAACGGCAGCCTCGGTGTTGCTTCGTGCGTATCGGCGGGTTCGGTAGGGGTTCCGAGAAGCGAGAAACGCAGTCCAGCGTTAGTACGTCGGCTCTGCGCCGGAGAGAACCAGACGTGTCACGAGGTGTATTCCTCGTGATTGCCGTATGTTAGGTCCGGCTGTATTCCAGCTGATAGTTCATCACACCCTTCCGTGCCAACGAAGGTATTCCTCTCAGAGAGTTGTATTGAGAGATCAGTCGAACCATCACCGCCGCACTCTCTGACGCTCCATTCGGATTCCTCGATGGTATCCTCGTGAGTCACAACGACTGCATATTCGTTCCCTCGTTCTCCAATTTCGGGTATCTCTATTCCCGTTTTCCCGGGTATCACGTACTCTTGATCGATAACAACGGTGCCATCGGATTCTGTGACAACCAGTTCGACGACGGACTCGCTCTCGTTTTCGTTCTCGATGTATATCGTGTCCGCTCGACCCGTGCCTTCATCCGACGTTCCGGTAGTGTTGTTCGCTGTTCGCTGTACACAGCCAAGAGTCGCGACAGAAAGAGACACTCCGGTAGTAGCGAGGATGTCACGCCGATTCACAGTTTGATTAGCGCTTATCGTGATAAATGTCTTATGAGTGCGTGAGTGGATTACCTTTCGGTGAATTCGGCCAGGTCAGATACGTATGATCGATTCCAGAACCAGCATTCTCAGTACTTCGGCTCAGCGCCGCTGATATCGTAGACCCGGTCGAGCACGCTGTCGCGCTCCGAGCGCCAGGCGTCGAAGTGGTCGGGGCTGTCCGGATAGCTGTCGTAGACGCCCTTGAGCGAGCCGGCAGCCTGCTGGACCTTGTAGAGGTCGTAGAGCGTATCCCAGTGACCGAATGTCTTGATCAGCGTCTTGAGCTTGAGTCCGAGGCTCATATCGGCGGTTCCCTTCTTGCCGATCGCATCGACGAGCTGTTGGCCCGGCATCGCCGTGAGGACCGAAACGAGGTCGTCCAGTTCCTGTGCAGTGCCGAAGATGTTGTAGAGATCCATCGCCGCGAAGCGCTTGCCGAAGTCCGTCTGGACGCGCTGGTTGTACTCCCAGAGGGCCGCCTCGCTCACGTCCCCGTCGGAAATCGCGTCGACGGCGATCTTTGCCGCCCAGTGGCCACCCTTTGCAGCACCCGGAATACCACCGCCGGTACAGGGGTTGACGTGCCCCGCCGCGTCACCGACGGCCACGTATCCGGGGTGGACCGCCGAGTCGTACGGCCGACGGGTCGGGAGGGCGGCACCAAGCTTGTTCTTCACCGTCGCGTCCTGAAACTCCGCCCGATTGGCGATGTCGTCTTTGAGCGCGTCGACCAACTCCATCGGTTCCTGGCTCATCTGGAACCCCAGCCCGGCGTTGATCTCCGTCGCCGAGCGCGGGAAGTACCAGAGATAGCCCAGTTCCTCGGTCGGCTTGAAGACGAGCGCGTCGTCCCACTCGACCGGCTCCGGCACCTCGAGTACCTCGCGATACGCCGAACAGAACTGCGAGTAGTTGACGTTCGTATCGAACGACGACGCCGAGAGGTCCGCCTTGTCCTGCAACACCGAGAGCGCACCCGCGCCGTCGATGACGACATCGGATCGGTACTCGAGTACCTCGCCGTCCCGAATCGCAGTCACGCCCTCGACGGTGCCGTTCGGCTGGATGACGTCGTTGACGACGGTGTTGTAGTGGATGTCGACGCCGGCGCGGTCGGTTTCCTCCAGGAGGATCTGGCCGTACTTCCAGCGGTCGACGACGCCGCCGGTTTCGTTGAACGGGATCTCGAGACGCTCGTCACTCTGTGGGTTCTCGAAGATGGCGCGTTCGATCCCCTGGTTGGTGAACGCCTCATCTTTGAGCCGCTGGCGGTCGAGCACGTCGGGGAAGGAGCTCTTCCCCTTGATGCCGTCCCCACAGGCGATGTAGCCCCCCTCCTCCTCGGTTTTACGCTCGAGGAGGACGACGTCGAGCCCCTCCTTGGCGGCGGTCGTCGCAGCGAAGCAGCCGGCAGTCCCCCCGCCGACGACCACGATATCGTAGGCCTCGGTAGCCGAAGTCATCTCTAATCACGTTGAAGGGTGTCGGGAATTAAAAATACGTGGGAACTGTTTTGATGCCGCGGAGACGACGGAATTGCGTGGGTCGTCGCCTTCTCCGGAGACGAAATCGGCTTACTGATACATCCGAAGCGGCTGTGCCTGCGTGCTCTGTTCCTGACCGACTGCCTGCATCTGCTGTGCGAGCTGCTCGCGTTTCTCACGGATCTCCTCGGCGCGGTCGACGAGGTGCTGCACGTCGACCGAGAGGTCGGCCAGTGGTGCGACGGCGTCCTCGAGGAGGACGCTCGCTGCTTCCGGGTCGGGGAACTGCGGACTGCACTCGACGACGAGCCCGAGGCTGTCGTAGCCGGCCTGAGCCGCGTGGTTGATGAGCGCACCCGTAGGACCGGTGACGACGCCGTCTTCCGGTGGAACGTCGATCTCGCGATCGTCGAGGAGATCGGGTGCACTACCCGTTCCGACGCCGTAGAGGTCCGGCCGCTCGCCGTTGTCCCGGTCGGCTGGCAGTCCGCTCAGGTACAGCGGCGTCGCGTCGTAGTCGATGAGCCAACTCGTCACGCACTCGGCGACGTCGTCGAGCGCCTCCGGTCGGATCGGGGCGTCGCTCTGCAGTGCGAGCAGGTCGTGTTCCTCGCTGACGTAGAGTCGCACGGGCGGCCGAGCGGTTCGGTCACCACTCCGGTAGACGCCGATTCGAGGCAACCCCTGACAGTGGACGCTCGCGTAGTAACGCATGTCGAACTCGTCGACGAGGTGGTCAGTCGCGATTTTGCCGACGAGCCCGATGCCGGGAAAGCCTTCGACGAACGTTGGGTCATCGAGATCGGCCTCTGGTCCCTGCAGGCTGATTCGTGCCATGTGTTGGCAGACTCTGCGAGTGGGCATAAAAACGACGACGCTGCCGGCGAGCGAACCCAACGCAATCGGCCCGGCCTTCGAAACCCACAAACGCCGGGCAATCAAATCAGAGGCCAATGGAGCCATTCGAGCGGTACCGACCGATCATCGACGACTTCGAGGCCTTCCTCGCCGCCTGCGAGCGCCCGCTCGGCAACGCCGTGCGCGTGAACACGATCAAGGCTTCTGCCGAGCGCGCGACCGCCGCACTCGAGGAGGACGATGTCGCGTACGAGCAGGCCGAGTGGAACCCGCGCGTATTGCGCCTCGAGACGGACTCGCCGGGGTCGACGTGGACCTCCTTCCACGGCTTCACGCACGGCCAGGAGGAGGTCTCGGCGGTCCCGCCGGTCGTCCTCGATCCCCAGCCCGGCGAGCGCGTCTGGGACTGCTGTGCGGCCCCTGGTGGGAAGGCAACCCAGCTCGCCGCGCTGATGGACGACCGTGGGACGGTCGTCGCGAACGACAACAACCTCGGGCGTATCTCGGCGCTGCGGTTCAACGCCGAGCGCCTCGGTGCGACCAGCCTCGCGGTGACGAACGACGACGCGCGCAACTACTCCATGAAGCGGTTCCCGTTCGACGAGTTCGACCGGGCGCTCGTGGACGCACCCTGCTCCTGCGAGGGAACGATTCGGAAGAACCCCGACGCGCTGGACAACTGGTCGGAGGGCCACATCGACACGATCGCAGGCATCCAGAAGGGAATCCTCCGCCGGGCGATCCAGACGACCCGCGAGGGCGGCACCGTCGTCTACTCGACGTGTACCTTCGCGCCGGAGGAAAACGAGGCCGTCGTCCAGCACGCCATCGACGAGGAGGACTGTCGCGTCGTGGACTTCGACCTCGAACTGGCGCACGCACCCGGCCTCACAGAGTGGCGAGACGAGACGTTCGATTCCACACTCGAGCAGGCCGCGCGAATCTACCCCCACCACAACGACACCGGCGGCTTCTTCGTGGCGAAACTGGAGGTGACCGCCTGATGAGCGACGACTCGAGTGCCGACCTGCACAAAAACGACGGCCAACAGTTCGGGCGTCTCCCCGAAACCGACGCCGACCGAACCGTCGAAGGCCGCGTCAGCCGCGCTGCCGTCGTCGACTACTTCGAGGATCGCTTCGCGATTCCGCCTGAAACGTTCGACGACTACACCTTCTGGGAGAAGGGCGCGGGCAAGATCTGGCTCTACAGCGGCGAGGCCGACTCGCCGCTCGAAATCGAGGCTATCGGCATGACCTGTCTGCGAACCCGCCAGGAGCACTGGAAGCCCACGACGGACTTCGTCCAGCGCTTCGGCGCACACGCCAGCGAGTGCGTGATCGACCTCGACCGCGAGGCCGCCCGCCGGTTCGCCGCCGGCGAGGACCAGGAACTCGAGTGGGACGGCGACTGGGGATACTTGATCGCGGCCCACACTGTTGCGGGCGAGCGCGAACCGCTCGGCATCGGACTGTACGTCCACGGCGAACTGCGGTCGATGGTGCCGAAAGGACGCCAGCGAGAGTTGTAGTCGTCGTTCGAATCGGTCGCTGTATCTGGACAGCCGTTTTCAGTGCAACTGTAATCAATCTCAGGCCAGATCGAACTTCGCGTAGTGTCGCATCAGCTCGAACAGTCCGTAGCAGGCGATCATGAGACCAAGAGCCAGAAAGAATGCCCGCGAAGACCGAACGAAGAGGTAGAGTTCCGGCAGAAACCCAACGAGTGCAACCGCCGTGCCGGCAGCGACGAACTTATATTCTCGTCTCATCCGTTACAGCCACTCTCACAGTGGGTTGAAATATCACTTTTGGTGATCGAACCCGCGTCTTCGACCCTGACAGCATCTTTGAGATGGTCGTCAGTGACTCACACGGGTACTGGACACGCTTCGGTGGAATGGGGAACACGTACCCGTTCCACCCGCTACCGGAGCGCCCCCACCAGCGACCGTGCCGTCCCCGGCCCGTTCTCGAGTACCGCCCGCGGAAACCGACGCCGAGCGCCAGCCAGGGCGTACTCGAGTGCCCGCGTCGCATCGTCGACAATGCCGACGCCGTGGCCGACGATGACGCGGTCGGGTTCGTACTCGCGCAGCGAGTGGGGCGGGTCGAGTCGGAAGAAGAGTTCGAGACCGAGGCGCTCGTCGTCGACGAGGAAGGGGGCCGCCGTACCGATCGATTCGGGGGTGTACAGTGTGTCGTGGCTATCCCAGTAGAGGATCGCCTCGTCCCAGAGCGGGATCGGCTGGCGGCGGACGATCTCGACGGCGGGATCGAACGAGTCGGCGTAGCGCTCGATCGGAGCCGTCGTTCGGTCGTCGACGCGCCCCATCCACTCCGGAATGACGATGGGAACGTCGTACCGCCGCGCGAACCGATCCGCGTCGCGCGTGTGCCAGCACGAACAGATTGCGACGCCGGCGACCGCGGTGTCGTGCTCCTCGGCGAGGTCGTCGATCAGGTCGTCGACGCCGGGTGCCCAGAGCGGGTCGAGCAGCCAGACGCCTGACTCGCCGACGACGGCGTGACTCGCCCGCTGGCCGAGTTCGTCGGGATGAGCCAGCCAGCCAACTCCGTCCTCCCAGCGGTCGATTTCCCGAAAACCGCTGGCTGCCTGTCGCTCGTATGCCATATTTGTGGGTGTATGTGAACGGTAATAGCAGTTTGCGTCAGCGGCAACGGTCGGGCGGGCAATCGACGCGCCTCAGCGCTCGACGACCGTCCCGCCGCTTAACCCCTCCCACTCCACGCGGTAGCCGAGTTCCGCGAGTACCGCGCTGGCGTCCGTCAGATCAGACTCCTCGAGAACCGATTCGGCTTCCTGGAGACTCATGCCGGCTTCGATTTCGTCACCGACGGACTCGAGTACCCGCGGGCGGACGAGCGTGCGGCCGACGCGGCGGTGGTCCGGGAACCGTTTATCCGCGAGGGCGTCCGCACTGACTCCGTGGCGAGCAGCGAGGGACTCGAGTGCCACGACATCGTCGTCGGGTGTGAGTTCGGCCGGCAGGTCGGCCGCACTCTCCCGAATCAGGTCGGCCTCGTACTCCCGGAGCACGTCGACGACGTCTTTGACGCGGACGGTCCCAGAATAGGGAATCGCGCGGTGGTCTCGCGTCTCGATCGCCTCGCCGACGCCGAGGGAGTCGTCGACCGCGACGAGGAGGTCGATATCTTCGAGGGACTCGAGTTGGTCGAGTTTCTTCTGGACGTACTCGGGCGTCCAGAAGCCCATGATCTCGAAATAGAGCCGGTACTCGCCGTGGGCGTACTCGAACGCAAAGTCGGGAATCATCACCCGCGTGCCCGTCGCGAGTGGCTCGGGTTCGCGCACGAGGTCCCAGTCGAGGTCGAGTTGCGTGAAGCGGGCGGCGAAGTCAGACTCGACGCCGCTGTCGAAGGTCACGTCGGTGACCGGTTCGGCGTCGGGGACCGTGACCAGGTCGTCGTGTGAGAGCGAGAGCGTCCGCTCGGTACCGCGGTCGTCGATGGTCGCCTCGAGGTGCCAGGTCTCGGCGCTCGCGACCGTCCGCAGGAGGCGCGCAAAGCGGGTGCCGTACCGTCGCGTCGCCCGGAAGAGGTGTGTCGGGCCGGTGACGACGACCTCACGATCGCTCGCGAGACTGCCGGTCGACCCAGCCGCTGCGTCCGGGTTCCGGATCTCGTACATCAATCGCAGCCGTTTGACCGCCGAGACGAGCGCCTTCGGATCGCTCGAGCGGACTCGCAGTTCCGTCGCGTCGAACAGTGCCGTCTGCGCCAGCGAGAGGTTGTACTGCGCGAGCAGGGCGTCGGGGTCCCAGCGCGAGGCGACTTCGGCCAGAACCTGGCGCTCGTCCAGGTCTGCGTAGAGAGTGGACTCGAGTACGTCCGCCGACAGGCCGAGCGATTCGCCGGCCCGGATGAGCGCCATGGCACGCTCGTCGTCGGTGACGACACCGACGGCGTCTGCGGCCTGGAAGACCGCGCGGCGAGCGCGTTCGGGATCGAGTTCGGCGTCGGTTTCGAAGGTGGACTCGCGCTCGAGCAACGCCGAGAGGCCGCGAACGAGTTTGAAGTCGTCCGCGTCCCGTTCGAGGTCGGTGAGGGCGTCCTCGAGGTCGCCACGCTGGTGGCCGACGTGTCCCTGGTAGGTGCCGATGACGCGAGCGGCGAGCGGGCGGTGCTCGCGTGCGGCGAACTGCGGGTGGAAGCCGCCGCCGGCGCGGGAGACGCGCAGCAGATCTTTCGTCAGCATCGCTACCTACTAGCTACTGGGAGCGACGGGGGCAAAAGTCACGCGACCGGTCCATCGTGTTTCATCGGCTCAAAAAGAGTCTTTTAGGTGACCTTCCATTGGCGAAACGTGATAGCACAGCAGCTGCCAGTCGGTTCGGTGAATAGTGTGCCGTCAGTCGACGAATACGTGCCGGCGATCATCGACGTGGTGGCAACCGCCGCAATCTTCGCCGTCGCGTTCGTGGTGCTCTACTGGGTCGGAAAGGCACTCTTGCTCAGTCTCACCGAGCGGTCACTCGAGAGCCGCGGCTTCAACGAGGGGGTGATCTCGCTCGCGCGAAGTATCGTCACCGTGCTCATCCTGCTCGGGTCGGTCGCGATTGCGGCGACGGTCGCCGGCTTCGGCACCGTTCTCGTGGCCTTATCCGCGCTCGGTGGTGCCGTCGTCTTGGCTGTCGGGTTTGCTGCGCAGGACCTCATCGCCAACTTCGTCGCCGGGATCTTCATCGTCAAGGACGAGCCGTTCACTATCGGCGACATAATTGAGTGGGACGACAACCAGGGTGTCGTTCGCGACATTCAGCTCCGTGTTACCCAACTCGAGAGCCACGACAACGAACTGGTCACCGTGCCGAATTCCGAACTCGCCGACTCGGTCGTCGTGAACCCGTCCAGAAACGACCTCCTTCGTGTCTCCTATGATTTCGGCATCGGCTACGATGACGACATCGAGCAGGCAAGGGCGGCGCTCATCGAGGAAGCCGAACAGGTACCGGGCGCGCTTACAGAGCCCGAGCCGTCCGTTGCTGTCACGGATCTCGGTGACTCCGCGGTCGTCCTCACCGGCCGGTTCTGGATCGATCCGGCGGAGTACCGACCTGCTGCTGCACGAACGGCCTATATCGAGGCTGGCAAGAAGCGTCTCGACGCAGAAGGGATCGACATGCCGTACCCGCATTCACAGCTGACGGGGTCGGTGTCGGTTGCGGAACGAACGGAGACCAAGATGGCCTGAAAATCGTCGGACCGCGGCGACCCTCAGTAGTTCGTTCACCCACTCGTCTTTCGGCCGCCTCGTCAGAATCACTTTCTGATAGTACAGCCGGACTGGTTACGCACCTTCACCCACTGTTTTTATTGGCCAGCAGGAGAAACTATCGGAAAATGCCCTCCTGTACGCGCCGCCGGGCGCTCACATTACTTGGAGCGGCCAGCGCTGGTCTCGCTGGGTGTCTCTCTCGTGGCGCCCCGTCCGGCGACCTCGGGCCGGTTGATGGAGAGTGGCCGGTCGACGGAAGCGAATCCGGCCGAACTCGCTCGGTCAGTGAGACACCCGCTGAGCCGGCGGCGGTCTGGACGACCGAACTGGAGGACGTGCGGGCGACTCGAACGCCGTCGATAGCCGACGAGCGTATTTACGTTCCAGCCGATGCGGTCTCTGATCGTGCGCGACACCGGTACCAGTTGCATGCGCTGGCGGCCGGAACCGGCAAGGAGCGCTGGCGTGTCTCACTTCGGTCAGATCCGAACGCTTCTCCAGCAGTCGCCAGCGAACGGGTAATCGTCAGTGCACAGCGCGGGCTCGAAGCGGGACGGCTCGTTGGATTCGAGAAACGCGACGGTGGCGAAAGCTGGCTCTACGATATCGATGCACGGGTGACCGCCTCGCCGATGATCGACCGCGGGACTGTCTATCTCCCCGACTGGGACGGATACGTTCACGCGCTTTCGGTAGCCGATGGCTCGGTTCAGTGGTCTCGGCAGGTCGGAGCAGATGAGTCGAATCGAACGGTTGCCAAACCGGTTGCCGTTCACGACGAAACGCTGTTTGTGGGAGGTTACTCGGGACGAGCTGGTGTTCTTGCCGTCGATGCTGCGACCGGGGACGACCGCTGGGCTCACGCTACCGACCGTGTGATAGCGGGCCCAGTCGTCGATGACGAATTGGTTGTCGTTCAGGCCGGGAGCGTCCTCACGGCGTTCGAGCGGGATGGAACTGAGCGATGGACGTTCAACGTGGTCGACGACTACTGGGAAACCCCGCTCGCGATGGACGACGAGCACATCTACGTTTCGACCGTGGACACCCTCCACGCGATCACTCGAGGCGGCGAGCACGGGTGGGAGTACCCTCTCTCTGAGCGAAGCGGCGGCCCGCCAACCGTTGTCGGTGACGAGGTGCTCATCTCTGAGGACGGAACACTCACAGCGCTCGCACGAACGGACGGCGAACCACGCTGGCGTCTCGAGACGGACGGAAACAGAGACGTTGTCGCGATACCGGATGCGATATTCATGCGTGAATCGGGCGGACGCTTGACATCCTCCTCCGCCTGAAGGCGGAGGAATCCCGACCACGGTTGGGATAATAACCGCACGTGGACCGGAGTGAAACAGTCTCAACCGGGAAGACAGCCGAGTCATCCTGTTTCTACGGTGGTACTATCGAACCACACTCAACTGCCCTCTCGAAACCACCGGTGACCACAGCCAAACCAGTCAGTAAGGCTGTCTTTCAGTCGACACGCCACCAATACCTATACCACCCGTTCGCATCAGCCAGTGGTACAATGTCTGATCAAACCGAACGAGAGATCGTTCGCCGAGAACTGGACCAGTCCGCCGCCAACCCAGCGGTCCAGATCGCAGAAATCGTCGCCGAACTCGAGAACACCGAGCCCACGCGCCTCCCGACGATGTACGACTGCGTGGACGGCATGCTCGACAATCTTTTCTCCCAGCCGCCTTCGCCGGAGGCACAGATGGCAGTCGAGTTTAGCTACAAGTCGTACCGGATCACGGTCGAACAGGATGCAACTGCCACGTTCGTCAAGACTGGCTAACAGCCATTAGGACCGGCGTTGGGCGGCGTTTTCTTCCGAGGTGTTCGCACTGATGACCTCGTAGAGAATCGCACGGCCGGCACGGGCCGCAGAGATGTCGTCTGCAAACTGGTCCGTACTCGAGTTCAGTCCGGTGTCAGCGTCCTTCGTGCCACCAGCGCCACCAGAACCCAATGGGTCACCAGTTTTTGGCCGCAAAATCCGACCGAGTCGCTGGGTGAACTCCCGCTCACTGCCGCTGCCCGAGAGAACGACCGCGACGTTGGCGTCGGGAACGTCGACCCCCTCGTCGAGGACGTTCGAGGTCGCGATGCGCGTATAGGTTCCATCGCGGAAGGACTCGAGTAGCGCTCGGCGCTCGGCGGCACCGGTCTGGTGGGTGATCGTCGGGATCAGGAAACGCTCGCTCACGTCGTACGCGAGGTCGTTGGACGCGGTGAAGACGATGATCCGATCTTCGCGATGGCGGTCGAGAATGTCCTGCAGGGCGTCGAGTTTCGCCTCGCTCCCGCGGGCGATTTCGCGGGCACGCTGGCGGGCCAGCAGCGCTTCGCGAGCTGCGGGGTCGTTCCCGGAGCGTTTGACGAGTTCCTGGTAGTCAGAGCCGCTTTGCATGCGGATGTTCGACCGGGCGAGGTAGTCCGAGAATACGTTCTGCTTCGCCTCGTACTCCTCGCGCTCGGCCGGCGTGAGCGACACCTCGAGTCGCTTGACGTCGTAGGCTGCGAGGTGGTCGCCCGCCAGTTCGTCGACGTCGACGCGATGGACGAGCGGGCCGACGATATCCTCGATGATCTCGTGAGCGTCGTCCGGCCGTTCGAACGTCGCGGTGAGTCCGAGGCGGGCGGGTGCGGCGAGCAAGCGCGCGATCTCGCGGTAGCCCTCGCCGCCGAGGTGGTGAACCTCGTCAAAGATGACGAGCCCGAACCGGTCGCCGATGGAATCGGCCTTCAGATACGCCGAGTCGTACGTCGAGACCGTGATCGGCTCGCGGCGCTGCTCGCCGCCGCCGAAGCGACCGACTGTGCAGTCGAACTCGGGTTCGGACTCAAGTTCGCGTTGCCACTGCTCGAGCAAGTCGATGGTGGGGACGACGACGAGCGTTGGGACGCCGAGGCGTTCGATCGCCTTCAGCGCGATAACGGTCTTGCCGCTACCGGTGGGGAGTTCGAGAACGCCGGCGGGTGCGCGCTCGACGGCAGAGGTCGTCGCTCCGAGGTCGAGGTCGAGGTCGGCCCACCGGTCCGTCTCTAGCCAGGACTCGAGTGCCTCCCGCTGGTACGGCCGGAGTTCGTACGCGGAGTGCAGGCCAGCGGAGAGGTTCGGGAGGTCGAGTACTCGGTCGTCGATGTCGACCCCGGTGTCGGAGTTGCCCTCGACATCGCCATCCCCATCCCCATCGACAGCAGCGAAACCGCGGTCGGACGAAACTGCAGACAGCGCCCGCCGGATCGCAGCGTACCGAAATGCTGGTGTACGGTAGGTCTCTGATCGCGGATCGTACTCGAGTTCGAGGTCGGAGTTGCGTTCGAACGGAAGGACGGACTCGAGTGTGTCTGGCGAGGTGTCTCGAGGGGACTCGATGGTCGTGTGCTCGCGTGTCTCGAGCCGAATCGTTCCGTCCTCGTACTGGATGGAAATCGGTGTGGGATCCGAGGGCCGACTCACGGACGGTGTTCGGGGAGAGAGATACATATACTGTTGGATGGGGGGAGAGCCGTACGATCGACTGGACTCGTGGTGAGAAATCGGAGGCCGTTGTCGAGGCGCAATAAGCTATCGAGTCAGGCGGCGACCTCAACCCTTTTAGTATCGCTGTTCGTTGACCCGAATATGAGTGACGACGAGGGCACGAACACGCCAGCCCAGGGTGTCCCGTCCGAGGACGAATCCGCCGAGACGGCGGCTGACGAAGACGTTGCGTCGGCCGTCGCGGAAGCCGAATCCGAATCGGCGGAGACGGAGTCGGAACCGGACACAGAGACTGCCGATACTGCAGACGAGACTGCACCGGCGGAGTCTGCCACGGAGACGGACGCAGACGACGTGGCCGACGACTCCAACTCGGACGCACCAGCATCGGACCACGAGCCAGGCGAACCGGAGTCGACCGAGTCAGCCGAACCGGCCGAATCGACTGCTGACGAACCATCGACAGACGGTACAGATGCTGCGGCCGAACAGGAACAGGAATCCGCATCGGAACTAGCATCCGGGTCCGAACCCGAATCCAAATCCGAACCTGGATCCGAACCCGGATCGGACTCTGCCTCTGAATCAGAGGCAAACGTAGACGCAGACGCAGACGAAAACCAGAACCAACCCTCCGACGCCCAGCAACTCGTCGACCGCCTCGCCGAGTACGACGAGGATCTCGCACAGACCATCGACACGGTCGTCAGCCAGGCACAAGAGCTCTCGAGTACCGTCGAGCATCAGCGAGCCGAACTCGAGGACCTGACCGAGCGCGTCGAGGCCCAGGCCGAGACGATTGGCGACTTGCAAGACGAACTTGACGCGCGCGAAGAAGAACTTGCGGCGAAAGAGGAGGAGGTCGAGGACCTAAAGAGTCGTCTCAAGCGCAAGCAGGCGGACTTCCAGAACTACAAGAAGCGCGCGAAAAAGCGCCAGGACCAGATCAAAGACCGTGCGACGGAGGATCTCGTCGAGCGGCTCATCGGTGTCCGGGACAACCTAAAGCGCGCGCTGGAGGAGGGAAGCGACGACGTCGACGGTCTCCGGGACGGCGTCGAGATGACGCTGCGCGAGTTCGACCGCATTCTCGAGGACGAGAACGTGACCGAGATCGACCCCGAACCCGGGACGGAGACCGATCCGCAGCGCCACGAAGTGATGATGCAGGTCGACAGCGACCAGCCCGAAGGGACCATCGCGGACGTCTACACGCCTGGCTACGAGATGGGTGAGAAAGTCATCCAGAACGCACAGGTGACGGTCTCGAACGGCGAGTTAGCGACTGCCGAGGACGGAGCAGCCGACTCCGAAACTGACGACAGTGGTGATGGTGACGACGCTGGAAACGGTGACGACACGGTTGACAGCCAGTCCGCGTAGTCTCGGGATACCGACTACCCAGTCGTTTTCTGCCCACGCTGTAGTGGGTTGCTGTTCCGTTTCGCTTCAGTCGCTTCCAGGCATTGCCAACACGTTCTGGTGCCGACTGCAGCGTTGGTTCGGTTCCGTCACCACGCCAAGAGTTATTCGACCAGCGTCCCTAGAATGACTACTAGTCATGTTGTCAATCGGTAACACAATACAAAACGCGACGGCTGCCGCGCCGCTCCAGGTGCAACTCGAGGACCCCCTGGTGCTGGCAGGGGTGCTCCTACTCGTCCTCGTCGTAGTCACCGTCTGGTCGATGGTCGAGATCGTCGATGCCTACGACAGGGGGGCGCTCACGGTCTTCGGCGAGTACCGCAAACTCCTGGAACCGGGGCTGAATATCGTCCCACCGTTCGTCTCACGGGTCTACACGTTCGACATGCGAACGCAGACGATCGACGTGCCGAGCCAGGAGGCAATCACTCGGGACAACTCGCCCGTTACGGCCGACGCTGTGATCTACATCAGAGTGATGGACGCCACGCGAGCGTTCCTCGAGGTCGACAACTACGAGAAGGCGGTCTCTAACCTCGCTCAGACGACGCTGCGCGCCGTCATCGGCGATATGGAACTCGACGACACGCTCAGTCGCCGCGAGATGATCAATGAGCGAATCCGCCAGGAACTCGACGAACCGACCGACGAGTGGGGGATTCGCGTCGAGAGCGTCGAGGTCCGCGAGGTCAACCCCTCGCCGGATGTCCAGCGCGCGATGGAGCAACAGACCTCCGCAGAGCGCAAACGCCGCGCCATGATTCTCGAAGCACAGGGTGAACGCCGCAGTGCCGTCGAGAAGGCAGAGGGAGACAAGCAGTCGAACATCATCCGTGCACAGGGTGAAAAGCAGAGCCAGATCCTCGAAGCGCAGGGTGACTCCATCTCGACTGTGCTCCGTGCTCGCTCCGCCGAATCGATGGGCGAACGCGCCGTCATCGACAAAGGGATGGAAACGCTCGCCGATATCGGCCAGGGCGAGTCCACGACCTTCGTCCTCCCGCAGGAACTCTCCTCGTTAATCGGGCGCTACGGCAAGCACCTCTCGGGAAGCGACGTCGAGCAACAGGACGGCCAACTCGAGAGCCTCTCGTTCGACGAGGAGACCCGCGAACTGATCGGCCTCGACGACATCAGCGAGATCATCGGTGAGATCGACGAGGAAGCCGAGATGGACGTCGAAGCGATGGAGCAGGAAGCCCAGGCGATCAAAGAGGGGGAGGATATGGGCGCTGAGACGGGTGAGACGATCGACATTGCGGAGACGCGCCAGGATAGCGACGCCGACTCGGAGTAGGGTGTCAGCGCGCCCACTCACAAACGGCATCGAGCACGACACTTTTGCCCGCTGCCTGTGAGATTCAGGTATGCACGTACACGTCGTCGCCGACGACCCGGTCCGCGCGGCGCTCGTCGCCGCGCTCGGAGACGTCGACATCACCGTCGAGGACGCCGAGCCCGCAGCCCTCGACGACGCCCGCTTTGCCGTCGTCAGCGACGTTGCCGGCGCACAGACGTTCGAGCAGGCCAACGAGGCAGCTCTCGCAGGCAACACACCCTGGGTCGCCGTCGAAATCGGCGGCGTCGGCGGTCATCCCCTCCCCACCGTAGACGCCGCCGTCGCCGGCTTCGCACCGGCGTCCGGCCCCGGTGTCGGCTGCTACGACTGTCTCCGGACGCGCGTCGCAGCCGGACTCGAGTCCGACGCCGACACGAACGCGACCGAAACAGCCGGCGGCCGTCCGAGCACCGACCGCTCCACCGCCCGCCTCGCCGGCGCGCTCGCCGGCCGGGAGTGCATCCGCATCTTCTCGGGCGATGAGCAGTCCGTGATCGGCCACGTACTCGAGTTGCCCCACGTCCGACGGCGGGTGCTGCCGGTCCCGGGCTGTGCATGTGCCTCGGGCGAACGCGACCGGGCGCTCTCGCGGGACGACGACGCGCTCGGACTCGATGCGGCGGTCGAACACGCAGAGCAGGCGATCGACGACCGGGTTGGGATCGTCAAGACGATCGGCGAGATCGAATCCTTCCCTGTTCCCTACTATCTCGCGACGAGCGCGGAGACGCGCGGCTTCAGCGATGCGAGCGCGCCAGCGCAGGCTGCGGGCGTGGCGGACGACTGGAACGCCGCGCTGATGAAGGCCGTCGGCGAGGGACTCGAGCGCTACTGCGCCGGCGTCTATCGGGACGACGAGTTCGTTCACGCGAGCGAGGCGGCCCTCGACGACGCAGTAACGCCGACGGAACTCGTGCGGCCGGACGACGCGCCCACCTACGACTCGTCGGCTGAGCACCGCTGGGTGCCTGGCGAGAACCTCGCGACCGGCGAGCAGGTCCATCTCCCAGCCGCCGCAGTCCAGTTCCCACAGCCGGGCGAGTCGCTGGTTCCCGGCATTACGACTGGGTTGGGACTCGGCTCCTCGACCGTCGACGCGCTCCTCTCCGGTCTGACAGAGGTCATCGAGCGCGACGCGACGATGCTCGCGTGGTACTCGACGTTCGACCCGCTCGGGCTCTCCGTCGACGACCCGGCATTCGATGTTCTCGAGCGCCGCGCGCGAAGCGAGGGACTCACCGTGACACCGTTGCTCGTTACGCAGGATATCGACGTCCCCGTCGTCGCGGTTGCAGTGCATCGAGACGACATACCCGACGAATCCGAAAACGATGCCTGGCCCGTCTTCGCCACCGGTTCCGCTGCCGGTCTCGATGCAAGCGCCGCTGCTGTCTCCGCACTCGAGGAGGCCCTCCAGAACTGGATGGAGTTGCGTAATATTGGCCCGGACGAGGCGGCCACAGCGTCGGGCGCGATCGGCGAGTACGCCGCCGCGCCACTCTCAGATGCTGCGCGCTCCTTTATCGACGTCGAACAGACGGTACCTGCAGCGAGTGTCGGGCTGACGGACGACGGCGGGGACGGGGGCGAGGACGGGGACGGGGACCAACCCAGCGGACGCGACGAACTCGAGTTGGTCGTCGACCGAGTGCAGGATGTGGGGCTGACGCCGTACGCGGCACGGCTTACGACGCGAGACGTGGCCGCTGTGGGATTCGAGGGGGTTCGCGTCGTTGTTCCCGGCGCACAGCCGCTGTTTACCGGCGAGCCGTTCTTCGGTGAACGAGCGCGGCATGTTCCGGAGGAGATGGGATTCGAGCCGAGACTGGAGCGGGCGTATCATCCGTATCCCTGACTGTGCGAGTCGTTTGAAACTGTCACTGCCACTGTCGCTGTCGACCTGCGCGGAGTGCTCGGAATCGATACTGCGGTGCCGGCGAGACCCCAACACGAAGCGAAGTGGCTGATTCTGGCGTTGTGAGGGCAATTACGAGTCGGCGCTGGAGTCGGAGTCAGAATTAGAGTCAGAGTCGGAATCAGAATCAGACTCGGATTCTGTCTGATTGTCCGGTAGTTCTGACTCGTCCTCGAGTTCACCTGCAGTCTCGTTGTCGATCGTCTCGTTCTCTGTTGGCTCTCCGTCGGTATCGCCCCGCTGGACCTCGATCACGAGATCGTCGTCGTGAATTCGGACGGAGACGAGCATGGTGTTCGAGGTAACAGAGACCTCCCTGACATCCGCCTGTTCTTCGTCCGTGCCGTCGTATCGCACGAACCGAACGCTCTGTGTGGTCGCCTCGAGGTGGGGCGGACTCACTCTCTGGTCCGGCGTGACGGTGTAGCTCTCGTCGTAGGTCTGACGACCTGCTTGTTGGTCGTACGCTTCGATCGCAATGTTGTGCGACCGCTCAGCCTCGCTGTGAATTTCGATGGGGATGATTCCCTGGAACCGTCCCTGAAAGTGCTCCTCGACGGCATCGACACAGCCCGCGAGACCGACGGTGGCGAGGACGCCTGCGGATCGGAGTGCCGTACGGCGGTTCACACACGCGATTCGGGACCGAGCAAACGTATGTGTTACCTTTTGCGAGCCACCGCCGCGTGTGAACTCTACCCAACCATTTTATCACCGAGCGCGAATAGCAGGCTATGGAAAAAGTCTCGATCGACGAGGTCGACAACGAAACGAATCCGATGGGCGTCCACTCGGTTCGACGACCGATCTCGGCGGCGCTTGGCTTCTCTGACTTCGCGATGAACTACTTCGAACTCGAGCCCGGCGAATCCTTCTCGGGCGGCTACCACACACACCACGATCAGGAGGAAGTCTTCTACGTGGAGGACGGGACAGCACAGTTCGATACCGAAGACGGAACCGTGACGGTCAGTTCGGGCGAGATAATCCGCTTTGCACCGGGTGAGTTCCAACAGGGATACAATCCTGACGACACAGATGAGCGAGTCGTCGGCTTTGCGTTCGGTGCACCAGGCGCACAGCACGAGTGGGACCAGATCGAGTCACTGGTTCACTGTCGAATCTGCGAGGACGAACGAGGGCACGGGCTCACGATTACGGATGGGGGTGCGTTCGAACTCACCTGTACGGACTGCGAAAACTCGTTCGTGCTTGGCTGAGTGGTACTCGAGACGAGGGAGAGGAGAGACCGGGGACGAAAACAGATTAGCTGTCGTTCGGCGAGTAGTTCGGCGCTTCGTCCGTAATGACGACGTCGTGAGCGTGGCTCTCGGCCTGGCCAGCTGAGGAGACGCGAACGAACTCGGAGCGCTCTTTGAACGCCGGAATCGTTGCTGCGCCGACGTAGCCCATCCCGGACTGCATCCCGCCGGCGAGCTGGTGGAGTTCAGACTGAAGCGAGCCCTTGTACGGCGTCGCTGCCTCGACACCCTCCGGGACGTAGTCTTCCTCCTCGTCTGGCTCCTCCTTGAGGTACCGGTCGCTGTCGCCGGATTTCATCGCGCCGACGCTCCCCATGCCGCGGTACTGCTTGTACTTCTTGCCGTTCATCGTAACGACGCGGCCGGGGGCCTCGTCGGTACCGGCGAAGTAAGAACCGAGCATGACGGCGTCTGCACCGGCGGCGATCGCCTTGATCGCATCGCCGGAGTACCGAATGCCACCGTCTGCGATGACGGGAACGTCATACTCGCTCGCGACGTCTGCGACCTGCGCGACGGCCGTGATCTGTGGCATGCCTGATCCCGAGACGACACGGGTCGTACAGATCGATCCGGGTCCAATACCGACCTTGAGGCCGTCTGCGAAGTCGACGAGTTCTTCGGCCGCCTCACGGGTTCCGATGTTGCCCACTACGACGTCGGCGTCGACGCTCTCTTTGATCTCGCGAGCGCCGTCGATGACGTTCAGGTTGTGCGCGTGTGCGGTGTCGATAAAGAGCACGTCCGCGCCCGCCTCGTCTGCGGCCTCGGCACGTTCCTGCTCGAACGGACTGACTGCGACTCCACAGCGCAGACGACCGTCCTCGTCGCGAACGGCTTCCTTGTACTCGCGGCGCTGGAGAATGCCCTGCATCGTCACCAGGCCAACGAGGAGGTTCTCGTCGTCGACGACCGGAATGCGCTCGATTTTGTGCTCGTACATCAGATCGAACGCATCGCGGGCGTTGATCTCTTCTGGTGCCGTGATGACCTCGTCGGTCATCGCTTCCGTCACCGGGTCGTCCTCGTTGACTTCGAGGTGTGGCCGGATGTCGGTACTCGAGATGATCCCGAGTACCTCACCGTTGGTGTTGACGACAGGTGCGCCGCCGACGCCCTGTCGGGCCATCAGGTCGTCGACTTCGCGGACGGACATCTCGGGATCTGCGGTGACGACAGAGTCAAAGGGGATGACGAGCTCGTCTGCGCTCTTGACGCGCTCGATTTCCTCGACCATCTCGTCGATGTTCATGTTGCGATGGAGGACGCCGAGGCCGCCGTGGCGGGCCATCGCGATTGCCATGCCGCTCTCGGTGACGGTGTCCATCGCGGCGGAGAGAATCGGGACTGAGAGCTCGACGGTGGTCGATACGTTCGATGTGAGGTCTGCATCATCTGGTTCGACACGGCTCTCCTTGGGTCGAAGGAGGACATCGTCGAACGTAAGCGCCTCTGGGACGGTGAGTTTTGAAGAGTACGGCTCGTGCTCAGGAACGTCGTTCGCCATGTAAACTGTCCGAACGCCCGAGCAAAAAGCGTTGCGAGATACGTACCGAATGCGAACTGCTGACGGGTGTGATGAGTTCGGACGACGAGCAACACAACCGAGGAGTACAACACGCCCATAGCGTGATCGGACAACCGTCGAACTGTCTGGTCTGGCGTCCACCGTTTACGCGGTCCAGGTTGAGGGATACCACCTGTCGGGCAGATAAGTGCACCTTCGTCAGGATCTGCGCGTTGACGGCGAAAGTATGCCGAGTTGTGTAACCGTATCTCACGCAACGTTTATTGATAGCCCGGTGTTCCACTCGTGTATGAACGCTGTGAGTTCCAGCGAGACCCGAACCGTTGGCCGGACGAACGCCGTCTCCGTCGCCAAAAATATGTTCGGGAAATTTACACTTCCTTTCAAACTCACAGCACGAGGCCGTATCCGGACGAACTGGCGGGTACCGAACCTGTCCGTGCGTGACCGGTTATCATATCACCCATCGGCCTCGGGTCATGGCCATCGTTCCTAAGCGATGAGCGCATCTCAGCACCCGGTCGCACTCCGCCTCGAGCGGTTAGTCGGTGGTGACGCCAAGCTGTTGGCGCTCGTGATGATGCTCCCGCTGATCGATGGCGTCTTCCCGGCGCTCATTCTGGCGGGTGCGATCGACGACCCATGGAGCGCCGTTCAGGTCGGTCTCCTCATCTTCGGTGGTAGTGCAACCGTCGCCGTCATGCTCGCCGAGATGAACGGGACGCCCCGCGAGCAGGTCGCAATCGTCCTGCTCGTCGGGATTCCGCTCATACTGCTCGCCGCCGTGCAAGCCGCACTTGCGCCGGCGATCGAGACGGTCCTAAACGAGGAGATCATCACGCGCTTCGCTGCGGTCGTTATCCTCGCGATCGCCGCCAAGACTGCCAGCGCGACTATCGGCGAGTACCTCCCGAGTCCGGGTGTCATCATCGGGCTTGGGCTGGTCGCAAGCATCGACCCGAACGGTGCTGCGTTCACCATGATGGACGACCCCACGCTCGTCGTGAACGCGACGCTCGCAGCAGTGGCCGGCGTCGCCTTCGCACTCGCCATTGCGGTTAGCGGTCCGTACCTGCGCGAGTACATGGATATCGACCGCTTCCGTTTCGGCAGTGCTGTCGCGCTTGGACTGTTACCACTGTCGCTGCTCGGCATGGCGTTCGGACAGGCACCGCTGGCTGCGCTCGTCGTGGCCGCCCTGTTCGCGATCGAGTTCCCGTTCGAACGCGACTCGAAGTCTGCCAGCTCGGACGGACCATCTGACGGCCCGGCACCGGTTTCCACGACTGCGTCGGCACCCACGAACACCAGGACGCCATCACGGAGTCCAACGAGGTCGTCGAACTCGTCACCAACGCCGTCGTCGTTCGTCCCGGCTGTCGGAACCGGGCCACTCGCCGATGGTGGTGAGGACAGTTCCGACGAGTCAACGCCCGTTGCAACCGCTGCGGCAGGCGATTCGGGTTCGAAGAAAGATGCAGACACGACTGCGGCCGAGACCGAGACCCAGTCCGAGTCCGAACCGGAATCTGAACGTAAGCGCAAACAACCACAGGTTCAGGCACAGGATCCCGGCCCCGAACAGTCGACCAGCCAGGATGACGACGACAACGGAGCCTACCCCGGTGACGACACCACCGAAACCGAAGGACGCGCCCCCTGGCTCTAGTCCGAATCGAAACCACTTTAGGCACCATCCCCCAACGAGATATCGAGGGGTCGTGGCCAAGCCAGGGATGGCGACTGACTCCAGAGGCACCGCGCCCGGGACGACACTCCAGACTGATATACTGATCGGACACCTGATCAGTGTCCGTGTGATGACCCTCTGGAGTTCCGAGGCGCACCGGAGATATCAGTCGATCGGGGGTTCAAATCCCTCCGACCCCATTTCTATCGCGAGCAAATCCGCGAGCGACAGTAATTGAACGAGGAGGATTTGAGCCCAGAGGACGAGCGAAGCGAAGTCCTCGCGGTTCAAGTCCCTCCGACCCCATACCTCTGCGCCGAACAAACTCGTGAGGCGTAGGTATGTAATTCGGAGAATTTGAACGAGACCGAGGTTCTGCGAACGCAGTGATCAGGTTCTCGGGCGTTGTTCAAATCCCTCCGACCCATTTCCTCACCACAAATAACGTTGTGAGCGCGGGCTCTTTTTATTGGATACTCGAGTTCGACCGGTATCTATAGTCAGAGAGTGTCGACGTGAGTGTGAGTGTGTGTGTCGGCGTGTGTTGGCCGTGTCAGCGGGTATCTGTGCGGCTCAGCTATCCCACTATAGTAACAACTGAAACTGTTTACACGCTAATCGCACAGCCTTCGTGCGATTGGGTGTGCACTGACTTTCAGTGGCTACTATAGCNCACTATAGTAACAACTGAAACTGTTTACACGCTAATCGCACAGCCTTCGTGCGATTGGGTGTGCACTGACTTTCAGTGGCTACTATAGCCTGTCGTCTCATACAACAACAGACGTGACACACCAGGAGAGCTACAGGTACTGGTGAGGAACCGGATCAGTAACGAGAGCGCAGTCTGAAGAGTGTCAGGGTAGTCATCCCTGACAGACGAAATACACGTGTTGCAGACGTGTTGGAATGCTAGCCTCGCAGTAGGGGGAGTAATCCGGCTACGAGACCACTCCGACATTGAGAGTACACGGTAATAATGCATTAGCTGCGGGCAAGCTTTGCCATCCCATACCACAACAGAGTGAAGCGATGTTCTATCAGCCGAACTGACCGTCGCTGACAGTGAGGGGCGCGACCGTTTTAGCAGAGCGGTACCTATGTGTATCGATGACACCCCCAGTACCAGTGGACAATGAGCAGCGGCTGTACCGATCACAACCGCGTGACGGGCGGCAGCGGCATGCCCGGCACGCCCGTTCCAGTATCGCCCGCTCGCAACGGCTCGACCCGAGTGTCCCACTCGACCGACGTGGTCGTGATGACCGGTCGGCAACTGGCCGGCGGACGAGTCGGGATACTGGTGATGACCACAACGAGAGTGAGGATGATGAGGACACCAAGACCGCCGAACGTAGTGGATCTCGGTCCGAGGATGACCCGGACGCTGTTCGGCGGGCGGACAACACGGATCGGATGGTTACCGTTCCAGAGCAACAGCTCATTCAACTCCAGAATACGCTCGTCGCTGTCGCACATGCGGCGAACATCTCGATTGGCGCACCGTGTGCACACTGTGAGCGCAGCTATCTGATGGCCGCAGATGGTCTGTTGTTCTGCCCACACTGTAACTATCGACGTTCGCTCTGAGGCGCGTTCGATACAACACAGGTGAGCGAAAAAACGGTGGATGTGAGGGGTGGATGGTGAGGGGAAGTGGGGTGGGTGGTGGGAGGTGGATAAGCGCGTGAGGCACGCGATCGATTGGCCACTGAGACGGTAAGCGGTCGTGTACATGCGGGGACAATGTCACGACCTCACTGGCGAACGCAATCGACTCCAGCGGTACGAACCGAAGCACGTAGACGGGTACGTCACACGCCGATATCCCGTCGTAGGTGCACTGCAGCGGCGACGACTACTGGTCGGCCCTGTCTTTCGTCCCTGTATACCGGACTACGTCCGGCACCCGTGACTATCACGATATCGTACGTATAGTCACCCCTGCCTCGCGTGCTGTGAGAACCACTGGTTGTCAGCCGTATATCGGCAGGAAACGCGACGAACGGGTAGTTGCACTTCGGACGCCCCTCGGAAATTAGACGTTCGAAATATAAGACGTCTCTATGGAGATGATCGTACAATAGTTCGAGCGATAGTGGCATATTGGCCACAACAACTAGATTGATTAGTGGACAGATCGTTACTTCTCATGTCGGCTACCCGCCGACCCCGCGACGCATTGGCTATCGACTGACAACTGCGAGTGCCGGTGGAACACTCTGCTCAATCGTCGGCGGCAGGCATTCGTGGCTGTGTGCCTGTCGCCGTCTTCCAGACACACCTTCTGAGAGGAAATCGATCACCCGAGATGGTGACCTGTGTTCTACGTTCAGTCGAGACGCTACCTGGTGCAGAACTGCAAGTACGAACACGAATACGAACAGAACCCCCGCTACAATCAAAAAGACGAAAGCGAAAACACGAAGGCGGACACAAAAGCCATCCCGGCGGTGGGTTCCCGGCGACCGTCAATCAGCGCGGGAACGAGTGCCCACCGATGGGGAGTCAGCTACTGGCTTGAGTGCACGGTGTGCGTAGAACGCGACCGAGAAGTCTTGCGGACTCGGAATCGCACAGGCGAGCCAGCCGATTGCAAACGCCGTCGCAATCGTCGTGTCGATGTCAACGGGAACCGGAACGGGCGAGACGAATCCAGCACCAACGGCGAAGACGGGAACTGCAAGCGAAAGCGGCGCGAGTGCCGCGACCCGAAGTATCCACGCAGGTTCGTGTCCGCGCGGTCGTGGGTGTACGACCGCCCACGGACGTCCGGCGAGTACGCCTGCAAATCCCGCACCACTCCCCGGGAAGTACGTGAGATTGTAATCGATCCGTGCAACACGGAGGACAACCGCGTGCATCCACTCGTGTGCTAGCAGGCCAACAGCGACCGCAATCGCTAGCGCCCCACCACTTAGGGCCACAGTCACCATATTTTCACTCATCGTTCGGACGGGAACCACCCGAGAGAGACATCCCAACGCCGTGATATCGTTCGTCCAGCCATCCCACCACCAAAGTGGTTAGCGTCGACAGGCAAAGCCCCCCGCCTGTATCGATGAGTGCTTTAAGTCCGGACGAACACAGCGCGCCAACGGTTAAGTGGCACCGAGTGGTGTGTTATACCATGGCACTACGAGATACACTCGAGTTCGGCCACGCCGACCGGAAGGCTATCTACGAGTACGTCGAACGCCACGGCACCGTCTCTCCCGACGAGGTCCAGGAGCGACTCGGAATCGACCCTGGCGGCTTTCGCCACCACGTCGCGATCCTCAAACGCGACGGCCAACTCGAGGAGACCGACGGCGAACTCCACGTCACGATCGATGCCGGAGCCGAAGAGGAGTATGCCGCCGGCGAGGTCTCGTTCCACATCCGCCCGGCCAGACAGGAAGACCTCGCGGGCATCGTCGGCGCAATTCGACAGGTTGCAGAGGAGAAAACCTATATCGAAGGCGAGAGCGTCGCCGACGAAATCGACCACGAGCAGGCCCTGCTCAGACACAACGAACTCGAGTCCCGGATGTTCTTCGTCGCAACCGTCGAAGACGAGGTCGTCGGCTGGGTTCACCTCTACGCACCCGAACTCGAGAAGCTGAGCCACACGGCCGAACTCACCGTCGGTGTCGTGGAAGGCTACCGCGGTCACGGCATCGGCTCGCACCTGCTCGCGCGTGGACTCGAGTGGGCAGGCTCGAATGAGTACGAAAAGGTCTACCAGAGCGTCCCCTCGAGCAACGAGGAGGCGATCGCGTTCCTCGAGACGCACGACTGGGAGACGGAGGCGGTTCGTGAGGATCACTACAAACTCAACGGTCACTACGTAGACGAGGTGATGATGGCGATCGAGTTGTAGTTTCGTCACCTCCGGGACGACGGTCGGAAACCAGACTCGGTCCAGCCCAATCTCGGTCCCAGCCGTGCCCTCGGCTGGAATCTCGATTTCGGATGTGTGTCGGTCTACTCGAGTAGAGTGAACGACCAAACGAAGAGTGAACGAGTAGTGCCAGCGGTTCGCGGCTCGCGGTTCGCGGCCAGCAGTCAGCGCGGACTCTCCTCCTGTTCGGCCAGATCGAACAGATTGCCGTACCCCTCGTCGGTCGGCACCTGGTCGCGAACGTCGTTGATCGCACCCGGTTCGACGGCCGCAGTCACGACTTCCATGACGAGCTGGGCGTGGAACGCGGCATCGGCCTGATCGTCCTCGCCGACTTCCGAGCGCTCGCTGACCCGGCCGATGAACTCCTCGAACTCGAAGCGTTCGACGTCGTCGACGTCCTCGAGGAAGCGGCCGAGCTCTTCGGGAAGCTGGGCAGCCCAACGCGCTAGACCCCTCTTTCGGCCCAGAGCATCCGCGGCTGGTGGCTCGTGTCGCCGGACCGTCCCTGCAGAATCGTGTGCCAGAACCGAAAGACAATTTGAGCGGACGGAGCTACTGGTTCCCATGCTTTCGATCGCGCTTGCCGGAAAGCCAAACGCCGGCAAGTCCACGTTCTACACCGCGGCAACGATGGCCGAAGTCGACGTCGCCAACTACCCGTTCACGACCATCGACGCCAACCGCGGCGTGAGCTACGTCCGCACCGACTGCCCCTGTCTCGAGCGCGAAGAGCGCTGCAACGCCGACGACTGCGAGGACGGCAAACGCTACGTCCCGATCGAACTCATCGACGTCGCCGGTCTCGTCCCCGGCGCACACGAGGGCAAGGGTCTGGGGAACCAGTTCCTCGACGAACTCACGAACGCCGACGTCATCATCAACGTGATCGACGCCTCCGGCGGCACCAACGAAAAGGGCGAACCCGTGGACATCGGCGAACACGACCCACTCGAGGACATCGACTTCGTCGAGGAGGAGATGGACCTCTGGCTCGCGGATATCGTCGCGCGAAACTGGGAGTCCGTCGAGCGAAAGTCCCGCTCGCCTGACTTCGACATCGACGAGGCGCTCGCAGACATGCTCTCGGGCTTCGGTGCCTCGCCGACACAGATCGCGACGGTCCTCCGAGACCTGGACTACCCCGAGGACCCCATTCAGTGGGAGGACGAGCACCGCGAGGCGCTCGCCCGTGACGTCCGCCAGCGAACCAAGCCGATCGTCGTCGCGGCGAACAAGATCGACGTGGCCCCCCAGGAAAACGTCGAGCGACTGCTCGAACTCGACAAGCCGGTCATTCCGACCACGGCCGAGGGCGAACTCGCGCTCCGGCGCGCCGCCGACAACGACCTCGTCGACTACGACCCCGGCGACGAGGCACTCGAGATCGGCGACGGCGTGAGCGATGCACAGCGGGGTGCACTCGAGGACCTCGCCGACACGATGGGCGAGTGGGACGGGACGGGTATCCAGTCGGCGCTGGACTACGCGGTGTATGATCTGCTCGATCACCTGACGGCCTATCCCGTCGAGGATGCGTCGAAGTGGTCCGACGGGAGTGGGAACGTGCTTCCGGATGCGTTCTTGTTGCCAGACGGAGCGACGCCGGTCGACCTCGCTTACGCAGTCCACTCTGACATCGGCGACGGGTACCTTCACGCGGTGGACGCGAAGTCGGGCCGGGACGTAGGTGAGGAGTACGAGCTCACAGAAGGGGACGTAATCAAGATCGTATCTACTAACTGACTATATTGTGACAAATAAGACTCTGCGTTTTAGGCGGGCGCGGTGATCAGTACAGGGCAAGCAGTGTGCACTCACCGCGAGCAAACGGAGTGAGCGAGCGGGCCGACGACCGACCCGTAGGGGAGGGAGGAGTGCTTTTCATCGAAGTTTTGCCGAGGGCGCGACGGAGTCGCGCCCGCAGAGCAAAAGTTCGGTATGCACCTGTAGTGACCGCGAAGGTCAAAGAAAATCAATATCGAGTTTATACGTTGTGTACACTGTGTGTACTCAGATATGGTAATCAAGATCGTGAGTGCCAACTGAAAGCAATTTACGCACTTCCACGCATCTTCGTCGAGAACAGCGTTCAGTATCGAGAAGTCAGTTGTCACAGTGACCTACCGGCCGCTCTATAATCTGGTAGCAGTGCTGCAACGTATAATCGTTACGGTCCTGCACCCCGGAGAAGACGAATCAGCACGGCAATGGGGCGAACCACATGCAGTACTGCATCTGCAATAATCAAGTCACGTTCGTGGCGGCGGTCATACATATACAAGCCAAAGACGAGCACTAGCGGAAAAACCACAAACAGTAGACCACCAACGATTGATTCTGCGCTTCCCAGTGCTCCTGTATCAACCCAATAAAGGCTAAACGACGCGATAATCATTATGGCGGCAGTAATCCCGACTGCATACGAGATTCGACAGATCTCGAGTAGCACTGTCTTGCGTGGGTACCCGAAAATTCGGTCTGAATCGCTGTCCATTGTTTGTCCTACACGGTATCTGTATAAAAACATGAGGTTTTCCCTGTCTTACACTAGCTATGGTCAGTTCGAATCTGTAGCGATCATGAAGTCGAGAACGGGGTTTGTACGTTGAGTGCACTGTCGGCACTCACAGACGCTAGCCCAGGTGGTGAGTGCAAACCAATAATACCGTAGTTCGTTACTCGTCTTCAAGCGCGTCGTAGATATCTCGGTTCGCGTCCCGGTCAGCCGCTGCCACCTGCTGAATGAGTTCTCGTCGGATGCCGTCCATCATTTCATTGAGCGGGGTACCGGGCTCTGAACCTTCCTCGGTCGTCATGTTCTGCCTCTGATTCCGGTAGCAGTTACTCGTTTAGTGGGCCGTTAGATAACTCCCATCGCGTCGAGACGCTCCGGCAGATACGTATCCGTCACGAAGTCCAGACCGTGGGACGCGAGCGACTGCTGTTCGGACTTCTTCTCGATCTCCAACTGCAACTCGATCTGTTCCTCCCAGTACTCCGTCTGGAAGCGCGGGTCCTCGAGTTCACTCTCCAGCGCGTTGATGTCCGAATCCGACAGCGGATCGGTCGGCAGGTCGTACTCGACGATGTCCGCAGGTTGAATGCCGATGTACTGTGCCTCGGGCGTTGCGAGGTACTCCGAGAGGTGTGCCGACTTGATCGAGCCGTAGGCGACCGAGCCGTAGATCCGGTACGACCACGGGTCACCGTCGGCGAAGACCGTGACTGGCAGGTCGAGTTCGTCGTGTAGGCGCTTCGTAATTCGCCGGGTCGCACGGGCGGGCTGGCCCTTCAGGTGGACGATCAACGCGTTGTACTCCTCGTCGAAGCCGTTCTCGACGAGGCGGTCGCGCATCCCACCGGTCTCCACCGCGAGAATGAAGTCCGCGTCGGTGCCCAGGAACTCGATCGTGTCCGGGTTGTTCGGAATCTGGTAGCCACCCTCGCCGACATCTTCCTGGCAGTGTATCTCGCGCTCGCCGCGACGGGTCTGCTCACGCAGGTGCAGCGGCCCCATGAGAGTCGCACCGGACTCCTCCGGACGCATGTGGAAGTCCTCACGGGTGACACCGGAGACGATTTCAAGGTCCTCGATTAGGCCGTTGGACTCGTCCTGGTCGTTGAACTGGGCCTCCTTGTTGTCCCAGCTTTCGGAGAGGTAGTAGAGTTCACGCAGGGTCGAGGAGCGGTCTTCCTCTAACTGGTCCGCGAGGAACTCGATGGTGTAAACGGCCTTCAACAGTTTGCGTGCGCCACGGACAGAGTTGGCCGAGCGGGTCGATTCGCGGTCGCCGTAGACCCAGACGTCCATCTCCTCGTCGTACTCGATGTTGTTCTTCGTCCGCGTTGGGACGGACATGTGTGGAATCTCGCCCAGTTCGAACTGGTCGTAGAACTGCGCCGCGAGATCGATCAACTGCTCTCTGGCTTGCTCGTTGTCTGCGCTCATATTACTGTTTCACCGTCAGTTTCTCGGTTTCGACACCCTTCACGTCCAGATCGAAGCTCGCGTCGTCTGCAACCTCGTACTCGAGTACCGCGTCGTCGCCGCTCGACACGTCGGCTTCCCACTTGACGAACCACTCGCCGTCCATCTCGACGACGGTCGCGCCGTCGGAGAGACTGCTCGGTTCGGCCGAGACGATGTCGGTGATCTCGAGCGTCTCGTTCGTACTCGAGTTGTTCTCGACGACGACGGAGACGGCCTGGCCGTCGCCGTTCTGTTCGAGCTCGCGCTCGACGAGTACGTTGTTCATGATGCGGGCGATGGCGTCGTCGATGTCGGGTTCGTCGCGACCGGTGACCTCGGCGACCTTCTCGGCCATCTCGGGCAGGATGGTGCCGAGGACGTTCTGTTTCTTCCGGCGCTTTTGCATCGAGCGGCGCTTGTTGAGGAAGCTTTTGAGGTCGCGGGCGGCTTCCCGGATCGCGAGCTCAATTTCGTCTTCGATTTCGGGGACGTTCGCGACGGCGTCTTTCGATTCGCTGGTGAACGGCACGTTCGTCGAGGCGACGTGGACCATGATGACGACGGGGCCGTTGGGGAGTCCGGAGCCGCCGGGTTGGTCGAGCCCGTAGTTGCGCCAGCCGATGGATTTGACCACGTCGGTCGTGGCACACGCGCCGCGCTGGTAGACCAGCGGGACGCGGTTTGCGAATCGCATCACGTTCGCGCTGCCTTCGGCCGGCAGTTCGCCGCCGTAGGCGATGCCGGCTTCGACGACGAACGGATCGCCGCCGTGAACTTCGGCGTCTCGCGTCGCCGAGGAGTAGAACTCCGCATCGAACTCCTTCTCCAGGCCGGCCTGGATGAGGTCGTCGGAAATGGGTGAGAGACACCGCGTCGGCGGGGCCATGATGTCGGTTGCACGCATTCCGTCGACCAGATCGCTCGTCGCGTCGCGGTCGCCCTCGAGTTCGCGCACGAGCGGCGGGTCATCGGGGACGGTAGCCATCACGTCCCAGATCGCCTCGACGACGTTCTCGCGGGCGGTGTCGCCGAACGCGACATCGTCGTACTCCTCGGTGAGTTCGGCCGCGCGGTCGATGTACTCCCGCAGCGTCGTGTGGGTGAGCCGGTGACGCGGGTCGTCGTCGGTTTCGTCCTCGAACGTGCCGGCGAGTCGGACGGCGAAGGCCTGGATGACCTCGTCGTCCTTACGGGTGCTCGTGGCGTCGTCGGCGAGGTTGTAAAGGTCGGCGACGAGGCGGGACTCGCTCTCAATAGCGTCGTCGGCCGCTGGTTCGGCTGCTTCGTCATCGTCCGCCGGTGCGGCGTCGATGAGTTCGAGCCAGACTGCGTCGACGGCGTTCTCGCGGACGGTGTCGCCGAACGTCGTTCCGTGCTCGTCTTCGACGTCGTCAGCCGCGGAGTCGACGACATCGCGCAGTTCGTAGTGAGCGATTCGGTCGAAGTCGGCGACCTCGTCTTCGATTGCTCCGGCGAACGCAGCCGTCGCGTCTGCTCCCTTGTTCGCGGTGGCGTCGGTAACTGCTGCGTCGAGATCGACCGACTCGTGACTTTCGGGCGGCCGCCAGCGCATCTCGCGGCCGTAGTGACGGTCGCGGAACGCGTCGATGACCGACTCGGCGGTCTTTTTCCCGACGCGGGTGAACTCCTCCTGTAAGAAGCCGGAGACGGTCTGGGAGTCGGTCGCCGCGAGCATCTTGATCACGGTCCCGAGTTCGACACCGTGTGGGTGTGGGCGGATCTCTTCGGTCTCCTTCGGCAACTGATCCGTCGCCCGCTCGAATTTGAAGTGTGCCTTGGGTTCGCGAAGCTCGAGTCGGGCGTGAGGGTTGACGACCGCCGTGTGCTTGATGTAGTTGTGAAGTTGCTGGCGGGCGCGCATGTTCGCCTCCATCTCGAGTTCGATGCGCGTCCCGTGTGGGCGGTCCCAGGTCGTCGTCTCCTCGACGCTGATCTCGGGTTCGTTGTCGTCCGTGTCGACGATGAGTTCGAAGTACTGTGCCTCGTCTGTGCCTTCGGTCCGGCTGGTGATCTTCGCGGGTTTGCCGCTCGTGAGCTGAGAGTAGAGCACGGCGGCGGAGATACCGATCCCCTGCTGTCCGCGGGACTGTTCGCGGGCGTGGAAGCGAGAGCCATAGAGGAGCTTCCCGAAGACCTTCGGCAGCGATTCCTTGGTGAGTCCCGGTCCGTTGTCCTCAACGATCAGGCGGTAGTAGTCGCCTTCCTCCTGTATTTCGACGTAGATATCCGGGAGAATACCGGCTTCCTCGGCGGCGTCAAGCGCGTTGTCGACGGCCTCTTTGACGGCCGTGACGAGGCCTCGAGCACCGCTGTCGAAGCCGAGCATATGCTTGTTCTTCTCGAAGAACTCGGCGATGGAGATCGCTTGCTGGCTCTCCGCCAGCTCCTCGGCGATCCCCGATTCCTCACCGAGTGTCGACTGGAACGACGTCATCATCCCCTTGTACTAACGGGGAGGCTAAAAGGTGTGTGCTACCGGAGTGAAAGTGATACTGGACTGGGCACTCCGGACGACCCAGTCACTAACTGGACGGTCACAATCGGCGCGTCAGCCGAGATTTACCCGCTACAGGCGCTCACAAAGGTTTAACCAGCAGCGAGACTTTGTCCCGGGCAAGAGGACACATGGATCCAGACGATACAACCGAGCGACAGGTGGACGACACCACGGGTGACAGCCGGCCGTCTGCCCAGGCTGACGACGAGACGGGAGCCGACGGTCGGAGCGTCCCCGATTCGACAGCGGTCAACGCCACTGACGGCGACGCAGACGCCGACGTTGATGTTGATGCTGATGCTGATGCTAATGGTGACCCTGACACTCGGAGTGAAGCCGACCGTAGTGCTGGCAGCCCCAGCGAAACCAGCGAGACAAACGAGGCCAGCGTGGCCAACGTGGCCAACGAGGCGGGCGAACCCAGTGAGGCAACCGAGAACGACGACTCCAGCGAGGGCGTGCGAACAGCCGCCGTCGAAGAAGTCGACCAACGTATCGTCGACCTGCTCTCGTGGATCCTCGACACCGAAACCCGCGCGAAAATCTACGTCCACCTGCTCGCCCACCCCGCAAGCACCTCAGAGGAGGTCGCGAAGGGGACCGGTCTCTATCCGAGTACCGTTCGCGAAGCCCTCGCCGAACTCCACGACGAAGAGCGCGTCACACGCCAGAAACGCGCCAGCGAAGGCGCGGGGAACAATCCCTACGAGTACACCGCAATCCAGCCGAGCGACCTCGTCGGCGGCGTCGTCGACCAGGTCCAGCAGGAACTGAACACCATCTTTACGCTCGACCGCGTACTCGACCGCTCCGCAGGCGGAACTGGTGATTCCCAGGCCAACGGCTCCGAACCGGTGACTATCACGGTTGACAACGACGACACCGACGCAGCTGAGGACACAAACACAACCGTCGACGAATCAGCAGCCGACACGGATCCATCCCCCGACACCGACTCGTCAGACACCCGCGGCCGATAACACGTCTGACATCCGCTGTCTGCCGAAACTCGGCCGCTCCTCGCAACTACGGTTTGGGAGCTCCTTCGTTGGCCAGTCAGTCTAACTCGAGTACGGCTGGGCGCTCGAGTTCTCGTTCTAATTCGAGCTCGAGATCGCTTTTTGTTTCGCCTTCGCCTCCGTGCCCGCGTGCAGTTTCACCAGCAGATGCAACAGCCTGCACCGTCGTCGTCGGCCAGCGATCGGTTGTCGTCAGGACCTCGAACTCACCATCAGCGAGCAACACGGTATCTTCGCTTTTCGCGCCCTCGATAGTCGGATTCCAGGCGTAGGCCATTGGCGCGACGACGCTCGCCTCATGGTCGGGCGTTGCGATCCACTCGCGGCCGGAAAAGCCGGCAGCGCCGCCCTGGTGATGTTCGTTCCATTCACCGGGATAGCCGACCTCGTCGTAAGCGTCCTGAATCGCACCGAACACGTCGCCGGCTGTGCCGCCGGTGGCGGCGGCTTTGCGCGTCGCGGCGAGTGCGGTTGTCTCGACGCGTGCGGCGGCTTCGTGGCGGTCAATCAGCCACTCGGGTGCGTCGAACGCGACGGTTCGGGTACAACTCGCGTGGAGGCCGGCCCGCTCGGTCGTCACCGAGACGAGCGCGTAGTCGCCGAGTTCGGCGTCAGTCGGCGTATAATGGCGATAGCGCTGTGCGCGCTCGGAGCCGCCGACGAGGATGACTGGGGCTTCGATATTCCGTGCCGAGAGCGCAACCCGCAGTGCAGAGGCCACCTCGTGTTCGCTGTCCCCCGACCGCAGCTCTCGGCAGACGGATTCGACGGCAGCGGCAGTCTCCTGGCCGAGTCGCCGGTAGCGCTCCTGGTCCTGTTCGGTTAGCGGTTGCCGGAGCGGCGTCGGATCGACTCGCTCGAGACCGGGAATGTCGATGTCGGCGGCAGCGCGCTCGTCCTCGCCGACGCGGGCGGCGATCACCTCGGCGAGCGAGTCGGTGTGCCAGCCGAACTGCTCGACGGAGACGGTGTCTGCGTCGAGGTCCGGTAGCTCCTCAGCTTCGATTCGGTTCGCTTCGTTGTTCGTCGTCACGATCCGCACGTCGTCGCCGTCGTCGCCGTCGTAGCCGGCGACGGCCACGCCGGTCGGCGTCTCCCGGTCGACAACGCTGTTACCGCCGGTAAGCCAGGCGAAGGCGTTCGGTCGGGCGAACCAGACCGACTCGAGTTCGTTGCGCTCGAGATAGTCGTCCAGTCGCGCGCGTTTGTCCATGCCGGGTGCTGGCGTGGCGGCGTCTTGAATCCGACGAACCACTGATCCGGCGCCACAGTCCTGATGGAGGGGCCTGTACGTGTTCGGTGACCTTTGACTGACCACGACTCGGGCAATGTAAGTACGGCTGGTCCTAACCCCCGCGTATTCGTGTCGTCCGACAGCCAAACCGCCGATAGGGGACTTCGCTCGCTGATCGCCAGGTTCGGTGTGCCGCACCTGCTCGCGACGACGCTCGTGCTCGTCGCCGGAACGATCCTGCTTGGTGTCGCCGCGAAGGCAACTGGGTCGGGACTCGCCTGTGAAGCGAACTGGCCGCAGTGTGATGCCGGGCCGTTCAACCTGCTGCCAGCCAATCTGCCGAGTTTCTACGAGTGGTTCCACCGCTTCGTCGCCATGTTCGCGGGCTTTGCCATCGTCGGCTCCGCCGTCTCGGCGTGGCGCAGCCCTGACGTTGACCGCCGCGTCGCAACGCTCGTCGTCCTCGGGATGGTCTTGACGCCGATTCAGGTCTACCTCGGCCGCGAGACGGTTCTGAGCTACGAGATGGAGATTCTCTCGCTGCACTTCTGGACTGCAATTCTCATCTTCGCAATGTTCGTCGTCGCGACGGCACTCGTCTGGAAACCACGCCTTCGGTCCGCTCACATCCCTGCAGTGCTGGCGCTTGGGTTGATCTCACTGCCACTGCACGTCGCGCTTAGCCCGACCGATCTGGGGCTCGTCTCGGACTACTCTCCGACGGTACAGTTGCTCCAGTACGGCGTCACCCTCTCGCTGCTCGCATCCGTCATCGTTGCCACCATGGTGACTAACTGGCGGCGACAGGATCGGACACTTCTCGGCTCGCTCGCCGGGATGACCGTCCTCACGCTCGCCGTAACCTACCTCGGGCGTCGTGCGGTGATGACGCTCAACCCCGCTCTCGATCAACTGTATCTCGTCCTCGCCGGCGTGCTCTTTCTCGCGTTCGGTGTCGCGATCTATCGGACCCAGCAGTAACGAGACTCCGTTTCTCGGGCCACGGCACACAGGTTAGAAGTTACGGAGTCCATCACCCGATCATCGCCACGACACCGACCGCACAGACGATGGCACCGACGCCGAGACCGAACAACACGTAGTTCGCGACCGGATTCGCTGCCCGCGTCAGGTCAAGCGTGTAGTGTCGGCCCGAAAGCGGCCAGAACGGACGGATCCCCATCGGCGTGAGTACGTCTGCAAGAAGATGTGAGACGATTGCGAGCGTCCCAACAGTGAACGCGAACGCAATCAGCCCGAGCCCCACGAACGGTGACGACTGGCCGACCAGCAGGGCAGCGGCCGTCGCAACGAGGATCCCAACGAGCAGCGCAAACCCGACCGTGTGCGTGGGTCCACGATGGTCGATCAGCGGCACTTGCTGGTCGAAATCCGGCAGCGTCGAGAGCGCGACAGTGATGACTCCGCCAATGAGTGCGAGCCCTTCGTACCCCCCAACTGCGACCGCAGTCCCAAGCGGCGCGTACACCAGCAGGGCAGCCCCGTAATGGCCGACCTGATACATTTGTAACCAGAGAGACAGCGGCCAAATATAAATCCTCCGCGAAACGAGTATGGGTCACCGTCACTGGATATGAACCGCCGGCAGGAACGCGCCGGTATCGGAATACAGCGGACGTACACAACAGAACGGCGACCGGACTCTCTGCTCGGGGTGACTGCCACGACTGTGATAAACGACTTCGATATCTAACGAGGACTTACTTGTAAGTCCGTGGGAATATATCAGCGAAGATAGTCAGTATGCATCGCCGAGGGAGAGCTGACCAACCCCATCCGAGAGATCCCCCCGTGACCGCCAGACCACACCTCCAGCCGACCACTATCGGCACCACCGCCGACAGATGAGTGTTATCGCCACCGTCGCCGTTCCAGCAACGACATTTCCGCTTGGCTCTGTACTGGATACCGCCGGCACAGGCGATGCGACAGTCTCTATCGAAACGACAATTCCAACGAACGAAGGGGTGATCCCCTACCTCTGGGTCCCCGGTGACGTCGCCGACGCCGTCGTCACGACACTCGAGTCCCGGTCGACGGTTGCCGGTGTCTCGATTATCGACGAGTTCGACGACACCGTCCTCGTCGAAATCGAATGGGCAACGACCGTCAACGGAATTCTCGCATCGATCCAGGAGAGTGACGCACTCGTAACGAACGCCATGGGAACCGCCGACCAGTGGACGTTTCGGCTTCGATTCCCCTCTTATGACTCCCTGTCTGCGTTCTACACTGCCTGTGTCAAGCGCGAGATCCCGATCGAACTCCTCCAGCTTCACGAGGCCGTCGGCGCGAGCGACGACCAGCGATTCGGTCTCACGACCGCCCAGCGGGAGTTGATCATCGCCGCCTACGAATCGGGGTACTTCGACGTTCCCCGCGAGACCACACTCGTCGAACTCGGCCACGAACTCGGAATCTCCGACTCCGCAGTCTCCCAACGGCTTCGGCGCGGCCTTTCGACGCTCATCGGCTCGACACTGGCAATCGACCCGCATCACACCCAGACCGAGGACTCGGGGTACTCGAGTACCACCGCCGTGAACCCGGACACTACCGTCAGTGATGACACCGAGTCTGAGGTATCGTCGGACGAGAGGGAGACAGAGCAGTACGAATACGAGTACAGCGACGAGTCGACACCGACAGCTGAGGGGAAAGACACTGTGGATGAGTCAGCGAGGACGGGATCCGACAGTGCGGATGAGCGTGAGGGTGGCGGTCCAGAGATCCAGTCGAACGAGTCGGACGGATCGAACAGGTCGGGCGGTCCGAATCGGTCGGACAGATCACAGGAGTAGATTCAGGCGGTTAGCCGACAGCTGACAGCCGACAGTTGACCGTTGACCGTTGACAGCGGACCGCGAGTGATCCACAGCGGCCGGGTGGAGAGAACTGTTACAGTGGGAACTCGATAGCCGAAGCGCACGGCAGTACTTTGTCGAATCGTGACGGGTAGTCTGCTGCACGAACAGTGCCAACGAACCGCGCCAACGAACAGCAGCGCAACTCTAGTAACAACTGGAACTAGTTACACACTGATCGACGTCCGCGGTTCTCGCGCATTTCACTCGCTCGCGGGTCACGCTGTTCCCCGCTCCTCGTCCGCGATTCTCACTCACTTCGTTCGCTCCGAACCGCGCTGGCTCCGAACCGCGCTGCTATCGTGCGATCAGGTGTGCAGTGACTTCCAGTGGCTACTATAACACACAGACGCAATAGACCACAACCGCGGCCGTTATGAGCCAGCCACTCCTTCGGACGAACGTGCAAAACGTCACCGACAGGACGAGCAACCCGTTCGGACTCAGACCACCGTTCGATCGGAGCGGCCCCAACGAACGGACCGCCGTCTTCGGCTACGGTGACGCCAACGCCGACTTCCACGTCATCGGCGACCATCCCGGTCTCCACGGCGGGAAGCGAACCGGCGTGCCCTTCACCGAAATCGCGAACGGAAACGCGATTCAGGGCGTTCTCCGTGACCCCGACATCGACTTCGCGAGCGGCCCCCGCGACCGGCCCGTACTCGAGAACTGCTACCTGAGCTACGTCCACATGTGTAGCCTCCCGGACGGTCACCAGCCGACTGCGAGCGACTACGCGGAACTCGAGCGCTACTTCGATGCCGAACTTCGGGC
Source organism: Natrialba hulunbeirensis JCM 10989 (assembly GCF_000337575.1). GTDB lineage: Archaea > Halobacteriota > Halobacteria > Halobacteriales > Natrialbaceae > Natrialba > Natrialba hulunbeirensis. The sequence continues at coordinate 7,099 of NZ_AOIM01000012.1, read as the reverse complement.
GATCAACGCCCACATTCTGCTGCCGGTCGGCGAACAGGCGACGGATCACGTCCTCCGAGAGTACACGACGCAGCGCCGACGGTTCGACCTGAATATGGCTGACCTTCACGCGACCGAAATCCGCGGCCGCGGCTTCATGGTCGTCCCGATTCGAAATCCATCCGAGTGGGATGATGACGACCGCGAGGCGATTGTCGAGACGCTACGTGGGATTCTGGCGAGTGATTATCGACAGACGAAGGGCGTGGCGACGCGGATCGGGTAGACGTACTGCTGTTGCTGCTGAATTCCGTCCCGTTGCGTCCGTTTCCAGCGTCTCAGCGGCCGAGGTGCTTTCTGATCGTCGCCCGCAACGGGAGCCCGAGTGCCCCGAGCAGCGGCAGGACGACGAACAACACCAGATCGACCGGCAGCGTCGCGTAGCCCGCGAGCCCGGCGGCGAACCCACACAGCGGCGCGAGCACCGGCAGCACGTACGCGTACGACGGCGTCCAACCCGGCCCGCGACGCGTGTGCGCGACGATGACGGTGAACAGGAACGGCATCAACACCGCGCCGGCGAGCAGCGGTCCGCCGACCAGCGTCGTCGAAATCCCGAGCGCAATCGCGAGCAGGATGGTCTCGTCGATCGAGAGCGGCCGCCAGGTCTCCTCACGCCAGCCGAGGCGGACGACGAGTATCGCCCCGAGCACGAGCGCGACGAACCCACCCAGCGCAGCGTACCACTCCATCGGTGCGACTGGCGGTGTCACGATCTCCGAGCGCTGGACGAACACCGCGCCGGTGTCGATGCCGTACCGACTGCTCTCGAGTACCCCCCAGATCTCGGCAGGGTCCGTTCCGACGGCAGCCAGTTCGGCACGGAGCGACTCGAGTCCCGTCTCGTTGCCGAGCGCGAAGTCGGCGAGACCGGCGAGGTAGACGAGCACCGAGAGCCAGAGCAAGGCGAGACCGAAGCGCTGGCGACGCCACCAGCGAGCGAGGGGGTTGGTTCGGAGCCAGGTGAAGCGGGTGTTGGAGTCGTCGGTATCGGAATCGGAATCAGCGGCTGTACTCGAGTCGGCGGTGTCAGTGGTGTTCGCCGTTCCGCTCTTCTGCCCACCAGTAGCTGTCCCCGACCCCTGCTGTGTGCGTGTCCTCGAGTTCCGGTTGGTCGCTGTCCCGCGTGAGGTGCTGGCCGACGCCGTCTCTGTCTTCGTTCGGGAACGCGAATTCGAGCTCGTATTCGTCTTCGAAGATGAAGACGAACTCGAGTCCGACCCCGACGACCCACTCGACCGGCGGCCGGAACTGGACGAGGTGCCGCTCGAACTCGAGCTGGAACCGCCCGAACTGGTGCTGGAACCGGAGCGTGAACGGGACCGGGAACGAGAGGTAGAACTCGATGACGAACTCGAGTTCCGACTGGATCCGGAGCCACTCCTGGAGCCTGTATTGGCGTTAGAACTGGACCGAGAGCGGGAGTTCCGACTGGACTTGAACGAGTCGCGCTTCGTTCGGTTTCGGCTGCTACTCCGCTCGCTTCCTCCGGTTTTGCCCCCACTCGTCGATGTCGACCGTGATGTCGATGTCGAAGACCGCCCAGCTGTCGTCTTCGTCGTTCGCTTGCTACTCCTACTCGAGCGTGAGCCCGTGTCAGAACTGGAACTGGAACTCGTACCCGTACCCGTACTCGAACTCGAGTCGTCGTCCGAACTCGCCCAGACTTCGGGGTCGGGGATGCCGCTGGTTCGTTTGGCGACGTAGTCTTTATGTCCGAGGCGGTCGTAGGCCTGGCGCTCGACCGGTTCGCTGAGGATTTCGTAGGCTTTCTTGACGGCGACGAACTGCGCTTGCGCGCGGTCGTCGTCGTTCAAATCGGGGTGGTAGACGCGGACCTTCTCGCGGTAGGCGTCTTTGATCTCCTCCTGGGAGGCGTCGGATGAAAGCTCGAGAAGGTCGTAGAAATCCTCAGTCATAAACGATCGAGAGCGTACTGTCTACGCTGCCGTTGTGCGGGAACTGTTATAATATCAGTGTTCTCGTCGTTCCGACCAGTTAGAACGTCGGCCGGTTCGAGAACGGCCGTTTTCCAGGTAACTGGGGCGGGTAGTTAGTGGCACTGCCCTCTCGGAACTATGTGAAATCAGCCAGTACTGTCTGGTCCTCGGGTATCCGATGGGATGACCGAGGCGACTCCGTTTTGGACTGGGTAGATTCGGGCTCGGCTTCATCGCTGGTTCCGACTGGTGTGCTATCGTCGTCAGTGGTTGCGTCTTCTGTGGTACGGTCGTGTTCGACACTACCGGTGAACGCCGTCAGTGCTTCCTGTCCATCAGCGCTCGTAGTGGGGCTGGATTCGGTTTTGGAGTGGGGTTCGGGTTCGGGCTCGGGTTCGGTTTCAGGTTCAGGCTCGGGTTCGGATCCCGCCTCGGATCCGGCCTTGGCTTCAAACTCGTAGCGGGCAACGGCATCTGTCTCGGAGTTCGATTCCGGACCGGTGTCAGACTCCGACTCCGGCCTCGCGTCGGATGCTGTTTCGGACTCTGAACCAGAATCTGGATCTGAACCTGAACCTGAACCGGACTCGAGTCCCTCCGTTTCCTCCAATTCTGCCCCACCAGTCCGCACATCTGCTATCTCTGCTTCAGACTCACCGGACGCTGTCGCCGCGCCGTCCCAGCCGTCGAGACTCGTCTGATCCGCCGTCGCGAACTCGAGATTGGCGACGCGAACACCGAGCTTTCGAACCGGCTCCGTCTCGAACTCGGCGAACAGGTCGCGGGTGATCCGCTCGACGAGGTCGGGATCGTCGACCGGGCCGGGAAGCGACCGGGCTCTGGTGTTGACGTCGAACGGCGGCAGGACGGCCTTGATACCGACGGTTCTGTACAGCGCCCCCTCGCGCTGGGCGCGGTCGGCGACGGCCGCCGCGAGAGTCTCGATCTGTTCGTATTTGGGCTCCGGGTCGGAGACCGGCTCGGCGAAGGCCGACTCCCGAGAGAAACTCTTGGGGTCACCCTTCGGTTCGACACGGCGCTCGTCCTCGCCGCGGGCGCGATCGTAGAGTTCCTGACCGCGCTCGCCGAAGCGCTCGACCAGCGGATCGGGATCGGCCGCGGCCACGTCGGCGGCCGTCTCGAGTCCCATCTCCCGAAGTTCGCGCGCCGTCACGGGACCGACGCCGTGGAGCAACTCGACATCCAGCGGGGCGAGAAACTCCCGCACCGCACCGGGTTCGACGACGGTCAGCCCGTCCGGCTTGTCGAAGTCGCTCGCGATTTTCGCCGCGCTCATCGTCGGCGCGACGCCGATACTGACGACGACGCCGACCTCGCGCCGAATGCGGTCCTTGACGTGTCGGGCGAAGCCGTCCGCGACCTCCCAGGCGGTGCGCTCGGTCACGTCGAGGTAGGCCTCGTCGATGCTCACCTCGCGGACGATGTCCGCGCAGTCGTGGAGGATCTCCCGAACGTCGGCCGCGACGGACTCGTAGAAGTCCATATCGACGGGGCGGTAGTAGCCGGTCTCGTCCTCGGTCAGGTCCGGATCGTGGTCTTCTGTGTCTGGTGAAAGAGCGGCGCGCCGCGGCAGGGACTCGAGTGCGGTCGAGATTGCCTGGGCGCTTTCGACGCCGAACTCGCGGGCTTCGTAGCTGGCGGTTGCGACGGCGCCGATGGTGTCGCCGGGTTCGTAGCCCATGCCGACGACGACGGGTTCGTCGCGGAGTTCGGGCTCGCGGAGTCGCTCGCAGGCGGCGTAGAAGCAGTCGGCGTCGACGTGGAGGACGATGCGGTCTGCGGTGTCCTCGGTTTCGACGCCGGGTAGTTGTGGCCCGTTGGGCATTGGTTGGGTCTGGTGTCTGGGTGGCTGAGTGGCTGGATGTCGGTTGTGTCTGTGTCTGGCGCTGTGTGAGTTTCCGCTGTCTCTATGCGTTCGTTTAGAGGTATGGGAGGGGCGTTGTGAACGTTGCGTCCGGTGTGGCAGCGCCGAGTGAGGTTCCGGCCCTGACTCAGTTGTAACCCCGCCAGCGATGGCCACACTCCGTGCACTTGAAGAATCGTGTGGGTGGCTCGTCTGCGGAGGCGGTCTGCTTCAGCGTGTACCAGGCTTCCTGAGTGCCACACTCGTCACAGACGACGTCGGTCGCCTTCGGCTTGCCCTCGAAGTTCGCGTTCTCGTCGGACTCGATGACCTCGTCGTCGGTCTGGGACTCGGTCGTGACGAACTCGTCTTCGCGCTCGCGGTCGCGTTCGCTCGCGGCGCCACAGTTCGTACAGACCATCCGGTCGTCCTCGGCCATCATCATCGAGCCGCAGTCGTCACAGAACTGCATACCCTGGGTGTACGAACGCCCGGAGCAAAAGTGCCACGTCTGGCGAGTGTCTGTCACTCGCGTTCCTCACTCGCCGTCGATCCGAACCTCTGCACCCGTCCCGACTGGTGCCGCACGCGACACGAGTACCTCACCCGACAGCCCGCGTTCTGCAAGTGCGTCCTCGGCCGCGGCGACCGCTTCCTCGGCGTGGCCGCGATCCGTGACGCCGTAGACGACTGGACCCCACGAGGACTGCCCGATCCCCGAGAGAACCGGACAGGACTCGAGTGCCTCCACCAGTTCACCGGCGGGTGGGCGGAAGACGCCGCCCTGGGCGTCCGCGTACCACGCGCCGTTCTTCCGGCCGATTTCGCGGATCGCCTCGCCGAAGGCCTCGAGTCGGCCTGCGGCCGCGGCGGGCAGCAGTTTCCGGGTGACGACGCCGGCGAGTTCGTCCGCGATGGCGGGGTCGGCGCGTTCGACGACGGTGCGCATACTGGCATCCTCGTTCTCGCCGCTGCGGCCGGGGTCGGCATCAGGGACGACCACGAGGAAGCACCAGTCGTTGGGGAGGTCGTGGCGGGCGACGACGGGTGGCACTGTCCAGTCGCCCTCCTCGGGTGGGGCAGTCGTAAAGCGATTCGTCGGGTGGCCCGCGTCGACGACGAAGCCGCCGTTCTCGAAGGTGGCGACGCCGACGCCGCTGCGGCCGCCCCGGCCCAGTGCGGGTGCGTTCGTCCTGACTCGTGGATTCTGGCCGTAGGCGTGAGCCGTCGCCGCGAGCACAGACAGGGCGAGCTGGGTCCCGCTCCCGAGACCGACGTGTCGTGGCAGTGGCTTCTCGAGTCCGATCTCGACACCTGGGACGTTGAGGACGTCGAGAGCCCGTTCGGCGTACTCACGAACGAGCGGGTCGTCGGCGACGAGTTTGTCGGCGCGAGTTGCTGTGACGGTGACGCGGGGCGTCTCGAGTCCGATACCGATACCGCCGTAGAGTCGTTCGCGAGCGAGCGAGAGGTTCTGGAAGCCGACGTGGAGACGAGCGCCGGCGCTGACAGTGATGCCGTGTTCTCTGTCGGCCTGTGAGGTGGGGCCAACGCTCGGGTCGCTCGCGTTCGGCATATGTACACACTATCGGTCGGTCTTGGAAAGGAGGTTTCGGCGCTGGCAACGCCTGACGACAGTCACTGTGAGCTAGCAGAGAGGAGATGGCAGACAGTAGGCAGTAGACAGAAGACAGAAGACCGCAGAATAGGGGCGTTACACGCAGTGATTACCGACTTGGTGCGCCGTACTCGACGTGGACCGTCGGCGTACTCGCGGATTCCGGCGCGGGAACACCGTTCCAGTCGACTACGTGGACGTTCGCCATCTCGCCGTCGAATCGGAATCGCTGGACACCCACATCAATCGTTCCCTCTGCAACCTTCTCAGAAACCACGACACCCTCGGAAACGGGGTCGTCTGCGACCATCTCGATCTCGCCGTCGACGGCGATTTCGAACATCGAGGGAACCCCGCGACCAACGATCGTCACGAGATTAGGGAGTTGGTTGGCTGACTGTGCGTCCGAATCCTGTTGTACCGGATCGTCGCGTGCCATGCTTCGATGAGATAAATGGGAGGGTATAAACTTTCTTCCTCCAGGATCGGTAAGAATCTGTGAACGTCACGCGAGTTGGACAAACTGTGACCGGATGGTCGCAGTGCCCGCGGTCACTCTCGGGGCCACCCGTGGAAAGAACGACCGACAAACGGTGACTTATGGTCTCCCGACGCAAGGTCCGAGCATGAGCAGCGACGAGTTCGACTACGGCAAAGACGAACGCCTCCGGAGCCGCGAGGTCACCGAAGGGGCGGAGAAGGCACCCCACCGGGCGATGTTCCGCGCAATGGGCTTCGACGACGACGATCTCTCCTCGCCGATGATCGGCGTGCCGAACCCGGCGGCCGACATCACTCCCTGTAACGTTCACCTCGACGATGTCGCCGAGTCCGCACTCGAGGGCGCGGACGAAGCCGGCGGGATGCCGATCGAGTTCGGCACGATCACCATCTCGGACGCGATTTCGATGGGAACCGAGGGGATGAAGGCCTCGCTCATCTCGCGGGAACTCATCGCCGACAGCGTCGAACTCGTGACGTTCGGCGAGCGCATCGACGGCCTCGTCACCGTCGCGGGCTGTGACAAGAACCTGCCCGGGATGATGATGGCCGCGATCCGAACGGATCTGCCCTCGGTCTTCCTCTACGGCGGCTCGATTATGCCAGGTCAGCACGAGGGCCGGGACGTGACCATCGTCAGCGTCTTCGAGGGCGTCGGCACCTATGGCACCGGCGAGATGGACGCCGAGGAGCTGGACGACTTAGAGCGCAGTGCCTGCCCCGGCGCGGGCTCCTGTGGCGGCATGTTCACCGCGAACACGATGGCGTCCATCTCCGAAGCGCTCGGCCTCGCACCCCTCGGCAGCGCCTCCCCGCCCGCAGAGGACGAGGAGCGCTACGAGGTCGCCCGCCGCGCCGGTGAACTCGCCGTCGAAGTCGTCGAAGAGGATCGCCGCCCCTCGGACATCCTCACCCGCAAATCCTTCGAGAACGCCATCGCGCTCCAGACCGCGATCGGCGGCTCGACCAACGGCGTGCTTCACCTGCTCGCGCTCGCCCGCGAGGCCGGCGTCGACCTCGAGATCGAGGACTTCGACGAAATCTCCCAGCGCACGCCGAAGATCGCCGACCTCGCGCCCGGCGGCGACCGCGTGATGAACGACCTCCACGAGATCGGCGGCGTCCCGATCGTCATCC
>NZ_AOIM01000011.1 GCF_000337575.1 Natrialba hulunbeirensis JCM 10989 | reverse complement strand
ATGTGTATAAGAGACAGCCTCTACCCCGTCGACGACCCCAAGGAGGACGAGGGTGCGATCAAGATCCTCTCGGGCAACCTCGCGCCCGACGGTGCGGTGCTCAAGGTTACCGGCGACGACGAGTTCTACCACCAGGGGCCGGCCCGCGTCTTCGAGGACGAGGAGGCTGCCATGCAGTACGTCCAGGAGGGGCACATCGAGAGCGGCGACGTGATCGTCATCCGTAACGAGGGGCCGAAGGGCGGCCCCGGCATGCGCGAGATGCTCGGCGTCACCGCCGCAGTCGTCGGCGCGGGCCACGAGGACGACGTGGCGCTCATCACGGACGGCCGGTTCTCCGGTGGCACCCGCGGGCCGATGATCGGTCACGTCGCCCCCGAAGCGTTCGTCGGCGGCCCCATCGGACTTCTGGAGGACGGCGACGAGATCACGGTCGACATTCCGGAGCGGGAACTCGCAGTCGACCTCGACGACGCCGAATTCGACGCCCGCCGTGAGGAGTGGGATCAGCCCGCGCCTGCGTACGATAGTGGCGTGCTGGCGAAGTACGGCCGCGACTTCGACTCGGCTGCGAACGGTGCGGTGACGAACCCCGGTGTCACTCGCGATTCGAACTCGAGTGGGTACTGACTGACGGGAACTGATCGTTCGCGCCTTCTATGTCCTGCACGAGACTTTCCCAGTGGTGCAACCGAGAATGGTGTAAATGCACAAGTACTGTCTGGAGTGTGAGTGGCAGTGCAGCACTGCTGACGGGCGGACCGAAGCAGATGTTTCGGAACAAGCGATCGAACACTTCGTCGAAACTGGCCACACAGTGGATTCGTTCCGGTTGCCGCCGCCGGTTATTCGACTGAACTGATACAGTACTCCCCCTCGTTTGGCGTCGCCTCCCAGTTTCGCCAGGCTCGCTGTGGTCTCTTCTCGCTATTCACACGAGTCAGTGTCAGTGTCAGTGTCCGTTTCCGTTTCCCCGGAAGCTATTACTACCAACAAGAACGATCTGGGATAATGACTGTCCGGCTGGAGAAATGCGTCTCGGGTCGGTCAACCAGACGGACGGTTGGACATCTGACCGCAATCGGTCTGTTCGTGGTCGTTCTCCTCCTCTCACTCCAGACAGTGCCGGTGCTCGCGAGCGACGACCCGGCCGACGGTCGAGACATCTTCACCGACGCAGCGGCTGACGGGACGAGTCAGTTGAGTACCACAAGCACCGCAAGCGCGGGAAGCAGCGGAAGCACCGGAAGCAGCGCAACCCTCACAGACCAGTCGGGGACCAACAGTTCCGCGTTCAGCAACGCAACGTACGAACTGGAGGTGGAACTGGCTGGTGACCCACCAGGGAGTCAGCTCTCGATCACCGTCCACGAGCAGTACCTGATCCAGAACAAAACGACAGCACAGCGGGCCGCGAACGACACCATCGCTCACGAGTGGCACGACGGTGCCAGCCGACTCGAACACGCGTTCGACCTGCAGGACGAATCCGCGACGGGACTCGAGTACCGCGGCGACCCAGTCGTCACGTTCACGTCGGCGAACACAACCACTGGGAGTAATGGGGGATACGAGGTTCGTGTCCGTCACGATGCGGTTCTGACGAACGTCTCGACACGACACGAGCCACCCGTCGCAGCACTCCACGACGCATTTGGGACGGATGCGTCAGTGACCGTGGAGGCACCTGGACAGGCAGCCCACCACAACGCGGACGACGCCTTTGTCGACCGTAGCGGGCAAACGCTCCGGTGGACGGGAGACGCAGACACAGAACGGGCGGAACTCGTGTTCGATGATGACGCGTTCGAGACCGATACTCGAGCAGTCGGACTGCTTGGTACCCTGCTGGTGATGGCCCCGTTCGTCGTGTTTGCCGTGGGAGCGGGACTGGTACTCGCACTGATTGCCCTGCTTCTGGTCATCTCATTGCGACTCCTTTCCGTACTCGTACGGATGGCACTGCGGCTGCTCGTCGCACTTGGACACAAGCTGTTTCGGTGACGTCACTCTCCCCTCACCGAGGCATATCGAAAAACGAGATACCGAACCGAGACACCGGCTCGCCTGCGCCCGCGTTAGAACGGCGGCGAGTTCGAAATCGCCGTATCGAACTGTTCGATCGGGCGAACACCGAGGCCGTGGAAGTCAGGCGTTCGTGGCCCCTCTGCTTCCTCGTCCTGTGCGAGTTCAACGTGCTCGTCGTCGAACTCCTCGATTGGGAACGGCTCGAGGACGTCGACATGCTCGCGGTCCTCGACGCTGATAACCGAGACGCCAGGCGTCACACCGGTTGCAGCGTGGGGGTCACCAGAGAGCGGTGCGGGACCGCGGAGGCTGACGAACATGTACTCGCCGTCGGGCGAGGTCCACATGATGTCAGGGGCGTCGCTCTCACCGGGATCGTCGTCCTGAGCGGGGCCATAGGCGTCGATCGTCTCTTTGACCTCGTCGGTCTCGGGGTCGACGATGACGCCGTCGTTGGTCTCGCGGTTCAGCACCCACAGCTCCTCGCCATCCGGCGTGAACCAGAAGCCGTGTGCGTCGATTCCCTCGGTGGACTCCCCGTCGACGATAACCTCGTCCTCGGCGGTGTCGTAGACGTAGTAGTCGCCGACACCCTCACTGTCGCTGGATGGGAGACCAGCGGTGAGGTAGAACTTCTCCTCGGTCGGGTGTGGCATTGTCCCACAGTTCGTCGGCAGCGTGTCGCCGGAGAGCGCCTTGTCGACGGTGAACTCCTCGTGGTCGACGATCACGAGCGCGCCGTCGTGGTAGCTCGGTCCGAGCGTGTGCAGCGAGCGTCCGTCGTGGGCGTACTGATGACAGATCGGCGAGCCGCTCTCGATACCGGCGTCCTGTACGGTGTCGTCCTCGAGCACGACGATTTCGTCGACGACCTCGAACGACTCGCTCTCGAGGTCAGCGTCGACGCGAACGATCGCACCCTCGCCAATCGCGTCGACGTGGATGTAGTCGTCTGCGGGAGAGAACGCAGCCATGTGTGATCCCTCGCCGGTGTCGATGTCGGCGACGAGTTCGTGATCCTCGGTTCGGAAGACGAGCGTTCGCGCGCCGGCCGTACAGGCGATGGCGGCGTACTCGTAGTCCGAACTGAAGTCGATCATGTGCGGAACGACGCCCTCCGCTGGGAGGCCCTCGAGTTCGTTCAGATTGATGTGACCCGTCAGCGCGAACTCGTCGTCGCCCTCCGGGGCTGGTTCGTACGTGAAGATGTCGTCGCGGCCCTGGTCGAGTGCCCAGAGTTCGTAGGAGCCGTCCCCCTCCTCGAGTTCGGCGTCGACGGTGTAGTCGAACTCCTCGGCGTCTCCGTTTTCGTCACCGTTTTCAGCGCCGTTCTCGTCGCCGTTTTCGCCACCATTGCCATCCCCATCACTGGCACAGCCGGCGACTGCAACGATACCTGCAGTCGCGCTGCCCGCCAGAAACGTCCTGCGAGTTGGATCGGTCTGCATAGTTGTTTCGTGTGCACTCCACATTCAAAAGTTTGCGGATTCAGGGCCTCTACCTGGCAATTATGGCGGTTTTGGGTAGATAGGGGAAAGAATTGACGCGGCTTCACACAGATGTTCCCAGTGCCGGCCGTGTTCGAGCGTCAAACCACTCGTCGCCGCGACGACTGTCGTCGGAAACGGCAACTATTGCATGCTTCTAAGTCGGACAGTCGACCCCTCATGGAAGACAGTCACGCTGGCAGAGACGAGTAAGTCGGCTTCAGTGAAAATCCCACCAATCCCGACGCCGAGATTACCCGCGTCGGTCGAGAATCCGGTCGATAATTAAGCGTGTCGAGAGCAGTTCGTCCTCGCGTGTCGATTCGCGGCCGCTTGCACGTTCGACAGTGCAGTCGATTCCGCGGCGCTCGAGTTCGTCCTCGATGGCTGCCCCGTCGTGGTGCTGGTCGTGGCCGAGTGCGATCACGTCGGGATCGATCCGCTCGATCGGGACGAAGATATCCTCCTCGTGGCCGAGAATGGCTTTGTCGACGACTTCGAGAGCGTCGACGACATCCCGTCGCTGTGCGGCCGAACAGATGGGCGCTTCCTTGTGATCGACGTTCGATTTCCGTGCGACGATCACGTACAGTTCGTCGCCCATTGCAGCGGCCTCCTCGAGATAGTGGACGTGCCCAGGGTGTAACAGATCGAACGTTCCCTGCGCGATCACCGTCCGCAAACTGTCGTTCGTCATAGATTCGTCCCCAGTTCCGTCCTCGAAATCAAGATCTGTCGCCGTTGTTGCTGGCGTTTCGTGTTCGTCTGCTGAATCATCGTGTGGATACCAGTGTCGGTCTCGCGTTCGGTTTCGGTGTCGGTGTCAGCCGCAGTGTCTTCTCACGCCCACGCAGTTCGCCGTCTCAGTACAGTTCTTCGTCGATATCCGCCTGCGTGAAATCGAAGAAGTCCTCGGTCTCGGGCAGGTCGACATCGATCACGTTCAGGGTCGTCCGCTTGCCCTGCGAGTCGAACGCTTTCCAGTCGCTGCGTCGGTACGGTGCGCCGATGATGATGTGGACGCTCCCGCGTCCGAACGTCTCCAGATCCGCGCTGCTCGGCCTGATCACGCCGTTCGGATGGGAGTGAACGCTGCCGAGCGCCTTCACGTCGTTCGGAATCTGGCTCGTCTTGACCGTCGCACTCACGCTGTTTGCCTCCGTTCCCGGCACCACCAGCACATCCGTGATGACCAGTCCGTCTTGCTCGAGTCCCAGTCGCGTCGCCTCTGTACCTCGTAGAAACCCCATGTACTCGTTGGGATGGGAGGCCTCCGAGGATTCGATCGCGAACTCGAGTGTCTCCTCGGCGATGCCGAGAATTTCGTTCGAGCGAAACAGCGCGTCGAGCAGCCCCATACACCATCATCGGAGGGTGCGGTTGCTAAACGTTCCGATGGTCGCGTGGCGGGCGGTGTGTCCGTGTGTCCGTGTGTCCGTGTGCCTCATCGAGCCAGCCGGCGGCTATCAGTGATCAACTCGAGCCAGCCGACAGAGCCATCAGGCCGACAACCCCGCTACTGCCTGCAGTTTTCGGATCGACGGCTGAGATCCCTTCTTGACAAGGGTTATACGCGACCGTCACTAACCGAACACTCATAGATGACACGTGAGTCCGCCGGGGTCCCCGGCGAAGACGACGGGGATTCCGTCGTCTACGATCTCGATGCTGATTGTACCGCAGAGGATGTCGAGCAGAACCAACCCTACCTCGCTGAAATCAACGGTATCGTCGATTACGGCGTTTTCGTCGATCTCTCCGAATCCGTCTCCGGCCTCGTCCACGAGTCCGTTCTCGACGGCACCTTTGCCGTCGGCGACGAACTCGTCGTCGAACTCGAGACCGTTCGCGATAACGGCGATATGGCGTTCGAGCCAGCCGGGATCGAACTCGACGACGACAGTGATACCACGATCGAATCTGTCACCCACGACTACAGCCTGACCGGCACCGACCGCCTCGAGGGGACCATCGGTGAACAGATCCACCTCGAAGGCGAGGTCGTACAGGTCAAACAGACCGGCGGCCCGACGATCTTCCACGTCACCGACGAATCCGGCGTCGTCCCCTGTGCCGCCTTCGAAGAGGCCGGCGTCCGCGCCTACCCACAGGTCGAGGTCGGCGATGTCGTCCGCGTCACCGGAACACCCGAACACCGCGAGGGCTCCGTCCAGATCGAAGTCGACGGCCTCTCGAAGCTCGAGGGCGAGACCGCCGACGAAGCCCGCGAGCGACTCGAGGACGCACTCGAGGAGCGTGCCGAACCACACGACGTCGAGCCGCTGATCGACTGGCCCGCGTTCGAAAAGCTCCGTGACGATCTGCGGGAAGTCGCCACCCTGCTGCGTCGGACGGTACTCGAGGGCCGCCCGATTCGTGTTCGTCACCACGCAGACGGTGACGGAATGTGCGCCGCGGTGCCGGTCCAGATCGCACTCGAGCGCTTCATCGCCGAGGTACACGAGGACGAGAACGCCCCACAGCATCTCATCAAGCGCCTGCCGGCCAAGGCTCCGTTCTACGAGATGGAGGACGCGACGCGCGACCTGAACTTCGCACTCGAGGACCGCGAGAAACACGGTCAGCAGCTCCCCCTCTTGCTCATGCTCGACAACGGGTCGACGGCCGAGGACGTGCCGGCCTACGAGACGCTGGCACACTACGACATCCCGATCGTCGCGGTGGATCACCACCACCCCGACCCGGACGCTGTCGGCGACTTGCTCGACGCCCACGTTAACCCGTACCTCCACGACGAGGACTACCGGATCACGACGGGCATGCTCTGTGTCGAACTCGCGCGGATGATCTTCCCGGAGATCACGGACGAACTCCGCCACGTCCCCGCCGTCGCCGGCATTTCGGACCGCTCGAAGGCCGACGCGATGGACGACTACATCGACCTCGCGGTCGAAGAGGGCTACGACGAGGATCGCCTGCAGGACGTGAGCGAAGCGCTCGACTACGCGGCCTTCTGGCTGCGCTACAACTCCGGCGACCAACTCATCCAGGACCTGCTTCAGATCGACAGCGACGAGGAGGAGCGCCACCGCGACCTCGTCTCGTTCTTCGCCGACCGTGCCGGCGAGGAGGTCGACGAGCAACTCGACGCCGCGATGGCCCACCTCGAACACGAGGACCTGGACAACGGCGCACACCTCTACCGGATCGACGTCGAGAACTACGCCCACCGCTTTACTTACCCCGCACCGGGCAAGACGACAGGCGAGATCCACGACCGGAAAATCGAGGAGACCGGCGACCCCGTCATCACGGTCGGCTACGGCCCCGACTTCGCCGTGCTCCGCTCCGACGGCGTGCGCCTCGACATCCCGCAGATGGTCTCCGAACTCGAGGCGGAGGTGCCGGGCGGCGGCGTCTCCGGCGGCGGCCACCTCGTCGTCGGCTCGATCAAGTTCGTGAAGGGCAAGCGCGAGGAGGTTATCGACGCCCTGGTCGACAAGATGGAAGAGGCCGAGATCGACGAGGCGCTCTCGAGTGCGGCGCCGATCGACGACTGAGTCGGCTACTCAGCCGGGTACTCGAGTAGCGGTGTAGCTGTGTCACGGTATCGTCTGGGAGTTGATACCTGATCGCTGGTTTTACGAACTGCTCAAGACACACGACGCTCTTTCTGTGCTGGAGTGGGAGCCAACGGGAGAACACGCCGCCGGTTCGCAGACACAACGAGAGCGCTGCCTCTCGAGTGCCGGCCGCGATACGAGTGAGAAGCGCAAGAGCGTGTTCGGAAGTCGGTGCGTCCGCGAGTTCTGTTACGAGTTAGTCCGAGCCGTGACGCGGCGTGAACCCGCAGTCCGTACACTCGAAGGAGTCGTATCGGACGGCGAGATCGCCCGCACACGTGGGACAGCGGTACGTGGTTTCGGTTGCGTTCTGACTGATTGCCATGTCTACAGCCGAGTGATCGAGGGCAATAAGCGCACCTATTATTCAGATCTAAGAATAAGGTGACATTATAACACATACGATAGTCACTCTCACTCGTTTCTCAGACGGGGGAGAACAACGGAGTGGCCGACTGGAGGAGCCGTAGAAACGGCTTCAGAACTGATATCGACGCTCGTCGTCCATCGTCGGATACTGATTCGCACCCGTCATCTCGTCGAACGTCATCCCCGAGAGATACTCGTCGTAGGTCACGTCGAAGCCCGAGCGCAGGTGGAAGTCCATCGTCCCCGTCTCGACGGTCGACTGAAAGAGCATGTGGATCGCCCGACGGACGAGTTCGTCCGTCTCTTCCGGTTCGAGTGCGGTCTCGAGCATGGCGAGTTCGTTTCGCGTCTCGCGGTCGAGCGAGACGGTGAGTTCCTCCCCAACATCGCTGTACGATTCCTGCATCTCCTCGGAGAGTTCGTCGAGGGTCATAGCGGGGTGGAGGCGTGCCTGCTGGAAAGTCCTTTCGTGGTTTCGCTGTGGGTGTGGGGGTGGGTGTGAGTGTGAGTGTGAGTCTGAGTGATGTGAGAGAACACAGACGAAGATGGCAACAGCCGTGAACTCACCCCGCGATAGATTCGGATACCGTCACGACTCCAACTGCGCCACGACCGCATCGTGAACCCGCTCGAGTACGACCGGATTATCGCTCGGTCGACCCACGCTCACCGCGTCCGCACCGTACTCCACGTACTCCCGAACCGTCTCCGTGTCTCGAACGCCGTTGTTCGCGATCACAAAGAGATCCGTCGCGTCCGCAATCTCGGCGATAACCGACTCCGTATCCATCGCGTCGACGTGGACGAACGACGCGCCGGCGGACTCGAGTACCTCCGCCAGCGCGGGCAACTCGACACCGTGGACTTCGGTGCGGACCTTCACACCGATGGTTGCGCCGGTGCTGGTTGCTGTTTCGACGTAGCCCGCGAGACGATCCGTGTCGGCGAGTAGTGTTTCACCGCAGCCGACGGCGCACAGTTCGTCCTGTCGGCAGTGGGCGTTGATCTCGAGCAGCGCGTCGTGCTCGTGACAGAGTTGGGCCGCGTCGCGGATCGGTTCCCGAGTCGCGCTGCGGACGTTGACCGCCGGCTGGATCGGGGTGGACTCGAGTTCGAGCGCCCGGAGCTGGTGGTCGACGAACGCGAAGGGATCGTCGGGCAGGAACTCGGTTCGGTCGCGGGCGACGAGTTCGCGCGCGGCGGCTCTCGATCGGTCGTCGATGGCGATCCCGCCGAGAAAGGCACAGCCGGCGTAGTCAGCACCGGCGCGGGCCCACTCGGCGTCGGATTCGCCGCTCAAACTGGCGAGGGCAAGCGGTGGGGAGAACATCCTAGCTGACGATATCGATCGCTTCGGCGATGGCGCGGATAACTCGTTCGGCATCGGCCTCGTCGTCGATCCGAATATCGGTCTGGATCGTCGGCCGGTCGAACTCCGCATCGTCGTCCGTGTCGATGACGTAGGCGTCTGCGAACGGGTAGGCGGCTGCGAGCCCCTCGGTGCTCGGCTCGGCGTTGACCGCCTCCATCAGCTCGCCCGCAGGACCGGAGAACGCCTCGTCGCCGAGGAACGGTGAGACAGCCACAACCGTCGTCTGGGCGAGTGCGTCCGCAAAGCCCGGTAGCGCGAGCATCGGGCCGATACTGGTGACCGGATTCGAGGGGCCGATAACGACGGTGTCCTCGAGTGCCTCGAGCACGCCGGGAGCCGGCTGTGCCATCGACGACCCGCGGAACTCGACGGTTTCGACGGTCGGCTCGCCCCGGTGGCCGACCCAGTACTCCTGAAAGTGCATCATTCCTTCTGGCGTGTGGATGAGGCTCGCGACGGGGTCGTCGCTCATCGGGAGGAGGTCGACAGAGAGCCCGAACGCGTCGGCGAGTTTCGCGGTCGCCTCGCTCAGTGTCTGGCCCTGATCGAGGAGGCTGGTCCGCGTGAGGTGGACGGCCCGGTCCCGGTCACCGATCGTCATGAACTCGGCGACACCCGAAAAGCGACGCCAGTTGGCGAGATCGCGGCCGGCGGTCTGTTTCTCCGCGGGGAGGTACTGTGGCCCCTCGGGGAGATCAGCCGCTGCCGCGATGTCCATCAGCGCCGAGTTCGTTCGGTGCGTGTCGCCTGCAATGCCCCACCACGTGTCGCGGTCGAGGATCCCACCACCCTGAAAGAGTACCGTATCGACGTCCGGCGAGACGAACAGTCCGCCGAGTTCGATATCATCGCCCGTGTTGGCGACGATCGTGGTCTCCTCCGGTGAGAACGCGGCGCCAGCACCGTCTAACAGCTTCGGCGTTCCGGTGCCCCCGGAGAGGAAGGTAACCATATTCCAGACTCTCGCCTGTGAATACTTAATCACTTGTGGCCCAGAGGTTGGTACCACATCACACAATCTGTCGAACTGGCGGTGGCGAATACCTGCGGCCTCGTCGCCGTTGCCGATTCAAGTCCTCGCCGCCTGCTACCGGTTCCGGGCAGCGTCGGCCGTTACTGATTCCAAGCTGCGTCGTCCGGATCGACCAGTCGCTCGCCCGCGTCGAGGGCAGCGATCCGGTCCCGGTCGTCGTCCGTCAACTCGATCTCGCGCGCCGCGTAGTTCTCGCGGATATGCTCGCCCGTCCCCTTCGGAATCGGAACGACACTCTCGCGGTCGTAGTGCCACGCCAGCGCGACCTGAATCGGCGTCGCGTCGTGGTCGTCGGCGATCGCCTGCAGATCGTCGATCTCTGCGACCTCAGCCTTGGCGATCGGACAGTACGCGACCGTCTGGATATCGTATTCACGGCCGAGTGAGACGAGTTCGTCCTGCTGCAGTTCGGGGTGGAGTTCGATCTGGTGAGCCACGATCGGCGCATCGAGTATGGAGACCGCCTCCTCGAGAAGATCCGGTGTGAAGTTGCTCACGCCGACGTGGCGCGTCAGTCCCTCCTCGACGGCTTCGTCGAACGCCGGCAGCGTCTCCTCGGCATCGTATTCGCCCATCGGCCAGTGGACGTACAGCAGGTCGACCGTGTCGACGCCGAGTCGGTCGAGACTCTCACGGGTGGACTCGAGTACGCCCTCCGCAGCCAGATTCGACGGGTGGACCTTCGTCGCGAGGAAGACGTCCTCGCGGTCGACGTCGGCCAGTTCGAGCGCGCGACCGACGGCTGCCTCGTTGTCGTACATCTGTGCGGTGTCGATGTGGCGGTAGCCGGACTCGAGTGCGGTGACGACGGCATCGGTACAGGACTCGCCTTCGTGGCCGGAGGTGCCGAGACCCGGCTGTGGGAGTTGTGGTGACTGTGATGACATAGGGTGATCTACGGGGACGTGGTACACGGGCGTCAGGAAAGCGGCAAGCGAGACGGTGTTAGCGGAGGGGGTCAGATGACGACTGGCAGAACCTGTCGTTTACTGTCAACGCATTGGCAGGAGCTAGTACCGGTCGTTCATACCACCTGTGCTGCCGAATGGCCGGTAAACAGCGACGACTGCTTCTCTGTTTTTCGGGAGTTGGGAGGGACGAACTCTCGGGGCTGTACTACGGCAACCTCACGTATCTTCCACATCGGTAGATGGACTGAGATACGAACTGAGAGTCGTTGTAACGTGATCCGCGAATTCGTCCGAAATTGTGCCCTGGACTCCAACGATATGCGTCTCGTCTTTTAATGTCGCCACTGTCCACGGGAGAACGTAGCTTTGCGTCTGTGGTTCACCCCGAACCCACGCCTTGCTCGGTACTGCGAAACTCCCCGGGTGATGCGACTGCGTAGTGAACGCAACTGCGATCGACTCCTCATTTGGATACGGAAGTCGATCCGCCGAAACGACCAGCCACGGACGCGGGTTCCCGCTACCCGATTTGAACGGGTCGGGCGCCCACACGACATCTCCTCGTTCGGCCATCGCTTATGCTCCCTTGCGATCGCTCTCGCGCCGTCCGTCGATCGGATCAAGGGCGGTTTCCATCCACTCGTCGACCGCATCGTCCGAAAAGCCGCCGTCGATCTCGTCGACTGCTGCAGCACCGAGCAACCCAGCGGAGGCGGTGGCGTGTTCGGCGTCAGCGATCTTCCAGTACCGGCCGCGGTGCTCAACCAGTCCACGCTGCTCGAGGCGCTTGAGTGTCGGCCCGACACTTCCTTGAGGCACGTCGACCGCATCAACGATCTCACGCTGGCGAAACGCCTTATCGGCGTTCTCGAGGAGGTGCCGATAGATCATTCCCTGCGTCGTGTCGGCCGCGAGGTCGATGACCGGGTTATCTTCGTTGATCGTCCGGAATTCGTCCTCTGTGATCGGCATTGTGTATCAGTTTGTATCGCACTGTATTAGTCCTTATCGGTGACTGCGACGCAGATACTGTGTTGGTCAGAATGTGCTGTGAGCAGGATTGAGATACCCGCGACTTTAGTCGTAAAATTCAGCACCGACTCCTGTTCTGGCCGATTCCTGGCAGAAGAATTACAACCGTGTTTCTGACTATTGTCACCGACTCAGTCGCCGATCCAGTCAGCGAAACTCCCCTCCAGCAACGTCTCACGCTGGCGACGAACGTACTCTCGCTGCATGGTTTCGATCGCCGTTTCCAGGTCCGCGCCATCGTCGACCGCCGAACGGACCTGGTCGTGCTTCCACCTGCCCGGCGTCAACTGCTGGCGTACACGCCGGCGCAGCGGGTAGAGGTACTTCGCGGCCTGTTCCTCGGTCAGGCCGCGACTCGTCAAGCCGTCCTCGGCGTGGGCCAGCAGATCCTCGTAGAGCGCCAGCGTGTCCGTCGTCTCCTTGCCGTCGTTGGTGATCCAGACGATGTCGGCCTCGAGCCCGTCGCGCATGGCCGCGTAGAAGTTCTCGCGGGCGGTCTGCCAGTCGAGTTCGTGGACGGGATGTTCCAGGCGAACCAGGCTCTCGAGGAGGCCGGCGAACGCCGCGAGGAACGAGACGGAGTCCCGGACGGTCGGCTGGGCGGGAATCGGCCGGAACTCGATCCGCGCGTTCGCGGCCGAGCGCGTCGGCCCGCCGAACACAGGACGAACCCACCGCCAGTAGGTACCGTGCTTGCGCCGGAAGTGCGGGAACTGGTCGTCGAAGCGCTCGCCGGCCTCGACGGGCATCGGGACCATCGTGTCGTCGGTGGCGATGCGGTCGACGGCCTCCTCGACGGAGTCGAGGTCCTGCGGGAATCGTACTTTCCCCTCGCCCGTATTCGGGTCGTTCAGTACGGTCTCGAAGACGCTGATCCGGTGTTCCATCCAGCCGTCCGCAAGCACGTCTTCGGCCGTCGCCCCGTCGTCGTAGAGGTCGGCGGGGAAGAACGGCGAGTTCACCCCGAGCGCGAGCAGCGGGGCAGCGGTCCGGACGGCGTAGTTGAAGTACGTCGGCAAATCGGGTGCGTGAGCCACCTGATAGTGGGGCTGAATCGACGTGATCAGGCTCTCGGGCATGACCGTATCGGCCTGCAACGAGACGTGCGGTGCTTCGACTCGCATACCGGCCACGTCGGCCTGGTCTGTGTTGGCCATCGCGTGATAGCGCGCCGAATCGCTCATGTTCGTCGCGACGCGAACGGACTGCTCGCCGCCCTCCGCAGCCTCGTCCTCGACGGTGCGCTCGACGCTGTCCGTGAGGTACGTCGTCGCGTCCTCGCCCTCCGGCGGAATCGTCCAGAGCCCGTCGCTCACCAGCCGCATGCGCTCGGACTCCGTCACCTTCAGCGCCGTCTGCAGCCGCGCTTTGACCTCCGACTCCTGGGCCGCCAGCCCGTGGCCGTTCAACGGCTGCGGACTCGTCGTCATCTCCGCGTTGTGCAGGCCGAGTTCCTTCTCGAAGCCGATCAACTCGAGTAGCCGCCGCGGCACCCGCCGCAGCGTGGCGTCGTCGTCCTTGATCGCGTAGAACTCGTACTCGAGTCCGACGATGGCCTGTGGGTTGTCGAAGACGCCGTCCTCGATAGCGTCTTTGATGACTTCGGCGTCGGCCTCGGCGTGCTCGCGGTAGCCGTCGGCGTCGACCGACAACACGTTTGTGACCCGCGCTGCGAGGTCCCCTGATGGCATACGTCGGTGTGGGTGCGCGACTGGTTTAAATGCACGTCCTCGAAGTGATGGGGATAGCCGAATTCCGTTTGCCTGGTCGTCGGTTGGGTAGTCGACAGCGTTACGTCGCCCGGTCTCAGAACCGTTTTAGCCTCCCCGGCGATAGACACCGCCGATGGAGTTCGCCACGTTCGCCGACCGCGCCGCCACGATCGAGGCCGAATCCGCGGATCTCGAGATCGTTGCCCACGTCCGCGACCTGCTCGCAGAGGCCGGCGACGACCTCCCGATCGTCGCCCGGTTCGTTCAGGGCCGGGTCTTCCCGGCCTGGGACTCGACCACGCTCGACATCGGGCCGAACACCTGTTACGATGCCATTGCCCGCGCAGCGGGGACGAACGTCGACGCAGACGACGTGGAAGACCGACTCGCCGAGCGCGGCGAAATCGGTGCAGTGGCGGCGAGCTACGACTTCGGTGGCCAGCAGGGGTTGGGCGCGTTCATGGGCGGCGGTGGCGCTGGCGCTGGTGGCGCTGGTGGCGACAATGACGACCACAACAACGGCGGCACCGGCAACAACAACACCGGCAACCTCACCGTCCGCGAAGTGAACGACACCCTCACCGACCTCGCGGCCGCCGAAGGCTCGGGTAGCCAGGACCGAAAAGTCGACCTCCTCTTCGGGCTGTTCAACCGCTGCTCGAACGACGAAGCGCGCTACCTCGCCCGTCTCGTTCTCTCGGAGATGCGCATCGGCGTCGGCGAGGGTACCGTCCGGGACGCCATCGCCGAGGCCTTCGACGTTCCCCAGGAACCGGTCGAACGCGCACTCCAGGTCTCGAACGACTACGGTCAGGTCGCCGAAACCGCCCGCGAAGATGGTGTCAGCGGACTCGACGAGATCGACCTCGAGATCGGTCGCCCAGTCCAGGCCATGCTCGCGCAGGCGGGGACCGTTACGGATGCACTCGAGGAGTGGGACGAGGCTGCGGTCGAGTGGAAGTACGACGGAGCGCGAATTCAGTTACACTACGACCCAGCGGACCCTGGCGACCCAGACGGCGACAACAAGGGCGAGACCCACGTTTTCTCCCGGAACATGGAAGCGGTCACCGACGCACTCCCGGAGGTCGTCGAGTTCGCCAACGAGCACCTCGATAGCCCCGTGATTCTGGACGGCGAGGTCGTCGCGATTGACGACGATGGCAGCCCGCTCCCGTTCCAGGAGGTACTCAAACGCTTCCGGCGCAAGCACGACGTGGCGAAGGCACGCGAAGACGTCTCCGTTCGCCCGGTCTTCTTCGACTGCCTGCACGCCGACGGCGACGACCTCCTCGATGAACCACTGGTCGAGCGACACGACCAACTCGAGTCGGTGCTCGCGGCGGAGCGCCAGCAAGAACCCGAGGAGATCGACGGCTTCTCGCTGCTGTGGGTCACCGACGACCCCGACGAAATCGAGGCCGTCGATGCGGACGCACTCGAGGCCGGCCACGAGGGGATCATGCTCAAGAACCCTGACTCGACGTACTCGCCGGGCCGGCGCGGAAAGAACTGGCAAAAGCGTAAACCGGACGTAGAGACGCTCGACTGTGTCGTTACCGGCGCGGAGTGGGGCGAGGGCCGGCGGGCGACGTTCCTCGGGACGTTCGAACTTTCGGTTCGCGACGGCGATGACCTGGAAACGGTCGGCAAGGTCGCGACGGGGATCACGGACGAGAAGCTCGAAGAGTTGACGGAGCTGCTGGAGCCTCATATCGTCGCGGAGGATGGAACGGCAGTCGAACTCGAGCCGGCCGTCGTTTTCGAGGTCGGCTACGAGGAGATCCAGACCTCACCGACGTACTCGTCGGGGTATGCGCTGCGATTCCCGCGATTCCTTGGTGTGCGATACGACAAGGATACCGAGGGAGCGGATACGCTCGAGCGGCTCGAGATGCTCAGAGACGAGTAACGCCTGGGTGGCGCTACCGCCGAAGCGCCAGCGACGCGAGACCGGCGACGAGTAGCGCGCCAAAGAAGAAAATGATACCTGGTTCTCCCGCATCGAAGACGAGCCAGGTGAGTAGCCCCTGCGTTTCGCCCACGGTGCTCGTGTGGCTCGCCGGATCGATCCCGGTCGAATTCGTTCCGGCCGGTGAGAACAGGCTGTAGACGCCCCACTGAACGAACAGCGCGCCAGCACCGAGAACCGCGAGCCCGGCGACGACTTCGGAGAGCGACTGCTCGAGTTGCGGGCGTGTCTCTTCTTCTCCGACGAAGACGAGCGGATCGCTCGCCGGACCGTAGACGACCATCTCGTTCCCTTTTTCCGAGTACCGCTGACCAACGGGTTCGATGAGTGTCGCCGACTCGAGGACGGACACGTGATGCGAGACGTTCTGGACGGAGGTGTCGACGCTGGTCGCCAACTCTGATGCCGTCGCCGGTTCCTCGAACAGGCTACGGTATACGTTTCGACGCGTCTCACTCGAGAGCACGTCGAAGAGTTCGTCGGCCTCGTCGTCGTCTACATCAACGATTCTAAGGGACGTGTCCGCAGTTGCCGATTTGGAAGGCAGAATATTCGTTAGTGTCGACATTATGTCTCGAGTCGGGCCTACACCAGGACATAGCTTACTATACGTTAAACAGCGATTTGAGCGATGAAGTCTCTCGATTCGAACGGGATGAACGGTTACGTGGCGTCTTCCTCGTCTTCGACTGCTACTGTCGCCTCGAATGTGTCATCGACGGCCGCGACGGCTGCACGGGGATCAACTTGCCCACGCCCACTCTCCGTATCAATGCCGTCGGTCGGCTCGGCGGTCGATGCGAGCGTCCGGCGCACGTCTTCCGGACTGAGGTCAGGGGCTGCATCGACGACGAGCGCTGTGACCCCGCCGACGTACGCGGCAGAAGCGGATGTCCCGTCGAAGGAAGGATCCGCGCCCGTTGGATGGGTGTCCGGAGCGACGATATCAACACCGAGTCGTCCGTCGATAGTCGGACCGCGGGAACTGTACGGTGTGACCTCGTCTGATGCCTCGTCCAGCGCACCGACAGAGAGCACATCGTGTCCGGCGGCAGGTGCAGCGATGCTTCCACTCGACCGTCTGTCTGCCAGCGAATGTGTCGACGACGCGATCCGAATGCGGGTATTGGTAGCAGTTTCTGTGTCCGCTCCCGGGCCCCGAACTGCGAGCCCGTAGGTATCGTCATCGAGTTGGGCCGTCAATCGTTCGCCCGGAACGTCGCCGTACTCGCGGGGCAACGACTGGGCGACGCGTGTCGTACTCCCGTCGTCCTCGAGCCGGTGGAGTTCGAGCTGATATGTTTCGTCTGGATCGTCCCAGGAGAGGTGGAACTCTGCGTGCCCGCTTTCTCCCCGTATCTCGTTGAGCGGTCCACTCTCAAAGCCGTGCGCGCCGCTTTCGTCGGGTGAGTAGGTCCCCGTCCAGTGACCGGTCCCGAGGTTGCCCGCTGGTGCGACGACGGTAACGCGCTCGGTTGCCGCAGCCGTCGCCCGCGCGAGCTGCGAGTTCCCGTCACCGAGTGTTCCCGCGTCCGCGACCGGCGCGACGATCACGTCGACATCGTGATCGACCAGCCACTCGAGTCCCTCCTCGTAGTCGTCGGCGGTTTCGAACGTGACCAGATGTAGGTCAGCGTCCGGCGCGGTGCGAGCGATCGTGGCGGCCACTGCGGTGCCGTGGCTTCCACCGTTGCTGTTGTCGACGGCGGCATTGTTTCCGAATCCGGTCGCGGCGACAACGCGATCCTCGAGGAGCGGGTACTCGAGATCGAAGCCGGTTACGTCGAGGACGCCGACAGACACGTTCCCCCCGGTAGTGCCGGTGGCGTGAATTGGTTCGATTGTTTCGTCGACACCGATCGTTCCCGCGGTGGGTTCGTTCGAGGTGGACGCTCCGTCGCCGATCGCGAGAGCGAGATAGCCAAGACCGCCGGCGAACGCGGAGATAAGGAGGAGTACACACAGGACAACCACTACTTCAGTTCGATCCATCGATACTGTCGGTAGAGTGTGAGCCATCGACCATTAGTAATCAGCCGACCAGACGAGAGGCAAGTGAAAGACCGTCATCCGGTGGCACCTTCGGCGTTCGTTGACTGTCGTTTCTATCAATCACTATTCAATATCACGATTCAAAACTGTCGGTCAAATAGGGGTAGAGCCGATGAGCCGGACCCATGACCGCGTCTCGAGTGCTTGAGACGCGAGTTACGTGCCTCGAAGGGAACCTGAACGGCCGATACCGAGCATGATGCTAATACCAACGACCGAAAGCACCGCCCCAACAGCAAGGAGGGCAAGTCCCCAGGTGGAGACGCTAGCGAACAGTGAGTCGTCCGCATCGGTGCTGTCGGCGAGTTCGGTTTCGTCGTGCTCGACGGATGCGTTCTCGTCAGCCCCGTCAGTTGCACCCGGTTCGACGATGGTTCCGGGAACCGATGCGTTCACTGCGGGGTCGGCGGCCGATTCCGCATCGATGGTGAATCCGGTGTCGGGTTCGACGTAATCGAAGTCGACGTTCAGTTCAAACGTTCCGTGCTCGTCAACCTCGACTTCTTCATGAATGAAGAAGACGCCGCTGGAGAGCAGTTGTACCTCGATGAGCTCGCCAGCGTCGAGGTCAGCCTCACCGGTGATCTGCTGATCGGGAACTGCCTCAAGTTCGAGTTCGTCACCGTCGTGAACGATGACGATGCCGTTGCTTTCGGTCTGGCTGTCGTCTTTGTCCCCAGCATCCTCGTCATCGTCGCTATCGTCGTCGTGAGGTTCGACACCGTCGACCCAGAACGTCGTTGAGACTCTCGTTGAGTTGTTGTGTTCAGCCGTCACATCGATCCGGTTCGTCTCTGGAAGCGTCGTTAGATCGACTGTCGTCTCGAACTGACCGTCCTCGTCGACGACGACCTCCTCTTCGAGCAGGAAGGATTCGTCATCGCTCGTCTCGAAGCGGATCTCGAACGAGTCACCCGAGTCGAACCCAGTCGTTCCCGCGAGCGTGTGCGACGGATCATCGTCCAGTTCCGACCAGTCCAACTCGAGTCCGTCGTGGAACTCAATGCTTGGCGCTACGGCGAGGGTATCCATGACAATTGATGAATCAGTCATGATATGCACAGAGTAGTCACCGCCGGGAAGTTCGTCACCGACATCGTTCGAATGAACGGTAACGTCGTGTACCTCGCCATCGGCTATCGCAAAGTACTCGTCTGAGTCGTCAGCACCGACGGCTCCAGTATCGAGTTCGATCGTGACATCGTCGTCCCCCTCGAGTGTCGCTTCGAGGGAGAAGCTTTTATCGGGTGAACTGATTTGGAAGTCGAATCGATCACCACTGGTGTTGACAACCTCGAACTCGACCGTTTCCGGTGGTTCGACTTCCGACGGTAGATCGTCGAGGTCGATGTGGCCGTTGTTGTCGGTGCTCGTTGATGCGCCGTCGGCCGCAACGGGGGCCACAAGCGCGACCGTGCTGAGCGCGACGGCGAGCGCCGCGAGCACCGCGAGCCGGGAATGATTCGCCTGAAGGGCGTTCGATACCGTCTGGAGGGAATCGTCAGGCATCACCAGTACAGAGTTGCTCACTGATAGTGAAAGTCAGGATAGCTAAAATGTTGCGTTAACGTATGTGGTTGGTTCCGTGGTGGCTGAACGGCGAGAAGTAGAATGCCTCCCGTCCAAAAACATACAATCGTTCTTTGAGCTAGCTGAGGTAATTTATAGACGATAGCCGTAGGTGTACGCATGACTCTGTACACCCGACGCGACGCACTCGTTGCGACGGGGACGGTAGGTGCACTCGCCGTCGCTGGTTGTCTCAACGACGGTGACACAGATGAGCCGGACGGCTCCAACGGCACCCAGGCAGACGGAACAAGTGATAACTCGAGTGTCGAAGCAGTCGAGACGTTTCAGCTCGGGACCGCACTCTCACGACCGGAGTGGGTCCAGGCTGACGACCGAACCGGACTCGTCTCCGTCGTTGAGTCGCCACAGGATATTGCGTGGCTAGTCGATGATCCGGAACGCGTCGACGGGCTCGAAGCGTGGCTGTTGGAAACCGACTTCGACGACGCGGTCGTGCTGGGCGCCCAGACCGTCGGACCGAACACCTGCGTTGCCGAACTCGCCGTTTCGGATGTCGCGGTTACTGACGATGTGCTGGAGCACGGATCCGAGCCCCAAACAGCCATCACTGCCACCATCCACGCAGTCGACACGAGCGAGGAGCGCGAGGCCTGTGGTGAGATGATCACCTACCCCGCCGCACTCGTTCGGATCACCGGCGAGGATCTCCCGTCGGTGGCGACCGTCTCGATCACGGACGGCTGGGGCGAAACGAGCGAGGTCGACACTACCAGCGGACTGCTCGACCCGGCTGCGTTACCCGGCTTCGTCCAGCCACCTCACGATCCGCAGCCAGCCGGTGTACTCGAGTGCCCCACCGAAGGCGTCGACCGGCATCCGAGCAGTGACGAGGATGATGTCGTATGGGGTGAGCGTTACGACGAGTCCGATGTCCCGCAACTCGCGCTGCGGGTCGAGAATCTGCAGTTCGATGGGAGTGGTGATAGTGGAGGTGGTGGAGGTAGTGGAGGTAGTGGAGGGAGTGGAGGGAGTGGTGGTCGTGGTAGTAGTAGTGATGGTGATGATGACGACGAAGCAACCGCACTCGAGTTCGAACGCGGTGACGAGGTTCGCGTTCGGCTCTGGAACGTCTCCTCCGAGACGGTGATGACGGGGAACGCAGCCAAGTACAATTTCGAGCAGTGGACAGACGATGGCTGGCAGGATGTTCGTGTCGGATCCGACGACGTGGCGTTCGCCTATACCGACGAAGGGGTGTTGCATCCGCCGGGAGAGGCGTTCGAGTGGACGTTCGAACTCACAGAAGACGGGATTCTCGAGGGCCACATCCACGAAGACCGACTTACGGTCTGCCCCGAACTCAGTGAGGGGCGATATCGGTTTTCGTACTGGGGGACCGGCGGACGGGGGACAATCGCGGTTGGATTCGACCTCGTGTGAGCGGGTAGTGGCTTTCATGACGGACGACCCGCGACGAACAGCCGCCCTCACCACGACGTGGCGACGGTAGGTGAGCACGCTTAAGAGCCACGGCGAACAGGCTTCGCGTATGCAACCGCGCGATCTGTCCGATCACGTCGCCTACGAGGCGGGTCGGGGCATCGAGGAAGTCGCCCGCGAACTCGGGCGCGACCCCTCGGAGTTCGTCAAACTCGCCTCGAACGAGAACCCGCACGGACCCTCGCCGGCCGCCGTCGAGACTATCCGCGAGGCTGCCTCGAGCGTTAGTTCCTATCCGAAATCCACGCACACAGACCTCACTGAAGCCGTCGCCGACCACTGGGAGGTCGAACCCGCCCAGGTCTGGCTGGCAAACGGCGGCGACGGGGCACTCGACTACCTCTCGCGAGCCGTCATCGAACCCGGCGACGAGGTGCTCGTTCCGACGCCAGGATTCGCCTACTACGGCATGAGCGCCCGCTTCCACCACGGCGAGGTCAGCGAGTACAGCCTTGACCGCGAGGATGGATTCACCCAGACAGCACAAGCCGTCCTCGAGGACTACAGCGGCGAACGGATCGTCTATCTCACCAGCCCGCACAACCCGTCGGGGTCGACGATCGATCTCGCCGAAATCGAGCGCCTGGCGGACGAAACCGACGAGGAAACGCTCGTCGTCGTCGA
Organism: Natrialba hulunbeirensis JCM 10989; assembly: GCF_000337575.1. GTDB lineage: Archaea > Halobacteriota > Halobacteria > Halobacteriales > Natrialbaceae > Natrialba > Natrialba hulunbeirensis. Next base: position 6,846 of record NZ_AOIM01000011.1, on the reverse strand, counting down.
CGAGGCCTACGGGGAATTCGCCGACGTCGACAGCGCCATCGCGCTCATCGAGGGCCGAGACGGCTTCGACGCGCGGGACGATATCGCCGTCTTGCGAACCTTCTCGAAGGCCTACGGCCTCGCCGGGCTCCGACTCGGCTACGCCGTGGTTCCAGACGAGTGGGCGGACGCCTACACGCGCGTGAACACGCCCTTCGCCGCGAGCGAACTCGCCTGCCGCGCCGGGCTGGCCGCCTTCGGCGACGACGAACACGTCGAGCGTACCGTCGAGACGGCTCGCGAGTCGCGCACAGCCATGCGCGAGGAGATCGACGCGCACGTCTGGGAGAGCGAGGGGAACTTCGCCCTCGCAGATGTGGGCGACGCCAGTGCGGTCGCCGAGGCGATGCAGGAACGCGGCGTCATCGTCCGGGACTGTACGAGCTTTGGGCTGCCCGGCTGCATCCGCATCACCTGCGGCACCGAGGCCGAAACCGAGCGCGCGATCGAGACGCTCAACGAGGTGCTCGCAGCTCTCGACCTCGACCACAACCTCGATCCCGACCACACAGCCGACCGCGAACGCGAGGTGAGCGACACATGAGAATCACCGTTACCGGCACCCCTGGGACGGGGAAAACGACCGCGACCGAACTGCTGGTCGATCGGCTCGCTGGGGAGGGTGAAGTCGACAGCGAAGACGGGAACGAGGACGTCGGAGCCAGCGACCTCGACGAGGTCGAAGTCGTCCACCTCAACGACGTACTCGCCGAGGAGGGACTCTACACCGAAGTCGACCCCGACCGCGAGAGCAAGGTCGCCGACCTGGACGGGCTATCCGAGTGGCTCGACGACCGCGACGCCGACACCCTCATCGTCGACTCCCACCTGGCACACCACTTCGACGCCGACCGCGTCGCCGTCCTCCGATGTGCCCCCGAAGATCTTGCGGATCGACTCCGCGAACGCGGCGAAACCGAAGGAAAGGCAGCCGAGAACGCCGAGAGCGAGGCACTCGACGTGATCCTCTCGGAAGCCGTCGACCAGCACGGACTCGAGTCCGTCTACGAAATCGATACGACCGATCGTGAACCGGCAGCCGTCGCGGACGAACTTGCGGCCGTCGTCGCGGGAGAGCGCGAGCCGAGCGCTGGCGAGGTCGACTTCATGGGGTATCTCACATGACACTCGACAAGTTCAGACCGTACATCTCACGCTTTCTGGATCCGTTCGTCAAAGGGTTCGATCGCATCGGGATGACGCCAGACGGCGTGAGTATTGTCGCGTTCGGGATGGCGATTCTGGCTGCTGCGGCGTTCTTCCTCGGCGGGCGAGCAGCACCCGTCTGGTACGCCGTCGCCGCCGCGTTAGTCTTCCTGAACGGCTGGCTCGATATCGTCGACGGCGCACTCGCGCGTGAACAGGAGGTTGCGTCGGCGGGCGGCGACCTGCTGGACCACGTGCTCGATCGGTACGCCGACATCGTCATCATCGCCGGGCTGGCGGCCGGCATCGGCGACTACCTGCTCGGTTTCCTCGCCGTCACGGGCGTCGTGATGACCTCCTATCTCGGGACGCAAGCCCAGGCCGTCGGCCTCGACCGGGTCTACGGCGGTCTCGTCGGCCGTGCGGATCGACTAGCGATTATCGGCGCCGTCGGGTTTCTGGCCTACCCCATCCCAGGAGAGGTCGCCGGCCTAACGCTGATCGGCTGGCTACTCGTCTTCCTGGCCGTCGTCGGCCACCTGACGGCGCTCCAGCGCTTTTTCTACTCCTGGTCGGCACTCGAGTAACGCCACTCGAGTGACCGGCATCGGGCCGGACGCGCGAGTATCTTCGGATCAGCAACGCGCCGCATGGTTTATGACTCGCCGCGATATAGGTTCGCGCATGGTTCAGTGCGAGATGTGTGGCGCCGAGACGTCGTCTCCGAAGACCATCAAGGTCGAGGGCGCGAAGTTAGACGTGTGTTCGAACTGTACCGACTTCGGCACCGAAGTCAGGCAGCCCTCGAGTTCGAGCACGTCCACCAAGTACTCGACCGGTTCCTCGTCCTCATCGTCGAGTTCGAGCGGCCAATCGGCCGGCTCGGGTGGGGCGAGTAGCTCGTCCTCGTCGAGTTCGAGCTCGAGTTCCCAGCGTCGGACCGATATGTTCGACGACATGGACGAACTCGCACCCGACTACGACGATCTCGTGCGATCCGCGCGCGAAGACAAGAGCCTCAGCCAGTCGGACCTGGCCAACGAGCTCAACGAGAAGTCGAGTCTCATCCGAAAGATCGAGCGCGGTGACACGCTGCCGAGCGACCGCGTTCAGACGAAACTCGAGCGCTTCCTCGAGATCGACCTGAGCGCAGAGGGGAGTTCGGGCGACGACTCCGAGTGGTCTGGCGGCTCCTCGTCGGGTAGTTATACGCTCGGTGATGTCGTCAAGCGCAAGGACTGAAGGCGGTTTGCGTCGGAGTAAGATCGTATCAAAGAGAGACGCACCCGATTTCGATGCGAGTGCGTCGTCTGTGCCACTCGAGTACGAGCCGCGATTTGCCGTAGCGAAGGCAATCCGGCCATCGTCGCGAGAGCGCGTGCTGACTCGCAAGCTATTTCTTTCGCGGGACGGGCCTCTCTCCTATAGCGATGTTCGTCCTCGTCAACCTGAAGACGTATCCGTGTGATCCAGTCGCCGTCGCGGAGGCCGTCCGCGACGTCAACGAGACCACCGACGCGCGCCTTGCCGTCGCGCCGCAGGCAGCACACCTCGAGCGCGTCGCCGAAACCGGCGCAGAGACCTGGGCACAGCACGTCGATCCGATCGAACACGGGAGCAACACCGGTCACACGCTCGCCGAGTCGGTCGCCGACGCAGGTGCAGTCGGCACCCTGATCAACCACTCTGAGCAGCGCCTGAAGCTCGCGGATATCGACGGCTCGGTGCGGGCAGCGGAACGTGCCGGACTCGAGACGGTCGTCTGTGCGAACAACCCAGCACAGATCGGTGCGGCGGCAGCACTCGAGCCGGACGCCGTCGCCGTCGAACCGCCAGAATTGATCGGGACGGGAACGCCGGTCAGCCAGGCCGATCCGGATATCGTCGAGGACGCCGTAGACGCAGCCGAGAGTGTCGACGACGACGTGGCCGTACTCTGCGGTGCGGGTATCAGCACCGGCGATGACGTGGTCGCTGCCGGCGACCTCGGCTCCGAGGGCGTCCTGCTCGCAAGCGGCGTCGCGAAGGCCGACGATCCGACGGCTGCACTCGAGGATCTGGTCGCTCCGCTCTGAGCGATATCTTGGTCGGTCGTTCTCGGGTATCTACCGCTTACCGACGGCGTTCACCGAAGCCGCTCACCGAAGCGCTCACCGAGACCGCTCACGAAGGCGGCACGACAGACACCCGACCCAACACCTTTTCTCACAACACGACAACACGTAGCGTATGAGTGACGAGCAGTCCGTGGGTGTCGCACTTGAGAACCGGCTCATGAGCCACGGCATCTACGTGACGGCGTTCGAACAGGGGGACAGGGGCCAGAACAGAGACACGGTCAAGAACAAGAACAAGAACGAGAACGGGAGCGAGAGCGAGACGACGGATAGGACTGGGAAAGACACCGAAACACACGCTGTGAAGGACGCTCTCAGTGGCGACGAACAGCCGGCTCCGATCGAACTCGAGTACGAAACCGTCTCGGAGGCACCAGGTGTGACGAGCAACGAGGTCGGCGCAGTGCTCCGGTCGCTGCTGGCGGTTGCCGAGGAGCACGAGTGGCAGCCGGGGCGACTCGAGGCTCTGTCGCTGACGACGGATGGAGACCGGCGGGGGAGCTGGCACGTTGAGGCTGCGTGGTTCGAGGGTCTCTCGGACGAACTCTCGCAGGTAGAGTTCTCACAGCGAGTGCTCGAGACTATTTCGCAGGAATAGCGTCCGTAGCGGCCGCTGTGTACATCCGTCGAGAGTAGGTACCTTAATAATAGCTCACGAACCATCATCTCGACGAGAACGTATGTCCGGAGAACAGGTCTTCGTCTCACACGCGCCAGCCGATCTCGAGCTCGTCCAGGACCTGTTCTCGACGGTGAAGAACTTCCCGTTTGGCGTTCACATCGCACTCGAGGAGGTCGAATCGGGCGGCTCCCGAGCGCGTCTCGAGGGTCGACTGGCGAACAGTGACGTGGTAGTCGCGGTGCTCACCGAGCGAGCGACGACGAGCCAGTGGATCAATCAGGAGGTCGGATACGCGCTCGCGAAGGGCATTCCCGTGTTACCGCTGTACGACGACGAGCGCCGCCGTGGTGGCTTCATCAGCGATGTCGAGGGCGTCGTCATCGACCGCGAGAACCCCTCGGTAACGATTTTCAATCTGCTGTGTCGACTTCGGAGTGAACTCGCACCGCTCGGTGCGCTCTCGGTGCCAAACTGGTACGTCCGATTCCCATGTACCGTGCCGAACTGCGATCAGCCGGTCACACTCGAGATCGAACGCAATCAGACGAAGCTCTGGAAGCTTCACCAGCACGGCCAGGCACTGTCGGCGGACTGTCGGAACTGCGGCTCGCGCTATTATTTCGATCCGGGAACGATCGGGTATCTTCGTCGGGAGGACGACAGCGCTGAGACAGGCGCACGCTGATAGCGTGCCCACAGCAACACAGCGACGTTCGGTTTGGGACGCCATACGGCGCGTACTCGCGTCGGTATGCACGTCTTACGCTGGACCGGTTACACCACTGGGTCTCGCCTGCGTGGTGAAGGGGTCCGATAACAAAGCCGCTCCCGTTCGTTCGAGGGGACGTGCGAGGACGCCCTCGCACGGAGACGCTTCGTCCGTTGGGACGACATGCGGCAACTCGGCGATGCCAGTCGCCGGGTTCCTCCTCCCCTGTCACTTCGTGTGATTGTTTCGCGCAGTCGCTTTGCCGACGTGACCAGCCACCTTTGTCACGAAAATCGGGACATCAATAGGGGTACAGCCCCGAGCAGCGCGTATGGACACTGCAGTGCAGGCGGATGAGCACACGTCAGCCTTCGATCGCGAAACGCTGCTCGTCGGCACCGTCGACATCGCTCTGTTGACAGCGTTGATTCTGTACGGCCAGTACTCACACGGGCTGGTCGACGGCGTTCCTGCGTTGCTCGAGTCGCTGGCACCGTTCGTCCTCGGCTGGATCGCGATGGCGGCACTGTCGGGGCTGTACACCCGCAACAGCACGGCGTCGGTGATCGGAACGGCGCGACTGACAGCACTGACCTGGATCGCAGCGGCCAATATCGGGCTCTCGCTTCGCGTCTCCCCATACCTCGATGGGGCTGCTGCCTGGCCGTTCGGCCTCGTCATCACCGGTTTCGGGCTGGTCGCCCTCGTCGGCTGGCGTATCGGGTATGCCACAATCGCCCGGCGGTAACGCTTCGGCTATCCACTATATCTGTCTCCAGACATATCACTATTTGAAAAGACGATAGTGGTACCGACAGCGGTATCATATTCTGAATGGTCTCCTGCGGTTACGAAATGTCTATTGTCAACATTGGTCATAGTACTCCCCTCGTGTGGTTTTTCGCCCCAATTTCGTGATTCGACGTTCTACTGGTGAATCTCTCACCCATCCCATGATTATTCTTATCCAAACAAACCAATCAATAAGCAACTCATATGTTATAGCTATCCAGCACCCAAAATATGGATTAGAAATGAGTTCAATATCAGGCGATTATGGGAAACACTTATATACACATTTCACGTACTATTGGATAGATTATGACTGGATATTACGACATTGTTCTTGGCCTTATCCCAGTCGCACTGCTTGGAATCACTGCAGCCCTGACGTTCGTCGGCGTCTCGCTGACCGCAGCCGTCCCGATCGGCGCGTTTACCGCGATGGGGATCATCGGCCATGCGATGTTCGTCAATACGCCCGCTGACGCCTCCGACGAAGCCCGTTCCGCCAAGCCACCGCTCAACGCGGACTAGTCGTTACACTCCAGTCACTTTCTCTCCTCTCCCCACCTCCTTCTCCCTCTCTCCCTTCCGTTCTCTCCTCGAGTTACAGTCGCTCTCGACCACCGCCGTTGTCCCACACTGTGAGTCGTCAGTCTCACCCGTAGCTAGCCACAGGTGGCAACAGCGGACGGACAACGGCTACTACTCCCTCCGAACGGACGTTCTGGTAAAGACGAGACGCTGATCGCAAGGAAGCCGTTACGTAGTCGGTCGAACCTTGAACCCGTACCGTGTCACACCTTCCTGCGTGTAGATCCGCCGAATCGTCGTCTCGATTTCGTCGTCCACTGTGAAGGCAGTGGGCGTAGCATCGGTCCCCATCGCCGGGAGGCTCACGGCCTCATCGCCAGCCTCCCTCCCCGCACTGTCCGCAACCGGGAGTTCGACGATTGCCGCAGCATAATCTCCCGCCTGTGACTGCTGTGGGGCGAACTCCGGCGGCGCACCTCCCTGCGAAATCGTCGTTACAGCCTCGATCCGACCCGTATCCGCGAGTTCGACTGTCTCGTACTCGACGAGCGAGCCACANGGCGCACCTCCCTGCGAAATCGTCGTTACAGCCTCGATCCGACCCGTATCCGCGAGTTCGACTGTCTCGTACTCGACGAGCGAGCCACAGTCATCGCAGGCCCCCTCCGGTGGGAACGCGAGCGCGCCACACTCCGGACAGCGGCCCGCCTCGAGTCGATACCGCTGCGGGATCGATTGTCGCCAGGAGGGGACGCTGACGTATGCCCCGCCGCCTGACGGTGGCGCAGCGGTGACGACACCGCGCTGGCGGAGGTACTCGGCGTACGAGAGCGTCTGTTCGTCGGCTTCACCGTTCGTGTCCGCGTCCAGATCGACTCGTGTTGGAACGCTCCCAG
>NZ_AOIM01000010.1 GCF_000337575.1 Natrialba hulunbeirensis JCM 10989 | reverse complement strand
TCTCGAGTCCGTTCGGAACGCTCTCGACTGCGTCTTCGAACGCCGTTCGGAACAGCGATCGGTAGCTTTGGTCGGGAAACGCACCGTAGGCCGACTGTCCCGCACCGACGAGGTAGACATCTCGCATACTCGTGCACGGAGTGCCCGGTATGAAATAGATTTCGTCAACGATTCGCATGGTGACAGTACTGACACCTCTCCCGGCGATTCCTCGGCTGCTATCGGACTGCTCGCGACGTGGCTACGACGATCTTCGGTTGCGGAGACGACCATCGATTCGACCATCCGTACGACGACTGTACCGATCGGTACTGGAACCATACGGGAACGTACGACATGATCTCGCCTCATATCGGCACCATACGACAGTATACGGCATCATACAGCACCATACCAGTACCATACCAGCACCCTATCACATCGCAGCGATGCCAACCGACTCGAGTACACCCAGTCAACGAACCATTGTCTCGCGAGACGGTCTGCGATGGCACTCCGTACCGTCACTGGGTTCAAACGGCTGTTTCTCGTACTGGGTGACGACATGTCACGCGCGGCCGATCTCGTCTCGGTTCTCGAATCCGCCTCCTCGCTCGTCGTCGTCTGTCACGACAATCCGGACCCCGACTGCCTGGCCAGCGCGCTCGCACTCGAGACGATCGCCGACGAACACGATGTCGAGGAGGTGGTGATCACGTACGGCGGCGAGATTTCACACCAGCAGAATCGAGCGTTCGTCAACATGCTCGCACTCACTGTCGTTCCACTCGAGGACGTGGCGTTCGAGGAGTTCGACTGTCTCGCGTTCGTCGATCACACGAGCGGGCAGAACACGTCGCTCGATACGGCCCTCGAACCGGATATTGTCGTCGACCATCACCCTAACGGCGGTGGTGACGCCGAGTTCGCCGATATTCGGACCGAGTACGGTGCGACGGCGACCATCTTCGTCGAGTATCTCGAAGAGTTCGACATCGAGTTGACGAGTCGTCTCGCCTCCGCACTGCTGTTTGCGCTCCATCGCGAGCGCCTGGATTTCGTTCGCGAGCCGACGCGACGGGAGTACGAGGCTGCGCTCGCGGTCTATCCCGACGCCGAACTCGAGGTGCTCGAACAGCTCTACGGCAGCGCGTTTTCACCGGGAACGCTCGATGCAATTGGGCGAGCGATCGACACCCGTGAGCGTCGGGGCTCCTCGCTGGTCGCGAACGTCGGCAAAACAGGCGAGACGGACGCGCTACCACAGGCAGCAGACTACTTGCTCAATCTCGAGGGTGTCGATACGGTGCTCGTCTACGGTATCGTGGGTGACGCGATCCGAATCAGTGGCCGGTCGATCGACCCGCGGATCAACATGGGCGAGACACTCGACGACGGGTTCGGCGACCTGGGGTCGGCGGGCGGCCATCACGATATGGCGGGTGGCTACATCGAACTCGGTATTTTTGCAGACGACGCAGGCGACGCCGAACAGCTTCTGGAGTTCGTCAGTGGCCGTATTTCGAACCGATTCTTCGAGGCGCTGAATCTGGACGACTGACGTGTGGCAGTGAGTTGCAGGGCTGATACTGGTTCGAGGCGGCCAGGGACTCAGCCCACTCAGTCGATATCGATCCGATGGGACCCGCTGTCCGGCTCACGCTTTGGAAGCCGGATCGTCAGAATCCCGTTGTTGATCGTCGCATCGACCCCGTCTGGGTCGACGGCAGCTGGTAGCGTCACCTTGCGACTGAACGACTGGACCTCTCGCTCCCGGCGGATGTAGACGCCGCGATCCTCCTCGTCATCGTGACCGTCCGCGCGCTCGCGTTCGCCCTCGATGGTGAGTAACTCACCAGCCAGTCGAATGTCGAGGTCGTCGGCCTCGTAGCCGGGCACGTCGACGGTGATGACGAACTCGTCATTCTCGTCTGCGATGTCGAGGCTGGTCGAACCGCTTCCGACATTCGTCGAAAGATTGAGCCGTCGCTGGCTTTGGTCCTCAATACTCTGTTCCCAGGATCGAGCAGCCGTCTCGAGTTGGCGGTTGAGTTTTTCGATCAGTTCCTCGATGCCGTCGAAGGGAGTCGATCTGTCTGCCATAGTCACCATATCGTACGCTATCGACGCCGAAAAAGGCCACTTCAGCTCTGTCTGACCGTCAGTGGCGATAACGTATTGTGTCATGGTAACAGTGCCAGGACAGCAACGACCAGTCAGACCGGTACCGGCGACACCATTGCCTACCGAAACGGAAAAAGGCCACACGGTCCCGGCAGCACCCTCGGGTGGTGGGGGAGTTTTGAGGCTGCTCGGCGTAGGGCCGTCTCCATGACGCGCGCACTATTCGTCGTTAGCGAGGAAGGCTACTGGGGAGAAGAATGCGTCGAGCCACTCGAGACGCTCTCGGATGCGGGCGTCGAGATTACGGTCGCAACGCCCTCGGGCGGGCCGCCGGAACTCGATGAGACATCGGCGGATCCGGACGAGGTCGGCGAGGAGACCGCCGAGCACGTCCGTGAGGTCCACGAGAACGACGAGCGGCTCAACGACCCGATTCCGACGGCCGAGGCCGACGCGAGCGAGTACGACACTGTCGTCTTCCCCGGTGGGCACGGCACCGAGTGGGACGTCAATCAAGACAGCGACGCACGCCGACTCCTTCGGGACGCGGTCGAGGGCGAGGGGAAGGCGCTGGTCGTCTGTCACGCCGTCGGCCTGCTCGCGTTCGCCCGTGACAGCGACGGTGGCTTCATCGTCGAGGGCCGCGACGTGACCGGCTTCCCGAACGAGTGGGAAGAAGAAATCGTCGACGAGAACGACGTCATGCCGACCGGGCGCAAGCTTCCCTACTGGGTCGAAGACGAGGTCGAGGTTGCCGGCGGTAACTGGGACGCCGAACTCGATCAGGACACGAGCGTTACTGTCGACGGCGATCTCCTCACCGCTCGCGGACCCGGGTCCTCGAGTGCGGCTGCGGAGACGCTGCTCGACGAACTCGGAGTATCGGCAGCGGAAGCGGAAGAGTAGAGGAAGAGAAAAAGAACAACAGACGTTCGTGTTGGCGGCTACTCTGTGTTATCGCCGGAGCATATCGATCGCTCGTTCGATCGTTCGGACGAACGAAAGCGTCGGCGTTCCAGGCAGGTAGACGGGGACATCCCCGTCGTCGGTCGGGACATTCGTAATCGGATCTCTGCGTTCCATATGAGTGGTACGCACCGCACGTATTTACGCATTCGGAACTATTCTTTTGCTATCCAAAAGTAACGATCGTCATTGAGTAACCTGGGCACGGTATTCTCTCACACCAGGTGACGAATATCACACACCGGTACCGTCGTTTGATCCGGTGTACGCCGGAAATTCGGCGAAATTGCGAGAATAGTACGTTCTGATTACACTCACATCGTCAATGAGAAGGTGCTTGAGAGTGGATCTGCTCACAGCTACTGATGAGGCGTCGGAGTGCGCTCGCCGCGGTGACAACGCTCGCAGGCACAGCCATCGCAGGTGTCGTGAGTCGGCCCGGCGGCAACGATCGGCTGCTTACAGCGGCGCAGGAAGGAAGCGACGACATCACGACTGAGACGACACAACTGCTCCCCGATACTGTCCACGAGACGACGTTGTACGAACTCACGGCGTCCGACCCGGGGCCGACGGTGATGGTCTTCGGCGGCATCCACGGCGACGAACGCAACGGGATCGAGGCCGCCCACGACGCCACTGAATGGGCTCCGGATGCTGGCCAACTCGTCGTCGTCCCCGAGACCGACCGCGTCGCCGTCGAAAACGACGAACGCGGGGGAATCGACGGCGACCTCAACCGTCACTTCCCGGCTGGCGAGGAGCCGACCAGCGACCTCGCACGCGGCATCTGGGACGCCGTCGAACGGTACGATCCCGACGTCGTCCTCGACCTCCACCGCTCGCTCGGAATCTACGGCTTCCACCGGGAGTACGTCGGCCAGACGCTCTTTCACTCCGCAGACGCCCACGGTCGCGCCATCGCCGACGCACTCACCGCGGACGCCGTCCCCTGGTACCTGCCGTTCCACCGCTTCACTCCAGCCGAGAGCACCGCCGGTGGCCCGCTCCTCTTTCAGAAGGCCGCCGCCGAACTCGACGCGACTGCCTACCTCTTCGAGACGACCGCGTTCCTCCTCGACCACGCGACCATGACCGAACAGTCCCGGCTCGTGACCGCCCACGTCCTCGCGGCTCACGGGGTACTCGAGTACGACACGGGAATTGGCGTGGCGGGTACCGGGGAGCCAGACCAGGAGTCCGAAACGGAACCAGACGGAGGGACAAGCGCATGAGCGGGGCGTCACCTGAAACGGAGCCGGGGAGGGAGTCGGAACTCTCGGCCGGGCCAGCAGGCTGGCTCGAGATCGGCCGCCGGGCGCTCACGAGTCCGGCGACGGTTGCGACCACAATCTTGCTGATCGTGCCGTTCGCGCTGGGTTGGTTTCGGACGGAACTGTTCTCACCGCTGGCGCTGCCGGGGTACGTTATCTACAGCGTCGGGACGGCGATCGGCAACGCCATCGCGCCACGGTTCGAGTTCTGGGTGTACTGGGTGCCGTTCCTCGGGGGCTGTTACGGTATCGCGGTCAGCGTCGGCACCGGGTACGAGTGGGTTCGCGCTCGCCGCGCTGCTGGTGAGGACGGAACGGAGACAGACCGCTCACCCGATCCACCCGGCGAATCGGACGATTGAGGCAGACAGTGTCGTTGCGAATGGCTCGACGGTAGTGAAATGGTACTCAGGCGGCGACCAGACGGCAACGCAACCACCTGACGCGAACACAACAGTACTCGAGAGGACGGTGAATCAGTCCCTTTTTACGCGACGGCGGGGAACTGCGACTATGAGCTTCGAGAAAGACGACAACGTTGTCCTGACGGACAAGCACAGCGATTTCAACGGCGAAGTCGGAACGGTTACCCAGACCATGGAATCGATGTTCGGCGACGTGACCTACACCGTGAGCTTCGAGGACGGACAGGAGACGGGCATTCCGGAAGAGGATCTCGAGGCGGCTGACGGTGTTGCGGGCGAAGACGACGACGAAAACTAACGACAGCGACACTCAGGTCCGTACTCACACCCACAACGACCGACACTCCACCCAGCCCCGACCGACCAATCCCGCACCGGCGACGCCACCTATGTGAGAGTTCGGCAGCCGTATACGATACCACAGATGCCACAGATTCCGCTTCACTACGTCGACATTCGAACGTTCTGCTACGCCACAGAGGACGAAAAACGCGTCGAGGAGGCCCTTCGGACCTTCCTCCCCGAGGAGTTCGAGATCGACCGCGTCGAAAGCGAGGGCCACTACGGCGACCGTATCCTCGTCCTCTCGGCCCGCGTCGAGAACGCAGACGACGTGCGCCACGTCCTCTCGCGACTTACCGACCTCGAGTCGTTCGACACGCTGCTCGATGAGCTCGACGACCGCGTCACCGAGAACACCGAACTCTTCCTCAGCCTGGACAAACAGGCCGCCTTCGAGGAGACGATTCGCGTCGGCGACGGTATCATGCTCCGCGCGAAGGTCGAGGCCTACCCTGCGAAAAAAGAACAGGCACTCGAGAACGCTCGCGAGGTACTCGAGCGGCTCCGGAATCGGGAGTCCGATTCTGACGCTGCTGCAGAGCGGGACGACTCGTGACGCGTCGCCGTTTCTGACCGCGTTGACTTCTGGCGTGCCGCTGTTCCTGACTGCACCGACTCGCTACTCAGTCCGCACCGGATCGACCGGTTCTGATGCGAACTACCGCCAGGTCCTGACCCTGGCCCCAACCCCTACACCGGACTCGGACTCGGATTCGACTCCGGCCACACGACAACAGACCACTCCTGCCCATACTCATACCCATACCCATACCCATACTCTTATCATCGTGATACACATCGGTTAAGAGCAACCCGTCGCGACGACGCTTTCGTTCGAAACTCGATATCGCGACCCACGATGGCGATGCCGGGCAGCCACCATCGGCTGTGCCAGGTCGACAACCCCCCCCGTCACTACGGCCGGGATACGTTCGGCCCTGGCATCGAACCACGGCCTCACGGTTGCTTCCCACCATCCACCATGGACAACACGGACGCGGATCGCTCGGAGACGCTCGACGAACTGCTTACACTCTGTGCACACAGACACTGCCGTGGCGTCCTCACATACTTCAGACGCACGTCAGAAACGACCGTCTCGCTTGCAACTCTCGTTGACTCGCTACTGGCCTCGTCTCCCCACCAGGAGACAGCGGCTCCACCCGCTCTCGACCGATCCCACCTTGCGTTACACCTCCACCACTCGACACTGCCGCGCCTCTCGGAGGCAGGGGTACTCGAGTACGATTCGAGATCAAATACGGTTCGGTATCACGGCCACCGCGAACTCGAGCGACTCATGGCGGCGATTTCGGAACGGTAACTCGTACTGATCGGGACAGATCCCGCCGCGTGCAGTGAGAGTTATAGCTGAGAGCAGACCGTTGCTCGTCGCGGTAACCGGTTCGCTAAATCGAGTGTGCAGGCGACCTGAGGGTACAGAGACAACGAATGCGGGGGTAGACTTACTATCCTACAGGTGCTCTACACCGTATGATGGAGACACCGGATGGAGGTGGCGTCCAGGACCGGTGGGATCAGTTGCTACAATTGCTGGCAGCGCGGCCACGTCGACAACTCATCAGTTCCCTGCTCGATACACCCGCTGATCAGCGCCTGCCACTGCCATCGGCAGCAGTGTCGTCACCGCAACTGGGAGAGGGTGACCACGACCGAATCGCAATCGAACTTCGACACCAGCATCTTCCCGCACTGGCGAGTGTCGAGTACATCCGCTGGGAGCGAGACCCGTTCTGTGTTCGCCGCGGTCCGCGATTTGACGAGCCCGCGGCGGTGATCCGGGTTCTCCAGGAGTCGGCTGACCAGTTCCCGGACACACTAGCGCGGGATGGATTCGTTGAGGCGCATGAATCGTCGTAACGATATCATCTATGAGGTCGTCGCAGCGCTCGCTGCCGCAGATGGGTCCGACCCGGGTTCGCTGGGATACACGCTGGCGGATTACGTCGACCCGACGGTAATCGAGCGCCTCGTTGCGAGTAACACGGCGTCGGAACTGTCGTTTCAGGTTCCCGGCCACGAGGTGACGGTAACCGCCGACGCCGAGGTGTTCATCGACGGCGTCGAGTACCGCACAGGTCGGCAATCACCGGTGTCGACCAGCGAACGGACCGTGGGTGGGGACCGGGAGACGCCGGACCAACTGCAGCTACAGCGGTTTTTCACGAACCTTCCCTGTACGGTGTATCAGTCACGCAACGAGGAGGGGTGGCCGATCGAGTTCATCAGCGGCAACTGCCACGAGTTGACCGGTTACGAGCCAAACGCGTTCATCATCGGTGGCATCAACTTCGGTTTCGACCTCATCCACCCTGACGATTGCGAGCGGGTCAATGCAGCGGTCGACCAGTCGATCGAGAACGAAACGCCGTTTTCGGTTATGTACCGACTCCAGACGGCCAATAGTACGGAGAAGTGGGTTCTCGAGATCGGAATGCCGCTGTTCGATGGGACGGAACCGCTCTCGATCGTCGGTGCAATCGTCGATCTCTCTGATGTAGGCCCGGAGCAGGCACAGTCAGTTCCATCGCCTGGACGGGTAAATCCGAGTCGATGACTCACGAGTGCTCGTCTTCGTCGTCTTCGTGTGCACTTCACGGAACAGTGTCGAAGGGACGGGATCTGTAGTAGCCGGGCTGTAGTAGCTGGTCTGTGGTAGCCGTGTAGTGAATTGCTTACTGGCTACTCGTCCGGACTGATCTGAACGGTTGTCTCGGCGGTTAGCCCCTTCTCCTCGGCGTTGGGGACGTTGATCTGGACGCTGATCGTGTGTTCACCGGTCTCAGCCGCTTCCCACTCGTGGTCAGACACCTTGAACAGCTGGCGCCACACCTTTCGGAACCGCTTGCGTTCGCCGCGCTGGAAGGCGAACGCGCCGCTCTCGTCCGGTGGGTCATAGCGTGCAACGTGTGTCGCCTCCGTGACGCCGTCGATATCCCAGGTCCACAACAGCGGTGACTCCGTCGACAGTGTAACCGGGACCGGGAGCGAGTTGTGCATTATGACGGTGAACGGTATCGGTTCGTCCTCCGAAAACGTCGATTGAGGTGTTACAACATCGACCGAAATCGCCCGCTGGCGGAGGCCTTTCGGAACGAAGAGGTTGCTCAGCGCCGACGAGTTTATGGAGCGAAAGGACTGGACCGTCGTAGACGACTCTCGCTCGTGTGGGGTAAACGGCTTCTCGTCGCGCTCGATGGCGTCCGACTCGTAGATCCGACGCATAGCCGTCGGGAGGTACTGACTCGCCTAAAACGTTCGGGTGCAGTCAGTCGCCAGCAACCCGTTGCTACCTGATCCGATCGGTTTGTAGTGGTCTTTGGACCGAGGCAATTTTCCGCGAGACGGTCACCTCTCATGGGGTCGACTCTAATGTGTAGAACCGTTCATTGTTGGACATACCTTTAATCAATTGTTGGACAATACAACGCAAGACAAAACTAATCCCACAATTATCACTCGCTCAACCATGCCATTATAATACATGATCAAAACCTATTTATGGCCTCACTTAGATGGACAGGTTGTAGTGTTGGCAAATGCGATGTGGTCACTCTCCCCAATGATAGCTGGGTCCGTCGATGAGCCTTGTCGACGCCGAAGCCGGAAAGCGATCACATCCAACGTAATGGTGGTTTAAACACAATGTCGAAATCAACGAAATCACGAAGTTCGAGTCTTGATCGCCGTCGACTGCTGCAGGGTATCGCGGCTGCTGGTGCAATCGGTGTTGCCGGTTGTATTGGCAATGGTGACGATGAGGATGACGAGATCCTCGACGTCAGCGCAGCGTTAGAGCGAAACGAAGTCGACCTCGACGAGATACAGGAGGGCGGCAGACTCGAGTTCGCGATTCCACGAAACAGTATCTCCGACTACGACCAATCACAGAGTACTGCCGCTGAGGACTCGGTGGTGTTCGAAGCGGTCTACGACGGGCTGACGACGGTCGACAGCGAAGGGGAATACCTGCCGTGGATGGCCGCAGAACACGAGGCCGAGGAAGCAAACGATGTCTCCGTCACGGACTACGAGGACTACATGGTCGAAATGGAAGCCGACGACGCGGACGACGGCTTCCCATTCTTCGATCTGGAAGACGACAACAATCTCGTCCTCATGCAACACCCTGACGACCTGCCGGCTGAGGAGGGCGACACGGTCCGTGTGTTGACCCGGGAGGAAGCCGGCGACGCCGTCGCTGACGGCGTCTACGGAACCAGAGTCGAGGGACGTCTCCACGAAGGCATCGAGTTCCACAACGGCGACGAACTGACGGCCGAAGACATCGTCCGATCCTACGACAGATACGTCGGCTCTGACAACGAAGGTCAGATGTTCGACACGTTCATGTACGCCGAGGCCCTCGACGGCGACGACGGCTACACGTACGCGCTGTACTCACAGGAACCCGACGCCGCAGCGTTCGTGGAGATGAACCCGTACGTTTTCCCGGCCGAACACGCTGACGTTCCGGCGGGAGAACTCGACCCACGGGACGACGAGGATCTGGTCCCGATCGGTACTGGTCCATACCAGGTCGAAGAGTTCGAAGAAGGATCGCAGCTACTCCTCTCTCGGAACGAAAACTACTGGGTCGAAAACGTCGGCCTCGAGAATATCCCGTGGTGGGATGGCCCCGACGAGTTCCCCGAGAGCCCGGTCATCGACGAGATCAATATCCGATTCGTCGACGAGTCCGTCCAGCGGAGTGCTGCACTCGAGGACGGCGACGTAGACATCGCGTACGAACTGCCGTCTGACGCACGGAACAGTTTCTACGAGTCGGACGACTACGTCGTCTCTGCGACGGAAGCCTTCGGCTTCAAGTTTATGCAGTTCCCGGTCGAGGAGACCGACACCGGCGGCGCATTCGCCGAACGAGAGATCCGTCAGGCGGTCAGCGCGTTGATTCCGCGCCAGCAGATCGTCGACCTCATCGAACAGGGTTGGGGTGACCCGGCTCGGGTTCCGTTCCCGGCACCCTCCGCAGACCTTGCAACGACCGCCGACGATTACGACGACCTCTTCGACGAGGAGTGGGCCTATCCGGTCGAACCGGATGTCGAACAGGCCGAACAGCTCATCGAAGAGTCGAGCCTGGAGGCACCGGTCGAGATCACTATTCAAACGAACGCCGACGACGACGAACGTATCGACAAGATGCAACTCGCCGTCGACCAGTTGAACCAGAGCGGTCTCTTCGAGGCTGAACTCGAGACACCGGCGGCACTCGGTGACTGGACGCCCGAACTCTACACCGACGGCGCTCGACACGAGGCTGCAGAAAACAATGCGGCGGCCGTGATCGGTCTCGCCGGCACGCCGGAGCCACACGGGTTCCCGGAGACGATTCACGACCCGGACAACTGGAACGGCTGTTGTAACTTCTTCTTCCCCGAAGGAGCACTGCCGGAGGACTTCATCGACTTGCTCCGGAGCTGTCGCTTCGCGACGGATGTCGCCGAGGACGAAGACACTCGCAGAGAGCGGTACGACGAGCTGTGGCCACAGCTAACTGATCTGTCGGCAAACACTATTGTCGACTACTCGCTGAACACTGGGACGGCAAGCAACGACGTGGTCGGATTCAACGTCCACCCACAGACACAGGCGATCTTGAGCTATGCGGTGTACGCCCCTGCTGACGAGCAGATCATGTACCTCGATCGCGACTAACCACCCGACTACCGTCACCCATTTCCACACGTACAAGGCATGAGTTTACAAAAATTCATTCTTAAACGGATACTGGCCTCAGTCCCGGTATTGTTCGGTGTTTCAGTCGTTACGTTCGCGCTTATGCACATCACACCGGGAGACATCGTAGACCAGCTGGTTGCGGCGAATCCCAACGTTCCATCACACGAGGCAGCTCGGCTGCGACGCGAGTTCGGGCTCGACCAACCGGTCTGGGTGCAGTATCTCGACTGGATGCAGGGGGTATTGACAGGCGACTTCGGAGAGGTGTACTCGAGTAGTCGCGACGTGAGTGCCGTCGTACTGGCTCGACTTCCCGAGACGATTGCACTCGGCCTGTTCGGCTGGGTGTTTGCAATCTTGATCGCGATCCCAGGCGGGATCTACGCCGCGGTCAACAAGGACCAGCTCGGTGACACCGTGAGCCGATTCGTCGCCCTTTCGGGCATCTCGATCCCGAACTTCTGGCTGGGCCTGATGCTGATGGCGGTGTTCGCCGTTCAGCTGGATTGGTTCCCGACGCTCGACCCACAGACATCGTTGCTCTCTCCATCGATGCTCTGGTGGCTGATCCTGCCCGGTGTCACGATCGGGACGGCAGCTGCGGCGAACATGATGCGGATCATGCGCACCTCGATGGCCGAGGAGCTAAACAAAGAGTACGTAACCGCCGCGCGTGCAAAGGGACTCCCAGAGCGGACCGTTATTCTCAAGCACGTGTTGCGGAACTCGCTGATCTCGGTCACGACAGTTGCTGCATTCCTGACTGCGAGTATCGTCGCCGGTTCGGTCGTCGTCGAGACGGTGTTCGGATGGCCCGGTCTCGGTCGAGAGCTTATCGATGCAGTCCACCTCAGGGAGATCAATCTTATTCTGGCGATCACCCTGTTTACTGGCTTCTTCATCGTGCTCGCGAACCTGCTCGCGGACATCGTCTACGCACTGCTCGATCCACGAATTAGAGACGAATACTGATCACAACTATGTCAACAGAAAGAGGACGAATTCAGATTTCGGGCTTCGATACTGACGGTATCGAAGATCAGGACTCACTGGATGCCTGGAGCGAATCGGAGGCTGACGAGCTAGAGAGCCGGTGGCGAAAAATCGTGTCGAGCATCGTCCGGGATCGGCTCGCGTTAGGGGGCTTTGCGGTCGTTGCCGTGATGTCACTCGCCGCGTTGCTTTCACAGCCGATTTCGGTAGGCGGGTTCACGATTCAGCCCTTTTCGATCGTCCCGTACGATCCGACGCAGACCGGGGTCGGCGCACGATACGCCGCGCCGTCGCTGTCACATCCGATGGGGACCGACCGACTCGGGCGAGACCTGTTCTCTCGCGTCGTCACCGGTGGTCGCTACAGTATTTCGATCGGGCTCATTGTTACCGCACTCGCGGCAACGTTCGGCGTGATCTACGGCAGCATTTCGGGCTACTTCGGCGGACGGGTCGACGAAGTGCTCATGCGGATTCTCGACGTCGTCTTCGCGTTCCCCGGGCTGGTGCTGGCACTGATCCTCGTCGCCCTCTTCGGCGGCGGTTTCTGGCCGCTGGTCGGCGCGTTCGCGCTCGTCGGCTGGGCGACCTACGCACGTATCATCCGCGGTGAGATCCTGAAGGTAAAACAAAACGAGTACGTGATGGCGGCGAAGGCCCTCGGTGCGCGAGACCGGTCAGTGATCTTCCGCCACGTGATCCCGAACGCCATCGCTCCGGTTATCGTGCAGGCGACACTCAGTATCGGGACCGTCGTTATCGGCGTCGCAGCGCTCGGATTCCTCGGACTCGGCTTCGACCCCGGCACGCCCGAATGGGGAACGATCCTCGACGCCGAATCTGATACGCTCGCGACGGGTGCCGGTGGCACGTGGGACTGGTGGGCAACCGTCTTCCCCGGCCTGATGATCTTCCTGTTCGTCATGTCGATGAACATCATCGGTGACGCGGTCAACGACGCACTCGATGCACAGGTCGACGACATCGGAGGTGGTGGATAATGGCACTGCTCGAAGTCAACGACCTGACGGTGTCGTTCTACACCCAGGAGGGTGTCGTCACCGCCGTCGATAATCTCTCCTACACGATCGAACGTGGCGAGAAATTCGGCGTCGTCGGCGAGAGCGGTGCTGGCAAGAGCGTCACTGCCCTCTCGCTACTGCGACTCATCGAGAGTCCCGGCGAAATCGAGAGCGGCGAGATCCTGCTCGACGGTGACAATCTCCTGGAGATGACCACCGAGGAGATCCGCCAGATCCGAGGGAACCGGATCGGGATGATCTTCCAGGATGCACAAACCGCGCTCAACCCCGTGTACACGGTCGGCGAACAGATCTCCGAAGCGATCAGACACCACCTCGAGTACGACAGCGAGGACGCCAGAGAGCGCAGCATCGAACTGCTCGATCAGGTCGGTATTCCCGACGCCGAAAACCGGTACTCCGACTACCCACACGAGTTCTCCGGGGGAATGCAACAGCGTGCGGTGATCGCGATGGCGCTGTCCTGTGACCCCGACGTGCTGATCGCAGACGAGCCGACGACCGCACTCGACGTGACCACCGAGGCGAAGATTCTCAGCCTGCTCGAGGAACTCACCGATGAGTTCGATACGGCGATCCAACTCATCACGCACGACCTCGGTGTCGTCGCCGAACTCTGTGACCGCGTGATGGTCATGTACGCCGGGCAGGCCGTCGAAAAAGCACCGGTCGAGGAGCTGTACTACGATCCAAAACATCCCTACACCGTTGGACTCATGAGTTCGATCCCACGCGTCGGGGACGACAGCGACCGGCTACGGACGATTCCGGGCGCAATGCCCGACCTGATCGACACACCACCCGGGTGTAGTTTCCATCCCCGCTGCCCGTACGCAGAGGAAGCCTGTACCCGAACAGAGCCGGGCATGATCACCACGGGCGATGGAGCCAACGGCTCCCAGCAGTCGGCGCGGTGTCTCGAGTACACCAACGATCTGCAACACGGACTCGGCTTCGACGTCACCATTGACGACGATCTGAGCGAGCGAGTACGAGGTGAGCAGCATGAGTAACCACGACGAGCCCATCCTCTGGACCGACGACCTGACGAAACACTACACGACGGAAGGCGGGTTCATCGATAACCTCCTCGGTCGAAAGCAGACCGTGAAGGCGGTCAACGATATCGACCTCGAACTGTATCCGGGCGAAACACTCGGCGTCGTCGGTGAGAGTGGGTGCGGGAAGACGACGCTCGGCCGGGCACTCTTGCGACTCATCGAACCGACTAATGGGTCTGCCTACTACAGACAGCAGCTAGACGACAGCCCGAACGCCGAGCGCGAAGCGATCGAGCTAACAGGACTCTCGAGTAGTCGGCTTCGAGACCTCCGAACGGATCTGCAGTACATCTTTCAGGATCCGTTCTCGAGTCTGAATCCGCGCCTTACCGTCGGCGATATCATCGGCGAACCGCTCGATATTCACGGCATCGCCGACGGCGAGGAGCGCATCGATCGTGTGCACGAACTGCTCGACATCGTTGGCCTCAACCCGAGTCACGCTCACCGCTATCCACACGAGTTCTCCGGCGGGCAGCGCCAGCGGATCGGTATCGCCAGGGCGCTGGCAGTCGATCCGGAAGTAATCGTCTGTGACGAGCCGGTGTCGGCACTCGACGTGAGCGTGCAGGCCCAGATTCTCAACCTCCTCGAGGATCTCCAGGAGGAGTTCGATCTGGCCTACATCTTCATCGCACACGATCTGAGCGTCGTCGAACACATCTCGGATCGGATCGCCGTGATGTATCTCGGCGAGTTCGCCGAGGTCGGAACGACTGAGGAGATTTTCGCCGAGCCACACCACCCCTACACCGAGGCGTTGCTCTCGGCGATTCCGGAACCGGATCCACTCTGGGAGGGCGACCAGATCTTCCTCGAGGGACAGGTTCCGTCGCCGATCGATCCACCATCGGGCTGTCAGTTCCACACGCGGTGTCCCCGCGTGATCCCGCCAGCAGAGTTCGATCTCGAACAGCCCGAGTGGCGCTCGTTGTTGACGTTCAAACTACAGGTACACGAAGCCGAGGAGGTAACACAGCTCCTGACGCTGACCAAATCGGACAAGGACATTCGCGAGGACCAATCGAGTCTCTCACACGAGCGGTTAGACGGTCTCGTTCGCGACGAGTTCGGTCTCCCGCCCGAACTGTCGGATACGACAGCCGAATCAGTGGTCACTGACGCGATTGCTGAACTCCGGGACCGAGGGCCAGAGGCGTGTGCAGCACTCCTCGAGGACACGTTCGTCTCACCGTGTGAGTCGACAGCGCCGGAGTACGTCGAGCACTCGCCGACACACGAAATTGCGTGTCTGTTGCACGACGACCGCTACGCTGAAGGGGCACTCGAGTCGACCCAGGCCAGCGACGAGTACAACGGCACTGTCGTTCAGGAGTAGTTCGCTGGGTTTGGGACTTCAGTCGTCAGTTTTGGCGGTGTTGCTGTTGCTGGTGGTGTTGCTGTTGCTAGTGGTGTTGGTGTTTGTATCTGTATTCGTGTTCGAACACGACTAGCTCGTATCGGTCTCGGCCGCTGTCTCGGACTCGTCACCGTCGCTGCGTTCGTCAGGTTGCGTGGGGCTGGCTCCGATCCCTTTCATCGCCAGGTCGAGATCCGCACCGTCGTCGACTCCTGGCTCGCGGTCGTGGAAGCGTCGGCGCAACCGGTCCGGGAGGTATCGGTTCGTGAGTTCGGGCGTTCCCGGAACGAGGTAGCCGCGGACGGCAATCAGACCGACTGCACAACAGAAGACGACGGCCCCAACAGCCAGTGCGACAACCGGTCCCGTCCCGACCCAGGTCAGTACAGCCGCTATGGCGCTGAGAAGGACTGCGAGAACGATATTGACGGCAGTGCACGGGAGACAGCGATTGTCGCCGGTGTACTCGGGTTGGTGAAGACGGTCGATCGGGCCAGGAAACGCCATCGCTCACGAATTGTGTTCGAATCGACAAGAGTGTTGTTCACCTTGTGAGTTGGGTATCGGAGCACCAGTCTACCGGGTTCTCCGGTTACGGGTTGTCCGGTCACCCGATTACCAGTCCACCCAGCCACCCGGCCATCCGAGAACTGTCGTGCTGAATCGTCACATCCCCGGAACCGAATCCGGCGTGAACTCCAGGAATCGTCGCTCACAGTCGGTACACGAGACCGTTACGACCTCGACGTTGCTACAGCACGACTCGACCGTCTGGTCGCTGATCGAGATCGCTCCCGAACAGAACAGACACGCCTCCTGGAAGGACCGAAGCGACTGGAGAATGCGGTAGCGCTGTCTGGAGGGAACGTCGTCCCACTCGTCGGACACCTCGCGGATGCTCTTCTCGACGGCGACATCGAGCTGAACAGCCCCTTCGGAGGGCCAACTTCGGACGGTGCTGCCAGTTTTGTAGGCAGGATACGACCGGTCGGCTTTGGAAACGTTATCATCTGCAACGCCGAAGATGGCGCCGATATCAGTCGGATCGACACCGTCGGTCTGGAGTTTCCCGAGATGCTCCTCGACACGATCAGTGAACGCAGGTGTGAACTGGAGCCCTTCTTCCTCGTCGGTCGGCTCGATTGCGTCTATCTCGAGGAGAAACGCTTCGGGGTCGATCGCGTTCCGTCGGCGCTCCTTGATACGTTCTGCCGCGGACCCTTCTGACATGCACTAACCGTGTGTTCGAGTTGTCAAAAACAGTTCGGTGTGTGACTCACTCACTCTCCTGTTGCCCCAGTCAGGTGCTGGTATCCCCGCTGTCGCTGGTGTCGTGCTCATGCCTGTGTTCGTACTCGTGCTCACGGTCGCGACCTGGGCCGTGGTTGTGATCTCGGTCCCGCCTGGTGATCCCAGGTGCAACGCGACAGCCACAGGGGCCGGCGATAGCGTCGGTGGGGCCGATAACGGTGGTGCGGGTGACGGGGGTGTCACAGCGTGGGCATGGAGGTAACTCGAGTACGGGGTCGCCAGTGGAACCAGTCGCAGACGCTGGCTCGGGATCACTGTCGTGGCTCATGCGGGGCGACACCGCCGTGAGTCCGTGGCTCGGCAGGAGAGCGCTGCTGCTGGTTGTCTTGGGCAATGCGTTAGTCGTGCGGGATGTTTATATCCCGTGAGAATGTACGCAATCATGGCTGCAAAGCCTCATCGGCTTGGAAGCCACGTCTCGAGTGTTGCACCACTCGGGACACTTTCGTGTCCGTTTAATGGCTTCCGTCCTAATTGTTATTTCGTATTCACTTATAACTATCGCCGTATTTAGGAAAGAATAGGGAGGTCTTTATACCGGTTGACTAGATACATATACTAAATAAGAAATTATAATAGCTAAGTTACATTTTGTTCACCGATTCCAGGTCAATGTCTGAATGAAAGGATCTATAGATGATGATCTTGGCTACTTATCTGTTTCATTGGATTCTACATTCTCCTTTATAACCCCACCACCGTATGCTGCTAAGTCCTGTTGCTGGTCAATTTCAGAGATTGCCTTCTCTTTACAGTCTTCACGCAGTGCATCCTTCATATTTTCAATCCGCCATTCTACCCACTTGTTCTCAAGCACCACTTCTAGGTCGTCACGAGCCGTATAGTTAGAGACGATTTTGTAGTCTGCACGGTTATCATCCCACTCACATAGGAAGTTAATGCGTTTTCCAGCTTCAACCAAATCGGTTACAATACTGTCAATTTTACCATCAGAATAGTTAAAGGAGCTATTGGAAACATACTCAACTATATCCCTATGGTCAATACATGGATGCCGGTCTTCCACGCGGCGAGACTGTACAATTACACGAAGTTGATCTACAATAATCGATGTGGGTAAGACATCTGCTTGACCAAAGCTCGTCCCAACACGATCAAGTTCACCATTGAGCCTTCTTACATCATGTGTATGTCGCCGATCAAGTTCAGATAACATTTCGTCAGGATCCTCCGATTCTAAGTTATCAGGAAACGACTGTGGTCGCGCTTGTCGAATCAAAAGTGTGTCCGAATGTGCATCTACAACCCAAGTGATGAACTCTTCCCCTTCTTCAATGATTTCTCTCGCAATCTTGTCACCATGTTGGACGTAGGTTACCAACACGAATTCCATATGGTTGATCTCAGAGCCAAGATATCGACGTTCTAAGTACTCTTTATATACTTCAGCAACCTCTTTCCGTTTGTTCAGTTGATTCACAACGGTTGTCGCGTTACTTGGAATGGAAGACTTTGCTTCACCAAGAATGACACTCCCATCTAAATTCCACAATAGAAAGTCAAAGTTGGGAACCTCTAGCTCCTCGAGCGGTTCAGCAGTAACAAATTTGTAACCACCGGGACTCCCCTGTGAAAATGGGAAAATAGAATAACTAATTAGCTTTCGATGCGCCTGTTGTATGTCGATCTCTTCACGCAGATCTTCCCGTTTGGATTGTTCAGGAAATTTCTGGAGTTTGTTGTGGATGCATTTGCCGTAGAGTCCACGGAACCTAGTTTCTTGACCCACAGGCACCGAATCGGGTGGGTCTACGTTCGTCATATTATGCTGCTAACTGAGATTCGTATAGGTGCATTTTCGCGCCGCCGTCTACCAACTGAATTACAGCTAAGTAAAATTCGACAAGAGAAGGAAACGAACAATTATGTTTTGGGACAATCCGCATCGACTCTTCTGTAGCACTCACATTGAATAAGGACCCGCGACTTTCGTCCGCAACTTGTGCTGAAAAGTCCAAGGAACCTGCCTCTTTCGTAACATCTGTGAAGCTAAAATTCATATTTTCGCTATTCTTGGCACCATGGACAAGGTTTTCAGCTTGCATCAGTGTAACTTGCTGGTCGAAACGGATCTCACCAGAACTTACTTCCGGCACCTGTACTTTCAAGTTTCCCGGCATCACCTCGCGCTTCTTAAACTCAATATTGCGTGCTACATCTCGCAATTCAAGAACACTTTCAACAACTTCTTTCACCAGATCAAATAGAATGTTAAAGCTATCTTTATTGACAGTGAGTAGTGTGAACTTACCAGAGGTGTCTATCTTCATCGAGACATTTTCATGTTCATACTGAATCCGCGTTGGAACAACCCCATACTCAGAGCGGAGCTCATCCAGGCGATCGCGACCGTCAATACCCTTGTACTCAATCTCTCGATCGACATCTGGGCGAATACGTGCATCAGCCAAACTGGGCACTCGTTTTGATTTAAATTCAGAAATGCGCATATCTTCATATCGTGTGAGAACCATATCATTCATCCGTTGGAAATCCTCGGTCATGATTGGCATCGGCGAAATGTGATCACTACCATCAAAGGTCGGCAACAATACCTGCCGAATTGCTTCTTCAGTCTCGGCAGTGATGACCATTTGTAAGTTGTCTTCATATTCTCCAATGTAGAATCGAGCAGGCTGTTCAGCCCCCTTTCTATTCACAAACTCGCCGCTAATCTTCGTTATGCCACCCAAATCCTCTGTCTCATAATAATCATTCAAATAGTCCCTCCACCCGTCTTCGGTGAGATAGAAGAAGGATTTGATCTGGTTGTAGTGGTATCCCTCAAGGACAGATTCAGGCGAGTCTATGATTACTCGGCAAAACTCTTCGAGGGTGTAGTCGTCATCTGGTATGTGCATGTCACGTCCAACCGAGTTTCCTTGCCTCCAACCACACAATCGGGGTACATATTAGTTACCCTAGTAGTTTGAAGGTGAACTCAAGAATTACTTTGGCCGCCTGATTCTTAGTTACCAGGGATACTACGCTCCAATTTTGCCACTACGGCAACCCTACCTAGGAAATCGCCCGACTCCACAGTGACAGCCGCCCATCTAGAATTTTATTCGACTCGTGACGCTGGCTAGTAACGCTTAAAACAAAGTGCGCACAATACCCTCCACAATGGCGAGCAACAAGATTCTCGGAATCGACCTCGGTACGACGAACAGCGCGTTCGCCGTCATGGAAGGCGGCGATCCGGAGATTATCGTCAACGCCGAAGGCGAACGGACGACCCCCTCCGTCGTCGCGTTCACCGACGACGACGAGCGGCTCGTCGGCAAACCCGCGAAGAACCAGGCGATCCAGAACCCCGAAAAGACGATCGCTTCCATCAAGCGCCACATCGGCGACGACGACTACACCGTCGATATCGAGGGCGAAGAGTACACGCCCGAGGAAATCTCCGCGATGATCCTCCAGAAGATCAAGCGCGACGCGGAAGAGTACCTCGGCGACGACGTAGAGAAGGCCGTCATCACCGTCCCCGCGTACTTCTCGGACCGACAGCGCCAGGCGACCAAGGACGCCGGCGAAATCGCCGGCTTCGAAGTCGAGCGCATCATCAACGAGCCGACGGCCGCCTCGATGGCCTACGGACTCGACGACGACTCCGACCAGACCGTTCTCGTCTACGACCTTGGGGGCGGTACCTTCGACGTTTCCATCCTCGACCTCGGCGGCGGTGTCTACGAGGTCGTCGCGACCAACGGAGACAACGACCTCGGTGGTGACGACTGGGACGAGGCCATCATCGACTACCTCGCCGACCAGTTCGAGGACGACCACGGCATCGACCTCCGTGAGGACCGTCAGGCCCTCCAGCGGCTCAAGGACGCCGCCGAAGAGGCCAAGATCGAACTCAGCAGCCGGAAAGAGACGGAGATCAACCTGCCGTTCATCACCGCGACCGACGACGGCCCGATCCACCTCGAAGAATCTCTCACGCGTGCGAAGTTCGAATCGCTCACCCAGGACCTGATCGACCGCACCGTCGAGCCGACCGAGCAAGCACTCGAAGACGCCGGCTACAGTAAGGATGACATCGACGAAGTCCTCCTCGTCGGCGGCTCGACCCGCATGCCACAGGTCGGCGAGAAGGTCGAGGAACTCACTGGTAAGGAACCACAGAAGAACGTCAACCCCGACGAAGCCGTCGCACTCGGCGCGGCGATTCAGGGTGGCGTCCTCGGCGGCGAGGTCGACGACATCGTCCTGCTCGACGTGACTCCGCTCAGCCTCGGTATCGAGGTCAAGGGCGGCCTCTTCGAGCGCCTCATCGAGAAGAACACGACCATCCCGACCGAGGAGTCGAAGATCTTCACCACCGCCGCGGACAACCAGACCACCGTTCAGGTCCGCGTCTTCCAGGGCGAGCGCGAACTCGCCGAGAAGAACGAGATGCTCGGCGAGTTCCACCTGACCGGCATCCCGCCGGCACCCGCGGGCACGCCACAGATCGAAGTCACCTTCTCGATCGACGAAAACGGCATTGTCAACGTCTCCGCCGAGGACAAGGGCAGCGGCGAGTCCGAGGAGATCACCATCGAGGGCGGCGCCGGCCTCTCTGATGCCGAAATCGATGAGATGCAACAGGAAGCCGAGAAGCACGCCGAAGAAGACGAGAAAAAGCGCCAGCGCATCGAGGCCCGCAACACCGCGGAAGCCACGATTCAGCGCGCCGAGACCCTCCTCGAGGAGAACGAGGAGGCAGTCGACGACGCCCTTCGCGGTGACATCGAGGCCGCCATCGAGGACCTCGAGGCCACCATCGACGACGACGAGGCGACCGCTGAGGATATCGAGGCCGCGACCGAGCACCTGAGCACCGAACTGCAGGAGATCGGCAAGCAGATGTACCAGGACGCCGATGCCGGTGCAGCGGGCGCTGGCGGTGCTGGTGCAGCAGGCGGCGCAGGTGCAGGAGCGGGCGCAGCCGGCGCCGGCATGGGCGGTATGGGCGGCGGCCCGAACCCAGGCCCAAGCGGCGCAGCCGGCGGCGACGACGAGGAGTTCGTCGACGCCGACTTCGAGGACGTCGACTTCGACGTCGACGAGGAAGACGACGAGCAGTAATCACCCGACCGCTGCTCGCGCTGCTGACTTAGCAGTGCGGGAACGCGAGATCGGACAGCGATCCGTGTCACACTCGAGTGTGTCCCGAGTGATTGACCACTCGAGTGACGACCGGTTTCAGTTTGTAGCTGACGTGGAGTTGCCGCTGTCTCCCCACGACTAGCAACTGGTAGCGCCCACACCTGTGCTGTGACCACTGTAATCACGAGGGGACTCCCTCATCAGTACCGTCCCGCGGGAACGGTCGTTTCAAGTGTC
Organism: Natrialba hulunbeirensis JCM 10989; assembly: GCF_000337575.1. GTDB lineage: Archaea > Halobacteriota > Halobacteria > Halobacteriales > Natrialbaceae > Natrialba > Natrialba hulunbeirensis. The sequence continues at coordinate 50,934 of NZ_AOIM01000010.1, read as the reverse complement.
TCAACCGAGTATCGGTGGAACAACGAATGAGCGAGGACTTCTACGACGCACTCGGTGTGAGCCGTGACGCGTCCGCCGAGGAGATCAAACAGGCGTACCGGAAGAAGGCCACGGAGTACCATCCGGACGTCAGCGATGACCCGGACGCCGAGGAGAAGTTCAAGCGGATCCAGAAGGCAAAGCAGGTGCTCACCGACGAGGACAAGCGCGAGGCCTACGACCGCATGGGCCACGACCGCTACGAGCAGGCCGAAAAACACGGCTATGACGCCAGCGAGGGCGGCATGGGCGGTGGGATGGGTGGCATGGGCGGCGACCCCTTCGGCGGCATGGGTGGCGGTATGGGCGGTGGCGGTCTCGGCGATATCTTCGAGCAAGTCTTCGGTGGTGGTGGGCGCGGTCGCGGTCGCCGCCGCCCCCAGAAGGGGCGCGATCTGCGCACCGAACTCGAGATCGATCTCGACGAAGCCTTCGAGGGCGTCGAGAAACAGTTCACCGTCGAGCGCCCCGAGGAGTGTGACGACTGTGGTGGCGAGGGCCACCCGCCGGACGCCGACTCCCGGACCTGTTCGGAGTGTCAGGGCCGGGGCCAGGTGACACAGGTCCAGCAGACCCCACTCGGTCGCGTCCAGCAGACGACGACGTGTCCGCAGTGTGAGGGGGAGGGAACGCTCTACTCCGAAACCTGCAGCTCCTGTCGCGGCGAGGGCTACGTCCGCAACGAGGCGACGCTGACCGTCGAGGTTCCCGCGGGCATTCAGGAGGGTCAGACCCTCCGCATGGAAGGTGAGGGTGCACCCAGCCCAGACGGCGGTCGCCACGGCGACCTGCTGATAGACATCGCGATCCGCGAACACGAGGAGTTCGAACGCGATGGCGATGACCTGCGCTACCGGCTGCCGATCTCGTTCCCGCAGGCGACCTTCGGTGACACCGTCGAAGTACCGACGCTCGACGGGGCTGTCGAGTTCGACGTTCCGCGAGCGACCCAGAGCGGCGAAACCTTCCGCATCCGCGGTAAGGGGATGCCCCGGCTTCGCGGCCGAGGTCAGGGAGACCTCTTCGTGAAAGTCCAGGTCGTCACCCCCGATTCGCTCAACGAGGAACAGCGCGAAGCGCTCGAGGCGTTCGCCGAGGCCGGCGGCGACGAGATCGACGTCAACGAAGGGTTCTTCGAGAAGATCAAGCGGGCGTTCTAAGCCTGCCACGTCAGCCACCCGTTTCGGCGCGCTTTTTTCACCGCGGCACACAGTGGCCAGTATGACCGCGCACGTTGCCACCGTCGACGAACTGTTCACCCGGGAGCGCCGCGAAGACCGGACCGCCCTCGTCGACACGACACGTCGCGATTACGACGCCCACTGGCTCTGTACCTCGGCCTGGAAGGCGGGCAATTTCCTGCGCCACGCCGGCGTCCGCGAGGGCGTCACTGTCGGCGTCACCGGTAACGGCCCGGTGGCTCTGCTCGCCTGCTTCGGTGCGACACTTCTCGGAGCCACGACCCGCCCGAACCCGCCAGCGGATCTGACCCAGGAAACCGACCTGCAGGCGATCGTCGCACCCGTCGACGAACTCGAGTCTGACCGCTACGAGCTTCCCCGCGGGACCAGCATGCTCGGCTACGGCGACAAGCCGGAAACGCCGGGGATCAAGCACTTCGACGCCGGCCTCTGGAGTGAGAATCCCTCGTTCCCGCCGCAGTCGCTTCCCCCCGAGACCGGCCTGCTCACCGACGGGAGCCGTGCCGTCTCGCACGCACAGGTACTCGAGTCCGCCCGGAATTTAATCGACGACTACGAGATCAAGGCGGGTGACCGCGTTGTGGTCCGGGGGCCCCTTTCGGCTGTCGAGGTCGCGGTAGCGGGCGTGTTCGCGCCGCTGCTCGCGGAAGCGGTGACTGTGCTGGAGCGAGAGCCTGCGACCGGAGACGAAGACGGTACGCGAGAGCGTGTCGAGAAAGACGACAACGTCACCACGTACACGATTTCGGACGCGACGACGAGCGAACCGGCAACTCGGATCGATCCGACGGCACTCGCACTGTCCGATCGCACCGCCTGACCTCGGTTCCACACGGTCGAATCGCTCGGGTGGACGACTCTGTACTGCACAGAACAGAACCGGTTGCACTCGAGTTGTCCTCGCGCTGCACACAACAACTGGTACTCGAGTCGTGAGCCCAGCGGTTCGGACAATCAGTCGTTGAGGAGCGTCTCCCTTTCCGATAAAATCGTTTATCGGCTGGTTCGTGGTCGGAGTAGCGTATGTCCGATGTGATCATCGTCGGCGGCGGCCCCGCCGGCCTGAGTGCGGCACTGTTTACGGCGAAGAACGGCCTCGAGACCGCTGTCTTCGACACAGACGACACCTGGATGCACAAGGCACACCTGTTCAACTACCTCGGGGTTCGCAGCCTCGGCGGCGACGAGTACATGATGATTGCCCGCGGGCAGGTCGAAGACCGCGGCGCAGATCTACACCTCGGCGAGTCGGTCACGGCCGTTGAGTCCGCAGCCGACGGCTTCCGCGTCGAGACGGAGGACAACTCGTACGAGGCCACGTACGTCGTCCTCGCGACGGGCGCGGATCGCTCGCTGGCCGAGGACACGGAACTGGACATCGCGTTCGACGATGAGGGAGCCATCGACGTCGACATCGATATGGAGACGAGCGTCGAGAACCTGTACGCGACCGGCGCGATGGTCCGCGCGGAGGAGTGGCAGGCCGTCATCGCGGCCGGTGATGGCGCATCCGCCGCGCTCAACATTCTGAGCAAGGAGAAGGGTGAACACTTCCACGACTTCGATACGCCCGCGGACGTGCCAGCCCTCCGCTCGGAGTGAGCGACTGTCGTGTCGCGGCCGTCTATCGCCGCGACCGTCGCCTACAAGACATCCCACGAGAAACACTCGCATATCGTGCAACTCGAGTGCGTGTTCTTCGGACCGTTTCGTGACGCCATCGACGAGAAAACGGTGTACCACGAGACCGACGCGACGACCGTCGGTGACCTCCTCCGTGAGCTCGAGGACGAGTACCCGCCGCTGGCTGGCGAGCTGGTCGACGAGGACGCAGCGACGCTGGCCGGGGATACGGTCGTTACGTTAGACAAGAAAAACGTGACCCACATCGACGGGCTGGCAACTGAACTTCGCGAGGACGCCGTAATTCGCCTCGTTCCGTCAGTCTACGGGGGCTGAGCCACACGATGGAGGGGAACGACCGTGATATTGCGGAGTTCACGATGCTCGGCCACGCGACGTTTCACATCTACGAGCTGACGATTCCGCTGTTCGTCGTGCTCTGGCTCGACGCCTTCGACATCTCGCCTGCGGTCCTCGGAACGGTCGTCGCGGTCGGCTACGCCCTCATCGGCGTCGGCGCGCTCCCGAGTGGCATCCTCGCGGACCGCTACGGGTCGACGCGTCTCGTCGTCGTCTCGATGCTCGGCATGGGCGGTGGCTTCGCACTCATCAGCCTCGCCGCGAACGTCTGGTTGCTCGCCGCGGCACTCGTCCTCTGGGGGGCCGCAGCCAGCCTGTACCACCCGGCTGGCCTCTCGCTGATCACCCGCGGTGCGGACAAGCAGGGAACCGTTCTGGCCTACCACGGCGTCGCCGGCAACGTCGGCACCGCACTCGGCCCGCTCGTTGCGGCCATCATGCTGACCGTTCTCGACTGGCGCGTCGTCGCCGCGCTGTTCGTCATCCCCGCGCTCGTCGGCGTCGCTGCAGCAACTCGACTCGAGTTCGACGAGGCAGCGGCGATGGCTGAGACAACGGCCGACGGGGACCCCATCGCGGAACCAGCAGCAGACGGCTCGGGCGCTGGGTCTGGTACGAATACAGACCACCAGCCCGCTGTCGACACACCGACACCGTCGTTGCGAGACCGCGTCGCCGCCTTCGCTGCCCAATCGAGACTGCTGTTTACCGGAAGCTTCGTCCTCGTGTTCGCCATCGCGATGCTCGCCGGGACCTACTACCGGGGTGTCTTCACCTTCCTGCCGGACGTGCTCGCCGGACTGGCGGTGTTCGAGCCGGTCGAAATTGCCGGCGAGACGGTTAATCCGAGCCAGTACGCCTACGCCGGACTGCTGTTGATCGGTGCGGTTGGCCAGTACACGGGCGGCAAACTCAGCGATACGCGTTCGCCCGAGCGGGCGATCATCGTCGCACTCGCCGCGCTGGTCGTCGTCTCAATACTGTTTCCGATCGGTGCCTCGGCCGGCCTGACGGCGACGCTTGCGATCTGTGCCGCGCTCGGCTTTTTCGTCTACATGGAAGCGCCGATCCACCAGGCGCTGATCGGCAAGTACGTCGCGGCCGACGTACACGGCCTCTCGTTTGGCTACACCTACCTCGGCGTCTTCGGAATCGGCGCGGCGGGGGCCTCGATCGCCGGCATCGCGCTCACCTACGGCGGGATGGGCGTTCTGTTTGCGATCCTCGCGATTTTCCCGGCAGTCGCGCTCGTGATTGCGATTTCGCTGCTCGTGTTGGCTTAATCGAAGAACGTGAGCGGCGTGGATTCAGCTAACTCAGTCGTCCGAGGGAACCGCCGTTCCGCTCGAGGCGACCGCATCCGTCGTCTCCGGTACTGTCCCGTCGTCGTTCCAGCCGCGAGCCTCGTAGTACTCTGCGACCGCTTCCTCGAGATCCGGAATCTCGTAGGGGAGCACGTCGTCCGCACTGTCGAGTCCGCGCTGATTGTTGAAGTGGCGCTCGCGCTCAATCGTTCGCTTGCCGACCGCGAGGAGGTCCTCGTAGTCGGCGTCGAACAGCGTCTCCAGGCGCTCCTCGGTGACGTAATCGCCGCCGAAGGCGCAGACGATGCCCGTGTCGCGGAAGGCGTTGTGATTCTCCTGGTCGACCAGCACGTCGGCCTTGCCGAGAGTCCCCTCCGGATCGAGTTCACCGGCGTACTCGAGACTCAGCATGCCGGCGTACATGTGATCCGCACCGCGGTTCGCAACGGCATAGGAGAGGCCCTGTCCGTGGAGGACGCGGCCGTCGTGGGCGGCGAACTCCATGCCCTTCACGGTGAGGTTCTCGACACCGAGGTCGTCGTGACAGCGGGCGACGCCCTCCGCGAGCGTGTCGCCGACGCCCTCGCGGCGGGCAATCTTTTCGGTGATCTCCTGGGCGAGTTCCGCGTTGCCGAACTCGTCCTCGCTCGCGAGGTAGGCCGCGACGGTGACGCCCGCGGAGATGGTGTCCATCCCGTAGTTGTCACAGAGTTCGTTCGCCTGCATCACGTCGACGATGTCGCCGACGCCGTGCATCGAGCCGAAGGCGTAGACGGTCTCGAACTCTGGACCCTCCGTCTCGACGCCGCGCTCTTCGTCCCGCGTCGGCAGTTTGCAGGCGTAAGCGCAGGCCGAACAGGCACCCTTCTTGTACTTCTTCTCCTCGACGGCGTTGCCGCCGATCCCGTCCGCGTCCTCGAACTCGTACTCCTCGAAGTAGCGCGTCGGCAGCGAGAAATTGTCGTTGATGAACTCCGTCCCGCCGGTGGTCCCCTGGCGGCGCATCCGATCGTCCGAGGTGGCCGCCTCGCGGTGGATGTCCATCTCCGGCGGGTTCGGAATCTCGACGTCGACCTCGGGTGCTGCGTCGCCGTCACCCTCGAAGGTGACGCACTTGACATTCTTCGATCCGAGGACCGCGCCGAGGCCGCCGCGGCCGAACGCCCGTGAGTCGAACGTCATCACCGACGCGAAGCGGACGAGGTTCTCGCCCGCCGGGCCGATAGCGATGCAGTGCTCGGGACCGAGGTCGTGGTGGTCGGCCATGTAGTCGGAGGTCTCGGGAACCGTCGCGCCCTCGAGTTCGGGTACTTCCTCGAACTCGACGCCGCTGTCGGTGACGTGGATCGCGAGCAGCTCGTCGCTCTCGCCGACGACCTCGAAAACGCTGATGCCAGCCTCGACGAAGTTACGCGAGAGGTAGCCGCCGGCGTTCGTCGAGACGAGCCCCTCTGTCAGCGGCGAGAGCCCGGTCATGTTCATCCGACCCGTAAAGGACATCTGGGACTGCTGGAGCGGTCCCGTCGAGAGGTAGGCGCGGTTTGCGGGTCCGAACGGCTCCGCGTCGAACGGAATCCGCTCGTGTGCCAGTGCGGTCGCGGTCGCCCGCCCGCCGACGGTTTCGGCGAGCAGATCGTCGATTTCAGTTTCAGTGGCCGTTCGCTCACCGACATCGACGGTCAGCAGCGGCCCCTTCGCGTGAAGCATAGCGCACAGTTGTTCGGCCGGGGCCTTAGCTGTACGCCACGCGGTACCAGACCAGTATTCGAACTCGCGTCGAGTGGCGTCTCCCAAGTCCGCAATGGGCCCGCACAGATCGGGCTGGACTCGAGTACCCACGGCCACAGAGTGAACTCCTGAGACCGAGACTGAGACTGAGACTGAGACTGAGACAGCCCCCGACGCAGGCAGTACCTGCCCATACAGGCCCTCGTTTCAGGCCGATTCATGGCCCAGAAGAGGACACGATGGCCACAGGGAAGACCACCTGGACGATTCCCGAGGGGTACATCCCCGAAGGGAGCAACGGCCCCGAACCCGAGATGCTGAGTCACGAATCCATCTGCATTTTGAATACGAGTGACGAGGACGCCAGCATCGAGATTACGGTCTACTTTACCGACCGTGAGCCGGCGGGACCGTTCGAGAAGACTATTCCCGCCGAACGGACCAAACACCTGCGGTTCAACGAGTTCGAGGATCCCGAAGAAATCCCGACGGGAACGCCGTTCGCCAGCGTGATCGAATCCGACGTGCCGGTCGTCTGCCAGCACACCCGGCTGGATTCGCGACAGGCCGAGAACGCACTGCTCTCGACGATCGCGTATCCGAGCGAGTCGTAGCGTCGGCACTCTCGTATCCTGAACGATGGTTGCCCAACGCCGTCAACTCACTACACAGTCACCTCGAGTGCCGAGGGATCAACACCACGAAGCCGAGCGATCAACACCCCGAAGAGACGAACGCCTCGACCGTCTCCTCCCGAACATTGAGATTGACTTTCCCGCAATCGGACTCGACGTAGTCCGACAGCTCCAGCGTCTCGAGTGGTGATCCAGCCAGGCCGTACTCGAGTACGGCTGCCCCGTGATCCTCGGGGAGTTCGTCGTCGATCACTGTCGATGGAACGATCCTGTCTTCGGTGTTTGCGTCGAGACTGACGGTGTCCTCGTACGCCGCCTCGCTGCCGTCTGTGAGGCGTACTCCGACGCGGACCGGTTCGGCAGTGAAGTTGCTGACGGCCAACTGAGACAGTCGCGGGGACTGTTCCCGTGCCAGACAGCCGGAGACAGAAGCAAACAGTGGGAAACAGAGCGACGTGAGGAGGGCTCGCCGTTCCATACGCGGTAGTCTGTCACGGTGAGTATAATTTTGTTGCTTCACACCACAATTTTGGAGGAGAATCGCGGGAAGAAACAGCAGGTAGCAGCCGAACGATCCGTGCGCCTGCTTGCCGTCGCTTTTTGGCCGCTGTCGGTGGAGTAGCCGCCATGAACGACGACCGCTGGAACGCCCTCCGTACAGCGTGTACCGAACTCGAGTCCGGGGCCGTCCTCGAGACGCCGGTCTCCGAACGCCGATTCGATATCGTGCGGTCTGCGGACGACCGGATCGTCGTCCGATTCGCTGACAGTGGTGAGAGGCACACCCTCTGGCGCGAGCAGTTTGGCGTGCTTACAGCGCAACTCGCGGCGGGTGACCAGAACGGACTCGCCATCGAAACCCTGCAACCGGGCGTCGAACCCTACGCAGTGCTACTGACGCTTTCTGGAGCGTACACGGTTACGGACGACACCATTCGCCGCGATGACGAGGCCGTGGCCGGCGAGAGTCCGTACCTCGTCTCTGCAGCCGAGGCACGCACACAGCCCGAGCGCGTCCACGACGACGGACTGTTGCTCGCCGCGTTGCTCGACGGACTCGAGGACGCGGACGAGCCGGGGGTACTCGAGACGGATTCCCTCACGGATCTCTACGTCCTCGCCTCGGATGTCCAGCACGGTGCGGACCGGCTCCGCCGGTCGGCGCGGAACGCGCTGCTCGACCGACTCGGCCCGGATCAGGCGCTTCACGGTCGGTACGGCACCGTTCGGCGGACGGTCCGCGAGCGTCGCCGGCCGATGGACGAGGAGGCGGTTTTCGAGGCGCTCGACGAGCACGACGTGCCCCGCGAGTGGGTTCTCGGCGTCGACCAGGAGAAACTGGATGTCGTCATCTCCGTGACGGACCTCTCGGACGCCGAGGTGTACGAGACGGACGAGAGCGTCTACGTCCAGAAGACGAGCGTCGACGAAGACGAGAAGTACTTGCGGCTGCAGGGACTCGTTGAGCAAATCGACGCACTGGAGGGCGAGGAGGGAGAGGAACTGCGAAACGAACTCGACGAGATCGAATCGCGCCTGGAGGCAGCCCTGGCGAGCGGATAGGTGCCCGACTGCTACGGCTTCAGCGGGAGTGGCTCCTTCCCGTCCGTTCGCATCACATCTCTGTTACGATCCGGCCAGGCGGCCAGCCGATGGCGAAGTGGCTCGCCATCATCCGTCTTCGGGTCGTACAGACCGACACTCGCAGTCAGTGTGAGCACGATCCAGCCACCGTAGCCGAGGAACACGGTTACGGGGACCAACACGACGATCGAGATGACCACCCGTATCGCTCGCTCGCGGAACGATCCACCGGACTCGGTCGAACCAGAACCGGTCGAGTTCGTGGAAGATGTCATGCGCTAGCCACACTGAGGTGGCGCAAAAGCGTGATTGTTCGTTTCTAACGTAACGAGGGAGAGTCTATACCAGCCAGCGTCCTTCAGCGGGCCGGGTCAGAGGTGTACGACCTCAACTCACTCCCGCTCCCCTCAACCTTCACTCCGCCGCGTGCACTCGCCGATCCAGGAAGTCCGCCAGCAATTCGAACGTCCGTAGCTGCTGGCGCTGGTCAGTCGACGCGTGACCCTCCTCGCCGAGTTCCTCGTACTCGACGTCGCCATCGGGGCCGAACTCGTAGCCGAGGGACTCGAGTACCTCGCGATAGCGCCGGGCCTGTGAGACGGGGACGCGGGTGTCGTTGACGCCGTGGACCATGAGCAACGGCGCGGCGAGGTTCTCGGCGTGCGTGATCGGCGAGCGTTCCTCATACAGGGTCGGGTTCTCCTCGGGCGTACCGAGGTACTTTTCCATGAGTTCGATCCGGTAGTGGGGCATCGTCGTCTCGTACTGCTCTTCGAGGTCCGTGAGGCCGATCCAGGCGATGCCGGCATCGTACAGGTCGGGGTACTGCACCGTCTGCCAGTAGGCCGAGTAGCCGCCGTAGGAGCCGCCGAAGACGACGACGCGGTCCTCGTCGAGCCAGTCGCGCGTTTCGAGGACGTGCTCGGCGACCGTCGCCACGTCACCCTGCTCGGCACCGCCCCAGTCCTCGATGAGTTCCTCGACGAACTCGCGGCCGCGGCCGGTCGAGCCGCGGTAGTTGACCTCGAGAACGGAAAAGCCCTGCATGACCAGCATCTGCGTGTAGAGGTTGAATCCCTTGGTGTCCCGGGCGCGCGGCCCGCCGTGGACCTTGACGAGCAGCGGCGACGGGCGTTCGCCGGAGTCGTACAGCAGCGCGCCGATCTCGAGTTCGTCGGCTGGCTCGTGGTCGACTGCTTCGGCGGGCGTCTCCGGAACGCCGTTGGACTGTACTGTGAGGTACTCCGCGTCGGCGAAGTCATCGGGCGAGAACGGGCCGTACTCAGCCTCGAGGAGCGTCTCGTACTCGTCGGTTGCGAGATCGTAGACGAGCAGTTCCGTCCGGGTCGTCGGACTCGTGTGCTGAAGCAAGAGGCGATTCTCGTCGATGGCGACGTCGCTCGGTCCCATTCGGCCGACGGTGGTCATCCCCTCGGGAACGTCGAGTTCGCGGCTCTCACCGGTCTCGATGTCGTAAACGACGGGGATTGACTGGGCCGCACGATCGCGCAGTGTGAAGAAGCGCTCGCCACCGGGCAGGAATCCGATGGGGGACTCCTCGGAATCGCTGTCGCTGAACCAGGTGACGGCGTCTTCGGCTGCTGCCCGGGCGTCGGTGTCGCCAGCGTCGCTTTCGGTGTCGCCATCGGGCTCGAGGGTAACCTCGTCCAGCGCAGCGAGATCGACGACACCCGCGCGGCCAAGGTCCGTCGTATTGTCCGTGACCAGTAACCGTTCTCCGTCGGGCCCCCAGTCCATCGGTGCCGACTCCGCACCCACGTCGCCGAGCGACAGATTTCGCGGCTCGGAGCCGTCGGCGTTCGCGACGTAAACATCCATGTTGTCGAAGTCGTCCGTCTCGTTCGTCGCGTAGGCGATCCGGTCCCCCTCCGGCGAGAACGACAGCGCGCCAACGGCGCGCTCGTAGTCGGTGAGTTTGGTCACCTCATCGGTGGCGCAGTCGTACCGATACGCGTTCATCTGGCCGTCGCGGTTCGAGGTAAACAGCAGCGACTCCCCATCGTCGCTCACGTCGTTCAGAACCGCCTGGCCGTCGATTTCGACGACAGATTCGACCGCTCCCGCTCGCGAGAGCGCGTAGATGTCGTTCTGCTCGTCACCACCCTCGTCCTGGTGGAAGAACACGCGTTCTCCGTCCGCGTCCCAGCGAAGGAACCAGCGCGCGTTTCGCGGCACGTCGCCCTCGGACCACTGCTCGAGTGTCCCCGTCTCTGCGTCGAGCACGTGGAGTTCGTTTCTCCCCGTCTCGTCGTAGTAGAACGCGATCTCCGAGCCATCGGGCGAGATCGTCGGATGTGCAATTGTCGGGAGCGATGCGAGGGACTCGAGTACGTCCGCTGTCTCGGTGTCGAGGTCGTCTGTCGTGGCCATTGGAGACGTGTCGCATGGCTATGGTATAGGTATTCGGGAAGGCGAACATCGAACGATCTTCGGGACGCCGCCGCTACTGCCCCGCAAACCCTTTTGGCCGTTCGGGTCGAATATCGAATCATGTACGTACGGGACGCGAAAAACCGGGAGGAGGTCTGGTTACTCGACCACATCGAGTCGATGGGACTCGACGACACGGCGTTCCGGTCCCGTGACTACGTTATCGCGGTCGACGAAGAGTCCGGCGAGAAGGCTGGATTTGGCCGGATTCGGATCCACAAGGATGGGGGGAGCAGTAGTGAGAGTAGTGACAGTGGCGATGGTGACAGCGACGGCGATGGCAACTCGGACGACGACCAGCGAACCGCCGTCTGCGAACTCACCAGCATCGGCGTCCTCGATAACTGGCGCGGGCAGGGAATCGGCGCACACGTCATCGAGCGACTCATCGAGTACGCGAGCGACGAGGGATTCGACACCGTCTACTCGCTGACGGGCGAAGGCGAGTACCTCGCACAGTTCGGCTTCCGGCGAATCGAGGAATCGAAGCTTCCGGAAGCGCTCCAGCACCGACTCGAGGCGAAGCGCGAACAAACCGATCCGGATGCCGTCGCCCACGCCCTCGAGATCGATCGGTTCCGGATGCCGGACCGACTCCGTGAGGCGTTCAAACAGGCGTCCGATCGCGACACGGAGGTGGCCGACGAAGACAGCCCGGAGGACTTCGGTATCGACACCGAATCGGCGACGTACAAGTACGATACCGGCCGCTAAGCGCTGTGTGCCCTCGTTAGTTACTCGGTGATCTCCGTCCGTCGTCTGATCCATTCCAATGCCTACCGACAATTTCGACACCCGGGATGCCCGCGATGCTCGCAACGGCAACGACGCCAACGACGCCAACGACGCCAACGACACCCACGACACCCAGGACTCGAGTACGCTCGACGACGACGCCGAAACCCGTGTCTGGCTCGTCGAACGAACGTACGGCGACGACGAACTGAACCTGATTATCCTCGTGTACGCGACACCGGACGGTCGCTACTACCACCGTCGCGAACGCGCGCTCACGAGCTTTACAGGCCCGGCACGGGAGACGAAAGCCAGTCTAACCGTCTCGCGCGACGACCTCGGCACGGTCGACGACCACGAGACACAGGATCGGTACGCGACGGAGGCGACTCGAGTAGCGTCGAGTCACGATCCGGACGACGCGATCTGACTGCGGCCGATGAGAGGGTTGTAGTCGTGTTTCGGTGATGGAGTGTCGTGGTCACGTCCGGGAGCAGAGAACCGCTGTACGACCGCAAGAGCGGCTGGTGAGTGCCGGTGGCAACACGGGCACGTTCATCAACCTTCAAGCCCCGGCCGGTCGTCGGTATTCGTAATGTTCGACCCCGAGGAACTCGAGGAGATCCGTGCCGGCCGGGAGGACTGGCACGACGACGACGTCGAACCGGTCCTCGATCGGTTCGGTGAGCGCCAGGAGACGTTCACGACCGATACGGGTGGCCAGGAGGTCGACCGACTCTACACGCCGGACGATGTATCGACTCTCGACTATCAGGAGGACCTGGGCTATCCCGGCGAGGCGCCGTACACGCGCGGAGTCTACTCCACCGGCTACCGGGGCCGGCTGTGGACCATGCGCCAGTACGCCGGGTTCTCGACGCCCGCGGACACGAACGAGCGCTACCACTACCTGCTCGATCAGGGCCAGACCGGGCTCTCGATGGCGTTCGACCTGCCGACGCAGATGGGCTACGACTCCGACGCCGACATGGCCGCCGGCGAGGTCGGGAAAGCTGGCGTCGCCATCGACTCGCTCGCGGACATGGAGACCGTCTTCGACGGCATCCCACTCGATGAGGTCTCGACCTCGATGACGATCAACGCGCCCGCATCAGTCCTGCTCGCGATGTACATCGCCGTGGGCGACCAGCAGGGCGTCGACCGCGCCGAGTTGCGAGGGACCATCCAGAACGACCTTCTAAAGGAGTACATCGCACGTAACACCTACATTTACCCGCCCGAGCCGTCGATGCGGATCATCACCGACATCTTCGAGTTCTGTGCCGAGGAGACGCCGAAGTTCAACACCATCTCGATTTCGGGGTACCACATCCGCGAGGCCGGCTCCACGGCGGCACAGGAACTCGCCTTCACCCTGGGGAACGGCATCGAGTACGTCGAAGCCGCCATCGAGGCCGGACTCGACGTCGACGACTTCGCCCCGCAGCTTTCGTTCTTCTTCAACGGCCACAACAACATCTTCGAGGAGGTTGCGAAGTTCCGCGCAGCCCGTCGGATGTGGCACGACATCATGGACGAGCGCTTCGACCCGGACGATCCCAAGTCGAAACAGCTCAAGTTCCACACCCAGACCGCGGGCTCGATGCTCACCGCCCAGCAGATCGAGAACAACGTGGTTCGCGTGGCCTACCAGGCGCTCGCCGCCGTTCTCGGTGGCACCCAGAGCCTCCACACCAACGGGAAGGACGAGGCGCTTGCCCTCCCCACCGAGGAGTCCGTCCGCACCGCCCTGCGAACCCAACAGATCCTCGCCCACGAGTCCGGCGCGGCCGACACCATCGACCCGCTCGCCGGCAGCTACTACGTCGAATCGCTCACCGACGACGTCGAGGAAGAGGCCTACGAGATCCTCGAAGCGGTCGACAGCCGCGGCGGCATGCTCGAAGCGGTGGAGCAGCAGTGGGTCCAGCGCCAGATCCAGGACACCGCCTTCGACCGCCAGAAGGAAATCGAGGACAAAGAACGCATCATCGTCGGCGTCAACGAGTTCGAGGTCGACGAAGACCCAGAGATGGACGTCGAGGAGATCACCGAGGAGGACGAACGCCGCCAGATCGAGAACGTCCAATCCGTCCGCGACGACCGCGACGAGGCGGCTGTGGAGGATGCACTCGAGTCCCTCCGCGAGGCGGCCCGGGGCAACGAGAACCTCATGCCCCACATCATCGAGGCGGTGAAGACGTACGCGACGGTCGGCGAGATCTGTAACGTGTTGCGCGACGAGTTCGGGGAGTATCAGCCGGGGAGTGCGGTCTGAGCTGTCTGAGCGGCTTGAGCGGGCTGAGCGGTTTGGGAAGGTGTGAACGAGGTTTGCGTTAGCTACAGCGGTTCGGCCGAAGCCGAATCTCCTTCCACTCGGTAACGAGAATCCGCAGGTGGTCCTCGATGCGGTCGTTTCCAACGCACGTCAGTTCCCAGTAGGTGTGGAACACGTCGTCGAGCAACTCAGGCGCTGGTTCCGGCTTGACGGAGACGAAGAACTCGTCGCCGTACCAGCCGGTGACGACCTCGTCCCGTTCGATTCGGCTCTCTTCGCCGTCGATCACGATTCGGTCCGTGAAGACGGGGTCCTCTCCGTAGTCGGGCGCGATTTCGATCTCGAGTGCTATTTCGTCGGGATAGCTGCTGCCGATGGAGAGACCCGGACTGACGCGCCTGACGTACGAGAGACAGCCTGCAGTCGCACCGGTGAGCCCGGTCGCGCCGAGGAGGAAGCGTCGTCGTGACGGGGACATACCACGACCATCCTGCGGTCGGTACATAGGCGTTGGTACTCGAGTACCATCCCGCGACAGCGCATCACGTCACAGCCCTGTTTGTCGGATGTGAACGAGGCGAGTAGCGCGGGAACGCACAGTGAGAAAGTGAGAACGGACGGTGCACACCAAGCCGGGAGGAGATTGAAGACAGTTGCTGATGACGCCAGACGCATGGGCCCCGAACATCCAACCGAGACAATTCGCGCAGGCGGCGCCGAAATCCCCGTCCTCGGCTTCGGCACCGCACGGATGACCGGCGAGGAGTGCCAGCGAGCCGTCGACGCCGCACTCGACGCTGGCTACCGGCACATCGACACCGCACAGATGTACGACAACGAGGCAGCCGTCGGCACCGCGATTGCGGAGAGTCCCGTCGACCGCGACGACATCTTCGTCGTCACCAAGGTCCACCCCGACAACGCCGCACCCGCGGACGTCCACGAGACGACGCAGGCGAGTCTCGACCGGCTCGGCCTCGACGCTGTCGATCTGCTCTTGCTTCACGCGCCGAGTGACGAGGCACCGCTGTCGGCAACGCTCGGCGCGATGAACGAACTCCAGGACGAGGGCGTCGTCGACCACATCGGCGTCAGCAATTTTTCGGTAGGGCAACTCGAGTCCGCTCGTGAACACTCGGAGACACCGATCGTGACGAATCAGGTGAAGTACCACCCGTATCATCACCGGGAGGAGTTGCTGGAGTACTGCGTCGATCACGACATCTGTCTGACTGCGTACAGCCCCCTCGCGGAGGGTGCGGTGCCGGGTGACGACCGGCTCGCGGCGGTCGGCGAGCCCTCCGGCAAGTCGGCCGCACAGGTTGCCTTGCGGTGGCTGGTTCAACAGCCGGCCGTCGCGGCGATTCCGAAGGCGGCGAGTCACGAGCACATTGAAGCCAACGCGGCTATTTTCGATTTCGAGCTTTCCGAGGACGACATGGAAGACGTGACTGCCGTTGGCGACGGCGTCTGGTCGCAGTTGGCGACGGCGCTCGGACTTCGCTGAGCTGTCGGGTGCGACGAGCGCGAGCGACACGTTACGGCGAGAGAGTCGCCCGAACCCCCGCTCTATTTGCCGCTGCCGGCCGACGACTCCGCGTATGCACTTCGAACACGCCGGCATCGCAACCGAGGATGCGCGCGAACTCGCCGACCTCTACACTGACCTCTTCGGCATCGAGAACGTCCACGAGGAGGAGTTCGACGGCATGCGAATCATCTTCCTCGACTGTGGGAACAGCTACTTCGAACTCCTCGAGCCACTCGAGGACGGGACCATCGCGCAGTATCTCGAACAAAACGGACCGGGTATCCACCACCTTGCACTCCGGACCGACGACATCGAGGGGGCACTCGAAACGGCCCGCGAACACGACGTGCGCCTGATCGACGAGGAGCCGCGGCCGGGTGCGTGGGGCCATACGGTGGCGTTCTTGCATCCGTCGGATACGGGTGGCATTTTGCTGGAGCTCGTCGAGCATTAACGCTGTCTGGCTGTCTGGCTGTCTGGCTGTCTGGCTGTCTGGCTGTCTGGCTGTCTGGCTGTCTGGCTGTCTGGCTGTCAGGCTGTCAGGCTGTCAGGCTGTCAGGCTGTCAGGCTGTCAGGCTGTCAGGCTGTCAGGCTGTCAGGCTGTCAGGCTGTCAGGCTGTCAGGCTGGCTGGCTCCCTAGGTGTCTGTATATCTGTGTGTCGCTCTGGGGTGCTGTCACTCCAGAAGAGTACCGTCGGGATCACAGCAGACAGTCATCACTCGTCACTCAGCAGGTAGCGTCCGAAAAAGTCGAAATACGCCGCGGTCAGCCGTATTACAGTCGGGTGACGTTGGTTGCTCGTGGGCCCTTGTCGGCCTGCTCGATGTCAAACTCGAGCTCCTGTCCCTCTTCGAGGTCCGGGCCGCCAACGTCTTCCATGTGGAAGAACACGTCGTCGTCCGCATCCTCAGTTTCGATGAATCCGTAGCCGCCTGTGTCGTTAAAGAAATCGACAGTTCCTTTCGCCATTGCTTTTCAAGAGATGCGCGTCACACTGATAAGGGTTCCGTAAGGCAGGGCGTCCGAATCTGTCGGCCTGACCGATCGGACAGAACAGTAATCGCCAGCCTACGCGCCTCAACGGCCCGCACACACCACCGCTACGGATCCTCGTGTACGTGGACCCGTGTTATGCCTGTAAATTAGGCGGCGAGAAACGGCCTCGAACGACAGTTGTGTGACTCTCATCTAGCGGACAGAATAAGTTCTCGAAACCTACATAAGATGGAGACTTCAATATACGTGAACGATGGGAAGGAAACCTCCATGCGGACTGTCCCTCCAACGGTTCGCAGCACTTGTGATGGCAGTTGTACTGATTACCTCGGCTGTGGCTGGCACGGCCGTTGCCGGCTCTGAGACGGGTATCGACCAGGCAGACCCGGCGGACGAAGTGTTCGTCACCGACGACGGTGACGCAGTCCTCGTCTACGAAGATGACGCTGATGACGACCTCGACGGAAGTGCCGAATTCGGTCTCGACGCGAGCGAATCGGTCGTATACGCCCTGATCTCCGACGACATCGAAGAGGATATCACCGCAGCGTTCTCGTTCGCCCTCGGTGAGGACGGCATGGAATCCGACGGCTCGTTCGTCGCCGACCGTCCAGACGCGATCAACGACTTCTCGATGAACGTCGACGGCGAGCAGACCGAGGAGACGAACGAACTCGATGCGGATCTCGAACTCGTTCTCGACACCCAGGAGTTCCCCGAAGCGGACTTCGTCCAGTCGGCAACCTCCTCCGGTGAGATGGTCTCGAGTGCAGACGAGTTCGCCATGGAAGGCGACCTCAGCGTCTCGCACATCATGCCCGCCGAGGGCCCCGAGACTGGCCTCGATCTGACGATCACCGAGACTGACGGCAGCTACACAGTCGACGTCAGTCAGCAGGACACGCTCCAGCCGTTCGAGGTCGACCAGTGGGAGACTGAGGCCGACGCGAAGGCAGCGCTCGAAGCCGAGTACGGCGCAATCGCACAGGAACTCGGCGGCGACGCAACGGTCACCATCCACGACCACGAGTTCGACGCCGACACGGCCGGCGGCGGCTACATCGACGTCGAGTACACGATCGAACTCGAGAACGTCAAGGACGGACTCGAGCAACTGATCGCGGACGAACTCACGAACGACCCCGAACTCGATATCAGCCAGTCCGACGCCGAGGAGGTCGCGGCTGACATCCTCGCCGCCGAACTCGAGGCGTTCGAGTTCTCCTACGCCTTCGGCGAGAACACGGTCGACGCGGAGTGGGATATTGCGTTCAGTAACTTCGAGACGACCGCAATGGCAGTCCTCGACCTCGTGGACGCCGTCGACGAGATGGACGAGGAGTTCGATGACGAGTTCGACGACTACGCAGAGATGTACGAGGCACAGGTCGAAGCCGACCTCACGCAGACCTCGACCTGGGACCTCCGATACGAAGGCACCGGCGCGAACGAGGCGACGCTCACCTTCGACTACGACTCCGACGCCGAGAACTGGGATGCCTACACCGACGAACTCGCAGAGCGCGATATCGACTCGCCCGAGTTCGTCATCGACGCCACGGCGACGACCGACGACGACGAGGTCAGCGTCGAGATGGCACTCGAGTTCACGCAGGAGGACTACCTCGAGACTGCGATCAACGCGATGGTCCAGGACCTCCAGAACGATCCGATGATGGATGACGAGGCGCTCGCGCTCGTGACGGCGTTCGAAGAGGCGGAACTCGAACTCGCGAAGTTCGACCTCGATATGGATGACGGCACGGTTACGATGGAAGCCGGTGCGACGTTCGACGACATTAGCGCGTTCGAATCGCATCTCTCGGATGCGTACCACGGGCTCACCGTCGAGCACATCTACGCCGACAGCGACGACGAAGCGGCGTACGTCTACGCGACCGGAATGGTCGACGCTGATGCGACCGAAGACGACGTGCGCGAGCACGCGATCGTCGACGACGCGACGACTGTCCACATGCCCGGTGAGTGGGACGAAGAGCACCCACGACTTGACATGGGGCAGGTGACCGAGTTCCTCGGGACGGATGCAACGGACTCCGAGACGGAGTCTGACGACGATGGCCTGCCAGGCTTCGGTGCCGTTGCGGCGCTGGTCGCGATGCTGTCGGCGCTGGGACTGGCACGCTGGCACAACTAACGGTTCCTCAATTTTCGGGTTTTTTACTGGCTGCGAGCGACGCGGCGGTGAGTTGGTACCCCAGTTGCTCGCAACTGTAACAAATGCTTATCAGAATCGTTCGAGTAGGTGGCGTATGAGCCTGTTCGAGCGTCTCGGAGAGAGGGTCGAAGAGTTCAAACAGGAGGCTGAATCCGCACGAGACGACACAGCGCCGTATCTGTGTCGTGACTGTGGCGAACGGTTCCACCAGGCACAGAAGACGTGTCCCGCATGCGGGAGCGAGCAGCTCGCAGTGCGAAAGGACGTGGCGTCGTCTGCGGGCGACAGTACGTCTGCGTCCGAGTCCGACTCCGAAGCCGAGTCCGACACCAAGCCCGAATCAGACCCAGCGGACACAGCACTTGACGAACTCGACGAGCCCGACGAGTCCGACGAGTCCGACGATCCGACAGCGCTGATTACTGAAGCCGAATCCGAGGAGACAGAACAGACCGACGACGGAGCGTAACAGCAGGTTCCGATTGCAGACCGGTTATCCGAAGTTCTCGATCAGCGCCTCGTCCGAATCGCCGCCAGCCTCCTCGATCGTCTCCGACACCAGCGTAACGAAATCCGCGAAGCCGAAGGCATAGACCTGTCCCTCGTCCAAATGTGCCTCGATCGCAGCCGCTAACTCCTCGTCCGCGCCGTCCTCGACGATCGTGACTGGCGTGCCGTCGTCCTCGAGTACATCCAGTCGCTCGCGGTGGGCGGGCGCGTCGTCCTGATAGATGACGACGGCGTCCTGCCCGGCCGCGTGGGCGGCTTCGGCGATCGAAATTGCGGGGCCGACGCCTGGCCCGCCAGCAATGGCAACGATGTCCTGCTCGTCCTCGTAGGTGATGGTGCCGAACGGGCCGTCGATGTGAATCGTCGCACCGGACTCGAGATCGGCGAGCCACGGCGAGAGGTCGCCGTCGGGATCGATGCCGACGGTGATCTCGAAGGTGTCGCCGACCGACGGCGAGGAGAGCGTGTAGTGGCGGGCGAGTTCCTCGTCGACACCGTCAAGTTCGGCGCGGACGAGCACGAATTGACCGGGGAGCGCGTCGAATTCCTCGGGTGTTTCCAGCTCGAGTGCAACGGTATCTGGTCCAACCTCACGTACCGATTCGACAGTGACTGGCGTGCCTTCCATACCGGGACGTTCGGCCGGCCGTCGAAAAGGCGTTCCGTTCCAACTCTGCAGTCGCCAAACACCGACCAAACGTACAGATTTGCCTACCCCTCGAACGGCCGGATTATGCTTTCAGAAGCCTTTTTATTGGCTGGCAGCAAGGTTCGCCCTAACATGGCTGAGGACCTCAACTGGGCGGTCGGAGGCGAGGCTGGCGATGGCATCGACTCCACTGGGAAGATCTTCGCCCAGGCGTTATCCCGAGCCGGACGGCATGTATTCACGTCGAAAGACTTCGCGTCGCGAATCCGCGGCGGCTACACAGCCTACAAGATTCGCACGTCGGTCGACAACATCCAGAGCGTCGTCGACCGCCTCGACATTCTCGTCGCGCTCACCCAGCGCACCATCGACGAGAATCTCGACGAACTCCACGAGGGGAGTGCAATTATCTACGACGGCGAGCGCTCCTGGGAAGCCGATATCCCCGAGGAGATGTCCGCCGTCGACGTCCCCCTGAAATCCCTCGCCGAGGACGCCGGTGGCGCAATCATGCGCAACATCGTCGCACTCGGTGCCGCGTGTGAGATCACCGGCTTCGACGTCGAGTACCTGGACGAAGCACTCGAGAAGCGCTTCGGTGGGAAAGGCTCGAAGATCGTCGAGAACAACAAGGAAGCCGCCCGTCTGGGTCAGGAATACGTCGAGGAGAACTACGATCTCGATCTCGGCTACGATCTCGAAACGACTGACAACGACTACGTCCTGCTCAACGGCAACGAGGCGATCGGGATGGGGGCGATCGCTGCCGGCTGTCGCTTCTACGCCGGCTATCCGATCACGCCTGCGACGTCTATCATGGAGTACCTGACGGGCCGTATCGAGGAGTACGGCGGCCACGTCGTGCAGGCCGAGGACGAACTCTCGGCGATCAACATGGCTCTCGGCGGGGCACGCGCCGGCGCACGAGCGATGACGGCGACCTCCGGTGCCGGGATCGACCTGATGACCGAGACGTTCGGTCTGGTCGCGACGAGCGAGACGCCGCTGGTCATCACCGACGTCCAGCGCTCCGGTCCCTCGACCGGGATGCCGACCAAGCAAGAACAGGGCGACCTCAACATGGCCCTCTACGGTGGCCACGGCGAGATTCCGCGCTTCGTCGTCACCCCGACATCGATCGACGAGTGTTTCTGGAAGACGATCGAGGCGTTCAATCTGGCCGAGAAGTACCAGACGCCGGTCTTCCTGGTCTCTGACCTCGCAATGTCGGTCACTGAGCAGACCTTCGAGCCAGACGCGTTCAACATGGACGACGTCGAGATCGACCGTGGCAAACTCGTTGACGAAGACGAGGTCGACGAGTGGCTCGACTCACAGGGCCGCTTCCGCGCCCACGCCAACACCGAGGACGGTGTCAGCCCCCGTGCGATTCCGGGCACGACTGACGGTGCACACATGTCGACCGGGCTTGAGCACAACGAACTCGGTCGCCGAACTGAAGAGCAGGACGTTCGCGTCCAGCAAGTCGACAAGCGAAACCGCAAGGTCGAGACCGCGAAAGAGCAAGAGGAGTGGGACTACCGCGAATTCGGCGACGAAGACGCCGACAACCTCATCATTTCGTGGGGCTCGAACGAAGGTGCACTCGTCGAAGCACTCGACTATCTCGAGGACGACGGTGTTGACGTGCGCGTCATCTCGGTGCCGTACATCTTCCCACGACCTGACCTGAGCGACGAGATCGCCGCCGCCGAGGAGACGATCGTTGTCGAGTGTAACGCCACCGGACAGTTCGCCGACGTGATCGAACACGACGTGCTCGAACGCGTCAAGCGCATCAACAAGTACACGGGCGTTCGCTTCAAGGCGGACGAACTCGCCGAGGAAATTACCGAAAAACTCTCCCAGGAGGTTCCAGCATAATGAGCTCCCAATCCGACGTTCGATTCACTGACTTCAAGTCCGACAAGCAGCCAACCTGGTGTCCCGGATGCGGTGACTTCGGGACGATGAACGGCATGATGAAAGCCCTCGCTGAGACCGGCAACGACCCCGACAACACGTTCGTGGTCGCCGGGATCGGCTGTTCCGGCAAGATCGGGACCTACATGCACAGCTACGCGCTGCACGGGGTCCACGGCCGTGCACTGCCGGTCGCGACCGGTGTCAAGATGGCTCGCCCGGACATCGAAGTGATGGCCGCCGGCGGTGACGGTGACGGGTACTCGATCGGTGCCGGTCACTTCGTCCACGCCGTTCGCCGGAACGTCGACATGTCCTACGTCGTCATGGACAACCGCATCTACGGCCTGACGAAGGGGCAGGCCTCGCCGACCTCGCGCTCTGACTTCGAGACCTCGACGACGCCGGAGGGGCCACAGCAGCCGCCGGTCAACCCGCTCGCGCTCGCACTCGCCTCGGGTGCAACCTTCATTGCACAGTCCTTTGCCTCGGACGCGCTGCGCCACCAGGAGATCATCCAGGAGGCAATCGAGCACGACGGCTTCGGCTTCGTCAACGTCTTTAGCCCGTGTGTCACGTTCAACGACGTCGACACCTACGACTACTTCCGTGACTCGCTGGTCGACCTGCAGGAAGACGAAGACCACGACCGCCACGACTACGAGGACGCCAAGGAGGTCATCCTCGACGGCGACAAGGAGTATCAGGGCGTCATGTATCAGGACGAAAACTCGGTGCCGTACCACGAACAGCACGGCGTCACCGAGAACATGTCCGAGATTCCTGACGGCGCTCCCGAGGACGCGATGGACCTCGTTCGCGAGTTCTACTAACTGCGACCGCGGTCACCCGCCATCCGCCCGCAGTGGTCGTTGTTTATTTTCTACTACTCTACGTCCAGTAAAGAAAGTGATTACGTTGGGTGGGAGATATGAGATTGATGCTGGCGTTGCCCATCCTCAATTACACCGCTCACTCGCGAATATCGTACGGTTCGACCAGACGCAGAATCTTCTGCTCCAGTTCACCGCCAACAAATTGGATGTGCCCTGTTTCAGCCTCATAGCCGATTATCTGAGCCTCCTCCAGTTTTGGAAGATGAGTGTGGTGAAGTGCGATTCGAACGCGTTGTCGGTGTTCGTCCAACTCCCGCTTTGCGTCTTCGTCCCGAACCTGGTCTGCAACGCGCTCTACAAGCGCATCGTATTCCAGTGTCTTCTCAGAAGCGTTGATCACTGCGTTGAGGATGGCGCGTCGGTGTTCGTTCGCTACTGCTAACAGAATCGTATCAGGGGAGATTGGGCGCTCACGTCCTGAAGTATCGGGGACCGAATCAACTGATAGAATATCACCTGTTTCTAACTCTCGATTCTCATCCATACTCACATAGCAGAGGCCCAACTGTCTGGTTCTGTTCCATGGTGTGTCAGGGACCAATCAGTCCACTTTGGCCGCTGACTCCGGAGTGAGAAGTGCGTACCGTCCAAACGTGCCAATGGCACGACGCAGTCGCTCCGTCACTGCCTGATCGGAAATCCCGAGTTCGTCGGCTAACTCCGCGGTCGTACAGCCTCGTGGGATGTCGTAGTATCCCATTCGGACAGCAAGCGCAAGCGCTTCTCGTTGGGGTTCACTCAAGCCATACCACGGACCAGCCTCGGGATCCGTTGGATTGTATATTCGAGTTATCTCCAGGGAGATGTGGGCGTCCTTACAACAGTTCTGGCACTGGCTCAATGCTTCGCGGTTTGGGAATCGGATCTCGAAGTTCCACCCTTCGGGTGCTCCAATGGCACTCAGTATTTGCCCGTCGTGTTCCAAGATACATTGAAAAAGGTGGTCCTGGCTCGCATCCCAGTCGATCCGGAACAGCGTCCGGTCTTCGAACACGTCTACCGATGTGACGCTGTTGACAGTTGGATAGCGTTCGACGGTATCGAGAAAGCCGTTTTCGGCCGGTTCGTAGACCCAAAAGAGCGGCACGGTAGCATCCCCACTCGGAACGAGCGTCTCGAGTTCAATTGCTGACGCTTGCTCTAGACTGAGGATTTGTCCGAGTTGAAAATCATCGGACGGGATGCGAATCTCCGTTATCACACTCATGCTAACTTGTGAGACTAGATTGGTCGGTCGTACAAAAGCAGACGACATGGTGTACCATGGACGACCCGTTATCACACGTACGTCCCGCTCACAACACACACGATCCCAGCCAGTAACGGTATGGTTGCTTGTCTCGACGCCATGGCACACCACCCATACCGGTTATTCGGCTCCTAGACGAAGGTTTCCGCATGGCGACTGTGATGGAGTTTACGAGCCCGACAGAGGAGTTTCCACTTGGAAGCGTCTTCGAGAACTTGCCGGGAGTGGTGGTCGAGCTAGAGCGACTCATTCCACACGAGACGCTGATTGTCCCGTACTTCTGGGTACATGGTGCAGAAACAGAGAGTATCGAAGCGTCGTTTGGACAACATGCTGGCGTGAGCAACATCCAACTGGTCGATAACGTCGAAGACGAGTATCTCATGCGTGCCGAGTGGGAACACGAGTACTTCGGTATCCTGAGTGCACTTGCCAAGGCCAACGTCGTTGTGCTCTCTGGAATCGGTACAAAAGACGAATGGCGATTCGAGGTGCGCGGCGAGAGCCGAGAGTCAATCGCCGAGTTTCGAGAGTACTGCCAGGAAAACGACATCCCGATAGCGATCACCGCCGTCCACGCGATGCTTCCGATTCAGGGAGAGGGGTACGAGTTGACCGAGACGCAGCGCGAGGCGCTGGTGTTAGCGTACGAGCGGGGCTACTTCGACACCCCTCGTGAGACATCGCTCGAAGCGATCGCTGACGAGTTGGGCATCACCCAGCAGTCACTCTCGTCACGTCTTCGACGCGGGCATCGACGCCTCATTGGAGCGACACTCAGCAGTTCGTCGTGATCATTCGAGTAGCCATACTGCTTAAACCCCCTGTATAATCAGTAGCCTTTTTGAACCGATTCAAACGCCTAGAGTCTGGCAAGATGGACACAACGGTATCTGGGGTTGGAGTCGAAGCGGTCGAGTACTGTCAGGAGTGTGAGAGTGTTCGCACCCAATTTGATCAGGAGAGGACACCCGCGAGCATGGCCAGTATCGCAACGTTGGCGGACCTACTGGGTGTAGATCCGGTTGAACTTGATCCACTTCATTCTACTGTCGACCCTGACAAAGTAGATGCGTTCGTCCGCGCTCGAAACCGGACGGACGGAGATTCCCACATCACATTTACGCATGAGGGACACGCAATAACCGTACACAGCTACGGTGTGATCACCATCACACCAGAACACGAACTCACAGCGGAGAACTACGAAGGGGCGCGGGATGATGACTTCTGAGGAGATTGCGCTTACGTCGAGGGAAGAATTGAACGGGCAGCTGAAAGCCCTCCTTCGCAGGGCCTACGAGAGTGGAATCGATGTAGAAGGCGGATTTGAATGTCGGAACGGAGCCGACCATCCTGACTGGGACGTGATCATCACGGAAGTCGAAAAGAACGAGCAGTCGGAGTGACCGACGACGAGGGGGACCGGTCATAGCAGATGACCGGTCTGTGAGAGGAGCGCGAAACGATACAACGGTAATCGCATCGAACGTGTACGTGTACTCTCAGCACAACAGTGGCGAGTACCACGAACAACTCAGACCGGATGCTCGACCGACTCGAGTAGTTCCTCGATATTCGCCGACTCCTCGGCGAGCATTTCGGGATGCGTTCCGAGCAAGACGAGCAGGTCGTCCTCGTTGACGAACGAGGTCAGCGTCAGTTCGATCTCGATCTCCTCGCCGTCGAACGTCGACTGCCCGACGAACGTATCCACGTCGCGGCCATCGCCGAGAATCTCCAGGCCGAACGACTCTTTGTGCTCGATGTCCTCGATCTGGCCCGCCTCGCTGTCGACCTCCTCGAGCAGGCGCTCGACAAGGTCGTGGTTTCCGAGATCCTCGAGCGGGTTGAACGACCGGCCCAGAATCTCGACCGCTGGCATCGAGAGCGCCGTAAACAGCGCGGCTTCCTCCTCACCGATTGGGGCGAGTTCGACGTCTTTCACGTACGTCGACTGCCAGAAGCCGGCCCGAATCTCGCGCTCGATTCCCGCACCGACGTCGACGGACTCCTCGAGTGCTTGCTCCTCGACGGACTCCTCGGCGTAGCCGGTCTGCCCGAGCGCGTCGTCGTGGGGGGCGACTCTGCCGGCACTGAACTCGAGTGGGCCGTTGCCGAGCGCGAAGTCGAGACAGCCGGCGGTCAGTGCGAGGGAGGCGGTGGCACCAGCAGCAAGCAGTGAACGCCGTGAAGACGTACTCGTCGACGGTAGGTTCGCCGACGAGTGTGTCGCTGTTTGTGCCGACGATTCCGTCTGTGTTGGCGGCGCTCTCTCGTCGTGAGCGCGCGGAGAATCGTGAGTCACGCCGTCACTGGGCGAGTGACTGTCACGATTCGGTGACGAATCAGCCATCATCACAGTGTTCGAAACCAACACCATAGTCGTTGTGGTCCGTTCTGAGGGCCTGACTCACTGTTCAGTCGGTGTTTCAAATATTTCAGACAGATGTCTGGTGGAAGCCGGTACTGGCTCCGGTCGGGAGGCGACTATCGTGTGTGACCGAGAGACACATCAAGAGTTATCGGGATTGCCCGCACCCATGTAGGTATGACCGAGTTTGCAACCCGGGTCGAGGACGTGTCGATCAGTGGCATCCGCGAAGTGTTCGAGGCCGCGGGCGAGGACGCGATCAACCTCGGCATCGGCCAGCCGGACTTCCCGACGCCGGGCCACGCCCGCCGGGCGGCGATCGAGGCCATCGAATCGGGACAGGTTGACGCTTACACGTCGAACAAGGGTATCCGACAGCTTCGAGAAGCGATTGCGACGAAGTACGACCGCGACTACGGCATCGAGGTCGACCCCGAGAACACCATGGCCACCTCGGGCGGCAGCGAGGCACTCCACCTCGCGCTCGAGGCCCACGTCGATCCGGGCCAGGAGGTCATCTTCCCGGATCCCGGCTTCGTCTCCTACGACGCGCTGACGCGGTTCGCCGGCGGCACGCCGAACCCGCTCTCACTCCGCGAGGACCTCACCCTCGATCCGGCGGCCGTCGAGGAAGCCATCACCGACGAGACGGCGGCGTTCATCGTCAACAGCCCGTCGAACCCGACCGGGTCGGTCCAGAGCGAAGCCGACATGCGCGAGTTCGCACGGATCGCCGACGAACACGACGTGCTCTGTATCTCCGACGAGGTCTACGAACACATCGTCTTCGAGGGCGAGCACCACTCGCCGCTGAAGTTCGCCGAGACGGACAACGTGATCGTCGTCAGCGCCTGCTCGAAGACGTACTCGATGACCGGCTGGCGACTCGGTTGGCTCGTCGGCTCCGGCGACCGAATCGACCGCATGGTTCGCATCCACCAGTACGCCCAGGCCTGTGCCTCCGCCCCGGCGCAGTTCGCCGCTGAGGCGGCACTGACCGGCCCGCAGGACCCAGTTGACGAGATGGTCGCGGCGTTCGAGGAACGCCGTGACGTCGTCGTCGACGGCCTCGTGGACGCCGGTCTCGAGGTCCCGACGCCGTCGGGTGCGTTCTACGCCATGCCAAAGGTGCCCGAGGGCTGGTGTGAGGAAGTGCTCGATCGCGGCGTCGTCGTCGTCCCCGGCGACGCCTTCGGTGCGAACGGCGCGGGCTACGCCCGCCTCTCGTATGCAACCAGCATGGAGGACCTGAAGGACGCACTCGAGATCATGGACGACGCGACGACCGCGGTGCAGTAGCGACACGCCGGCTGCCGTTCGGTCCGTTCCACTTTTCACGAGTATATAAGGAATCCAACTGTGCAGTACGAACGGCCATCGACGGCTGATGCGTACGTGCTGGTAATGGCGACCGACACTGGCAGTCACTCGAGTAGCGCAGAAACCAGATGGGACGTCCGCGTGCCGACGGCCGGACTCGACGACCGACTGTGGCTCGTTCTCGGTGCGAGCGTGCTCGTCGTGGTGTGTACGTCGATGCTGATCGCGAGCGCGCTCGCGCTGGGTGTGTCGGGCGGGCCGGCCGCCGAACCGGCTCCGGGTCTGGTCTACGGCGCGAGCGCGGTCGGCTTGCTTGCGGGGGTGGGGCTCTGCTGGTGGCGGTTCGATGCGGCAGAACGGCGGGCGGCGTTCCCCCTCTCGCGACCCAGTCGGGCCGAACTCGGTTGGACACTCGTCTGCCTCCCGCTCGGCATCGGCGGCTTTCTCGCCGGCGAGCAGGTGGCAGCGCTGCTCGGCTTCGAACTCCCCGCGTTCTACGCGTACGACCTGACCGATCCCGCGACCGCGATCGGCGTCGTCCTCGGTGCCGTTCTCGTCGCGCCGCTCGCCGAAGAACTGCTCTTTCGGGGCGCGCTCGTCGGCGCAGTACTCGAGTCCCGTCGCTCCGTCGTGCTCGCTGGAGCAGTGTCGGTCGGCCTCTTCGCGGGCTACCACGTGTTTGCGCTTGGCGTCGCAGGCGTCTTTGCCATCGCGGGCTGGGCAATCTTCCCGACGATTCTTCGCTTCCGGTTCGACAATCTCGCGGGGGCGTGGCTGTTGCACCTGCTCAATAATCTGTACGCCTACGTCGTGATCACTGGCCTCGCGAGCTGAGGGGCTGTTAAGATGGTGTCGGCTGTCGCCCTGCTGTCGTCGGCCGCTCGGTAGCGCTACGACAGCACCGACTCCATCACCGCTCGTTCCGCCCGCCGAAGCAGGTCCGAGGCCGTACTCTCGGTACAGTCGAGTGCTCCCGCCACGTCGGCAAGACTCCCCTCGCGCGGAATCTCGTAGTAGCCACAGTCGACGGCCTGGCGGAGCGCTCGGTACTGTCTGGCAGTCAGTTGGTCCGTAACCCGCGGTCCGCGACCGCGGTAGTCACCGATCTCCTCGATTTCGACGGTGACCGTCGCCGAGAGGTCGTCGACGACCTCGCGCAGCGCCTCGAACTCGCCGAGCAGCGTCAGCCGGACGGTCCCATCCTCGACGACCACGGGCGGCACGTGGATGAAGTCGTGGCCGAAGAAGGCGGCCCACCACGACTGCTCGGCGTCGGGCGAGTCCTCCTGGACGTACGCGTAGAACCGCTCGTCGTCGACCGGTTTGAGTTCGTAGCCGACGATTTCTGGAGCCGACTCGAGTGCCGACTCGTACACTGCACGGTCGCCGACGACGAACAGGAGCTGGTTGAGCACGTCGTTCCAGCTCATCCGCCAGTTGAGCAGTTCCTCGCGGACGA
The DNA here is from genome assembly GCF_000337575.1 of Natrialba hulunbeirensis JCM 10989. Taxonomy (GTDB): domain Archaea; phylum Halobacteriota; class Halobacteria; order Halobacteriales; family Natrialbaceae; genus Natrialba; species Natrialba hulunbeirensis. Next base: position 21,908 of record NZ_AOIM01000010.1, on the reverse strand, counting down.
TGGCGTCTTCGGCGGCGATCCGCGCGTCGAACGAGCGGGCGTCTGTTGGAGCCGTTTCGTCTTGGTCACTGGCTTCGCTTTCGCCTGCATCAGCAATCTCCTCGCCCCACTCGTCTCCCTCGACGGTCACCTCGACGAATCGCATCTGCTCTGACTGTGCGTGCGCAGCGAATAAAATGCCGGGTCACTCCTGTCCGATCTCAGCGCTGGCGCTCCAGAAACGCCTCGAGTTCCGCTCGGATCGTGTCGGGAGCGTCGTACTCGAGTACCTGGACGCTGTCGTTGCCGCGGATCATAGCTGAAAGCTCGTGAGGCGAATCCGGGCGGTAGAGACAGCAGACCGGTTTCTCGAAGGCCACGGCGCGACCGAGTTCGTAGCCGACGCCGAGGCTGGGGGTGGTGACTTCGGCGACGACCACGTCGGCCTGGCGTAGCCATGCCAGGTCCTGTTCGTAGATGTCGGTGTCGGTGAGACCGGCTTGCGCTTCGGTCGCTTCGACGTCGTCGGTGCCGACGTGTTCGGTGAGGACGGTGCCGTGAGACTCCAGCAGTTCGATGAGCTCGCGGTAGAGGGCGGCGTCGTCGCGGCCGCCGCGGATGGAGCCGGCGAAGTAGATGTCCATAGCGGCGTGGTTCCGACCAGTGGGCAATCAACGTTCGGATTGGGGGTGGGCCGTTGCTACGGCTTGGCGAGCCCGGAAATCGTTGCCCTATAGTGCGCCGGTAACTGCCTCCATCGTGGTCACCTTGTCCTCCTCGGAAACGCCTCTGACGAAGCCGACACGGACCGCGTCGACGCCGTCGATGGCGGCGTACGCTTCGACCCACTCGCGGACCTCCTCGGGGGTACCGGCTGGCGCGAGGTCGTCGAGCACGTCGTCTGGCAGCGCCGCGGCCATCGCGTCCGTGTCACGGTCCTCCCAGGCGGCTCGGATCTCACTTACGACGTCCTCGTATCCCTGTTCGGCGACGGAGTCCCCGTAGTAGGGGCCGTAGGCCCCGAGCATGAACGCCGTCGTGCTGCGGGCAAGTTCGCGCGCCCGCTCGCGGTCCTCCGAGGCGACCCCGCGGACGATCGGTGCGACACGCAGGTCGTCGGGGCTCTTACCCGTGTCCGCGAGTTCCGCGCCGCGCTCTAAGTCCTCGAGACGGTCGCGCAGGCCGTCCGCGGTGAACAGCTGCGGTGCCCAGCCGTCGCCGAAGCGGCCGGCCATCTCGGTCGCCTTCGGGCCGAGGGTGGCGACGTCGATCGCGGGTGGCGTGTCGGGGACATCGCGCTCGTAGTCGAGTCCGGGAATGTCGAAGATGTCGCCCTCGTAGGCGGGCGAGCCGGTCTCGAAGACGTTGCGGATGATCTCGATCGTCTCGCGGGTGCGACGTAGCGGGCGTTCGAACTCGGCCCCGTGCCAGCGCTCGGTGATCGCGGGCGAGCTCGGCCCAATCCCGAGACGGAAGCGCCCCTCGGAGGCGTCGTGGAGCGTGAGCGCCGTCTGGGCGAGCATCGCGGGCGAGCGCCCGTACGGTGAGACCACGTCGTTCGAGAGGCCGAGCTCGTCCGTGCGGTCCGCTGCGAGCGTCAGCGGCGGCACGATGTTCCAGCCCGTCGTCTCGCCCGTCGTGATCCGGTCGAAGCCGAGTTCTTCGGCCTGGACGGCGCGGTCGGCCACGTCCTGCGGGCGATCGTAGTCGTTGAGCCCGATCAGGAGGTCGAGTTCGGCGTTCATGCTCTCACTCTGGGCCACGGTGGCCCCCTCCGTGCTCGTCGCTCGCTCGCTTCAGTCGGTTCGTGTGGCACAAATCGTCCCATCACCACCTACCGCGTGACCGATTGGCATAAAATTCAGCGTTCCCGACAGGGTCGCCGCGGCTCTCCGTAAGCGCCACCGCGGAAGAAACGTTGATACGGCTCGTCGCTAATGCGAGCGTATGACACACGACTGTTCGTTTCTCGCGGACCTCTCCCTGTCCGACGACCAGGTTTCGTTCGCGACGGGACGACGAGAGACCCACGCAGCCGACTGGGGCGCACAGCAGACCGACGAGGGCGTCGTTCCAGACGCGGTCGTCTGGGCGGAGGAGACCGCAGACGTGGCCGCCGTACTCGAGTCGGCCACCGAACACGGCGTGCCGGTCACCCCCTACGCGGCGGGGACGGGACTCGAGGGCAACGCCGTTCCGGCCGAGGGCGGCATCAGCCTCGACCTGACGCGAATGGACGACGTGATCGACTACCGGCCGGACGACTTCCAGATCGATGTCGGGCCGGGGATCATCGGCGACGCCGTCGACGAGTACGTCGCGGGCGACGGCCTCTGGTTCCCGCCGCTGCCCTCCTCGGGCGACATTTCGACCATCGGCGGCATGATCGCGACTGACGCGAGCGGTATGCAAACCGTCAAGTACGGCGAGGTGGCCGACTGGGTGCTCGCACTCGAGGCCGTCCTCGCCGACGGCACCGTGATCCGAACCGGCTCGCGGGCGAGCAAGACCTCGAGCGGCTACAACCTCACCGACCTGCTCGTCGGCAGCGAGGGCACCCTCGCCGTCATCACCGAGGCCACACTCGAGTTGGCCGGCCGACCACAGCAGATCCGCGGGGGGCGAGCCATCTTCGAGACGCTGGACGACGCGGCCGAAGCCATTTTCGACACGATTCGGACGGACGTAGACGTGGCGCGGATCGAACTCGTCGACGAGTTGAGCGCCCACATGGCAAACGAGTATCTCGGCTCGGACCTGCCGGACGCGCCGATGGTCTTTCTCGAGTTCCACGCGAATCACGGCATCAAGGAGGAGATCGATCTCTGTCGAACGATTTTCGAGGACCACGACGTGGCGCAGTTCGAGCTGAGTTCGGACGACGCGGAGATGGCCGAACTCTGGAAGGTGCGCCGGGAGTTGGCCTACGCGGAGGCGAACTACGATCCGGAGCTGACGCCGATCCATCCGGGTGACGTGACGGTGCCGATCAGTTCCTATCCCGAAATCGTCCGTGAGGCCAAGCGAATCGCGGGCGAGACCGACCTCCTGATTCCGTGCTTCGGCCACGCGGGTGATGGGAACCTGCACTACACCGTCCTCGTCGACCCCGAGGATCCCGAGTTCGTCGAGCGCGGTGAGCAGGCGTATCGAGAGCTCGTGGAACTCGCGCTGGAAATGGGCGGCACGGCGACCGGCGAGCACGGTATCGGCCAGGGAAAGCAGGCGTATCTCGAGCCCGAACACGGGGCTGGTGGGGTAGACGCAATGCGTCGGGTCAAGCGGGCGCTCGATCCGACGGGGACGCTGAACCCGGCCAAGATTTTCCCGGCGGAGAGCGACGAGGACGCGGGTCGGTAGGCGTTCTGGAGACCACACCCGCTCGCGGTGAAACCAGGAGACGGAGCACTCAAGACACTCACCCCCATAGGCCAGCGCAGTGAGTCAGGACGCCTTCACGGTACTGTTCGGCGACCCGTTCGCCGTCATGAACACGATCGGACTCGTTGCGTTCGCTCTCGTCGGCTCGTCGAAGGCGATCCGCGAGGAGTTCGACGTGTTCGGCATCGCCATCGTCGGCCTGGCGATGGCGTTCGCCGGTGGCGTCACCCGCGACCTGCTCGTCACCCGCGTCCCGTTGGCCCTTCAGTCGCCGATCGAAATCAGTCTGGGACTGCTCGGTGTTGGCCTGGCAATCGCGCTAAGCGTCGTTCTGTCGTCGCCCGAACAGCATCCAGTCACCATCGTCTCCGACGCAATCGGGCTGGCTGCTTTCGCGACGACTGGCGCGATCGTCGCGACGGAGGCCGGCGTCTCCGCGTTCGGCGTCGTCGCGATCGCAACGATCAACGCCGTCGGGGGCGGCGCGTTCGCGGATATTCTCCTCGACCGCGCCCCGTTCATCCTCTTCGAGGACTTCTACGCGAGCTGTGCGGTTCTGGGCGGTAGCGCCTACTGGCTCGTCGGAACGGTCGGCGGTGCCGAGGGGCTCGCCGCCGCGGTCTGTGCGGCAGTGACCGTGGTAACTCGGCTGGCTGCGGTGACGTACAGCTGGAGTCTTCCCACAGTCCACCATCTGGGGCGACAGCGCAACCGGTAACGCCCGGTCACGATATCACGACATCACACCACACCACAATACCACCACACCACGACACTACCACACCACCACACCACCACACCACGACACTACCACACCACCACACCACGACACTACCACACCACCACACTACCACACCACCACACTACCACACCACCACACCACCACCGCAGTACTGACACAGACCGAAAGGGGCAGAAGGGCAGCCCACGTTGTCTCCACATCTCTCGCCGTTGTCCCGCCAGCGGCACGCTCATCAGCTATGTCCACACAGATCAAAGACCCAGTCCACGGCTACATCGAACTCGACCAACCGCTGGTCGACCGCATCGTCGACACCCGCGCGTTCCAGCGCCTGCGCTACGTCCGCCAACTCTCTGCAACCCACCTCGTCTACCCCGGCGCGAACCACACCCGCTTCGAGCACAGCCTCGGCGTCTACCACCTCGGGCGCACCGTCTTCGAAAAGCTCCGCGGACAGTCGTACTTCACCCGAAATACCGACAGCGATAGTCTGGACGAAATCCAGCGCACACTCGAGTGCGCCTGTCTGCTCCACGACATCGGACACCCGCCGTTTTCGCATCTGGCAGAGCAGTTTCTCGATCGGGAGGTGCTCTACGACCGACTCGAGGATGCGGGGCTCGTCGGTGCGTTTGTGGAGGCTGGACTCGACGAGAGTGCGATTCGAACGGCGAGTTCACACGAACTGCTCGGCTGCCTCATCATTATCGAGGAGTTCGGCGAGGCGCTGCAGGCGCTCGGTGTGGATCCCTACGAGGTCTGTGGATACGTGCTCGGCTACAGTCTCGTCTTCGAACGCAGCGGCCCCTGGCAGTACGGCCTCGGAGCGCAACTGTTGCACTCGCCGATCGACGTCGACCGGCTCGACTACATCACGCGGGACAACCGGATGACCGGCGCAGACGTGCTCAGCTTCGATACGAGCCGGATGGTCGACGCCTACACCGCCCATCCAGAGGAGGGGCTCGCGCTCTCGGAGAAGGCCCTGAGCACCATCGGGAACTATCTCGAGGGACGGATCGCGCTGTACATGTGGGTCACCCAGCACCACAAGTCGGTGTACGCGAACGTGTTGCTTCGGGAGATGTTGGAGGAGCTGGATTCGATCACGGCGGTACGGCCGGTGACGATCGACCAGGTGATCGGCGATGAGATCGACGACAACACGCTGATGGAGCGCCTGCGGAAGACGGCTCGCGAGCACCCGGAGTCGACGCTCGCGGCGCTGTACGACCGCTTCCGAACGCGGCGATTTCACAAAACCTGCTGGAAGCACCGGATCGCCTACGCAGACCGCGTGGATGCAGACCGGGAGGCGTTCGGCCAGTGGCTCGTCGGGAACGCGACGCGACTCGAGGAGTTACTCGCGTCGGAACTGGACGTGCCGACCCACGAGGTCTGGATCGAGCGTTCGTACGTCCCGGAGTACGAGCCGGGCGAGTTGCGAGATATTCCGATCGCCTACGGCGGAACGACCCGCTCGGTCGGTGACTGGGGACTGTACGGGGAGCGGGCGTTCGACACGCCGATTCCGTTCGTGTTCGTCCCCGACGGTGAGAAGAAACGAGCGACGAAGACGCTTGTTGGGCAGTTTCACACGGAGTACGGCGGCAGGACCTAATTACTGAGCACTGGCCAGAGAATCGGCGATGGTTCATCCTCGTGGACTGTATTCTTGTGGTTCGCCCGTTGTTTCTGCCACGTTCAGCGACCAAAGAGAAGCTGTTTCAGTGTTCCTGTGAGGGATCCACGAGAGCCGTTCGCTGCAGTTGCTGTCGGTGGCGAATTGAGGTCACCAGTGAGTCCATTGCCAGGTGGACGATACCCGTCGATATCGTTGTCCGTATACTGGTGCTCCTCGTAAATATATAGATACGTGTAGCGGACAGACTGTCGAAACAGTCCCTGTTCGAGAATGGCCGGGTCTTGTCTGCTCGCTGGATATGGACATCCGCACCCATCCGACTCACGATCAATGATTCGTCATCCGAAAGCGCCTGCTGTGCCGCTTCGTCTGCTTCCCGCTCCAACTGCGGATCGGGTTCGATCTCGAGGCCCAAGCGGAGTGGACTGCTGTTACAGCGACTAACGTTCACCTCACCATCTCTTCGTCCGTTTGTCGATCAACGATCCCGTTTCTATGTCGAGACTACATTCAGCCCCGATTGGATTGACGACCCAGACTGTCCCGTCCTGTTCGTACATATTCACATAGGCTTGGTCAGCCGTTGGATCATCACTGACCGGATCGATCTCCCAGAGTTTCTCACCGGCTTCGGAAAGTCCGATAACGTTTCTGTTATCGATCGTTCCGTTCGGAACGTCAAGCAACACAATGTACACAGCATCTAACTGCAAAACCTCCGCTACCGGATGGCGAACCGTGACAGTCTCCCCATCGATGGTGAGTTTCTTGTTATCGTGATTGATTTCAGTCATTCGTTATCCCCTCTGTCAGTAGCAACCTCCTCGAACGTTCGTATGACCTCATAGGCGTCCTCGCCAAGACGGTTCTCAATTTCAGCCTGTGTCCATTCTCCATCAGAACCAAAGTTTTCTTTGATCCCACTGACCCGGATCGGAGTTTCGGGCGGGAGTGTTACCTTCGAAATGTATTTTGGCTTCTCCGGGAGTGCTAGCGCTTCTTGGATGTCCGCGGCTGTAAGTCCCTCGACGTCATTGGGATCAACTCCGCCGATTTCCTTCGGCGGGATCAACCAGTATTGATTTTGATTCTCTTCCCCGTGTGCTCGAAGCATCACCGTGTCTTCAGTCGCCGAAGTGTTGAATTCCAACACGAGAGAATCCGGATCGTGTGGGTCCTCGTACCAGTCCGGATACCGCTCTTCGTCGTTTGCACTCCAGCCGGGCACAATACGTGAGAGTCGATCGTGATTTGTATGAATCCATGTTATTCGATCAGATGCTGCCCTAATTTTGTCTGTGCTCCCAATCTGGAACACTTCAGCAATAGTCTCTAGTTCACTGTCCGAGAGTTCCTTTAGCGAAAGGAACTTCGTGATTGTTTTCTGTTCTTTGTCTGTGAGTTCCTGTTGGGAAACTGTCGGCAGTTCGGGTTGAAGCTGACCGAACCCTATTGTCTCGTCTTGTTCAACTCGCTGGATGTGCACGTCTGACCCCATCCGGTTCACAACCAGTGGGTTGTCTCTGGACAACGTATCGCTGGCTGTCTCGTCGGCCTCCCGCTCAAGTTGCTGATCGGGATCGATCTCGAGAGCAGCACCTTCCTGGGGCATCATACTGATCGCCGCCCCAGTCTGCTGGCGAACGTGTGCCAACTCGTGAGCCAGCAGGAACTGACCCTCGCCTGACTCGGGATCATACTCACCGGCGTTGAACACGATATCGTTCCCACAGGTGAACGCTTTCGCGTCGATCGCGTCAGCTGCCTGCGCAGCCTTCCCACCAGTATGAATCCGGACGTTCGAGAAGTCCGCGTCCATGCGCTCCTCGAGTGTACGCTGAATTGGCTGCTCCAGTGGTTTGCCACCCTGGCCGAGCACGTCGAGGACTGCGTCAGGAACCTCGTTCCGCGTGGTGCCGGTCCCCTCGAGTGCGCGCTGGATCTGTGCATCGGGGCCAGTCGGGAGTGGCTCGAAGTCGGGTGTGTTCGACCCGGCCATCGCGTTGAACCCCTCAGGTTGGCCGGTCAGGGCGTTGATGTCGTCGCCGATACCCTGATCGACTGCCGCAGTTCCGGTCAGTGGTCCGTGGCTACCGCTCGATCGAGTCGACCGTTCGGATTGATTCTTGGCTTGCGATTCCGACACAGACTCGCCGGAGTCGGTCGACTTCGATGCTCGCTTGCGCGTCCGTTTTCGTCCCATCTACCGTTCCCCCGTTTCGAGGAGATCGATAGCGGACCGATTGGGACAGTTCCAACGACTCATTCCTATTTTATACTGAATATATAGTAATAATACTTTCTCTTACTATGGTTGATATGGAACAACTCGAATCAGTAATTGAACTCGGTTTCCAGCCCAGATTCGGAGATTGTGGAACTGTTCAAAGGGCGGCTGCGAAAATCTCCTCGAGAGCAGCCCGGTCGACACGGCGCGGGTTCCCGACGAGCAACCGCTCGATATCGGTCGTCTTCTCGGCCAGACGCGGGATATCGTCTTCTGCCACCCCGAGTTCCGAGAGTCCGTCCGGGAGTCCGATATCCGAACTGAGCGCTTCGACGGCAGCCCCGGCCCGGTCGGCAGCGTTCCGGTCGCTCATGCCGTCGGTGTTCTCGCCGAGTAGCTCGGCGATACGTGCGTAGCGTTCGAACGTGCTTGAGGCGTTGTAGCGCATCACGTGCGGGAGCAAGACGGCGACGGTGACGCCGTGCGGCGTGTGATTCTCCCCGGCGACGGGGTACGCCATCGCGTGAGTCGCCCCGAGACCTGCGTTGGTGAACGCGATGCCGGCGAGGAGACTGCCGAGCGACAGCGCCCGTCGCGCCTCCACGTCGGCACCGTTATCGACCGCCCGGCGCAGGTTCTGTCCGATCAGATCGATCGCTTTCTCGGCGTAGAGGTCGGTCACTGGCGTCCGGCCGCCGTAATCGGGCCGCTGTGCAGCACCGTCGGGTTCGGCTTTCGCGTCGTATCGCCGCGTCGTGTAGGCCTCAATCGCGTGTGTAAGTGCATCCATTCCCGAGGCCGCGGTGATCGCCGGCGGGAGTGAGACGGTCACCAGCGGATCGACGATTGCTAGCTCCGGGTAGAGCTGCTGACTCGAGATGCCGACCTTCAGTTCCCGGTCCGGGAGCGAGACGACAGCCGCCGGCGAACTCTCGGAACCGGTTCCCGCGGTCGTCGGAACGGCAACGACGACCGTCTCGGACTCGGGAACTGGTTCGCCCTCACCGATTGGTGGGGCGACGTACTCGAGTACGTCCTGCTCCGAGCCGGCGAGTACACCGGCTGCTTTCGCGACGTCGATCGAGCTTCCGCCGCCGATTCCGACCACGGCGTCGGGGTCGTGGTTGGCAACGGCCGCTCTCGCGGCTCGGTAGACGTCGGCGTCGGGGTCGGGTTCGACGCCGTCGAAGACGGTGACTGCTGTCGTGTCGGGCACCGACTCGAGTGCGTCGTCGACGATGCCGGCATCTCGGAGTTCTGTATCGGTGACGACGACGAGGCTGTCGATCGCTCTCGCTTCCAGTTCGGCCCCCAGTTCGTCGAGCGCTCCCGTGCCAAATTTGATCCGGTCTGTGATCGCAAACTCCCAGACTGACTCGGATGTGTGCATAGGTGGATAATACCATGACACCAGTTAATCGTGTGGTGATTACTGCGTAATCAGTGGCTTCCCTCCTAAAATCGCTCCACTACGTCGACAGCACGAGAGCCGGTACTCGAGTTGCGGGTTCGGACTGGGTGGCATGTGGGCGATGTGGGGGTGTGAGTGTCTGGTGTGGTGGGTGGGCGTGCCGATCGGGGTGCCTGCCGTCGGCTGGTGTCTGGCACTCGGGTGGTGGTTTCGATTTCGGTGGTCGTAGCCGTGGTCGACGGTGGTCGCCACGGGTCCGAGTAGCCAGTTCTGATCGACGGCAACGGCGATGGTGGTAGTGATGATGATGGTGATTGTGATGGTGATGGTGATGGTGATGACAGTGGGTTCGAGACCGCCACCCCCAGGTGACGCCACCCCGACACTGCCAGCACCGACACAGCCACACCGACACCGACAGCACGTCGCCACCGCCCCATCCCAGCACTCACGCCCACACCCACCCAGTGGGCCGCCGCAACTCGAGTCCGACTCGACTCGAGTTACCCGGCGTCGGATCGCGCCAGATTACGTCGAACTGTGATCGGCTCCAGAGCCAGAGTCGGACTGTGAGCCTTCCCGGGTGTTGCGCCGCTGGGTTCGGGATCGGCGAGCGAAGCCAGGAGAGACCCGACAGCCACAGGGGCCGGCGATGGCTTCGGTGGGGCTGGTCATACTGGTCCGCGTGACGGGGTGGTCACAGCGGGGACAGTTGGGCAGCGAGGTGGTGTCTGGGTCGGGAGTGTAGTCGGGGTCGAGACCAAGGGTGGCTCTGAGATCGCGAGTGGTGTTGCGTTGGTTGCTGGTGTCTGTCTCGGCGGAGGGAGCAGTGTCGGTATCCTGATCACCATCAGTCTCGGCCTTCGCAGCTTGATCGTCGTCACTCACGGTGATCAGCTCCGAGAAAGTGTGAGAATCGCGGTCCAGCGGGTAGTTGAGTGCTTCGCGTCGGGTGTCGTGCGGGACGTTTATATCCCGGACGGATGTATGGAATCATGGCTTCAACGTAAGCCGCGTTTGGAAGCCACGTCTCGGGTGTGCCAGCACCCGGGGCACTTTCGTACCCACGTTATGGCTTCCGTTCTAATTGTTGACTTGTATTGTCTTATATCTACCGCAAATTATCGTTACCTAAGGCGTAACAAGTGTTCCGCATACTGTTTCGAACCCACTGAGATCAATTCTGGTCCTGGATGTAACTATCTAGACTGCCAGAACCTTCACTTTGATTGAACAAACACAGTATTCGTATGTCAGCAACAACACGGGAGAAAACAGAACTGCAGCGAGAGATCCTTCTCACATGGTACGAGAATCCTAACGCAACAAAGAAGGAAATTGCAGAGGCGTGTCACTGCTCTGCGTCGTACGTGAGTCAAGTCACAAACCGGTTCGACAACTACGACCACATGGAGGCCATGATAGACCGACAAGACAAAGAGATGGAACAAATGTTCGGTGATGATTTCTTCCACCCCATGCAATCAGAAAGTAGCCAATCTGTGGTTGGTGAAGGAGACACTGCCAGTCTGGCTGAGATCTATACAGAGCTGCCGGACAATCTCATTGGATATGTCCTCAAGGCTGGAATTCTGCTGTTTGTCCTCTACATCTTCTACGAAATGGCACTGGTTCTCGTCGCCTGAACTATGGATTGTGATGAGAACGATACTGCCTACGTCGAACTCAAGAAGGACCGAGGAAATAGCCACTGGCCTTGAAACCATCCTTCACCCACTAATCGGCGAAGAGATCCCGGCGTACGAATCGGACAACGACACCCGAGAACACGATGTTCGCCGACGCGCGCTTGCACAGCGTGTCGGACAGACCGACCTCAGTCGTGTACCAACACGTCTAGTACGTCTGTCCCCTCGCGCTCCATCGCCGCCGACACTGCCTCCTCGATCTCGTCTGGCGTCTCCACGAGTTCTGCCCGCGCCCCGTGGCTCTGGGCGTTCTGGACGATATCCACCGGGGGCTCGAAGTCCATCCCAACGAAGTCGTACTCCTCCTCTTCGCCGCCAAGCAGCCCCAGCGTGTTGTCCTTGAGAATCCGGTAGTTGCGGTTGTCCGAAACCACCACCGTCAGATCGAGGTCGTGTCTCGCCGCGCTGTAGATCGAGTGCGGGTAGTAGAGGTACGAGCCGTCGCCGATGAAGCCCACGACCTCCCGCGGATCATCGCGCTGGCCCTCCGCCACAGCGGCTCCGACGGCCGCAGGCAGCCCGTAGCCCAGGCCGCCGCCCTTGTTCGAGATGTACTGCTCGGGCGCGAGCTCCCAGCGAGTCAGCATGGCGTACTTCGAGGTCACTCCCTCGTCGACGATGTAGGCGTCGCCGGCCGCCCGCTCTAGCTCGTCGACCAGTTCGGCCTTCGACGCCCGTGAGTCGTCTTCGGCATCGCCCTGGCCCATCTGAGCCATCTTGGCGTCGACCATCTCCTTGACTGCGGCGACCGTCTCGAGTCGCTCCGAAACTGTCTCCTCCGAGAGCTTCGATGCGACGCGCTCGTCGAGTGCCTGCAGTGCCAGCCCTGGATCACCGATAACCGCCGCGTCCGCCGTCTGGTTCTTGCCCAGCTGCCAGGCATCGTCACCGACGTGGATACACGTCGTCTCCGGATCGACCAGCGTCTCCTCGTAGCGCGTCAGCGTCGTGTTCGTCGAACAGCCCACGAACGCGATCGTGTCCGTATCCATCAGCATCGACGCCAGACTGTCGTTCGGCGGGATGTAGGACACCCACTGCTCGTGATCCGTCGGGAAGTCGACCTCGCAGGCCAGAATCTCGCCGTGGACGCGCGCCCCCGTCGTCTCCGCGAGGTCGACCGCCGCCGCGACCGCGTCCGCTCCCGAGCGCGCGACGTGATCGCCCACGACCAGCACCGGGTCGTCCGCCTCGGCCAGCAACTCGGCGGCGTGCTCGAGTTGCGCCGGATCGCCGCTCCCGCCGTTCGGAATGGGCCCCAGCCGTTCGGGCTCGGCGTCCGTCTCGGCGAGCATCACGTCGAGTGGCAACCCGAGGAAGACGGGGCCGGTCGGGGGCGTCATCGCGACGCGGAACGCCCGCCGGAGCATCGTCGGCAGTGCCTCGACGTCGAGCACTTCGTCGGACCACTTGCAGAACTGGTCGGCCATCTCGGTCAGGTCGCCCGACAGAATCGGCTCCTCGTGGCGGAAGTCCGTGCTGTGGTTGCCCGCCGTCACGACCAGCGGCGCGCCGGTGATGCTCGCGGCGTACAGGTTCCCAAGCCCGTGGGCCAGCCCCGGCGCGATGTGTAGATTCACCACGCCGACTGGCAGAATCGACTTGTCGTGATGGGAATGGTATCGCCGCGTCTGAGCGTAGCCGCCGGCCATTCCCACAGCCACGTCCTCGTGCAATCCGAGGATATACTCGAGTTCGCTCTGACTGACGGCGTCCATGAGCGGCAGTTCGGTCGTGCCGGGGTTGCCAAAGAGGTAGTCGACGCCGTACTGCTCGAGGGCATCGACGAAGAGGTCGGAACCGGTGTAGTCGGCTGTGTCTGTCATGGTCGCTCGTGGTACGGGACGACACATCAAACTGTGTGTTCCGGTCGTTCCGGCCTCGCGGTGCCGGACATTGCAGTTCACGATTCCGACAGTGCAGACTAGCTGATCTATCGATGCTTTCCAGTTTACCCCATCCTGCCTGTCCATCCTCCGTCGTTCTACGCAGCCGATCCCCGTTCCACGCAGCCAATGTAGCTCATCCTACGCGTGCGCTCACAGCCGGTGTGACGCCGGGCCGGGTATTATAGGGCCGTTCGGTGTCCCTCATGCCATGGCCCTCGCGAGACGCGGCGCTGGCACCGAGGCGACGACGCGGGCGTACCTGTCGCAGGTGCATCCGGTGTTCATGCTGCCGCCGCTGGCTGCGTCCCTGTTCGGTGCGCTGCTCGCGACGACCGTGGACCCGGTGCTCGCAGCGATCCACGTCGTTGCGATGTTCGCCGCGGTCTACACGGCCCACATCAAGGACGGCTACGTCGATTTCTACGTCCGCGACGAGGACGACGATCATCCGCTCACCGAGCGGGGCTGTCGACTTGGCCTCGCCCTCTCGACGGGGCTCTTCGCCCTCTGCTGTCTCCTGCTGGCGCTGCTGGTCAACTGGGTGGCCGTCGCCCTGACGGTGCCGACGTGGCTCATCGCCTACCATCACGCACCGCAGTTGGATATGAATCCGGTGACCGCAACGACGGGCTACCCGCTCGGCATCGCGCTGTCGTTGCTCGGCGGCTTCTACGTTCAGGCGACGACGGTTGCGGCCGTGCCCCTCGGCTTCGCGCTCGTCTTCCTCCTCTTGCTCTCGGGGATCAAGGTAATCGACGACGCCCAGGACTACGACTACGATCGGTCGATCGAGAAGCGGACTGTCGCGGTGACCCTCGGCCCACATCGGGCGTACACGGTCGCGTACGGGTTGATGGCGATAGCATTACTCGTCGTGACCGGCTTCGTCATCGGACAGCAATTTCCGCCGACAGCGTTGCTCGCGGCACTCGCGTTCGCCGCGGTCGCTATGATCGCCGCGCGAGCACCGCCAGATCTCGCGACGATGTTGCTCATTCGCGGCTCGTACGTCTTTCTGGCGGTGTTAGTCGCCGCCGTCTGGTTCGAACCGCTCGCCGGCTTCCTCTGACGCCTAGATGTAGCCGGCGAGCATGGCAAGCCACAGAATCCACGAGACGACGTTCGCCAGTCCGAAGGCTGCAAGGAGTAGCCCGAACCAGCGTCGGCTCATCACGTCAGTCAGTTTGTAGCCGCTGTAGGCCGTGATCAACCCGAGAATCGGAACGAAAATCGAGACGATTGCAGACCCGATCGCTCCCCAGAGATGAACTGCACGCTCTTCTCTCGCTCGTCCAAGGTCTTCCCGCAGCGTTGGTCGTTGTGTTTCCATCCTCCCGAATCAGGGTAGCGGCCGCATCGTTTTAAGCTGACCGACTAGTCAGTCAGGATATTGGACTTACTGGACTGCCTGCCAACACCCCGAGGACGGAACTAACGGACTCGAGTACCGGTAAGATCGCGGAATATATGTAGAACGTCTGAATACATCGCGAATGTGTCACCCGTAACTATCGCCAACGCCGTACTTGTCCTCTTGCTGGTGTTCGTGCCGGCGTTCTGGTTCGCATCTCGCCGCGCGTTGCGCTCGTCGACTCCGACGCGCTGGCTCCGTCGACTGCTGGTTGCACTGTGGGGCGTCGCCGGGCTCACGTACGCGACCCTGTTTACGCTTGGCCACGGGCTGGTCGTACGAACGACACTCGCAGCGACGACGCCGATTTCCGACACCTCGCTCCTCGCCGAGTTCGCCGTCCAGCTTACGGCCGCGCTCATTACTGCGGCCGTGACCCTCGCCGTCTACGCGACGCTCGTGCCGGCGATCCGAGACGTCCAGGAGATCGACCTCCCAGTGAGAACCGCGCTTCGGAGCCTCGGTCGGTACGCCCTCGCGCTCACCGTCCTGTTCGCGACGGTGTTCGCACTCCTCATTCGAGCGCTCGCTGAGGGCGGCCCCGTGACCTACTGGCTGCTCCTGCTCGGGGTGATTGTTGCGATCTCGGTCGCCAATCCGGTACTGGCCCACATCTTTCGAGACACGCGCGACCCGACACCGGCCGAGCGCGAGCGCCTCCGCGAACGGTGTGACCGCAGCGGCCTCTCGGTCTCGTCCATCGTGATCCTCGATGATATGCCCGAGACGGCGGGAATCCACGTTTACGGCGTCCCCGGCCGCCGACAGCTATTCGTCACCGAACGCGTGCTGGAAGCGTTCGACGACGAGACACTCGAGGCGATCTTCGCAGTTCACGCCGGCAAGCGACGGACCCACTACCGTAGCTACGCCGTGCACTCGCTACTCGGCTATCTCGTACTCGGCGTCGGTGCATTTCTCTTCGGCTCCGAGACGCTCGTTACCATCTTTATCCTCCTCGTCGCGGTGCTCGCCCTGCCCACGCTCTGGGCCGCCCGTCGGGCGTTCTACCGCGCTGACGACTACGCAGCGGCTGTGGTCGGGCAGGACGAACTCGTCCGCGCACTCGAGTACGCAGCAGAGGAACAGAACCTCGAACTCGTCGACGGCGGTCACTGGGTCGTATTCAAGAGTCGGCCGCCGCTCGGGCGTCGGCTTGCGCGGTTGCGGGAGAAGAGTGCGAGAAGTGAGGAAATCGCGTCGACCCCGAGCTAACTGCGTCTAGATGTAACCGAACTCGTGGGCAGCACCCATGAGGCCGAAGATGGTGACCGCGACGAGGCTCACCACGTAGTAGATAACCCAGGTCCGCGAGGGCTGGAACTGTTCGGGCAGGTTCTTCTTGACGACGTACCAGTTCGCCGGGTAGAACAGGATCTCGGTGACCGCGAGGATCGCGGAGATCCAGATGAGGAACGTGACCGGAACGGCACCGAGCGTGAGCACGATCCCGCAGCTCACAGCGACGATGCCGACCACGACGAGCTTGCGAATCCGCTCGCTGTCGAGGTCGTCGCGTTCGAGTGCCATCGGGAGCACGTCGCCCGTCGCACGGGCTGCGCCGTCGAGGAGCGTAATGACAGTCGAGTACAGCGCGGCAAACGCGCCGAGGATCATCGCGTAGTAGGACCACTCGCCGAAGGACTGGCTCAGGATGTTTCCAATCGTGACGGCGAGATCGGCGTCCTCGGGCGGGTTCGGGTAGAGGACGTTCGAGGCGAGGATCACCATCGCGACGATCAGTGCGAAGCTGAACGCGTAGCCGATGTTGAAGTCGCGACGACCGGTCTGAATCCACGCGCGGATGTAGTCGTGGTAGCGCTCGTCGTTCGGATCGAGGTCTCGCTCGCGGAGTTCGCCTGCACCTTCTCCCTTGGCCATACTCCAGCTCCCGATGAGGACGCTGGTACTGAAGCCGGTCGGCGCGAAGCCGGCCGCCGCGGCGAACAGACCGATGAACAGCGGTCCGGTGATGTCCGGTGCGGTGAACGTCGTCGCGGCGACGACCTCACCCGACGGCGGACCGACGAGCACGCCGAGAACGATGAGGAATCCCAGCGCGACCGTAAAGCCGATCAGAATCTTCTCGAGTAGGCTGTAGCGTGTCAGCAGGACGAGCACGCCCGCGAAGCCGACGAAGAGGACGAACGACTGCTGGAACGACAGCGGCGTCATCGCCTGGACGAACGAGGCGGTGCTCATCCCGACCGCGGCGGTGATCCCGGTGTACATGACGGTGAACACGCCGACAGTGAACCACTGCATCCAGTTTTTCGGACCGGGAAGCTGGTCGTAGGCCTCAACCGGGTTGCCGCCGACGCCGTAGTTGTACCGGATACCGAGCTCCCAGCCGCCGTACTTCGCGAGATAGATGATCGCGAACATCCAGATAGCGAAGAGACCGAACGTGCCGCCGAGCGTCGGTGCGAGGACGATGTGGCTGCCGCCGATGCTGATCAGCGCCCAGAGCATCGACGGACCGAAGTGATCCGTAAAGAAGTCCCGCCAGTTCCGGGAGGGATAGGACAGTTCGTCCGCGTCGAACTCGGTTCCAGAGCCAGAATCAGGCCCTGTCCCCGGCCCAGTCTCAGTACTCACACCACTCACCACGCGTCATAATCCGATGTTGCTGTGCTGTGTCGGGTGTCACCGCCACCCACTCCACAATGTACGATTGTCAATGCTCATCATAGGTTCTCGTCGGAGAATTCGCGACTCGTTACTTATAGGTACGGATCTGCCCCCGAATGTACAGAATTGGCTACTACTTCGAGTCGAGGACGACCGGAACCCCACGGGATGCAACGTCGACGACGAACGCCTCCGCGTCGGCCTCGATCGCGTCGAACGTGTCGTAGTGCACTGGGAGCACCAGATCCGGTTGGAGCCGCTCGGCGAGCGCCGCGGCCTCGTGGCGATCCATCGTGGTTCCGCCGCCGATCGGCGGCAGAAAGAGACCGACGACGAGGTCGTCGTGTGCTGCCAGCGCGTCAGTGTCGCCCGGCCAGAAGGCCGTCACGCCGTCGACGGTGACGAGAAAGCCACACCCCTCCCCCTCGGGGTGATAGGGTCGTCCCTGCTCGTCCGTATGTGGTCCCGCTGGCTCGTTGTACGCCGGCGTCGTCGAGAGATCGAGCGGCCCCAGAATGAACGACTCGTTCGCCCGCACGCGCTCGACCTCGTACGGCAGCGCTTCCGGCTGCTCGTCGGTCCACTCGAGTACCCCCGCGTCGACGGAGTCGTGGACGATGACGATCGCGTCCTCGTGGGCGACGCGGCGAATCGAGTCGGGGTCGTAGTGGTCTCCGTGAGAGATGAGAACGAGGTCGCCGTCTCTCGGCTCGCTGTCGAGCACGCCGTAGTGTTCGGGGCCCGGATCGGTGTAGATCACGGTTCCCGTCTGTCCCTCGAGGCGGACGGTTGCGAGGCCGAGCCAGTCGACAGTGAGCGCGCCGAAGTGAACGGTCATAGCCGATCATTTACGCCCACCGTCGAAAAGTATTCGACCATGTAGCACCTCCCTACGTGGGTCCGTGACTCACCGTTGCCGTCAGTGCGAACGGATTGGAGTATCTGACATTTGGTTGTCGTTTGGACACTAACTGATCGCCGTTGACGGCCATGATTAATGAGTATATATCCGAAACGCATATAAACAGAAACCCGAGTAGTTTATAAACTGGACGAAATCTTTATATGGCTTACGGCCTAACTCTATGTTAGCCGAGGCGACCGGGTTTCTTCTGGTTACCCCACCCGGGAGCCCCGAGTAACCAACCCGATACACCATGACTGATACGAACCTTCGAACTTACTCGAACGAGCGTACCGAGGAGCGAACACGAACTGAGGAGGAGGAGACAGCCCGCTCCGAGGAGCGCGAGCAGTGCCCGGAGTGTGGTGGTCGGCTCATCTCGGACGACGAACACGCAGAGACGGTCTGTCAGGAGTGTGGCCTCGTCGTCGAAGAGGACGAGATCGACCGCGGTCCCGAGTGGCGCGCCTTCGACGCTGCCGAGAAGGACCAGAAGTCCCGCGTCGGCGCACCGACGACGAACATGATGCACGACCAGGGCCTGTCGACGAACATCGGCTGGCAGGACAAGGACGCCTACGGTAAGTCCCTCTCCAGCCGCCAGCGCCAGAAGATGCAGCGTCTTCGCACCTGGAACGAGCGATTCCGTACCCGCGACTCCAAGGAGCGCAACCTGAAGCAGGCGCTCGGTGAAATCGACCGGATGGCTTCCGCGCTCGGACTGCCGGAGAACGTCCGCGAAACCGCGTCGGTCATCTACCGCCGCGCACTCGAGGAGGACCTGCTCCCAGGTCGGTCCATCGAGGGCGTCGCGACATCGTCGCTGTACGCTGCGGCCCGTCAGGCCGGCACGCCGCGCAGCCTCGACGAGATTTCGGCCGTCAGCCGCGTCGACAAGATGGAACTCACCCGCACGTACCGCTACATCATCCGCGAACTCGGGCTCGAGGTCAAGCCCGCTGATCCGGAACACTACGTCCCCCGATTCGTCAGCGATCTCGACCTCTCGGACGAGACCGAGCGGATGGCCCGCGAGCTACTCGAGTCGGCTCGTCAGGAGGGCGTCCACAGCGGCAAGTCGCCGGTCGGCCTCGCCGCAGCAGGCGTCTACGCGGCCGCGCTGTTGACCAACGAGAAGGTAACCCAGAACGAGGTCAGCGAGGTTGCGAGCATCTCCGAGGTCACGATCCGAAACCGCTACAAGGAACTGCTCGAAGCCTCCGACACGGCTGCACCAGCCTAACACACATACACACACCACTCTGCCGTGACACTGCCGCTATCGGTGTGTTGCTCTCTGTCGATCTCACTTCTCGCGTGTTACTGCCCTGTTCTGTCCACTGCCCGTCTCACACCCGCTGAGCGGTGCCCACACTACGTTCCCGACTCCTGATCTCGACGAGCAGAACGTGTTCTGCCGCAGCTACTCTACGGTCTCACTTCCGTAGTGATTTTGTTCTGTCCTGCGCTGTCCTACCTTGTCTTACCCTGTCCTACTCGAGTACACCGTTGTGAGACAGTCGCGACAACCTTTTTCACACATGGTGTGCAATAGCGTGCCATGGACGAGACGACCGTGCAACTGTTGTGTCCTGAGTGTGCGAAAGATTGGCAGCGCTCTCCCGGAACTCTTCCATCGTCGACGGAAATGTTTCACTGTCCCAACTGTCATGCCTCTCGACGCACGGCCGAATTCATGCGAACCGACCGCGATCTCCAGAACCTCAAACAGCTAGGCTGACACCGAATCTAGGCAACACCTGAACGCAGTATAGACCGTTTCAGACCCGCTTAACCGCGAACCGAGACGAATCACAGTCGTTCTCACGACCGAGACAATACGTCCTTGTGAATTGTTTCATCCGGCTAGCAGCCGTTTTCGATCAGTTTTTGTACCGGGTTTTCACGCACCGTGCGTGTGTACCCATGGTAACGCGACTCAAGATAATAATATAACCCTGCAGTGGATAGGATTGCATGGTTATGAAGAAACAGGAGCTCATTCACCTTCACGGCCTTCTTGCGGAGGTATCGAACCAGTGTGCAGAGTGGGACAACTGTCAGATTGACCTCGACGAATACGAATCCCTTGGTATTCGACCGACATCAATTCACAAATCGAAAACCGATCACAAGGCTGCTGTTTTTGCACTCGCTGGCGGAATCACGATGAACATGCGCGAGGGCGAGCAGGAAGCCGTCGCCGCTACCGCAGACTAAGTCGTACGGAGTCTCCTTCGGTACACAAGCATGCTACTGGCGAGACTGGATTCCGGGCCGGCTGCCCTCCGCTGGCGTAGGACTCGCGTTCTCGCCCATACTGTGTGTCGCTCTCCAATGGGGTCTTACGATGCAGATTCTGGGTATGAGTGTCGAGATTGGCTACTTTCGGTGTCTTGTCCGTCGTGTTGGCTGCTTTCGGTGTCTTGTCCGTCGTGTTCTCGTAGCTCCTGTTTGAACTCGGCTGAACGAACAGTCAGCCTATGTGAGCCGAGTGCGATGTCTCCAGAGCGACCCCTCAGCGTCTGAACTCCGATTGCGGGCACTCTCCAGACACGCACTTCTGCTAGTCGAAGGAACAAAAAAGTGTCCTGAACTGTGGTCGACTGTCGCGATAGGTGATGATTACCGTGTTGTGTAGCGAACAAATGGCGAACTGTTTGGGAGGCAGTGGTCCGGTATTCCTCGCGCTACCATCGCCGATAGTGACACAGTCTCCGTCGGCAATGGTCGTTCAGAGACACCGACGACAGGCTCATCGAGTCAGGCTCGATCGGAAAATCGCCGGATCCGCCGTGGTCGCCTGGCGGTCAGGTCACTCGACCAAATCTTCGAACTCGGGGAGAATCTCTTCGTCCGTCTGCTCGTCTGTCCCGTCGTTTGCTCGCGTGTTTTCGCCACCGTCAGTTTCGTCTCCGCTGGTTGCGCTCGAAGACTCCGATTCCGACGCCGACTCTGGGTCCGTCTCCGAGCGTTCCTCGCTGCCGACGTCTGCGTCGTCACTGTCGGTCGCGGTGTCGTCAGTGCCAGCATCCGCCGTCTCGTCTGTCGCTTCCTTGTCGTCTTTGTCGTCTTCGTCGTCTTCAGCGTCATCGTCGTCCTCGTCCTCGATAACCTCTACCTCCTCGACCTCGAGTGGAATGTTCTCGAGTCGCTGTCCGATCTCCTTGCGGGCGATCCGGGAGGCGTGCTCCTCGCGCTCGACGTTGAACACAGTCATCTCGAGTTCGAGTGCGACGAGCGCTTCGTCGGCTGCGATGAACGCAGGTGGTAACTCTTCACCGGACGGGGACGTCCGTTCGCCCATGTTGATCTCCACGTAGTTTAGGTCAGGGTTCAGCATCTCGCCTGTCTTCGAGATGGCGATGCGAATCGCCTCGTCTTCTGTCTCGACGTCGAATACCGGCACTGCAGCTTCGACGACAACCCTGCAGTTCATACACACACATTGTGTCGCCTGCAGTATGAAGGTTCGCCCCGGTAACACACAGCGCGAGGCGGCCTGAGGAGGCAAAGACGCCAGTCCGAAAGGCCCAAGCCGACGCCCCCGTAGGGATCACCGAATGGAAACGGGGACGATCCGCCTCGAGGACCTCTCCGGCGGACTCGATCTGTATCGGACGCTCGAAAGCGGCCAGACCTACCTCTGGCAGCGCGCAGACGGCGAAATGTACAGCGGGACGCCCGCTCCCGGCGAGTGGTACGTCACCGTCGTCGACGGCGACGTGATCCGCGCGCGGACAGTCGACGGCGTACTCGAGTGGCAGTCCACGACGGACGCCGAGCCGACCGTCCGTCGCCTCCTTCGGCTGGACGACGATCTGGAGGCGATCGTCGACAACGCACCCGACGACCCGCTGTTAGACGAAGCCTACGAGGCCCACCGTGGGATGCGTCTCGTCACGGACCCCTCGTTTGGCACGCTGATCTCGTTCATCTGCTCGGCGCAGATGCGCGTCTGTCTCTTATACACATCTCT
>NZ_AOIM01000009.1 GCF_000337575.1 Natrialba hulunbeirensis JCM 10989 | reverse complement strand
CACCCCGACGACGCGCGGGCACTCGAGTACGAAGCCGCTCGCGAGAACCTCTGTCAGTTCGTCGGCGTCGGCGACAAGGTGGCCGACTGCGTGTTGCTCTTTGCACTCGAGTTCGACGAGGCAGTGCCACTCGATACGTGGCTCAAGACGGCGATCGAGGAGCACTATCCCCACTGTGACTGTGGGTCCTACGCCGAAACGTCGCGAGCGCTGCGCGAGGAGTTCGGCGGCGAGTACGCGGGTTATGCACAGACGTACGTCTTTCATCACCTGCGGACTGGCGACTGAGACGGTCGGTCGAAACGAGTTGCCGCACAGTCGCAGCACTGTCTCCCACGGTCCCGGCGACAGCAGAGACGCTCCTGTACTGGCCCCTATATCGGACGTGCTTACAGTTCAAAAGAGTGAAGTTTTGTACATGCAACTATCACGTCATGGAAACCGTCCGTCGGTCCGCCGTCGGCGCGTTCGTCCTCGGCGGTGCTGTGAGCGCAGTGGTTCTCTCGTGGTACGCCGCCGGGTTGGACTACCCGCTGATCGCGTTCGAGCACCCAGTCCAGTTGCTGCCGAGTGTGGTCTTCTTCGTTCTTGGTGGACTTCCGGCGTTTCTTCTCGTCCGGAACCGGGTGCTCACGCCAGCAGTCGTTGCTGTGTTGACTATCGGCGTCTGGATCTGGTCAGAGGCGGATCCAGGGCCTGGTGATCCACTCATCGGACTGGTCTTTGTGACGGCACCGACCGGACTCGCACTGATGCTGGTAAGCGCCTGGATCGAGCTATGGACCCGTCGCCGTCTGACTGCCTGAACTCGAGTCCGATCCAGACTCCTCCGCTCGCGATGATCGATCGAACCAACGGAACTCGTCGGGCACTTATTTGTAGACACACTGCCACTATGTACGTATGAACGGCCCCGCAGCCGCCATCCTGCTCTCCAGCGCCATCTTCGTCGGCGGACTCGGTATCGCGATCAAATACTTCGGCCACGTCGAACTCATCGCCGGCTACGACCCCGATACCGTCACTGACGAAGAAGGACTCGCCTCGTTCGTCGGCACGAACGCCCTCGTCGTCGCCGGGCTACTGGTCGTGCTCGCGGTACTCGAGTACACCCAGCCGGCTGACAGCGCGGTAACCGACGCTGCCTGGATCGGGTTTCTGGTTGTGGTATTCGCACTCACCGGCTGGCTGATCGTCGGGTCGCGACGATTCGAGCGTGGGGAGTAACCCAGAGTGTGACGGACGCTGGCGCGCCGAGGCCGGGATTTTTGCCGGTCGCACTCGAGTGATCGGGTATGGCAGACGAGTCAGACCGAACGCGTGCACACGTGTTCGTTTCGGGAACCGTGCAGGGCGTCTACTACCGGGCGAATACCCGCGATACGGCCCAGGAAAAGGGCGTCGACGGCTGGGTGCGGAATCTCGACGACGGTCGTGTCGAAGCGATCTTCGAGGGCCCCGACGAGGCCGTCGAGTCGATGATCGAGTGGTGTCACACGGGAAGTCCGGCGGCGGAAGTCGAGGCTGTCGAGGCCGAGTTCGAGGACCCCGAGGGCGAGAGTGGGTTCGAGATTCGATACTGACGGTTGGCCGGCCGCTTTGTGTGTTCTCAGACCGTTTCGACCAGATACTCCGCGAGCCACGGCGGCTCCTCGGTGTACTCCCAGTTTGCGAACTCGGCCTTCTCGCCGGCGTAGTAGGCGCGGTAGGCCGCGACGGGGTCACCCGGCCGCTTGTACTTGTCGGGCATGGTCTGGGGTCGCGGCGTCGGCTCCGTGGATGGGAAGTCGATCAGGTCGGGGTCGATCTGGTCGATGACCTCCCAGCTTGCGTGGTTCTCGCCCTCGTCTTTCTCGTAGCGCTCGGTGAACTCGGCGTTGAGCGCTTCAGCGTGCTCGCGCAGGCGGAGCCAGTTCGCCCGCGATTCGGTCGCCCACTCGGTGACGGGGTGGCTGACGTGCGTCGGCTGGTAGAGGAACTCGGCCTCGTAGCCGTTCTCCCGGGCCGCCGTGCAGAGAACCTGTGCGGCCTCTAATAGCAGCTTGTTGACGTGCTGGTCGCAGTGATAGCGCGCTGCGAGCCGCGGGTCCTCGTCGAGCCAGAAGACGTTCACGACGGGCGTAGGTGTTCGAGGGTGTTGAGGCTATCGTCCGCAATCTTCAACGGCTGGCCCGTCGAACGCTCGCGTGTGACATCCTCGCCCGCCGTAAACGGCGGGGCTTCCTACAAGGGAAGCCTCGCGTCGAGGGAGGTTTCAGGACTCGAAGGCCGCAAGCGTCGTCTGTCGGGATTGCCGACTCGGCGTGCGGTGTCCTGTGGCCGTGTCACAACGGCTCCCATTCCGTGGCGAGTCATCGCGTTCCGGTTTCCAGGGAACACTCTCTCCCCACGGATTAAAGCGACCAGCGATATTCGCAGCCGCGTTGATGTCCGCTTGATACTCTGTCACCCAACACTCCGCGTTCGTACACTTGAACTCGGCTTGCGACCCACGACGGCCGATGTGTCCGCACGCGTGGCACGTCTGGGACGTGTAGCGCGGATTCACGAACTCGACCGGGATACCGGCTTCGAGGGCCTTGTCCTCGATGCGGTCGGTGAGGCGGGCGAACGCCCACGAGTGCAACCGCCGGTTCATGTACTTGCCGTAGTCCAAGTTCTCGCGGATGTACGTCAAGTCCTCCATCACCAACACCGGATTCTCGAACTGTGTGGCGTACTCGACGGCTTCTCGAGACGCCTTCTCGACGATGTCCGTCAAGGCGTTCTGGTAGTGGTCGAAGCGTTCGTCCACGCGCCAGTCGGCGGCGTCACGTTCCTGAAGGCGTTTCAGGGTCGTGTACATCTCCTTGCGGAGTGCTCTCGCACGCCCGCCGTCGTAGATGTACGGTTGGGTCGGAGTGTCGTTCTGACAGGCACAGCCCGTCAGAAGCTTGGACTCGCCGATATCGTAGCCAATCAGAGTCGGGTCGTCCGGCGTCTCTGGTTCGTCAATCTCGTACTCGACAGTGACGTGCAGCACCCAGTTCGTTCGGTGCTGTTGCAGTCGGAACTCGCCGACCGTTGTGTCCTCGTCGAACAAGTCGAACCAGAGCGATTCCTGCTCGGGATTGATCCGAAGTGGAATCCAGAAGGCGTTGCCACGTCCGGCCTGCGGAACGCGCCAGCAGAACTCGTGTTCGCGTTCATTGGAGTGGTCGAGACGAAAACCACGGTTCGTGAATCGAACCGGGTGGTCGTCCTCGATTTCCGACGCGTTGTACGTCCGACGGAGTTGCGGGACGTAGCTCTTGAGCGCGTCCTTGGCGTAGGAGGTGAGCGTGTACGACGTGACGACATCGTTGACCGCCGACTGTGTATCCGCGCCACTCTCGAAGGCGTTCTCGAGAGCACGGCGGTAGGTCGCCACGGTACGTTCGAGCCGTTGCTCTTTGCCCGTAGTGGGCGGAGCGAGCGTGGCTTCGAGCGTTTTTGTGGCGGTCGTTTCAGCAGCCATTCGCAGTACAGTCTACACAACCGATGCACATAAATTGCACGTATACGATAAACATGTGTGAGCAAATCAATCCGATTCGAAGTAGACGACGAACAGTACGAGCGGTTGAAAGAAATCAAAGACAAGCGCGGCTACACTTGGAAGGGGCTGATGCTCGAAGGCGCGGAAGCGTTGGACACCGGGGAGTCGTAACAGGGCGAGTTGAGACACGAACGAACGCGATTTCTCCCCGCCCCAAGGGACGGGGTTTCCTCGCTACCGCAAGATGATTACAGGCGAACGGATGGCCGCCGTCGACGCGAACGCCGCGGCGCTCGGCGTCCCGCAAAAGCAGCTCATGGAGTCGAGTGGGAACGCCATCGCCCGCACGGTCCAGGAAGTCACGGAGCCGGACGCGACCATCGCAATCGCCGCCGGCCGCGGAAACAACGGCGGGGATGCGTTCGTCGCTGCGCGCTTTCTGGACGACTATGACGTACGAACGTTCCTGCTCGGTCGCGCGGAGACCATCGGCACCGAAATCGCTCGCGAGAACTGGGACGCACTCCAGCAGGCAGGCTACGACACGCGCGAGGTGACCGACTCCCGGAGTTTCGCCCTCCCCGACTGCGACGTAATCGTCGACGCGATGCTCGGCACGGGGATCAGCGGCGACCTCCGCGAGCCTGCAGCCACCGCGGCGCGGGCGATCAACGACACCGACGCGACCGTTGTCTCGGTGGACGTCCCGTCCGGTTTCGACGCCAACGCTAGAGGAGACAGCCCGCTCGCCTCCAACGCCGTCGAAGCCGACCACATCGTCACCTTCCACGACACCAAACCCGGTCTGGACGACCTCGACGCCGACGTGACCGTCGCGGACATCGGGATTCCGACGGCCGCCGAGCAGTTCGTCGGCCCCGGCGACGTACACCTCGCGCGCCCCGACGACCGGACCGGCCGGGCGTTCGTCATCGGCGGCGGCCCCTACACCGGCGCGCCGGCGCTCGCCGCCCAGTCCGCCCTCCGAGCCAGCATGGAACTCTCGTTCGTCGCGGCACCCGACACTGTTTCCGGCGAGATCCAGAGCTACGCGGAGGACCTGATCGTCCAGCCCTACGAGAGCGAAATCCTCACACCCGATCAGGTCAGCGACCTCGTCGACACCGCCGAACGGTACGACGACGTGGTGATCCTCGGTCCCGGACTCGGCACCGCAGATGAGACGCTCGAGGCCGCCCGCCAGTTTCTCACCTCCTACACCGGCCCCGCGGTCGTCGACGCGGACGCACTCGAGACGGTGCCGGACCTCGACACTGAGGCGACCCTGGTCTGTACGCCAAACCGGCGCGAACTCGCAGGGATGGGTGGCCCCGACGTGGACGACCTGCAGGAGGCTGCAGACGAGATCGAGGCGTTCACAGCGGAGCTGGACCACGTTGACGTCCTCCTCGCGAAGGGGGCGACGGACGTAATCACCGACGGCGAGCGAACGCGGCTCAGTCGCTCGGGGACGGCGGGCATGAAAGTCGGCGGGACGGGCGACGTGCTCACCGGCATCGTCGCCGCGTTACTGGAGCACGCCGAGCCACTGGACGCGGCCGCCGCGGCCGCGCAGGTCAACGGACTCGCCGGCGAACGACTCGCGGCGGCCGACGGATTCGGCTATCTCGCCTCGGAGGTACTCGAGGAAATCTCCAAGGTGCTGTGTGAGAGTGAGGGGAGTGAGAACTGATGAGCGACAAGCCGATTTCGACGGACGG
Source organism: Natrialba hulunbeirensis JCM 10989 (assembly GCF_000337575.1). GTDB lineage: Archaea > Halobacteriota > Halobacteria > Halobacteriales > Natrialbaceae > Natrialba > Natrialba hulunbeirensis. The sequence continues at coordinate 266,122 of NZ_AOIM01000009.1, read as the reverse complement.
GGGGAACGGGGACAACAGTGGAGCGGAGATGGACGCCGACGCCACCGCCGAGGACCTCACCCACACCACAGACGACGGCGACGTACAGATGGTCGACGTCGGCGACAAGCCAGACAGCAAACGCCGGGCCGTCGCGGCGGGCGAGATCCGCCTGCAGGAATCGACAGTCGAGGCCATTCGTTCGGACGAGATTGGCAAAGGCGACGTGCTCGCGACGGCCCGAATCGGCGCGGTGCAGGCCGTCAAACACACCTGGGAGACGATCCCGATGTGCCACCAGATTCCGATCACGAACGTCGACACCGACTTCTCGCTGACCGAGGACCGCGTCGAGTGCAAGGTCGCGGTCGAGACGACGGGCAAGACCGGCTGTGAGATGGAGGCACTCGAGGGCGTCACGACCGGACTCAACGTCGTCTGGGATATGGTGAAGGCCGTCGAGAAGGACGCCGACGGCCAGTACCCCGAGACGGGAATCGAAAACGTGCGCGTGGTGCAGAAGGAGAAGCGGCAGGTATAGCGCCAGTCTAGCCAAACGTACTTTTTCGTCCGCCACGAATTGGCGGCCATGTCCACGGAGGACGGCGAGGACCCGCCCGTCGCCGCGCCCGAGCCGAGCGACCGCGTCTCCGATCCAAGCGACGCCTTCCAGGCGCTCGGCAACGAGGTCAGGATGGGGATACTCGAGACGATGCTCGAGTGGACGGACGGTGTCGGCGCGGACGCAGGTGAGCGCGACAGCGAGTCAGATCGGGCGCACCCGTCCTTTTCGATGCTGTTCGAGGCCTCGGATGTCGAGACCTCCGCGGGGTTTGCCTATCATCTGGACGAACTCGTGGGGCCGTATCTCCGGAAGGTGAGCGCCGAGTCGTCGGCCGACGCTGACGCCGATACCGATGGTACCAACGAGGGCTACGAACTCACCTACGCCGGCGAGCAGATCGCACGCGCCATCGCGACCGGCACGTACACCCAGCGCGTCGATCACCCGCCGGTCCCGCTCGAGGACGACTGCCCGTTCTGCGAGCACGACGCGCTCACCGCCCGGGCCAGCGACAACCGGGTTACCGTCGCCTGCGGGCACTGCGAACGCCGTCTGCTCCGACTCGACCTCCCGCCGGCCGGACTCGAGTCCCACGGCGAATCGTTCCCCGCGGCCTTCGACCGCTACCACAGACACCGGCTGTCGCTCGTGCGCGACGGGGTCTGTCCGGCCTGCAGCGGCGAGGTCGACGCCAGACTCGTGCGGCCGTCGCCGGCGACAGACGACCTGCTCCCCGCAGAACACGCCATACACCTTCAGGCCGAGTTTACCTGCTCATGTTGTGGTACGACGCTCCGGTCGCCCGTCGCGCTCTCGCTGCTTTCCCATCCGGCCGTCGTCTCGTTCTACTACGAACACGGGCAGGCTGTCAGCGAGCGCCCGCTCTGGAACGTCGGCCACGAGTGGGCCGAGACGGTGCTCTCCGAGGACCCGCTCGCCGTCCGCGTCGTCGTCGAACTCGAGGACGACGTGCTCGCGCTGTACGTCGACGAGCGATTGAACGTGGTCGAGACGCAGCGAGCGTCGGTGTCTGAGACCACCGAGGCCGACGCCGCAGACGAGGGTGACGAGGCCGTCGAGACCACGGAGACTACCGAGGCAGACGAAACAGTCGGGACACACGAGACGGACGATGCAGCCGAGACGGCTGCCCAGTAGCGAACCCGGCGCTACTCGAGTCCCCCGAGTTCTGCTGCAAGCTGCTTTTCGCCGACAGTGCCTGCCCGATCAGCTACGGTATCGGGGGTGAGCACGAGTGCATCGACTGTCTCGGCTGAGAGTTCGGTGTCGGTCTCGGAGTCGGTTCCAGCGGCGAGGGACTCGAGTGCGAGCGAGAGGCCGTCTTCCCCCATCCCCGCCTTGGTACCGCTGTCAGCCAGCTCCCCCTCCAGGAACGATCTAATGTCGGCTGTACCGTTACCGATCGCGGTCGCACGCCAGCCGTAGTGTGTGCCGCCGGGGTCGACCTCGTAGAGCGCTGGCTGGGGGTGTTGTCCTGCGGCGTTACTACCGTTTCCACTACCGCTACCGCCATCACTGCAACCTCCGCTTCCAGGGTCGACACCCGCAACGAGCAACGCAGCACCGTACGGCCGCGTTCCACCAGCCTGCGTCTGTTCCTGGATGTGGTCCGCAATCGCCTCCGCGAGCGTCTCTGTGGGTATCGGCTCAGCATAGCGGAGCCGATGGTGCTGACAGCGCTTCCGAGCCGTCTCGACCAACTGCCGCGCATCAGCAGCGTGCCCCGCAGTGGCGACCGCGACGTGGTCGTCGACCCGGTGGATCTTTGCGATCGACTCGGACTCGAGTAGCGGCGATCGGAGGCGCTTTCGCGCGGCGAGGACGATGCCGTTGTCGGTGACGACGCCAACACTTGGTGAGCCGCGTTCGACCGCCTCGCGGGCGTACTCGACCTGGTAGAGTCGCCCGTCCGGCGAGAAGATCGTGTGCCCGCGGTCGTAGGCCTGCTGGCGAGTGGTACTCGAGTCCATGGTTACGATGCCACCCCCGGTTCTGCGTCGGTGCCGGATTCATCGCCGGTCCCGTTTGCGGTTGCAGTGACGGCGGCGTCGATGCTCTCGAACTGCTCGAACTGCTCGAACTCGCGTTCGTATTCGTATTTATGCTCGTGTTCGTCTCCGTCGAGAGTGAGCGTCGCAATCGTCATCCCGTCGCCACTGGCGGTGTCACGTTCGGTTGCATTGCGGATGGCCGTCGTCGCGAGAGCTCGAAGCGTATCTACGGAGTGGTCCGGTTCGTAGGCGTCCTCGAGTCGACCGTAGGCGAGTTGCATCCCGCTTCCGCTCGCGGCGTAGGGCGTGTCCATCACGCCGCCGCCGGGACCGACCTGATAGACCGCCGGCTCGGGGAACGTGCCGCCGAGGACGAGTTCGAGGTGCTGGTACGGCCCGCTGCGCAGGAGGTCGCCAGCGACCGTGGCCGTCGTCTCGACGGACGGCGAGCGGTCGGTCGCGTGCTCGTAGCGCGAGCGTTCGGCGCGTAACTGGCGGACGAACGACTGGGCCTCGCCGACGCTTCCGGCGAAGGTGAGTGCGGTGTGGTCGTCGACCGGGACGACCTTCCGTGCCGTGCGATTCGTGACGAAGCGGCCGCCCAGGCTGGCGCGCCTGTCGGCGGCGAGGACGACGCCGTCCGCGCCGGCGAGCCCGACCGTCGTCGTGCCGGTTTCGATGTATTCGCTGGAGTCCATCTGATGCATTGGTGTTCGTTCGAATCGACGGGCCACGGCGGGTTGTATGTTAGCTAAAATATATTTTAGCGGAGTGGGCGTACGAACTCGTTTCGCGCCGTCGTCCTACTGAGGAAAGCTGCTGTGATATTGTGGGCCAGATGGAACGCGAAGCGATACGCATTCAGGAAGGACCAGTGTAGTTTTGTTCCGTCAGAAGATATGTGAAAAGGAGAGCTCCAATGGCCCCTGCTCCCTTTGCGTTCGCTGCCCTCCTTGCACTCGCCACAATCGTGCTGTCTGGATTCTGTCTCGCCTACGCAGTCGGTCTCGATGCCGATGCTCGCGGATCGAACGGGCTCATCTGGGGATTGTTCACCCTCGTATTACCGCCCGTGACACCGATCGTGTATCTCGGCTACCGAACGCGACTTCCCGATCGAGACGAACCGGCGAGTCAACTGGAACGCTGGGCTGGAACGATAGGCATCGGTTTCACCGCTGCATATGCCTCGACTGCGGTCCTCGTGCCACCGGACCCCTCCACCCACCTCGTCTTCGGCGGGGCGCTGGCAGTCATCACTCTCCCCGCAGCGTACGTTCTTTGTTACCAGCCAGATCGGCGTGCGATCACGTCCTGAGCGCGGGCATCGTCGCTGGTCAGCGTCATCGACATTCGGATTCGATCGTGAGTTCGACCCTGACCAGCGCGACCGCCAGCAGAGACCGTATGTCACGTCATATAAGTAGTTGCTCGCGGAACGACCCCACATGACTCTGTTCGGGACCGCAGGAATCCGCGGGCCGGTCGAGGAGATCACGCCCGCGCTCGCGCTCTCGGTGGGCCAGGCCGCCGGCGAACCCGGCGAGACGTTCGTCGTCGGCCGCGACGGCCGCGAAACCGGACCGGCGCTGGCTGCCGCGATGGAGGCCGGCCTCGAGAGCGCCGGCGCGGACGTTGCCCGCATCGGACAGGTACCGACGCCGGCGCTCGCGTTCGCCTCGCAGGGCCGCAAGGGCGTCATGCTCACCGCGAGCCACAACCCGCCGACGGACAACGGCATCAAGCTCTTCGTCGACGGCGTCGAGTTCGACCGCGAGGCCGAGGAGGCCGTCGAGGACTACGTAAGCAGCGGGTCGTCGCTCCCCGCATGGGACCAGTGGGGCAGCGCCACTAACCTCGACGTACTTGACCCCTACCGCGACGCCGTCGCGGACTACGTCCGCACGCAGTTCCCCGACCTCGGCGCAGGACAGACGCCGCTTGCCGGCCTCTCCGTCGCCGTCGACTGCGGCAACGGCGTCGGCGCGGTCGCGACCCCGCAGGTACTCGAGTCCCTCGGCGCTGACGTGGTCGCGGTGAACGCGAACGTCGACGGCCACTTCTCGGCACGAGAGAGCAAGCCGACCCCGGAGACGCTGTCGGCCTTCACCCAGTTCCTCGCGGCCGGCGAGTTCGACCTCGGACTGGCCCACGACGGCGACGCGGACCGGCTGGTCGCCCTCGAACCCGACGGCGAGGTAATCCACGAGGATACGGTGCTCGCGCTCGTCGCGGCCCACTATACGGCTGCGAGCGACGCGGCGGACCCCGTGGTCGTCACGACGCCGAACGCCTCGGCGCGCATCGACGAGCAGGTCCGCGACGCCGGCGGCCGGGTCGAACGCGTCCGCCTCGGTGCACTCCACGAGGGAATCGCCCGCGAACGCGCCGCTGGCGACGAGGACACCGCGGTCGTCTTCGCCGCAGAGCCCTGGAAGCACATTCACACCGCCTTCGGCGGCTGGATCGACGGCGTCGCGAGCGCCGCCGTCGTCAGCGCGCTCGTCGCCGACGCCGGCGATACGGACGCGCTCCGCGAGCCGGTCACCGAACGTCCCTACCGGAAGGTCAGCGTCGACTGCCCGGACCAGCACAAGACGGCCGTGATGGGGGCACTCGAGTCCGATCTGCCGGCGGCCTTTCCCGATACGACGGTCGACACGGATTACGGCGTGCGACTCGAGTTCGAGGACGCCTCGTGGACGCTGGTCCGGCCGAGTGGGACGGAACCCTACGTTCGAATCTACGCGGAGAGCGACGAGGTCGACGAGTTGATCGCGAGCGCTCGCGATGTCGTCGAGTCGGCGGTTGCGGACGTGGAGTAATAGTTTGTTTCACGGAGTGTCGACTCCACCCCCAGGGTCAAGCCCGGGGAATTCGCCTGGAGAGCCTGTAAAACCGATAAAGGCGGATGGGATCTGTGTTCACAACTCACATCGACGAGTTGGGCCACTATGCTGCTCAGGTATGCCCAATCCAAACACTGGGTCCGTAGCCGACCGACTTACTCGTCGGTCGGGAGCGGGCCGAGGAATGCAAAGCCGTGTTCCGCACCGGTCGCGAAGATACCTTCGAGATCAGCGTCGGTTACTTCGCGGGGTTCGGGCAGGTCACGACTGGTGGCTGGGTCCCCGACGGCGCGGAAAAAGTCCTCGGCTCCCGCAGGTGACATGACGATGAGCACGCGCAGTACTTCGTCTCCTTCGACACGCATACCGTGCGGTTCACTCGCGGGAACGTACCCGGTCATTCCCGGTTTGAGGTACTCCGTCTCGCCATCGACGTAGAGCATCATTTCACCGTCGAGGACGTGGAAGATTTCGGACGGTTCGTGGGTGTGTAACCCGTTCTCGAAGCCCGGCGGTGCGAGCATATCCTTGACAGAAAACTCCCCGTCCGTGTCGTCGCTGTCGGCCGTAATGGTAATTGTCGCGCCGAGCACGTGTACGTGCTCCCTGGTGGCTGCCGTTTTAATTACTTCACTTGACATTTCAACCGCCAGAGAACGGTACGCCACAGGCCGTCTTAAGGCTGCCTCAGGACCGTTTACGTTGTCGATACGTTATTTGTGATACATTCGTACCACGAGTCAGATCTGGAAGTATACCACTTCTGGGACCACGTCGTTCTCCTGTGCTGAGAGGAACGTGCGTAAACGGGAGTTGTCGCTGGTCGGTGCTTTCTTGCGCGCACCCGAGTAGAGTCATCTATGAACGACGACGCTGCCGACCTGATCGACGCCGCACGGAAGATCCAATCGCAGGCCCACGTCCCCTACTCCGAGTACCGCGTCGGGGCCGCACTCGAGACGGCCGACGGCGAGGTCTTCGTCGGCTGCAACCTGGAGAACGCGAACTTCAGCAACAGTCTCCACGCCGAGGAGGTCGCCATCGCCGAAGCGGTCAAGAACGGCCACCGCGAGTTTACACGGCTCGCCGTGAGTTCGGACCGCCGCGACGGCGTCACCCCCTGTGGAATGTGCCGGCAGACGCTGGCGGAGTTTTGTGACGACGACCTCGTGGTGTTCTGTGACGAGGGAGAAGACCAGGACGCGGACGACGGCACGACCGTCTACACCCTCGGCGAACTCCTCCCCAACACGATTTCTGAGGAGACACTCGAGTAGCACACTGTACTGGTCGTTTCTCACTGCTGTTTCCCAAAACCGATCGGTGGTGTGTGCCAGGAGGCGCCTCTCTTGTGAATGAGTATCACATCATCCGAACGTATATGTCGATCGTCACATATCTGACAGCGTGTGGAGCACCCTGGAGACGAGTCGGTCAGATTGGCGCTCGACGATGCCGTTCCCGAGCGGACCATCGATGACATACGGTCTGCTGGCCCCTCCTGGAACGACCAAAACCGAACGGTTCGCGTCGATTTTGCCGACAGCGAACCCGTCTTTCTGAAGGTGGCGACCGACGGTGACGGCTCGCGGATCACCCGGGAGTGTGCTGTCATCGACTACGTGGCCACACACTGCGATGTACCCGTCCCACAGGTGGTTGCGAGCGAGACCCAAGGAGCGGTTCCCTACCTAATCACCGCCCCAATTCGGGGCCAGAACCTCGCGTCCCGGTGGCCGGACTGGAGCAGTACGGAGCGCACGAGTGCAGTCCGGCGAGTCGGAAGCGCACTGGCGGCAATCCACTCCCGCTCGTTCTGGCAGCACGGACACGTCGTGGGCGGTGACGGAGCCGAACTCGACCTCGAGACAGATCCCTGGACGGAGATCCTCGTCGATAGAATCGAACTGATGCGAGAACTGGCGTCGACCGACCGCTTCGAGCACCACTTCGACGACGTCATCGCCGCCGTCGAAGCGAATCGGGACCGGTTGAACGACGCGCCGGCAACCCTGGTGCACGGTGATCCAGCACGGCCGAACTGCTTCCAGAGCGGGTCCTCGGCCGGCTTCGTCGACTGGGAACTCTCTCATGTTGGCGACCCGGCCCGTGAACTCCACCGAGCGCGAGACCAACTGCTGCCGGACAACGGCGAGGACACACAGCGATTGGCCGCCGTACTCGAGGACGGGTACGAACGGCGCGCCGGCTCGCTTCCGTCAGGGTTGGACGAACGAACGCCGATATACGACGCGGTCCGGCTTCTCGGCACGTCAGGATTCTTCGATAAGTGGGTCGAATTCGCCGATGTCTCCCTGCCGGACGCCGAAACGCGGCTCGAAGCGAAACTGGACCGGAAGCTCGACGAGATTCGGTAGTGGGTAGTGGGCAGTGACTAGTGGGTAGTTTGTAGCCAGCAGCCGGTAACCGGTAGTCGGCTTCCCGTACGCCAGTCTGGCGAAGTCCATTGCAAGAAGTCCCTCGCGTGAGCACCACCGGCCGGTTACAGCGCCGTGAAGCCGCCGTCGACGGGATACGCGTTCCCGGTAACGAACGAGGCCTCGTCCGAGCAGAGCCAGACGACGGCGTTGGCGATCTCCTCGGGACTCCCCATCCGGTTGAGCGGTTGCATCCCGACGAACTGCTCGATCTCCTCGGGATTCTCCGCGGCAGACTGTTCGACCATCGGCGTCTCGATCACGCCGGGACAGACCGCGTTGACACGAACGTCGGCATCCGCGTACTCCGTGGTGGCTACTCGAGTAAGGCCGATAACGCCGTGTTTGCTCGCGGCGTAGGCGGACGACCCGGCCGCAGAGAGGCCGGCGATCGAGGACGTGTTGACGATTGCGCCGCTGTCGCTGTCGCCGTCACCGTCACCGTTTGCCGTCATCTCCTGCAGTTCGTACTTCAGACAGAGCCAGACGCCGGTCAGGTTGATGTCCATGACCTGCTTCCAGTTGGCTTCGGTCTGCTCGGCGAGCGGGTCGTTCTCGCCTTCGATCCCCGCGTTGTTGTGCGCGATATCGAGTCCGCCATAGGTGTCGACTGCCGTCTGGACCATCGCCTCGACGGCGTCCGGGTCCGTGACGTCGGTTTCGACGAACGTCGCAGATCCGCCCGCCGACTCGATCGACTCGACCGTCTCCTCGCCGCCGTCCGTGACCACGTCGGCGACGACGACATTCGCACCCTCGGCTGCGAACCGCTCCGCTGTTTTCCTCCCGATTCCCGACGCGCCGCCGGTGACGATAGCCGTCTTTCCGTCCAGATTGTACGTCATGTGTTCGTGGTGGCGACTCAACTCGAGTCGACGTAAGTGTCAGGACGCTTCTCACTCGCCGGAGTGCACCCCACCGTCAGCGGCGACTCTCGAGTACGTCGCGCAGAATCGTTCGGTGGCACCGTTTCTTCTCTGTATTCTCGTAGCAGACGAGCGCCAGACTCTCACCGGAAGCGAGTCGATCCGCGAGGGACTCGAGTGCACGCTCTGCGTCGTCGGCTGTCTGGAGGTGCTCCCGGTAGGCGTCGCCAAAGCCAACTTGCTCCCAGGCGGCGTTGTGGGCTTCCTCGTCGCAGATGCCGCGCATCTTCAGGTCGTCCTCAGCGGTCCGAACGGCGTCGAGCAGATCAGCAGGCGGCGCGAGTTCGGGAATGTTCTCGTCGACTGCAGCGTGGAACCACGAGGTGGGAGAACGGACAACGCCGACGAGAGTCGTCTCGGGCGAAACGTCGGCGAGGTCGTGCTGGAGCGCGGCGACGTAGGTGTCGGTGAGGGTGCCCTCGCGCTGGTTGACCTCGGTGGCACTATCGCGGCCGTCGCGCCGATCACGAGCCATACCTGCCGGTACGGCCGTCCTGCATTTATATACGGTGTCGGTGCGAAGCGCCGCTACTCGATGACCGGCGATAGTGAAGACCCGAACGCGGACGTACAGTACCACCTCGAAGTGAGCGCCGACGACGTGGCAGACACCGTCCTCCTGCCCGGCAATCCGGAGCGACTCGAGAAGATCGTCGACCACTGGGACGACCACGAGATTCGCGCCCACCACCGCGAATACCGGACTGCGACGGGGAGCTACGAGGGGACGCCGATTTCGGTTACCTCGACGGGAATCGGCAGCCCGTCGGCCGCGATCGCCGTCGAAGAACTCGCTCGCGTCGGCTCCGAGACGTTCATTCGGGTCGGCTCCTGTGGTGCGCTGCAGGAGGACATGGCCGTCGGCGACCTCGTGATCAGTACCGGCGCGGTCCGCCAGGAGGGGACGAGCGACGAGTACGTGCGGGAGGACTACCCCGCGACGGCGGATTATGAGGTCGTCGCTGCGCTCGTCGCCGCCGCAGAGCGACTGGGCTATGACTACCACACCGGGATCTCGATGAGTGCGGACTCGTTCTACGCGGGCCAGGGCCGGCCCGGCTACGACGAGTTCGAGGCCGCCGGCGCGGACGAGTTGGTCGATCAGCTCGTCGAGGCCAACGTGAAGAACATCGAAATGGAGGCGAGCGCAATCTTCACGCTCGCGAATATCTACGGGCTACGCGCCGGCGCAATCTGTTCGGTGTACGCGAACCGCCAGACCGGCGAGTTCAGAACGGAAGGCGAGTCCCGAGCGGCCGAGACGGCGACGCTCGCGACGCACTTGCTCGCGAAGATGGACGAGAAAAAGCGCGAGGCGGGTGCTGAGCGGTGGCATCCGGGACTGTCGCTCGCGGAGTAGACGCGAATTGAAGGAGCGAAAATAACTACCAACTGCTGATTGGAGCTACCAACTCAGTCTGCCGTCCGCTGTTCGTTCTCGTGTAGACGTCGCATTCGTGCTTTGAGATCCACACCGCGCTTGCTGAACCACCAGAGGCGCGTCCGGTAGAAGCCGTAGCCGAGCACCATCCAACCGGCGAGCACGGCGACCATTACCGGAAGCTGGGTCGAAACCAGAATCCAGAGGAAGCCGGCGGAGATGACTGCGCCCGCGGCGACGAATCGGAGTACCCACAGCGGTAGCTTGTACAGCGAGTACTCGTAGCGCTGCGGGAACGCCGCCGGCAGATTCCAGAGCGCGACGCCCGCAACGGCGAGGCCGAACAGAATCGTCAGCGAGAGCGCGACCGAGAGCGTGACCGTCCCGGGCGAAACCGGGGCGATGAGCAGGGGCGGAATCCCGAGGACGAGCACGGCCACGTGGGGCGACTCGAACCGATCGTGAATCCGCGCGAGCGCGCCGGGGATGATGTTGTCACGACCGGCGCGCATCAGCAGCCGCGAGTACGCCGTATACGTCATGTTGATCGACGTGAGCGCACCCATCGCCGCCGCGACGAAGACCAATCCCGTCAGCGGCGCCGGGAAGTTGTCGAGCGAGACCTGCGCGACGGCAGCGTCCATCTCGCCGAGCGCCTGCCAGTTCGTCGTCCCGACGAGGACGACCACGAGCCCAACCAGCAACGTGAGCGAAATCGCAGCCGAGAGCCCGAGCACCCGTGGAATGTTCTTGGCGGGATCTTTCATCTCCTCGCCCAACTCGAGTACCAGTCGGAAGCCACGAAGTGGGAAGTACAGCGAGACGATGGCGACTATGACTGCGCCTGCGCCTTCGGGGAAAGCGGGCGTGTAGTTGGCCGTGTCGACGACGAACGCGCCGGGGATGATGAACGCGAGCATGCCGACGACAATGAGCGAGACCATCGTGAACTGGATGATCGCGACCATCTTGATCCCGAGAACGTTGAGAACAATGAAGGGAATGAGCAGGCCGTAGACGAGCGCGAGTTCGGGCACCTCGGGGACGGCACCGACCGTCCCGGAGACGAACTCGGCGTACTCGGCGAATCCGAAGCCGATGAACAACATACCCGCCCAGACGCCGGGAATCGTGATCCAGGGAAGTAAAAAGCCCCAGAAGGGGCCGACGAGCCGCGACGCGTAGACGTAGCTGCCGCCGGCAGCAGGGATAGCACTCCCCAACTGAAGTGACATGAGTATCCCGAACAGGAGCGGGATCAGTGCGAGCAAGAGCGCGAAGATGACGCCAGGTCCGACATCACCCGCCAGCGGACCCGGGAGGACGAACGCACTCACACCGATTACGTTGCCGATGATGAGGACCGTTGCACCGAGAACGCCGACCTCGGTGTTGATAAGACGATGTTCTGTCATTAGTTCACAACCACAATGGGTGTTCGGACCATGCGCGGTGTTTGATAACAATGTTTCGGAGTTGTTTGGGTCGGTTTACAACGTTGTCTATGAAGGATTTTTGGTTAACGATAGAGGTTTCCTGGAGCAGACCAGTTACAACAGTCAAGAACAGTCCGTCGATCGGAGTTGCGGTATCCGCCGACGAATGGCGGTGTGTCGCCCTAGTCGCGAAGGCGAACCAGTTCGTCTTCGAAGACCTTCCGATTCGGGATGATGTACTCCTCGGAGTCGCTCTCGATCTTCGTCACGAAGAGGTCAACCTCCTGAACGATGCCAGACTGCTCACCGATTCGAATCTGATCGCCGATCCCGTAGGGCTGGTTGAGCAGCAGGTAAATCCCCGCCGCACTCGAGATGAGGAAGTCTTTGAAGACGACTGCACCGACGATGACGATGCCGACGGCATAGACTGCGAGCAGGATCAACAGTGGAGCGACGTAGACGCCGATCTGTCCCAGTGCGATGAGGAAGGCCACGTAGAGGACGGAGTACTTGACGACCTTCGGGATGATCGAAACCTCTGGCAGTTTGACGCCGCGGAGGTACTCGCTGACGGCCAGTTCGGCCTTGTCGGCCACGATAAAGCCGAAGATGAGCACGAGAACCGCGATGAACACCTGCGGGATGAACTCGACGACACGGATCCAGAACGCCTCCGTGTCGAGCAACTGGGCGATGTGAATCGCCGTCAGGACGGCGATGCCGTAGATGAACCACGAACTCAGCCGGGCGACGATTTCGACGGACGAGGTGCCGATTGACTGGGCGGTCCGCTCGAACGGCGTCCCCTCGACGGCGTCCGGCACGCCCGACGCCGAGAGCAACTCTTTGTTGAGACGGCCGACCAGATAGCCGACCACGATCCCAAGCGCGAGCACTGCCGCGGCTATAACGGCCGGCTCGTCGATGAGGGTCTGCCAGTTCATGTCAGTACGCCTCCGGATCAACCTCCATGATGAGCTCGCCACCCTTGAAAGCCCGCACGAGCCCATCACTCTCCGACAACACGATCGTGATCGCGTTCGTATCGCGCGTGATCGCACCGCCGGCCATGTGGCGTGCGCCGAGCCCCTTCGGAATGTCCACCCCCTCTGCGGACGGCTCGAGGTACCGGTAGGCCGAAACGATCTTCCCCGCATCCGAGATGACGAACGCGCCGTCGAGCCGCGAGAACTCCTTCAGCATCACATTTACGATCGGGTCACCGACGTGAACGTGGGACTTCTCGAACGGGTTGTACGACAGCGGACGGGACTTGTTCATCACCTTGCCTGCATCGCCGACGACGAACAGCGCGCCCACTGGCTTGCCCTTCTGCCCTTTCTTTCCGAGTTCGATCGCCAGTTCGAGAACCGACTTGATCACCGCCGGCTCCGCGCGCGATTTCGTGAAGAGATCGTAAATTCCCGTCCGTTCGTCCGCGATCGCTCGCACGCGCGACACCGTGTCCATCTCGTCACTGAACACGCTCGTCGCACAGACGAGTTCGTCACCGTCCTCGAGTACACCCTGTTCGAGCGCCCCCTCGAGACCAAAGTCGATCCGCTCCGAGACGTCCTCGAACTCGAGTGGGAGCTCGACAAAGGTGTCGGCGCCGATGTCGTTGTCCGTTCCGACGACGACTGTGTCGAGATCCTCAAGCTCTCGACAGCGCTCGTAGACGGAGCTACTCGGTGAAAAGAGAACGACTGCATCGGCGTTCGAGAAGAGTTGCCCGAACACATCGTCTAACCCGGCCATTGCTCATACAAGCCGTTTGCGCGCGAATAAGCGTTATGGAGCGTCAGACGTGTGTCTGCCACGACATGCTGTGGGTTAAAAGGGTGCGGGTGCTGAGTAGGTAGCGGTCTGTGGGTTGGGAACTGGTGGAGAGCGACACCAGTACGCTTCGGTGGGACGCAGTTGTGGGGAACTCGAGCAGCGGAGTGTGTAGTACTCGAGTAGCGAGGTGAGAGCGAAGTGGGAAGGTGGGAAGAAAATGGAGGGTGCACTCGAGTATCGACCGGCGAGCGAGGGGCACTCGAGTAGGATGACCAGAGTGCGAACGCGGGACCGGATTCGAACCCAAGCAAGACGGTCGCCCTCGCGCAGCTCGAGCGCTGCGACTTGCAGGATTCGAACCGGCCATCCGATTCCTGTCGCTCGCCGAGTTGCTCGCGACAGGAATACCGGGACCGGATTCGAACAACGCGAAGACGTGCTCGCGGTGCTGCGCGCGTCTTCTCTCGTTCGAATCCGCCGACCGCAGTCTCCGCTCACGGTATTGTTCGCTGAGAATGCGCGGGACCGGATTCGAACCGCGAGGACACCACTTCGCTCGCCCTCTGGGCCACAAATCCGGCCCGATGCAGAACCTGCGGCTCGCGAATTTACTCGACGCAGAACCATGCGCGGGACCGGATTCGAACCGGCGGACTCCTACGAGACAGCGTCCTAAGCGCTGCGCCGTTGGCCTAGCTTGGCTACCCGCGCGCACCCATCGCTTTTCACGAGTCCAGTAAGTAGTTGTCGGTCCGCAGTACGGCTCCCGGGTTCGGTCACTGATGTTTGACCGGCTCCTCGGGCGACCAGTCCGGAGGGACGATAAAGGTCACGTGCTCCGAATCGCGAAGTTGGTGTAGCTCTGCCGCCTGCTCGGCCAGCGCCCGGTCTCGGTACGGCATCTCGAGACCGCAGCCAGTGCAGACGAGCTTGCAGGTTGGTTCCTTCATGGCGTGACGCAGGTCTCCAGCCGTGCCGAGACCGGAACCCGACGCTGCTCAGTGCTTGGCGATTCCCGGGCTTTAGTAGTTGTCTCCTAGTGAAATCCAAGGAGAACGGCTGATTCGCCGAGATATTCGTAGCTGAACGTTGGCCCAAGTAGCGCACTATTGGGACCGGCAACGATATGAAACGGATCACATCCATCACCAACTGGTACCGCTTACACAGCGTCCAGACGCCAGCTACTGGTCACTCACACACGACAGTCAGTCGGTCGAATCACTCGTCAATACACAGCAGAATCAGCTATCGACAGCAGGCCCGCTCATCCACACAGCTCGTCCGCAGGTTTATCCCTGATCACGCGATACACCGGTGTATGCACAGCGCCCGCGACCGACTCGAGTACGAACCGTGGCTGGCCGAACTCGAACAGGTCGCAGATCGGCTCGAACTGACACAGGAGGCCCGTTCCTGTGCTGCAGAGCTCTTTCTCATGGACGTGCCGGACGCGGATCGATCGAAACGAGCGGTCCTCGCCGCCAGTATCTACGCCGGTGCGCTCGTCGCTGGCGAGGGGTGTACCCAGGGGACCGTTGCCGACGCCGCGGACGTCTCCAGACTCTCGATTCAAACGCGCTGGAAGGACCGACTCGAGGAGGCCGGACTCGAGCCGCCACGCTGGTAGGGAGCGCAGTATCTCGGATCCAGCGACTGTTGTGCGTCGTAAGTGTATGATACGCGGAGGAAAGACCGTATTAGTAGCCGACTGTAGTTGCCATTGGAAACGGGTTGGGTGACCTTGGAACAGCGATCACACTCAGGTTGGAGCAGAAGACGGAGTCACGAACGAGCAGTAAGCGACAGTGGCGTTACGATGCGCCGTCGGTGGTGTCAGTTCTCCCGTCGTCGTCCTCGAGTACGGTCCCGTGCTCGTCGATCTCACCGCGAACGATACGGGTACTCGAGATGATGTCACCGTCGTCGGCGCGCAGGTGTGGGACGACGACGACCTCGAGTGGGTCGTAGCCACGTTCGCGACGAATGTCGTTGATTCGCTCGCCGCCGGCTTTGGTTTCGGGGGAGACGACCAGATAGTCAAATGGCTCTTCGGTCGCGATTCCGGTTGGTTCCTCGAGCGTTCGGATCTCGAAACTGCGGTCGTACTCGGCAGCAATGGACTCGAGTTCGGCCGCGAGGTCGTCCCGTCGCTCGTTGAACGGGCGGACCCGTCGTTCTACGTGTCGTGTTTGCGGGGCGAGTTCGTCGCTGGTCAAGCCGACCGTGACGTCTCCGAGTTCGAACGCCCGTTCGAACAGCCGACGGTGGCCGTCGTGAACGGGGTCGAACGTCCCACCAAGCGCGACGTCCATACCCCACCTGACTGGCGCGGTCCGTATAAAACGGTCGAAACAGGGGACACGGAAGTGGGGCCAATCCACGACGGCAATATTCGACACTTGTCGATATCCGCCTTCGCATTGTTTTTAGTGGTCGCCCGCACTGTGGCTGATATGGGACTCGACGAGGATGCCTTAGACTATCACTTGACAGATCCGCCGGGTAAAATCGAAATTTCGACGACGAAACCGACGAACACGCAGCGGGATCTCTCGCTTGCGTACTCGCCCGGCGTGGCTGCCCCCTGTATGGAGATTGCGGAGGACGAAACCGACGCCTACACGTATACCGCGAAGGGGAACCTCGTCGGCGTCGTGTCGAATGGGTCTGCCGTCCTCGGACTCGGTGATATCGGTGCACAGGCATCGAAGCCGGTCATGGAGGGCAAGGGCGTGCTGTTCAAGCGCTTTGCCGACATCGACGTTTTCGACATCGAACTCGACGAGGAAGACCCCCACAAGTTCGTCGAGGCAGTCAAAATGATGGAGCCGACCTTCGGTGGCATCAATCTCGAGGATATCACGGCACCGGCCTGTTTCACGATCGAAGAGCGTCTGCGCGAGGAGATCGACATTCCGGTGTTCCACGACGACCAGCACGGGACCGCGATCATCTCCGGTGCGGCGCTGCTCAACGCGGCTGACATCGCGGACAAGGACCTCGAAGACCTCGAGATCGTCTTCTCGGGGGCGGGTGCGAGCGCGATCGCGACGGCGCGTTTCTACGTCTCGCTTGGCTGCCGAGCCGAGAACATCACGATGTGTGACTCCTCGGGCATCATCACCGAAGCCCGCGCCGAAGACGACGGCGTCAACGAGTACAAACAGCAGTTCGCCCGCGACGTACCCGAAGGCGATCTCGCGGACGCGATGGAAGATGCAGACGTCTTCGTCGGCCTCTCGATCGGCGGCCTCGTCTCCCAGGAGATGGTCCAGTCGATGGCCAGCGATCCGATCATCTTCGCGATGGCCAACCCCGATCCGGAGATCGGCTACGAGGAGGCGAAGGCGGCCCGAGACGACGACGTGATCATGGCGACCGGGCGCTCTGATTACCCAAATCAGGTCAACAACGTCCTCGGGTTCCCGTTCATCTTCCGCGGCGCACTCGACGTGCGTGCGACGGAGATCAACGAGGAGATGAAAGTGGCCTGCGCCGAAGCGCTCGCAGACCTCGCACGTCAGGACGTCCCTGACGCAGTCGTCAAGGCCTACGGTGACGACCCGATCCAGTACGGACCGGATTACATTATTCCGAAGCCGGTCGACCCGCGCGTCCTCTTTCAGGTCGCGCCCGCAGTCGCTCGGGCCGCCATCGAATCCGACGCAGCCCGTACGGACCTCGACCTCGACGAGTACGAGGAGGAACTCGAGGCCCGCCTCGGCAAATCCCGCGAGATGATGCGCGTCGTCCTCAACAAGGCAAAGAGCGACCCGAAGACCGTTGCGCTCGCAGAGGGCGAGAACGAGAAGATGATTCGAGCGGCCTACCAGATTCAGGAGCAGGGAATCGCCGTTCCGATCCTCATCGGCGACGAGTCCAAGATTCGCCAGACGGCCTCGAGCCTCGGCCTCGATTTCACACCACAGGTCGCAGACCCCACCGTCGGCGACTACGAGGACTACGCCGACCGGCTGCACGAACTGCGTTCCCGGAAGGGTATTACGCGAACCGAGGCCGGCGAACTCATCGAGGGTGATTCGAACTACTTCGGGAGCGTCATGGTCGAACAGGGCGACGCCGACGCGCTCTTGACCGGGCTCTCCCACCACTACCCGTCCGCACTCCGGCCACCGCTGCAGGTGATCGGCACCGCGGACGATGTCGACTACGCCGCCGGCGTCTACATGCTCACGTTCAAGAACCGCGTCGTCTTCGTCGCCGACGCGACGGTGAATCAGGCCCCCGACGAGGAGGTGCTGGCCGAGGTGACGAAACAGACCGGCATGCTCGCCCGACGGTTCAACGTCGAGCCCCGCGCCGCCCTGCTCTCGTACTCGAACTTCGGCAGCGTCGACAACGAGGGCACTCGCAAACCGCGAAACGCGGCGCGGATGCTGCAAGACGACCCCGAGGTCGATTTCCCCGTCGACGGCGAGATGCAGGCCGATACCGCCGTCGTCGACGACATTCTGGAGGGAACCTACGGCTTCTCGGAGCTCGACCAACCCGCGAACGTGCTCGTCTTCCCGAACCTCGAGTCGGGCAACATCGGCTACAAGCTGCTCCAGCGCCTCGGCGGCGCGGACGCCATCGGCCCGATGCTCGTCGGAATGGACCGCCCGGTCCACGTCCTCCAGCGGGGCGACGAGGTCAAGGACATCGTGAATCTCGCGAGCGTCGCAGTCGTGGACGCCCAGGAGGAGTAGCAACGGACTTCTTTTTGCGTATCGTTCGCCGAGTGCAGCGAATCGTCGGTCTTTAGCGTCCATCCGTCGTGCTCTCAGACGAGTACCACATGGGACCCACGAACCGATCGCCGACAGCAGCTGCCGACCGAAGCCCTGATTCCGCTGATTTTGGGCGACGGCAACTTCTCGGCGCAGTCGGTGCAGCAGCCCTCGGCGGACTCGCGGGCTGTGTAAGCCTGCCGACCGCGCTTGGCGACCGACTCGACGGCACCGAAGACGTCTCACACTTCCAGAACGGGCTCCGTCGGCTCGGGTACTATCCCGAGGAAACCGTCCCCGACTCGGTCAGCGTCAACTGGTCGTTCCCGGTCAACTACGTCACCCACACCGCCGCCAAATCGAGCCCCGTGCCGACGCCCGACGGCGAGACGATCATCATCGCCGGCGACAGCGGCTGGGTTCACGCCTATACGCCCGAGGGCGAACTGCAGTGGTCCACGCTCACCGGCGCGACGGACCTCGGCTTTCACGGCTCGCCGGCCATCGTCGGCGACACCGCCTACATAGGCGGCTACGACGGCGACCTCTACGCCTTCGACACCGACAGCGGCGATATCGTCTGGCGTACCC
This sequence comes from Natrialba hulunbeirensis JCM 10989, assembly GCF_000337575.1. GTDB lineage: Archaea > Halobacteriota > Halobacteria > Halobacteriales > Natrialbaceae > Natrialba > Natrialba hulunbeirensis. Next base: position 247,430 of record NZ_AOIM01000009.1, on the reverse strand, counting down.
GCGCCGACGACTTGCACGGCGCGCTCGCCATCGGCTCGAGTCCCGCCTTCCACGACGGCACCCTCTACGTCGTCTCCGAGTACGGCTCGCCCTCCACCGGTACCATCTGGGCTATCGACCCCGACACCGGCGACCCGCTCTGGTACGACGACCGGATGTGGGGCCAACCCCACCCCTCGCCGACGATCGACCTCGAAACCGGCCGGATGGTCGGCGGCTCGAACGACGGCGTCGTCTACGGCTGGGAGTTCCCGGCACTCGTGTACACCTGGGAATACCAGGCCGACGCCGACGGCCGGGAGCGGGCGGACGGGGCGTTCCGCGAGGGCGCACAGATCAAAGGGACAGTTGCAGCCTACGACGGCTACGGATACGTCGGGAGCTGGGACAACCACTTCTACTGCCTGGATCTCGAGGATGGCGCAGAGGTGTGGTCGTTCGAGACGGGAGCTTCGATCATGTCGAATCCGGCGGTCGACGTGGCGGAGGGAATCGTCTACATGGGGAGCGATGACAACTACGTCTACGCGCTCGACGCCGAGTCGGGCGAGGAAATCTGGTCGGCAGATGTCAACGGTCGCGTGATCGGGGCGCTGACGGTCACGGCAGAGACGGTGCTCGCCGGCTCGTACGACTCGTATCTGTACGCGTTGGACAAGGAAACGGGTGACCGACGCTGGCGCGTCGAAAATCGGGGTCGCGTCACCAGCGCGCCGGTTCCGGTCGACGGACGGATCTACTATGCGGAGCGCGCTGCGTTTTCGAACTATTACGACGATGCCGAGACGGTGATGGAGGAACCAGGGCACGCGTACTGTCTCGTTTCGGACGAGTAAGCGCCGTTCGGGCCGATATGACCCGACGGGGAGCAGCCGGTCCCAGCCGATGCGAAAGCGTGCATTCAAGTATTTGCCGGGACTGTCCTCGCGTATGCAAGATCAGGGACGCTCTACGCGAAAGCGCACCGGCGGTCGACTGAAGAACGTTCGCAATCGCCGAAAGGACGAACTCGGTCGACAGCCTACCGAAACGCAGGTCGGCGAACCACGCTTCCGCACCGTCGACGTTCGCGGGAACGACACGAAGACGCGCGCACTCGCGACGAACGTGGCAAGCGTCAACGCCGGCGACGAGACGCTCTCGGCCGATATCGAAGACGTCGTCGAGAACGACGCCAACCCGAACTACGTCCGCCGAAACATCATCACGAAGGGCGCCGTCATCGCGACCTCCGAAGGTGAGGCCCGCGTCACGTCCCGTCCCGGCCAGACCGGACAGGTCAACGCCGTTCTGCTCGACAACTAACACTACCGTTGCTGCTCGAGTCCGGATCCAAATTTCCGGTGTCCGGGTTCTCACAGCTTATCCTCCCTCAGACTGCACACCTGTGAGCGACTGTGCTCGCCGGGCCTGCGTACGCCAACACGTGAGAACGAAGCCGCTCACGGCGTGACAGCCCACTTTTATATCGGGCGAGAACGAACATCGGCGTACACAATGATCGCCCTGTTTGCCGGTGTCCTCTCGGCCTTCCTCGTGCTCGCGGGCGTGCTCTGTCTGTACGAGTACACGCTCTACGATGCCGCCGAGACGGCTGCCGCCCCGGTACGGTCGCGTTTGTATTTAGCCAGCGTCCTGCTGATCACGCTGCTCGGTCTCGGCGGACTGATCGCACTCGCTACCGCGACTGTCCCCCCGATGACTGTCGTCGGCGTTATCGGCATCACCGCCGCGTTGCCGGCGTTTGCACAGTACCTGTTCCATCAGGAACTCGAGTTGGACACCGGCCCACTGGCCGGTCGCGTTGCTGATCGGTGGCTGTAAACTGAACGCCGTCCCCGGCAAGTGCGAGCGAGTTCCACACCGTTTTTCAATTGATTTCTGCGCCGACGGCCGTCGGTCAGTTTCGGTGGCCACCGATAGCGTCGCGGTCGGTTCCGGCACACCAACGTTTATCGGATCTGTGTGAAAGACTCACTCATGGACGACCGCCTGATCGTTCTCAACAAGGACGCTGACACAGTCTCGTACATCGACCCGGAAACGGGTGAAACGACCGCGACCGTCGAGACGGATTTCAATCCCCACGAAGTGGCAGTCTCGCCGGACGGGGCGCGCTCGTATGTTACCTGTTCACTCGGCGGATCGCTGCTTGCACTCGACAACGACACCCACGAGGTCGTTGATCGCTTTGAGCACGACCACTTCGACTTTCCACACGGGCTTGCAGTCCGTGAGTCAGCAGGAGAACTCTGGCTGGCATCGACCTACAGCAGCCACATGTTCGTCTTCGACGTCGAAACGATGGACCTGCTAGCTGATTTTCCGACGTATCAGGACAAGTCCCACATGGTCACCTTCTCGCCGGATGCGGAGCGAGCCTACGTTGCGAACATCGGCAGCGACAACGTCACCGTAATCGATGCCGACGAGCGGCGAATCGTCGGTGATCCACCAGTCGGCGAGAGTCCGGAAGGGATCGGTGTCGACCCCGAGACGGGGCAGGTGCTCGTCGCCAATCAGGACGACGGTCGCCTTACCGTACTGAATCCCGATAGCCTGGAAGAAGAGAACGTCGCGCTGTTGAGTGAGACACCGATCCGGGTCGTTCTCTCGCCGGACGGACGCTACGGGTTCGTCCCGAATCGAGAATCCAACGACGTCTCCGTGATCGACACAGAGCACGTCCGTGATGGCGAGCGCCGCCCGTGGGAGATTGCGCGGATCCCCGTTGGAATCTGGCCCGGCGGCACTACCTTCGCACCCGACGGCGACCGGGCGTTCGTTGCCAACAACAAGACGAACGATGTCTCCGTCATCGACGTCGATGCCTTCGAAGAAATCGATCGGTACGAAACCGGTCTCCATCCGGACGGGATCGCCTACCTCAGCCGGTAAGGCTTTCGTGGAGTTCGAACGCTATCGCCACGACTACAACCTACTACGGCCGCGGTGCTGCCTTCTGCAACGCCGTCTCCGCAATATTCCCACCGTAGTCCGCACTCCGCGATAACGAGTCCACGATCAACCCAAGCGACTGCGCTTGCACTGGTTCGAGATCCCGCAACATATCGTCGATCGTCCGCGTATGCTCGTCGATATCGAGCACCGCCTCGCGAGCCGCATGGCCCAACTCGTTCGCCTCCGCCGACTCCTCCGCAACCAGCGCATCCATCGACTTCTCGAGGACGTCCGAGGCGTCCTCCTGCAGCGCAACCAACCCCTCCGCGACCGGCTCCGGAATCTCGTCGAGTTTAAGCGCAAGATTGCTGATCTTCGCCGCGTGATCGGCAACCCGCTCGAGCTGGCGTGCACTCGAGTGATAATCGAAGCAGTCCTCGCGGGGGACGCCGAGTTCTTCGGCGGCGCGGGGGGAGCGAAGCGTGGCGCGGAAGATGCGCGAGACGACGAGCCAGAGGCGGTCGACGTCGTCGTCGCGCTGGATGACGTCGTGGGCGATGTCGTCGTCGTTTTCGATGAGGGCGGTGACGGCGTCCGAAAGCATCGAACTCGCGATGAGTCGCATGCGCGAGACGGCGTTGACGATCGAGAGTTCGGAGGAGTCGAGTAAGTCCTGGATAACGACGCTGTCGGTGGTTTCTTCCAGCACTTCGACGCCGACGAGGCTTTGGGTGGCGTTGCGAATCGCGCGACGTTGATGGGTCGTGATTCGGTTGGCCTCGAGGCGGATGATGTCAAAGCCGCTGACGTACATCGTCATGACGGCCCGAGTCAGGCGTTCGCCTTCGAGATCCGAGACGTCGAGTGTCCCTTCCTGGCGATCCGTTTCGCTCTGGGGGGTGAGCAACAGTGCATCGTCCTCTGGGTAGAACTCGACGGTCGTCCCGGCGCTCACATCGTTGTCGGTCGCCCACGTTTTGGGCAACGAAACCGTATACGTTGACCCGCCGGTTACCTGGACCTTGCGCGTCTCCATAGGCACAATTTCGTGTGCCTATGCATAAATCCACGTGGATCTATAGGAAGCCAGATTACGCAATTATCCCACAGAGAGGTGGTTCTAAGGAGGGTAAGGATATTGTGGCGAACTGTCCCACACTGGTATCGATTGGCCCATATAGGGATATATAGATAACATAGTAGGGTATTTAGATGCTATCTCCACACTAGTCAACTGATGGGAAATGAGCCGATAACTGGCAACTCCGACGGGGGGTCGCGGTCTCAGTCTCGGTCCCAGACTCGGTCCGAGTCCCTGTCGACAACCCGTCGGCGCGTTTTACTCGGCGTTTCCGGCTCGACGCTCGCTGGCCTTGCAGGCTGTCTCACCCGTGGGGAAGACAGCGGGCTCGAGGGGGAGATTCGAATCGACGGCTCGAATACACTCAGACCGAACAGTGCCCTCGTCGCCGAGAAGTTCATGTGGGAGAACAATCAGGTGCAGGCGTCGGTCAGCGCCTCGGGAACTGGTGCCGGCTTCCAGCAGTTTGCCCGACGCGAAATCTCGCTCCAGAACGCGAGTCGACCGATCACGGACGAGGAGGCCGAACACTGCCGCGAGAACGGCGTCGAGTGGCTCGAACTCGAGGTCGTTCTCGACGGCATCGCCCTCCTGAAACATCCCGACAACACCTGGTGTGAGTGTCTCACCGTCGAGGAACTCGGCGATCTCTGGGAACGTGGCTCCGAGATCGACACCTGGTCCGATCTCGATGATGACTGGCCCGACGAGGACATTTCGTTCTACGGTCGTGACTCCGCGTCGGGGACGTTCGACTACTTTACCGAACACATCACTGGCGCTGTCGGAAACATCCGCAACGACTACAGCGGAACCCCAGACACCAACAACATTATTCGCGGCGTCAGGGGCAACCAGAACACGATCGGATTCGGTGGGGTTGGATACTACTACGAGAACGAAGAGGATGCCGACCTCATCGGTGTCAACAACGAGGACGGTGAGGACCTCGGCGATGAGTGGGACGATTGTATCGTTCCGACTCAGGAATCGATCGAAGCCGAGGCGTACCAGCCACTCTCTCGGCCGATGTACATCTACGTTCGGCGGGACGAACTCGCTCGACCGGAGTACCGCGAGTTCGTTCGGTTCTATCTCGAGAACACACAGGAGACTGCACGCGAGGTCAAATTCTACGCGATTCCCGACGAGACCATCGCGGAGCAACGCGAGAAGCTAGAAGGCGCAATCGAGGACTACACATGAGTACGGAACCCATAGATCTCAGCCGAAACGGAAACGACGTGGGGACGATCGGGGATCGGCTCGCTCGCTACATCTTCTTCGGATGTGCCGCCGTCACCATCGCGACGACGCTTGCAATCGTGCTCGTCCTGGTCAACGGCGCGACGGACTTCTTCTCGACCGTCTCGCTCACCGAGTTCTTCACAGGCACCGACTGGTCGCCACGAGCGGCCGACAATCCGAGTTTCGGCGTGCTCCCGCTCGTCTGGGGGACGCTGATGATCACGGTCGGCTCGGCACTGATCGCGATTCCGATCGGCACGCTGACCGCGATCTACCTCTCCGAGTACGCGAGTTCACGTGTTCGCCGCGTCGTGAAACCGACACTCGAGATCCTCGCGGGGATTCCGACCATCGTCTACGGCTTCTTCGCGCTCTCGTTTATCACCCCGATTCTCCAGCAGATTTACCCCGGCACGGGAACGTTCAACGCTGCTGCGGGGGCGATCGTCGTCGGCGTCATGATCATCCCGATGGTCTCCTCGATTTCGGAGGACGCGATGTCGTCCGTTCCCGACTCGCTTCGTAACGCCGCCTACGGACTGGGCGCGACGAAGCTCGAAGTCTCGACGCAGGTCGTGTTGCCGGCGTCGCTATCGGGCATTCTCGCCGCGTACGTGCTCGCTATTTCACGGGCCATCGGCGAGACGATGGCCGTCACGCTCGCAGCGGGCGCACTCGCACAGGTGACGATGAACCCGTTCGCAGAGATTCAGACGATGACGGCGTACATGGTCGAAATTGGGACTGGTGACGCCTCGGTCGGCTCGATCGGCTACCAGAGCCTGTTCGCGATCGGCCTGACGCTGTTCGTGATGACGTTCCTGATGAACGTGCTCAGCATGTGGATTCGCTCGCGCTACCGGGAGGAGTACCAATGAGTACCAATACGGATACGAGTACCACGACGACCACGACCTCGACCACAAGTACGGGCGGGGATCCCGACGGCTTCGACCCCGACGGCGATGACTTCGACTTCGACGGCTCCTCGATCAAACGCAAACACCAGCTTGGAACAATCTTCCTCGGGCTGTGTTTTGCCGCGACGATGGTCGGCATCGTCGCGCTGGTCGCCCTCCTCGCGGACGTCCTTCTCGAGGCCCGTGGCTGGCTCACCTTGGAGTTCCTGACGTATCCGCCGTCCCAGATCGCAGAGAATTACGTCCCGAGCAACTACGGCGAACTGTCGACCGGACCCGGCGGCATGTACCCGATGATCATCGGTTCGATCTACCTGATCATCCTGACGGCGATCTTCACCCTCTTCCTGGGTGTCGGTGCGGCGATCTATCTCGAGGAGTACGCGCCTGACTCGGGCCTGACGCGGTTCATCGAGGCAAACATCTCGAACCTCGCCGGCGTTCCATCGATCGTCTACGGACTACTCGGGCTCGCCGTGTTCGTCCGCGCCATGCAGACCGGCGCGAGCCTCATCGCCGGTGCCCTGACGCTGACGCTGCTCATCTTGCCGATCGTCATCGTCCAGTCGCAGGAATCTCTGCGGGCGGTCCCGGACTCGATGCGACAGGCCTCCTACGGTACCGGTGCCACGAAGTGGCAGACCATCCGCAACGTCGTGCTTCCGGAAGCCGTGCCGGGAATCATGACCGGGATCATCCTCTCGCTCTCCCGTGCAATCGGCGAAACCGCACCGATCCTGATGGTCGGTGCTGCGACGACGATGTTCACCCCGCCGGACCTGACGGACCCCACTGGCTCGTTCGGCGCGATGCCGATGCAGATCTACGAGTGGGCGAAGATGCCCGAAGCCGAGTTCCAGCACGTCGCCGCAGCCGGGATCGTCGTCCTACTGACGATCCTCCTGCTCATGAACGCGATTGCGATCCTCATCCGGAACAAGTACGACAAACGATCGTAGTTACGCTGGCCAACCGCCGTCAGTAGTTTTTACTCGAGTACCCCACTCGCCCAGTTCCCGCTGTCGCGGCCACTGTGTCCGACTATAGCACTATATAGATGACATAGTATGGTATTTAGGGATTCGCCCGCTGGAATGGTGTAATGAGCGACCAGACGGACGGTCGACTAGCTGGACTTCGATCGGCGCTGTCGTCGATCCGCCCGAACGCGAACGATGGCTCTCTCACAGGCACGCGTGGGAGTGCGAACACGAAATCGCCCGAAATCACAGCGGCCAGTAGCGAATCAGAATCGGTGGGCCGACAGAGGTCGGGAGCCGATTCCGGTGCCGGTGCCAGTGCCAGTGCGGCCGCGTCGACGCAGACTGATGCGGAGACGACGCCAGCCGGAGAGTCAGGAGCCGGTCTCGCAATGCCGGCTAGCGACAAGCCGCTTGGTTCTCCCCGGGTCGACAACGCCGTCATCGAAGCCCGCGATCTGGACGTCTTCTACGGCGATACGCAGGCTCTCCACGGGATCAACATGGACATTCCCGAAAAGGAGGTCACGGCCCTCATCGGCCCCTCCGGCTGTGGGAAGTCGACGTTCCTGCGCTCGATCAACCGGATGAACGACCTCATCGACGTGGCTCGCGTCGAGGGTGATCTCCACTTCCACGGGAAGAACGTCTACGAAGACGATGTCGACCCCGTCGCCCTTCGGCGCAAGATCGGCATGGTCTTCCAGAAGCCGAATCCGTTCCCGAAGAGCATCTTCGACAACGTCGCCTACGGCCTCCGCGTGCAGGGCAAGGACGACAACATCGAGGAGAAAGTACTGACCGCACTCGAGCGCGCGGCGTTGCTGGACGAGGTCGAAGACCAGCTCGACGAGAGCGGACTGGATCTCTCCGGTGGGCAACAACAGCGTCTCTGTATCGCCCGTGCAATCGCGACGGATCCGGAAGTCATCCTGATGGACGAGCCGGCCTCTGCGCTCGACCCGGTTGCGACCTCGAAGATCGAGGATCTGGTCGAGGAGTTAGCCCAGGAGTACACGGTCGCGATCGTCACGCACAACATGCAGCAGGCGGCCCGCATCTCGGATAAGACGGCGGTCTTCCTCACGGGTGGCCACCTCGTCGAGTTCGACAACACGAACAAGATCTTCGAGAATCCCGAGAGCGACCGGGTCGAGGATTACATTACGGGCAAGTTCGGGTAGGCGGTAGGCGGTTCTCTGGCGTTGCAGTGCGGTCTGCGATCTGTTTTGTCGTTCCGTCCCTCTCCATCTCGTTTTTACAGCACACGACGGCTGATCGCACGCGCTCACAGGTTGGCTACAGCGCCAGCACCACGAAGAGTGCGACGTAGCCGACGGCGACGAGCAGCGCCAGACGGATCCCACGGTGGTTCAGCAGAAATCGGAGTGGTGTATCGTCCACGACGCGTTCGCGGAGCGTGCGTGGCTCGCGTCGAATCCCAACCTGTGAGAGCGCGAAGGCGCTGGGTCGGACGGGCGCGTCGGTTCGGCGGGCCGCGAGTTCGTGCACCGAAATGGTGTGGTTTGCGGTGAGGACCTCTTTTTCGACCGCTGAATCGCGCTCGATCAGCAGCCCCGCACAGGGTTTACAGAGGGTGACGTGCGACGGAGCCGGACGACCATCGTCGCTGGCTGGTACGTCCGTCCAGGCGACGAGTTCGGTCGGATCACTGCGTTCGGCCCCACAGCGTGTACAGCACTGGTCCGCTGGCGTCCGTAACCGGGCGACTGGATCGGGTGCAGTCCGCTCGGGAAAGAGCGGCGCGTCGTCGCGAACGTCGTCGAAGGCGTTGTTGTGCTGGTGGATGACACCGTGGCAGGGCCGACAGAGTGTGAGGAGGTTCTCGAGTTCGTCGGGGCCGCCGGCGGAGCGTGGTACGATGTGGTGGGCCTGAAGTGTGCGGTCGTCTGCGCCGCAGCGGGTGCAGGCGTAGTTGTCTCGGCGAAGCGTTTGCTGGCGGAGTTCCTCCCAGCCGTCGCCGTAGCCGCGGTCGTGGTAGTCTTGCCTGTCGTCGCCGCCGCTGCTGTCGTTGTTGTCGCCGTTGTCGCTGTTGCTGTTGTCGCTGTAGCCGTTATCGGTATCGCTGTCGTCGCTGCGGTTGTCACCGCTACGGACATCGTCGCCATGGCCGCCGTCGCTGTGGTCACTGGCACCCCTGCGACCGGACTCGTCTCGATCCGCGCCGGACACGGTCCCATCAGCCATCGCTTTCGAACGCCTACGTGGCGGAGTTGCAAAGACGCATCGGCAGTGATCGCCCTCGCTAGTACACCCTCCGTCCCGACCCACGACACCCGTTGCACCTGCACCGCGAATCTTTAGGGACAGGGTTGGCGTCGCCACCTGCAGGTGTCACAGATGTCCATCAAAGGCGTTGTCTATCGCGATTCCCACGACGTATCGATCGAAGAAATCGACGAACCCGAAATCGAGCACCCGAACGACGCAATCCTCGACGTGACGACGACGGCGATCTGCGGGTCGGATCTCCACATGTACGAAGGTCGCGCGGGGGCAGACCAGGGCATGGTCTTCGGTCACGAGATTATGGGCCGAATCGCCGAGACCGGCGAGGGCGTCGACACGCTCGAGAAGGGCGACCGCGTCGTCCTCCCGTTCAACGTCGCCTGTGGCTTCTGTGAAAACTGCGAGGAGGGCCACTACGGCTACTGCGAAACCGTCGCGGAAACGCCGGGCGGTGCCTACGGCTACGTCAAGATGGGGCCGTATCAGGGCGGCCAGGCCGAGAAGGTCCGTGTTCCCTACGCCGACTTCAACGCGCTCACGCTGCCCGACGAGGGTAACGAGGAAGACTTCATCATGCTCGCGGACGTGTTCCCGACGGGCTGGCACGGCACCGAACTCGCCGACCTGCAGTCCGGCGAGTCCGTCGCCATCTACGGCGCGGGACCGGTCGGCCTCATGGCCGCCTACAGCGCGAAACTCAAGGGTGCCTCGGAGATCTACGTCGTCGACCGCGTAGAGAGTCGACTCGAGTTGGCCGAAGAGTACTGCGACGCGACGACGATCAATTTCGAGGAGGAAAACGCAGCCGAGGCGATCGTCGACGCCCACGGCAACCCGGTCGACAAGGGCGTCGACGCGGTGGGATATCAGGCGATCGACGGGGCGCGAGACGGCGATCACCCCTACGATCACGAGCGGGAGAACCCGTCACTGGTTGTCAACCAGTTGATTCAGGCCGTCGAGGCGAGCGGGAAGATCGGTATCGTCGGCCTCTACATCTCGGAGGAGCCGGACCCACCGGAACAGATCGACGAGCAGGGAACGCTCGACATCAATCTGGGGCTGGCGTTCGAGAAGGGACTGCGCTTTGGAACGGGCCAGTGTCCGGTCAAGCGCTACAATCGGAAGCTCCGAGACATGATTACCTCGGGGCGGGCAGAGCCGGGCTTCCTCGTCTCGCATACGGTTTCGCTCGACGACGCGCCCGAGATGTACGAGCGGTTCGACGAGCGCGAGGAGGGCGTGACGAAGGTTTTGCTCACCCCCTGAGGTCGTCCACTCCTGGCTGGTCCGCTACGGGGACGGCCGTCGATCCCTGCAGCCGATCGAAGTCGGTGCACGACGTGCAGACCGCTACCAATATTTATCAGTGACCGGCGTGCTGTCTGCAGTATGGCCAGACAATCGTACCAGGAGAAGCTCGCGGAACTCCGCGAGGACATCCTCTACATGAGCGAGGTTGTGATGGAACGCCTTCGCATGGGACTCGACGCCTTAGAACAAAAAGACGAGGACCTTGCCAACGAAGTGATCACCGGCGACAACGAGGTCAACGAGATGTACCTCGACCTCGAACAGCAGTGTATCGAACTGCTCGCGCTCCAGCAACCCGTCGCGAGCGACCTCCGATTTATCGCCGCCTCGTTCAAGATCATCACTGACCTGGAGCGAATCGGCGACCTCGCGGTCAACCTCGGCGAGTACACCCTCGACGCCAAACACGACCTCTTCCCGGATGTCGACGTCCAGGAAATGGGCGAAATGACGCTCGAGATGATCGAAGACGCCATGGTCGCCTACGACACCGAAGACACCGACGGCTGCCGACAGCTCGCCGAGCACGACGACGACCTCGACCATTTCGCCGAACGGGCGAGCGAGATCGTCGTCCGCGACCTCATCGAACGTGAACTCGAGTCCCCCGACGAAGTCGAGCAGTTGCTCCAGGATGTCTCGCGGCTGTTGCTCACGATTCGTGACCTGGAACGAGTGGGTGACCACGCGGTCAATATCGCCGCGCGGACGCTGTATATGGTCGAAAACGACGACGAACTGATTTACTGACGGTTTGAGCGATTTGGGCGGTTTGAGCGATTTTGAGGGTGCTCCGGGCACCGCTCACCGTCACTCCATCTCTTCGAGCACAACCCGACCAGTCGTATCGACAGTCACCGTTCGGCCAGCGTAGGCGAACGTCACACTGCCGCCAGCTCGGTCGAGTTCGGACGCATCACTCGAGTCCGCAAAGAGTGCATCCAGTGCCGCCGGGTCGACGGCGTTGTAGAGTGGCTCGAGTTCGTCTGCGACGGCGAGTACGTCGAGGTCGTCCTGTGCGGCGATAGCAGAGATGACCGCGACGCTCGGTGGCTGTTCGGTGTCGGCCTGGAAGGTGAACTGGTTGTCGTCAGCGGTCGGCCGATCAGCCGTGTCAGCTGTCTCGGAGGGTGATTCGGTCGTTTCTGGTGACGTTGACGTAGACGAGTGGGCTCGCTGTTTCATAGTTGAAGAACGGCTGGGAGCGGGGAAAGCCCGTTCATTGGGTGGCCAACCCTTTAAGTAGGGTCGTCTGCGATCGTGTGCCAGAGCAGGTTCGCCTGTCCGCGCCGGAGCCGGGCAGAGAGCGCCTGATCCGAAATACCGAGTTCGTCCGCAACCTCCGACAACGTCGCCGCCCGCGGTACGTCGAAGTATCCCCGTTCGAGCGCCGTCAGCAACGCCTCGCGCTGGTGCTCGCTGAGTCCGTACTGCTTCGCCTCGGACTCGTGTTCGTGATAAATTCGGCGTACCTGGAATCCAACTCCCTTCTCGAGGCAGCGCTTTCGGTACTCGAGTAAGGTCTCTCGGGATGGAACACGAGCGCTCACGATCGTCTTGTCGGAGACCGTAATGTCGGTGATCGCCACGTTGTACTCGGCGGCTAGGGGGTAGGTCAGCTTTGCTGCGGCCTCATCGGTGAGTGTGACGCCGTACAGGCTGCGATCGCCGAAGGATTCGAGCCTCGTGTAGCTCTCGATCGTCTCGTCGGATGTGAGCGCATCCTCGAACGCGTCGAAATCATCGGCGAACGCCCAGAAAAGCAATTTCGACGTTCCGTCCTGTGTGCCGTAGAGTTCCTCTAACTCGAGCTTTCGGACGACTTGGGCCGTCGATTCGAGGATAGGCGTTCGCAGTTCGTACTCGACGATAAGGGACACGGGTACGGTACGTCTCCGTGCGCGAAGGCGATGATTGTTCGGACGGGTCGGTTGTGGTGACTGTCGTGGTTCCGTCACTGTGCCGGCCGGTGTTCGAGCGCTCACGGGTCACTGCTGGTGGCGCTGCACTCCCTACTCACACTTACGTTCTCGCTCGCGTTCTTGCTCACGCTCACGCTCACGCTCACGCTCACCCCCACACCGCGACGGCACACCCGTCACCAACTGCCCAACATCGTCGATGGTCCGCGTCTCGAGTACCACCTCCGCGGCCGTCCGGATACTGACATCCGACTCGAGTACTACGCCGTGGCAGCGAGCGTAGCACTCGAGCCAGCGATGCATCGCGTACTCGAGCGCGTCGAGTTCGGCTGGCGAGAGCGGAGCGGGTTGACCGCCGGTGCGGGCGTCGATGTAGACCGCGATGGCCTGGCCGACGCCGTCGCGGAGGTACTGGGAGGCGAACGCCGGTTCCGATGGGTCATCGCCACGGGAGAGGGCGTCGTACTCGCGCTCGGCGCGGCGGGCGAGTGCGGCGATTTGGGGGCCGTACTCACTCATGGCGCGAGCCTCCGCCTGGCCGCGAACGACACCGGAGTTGCCGCATGCTTGCGCTCACCCCTCACGGAACTCGACGCCCTTGCCGCCGCGGGGGTGTTCCCACTCGGTATCGGCGACGACGGCGCAGGTGCCACACTCGACGCAGGGCTGAGTGTCGAGGCTGACGACGGTTGCTGCGGTGCCGTTGCGTTTGACCTCCTCGGAGCGATAGCAGCCGCCGCCGAAGTCTTCGGCGCTGACCGGACAGGCGTACACTGCCGCGCCGCTGGCTTCGAAGGACGTGTCTCGCACTTCGATGTGTGGGTTACCGATATCCGTGTTGTAGGTGAGATCGCCGATTCGTTCGTCGAGCGACGGCGGCTCGACCGAACTCTCCCAGTGCAGCGTTCGCCCGTGCTCTTCCCCGATGATCGACGGCAGAGTGACGTAGCCCGTTCGCGTGTCGGGCAGCATCGAGACGAGGAACGGCGAGTTGTACGCCCGTTGAAGCAGTCGATCTGCGATCGGGTTGCCGATCGCGAGCGAGCCGACCCGCGAGTCGAGCACTCGTTCGACGGCGTCTGTCACCCGGTCGCGCTCACCGACGGTTCGGGCGAGATCGTATCGCCGTGGCCGAAGCTTGTCCATCGTGCCCGAGTCCTCGAGCATCTGGGTGTACCGACGACCCGCAGCGGCCGGGTCGGCGTTCCCGCGCGTGACCGCGAAGGCGTCGGCTGCGAGCGCGCCCGCCGTGACGGCGTGGTTCATTCCCTTGATGATCGGTCCCTGGGCCTGCATCTGGCCCGCGGCGTCGCCGACCAGGACGAGTCGGTCCCGGTACGGCTCGCGGTGGGCGACCTTTTTCGAGTCCGGGACGAGCTTCGCCGAATACTCGCGCTCGTCGTACTCGTCGCCGAGCCACCGCGCGAGCAGCGGATGGGTGAGCAAGGCGTCGAGCAGTTCGTGCGGTTCGGCCTGCTCCTCGACGAGGCTGTCGAGGTGGAAGACGGTCCCGATCGAGAGCGAGTCCTCGTTCGTATAGAGGAAGCCACCGCCACGGACGTCCTCGAAGAGGTCGCCCGAGAACAGGTGCGCGACGCCTTCGTCCTCGTCGATATCGAACCGGTCGTCGATCACGTCGGGCTCCATCTCGACGACGGCTTTGACGCCCTGGAACCACTCGTTCGGGTCCTCCCAGTCCATCAGACCTGCCTCGCGGGCGAGTTCGGAGTTGACACCGTCGGCGGCGACGACGATGTCGGCCTCGATCGGATCGAGTTCGTCGCAGGTGACGCCGACGATACGACCGCGTTCACGCAGGAGGCCGTTCACCCGTACGTTCGTCAGGACGCCGCCGCCGGTCTCGCTGGTCTTCTCGTGAACTCGCTCTGCGAGCCAGGAGTCCATCGGCCGACGGAGGACGGCGTCACACCAGTCGGTGTCGTCCTCGTGGAGGTCGGTCAGATCGTAGCTCTTGACCTTGTTCCCGGCCATGTTGTGGATGTAGTAGTCGGTGACGGGCCGTTCGGAGGCCTCCTCACGGAAGCCGTCGAACAGGTCGTCGATCGTGTAGGGAGCAGAGTCCTCGGCGTAGATCAGGCCGCCGGAGACGTTCTTCGAGCCCGCATCCGTTCCTCGTTCGAGGACGAGCGTTTCGATACCGTGGTCTGCGAGTCGTACGGCTGCCGCAGCGCCGCCGGGACCGCAGCCGACGACGACGGCCTCGTAGTGCTCACGGTCTGTCTCGTTCGAATCAGTCATCGGTCTCACCTCCAGTTGTAGTGTCAGCACCGGCATCTGGCTCGCTGTCCTCCGACCCGTCGCCGCTCCCGTCCGCGACCGCTTCGGGTGCCAGCTCACCCGACTCGACTGCGTCGGTAAGTTCGGGGAGAACCTCGAAGAGGTCGCCCTCAACGAAGTAGTCGCTAAAGTCCCGAATGCGCGCGTCGGGGTCAGTATTGATCGAGACGATGGTATCCGATTCGTCCATCCCGACCTTGTGCTGGACGGCACCCGACACGCCGGCTGCGACGTAGAGGTCGGGCGCGACGACCTGTCCCGTCTCGCCGATCTGGCGCTCCTCCTTCGCGTACTGCTCGACGTGACCGTCGAACTGGTAGGAGGAGGTGACGATCCCCCGCGTAATGCCGAGTTCGGCGTCCTCGAAGGCGTCAACCAGATCGAGGCTGAGTTCTATCCCCTCAGTGGGGTCGTCCGCAATGCCGCGACCGAGACAGACGACCACGTCGTGGCCCGTCAGATCGACGCCGGCCTCGAGTTGGTCGTACTCCGTGATCTCGACGCGGAACCAGTCCTCGTCCAGTTCCATGTCGTGTTCGATCACGAGTCCGTCACGGTCGTGGTCGGGTTCGATTGGGTCGAAACTGCCGGGGATGATCGATGCGCCCTGCGGGTGGAACTCCCGACCGGGGTTGTCCAGACAGAGGATCGTCGAGTACTCGAAGCCCGAGAAATCGGGTCGCTTCATGTGCAGGACCTTCTCAAAGGTCTTCTTGACGCCAGGCTCGCCAGTCTTGACGGGATTTGAGACCTCGTTCTCCTCGATGAAGAGGTCAGAACAGTCCGAGGCGAGACCGGAGTCGAGTTCGGCCTGCACCTTCGCCGAGAGGTCCCGTCCGTTGTTCGTCGCCGGGAACAGGATGTAGCGCGGCTTGTCGTACTCGCGCCAGTTGGTGCTCTCGACGGTGCCCTCGCCGCGGGCCATGTGCGCTGAAATTTCGGTGTAGGGTTTGTGCAGGAACCGTTCCAACCTATGGTCATCGTGGTAGACCGCAACGTCAGCGCCGTAAGCGATACACTCCTCGGCGAGTCCTTCGCAGTCGTCGCCCATGAGGAAGGCGACGACGCGCTCCTCGTCACCGGAAGACGTTCCGTCTTCCGAGCCTACGCTCGCTTCGCTCGCGGAGACCCCGTAGTCCTCGGCGAACTGGTCCATCAGTTCGCGCGCCTTGCCGAGCATTTCTCGAGAGACCTCGAGTAGTTCGCCCTGCTGGGTCTCACAGAAGACCCACATGTCCTCGTAGTGGCCATCGGCGAGCGCGCGGACGTGTTTCTTGTCGCGGGTCTGGGGTCCGTCGGCTTCTCCCGCGGCGTCCTCGTCGTCAGCGGCCGGTTCGTCCTCGTCATCGACCTCGTCGACCGGCTCACCTTCCGCCTCGTCGCCGACCGTCTCTTTCGTCTCCTCGTACTCGCCTTCGGTTTCCGTCCCCTCCTCGACGCCGTCGCTGCTTTCATCACTGCCAGCGACGTCCGCACCGACAGCTTCGAGTCGCCGGTGGACCGCTTCCCGAGCCGTCTTCCGGTCTCGTCCCGCCTGTTCGGCCTCGAGAACCGCCTGTAGTTCGTCGGTCTCGTCGATTGTATCCAGTTCCTCGCGCAGTTCGTCGACCGAGTAGTCGTCCGGATCGAGTGCCACGATTAGTCACCTCCCTCCGCTGCGTTCGGTCCGTCTGCACCGTTCGTCGCCGCCGCGTAGGGCTGGAACTCCCCAAGGAGTTCGTTCATCCCCTCCGAATCGCCGGGATCGACCATCGTCGCCTCCCGCTCAGAGGGTGCCTTTGGGATCGGGTCGACCGAGGAGACGATCGTCGGCGAGCCGTCGAGGCCGATGTAGTCCGGATCCAGATTCAGATCCTCGTGATCCCACGTGGTCAGGTGCCGATCGTGGGCGGCCGCACGGTTCTGGGTCTCCTCGCGGAGTCGCTTGTGAGTGAGTCGGTGCGAGGCCTTCCGGTAGGTCGGCTCGAACTCGGGGTCCGTAACGACCATACACGGCAGCGGTGCTTCGACCGTCTCAATCTCGTCGACGTCGCCCTCGACCAGTCGCTTCGCGCGGAGCAGACGCTCGTCCGGGTCGATATCGAGCGCGATGACGTGCGTAACGATCGGCCAGTCGAGCGCCCACGCCGTCTGCGGCCCGGTCTGGCCCGTCTCGCCGTCCGCCGTCTTGAACCCCGCAAAGAGCAGGTCGACGTCGCCGATCTCCTCCTGATAGGTCTCGATGCCCGCACTGAGCGTGATCGCCGTCGCCCACGTGTCCGAGGCGGCGAGCTCCCGGTCCGAAAGGAGGTAGCTGTCGTCGGTGTACACCGCTTCCATCGCCTCCTCGAGTACCTGCGCATAGCCCGGCGGCCCCATACTCATCCCCGAGACGTGGCCGCCGTGGCGGACCCGCGTCTGCAGGGCCGCCTCGAGTGCGAACGCGTCGTTCGGGTTCATCACCGTCGGTGTCTTCCCGCGCTCCAGGTGGCCGTCCTCGTCGAACGAGACGGCACCGTCCGAGAAGTCCGGGACGCCCTTGGTCAGGACGACGGACCGCATACGCGCCTCCGTCTCTGTTGTATGATTGTCATTCGCATGCTCATCTCGCGTATCCACAGTGCTGCTATTAAGACTGGGGGTGAGAATCCGTCTGCGAGACAGTACGCCGACCGCGGGCAGGAAAATCTGGACCCAGTCGGTCGGGCCTTACTCGAGTTCGCGTTCGCCAGTGTCCATCGTGATCTCGCCGTCGGCGCGAATCGTGCCGTCGATTTCGGCACCGGGGCCGAGTTCGAGGTTGGCACAGGAGACGTCGCCGAGCACGCGTGCGTCGTCGGTGAGCACGACGTCGCCCTCGCGGGTGGTCAGGTCGCCGTGGATGCGTGTTTCCTCGCCGACGGTGACGTCGCCGCGGGCGCGGAGGCTACCGAACACGTTGCACTCGCTGCCGACATCGATCGTTTCGGCGCGGACGTTGCCGTGGAGTCGACAGTCGTCGCCAAGCGTTGCGGGCGTCGAGACGCGCCAGGCGTCGTCGCCGACGGTCGCGTTGCGCGGGATGACGAGCGGGTCGGTCTCGGGGTCGTCCTCGTCGTCGTCTTCGTCGACGAGTTCGGAGATGAGTCGCTGGGCGGTATCCTCTTCGCCGATCAAAAGCAGGTGTTTGAGGTAGACGAACATGAGGACGATCGTCGGCATCGGGTTCCGGATGACGATCCAGCCGTTGGCCTCGAATCCTTCCTCGATGTCGACGTCGTCACCGATGTCGAGGTCGCCTGCAACCTTCAGTTCGCCGGCGATGTGGACCCGTTCGCCGATGTAGGCGTCTTGACCGACGAGGACGTTCTCCGCGACGTCACACCACATGTCGAGTCGGCAGTCGCCCTCGGCTTCGATCTCGCCGTCGACGGTGACGTTTTCGCCGGCGAGCACGTTGCGTCCGCGCACGCCGAACTCGATCGTCGAGCGACTCCCGATAAGCACGTCTCCGTCGGTCTCGAGGGCGACTTCCTTGGCTTCGGTCCCGTCAGGGACGACGAGTTCGTCGAGCGGATCCCTATGTCCGGCCACACTCACATCCAATATGGGTGGCCGGTAATAAACCTCGCGCGTCGTCTGCCGTCCGTCTGACTCCTGTTTGTGTGCCATCACTCCGAGGCGGCCGGCAATACGAACCGGAGACCGTCGGTCCGGTTCCTTTTACACCCCCCACGGCATAGGGCAGATCATGACAACACTCGCGTTCGACGACGACGGCGTCGATGTCGTCTACGAAGGCACCGAATTTCGCCTCGAACGAGAACTCATCGAGGAAGCGACGGAGAAATCCTACTACGACGTAACGGACCACGAGGTCCTCAAAATCGTCGCCGACCAGCCGAACCTGCAGGGCGAACCACGACGCGTCGGCGATATTCTCGACTAACCGTCCTCGCCTCGCTGGTTTCGTTAGTTTCAGTCGTTTCGTTCGTTTCGTTCGTTTCGTTCGTCTCGGTCGTCTCGCCCGTACCGCTCCGCTGCCGACTCGAAACCCAACTCCTCGAGTTCCCGACTGCGTCGACCTTCGAGTTCGGCCAGCGCCTCGGGGTCCGGCGCGGCGTCGTCCGTGATCCGCGCCCAGGAGTTGTGGACCTTGGCGTGACACCACCGACAGAGGTAGATCGTAATCTCGTGGGAGAGCGTCTCGCCGTCGCGGGCATAGGACAGGTGGTGTTCCTCGAGTAGTGGTCGCTCATCGTCGTGGGCGAGTCGCTTTTCGCCGAGGCCACAGCGGACGCACTCGCGATCACGGTTCCGCGCGCGAAAGTGTGGGCAATCGGCCCAGGTGTCGTCCGTCTCGGGGTCGACGATCGGGCACTCGTAGTCTTCCTGTGCGCGCTCGCGGGCGAACTCGGGATCGTGCTCGTAGTGGTTGAAAGCGTACCGACACGTTCCCTCACCGGTAAGGTAGTCACAGACACCCACGAACTCGTAGGGGTCGTCGACGCCGACGGGCGTACCGTTGGGCGTTCGCTCCATCCTCGATGCGAGAATGCGTCGCAATCGGCTTGAACCCACCGGACGCTACGTGGGGACATGTCTGACGGTGGGTGCGAACACGTATCACATTAATTGACAGTAGCTTCGTCAGACATAAGAATTGTTAGAAGAAGGAGAGTACAATGAGTAGAGTACGGCGACTTGTCCCGTCGTTTATCAGGCGACGATACGCGCTCAAGTTTGGCATTGTGCTGCTCGTCATCGGACTGTCAGTCGGTGCCATCGGCATCGTCGAAACGTCGATGATCACCGATACCGTCGAGCAGACGGTACTCAACGAACAACAGGATCAGGCCGTCCAGGAGGCAACCGAGATCGAGAACTGGAACGACCGCAACGACCAGCTCTTGCTCTCGACCGCCCAGGCACCGATCTTCTCCGCCGTTCAAAACGAGGGACAGGGTGGTGATGGCGAAGACCTCGCAGCGATAGACGGCTACCTCGAGGACGTCTACAGTGAACTCCCCGAAAACACCAGAGTCAATGCACTCTACGTCGATACCAGCACCGACTCCGGTGACATTCTCGCGGGTACCGATGGTGCGGAGTCCCTCGAGGAACTCGCGTTCCCAGAGACGGACGAACTCGAGTCGGCCTCGGCCTACGCGGTTCAGCGGACTGACCCCTACCTGATCGAGGACGATGTCTCGCTCGTCTTTGACGAACGGCCCGTTCGCTCGTACTACGTCGGGATTCCCGGTACTGATCGAGCGGTCGTGCTGACGTTCGACCTGGCCGACCGCTCGTCGAACTCGCCGACCGTCTGGCAGTCTGAAACTGTCGTCACCATCGTCGACGACGAGGGGCGGATCATCGCGGACGACGCCTACCTCGGCTACGGCAGCGATCCGGACAACGTCTCGTTCGGCGAGACGTACGGCAACGCGGAACTCCTCGATACTGCCGAGGAGAACTCACTCGGTGCTCTCCGCTTCGATGAGGCACCGACCGACGCACTCCAGCAGGAGCCGTACGACTTCTCACCGGGTGGCTACGTCGTCGGCTACTACACGACCGGCGAGGACTGGACCGTTCTCGTCCACACCACCGAGGATCAGGCACTCGGCGTCGTCGACTCGATCGGCCAGTTCGGCGCGCTGATCACGCTCGCCAGCGTGCTCATCATCGCCGTCCTCGGGGCTATCATCGGGCGCAACACCGCCGCATCGGTCGATCGCCTGACTGAGAAGGCACGGCAGATGGAAGCCGGTGATCTCGACGTCGAACTCGAGTCCAACCGGATCGACAACATCGGTCAGCTCTACGACGGGTTCGACTCCATGCGCGTCGAACTCAAGAACACGATTCAGGAGGCCGAAGACGCTCGTGACGAGGCCGAGGCCGAGCGCGAGCGGGTCAACCGGATCAACACCCATCTCGAGCAGAAGGCAGACGAGTACAGCACGGTGATGCAGGCCGCAGCCGACGGCGACCTCACCACTCGCATGGACCCCGAAAGCGAGAACGAGGCGATGGCCGACATCGCCACCGAGTTCAACGAGATGCTCGGGGAACTCGAGACGACCGTCGACCAGCTCTCGCAGTTCGCGACCGACGTCGCCACGGCGTCCGAGCAGGTGACCGCCTCCAGCGAGGAAGTCCAGACCGCAAGCGCGGAGGTCAGCACCTCGGTGCAGGAGATTTCCGATGGGGCAGACCGCCAGCACCAGTCGCTGCAGTCGATCGACAGCGAACTCAACACGCTCTCGACGACGACCGAAGAAATCGCGGCCTCCTCGAGTCAGGTCGCGACGCTCGCCGAGCGGACGGCCACCACGAGCCGCGACGGCAGCGACACCGCACAGGAAGCCATCGACGCCTGTGAGGACCTCGAAGACGAACACCAGGCAGTCGTCGAGGAGTTCGAGGAACTCGAGACGCAGGTCGACCAGATTGCAGAACTCACGGAGACGATTACCGAAATCGCGGCACAGACGAACATGCTCGCGCTGAACGCCTCCATCGAGGCCTCACGTTCCGCCAGCGACGGCGACACGGGCGGCTTCAGTACCGTCGCCGAGGAGGTCAAGGAGCTCTCCCAGGACGTCAAGGAGGCCGCAGAGCAGATCGACGAGCGACTCGAGGCGGTCGAGTCCCAGACGGCGCGCTCCGCGACGGAGGTCGACCAGACGACCGACGAAATCGAGCGCGTGAACGACCTCGTGACGACCGTCGTGGACGACCTCGAGGAAATTGCCACGTACGCTCAGGAGACGAACGACGGCGTGCAGGAGATTTCGGCGGCGACCGAACAGCAGGCTGCCTCGACCCAGGAGGTCGTCGCGATGGTCGACGAAGTCGCCTCGATCTCCGAGGAGACGACCGCGGAGGCCGAGACGGTCGCCGCGGCTGCCGAGGAGCAGACGAGCGCGCTGACGGAAGTGACGGGGTCGGCCCAGCAGTTGAGCCAGCAGGCGACGACGCTTTCGGCGGCGCTCGACCGGTTCGAGACCGATGCGGCTGCAAACGCTGGAGAGGCGGCGTTGCTCGATGCGACGGTGGCTGGTGAGGGCGATAGTATCGCCACCGCTGAGTCCGCTGGCGTGACGGGCGGCAGCGACGATCCCGAAGGCGGCGACGGCAGCGGCGACCACGAGACTAACGCCGAAGACACCACTGCCAGCGACGACGAAGACACTGACGCCGAAGCCGACGTCTTCGAATTCACCGGCGACCAGGAGTAACGGTCTCCGTCACCTCACGGAGACGTCACGGAGACGCCAGCGGACACGGATACAACCGACCACAGTCAGCAGCCACCGTTTTGACAGTCTTTTTGCTCGTTGCACGCCGACGCCCAGTCGTGCGCCTCGTTCACGCCGCCGACGGCTCAGTTGCATCCCCAGACGACCGGACGACGCTGGCCACCCAGATCGACCTCGCAGACTCCCTGCTCGCCCAGACTCGCGGTCTCATGTTCCGCCGCTCGCTCCCCGAAAACTTCGCGCTCGCCTTCCGCTTCGACGACGCGAGCACCCGCGACGTCCACATGCTGTTCGTCTTCGTCCCGCTCGACGTCATCTGGGTCGCCGATGGCGTCGTCCAGCGCGTCGAGCAACTTCGCCCGTGGCGCGGCTTCGCCCGTGAGCACGCAGACACGATACTCGAGTTACCCGCCGGCGCTGCGGCTGGTGTCGAGCCAGGTGACGAGGTAGCGCTGCTCGAAGAGTAACGTCGTGCAAACTGGGTGAGGTGACGGCGCAGAAAGTACCGTCGCCGACGTGCTTAAGAACGTGTGCCACAGTAGACCGAGGTACAATGGCACGAGATTCGCAGTCGGTCTCACCGCCGGAGGATAGAGGAAGTCGGAGCGATCCGGCTGGACGCGAAATTATACGGGACACGTAGTCTCGCCTCGGTTCTTCGCGGTAGTACTGAGACTGAGACTGAGATTGCTACTGAAACTGACGCTGACACTACCACTGCTTCTGTTTCATCTGCATCGACAGTAACTGATACTGCGTCCGACGCTGCTACCACTGGCGACGACGCCACCGCTGCCACTACCGGGAGCGACGGCACTGACGCAGACGCGAACAGCGACGGATCCACAGAGGCGAACGCATCCACGGACACAACCACAACCGCAGCGACGGCCACGGGCACAGACACAGCCACAACCACACCAACAGCCACAACCACAGACACCACCGCTCCAATGCACTCACAGACACCAACCCCCGACCAGACGATCGACCCAGACCGCACCGTTCAACTCCTCGATACCACCCTCCGCGACGGCGAACAGGCCCCCGGCGTCTCGCTCTCACCCGACGAAAAGGTCGAACTCGCCCGTTCCCTCGAGCGCGCCGGCGTCAGCGTCATCGAAGCCGGCAGCGCCTGCACCGGCGCCGGCGAACGCCGCGCCATCTCCCGCGTCACCGACCTCGATCTCGACGCCCTCGTCACCAGCTTCTGTCGCGGCATCCGCGCCGACGTCGACCAGGCACTCGAGTGCGGCGTCGACGGCGTTCACATCGTCGTGCCCTCGAGTGATCGCCACGTCGAGGGGAAGGTCGGCACCTCACGCGAAGATAACCTCGCGACGACGGCCGAACTGGTCGAGTACGCGACCGAGCACGACCTCTGGGTCGAGGTGATCGGCGAGGACGGCTCCCGCGCGGATCTCGACTACCTCGCAGAACTGGCCGAAACCTCGTTTGATGCGGGTGCGGATCGGTTCTGTTTCGCCGATACGGTCGGCCACACCGGCCCGGAACACACGACGGCGGCCGTCTCCCGGCTCGCCGAACTCGGACCAGTCAGCGCGCACACGCACGACGATCTCGGCCTCGGCGTGGCGAACGCGCTCGCCGCCGTCTCGGCCGGCGCGGACCTCGTCCACTGCACAGTCAACGGCCTCGGCGAACGCGCTGGCAACGTCGCACTCGAGGAGGTCGCCATCGCGCTTTCGCACGTGTACGACGTCGAAACGGTCGACCTCGAGTCGCTGTACGACCTCGCACAGCGCGTCTCGCGGGCGACCGGGGTCGAACTTCCGCCGAATAAGGCCGTCATCGGCGAGAACGCGTTCACCCACGAGAGCGGCATCCACACGGACGGCACCCTCAAAGACGACAAGATGTACGAGCCCTACGCGCCCGAAACCGTCGGCCGCGAGCGCCGACTCGCCCTCGGCAAGCACACCGGCCGGGCCGGCGTCGCGGCCACACTCGAGGAGCACGACGTCGAGGCCGGCGACGACGAGGTGGCCGAAATCGCAACGCGGGTCACCGAACTCGGCGACCGCGGCCGGCGCGTCACGGACGCCGACCTGCTCGCCATCGCCGAGGACGTGACCGGCGACGACCGCGAGCGCGTCGTCGACCTGCTCGATCTGACGGCGACGAGCGGCGGTGCGGTCCCCACGGCAAGTATCCGCCTCGATGTGGACGGCGAGGAACGGGTCGCGAGCGGTACTGGCTCCGGTCCCGTCGACGCGGCCGTCTCTGCGATCCGGGAGGCGCTTGGCTCCTCAGCCGACGCCGAACTCGAGTCCTACCACGTCGACGCGGTGACGGGCGGGACGGATGCGGTCGTCACTGTCGAGGTGACGATGGTGCGAAACGATCGCTCGGTGACGGTTGCCCGAAGCGAGGCGGACATCACGCGCGCGAGCGTCGAGGCGATGGTCGATGCGCTCGACCGGTTGCTTGCGGTCGATCAGCGGCCGCTCGCGCCGGCGGACGACTGAGCGAGAATTACGTTGTCAGCGGCCGGATCAGTGAAACGGCTGTCGACTCAGCACGTTCCACGGATCGAACAGGTAGACGACGGCCAGAAAGAGCGCGAGCGCGACGACGAACAGTCGAGCGAGTTCGCTCGCCGATGCCGAAAAGCCGGGTTCGACGAGGATCGTCGTCGCCATCAGACCGGCGACACCGAGCCAGAGGAGGCCGACGAAGAGGCGGCCGCGAGTGTTCATACGAATCCGTACGAGTGAATCATTATCAACGCAACGAGTCTGAACGACTGAGGGGGACGGAGCCGCTCGGCGTCACGACTCAGAGGTCGAGGCCGTCGACGGTTCGTTCCTCGGTAACGTCCATCCGGTTGTCGACCTGTCCGACATCGTCGTAGGCGACCGGTCCGGGAACTTGCTCGGCGTCTGGTCCCGGCTCGTTCCCGAGGTAGATCACGTTCGGATTGGTCCCGAACTCCTCTAACAGCTTGAACGAGGAGTCGTTGTCGCCGTACTCGCCACGAAGTAGTCGGATCGCTTCCTCCTCGGTCATGCCATTATCGTCCTCGTCGGCCCCCTCCTCTTCACCCTCGACGATTGCGATTGCCTCCTGAAGCTCTTCGTCGTCGGGATCGTGTTCCTGTGCCCTCGCGAGCGGTACGTTCTGGATGTACTGTTGGGGATCGCTCTCGGGATCGTTCATGTCCCCGAACTGGATCGCGCCCGGCGGACAGGCGTCCTCGCAAGCGGTTGTCCCCACCATCTCCTCGCCCATCTGGCCGTCCTGTCGGGCCGGGTCGAAGATACACTTCTCCATGACGCCGCGTGGCCCGCGCCCGCTCACCCAACGACCGCGCTCGTCGAACATCATGTCCTCCTCGAGTTCCTCCGATGGCGCTTCGGTGTCAGGGTTCTCCCACTGGAAGTAGTTCACGCCGTAGGGGCAGGCGACCTGACAGTACCGACAGCCGATACAGACGTCGTAATCCGTGAGAACGAGGCCACCGTTCTCGCGAGTATGGCGCGCCGTCGTCGGGCACACCTTCTCGCAGGGGGCGTCGGTACAGTGCTGGCAGGGCCGAATCAGATAGTTGAAATCACGCGTGTCGTCGAACTCCTCTTCGTCCGGTGATTCGACGGTCCCGTCCTCGTAGGCAAGGACGTACATCCAGTTCGCCCCGTCGTTCCAGTTGTGCTCGTCATTACAGGCGACGACACAGGAGAGACAACCGTCGCAGGTCTCGAGATCGAGGACCATCCCCCACTGGATCCCGTCCCCGTCTGCACCGTTTTCGTCGCCGTTGTCGTCCTGCGCCGCACCAACGGCTGGCTCGTGCTCGTCACCGTTGGTCGCACCCCAGGCCGTGAGCCCGAACGCGCCCGCACCGACACCCATCTTCTTGATTACGTCGCGACGGGATTCGTCGTCCGTGCCGAACCGTGACAGCGCATCGTCGAGGGTGCCGTTCTCTCGGGCGTCTTCGATTCGTTCGGCCATCGGCCGATCGTCCTCGCCGAACTCCTCGACCACGTCCTCGTGATACCGGTCGTAAAACTCCTCTTCGGAGAGTTCGCCCTTCGTGAGCCGCATCGCGTCTCGAGCCATCTCCATCCCGAGATCTGCGTCGTACTCGGTGTCCTCGAGCATCTCACGGAAGTCGGTCTGGACATCCTCTCCGAGCGGGTGGAAGAGTTCGCCGGTGTCCGTTAGTTCGTCCGGGGACTCAGCCTCCTCGTCAGCCCGCGTTCCATCGGCAGCGGATCCGTCGTCCAGTGGTTCCTCGTCTCGCCCGCCATCGTCAGTCATCGCGGCCGCTCACCCCCTGTCGTCGGTCGAATACAACTGTTCCCATTGGTACTCACTGACACAACCATCGACCAGACGAACGCGAATAAGGCGTTACCCTGCAGGTGACGGCGACGCCAGCGGTTGCAAGAAAGTGATTACCTATTGCAAGCGACTGTCTCGAAGGTGGCGGAAAGACGGAGTACTCGAGTACCCTGTATTCGCTACTGCTGGTGAGAACCGGGTTGCAGTAACAGATTCGCCGTGCTGTGAGGCGTTGCTCGTGGGTGTTGGTTGCTGTAGAAGCGCCGAGAGGGAGATTTGAACAACGTCCAGACGTGCTCACTTCGTTGCGCGCGTCTGGCCTCGTTCAAATTCCCGTGAGCGTTTTCGCTCACGGATTCTGAGCACACGCTACGCGGTGCTCAGAGGTGTTAGTTCGCGGAAAACGCCGAGAGGGAGATTTGAACCACAGTCGGACGCTCTCGCTCACTTCGTTCGCGAGCGTGCGACCTCCCTGATTCAAATCTCTGTGTCGTTTTGCAGCAACTCGTTGATTCGCGTCGCTATGCGCCGCTCATCGATTTGTTGCTCCAAAAACGCCGAGAGGGAGATTTGAACTCCCGAGTCCGTGAGGACAGCAGATTTCGAATCTGCCGCCTTGGCCGGGCTAGGCTATCTCGGCTCACCTGTTTGTACTCGGGTATCGTTTTTACCGGTTTCGATCTGTTTCCCAGGTTGGGAGCGGTTCACGGACACTCTATCGAACGTCAGCGATCGAACTACCACGAGCATACACGAACACAGACGGACACAGCCCCCGCCCACGCACGACGGAACTCACCGCGAGCGAAACTCATTTGACACGAGCGGCCGACGGCGTTTCCATGGACGTCACCCAGGCCAGTAGCGAGTGTTCGGCCGTCCTCCAGACCATCGACAACGCCGTCATCTGCGACCGCGCGTTCCCCGAAGACATCCTCGTCGGCGTCGTCGGCCGCGGCCACGTCCTCGTCGAGGACGTCCCCGGCACCGGCAAGACGCTCACCGCCCGCAGCGTCGCCACCGCGCTCGGCCTCTCGTTCTCACGCATCCAGTTCACCCCCGACCTGCTCCCCGCCGACGTCACCGGCACCCACATCTTCAACGAGCGCGAGCGCACCTTCGAGTTCAACAAAGGTCCCATCTTCGCGAACGTCGTCCTCGCCGACGAAATCAACCGTGCGCCGCCGAAAACCCAGGCCGCCCTCCTCGAAGCCATGGAGGAAGGCCAGGTCACCGTCGACGGCGAAACCCGCCAGCTCCCCGACCCCTTCGTCGTCATCGCCACCCAGAACCCCGTCGAACAAGAAGGAACCTTCCCGCTCCCCGAAGCACAGGTCGACCGGTTCCTCGTCAAAACGTCGATGGGCTACCCCGACGAAGCCGGCGAGGTCGAACTCCTCCGCCGCCGCGCCGACCGGGAGACGACCAGCCCGTCCGTCGAGGCCGTCCTCGAACACGATCAGGTCGGGCAACTCCGGGAGGTACCAGAAACGGTTCGGGTCGACGAAGATCTCCTCGAGTACGTTGCCGCGCTCACCCGCGAAACCCGCGCGGATGGCCGCGTCGAGACGGGCGTGTCGCCGCGCGGGACCCAGCGGCTGTTCGAGGCGGCACGGGCGTATGCGACGATTGTCGGTCGATCGTACGTGACGCCGGACGACATCAAGCGCGTTGCCCAGCCGGTACTGGCCCACAGGTTGGTGTTGACACCGGATGCGACAGTCAACGGCGTCGCGAAGTCGCAGGTTGTCAGTGGGGTGCTGGAGTCGGTGCCGGTGCCGACTGTCGAGGAGTAGCCAATAGATGATCGGCGCTGCGTTCCAGCGATTCGCACTCGTACTCGCGCTCGTCGGCGGCTTCGGCGAACTGGCACTCGAGTTCGGCGGCGCGTTCTTGCTGCTAGCTCTCCCTGTCGGTCTCATTGGGTTCGCGCTCGAACTGTATCAGTTCCACCGCCTCGAGTAGTGAAAGAGAGACCGAGTAGCGAGTAGCGCGAGGCCGTACTCGAGTACCGTACGCCGTCGAACGTATGCTTACCCAGTGTTTTTCATCCCCGCCGCGATCCCCTTCACCGTCAGCCGGAGCGTTCGTTCTTCGATGTCGGTCCGGTGGGTTCTGTCGAGAAGGTACGTCTGAAGCAGGTTCAGTGGGTCGACGTAGGGGTTTCGTCGCTCCAGGTTCTCACCGAGCCAGTCGCGGGTGTGAAGCTGGTCGCGCTGGCCGATGTCGGTGATCAGGTCGGCTGCGCGCTCGTACTCGCCGGTCAGCCGTGGGAAGAACTGCTCGCGCAGATCCTCGTCCGCGAGGTTCGCGTACTGCTCGGCGATTTCGAGTTCGGTCCGCGAGAGCGAGAGCGCGGCGTTGTCGAGCGTGGTTCGGAAGAACGGCCACTCCTCGTACATGGTCTGGAGCGTCTCCACGTCGCCGCCGTCGTCTTGTGGCCCATCGCCATCCAGGTACGCGTCGATTCCCGTCGCAATGGCGTACCAGCCCGGCAGGATGCACCGGGACTGGGTCCAGGAGAACACCCACGGAATCGCCCGCAGGTCCTCGACGGTCCGCTCGCCGGAACGCGAGGCGGGCCGCGAGCCGAGGTCCAGGTCCTCGATGACGGTAATCGGCGTCGCCTGTTCGAAGTACCGGACGAAGCCGTCGCTCTCCAGGAGGTCGCGGTACTCGCGGCGGGCCGCGTCGGCCATTGTCTCCATGGCCTCGATCCACTCCTCGCGAATCTCGTCTTCGGGCTGGTCTTTCGCGTAGAGGCGCGCCCGAAGCTGGGCGTTGAGCATCTGCTCGATGTTGCGCTCGGCGATGCGCGGGTTGGCGTACTTCTCGGCGATCGCCTCGCCCTGCTCGGTGAACTTGACCTGGCCCGTCACGGTGCTGTTTGGCAGCGCGAGCAGCGCTTCGTTCATCGGGCCGCCACCCCGCGAGATGGAGCCACCACGGCCGTGGAACAGCCGCATCGTCACGTCGTGGTCGTCACAGATCTCGCCGAGCCGACGCTGATTCTTGTACAGCGACCAGTTCGCCGCCAGGAAGCCGTTCTCCTTGTTCGAGTCGGAGTAGCCGAGCATGATCTCCTGGGTGCGCCCGCGCGCTTCGAGCGCCTGGACGTAGGCCTCGTTCTCGAACAGCGAGCCCATAATCCGGCGCGCCCCCGAAAGCGCGTACTCGGTCTCGAGCAGCGGGACGACGTCGATACCACAGTGTTCCGGCAGCGAGACGACACCGGCCTGGTCGGCCAGGAACAGCACCTCGAGGACGTGGCTCGGCTCCTCGGTCATCGAGATGCAGTAGGTGTCGATCGCCTCGACGCCGTACTCGCGTTGCCAGTCGGCGAGGCTGTCGAACAGCCGCAGAACGCGCGCGGAGTCGTCCGAGAGATCGTCGCTCACCGCATCGGCCAGGTCGATCACCGGTTCGTCCTGCAAGATTGCGTCGGTCAACAGCTCCGCCCGTTCGTCTTCGGACAGGGCGTGGTAGTCGATCCCCTCGGACTCGAGTGCCTCCGCGATCGCGTCGGTGTGTTTCTGCTGGTGGTCTCGCAGGTCGAGACTCGCGAGCGAGAAGTCGAACGTGGCGACCTGCCGTCGAATCGGATCGACGTGGGCCTCGACGACGCTCGCCGCGCCGTTGTCCCGCAGGCTCGTAGCGATGGCCGTGAGGTCGGCTCGCAGTTCCTCGGCGTCGTCGTAGCCGCCCGGTCGAACGTCACCCACGCGGTCAAGCCGCTCGCGCATCAGCTTGAGTTTCTGGCGGTAGGGTTCGTCCGGGTAGCGTTCCGCCGCGGTCCTGGCGGTCCCCGGCAGCCGCTCGCGATCCGACTCGAGTGCCGCCTGGAACTCGGAGCCGGGGTCGATCCGGCTGCCGTCCTGACTCAACACACCAGAGAGCCGTTTGAGCTGTTCCCGGTAGCGGTCGAGGACGACCGACCGCTGGCGTTCGAGCGTCCGCGCGGTCACGTCCGGCGTCACGTAGGGGTTGCCGTCGCGGTCGCTGCCGGCCCACGAGCGGAACTCGAACAGCTTCGGAATATCGAGGTCGCTCGCCACCTCCTCGTCGATCGCGTCGGCGAACTCGTCGTAAATCTCACCGACTACGTCGAACAGCGTGTTCTGCAGGTACCACTGAACGTTTCGGGCCTCGTCCTCCGGTTCGGGCTGGCGGTTGCGAACCTGGGGCGTCTGCCAGAGGCTCGTCACCTCCGAGTCGATGTCCGCCCAGACCTGCCCCGACTCCTTGTCGGTCAACAGCCGCTCGTCGAGCGTCTCGAGTGCCATCGAAATCGCGCGTAGCTTCGACTTGACCGTCTTGCGTCGCGCCTCGGTCGGATGCGCCGTAAACGTGGGCTCGATCAGCACGTCATCGAGTACCTGCTGTACCGTCTCGATATCCTCCTCACCGAGTTCTGCCGCCGCCGTTTCGAGGCTGTCCTCGAGTGTCCCCTCCTGGGACTCAGTGCGGATCGAGCGCACCCGCTCTCGCTCTTCGGCCAGGTTGATCAGTTCGAAGTACGAGGTGAACCCCCGCGCGACGATGCGTTGCTGGTGTGGCGACAGTCCCTCGAGTTCGGCGATGAGTGAGTCACGGGACTCGAGTTCGCCAGCCCGGTAGTCGATTGCCGCTCGCCGACACGATTCGACCGTCTCGAAGGCCTGTCGTGAGGTCTGGTCCTCGAGAACGTCGCCGAGTAGTGCACCGAGTTCTCGGACGTCCTGTCGGACATCCCTGTTGTGGAGTTGCATAACAAAGACGTGTAGTCGGATAGTAAAAAAGCCTTGCAGGCCGTTAGACGGCCGTCATCCATCGTTTTCCGTGATAGTTACCGATGGTTTGAGTGAACGGTTGACACACGATATCTCGTTTATTTGTAGCGACAGGTTCAACAGGGACAACAGCCCCCACACCATGGAGATTTACTACAATTTGGAAAACAATATTTGAAGACTATCCAGACACAGGATATAAATCGAGTTCACCACCATTCAATTTCGAATTGGCGTGTATCGAATTTGGGGCGCTCGAGTGCGTCCCGCATCAGACGGGACAGAGCCGGGCTCGGTACCCGATTCTGTAAAACAACGACTGCAGTGGCTCGGCAACGTATCGAAAGTGAAGAAGTGCTCCGACAGGGATTCGAACCCTGGTCATTGCCGTGAGAGGGCACGCCTCGCTCACAAACGGAAATCGCAAGCAAGTACGGCCGATCTCGGTTTTTCCCGTCTATATTGACTCTGACTCGGTGGCTACCAGTTATTTTCGGGCCTTTCTACATAAATCCCCGGAGCGATGCCTTATGGGCAATCCACATTCGATGAACGATTTCGGTATTTAAAAGACGCGGACAAACCCCGAACATCTAATTTGCCAACCAATACAGCCACGCCATTATCTCCATACTCTACTGGCTAAAAATCGAAATCTCTAAATATATGTAAAGTCATTATCATTCCTCCCACTGAGGTCGCGGAGAACCTGGTAATTCGTCTGTTCGTTCTACCAACTCATCTTCGGTTAGCCATGGGTAACACCGGTCCTGCAACTCGAACAGTCTGAAATCGTTCAACTGGACCCAGCTGTAGGAGGGAACCGCTAACTCATGATCGGCAAGCCACTCTGTGAGATCATCGACAGTCACGTCAATCCCAGCCGTAGTGGCTCGATCGACAAGTTTCGATAACTCGGACTGCTTCGTCTCCTCGTCAGCACCAGTTGCGGCCTCGATTTGAGCCGCTGCAGCGAATACGTCTTCCCTGTCTCGAAGATTTGATTCTGTGTCCCACCGGTAGCCTCGCGGCAGGACATGCGTCTTCCTGAAATATTCTGTCTCCGAAAGTTTGCCCAGTTCGTTAATCTCGCCGCCTGCATCCTGCTCGATAATGGTCGTGATGTAGTCGGCGAGCGCCGCTGTCAGATGAAACTTGACGCGAAACTCGGGGAGTCGTGAGACATCGATATCGTCCAGATCGCCGATCAGGAAGGCATAGGTCCCGTAGCGGCGATTGAGTCGATCACTTACCGACCGCACCCGGCGGATATAGGGCGACCGATAACTTCCCAAGACGAGATATGCCGTCTGATCCCGTTCGTAGATGGCTGGGAGTTCGTCCTGTGCCCACGAGAGAATATCCATCGCTTCTGTCGGTGTGACATCAACGTTGCGCAGAGCGCGACGGACAGCACCCATAATTTGTCCGGCGTTCGGCGGTACAGATGGAGTTGTCATATTTCGTTCGACAACTGGTACAGTGATACGTCTTCTGATTAACTTAGTTATTTGGGATATGTACTCACTTAGTTGTCCCAAATCGTTAAATGCAGAGCTATGCTACAGTCCACTATGAGCCATACGGCGGACGATGTCTTCGATGACCCTTTCGCCGAGCAACGCGAAATGCGGGAGTTACTCTCCCAGGAGACTCGTCACCTGATCGTCCAGTGTTTGCTGGGCCATCCTCACCACCTCGCGTCGCTTGCCGAACTCACCTACATGATCCAGAAAAATGAGGGGGCGATTCTCGATCAACTCGAGACGCTTCAAGAGGCCGGCCTCTTGGACGTCTACGTCCACGAGCCGAACATCTCCACACGTGATCTGCCGTCTCGGTTTTGGGGCCCAACCGAACGTGGCGTCGACGTACTGTACGAACACAACTTCCTTCGTGGTGTCCCGGTCGCCCGGGCAGTCTACGAAGAGACGAACAAATCAGAGAAAGTTCGCCGACACGAAACAGCTCCGCGGCCATCGCTTCCTGATGCCGTCCAAGAGGCGCTCCAATTCGAAGAACCAGCGCCCGAAGAGGGAAGGTAGTCCTCACTCGTCGTAGAGTTCGCCGTACTGCTCCAACCTTACCAATCGATTCGAACGAAGACAACCTAATTCTTGGTAAGATAGGCGCTTCGTGAGGTGTGACGCCATAGGCTATGCACTTTCTCGTCAAGTCGTCGCGCACGTCTTTTAGCACCCGATACGGGCAACAATACAGACAGGACTCTTGCGATCGTATTCAATACGGTTCCCTGGGAACTGGATATTGACGCTGTTCCGGCTACAGTAGACCAGTTGACTGCGATAGCAGACGGACCAGATGTCCACGTGTTCGTCGGTCGCGATAGGGAGTTCAAGCAAGTTGCCGAGTGACTCAAAACCCAGCTTTTTCGAGTTCGTCGAGGAATGCTGGCCGATTCGAATGCTGCTCTTTAAGAAACTCGACGAACTCTTCGAACTGGGCGTCAGAAACCAACTCCTGTATCGTCTCTAAGTGGTCTGCAATTTCCCGGTAGTGTCGACGTCCAGTATCACCAGCCGCAAACGGGATCAGTTGTTCCCGATATAGCTCGAAATACTCGTTCGGATCGACTGTGGCAACGGGATTCTGGTACCGACGAATCCACGACAGGTTTTCAGTCTCCTTCAGTTCGAAAAACGCCTTCTCTAGATCCATCTCGTGGACGTACATAGAGATCAGCCGCTGTCGATCATTCTCGTGAAGTTCTTGCTCGAACTCCCCGTATATCGACGCCCATTCGCGATCGGTACAGGCTTCCTTCAGTTCGTCGTAGGCGTCCCACTCAGAATGATCGAGAAACAGTTGCTTCAGAAACGTCTTGTAGCTGTCTGGGTCTCGATCTTGGTACAGGTCGGCCGCGAGCCAACGTGGATCTGTAGTCGACCGGAAGGTATTGATTCCGTGTTCCACGGCTTCTAGTGCACGTTCTTCGTCATCTTGGTCGATCAGCCGTTCGGCGTACGCCTTGCAGAATCGTTTGTCTTCGAGGTGAATTTCCTCGTACAGGGTGTCGAGAACCCCTTCCTCACCGAACTCTTCCAGTACGTACACGTACGTCGAGAGGATACGCCACTTCTGAAACTTTGAGACGAGATCTGACTCGGAGGCGTCGGAGATCGATGATTCGACCTTTGCCATGTGTCGTTCAACAGTCGTGAGAACGTCCACGTGCAACTCGTCGAAGGCATCACCGACGAAGTACTCGAGTTCCAGTGGACCGACTGCAAGATGATCGACGTCGATCGTACCACCAGTAAAGTCATCCATCGAGAGCGGTCCAGTCGTGAAATCCGAGGTATAGAGAATCTCGTCAGTTCGCTCATATTCGTCAGTTGTGTCGGCTTCCTCGTCAGTCTGTGCGTTCGAAACCGCTGTCTCGTCCTCCGATGAGACATCTGTTCGGGACTCACCTTGTGCCGTATCCGCTGTCGAGTCGACCGACGCTTCGAGGGCAACTGGATCGAGGTCGCCACCCGAAACGTGTGCATCAAACAGCTCAAGCCAGTACTCGAGATCCGCCCTTGTTGTACAGATCGTGCGTAATGCCTCGTCGTAATCCTCTCTGGCAAAGCCGTAGTCTGCCTGGATAAATTCCTCGAAGAGATATTCGATATGCGGTCGCTTTTGTGCGTGTTCATACTCTTGGTCGACGATCGTGTCAGCGTACCCCTCGACGGCACGGTTCAATTCTCGACCGTAGTGCCCGCTGCTGTCGTCGATTCGATTCATATTTTCGCGGATTGTCTCCGCGAACGCACGGTAGATATCGGTCGCCGTATCAACGTTCCCACGGTCTCGTTTCATCGCCGCCAGGTCGTGATACTGGGAGAAGTCGATGTGGATATCGTATTCGATCATACCGTGACGACCGGCTGCATCCTCGAACAGGCGATCGATATCCTGCTTGTAATCGTAGAGGGTCTTGCCGGTCTCTTTACCAGCAAATGCGACGAAGCGATCACGAATATCGCGGTCGTGCTCGATGATATCGAGGAGAAACGTCCGAAGTTCGTCTTCGGGTGTCTGATCAATCAGGGCTTCAATATCGACCGTCTCGGAGCTGACTGATGGTTCGGTTGACTCATGAGTTGACTCGGATGATCGCTCTTCGACGGCCAGTAGTACAGCGACGATATGCTTACAGTCTCCAGCGTAGTCGTAGGGGCAACTACAGACGGTCCGAATCGTGTTGTCGTCGATATCGATCGAGACCTCGTAATCGTGGGATCCACGAACGCTTGCAGTGATTTCTCCAGCGTCGATCTCCAGCGCTTGAATCCGACCCTGCTCATAGTACTTGACGCCTCGTTCGAAGGACTGTTCGGTACAGAGCGAACGAATTTCTGATCGAGTCGGGTACTCCATTACTGGCCTATCTTCTTCTATGAAAGAGCGTAGCATAGAAACCCTCGCACGGTCTATTTATCCGACTCTTGTCAAAAAAGGCGTGCAAGATAGAACGCGCGAATGTCGCACGCCATCTGACTCAATCTATGAAAGGGAGTGACCGGTAAGTGCAGATGCGTATTGACTGGCAGTAGGGTTATTATTCGAGAGTGCAAATAAGGGGGTCTGGAACCTTCATTTGTCCGTGACACATTTTATTCATCATTTTGTATATTGTAGGGCTTGTCAGTATTGGCGGATTGATTGCTCTTATACGGGAACAATCTCCGTCGGAATATTTCCTTAGTCAATGGACTGGCCCTTCTTGGGTGTTTATATGTATTTTTGGAGTGGTTATCTGGGTTTGGATGTATCCAACATACCAGAGAATCCACGATAGACAAACAAACTAACCCACGCTACTTCACTACAGACATTCCCTGTACTGGTAACTATGTATGCGTATTGAGCAGCAGTAAGTGAGTCAAAGTTCCTGTTGCATTCAGACATTTAACGATTCTAACAATCGTTCACTCACTCCAATATGCGTCTGGCGGCAACAACAACGGCGACCCCAGCAACAACGACGCCGATAATCGATGGTATTAGCTGTCCTGATCCCCATTCCCATCCAAAAAACTGTGTTCCAATGATTGCGACACCGGCGATGAGGACTGCGAACGCGGTAACCAAAGATGACTGGTTGCTATACTTCGCCATGTCTACATGATTGTTGGAAGAGTCACATGATAAATGTTCGCTCATATTATTTTTCTAATTTAACTAAGTATGGTATAGCCCATGTTCGTCCTATTGCTCCGTGTTTCACCTATACTGAATATGATTTCACATCTAATACTGGATAAAGAAATAGTGCTACCGACTACTGCTACCGATCTACATCAAGTAGGGAACTCAAGAACCCATAATAACAAAACATAGAGCAGATCTAACGCGGATAGAAAGGGTACTTATATTGCAATGCTCTAAGTAGTTGCCACTAACCCGGGGAGTGATTTTCAATGGGTATAGAAACAATAAAGGAAACCACAAAGGCCTACTTCAAAGAAGATATCGATGAAGGAAGAAACATCTATCTCAACCAATACTACGCCTCAAAAGAATTAACCAAGACAAATATACAAGACCTATTCCAGAAGCTGGGAACCAATGAAAATGAGCTGTCATTCCGAGAAACAGAAGGAGACGAACACATAGTACGAGTCAATAGCTCGCCAATACTACTCTGGAGCCTCTCAGAAGAACGCTGGCTGATCGCCTACTCAAGTAGCACAAACAAGTCTTTAAGAAACAAACTATCCGACATACACAACCGCGTCGGATGGATGCTAGATGTCAGCTTTGAGGGCGACAAAATCAATGATCTCTACCAATCCTACACACCGAAGGACGAAAGCGTCTCAATAGAACGTAGATGGGATCCCTACTGGATCTATCAACACGACTCCGACATCCCCGACCATCTCCACGACTACTACTTCGACAACATCAACGAATTCGTAGAGCAAGAAATCGAATTCAACCTCAAGACACCACGATGGCTGGTAGACAACGCATTGAAAGAAGGAGTCCAAAAAGACCTACTCGAGAAATCAGAGATCTCCCGCTCCCGATTCGAATACCAAATCCCTCCGGAAAGCGACTTCCGACAAGATGGCGGCGTACAAGCTAGCTCCCCCTCATCTCGCGTAACCATACGGCAAGAAGGCCAAGTAGTTCATAGGACTGGATCACCCAGCGCTACATTCCACTTATTTGAGGAACTGGAGAGCCAGCGCGGAGCCTATGATGAGCTAGAAGAAGTGATCCCAAAACGCGAATACGAAGAAAATGAGCACGGGATCATCCAGCTCAAGGAATACAGGCCTCCACGAGTTCTCAAATTAGTTTTCACAGAAAAAGAGTACACCCCAGAGGCCAGCATCAAGCTATCTAATTTGCTGACAGTAGGCCAGTCAGATGTCGATCTATACGGAGTAGTCAAAGGCAGAGATGATCTAGAATTCTTAGCCGAAACAAATACTCCCTTCGACGAAGGCCGATTTGAAATATTCTTCACCTCAGTAGAAGAACCGGACAGCGAACCCCGGCCAGCTCTCTATATCAAGCCCGTTACTGCATCAACAGCCAGTCTCACATACCTCTACAACAAGATAAAAGAGAAATATGATCCCCGGGTCAGGGAGGATATCATCGACATAGAGGACATGGATATCATGACCCCTTCTGAATCTGGCAGTGACGGAATCATGGAGGAGGGACAGTAATGGCGGTATCACCCTATCAGCAGCTCTCATGGAATGATCCCCACACTGTGTACCTCAGCCAAATCTATGCACTCTACTCACGGCAGATCAGCTGGGGCACACAGCTCTGCGACTACGGTTACTCAGGCTATCCAGATCCCAAACTAGAAAACGGATCTGAAACCTACGAACCGGACTTACTAGCCTTCAACTCTACAGGCGACGTCCAACATATCACAGTAGAGGATTTCTCAAACCTTCATACCCAATTCGAGAACGATTCACAGAAGAAAATAGAAATCGAAGACCGGCTCTCTGACGCACTCAAATACGCCAATATCACCGATCAGATGGTTACGAACTATGTGGAACTTCATGGTCATGACTTCACACCCTCACATCACGAGATCGTCATCACATTATCGCAAGACCTCTACCAGAAATTCGAAGCCACAATCTCAGACATGATCTCAGAGAACGATCTGATCCTTTGGCTGATAAACTCTAACGGCACTTCCAGAATCTGGAAAGAATTGGGAACACACTCGAACATGGATTTAGAGGACACGATCTGTAACAAGCTCGAAGTATATCCTAACAGCAGCGATCTCCTCCACTTCACAAGAAACACTGACGAAGCCCTGTTAAAATTCGAGTTCTGCAACCGTCTTATCAAACACTGCTCACGAGAACGAGTAGCAAAAGTAGACTTCGCCGATATTGACCGTATCATGACCCAGATCAATCCGCCAATGCTCGGGCATCTTCCCCGCAAAGAGCGAATAAAACATTGGCAGAAATACATGAGCAGTATGCTCCGGCGATTCAATCTCATGGAGAAAAGCAAGGACCAAAACCAATACAAATGGAAAAAGGAATCCCTAATCAAAGAACCAAGGTACTGCAACAGAATCCTTAGAGATATCCAAGACAACCTGGAGATTTCCGGATAACCTATGATTGCGAAAATCCAGATCAAACGGGACAATTTGATCAAGATCTTAGACAGTCTGCACGAGGTATCTCAAGCAGCAGACGACCAACCAATCGATATTCATCTACTCGCCAATGAGGACAACTCGATCAAGATCTACGCCCGGCATATATCCTCGATACAGGTGCTCCATGAATTACGGGATGACAACTCCGATATTGATATCGAGGTCGCTGAAAATGCACGATTCTCGTTCGGATCTCAAACACTGAGATCGCTGATAAAAGGTGCTGATGTCGACCGAGTCGAACTACGTTTTGATCGGGATCAGTTCGAAATAGAAATCATGGAAAGCTGGTTTGCAACCCCCACTACGTTCACACTGTTCCTAATCTCGGAATCTGAGTTCCAAGAAGCAAGATCGCTACACTCCTCAAAAGAAATCGGGTCCTTAGAGAGGCCGCCGCTCCGGAAGAACCTGAACATGATGGGGAAAATATCGAATGTTGTAGAGTTACAGCATGATGACGGCGAACTCTGGATTTCAGTCTCTGACATGGTGGATGGGAAAGGAGAAGTAATGGAGAATATCTACAGCGATGATCTCCAGGACTTTGAATATCGTTACGCCATTGACCCGGTCCATTCTTTCCTGAAAGAGATGAATTCGCATGAGATCGATTTATCTATTGGAAATGAGGGGGTGCTGAAACTCGAATCAAAGAGAAGCGGAATAACCTCACACATGATAATCGCCCCCCGAGTCAAAGAGTAGACTATCCCTGCAGTGAAGAAACCCTTGTCTCCAGTTTCCCAAGTTTGCCTTCAATAGATACCCTCAGCGAGTTACTCCGCTCCTTAATCAACACCCCCAGTGGAGACTCTTCTATATCGCCTGTCTCTTCCGACCAATGTGTGACCGTTATCGTCCAGATCCTGTATTCGCCGACCCCCATCTCTTCTGTTTCCCCAATAGAAGGATGGAGTTGCTCAGTTCGCAGCCTATTAATCAACTCATTGGTGGAGGCGGCGTCAGCATAGACTTCTTTCATATCAGAATGGAACTCGCTATCAATAGTAGTGTTAATCTGGCCGCTTACAGCTGCATCCCATGCTTCTGTTGAGAACTTCTCTAACGTATAATGTGTTGCCGACTCTGGATCCTCTGACTGAAGCTTAGAGATGATCCGATAATTCCTCTCCGCGATCTCTTTATTCAGCTCTAATTCATTTTTCACCGCGTTCAAATGATCGGTCGCTTCTTGGACTCGGGCTTTCTTCTCTGCCTGGCGATCGAGCCGGAACGCCTGACTAACCCCGATCAGAGTCGCTACAAGCGTGGCTACTGCAGTGATCAGAATTTCAAAAGTATCCTTGGCATCAGAGATGTATAGGAACACCACGATCAAGGCTCCAAGCACGGTTAGAAGTGGGACCACAATCAACCGGTCATCATTCAAATAGGAATACAACGTCCCAGCGAGTACGATGCCGGAAAAAGCTGCGACATACACTGACTCAGTAAGGGTCAGTGCGATTGTTGCGATCTCCCAGCGTTCTAATCCGTAGATCGCACCCTGCAGAATACCAGCAATAACAACGCTGGAAAGAAAGGTGATCACCGACCACTTCCCTATCAGTCGTAAATCCATATTTTCCAGGTTAGCGGATATCGATGTACTGTCATCCTATGAACGTGCCTATTCCGATACAATTCTATCGGATTTCGTCGAAAGCCTGTGAAATGGCCGACGAAAATATATGGGGTCTTCAACGTTCCAAAAAAAGCCTGAAACTGGTTATTCAAAAACCCCCAATATAAGCAGTACTTCAAAATATACAATGGCGTACGAAAATCTGGACCAAGACCTCGTAAACGAACTCCTCAAAGACGGACGATCCAGCCTCCGCAGCCTTGCCGAAGAACTCGACGTCTCCGTCACAACTATTTCTAACCATCTCTCCGATCTCGAGGAAGAAGGAGTTATCCGGGGATACACACCGATCATCAACTACGACAAAGCCGGATACGATGTCACCGCCATCATGCAGATCAAAGCTGAAGGACACGCACTTCAGGAGATCACAGAGACTCTACGAGATCACGAGCAAATGATCTCGGTCTACGAGGTCACCGGCGACTACGATATCATCGCCATCGACAAATTCAAAGACACGGACGACATGAACAACGAGATCAAGCAGCTGATCACCGATCCCGGCATCAACCAGTCGAACACGAGCATTGTCCTCAACGCCGTAAGCGAGAACGAACAGTTCGAGCAATTCACCGCTGTACTCCATGAACCACCCGAAGAAGCCGGGTACGATGATCCAGCCTGGAGCACAGTTCTTGCTCAACACTATCTCATCGAAGCGTTCGATGTCGCCTTCTCCCGCCGCCACGTCCGCCGATTGATGCACAAGGGCGGGGTCTCGTCGAAGAGACCCCGGCCGGAGCCGGCCTCTGCCGACGAAGACGAACGCGAAGAGTTCAAAGAGACAGTCGAAAAAAGTAGGCCACCGTGACGAGGACGCAACGGTTGTTACGATCGATCAGACACGGAAAGCGGTTGGAGCGGATCTCTACGCAGCATGGTATCCGGTTGGCGAGAGGCCGACCGTGGGCGTGTCGGCCTCTCGCGAGGGAGTAAACCTGCTGGGAGCACTCACTGAGTACGGGGAGACGACAGTGTTAGCGTGTGGCGGATCGTTCACCGGTGAGGTGACAATCCGCTTTCTGGAGCATCTCCAAGCGGAGTTCGGCGAGAAACTGGTCGTCCTGTTGGATCAGGCGACGTACTTCACCGCTGGGGCGGTGAAGGACTTCGCCGCTGATGAACCGATCGAGTTGGTGTATTTTCCGACTGGATCGCCGGACCTGAACCCAACCGAAGAGTACTGACGGCAGTTCAAACTCACCCTCGGAAACCG
Source organism: Natrialba hulunbeirensis JCM 10989 (assembly GCF_000337575.1). GTDB lineage: Archaea > Halobacteriota > Halobacteria > Halobacteriales > Natrialbaceae > Natrialba > Natrialba hulunbeirensis. The sequence goes on along the minus strand of NZ_AOIM01000009.1, from coordinate 205,668 downwards.
CTACTTCGGGAGTTGTGCTGAGATTCGATCAGCAGTCTGGACAGCACTCGAATTGATCAGTCCACCAGGAATCTATCAATACCTCTGTCTCTGAGTATATCTCCGAATATGCACATTCACCTACCATTGTGAGCTATGAAGCAGATCCGAACCTGTGTTTGAAGTCACCATTCTTGAACAAGCTCAATATCGTCTTGTCCCATAATTTTGTAGTTTGCAGCACAGCTAAAGCACTCATAGCCCATCGGTAGCTCGTCGAGATCCCACACTGGTACCTCGCCTCCACATCCGGGACATTTGGCGAGATATTCCGGATCGTCATCGGTGAGCCCGAACACACGCCGAGCCTCGTCTAGCGTTTTTTGAAGGTCTTCTTCGTCCATTGTCACTGAATCATGATGCTGAGTACATGAGTTTTCACAGGAAGGGTCTCAATCGAGTTGGCAGGTTTCCCTCCTTGCGATTATCCCGAATCAGCCCAGAGTGAGTCATCCACAAATCGATCATATAGCGTATTATCCTGTAGAACTACTTCGAGCAAGGTACGAACTTCGCTCACTGACTGGATGAGATTGTACCGATCGACGAGTTGTTCAGCCATGTTCCGTCTGAGGGGCTGATCGGTCATAATCGATTCGCGGAGGGCCAAGCGAATGACCTGGAGATCGTTCCGCGATCGAAATCCCCACTGATGAGCACGCTGTTCAACTTGGTTGTCGTAGCTGTCGAAGCCGATGATATCATGGCATTCACGACAGAGCGTGATACCGCGGTCGGGATTTGTCGACCAGTGATGATAGTCGAGGCTCCCGTCGAAGTCAGAGACATCTTGCTTGAGACAGGAGATGTCACGTCGGCAAAGCGGGCAGGTAAGTTCCCAGTCCCAGCCGAATTTCGATGCCTTTGCACTGAGTCGGTCCGTATATTCATCGTTGCGTGGCTGGCCTTTGTAGTTGGTAATGCCTGCCCAGAGCCACTCGTTCCAGTACGCCTGTGTCATCGCAGTTAGCGTTGGCGGCTCAACCAACTCACTGTAGGCTGCGTCGACTGCGATAGCACACCAGCGCCGAAGTTCAACCTGGCAGGTCGAACAACACGTGTCGAATTGCGGGACCGTTTGTGGGAGGCCCTGTTCGTGAGTGGCAACGACATCCCCACAGTTCGGACAGAGAACGACGGTCGGTATCGTCTCGAAGATTGGAGTTTCGTCGGTTGCAGCGAGAACGTGAGCGCGATCTCCGTATGGATTGGTTTCGTGTGTCGGCTTCGAATGCTCTGGCTGTAGAGACACGAGATTTTCGGGAGATTGCTTGGATCGGCTCATTACTCGACGAGACGGTGTCCCACGTGGTTAGCACTGGGTTCGGTTTGACCCATCTTGAGCTGTTGGACTGGCTCGCGGCCAACAATGCGCCAAGTCTGATCTTCTTTGACCTCGTGGACCCGCCACATCCCAGACTCACCCTCTAGATGAAGGAATCGGAATCGGTGTCGAGATCCATCTGCACGACTGGTGAACGCGAAGGCTGCTTCCGTCTTGTTGCTGCTATCAATGCGTTTCTTCCGCTCGGGAGAATTCATTTTGTTCATAATTTCTATGAGATGGACGGACCTCACGGGCGGGTATGCCACAACTCACAAGTCCGTTCCACCCATCTCGACGGATACAAACCAATCCTCACAGCGAGCCTTACCAAAGTTCTGACGACAGATTAATCCTCTTTGTGGACGTCTTCCTCCACTTGAAAGCCGATGGGATCCCGAACGGCGACAGTTCTGGCAGAGAGTACGAGACGTATTCTATGATACCCCACAGTCAGGTACTTTTCTCGGACGTCTTCACGATCAACTTTATTGAGATATCCATCGTCTCGCTCGCAGCGTCACCTCGAATATACCGAAGGATGTGCTGCTTCATCCCTGAATTCGCATCAGAGCCATGCACACTGTTCGATAGATGTTTCACCTATACTGAACATGAGTTTCACGCGTCACTATAAATAAAGAAAGCATGCTACCAACTACTGCTGTAATTCGTAGCCACTCAGCTATTCTTGGAAAGAAGTTTGCATATCTTCATTATGAAATTACCACAATCATTGGCCTCTTCTTTAGAATGAATTGTTCTCGCCAATCTTACAATATAAGATTCATTTCCGACAAATATCTTTATTGCTGGATATGAGCCAACTTTAACATGAGTGATTTTACCGTAAGGGATCGCCCATTGCCCTTCTTTCGACAATATTCTCACGCCCCCATCCGTCACAGTCAGTGATGCTGTCACATCACCCTCAATAATTGGTTGGGTAGACCCTTGTTTTTTAACTGCAAATGACCAATCTGGAGTGATTTTTCCTTTGGAGAGAGCCATATTGAAGTGAGGTTGTTCATCAAAATTGAGGTGTGGTATAGATTCTACAAAAAAAGCCTCTCTTCCTTTTAGTCTTTCTTCTGTGACTGTTAAACTGGCAGAATACAGTGATAGCTCTTCAGCGTCTTTAGAATGGGATTTGTTTTTAGCACTTTGGACCAACAAGTCGTGGCAGACAGTCATAAAATCTTCTTCCGAATTATGGTATAACTCTTCCAAGGCATTTCGGGCAATTAATTTCGTCATCTTCCTCTCTTCTTCTTGGATAATAATAGCCCAAAGTAATTCCGAGGCGGGAGACACAAGTCCCGGCTGTCCTGCCGCTGTATCTCTTAGTGCAGCAGCAGCCCACTTTCTTGCGTCGTCATTACTAGATTTCAAAAGTGTCTTACATATGGTCATATCATCTTCGGAAATAGATTCAGGTTTGTTATAGGCTTTAAAAGCGATTTTATCACCGATTTCATCATCAGACATGTCCAAATTAAGTCTGTCGGAAATCTCCATATTAAAGATCTATCATCTGCGTGTTTAGTTCTTTATGTGTGTGAGGAACCACAAGGCAAGTGATTTCTTGAGAGTTAACAGATTTTTAAGAAATTCATAAATCACTCTCCAGCCCTATTGATCATGATTTCAATATTTTTCTCTCCTATCCCTGGGACATCGAGTAGTTCGCTATGGCCTGCTTGTTGAATATACTCAGCAGTCGTATGGCCTTGAGCTTGCAGCACTCTTGCTGTCTTTGCACCGTCGTCATCGATCCTCTCGAGATCGATCGCTTTGTACGCCGTTTCCGCGATAACTGGAGCATTCCCAACCACGCTGAAGCGGCCAGCTCCAACACTCGTCCCGAAGTCGCGACGGGTCATCAGTCGGGCGTAGTTCTCGTCGTCTTTCAGCAGGATGTGCTGACTGTCGAGATAGACGAGATGCAGTTCGTTTCCGTTTCGACTGTCTCTGTACACCTGACCTGCCTTAATCTGGTGAATAATGTTCACTCGTGGATCTGGACTGACCGGTCACTAACTTCGTGAATCAAGTCTAGCCTTGTGCGACATTCGCGCCCACGTCTTGCATGCCAATCTCAATATATCTGTGATCTGCTACAGTAGTACGTTCCCACTAGGTAATCGGGAGATCAACGGCTGCTAGGTATACTGTAACAGTCATGAGACAACAAGTATCATGCATTACCAACTTTCGGTTTTGGCCAGAAAAGAAGTCAAATACAGGTTCGTTGAAGACTCTCATAGGATGAACGACCTCACCGGGTTTCAGCGTGATCTGTTGTACGTGATCGCAGGTGCTGACCAGCCGTCTGGACAGGACATCAAGGATGAGGCTGAGGGGTACTACGAGAGTGAGATCAATCACGGTCGCCTGTATCCGAACCTGGATACGCTCGTCAACAAGGAGTTCGCCGAGAAGGGACAGCTCGATCGCCGGACGAACTACTACGCCATCACCGATGCCGGTGAGGAAGCGATCCAGGAGCGACGGGAGTGGGAGCACCAGTACGTCGATCTGTGAGACGACGCGCATTCGGTCGTAGCTGACGTTCACTGGCTCCGACGGTTGCATCGAAGAGAAGGCTTATACTGGCAGGATAGTGTCCTCGGAGTATGTCCGCTGAGACTACCGACACCCTGCCACATCTCGTTACCATCGTGGGCAGAGGCGTCCCGTCGAACTACGAAATTACCGTCGACGGCGAGATCGAACTGGTCGATGCTGATCCACTCGAGGAAGCCACGGTCGTCACGGACCACGCCGCAGAGGGCGCGGTCGATACCGGAGTGATGCGATTCCGATTTTCCGGCCAGATGGCAAACGTGCACGTCGTCGACTGGAACGGCGTCCCGGCATCGGAATCACCGAGCACACCGGAGGTCCATATCGATTACGGCCTACCTGCCCGGAACGGGAACTGATCAGCGATAGGCTCTTTCTGGGTTCCAACAGGTATCCTGCAAGAGGTTCACAGCTACAGTGACATCACTCGTGAACTTCTGCGCCGGTCCGAAAACTCGTGAGTTCGTCAATGCGTGCTTCGAGATCTTCAATCTCGTCGCGGAGGTCTTCGGCCTTCTCCCCCTCTGATGCCGCAAGTTGATCCTTGAGCCCTTGGAGGCGCGTCTCCTTGCGCTCTTCATCGACGTCGGCCTTGCGAACGTAGCTGGATTCCTCAATCTGGTAGACATCACTCTCGGACAGGTTCGTAACCTCCAACGCATCATCGACCTTGTCACGATCCACACCCAGCACGCGCTCGCGGTCAATTCCGGCCTCTTCGAGGGTTTTCAGGACATCTTCGTCATCTCGAAGCGAACGATTCGTGCGTGTCGTCCGCTGGACGGAGCCGAACGGCCCACTCACAGGGCGGTCGTGATGGAGCCGATTGAGTAGGATGTCGGCCACATCCTGCCGGAAAGCGTTCGCATTCCGCTGGACATCTGAGAGAACCGTATAGATGTTCACTAGTGCATCAGTCTCCATCTCCTCCAGCGCAGTCACATCGTGGCGCTCGAGCGCGTCAACGAGCAGGAGTGCATCAGCGTACACGTCGAGATCCGGTTCAGTGCGGTCTTGCTCGTCGGCCACAGATTCGTTTTCAGTGGTGAGTAGTTGGTTGGTGGTCGGCCCCTCCTTCTCAACGATCATTCCCTGCTCCTCGTCGATTTCGAACCGCGGGTGAAGACTCAAGACGGCGGGATACGGGTCGGCGTCGGATGGCAGCCTGTCGATTTCGAAACTGCCTGCCTCCTCAGTGATTCGGCGATAGAGGGTTTCGAATTGCTCGCGCTGGAGCGGTTGCGTGGTATCGATGTCGCGGTCAAGGAATTCGATGATGACCCGCTGCTCTTGTACATCATTCACCCGAAACCGGTTGTGCGACAGCGGCGTAATCAGCGTGGCTCCGACCGGTAGATCGTCAAGTTCGTCGAGAAGCGTATGCCACGAGACGCTGAAAGCCATACCGGAATGATGGTCGGCACGTGTCAAAGATCCACGGGTCGCAAGGGATGTGAACTGTTCCATGACTCCCGCTCGATACACGTATCATACGGGAACTTTGTGGCTGCCACCACTTTTGGTAGTGGTTGTCGAAGATATTGGCGTGAACCGCTCCCGCACCCTTGGGCTGGCGTTGCTGCTTGCGACCGGGATCCAACTCTGGACTACCACCCAGGTCAGAGGATATAATTTACAGGTTCTCTCCGCACTGGTGACAATGGGTCTTGCAGCGGCCACTGTCGTGATGCTCTTTCGGGCGCTCGACGAGGCTACTGGCAACCACTAACTCGGCATATGCCAGGGACACAACCCCTCATGTTCTGATAGCGGTGGTTTCAGTTTCACTGTGGTTGGGTCGCTTATATGTCGTTCTAGGTTCGATACTGATTGTAGAGGGGGAAGACACACCACACCCTGTCGCAGTCACACGCGCTCCCCCTTTCACACCACTTTCAGTAACTCATGTCCACGACGAATCCACCGTCTCTCGGCGCATGCCCGTTCTGCCATGCTGAGATCGCAACGACCGACGTGATCCTCGAGTACGAAACAGCAACGGGACCGGCAGTATACGCCGAGTGCCCCGAGTGCCGAGACGTCGTGAACCCACAATAACCGCCGTCCTATGCTATTTGACGATCTGAATCGGTTGCTGGCCCGGACATCCCAGACAGAAGTCGTGTACGAGTGCCGGCGCTGTGGAACCACTGTCGATAGTGATGCTGAGACCTGTCCAGCATGCGAATCAGACGCGATCGTCCAGCACCGAATCTCCTGACACATGCCGGAGGAATACGACCGGATTCTGGACGTTGTGGCGGAGAACCCGGGAGCCACCGTCGAGGAAATCACGAACCTAGCACGTGACCACGTCATCACCGATACAGATATCCTGAATCTCCTTTCAAAAGCAGAAGGCAACGACGATCTTCTCGAGTTTGACGGACGGTACTGGGTGATGCGGACAGGCAAGTATCGGTTCCATCGCTACGATCACCCGGAAACCTGACTCCTTTCCCTTTCAGGTCTGTGCACCGCCCCAGTCTTAGTCCACCGCAAGCTCCGACTCGATAGTCTGTGTGACCGCTGTTTCGAGGTCTACTGGTTGCGGCGTCTCGACAAATATCTGGGAAGAAACATGTTGCACTTTGCCATGATGAATACAGTGGATGGATCCAGCAGCAATATTCGTTTGTTTTCGCGACGGGAATAGTGAACGCTTATCGAGAACAGCGAACTTCTTTCCTTGGTTACGGAGATTGCCCAGACACAGGGAAGATATCAATAATGTGCTGATCGATAGTCCCCCACAACGTTTCCTCACCGAAACGGATCCTGTGACTAAACTCTGATTCTGCCTCTTCGCTATCTATGTCTAACTCTTGGAGTTCACTGAATGTCCCTCCATAATCTTCCTTCAGTTTATCGAGCAACTCCTCAGAAGTGCACTCTGACCCAGCTGGATACGTCCGATACTCTTCCCCCGGAAAACGCTCTGACTCTTCTGATCCCTGATCCTCACTTACATTCAATATCCCTGGAAGCACCCCTAACTCCTCGACGTGCGCAGGCTCATCCTCATCGACATCTACGCTCGAAGACTCGTCCTCCCAGACAGCAACAATGACATATGACCGCATAACCTCCTCACCACACTCCCTCAATTCAGAAAGGATCTCTTCCGCCGTCTCCGAATCCAAGTCGCAATCTGCATATTCCTCGTACACCTCCCAGTGCTTCTCCGAAATATGTTCAGGATAAGGAATACGGGTATCCGTAGCCAACCCGATACGCTTCACAAACTCGAAGAACTCGGGATTCGCCGGCTCTGGAACGTCAATAGGCTCAAAATCATCTTCCATCCGTAGCTGGTGCGTCTCATCATCATCCGGAAATACGAGCTCAACCGTTCGGATATCGTCCCTCCTCTTGATCTCAAGAAGCTCCAAGTACTGTCTGACACTGAGATCGTCAGTACTCACGTTAAAGTTGAATTGGCCCTCTCCGAACTCATGGATATCGTGTTCAGTCTGCTCCCAGACGAGCTCGACATGAATCGGGTATTCTGGTGTAGACTCCGTCTCATATTGAACTTCGAACTCAAGAGTGTCGCCGGAAAGCGACCAATCACTCGTCCACTCTATCTTCGTCTCATCAGGGATCTTCAGATCCTCAATCACCTTCGGAACAACACTCCTCGGTAAGATAATACGTGAATCAGGATTGGATATCTGGATCAAGTCATTCTCGCTCTCACCGCTGCTTCCCGTCGACTTCCAAAAACTGAGGTTTATCTCATCACCGTCCTCCAGCGTGGCTACGTCGTACGACTGAGTATACAACGTATATACATTCTCCACGATATCCAGCGATTTCTCCTCCAGAATTGAACGAGGAATAGTCAACAGATACGGTTCACCATCACTCTCAGGATCCGAATTTTTACAAAGAAACTCCACGATCGCTTCATCCAGGACCATCCGATTATCCAGCATCTCATCGTTCTCCAGTTCGAACTGGGTGTTGTTACCAACTGTAACCCGGTTTCCATGCTTAACCGCGTTATATGCCTCTCTAAAATTCAGATAGAACAGAGCAATATCTTTGAGCTTGTTCCGGGCGTTCTCAACCGAATCACTAACCAGTTCCTCCATCTCGGCTCCTTCAGGCACAACTCCCTCCTCAGTACTACGAAGAACTACGTCCTCCAGATCACCATCCGGCGGCGCATCTTCCAGGTCCTCCTCAGAAAAGCCGATCATCCCCTTCTGAACAGCCTCGTAGCCAAAAACCGAACTCAAGAGCTCGTCCGGATCATCATCGACATCATGCTCCTGGAGGTACTCGTCAAGTTCGTCCTCGATAAACGCCTCAAAGAGAGGCCGAATATCCCCACTCGAAGTGCGGATAATCTCGTTGATGAAAGAATCCTTGTCCAAGATTAGATACCTCAGATAGGAACCGAACTCCTCGATATACTGCATCGTCGCCCGGAAAAGGTCCACAACAGCGTATACCTCCGCAGTATCTCGTTGGTCCTCGGGCACCGCATCAAGCCCTGCGTTAATCGTCCCTGCTATCTTACAAATATGTGCGTATGCTATCTCTGGATTCTGACGTTCTTGAATAACAGCCTCCGGATCCTTAGATTCCGAGTCAGAAGCAAACTCGGTCCACTCGAAGAAGTTCTTCCCATCATCACTCATATGATACCGTATATATATATATGAAGAGTGAAAAAAGCTAACCTCTACACATCCCACATCATTTCTCCTGCCACTACTCACAGGCTCGTACACACAAGCCGACACATGTTTAGTCCGTATTGGCCGATTACTCTCGCCATCTGGGGTTTCACCAATGCGAAATTCGCGCCCTGTATTCATCACGCACTATCCCTCCAATTATCGGACAGGTACGCTATATTCTCTGTATTGGGCAAGAGCAAAGGTGGCCTCGACGATACTGCACTTTCCTACAGTCCCACTGGATCCAACGAAATTTCGGGCCTTACAAGGAGGGGGTGGTATCGAGGCTGGCTGTCAGTTGGTATTGTGTCTGAATCCCTGTATGGAATCGCTGGACGATTTCGGACTGGTGTTTCGGACACGCCATCGGGAGGATGGCCCCGTCCTGAACCTGAACCAAGGGATGCGGCGAATTGTACGGAGCGAGACGGCAACTGGGACACGATAATCCGCCGGCTGGTCGATGATGTAGGAGATCTGCTGTGTCTTCGGTCGTTAATCCACAAAACGAAGAGAACTGCTCGAGGTGCTCGTCACAGCTGATGACGGGGATCGTGAGCTGGTCCAAAAGGAGAAACGATACCTCTTGCTGCCCGTCAGACTGGACGGCAGACTGGCACGCATCACATCCGATCGCCGACAACGGCTGCTGGACATCTGGTGCTGCCATCGTGTATCCGCTGGTTGCCACACAGGTGAGTTTTGGGATATCTACCCTCCAAGCAACCGCCGATAAGGGCAACTTCCTCGGATCCAGTAGAGTTCTCCGACAGTTGACCAGTAGGACCAAGGCCCAACGGTTAGTCAGCGGAGAAGTCTTCGACGTATTGCTGTTCCCAGTTAGACCGAACTTCGATTTCCCGAGTTCCACATTACGTCATTGAGTAGACGTTTGTCTTTGAACAGCGAGAGTATCCCCCATTCACGGTGGGCGTGAATTGCGTCACTGGACGACACAATTTATCGATTAATTCACTGAAGAATGTCTGGCTTTTCCCATTTTGAGCGTAATGCTTGGAGTTTCTCTTCTGACTCAAGAACCACCCATTCGTAGTTTCGGAGTTCTGTTTCGATGATTTTTCCCTCTTCTGCGTCATATGCTCCCGCTAGATAGTATCTTCCCTCTGTTGTGATGGAATATATCCCTTTTTTCCCTTCTGATAAAAGACCTTGATCAGATAATTCTCGAAGACGTCGCGATATGTGTTGTTGGCTCACATGAACGTGTTCGTCGTTTGCGATTTCGGTTGCATAGCCGGTATTGTTGTCTAAAATATACTCGAGAATACGGTCGTCCCATATACTCATCCATGATCCCGATTTTCGCATGCACACATATTGAACTGCGACTACGATAAAAAGAGTGGTCTACAACAAATTGTGTGGTCCAAACCTATATGTGTAGTTGGTTAGAATGTATTGATGCCGCCGATAGTAGGCCGAAGAAGACACTCTTGGTTAGTGAAGAACGGGCCCGCTCCAACGGGCCCGAAAGGTGGCGTCATCCACCTAAGCATGACTGACGCCACTATAGGGGACGAATGTCCCCGACGAACAGACGCACCGTATATTGATACAACCACCGATGGGAGTTGCGTAGTCTGCAAATCAGAAGCAGATGGCTTCGCAGCCCCCCTCTCAGCAGCGATCTGCCGCGACTGTGCGTTGCAGAGGGGGTCAGAATGACCAACGGTCTCGAGACTCGGTGGTCACTTCCACTATTATCTGACCAGCTAAAACCGGGGGCAGTGGGGAATATCAGAGCAATTTTCATGGGGTACACCCATGAGTGAAGCCGGGGTACCGGATGACCCGGTAGAGTTCGACAAACCGACAGACACTGAGTCTGATTCTTTCCCTCGTCCCCGAGCACATGGTGCGGCAGTAATGAATCATCTCGCCGATGTCAAGAATCCCGATGCGGACCGACCTGACGACCGAGGGACACTGTATGGCCAGTCAGTAGGTTATTGGCGCAAACACGTTGGTGACGTCGACCAGGGGCCGCATGTTGTAGTCGAAGACTTCGACGCTGACTGGCTCCCACCCGGTAACTATGCACTCGTGCTTACGTCGTCACGCTGGAAGGCCGGAATAGGACTTGGTGACGACTATCGAGCGTACTTCGAACAGCACCTGATGCTCCGTGAGTGGGAACTCGATGAGGACGATGAAAAGCAGCTGCGAAAGCCACCGCTGGCGCTGCACATCGAGATTATGCCGCAATTCCACGACATGGTGTACAAAAGCGGAGACGCTCTTAAGTGTCCGTATGGCGAGGGAACGCGCCTGCTCGCCTGGACAACCTGGGCGGAAGATCCCATGGAGATCGAACGGCGGATGTACGACGCACTTCGTGCGGTCTACGGGGCCGACGCTGTCGATCTAAATTATCGCGTCGACGACGCCCGGCGTATCCTGAAAGTCGAAGCGCACATCCGGTTCAACATCGACAAGAAAGGCGCTGCCGTCGACACTCTCGAGCAGTCGAAGCAACTCATCGACTGGGGTGGCCATTCGGAGATTGAGGCACACCAGAAGCGGCAGAAAGAAGGCTGGCTCGAAGCGCTCATCGAGAGCAATCGATGGAATCTACTGGGATTTGAGCCCCAACGGTACAGCACGGAGGTGAAGATTTATCAGGCGAAGCAGTGGCACAAGAGGCCCCAGAGTGATCCGTTCCATCATCCCAAACTTGAGGCTTCGTACGCTGGGGTTGATCGTGGCAAACTCCCGCATGTCAGCGAGTGGGACGATATACTGGATCATCTACGAACGGTTGTCGCAACGCATGCCCGCTGGGCCGGTATTGAACGGTCAGACCTCGTTGAGGATGACTACTTCGACGGACCGACATCGCCATCGTGGCAATTCGAACGCCCGACAGGCCGCCGCCAGATGCTCCAACGGCGGTACGACGACGTGGCAACCGAAATCTACCGGGAAGCACTTAAAGAATCCACCACAGCTGTCTACGACATCCTTGGGGTGATCGCTGAGTACGACGGAGCTACTTATGAGGAACTCGTGCAGCGGGTAGGACTCTCGAAACCGACAGTCCGGCACCATGTCCGACGACTCGCCGAAAACGGTGTCGTCTACCGGAGTGGCAACCCTGTAATGGTATTTTTCGTCTCTGAAGCTGTTCTCGACCGAGCACGAGAAATCCTGCGTAAAGTTCAGCCGAAGGATATGGCTGAAGACTTGGATGAACGGGCTAAGGAACGCAGAGAAAACAGACAAGAAGATGCCGACAAGGTCGACGAGGAATCAGTTGCGAATAGCGACGAGAGTTCCGACGATGATACAATCGGCTTCGAGTACTTGACACGGTTGAATGCGTCCATCCACGACGTCGCTTACTTGCTTGAGTGCGAACAAATTGACGACCAAGACGTTCGGGTACGCATCGACGAACTTCCGCCACCGTTACAGTGAGTCGTCGTCGGTCCGGTTTGCCTGCTGAGTAGCTACAGTATTCCCGTTCACTCCTTTATTTCGTTGAATACCACAGCGATTACTAATTCACCTTCCAATACCTTCTTTTCTTGATGTGAATTTTACTTCCACTAGGGTGTAAACGGAGCTAGTTGCGCCAGTCTTGACCAATACACCCAGAGAAGATATTGCCGAATCCCAGCTTTCGAGGTTCGAAATTGGTGATATTATCGGTTCAGGCCATTATCGATGTTATCGGGTACCCTTACGGTAGGTGCCCCTAAGGGGGCAGGAGAATTACGCGGCGCGCAGAGCACGCGCCGCGCTGGAGAAATAATAATTCCCTGATTTGAGTGGGCTGAGGAGTTTAGCCGACTGATGAGTTGGGGTGGGACCTTGATAATTTGCCTTGTCAGGTTTGTTTAGAAGGGGTTGAATTGAAAATGTCAATGAAGTGCGTAGATTATCATGGCTTGTGATATACCGTCTCTTTAGAAAAATTCTTTCGCGAAGTCTGTAGTGATCTTTGATTGCTCCTCCTTTGCGACTTCATCAAGCATTCGACTGCAAACCGAAAGAACTTGACGAACGTTCCCTTGTGAATTTTGGAGAATTAGTTCAAGGCTGTCCTCCGTAAATGGATGAACACTATTATCATGGCTGCTCATCGTCCGTTCCCGGCCAAGATAGTTCTCAACAAGATCATAGAGATTTTCGGCTGTTAGTGGTCGGAGAGCGACCTCTTGACCAATACGCTCACTAAAAGCATGGTACTCGCTCATGACATCCTGCCAGACTTCAGGAGCACAACCAAACAACATACAGAGTCCAGAACTGTTCTGATCCATTAAGTGTCGAATGCTGTTCAACGTTGCTTGTTCGTTTTTCGGCGAAAGGCGAGCGATGCTCTCAAATTCATCAACGAAGACGAATATGCTAGTGTACCCAAGATCGAGGAGAAGATTCTTGAGCGCAGTGAACGCACGGACACCCATCGTGTCGTCGTCGAGAGCGCTATGGATCTCCATCTCCTTACGTTGCTCATAGCGGATTCCCTCGGCGGTAAGCCACTGCCAAGCGTAGAGGTTCGTGTCTTCGTAGACCATGTGGATAATCGCACGAGCGAAGTCCGAAAACTTTGTTACGTCGCTCAATCGCCTAATTGCCTCGGGGACGATCTCGGAAAGGAGGACATCACCCTCATCGATAAGAGATTTCATCGCACCCTCACTGATCGGGTTGGCATCAGTGATATCGCGTGAAACTGAAGCGAGATACTCGTAGGCGAGTTCTTGAATCCGGTTAAATCCGAGGTCGTAGGTGAACTCATGATAGATGTCGAGGAAACCTTCACCGGGCTGGGCAACGTAGCCAACGATGACGTCATTGCGGTCGCGAAGCAAGGAACGTGTGTATTTGAGGGTATGAGACTTCCCGTTTCCGTATTTCCCGGTTACCACGAGATGCTTCGATTTACCTGTTGAAAGCACCGAGGAGACCGTTGAGCTAATCCTCTCTGTGACGTGGGATTGCCCACAGTAGATTTCGGGATCTTCAGCGGGGACGGGACTATACGGGAAGGGATTTGCTTTGAGGTCGTATTGCGAGTAATCCTGCTGTTCGTCCGTGATGGTAAATTCGTCGTTCATGAGTAATCCTCCTGTGTGAAGGTGATGTCGCGATCGTGAACTGCGAGGTAGTAGTACAGTTTTCCGAATTGTTCAACACCGGTCATTACTTGCTGACTGGACTGGGAAGTCGAGACAAGACCGTCGTCGTGTGCGAGCGAAATCTGCTTGATGCCGAGTGCAGCGTTCTTTGCTCCTGTATCTAGCGGTGCGCCTGAGAGTTCGAGTTTCCCAATATTCTGCTGACAGAGCGCAAGCAGTGCCTCATTGAACGCCTCACGAGTACACCTGAGTCGCTCACACGTTACCTCTCGAAGTCGCGGGATAGAGAGATACCGCTGACGAAGGTCAACGCCGGCAGTTTGCTCAAGTTCATCGTATACATCTAATAGAATGAAGTGGAAATTGTTTGGAATCGGTGTTTGCGCTGCTGGATAATAGCTTCCAGTGAAGGCATTGCGTTGGACGCGACCGAGCCTTTCTCCCCAGTCGCCGACGACCTCAACACCAGTCTGGTTGAATGAATAGGGAGTGAATTCCTGCTCAGTCTCTAATTGCTCGAGGAGCGTGCCGAGATCGGCATGTTCTAACTCATCAACGGCATCAACAAATGCTCCATAGTGAGGGCTGCGAGTAGCAAGTATCTGGCTTACTTTTCCCCAGTTTTCTGACTGAATTGCACTTAGGAAAGTGGACCCGACATTGGTTGTCGTATAGACCGGTTCGGTGCTAGTCTCCTCTTCGGAAAGTAGATCAATTCTGACTGCTTCAAGAACGGTTTCACGAGCACGCCGATGGCTCATATCTAGATTCTCTTCAAGTTCCACTGTTTCTCTTGTTTCATTCTCACAGGCGTATGTGAGCTCAACAAGGCGACTGAGTGTAACAGGCCGAACAGTCGATCGCTCATCGCTCATGTTAACCTCCGGACTTGTTGCTTAGCGGTTTCATACGCACGCTGTGTAACATCATTGCCCTGAAAGCGCAGATCGAGATATTCCTCAATATTGCGATCCGATTCCGCAACGTAGCGGAATCGCCGAAGTTCTGTTGCAAGTGCCCAGAGGTTGTGCTGAGTAAGTGCTGTTCGGTCTTCGCGTATCTCGTCGAGACTTCGCTCCCCGCATACAGGGCAGGGACAAGGAAGGTACTCGAGGGATTCGATATTCCGAAGTTCCTCGCCACCGAAACCCGGAATGAGATAATTCCGATTTCCTGCACTACGGATGAACGCAGAGGAGTCAAAACTATCAACACCGAGATAGAGAAGAAGTGGTTGGTAGACAAGACCACCGAGTCCGTACACATGAAGGTGTTTGTCGGTTGATTGTCTGGCAGAAAGTATCAATTTAGTTACCTTCTTATAATCGGTTCGAATCGGGACCATACTCCCGAGCGCATAACCGTCGAAGTCGCCGTACTTCTCGAGGTAACGGATGTTGTTCCGGATGGTTTCCGGATCATAACCGTGAACACTTGCGAAGAGAAACCCGTCGCCGTTGTGCTGGTTGCTTGCTTCGAGAGCGTACTGTGTGCTCTGGTTGACGCGACGTTCATTCTCAGCGTCCCGATTCTCTCTTGAAAGAGGAAGATCGATTGTACCGTAGATATCTGCGTCAAGACGACGTTGTGTATCGAGTGTTTCTTCCGGGGTAGTATCCACCTCTTCAGCAGAGAAGTCAAACCCTCCGCTGTCTGCAAACACAATCGTATCTTTGGGCACCCCCATCTCTTCACGGAGAGAAGTTCCGTTCGTAAGACGCGCCCACATTGGTCTCCGATTGCGGATCGATCGGGCGTTGATCATCGCTGCTGAAAATTCTGGTATAGTGCCCGCATAAGCAGGGGTGTTGTCACTTGACCGTTTACCGAGATTACGAACTGGGAAGAGTACCGGTGTCTCTAGTTCCCCCCTGGGGAGGTTGAGTGTTCGTCGTCTGTATAACATGGCTCCCGCTCGGCTAAGCTGTCCTATTACTTAGATAATGGCCGAATAGAAATTATATATTTGTGTCTTATTCGGGTATGGATTAGCTCATTGATCCCCAATATCGCCTCAGCAACCCCGGCAAATATGCGAATAGAGAAGCGACTAGTTATGTAGCGTTGTCTGGTCCGGTTTCTCCTCAATACGCCGGCAGAGTTCTTCTATCGTCTCAGGTTGGAGTGAATTGATATCCTTAACGTACTGAGCGAAGTTCTTCGTGTATAGGCCCTTAAGCCCAACAACGATTGTACCGTGCTTCTTCGCATCTTCCGTACGAGCAGGGACAGACTCAATATTGTCGAATTGCTCTTCAACAAGTTCTCGATTGAACACGACACCGATCCGGTCTGAGCGTACTTCTTGAACCATCTTGTCGATATCAATACTAGTGTAGTAGTCTTTACCGAGTGTGAAGAAGACCACGTCATAATCACTCTCATCTAGTACACGTCGGAGATCCTGCTGAATCTGGAGTTTCGAAGAGCGTTCACGTATCTCGTTAACACCCATCGAACTGAACGTCACTTCATACGGTGGGAGGAGGTCGTTCTCGGTAATAAGACCGAAACCGGCACTGATGAAGTACCGCTCAACGTTATGGCCGTTCGAACGAAGGCGGCGCACTGCTTCCTGCACGTATTGTTGTTGGCGACCAGTATAGAGGTCACGTGCGGCGATCCCGGGGACGTTATCGCGGGCCAGTAGGTCCTCACGAGAGAATTGAAGCGTCTGATCGGCATCGAAGATTGGAGCATTGTCGGGAATTTCTTTTGATCCCGAGCACTGGTCAATAATGAGAATATTTAGATCGGTAGTCTCGATCTCAGGTGGTTGAGGAAGGAAGTCGTCGCCAACGGCGTAGTTTTCTCCGCACGTCTCGAGAACCTCCCTGCGAAGTTGAACTGGATCACTGTAAGTCGTGACCGTACAGTTGTTCTCATGTGCTGCCTGCACAACCTCGTCGTTGAGCGTCCCATCGTCGGTCTGGATGAAAATATGCTGGTAGCGGGCTGCTTGCTCAGCGACATTCGCAGCCATGCGACTCGGGGCGAACGAAACCATCGCGGGTGCATCTTCCCACCACTCATTCACGCCGTTTGCGTCAAGGACACCGATTTCAGCTACGGGAAGGTCATGGGTGTGAGTCCAAAATCGGTGATGCTTGTCTCGGAGGTAGTCTTCGATGGTCTCGTGACCGCTGAGACTCGCCGTCCCTTTGGTTGCTACGAGAATTTTTGGAAGGTTTTCTTCGAACTCATCGTAGAACCGCCGCGTGTTGTGGAATCCACGTCGGCGGTTCCGGTCGTTTCCGCGGAAGATACAGACCTCGATACTGTGCTTGCGACAAATTGGACAGTCACACTTCTCCCATGGGCGCTCGCGAAGGGTTTCCTGGTACTCCGCGAGGAGGTCATCGTCGCCAATCCAAGTCGCATACTCTTGAACAATTGCCCAAACTCGGTCGTAGTCACTTACCGCATCAGCGGAGTCGAGGATCGATGTTGCCTCTTGGAACTGCTCGAGAACCTCGGTGGCCGTGTTCAAGAGAGCGGTGTATTCCGCGAATGGGACTGGATCATCGGGATCATCTTTCCGGAGGAGTTTGACAAGGTCACCGCGAAGGTTCTCGCTAAAACTTGCCTGCAACTCTCTCCCGTATTCGAAGTCCTCTCGGAACGCTGTCTCGACATCCCGGAGCAAGCGTTTGTCAAACCGTTCATCGTGTCGATGTTCGCGGAGATAGCGTTGCGTCGCCGGTAACACATCGGCTACAAAATCGTACCAGTCCTCGAGAGCGTCACGGATAGAGTCGCCGGCGTCGTACGCACGGAGCGCGATGAGCGTTCCCCGACCACGCAGCGAGGTTTCAATAGCTGTCTCCAAATCATCGCGACTAGATGGGTAGCGAACTCGAATGGCGTCATAGCGCTCGTCGTGGTCGAGTCGATAGTTTTGGCCGCCGGTCCATGCGGAGCGGAGCATACTCGCGCTATCGAAACTGGTCATTCCAGTACGACCGATTGTCTCGAACCCTTCAGTCTTCGCAAACCCAAAGACGTGTGAGTCAACCCGAGTATTGTGTTCGCGCTCAAACGATTTTACCGTCTTTCCGACGCCCTTCACAATAGTGCGGACATCATGGATGGGACTACCAGCAACGCCACCGATACCAAGATAATCGTAGCCGATTTCGAGGACATCCTCGGCAGCTGCAGCGTAAGAGTCTGGATTCCAGCCCTGAATAGCGACCATTAGACGGAAGGGGTAGTCCTGCTGCTGATAGAGGTCGTACATCTCTTGGGCGTTCCGTAGGGTGAGCTCATAACGGAACTGAGCGTCGTCTTCACGGTAGACGGCACGGGGATCTTGTGCAAGTCGCGTAAGCACGCTATCGAAATCTCCCTGAAAGTCTTCAGCAGTAAAAGGCTCGACTTCAGCGTTAACTGATGTCCGTATGGTCGGTTCGTATTCCTCAATATAGGGAGGCCACTCGGCGGGCCATTCGTCGACCATCACGTCGACGACGTCCGTAATTGCATCTGGAACGTCGCTCTTGTTCAGCTCGCCCGCAAAGGCGCGTTCATCGAGGTAGAGTCGACCTTCCTCTTTGCCGGAGCCGAGGACAAGGTGATCGATGGTGACACCAACGGTAACGTCGAGAGTGTCGTAAAACTCCAACATCCCCTCGTTGCCGTACGGTGGGAAGGGGAGAGATTTGTATCCCCACGCACCACAGTCGCTGATGGTTGGAAGCCAGTTCGGCACGGAGAGTACCGGGTCCTCATAGACGCCATACTCCGCAAGCCGCTCGGCCTTTCGGTCGGTTTCTTCGACCTGTTCACGAGAGATGAGTACGCCGTCGATGGGTGTCGTTTCGGGGTCGAAGATGTCCCAGATGTAGTCCAAATCGCGCTCCTGACGGTTGAGCGTAGAGAGTTCGTCGTGCTCGAAGTCGTAGTGGGTGTCGACAGCATCGTCCCACTCAGGAACGTAGAATCGCACAGATAAGATTCACCGTCTTAGCCTATTCTCGTTCCACCATATGAATGTCTCTTTTGCTCGTGATGAGATCGAAGCTATTCATTTGATTGGGTGACCTATAAGATAGTGTAGTAACACGGGCATTTCTAACGACAAAATATCTTTGTTCACCAATCCCCATTGTGTATCTGGGCGGCAAACCTGCCGTGTTGTGGGATACGCGGCGGTTCCAGAAAGATTGTCGTCCACTTGGGAAGCTTGGGAATCGCCAACCTCCATCGGTGGCGATTAGACTTCCTTTCAGGGATAAGTACGAGGGTATCATAGAATAGTTCTCACTCCCACTCTGTGACCTGTACGCCTGCCACCCGTTGTTGTAAATACCAGGGGCTATGGTAGGCGAAGTTTCAAGACGGACTAACAACAAGGAAAATCAGAGGCGCTCTAATGGTAATCTTGGCAGGTTATGCCCGGCCAGATTTCAGCGGATACTATACTGGTACTAGCTCAATTGGCTTTATTCTATTACTGGCTGAGTACACAGTTCTCACTTATTTGGTCATGTCTCCTCTACCGAGACATGGATTGGGTGTTCTGGGTTTCCTTTTGTTGGCTCACGGTCTTAATGGGAAGAGAGTAGACAAGAAGATTCAGCGTCAACGAGAAGGGAGATTGGATAGAACTCTAACTGATTATAGAACAAATTCTGGTCATGGGGAAGACTTTGCGGAGGTTACTCGGGGCGAAGATGGGTTCGCTGATAACGGATATTCAAATGATAGTGAGGCAGAAGAAATGAACGATACCGAACAAGAAGAAGAGGTTGAGCCATGAGCATTGACAAGCACTCGTTGAAAGGCTTCGCTGAGGAAATGCAAGAGGAATACGAAGATAGGTCACTGCTCCCGGATCTCTTCACTGTTAGAGACTTCAAAGGTAGAAAGGATTCCAAGTTGGAATATCTGCAGTTTGGGAAGAGGACTGGTGTCCCAACAAATATTTTCGAACAAGGAGTGACTCTGCCGACCACGTCTTCGTTCATTCGTAGCGTGGTGAATGGCGAGAAAAAGTTCGTTTTGACAGATCTCGCTAACTCGGCTGGTGATGAAAGATTTGGCTCGAAGCAGATTGAGGGAGAGCTGTCACCGGATGATATCGAGTTGGCAGTGGAGAATACTGTAGGTGCAGATCGATTGTTCCTGCCTATTTCTGATGATTACACTGATCCGGTCATGGATTGGGTAGGTGACCAAAGGTTCTCTCTTTCCCCTGAAGGCAAACTGGTCGTGAATGGGGTGAGGTTAGATATTGACCGAGTCTCCTCTAATTATGGTATTCGAGATGTGATCGTGGCTAACAGTAGCCGAGTATCTGTTGTTCAAAAAAGGTTCGAAGATGCTCAATCACCTAAAGGGATGGAGTTCGATAAGTCTCTGACTTCTGTTAACGAGGAGGAGAAGCTGATGGTATACTTTGGGAAAGAAATTGAGCCCGCTCCTATTGATTCTGATTTCGAGGAAGAAATAGAGGTGATGTACAGAAGTGTGATTTCTCAACCTATTATTGATAACGGGGGTGTATTCGTCTTGGAGGCATCTCCGGATCTAACTCTCGGCAGAAAAGATGATAACTAAAGCGGGCGCGAAGAAGTGTTCACAGGCCTAAGCCGGACGATATTTATCTACGGCATATACCCAAAATACGTCCTAATATCACTACTGATATCAACTGTAGTAGGTGGGTACCAGTTTTCGATCAGGAATCTCCTGTAGCCTATTTATCGATAGCTCATCGGCCGCTGAGACATGCCAAACAATGTCAAAGAACTCAATCGCGGCATCAACGAATTGCGTTCGTTCGGTATAAACCCCACACTCAGGGTTCCAATCGTAGCTATTTTCCATGAAATTAGCCGAACCGAGGAGCACGGCACCTTCCTCGGGTGCGCCCACCGTCTGGAGTTTGCCGTGTATCCCAATCTCACCGAGGTCACGAAAGTCCATCTCAGATGTCACTCGCTGGTGTTCTTTGAACCGCGAGTAGGTTCGGACCGTCACTTGATCCCGATGCTCTTTAATCTCGCTTAGCAGATTTCGTTGAAGACGTCGCCATTCCCATGGTTCCTTCGTGTGGCGGGTAAGAAGGCGAAGTTCGAAACCGTGCTCGAGAAGACGCCGAATCTGGGCCACGTACTCGTTGAACGTGTCGTCGTCGAACGGCGTCATGATGCGCAAAACCTTGTCCTCAATGTCGCGCTCGAGGCCGAGGCTGAACAAGCGGTCGGTCATCGCAGTGTACGATTCCAGCCCCGACGACCGTTTCTCGTGCCAACGACGAAGACGCGCTCGTTCCCTACCGAGCCCTCGTGAATCTCCGACGTAAGCGTCCATCTTCTTCTCCCCAAGGGCGTCCGGATCGACGAGCGTATAGGTGAAGTAAGTCGGCGCAATAGCACCGCTTTCGATCGATTCGTAATCCCGAACTACCATCGACTCGGTCGCGACAGGCACGGGTGGGAACGACACCCTCTCCTGAGAGAGTGTGTCGATGCGGTTTTGAATGGCCGAACAGCGTTCAACGAGGTGAGTCATGTACTCGTCACGTGCAATCTCGACGTCGACAGCTTCCGGCACGGTCTCAAATTCGACGAGACCGTCGCTGACTTCACACTCAACACCGGGTACCGATGAGAGTATTTGATAGAGAGAGTACGACGTTACGCTCGGCCACCGCTCCGTGACGAAGTGTACGTCGAACCTCGCGATGTCAGGGTGTGCCGCGACAGTAGCGACGACTTTGAGGGCAGCCTCCCGTTCATCGTCACTCTGATCGGAATCCTCTGGGAGTTCGCCAAACCCGACTGGCTGGTCCATCTCAACTCGCTCTACGTCCAACTCCGTCGATGGTACCAGCAGTGATTGGACCTTGTCTAATTCGTCCTCATACTCTTGGCGTTGGTCACGGATCGCATCTTCAAGATCGGTTCCATTGACGACGATTGTCCGCGTAGTGGCGAGAGTCGCCACCTCCGCTGCCGTCAGTTCTGACTTAGACGGAACGGATCCAGTCAATCGCTGCACGAGGGCTTCCAGACAGGCCCCATCTGCAGTTTCTATAGCCTGAGAGATAACCTCTCGATGAGCTTTTGCGACGGCCGTCTCGGTCGACGTCGTCTGCTGCGCCGACAGCGAGGCGTCGATTCGTTCTTGATCAAACTCAGCGCTATCAGGATAGATGGTCAGGAACCCAAGAGATCCCAAGAGTGGAGCGAGGACAGTCTCGTCCCACTCATCGGCAAGCAGGCTATCAAGTTCGCGTCGAGGGATTTCCCCGTCGATCTCGATACACGAACGCAGCACCATCTCAGCGGACTCGAGTCGAGCGACAGCGACTGCTCGGATGAGTGATTGTGGCTCGTCTGAAGAGAGTATAACCAACCCCAGTAGCGAGATATCGCCGGTTTCAATGAGACTGAGTTCGCCGAGTAGCCACTCGTGTATTGAGACAACAAGATCGCTATCTCGTTCGTCGTTTGTCCTGATGATCTCTGCCCGAATGTGTGGTTCGAGTCGTGCCTGTATCGACTCATCAGAGGCTTTTGCAGCAAGGGCAGAGTAGATACTCTCTGTTGACAGTCCCCAGAGGCGCTCAGGTGACTGCGTTCGGAGTTTATTCGCGGCGTGAAGTAGATCACTCATCATTCCGTGGTTCGAGATGGAGGTCGTGGCTCAGTAGTTCGAGCAGTTCGTCCTTGTCGAACGATTCTGGGTCGTTTTGTTCTACACACCCGTACTGGTAGATACAGAACGGACACCCGTTCTCGCAGTTGCATTTCGATTCGTCTGGTGAAAATGCCTCACGCATGAGTTCGACAGCGCGTTCGAACTTCTCACCGTCATTTTGCGTCAACAGAACAGTAATGCCGCTCCCACCCTCATCGGAGTCGTACACCAGTGTTCCTTCGTCCTCGATAGATTCGGGAACCTGTCTGACGCTAACGCCACCGATGTACTGAAGTGCGACTCGGAGACCGTGAGCGAAGCCGTGTTCGAGTTCTTCGTTGTCGAATCGGACACGGGCTGCCTTCGTAGAGAACTTCGTTGCAGGTCGGACAGCCTCGCTCTCCTCAGCAGGATGTTCGACATTGTTCGTACAGTAAGCCGAGTCTCCGGTTTTTGCAATCGATCCGCTACACCCGTCGATACCACACATCTCGAAGACATTCGGTAGTGGATCGGCTCCACCATCTTTGTAGGTCGCCCAATATTTGCTCGTCGAAGCAAGCAACGTGACGTCACCGTATTCGAACTGCCCGTGAATAGTCCCATTCTCATCAACGATGTCACGGGAGAACATCGGTTCGAACGAGTCGCCAGCGTCAGTTTCGACGGGAGCGTAGGTATTCTGCGGCTCTTGATCGTTCTGGTAGACCGTCGACGGTTGAAGTTGCTTAGTGCTCGGCGTCGAACTGAGCGGGAGATCGTGCTGGTATGCGATCACTCTCTCCGGAACTTGGGTGACGAGCGGTTTTAGTCGTGTCCCACACGCCTCACAGTTGGAAGTGTCACTATCGTACTCGGTAGCACATGTGGGACAGATAGCCGCATCATCTAGATCATCAGTAATGCGCGCAGACTCCAACGGCTCCCAGTACACCTGTGTCACGACGTAGGTCTCGCTATCGTAGAGGTACGCAGCACTCGGGTGTAGTTCGGAAAGCGCAATTCGGCGCTCGCGTGATCCGTCGCTGACGGGATCGAAGTCTTCACCGATGAGTTGATAGTCAACCGAACTACCGACCGATCGCAGTCCGAACGCAGCGGGACTTTCCCGGTTCAGGTAACTACCGAAGTCCATGTCCTCGAGTCGATCGAGATAGTCGTATAGATGGTCAACTTGACGATCGACCTGCTCTCGCTGTTCCCGTAGACGCCGTTTTTCATCTCGGTCTCGAGCCTTCCTCTCGTTCTTCCGCAGATCGCTTATCTGGTTTTCGAGTTCGTCGATATCGTCGTAGATATCGTCCTGCTGATCGTAATATAGGTCAACGGTGATCTCCTCAAAGCTCCGTTCGTCCTCAGTCCCAGCAAGAATACCTTCGATGAGGCCACCATGTTTGTCCAAGACTGACTCGACGGTTCCCTCACAGTTCTTCCCTTGGCATTCGCCTCCGTAGCCTGCGACGTGTTTTCTACCACACACCGAGCATACGCTGAATGATAGGAGATTCTTTAACCACTGCTCAATCTCTTCGCGGTTCTCGTCGAGGAGAGACCGGAGCACTTCGAGCGGTGCATTGTCGTTCTGGCTCTGAACTTGGAAGTTCGTAGAAGATAGCACTCCAGTGAACGTCATTACATCGTTCGGTCGAGGTTCCGTGCGTGGTGTTGGATTATCCTTACAGACGATGAGATCTTCGAGACCGCTCTGTTCGCGACGCCACGGTACCCACTGTGTCGTCGCTGCCCAGTCGAAGACCGCCCATGTAAGCGACTGATAGAGCACCTCACGGTTCACCTCGTTGAGCGGGACTTGCTGCGGATCGGCCGCGATGAGTTCCTCTGGATGCTCGTGGTAGTAGTAGTCGATTGGATTACGCTGGCTAACCGAGTGGATAAGTGACCTACCCGAAGATCGTCCTGCGCGACCGATTCGCTGTAGATATGAGTTAGCGTTTGGTGGGGTTCCGTAGAGGAGTAGTGTATTGAGTTCGCCGATATCGACCCCTAGTTCCATCGCCGGTCCCGACGAGAGGAAATGAGGGTACCGGCCCTGCCGGAACTGATACTCTAGTTTCCGTCGCTCGTCGCGGTCGGTCTCTCCGTAGTACGCCCGTGCGAGCAGCATCATCGGATCAGATGTCGAAACCTGCTGAGCGGTCAAGGAGTAGTGTGGATGCGAAAAGTCCGAACGGTCCTCTATCGTCGCCGTGAATTTGACGACATCATCGGGTGCCGTTCCGAGAGCGACTTCGACCGAGGTCGCGTATGTTTCTCGGGTCTGACTGTAGTTCGTCGGCGTCACGTTATCGACGATAGCACATTCGAGCGCATCTTCGTCGACCATCACATATCGACTCCCATCCTCTTCGACGCGGCGCAGAATACCGCGATCCACGAGTGAATTGAGATGGTCGTGTCCGTCCTCAACCTCGTCTACTAGATTCGGTTCGTAGTGGTGGTTCTGGCCGAGAACCTCTACGATCAACTCGTGCTCTCCCTCGCTGAGATCGGCGATATCAGTGGCTAATTGAACGTTAATCAATCCCTCGTCGCTAAGCTGATTACTACGGTAACGTCGGCTGTACTTGCCCTCCAAAGCACGGGACAGCAATTCCTCCGTCAAGTACTCATCGACCGACTGGTCGTAGCCGGTCAGTTGCTCGTACATCCGCGGTATGTTCCCGCCTTCGCCCGCTAATTCCTCCTCGTACTGGTGGGCATCGTTTACTCCACGCTCTATCACGTCAGAAAGCGTTGCCCATCCCGATCCATCGCTCACCGATCTGACGCTCTCGACGAACAACTGATCGAAGAAGAACGATTCTTCGGGTTCGCGGAAGTTCCGTTCCAGTTCCTTCATGTCGGACTGGCTGTCCGCGAACGAGAGCATCTTCGATTCCCCGAAGGCACTGGGATCGTCGCGGTCTGCGAGCGAACGCAGCAGATAGCGTCCAGTCGTCACAGCGGCGTTGGCCGGTCCGCGCAGCATCGATTCGTATCGCCGATTCTTTGCATAGGTCTCACGCCGACCCTCGTGGTAACATGGTAGTCCACCGGGGAACTGGCTGGCTTCTCGAACTCGACCGTTGTCGTCGACCATTCGGTAGTTGCCGTATCCCTTCGCTCGGCGGCTAATCTCGAGGCAGTCACAGTTACAGTCGTGTGGGCCGTTGGGGAGAAATTCGTGTCCACAGGACTGGCATTCGTCGACCATGCTAATGTCGAACAGCGCCGAGCGAACGAGTTTCCGTTTACCACAGCTGCACGACGCTGGCGGATTTCCGAAATAGACTTCCTCGCACGCGGGATCGCTGCACGTCCATCCGAGGAACCGTTTTGGCGTAAGATCGCCGTTACAATCGTCAGTAGTACACTCTTGTCCCTCAGGATCTTCGTAGACATCCCCACACTCGATACAATACTGAACCTCCTCGTCTGCAAGCGGTTCTAACGCAGTAGAGTGGCAGGAATGGCATTCGGGTTCCAGTGCTTCCTCAACGGTGAGTTCCTCGTCACAGTCTGGGTTAGTACAGACGTGTTTTTCCATCGAGTCGTCGAGGACCATTGCGGCATCGCAGTCGGAACAGTCGTGCTGGTGGTCGATTTTCTGACGCTCGCCACAGTCCGTACACTCGTAGTACGGTCGCCAGTAGACTCGAACCATCTCGGGGGTTTCGCCGTCAACAGTCTCACATTGGCATTCCCTTCGTTGGAAATACTCAAACCGTCCCTCTTCAGACGTGACGGTGTGAGGTACGAGGCGCTCACAGTTCGGGCAGAACCACGACTCGAGAGATTCCTCACCACACTCGTTACACAACGAGAGTTTCGTTACGAAGTGATGGTCGCACTCAGTACAGGAGGACTGCGGAGTGTCGTAGACCGTCCCGCAATTGAGACACGTGTAGTAGCCGTCGAGCGGCCAACTAAACAGGTGTGCGCGCCGCTCAAGAATATCTGACACCTCTCCGATAGTCATGAAGTTCGCTACTACTATCTCTGCTTCGGACTCGGAGAGACCAGTCTCATCGATCAAGCGGTCACGAAGGCCGACTGGTCGAAGTGGAGTCTCGCGAAGTGCCGCATAAATACCGCGGACGAACTCCAAGGGCCCTCCCCCGTCCTCGACTAAATGTTCGTAGAGTCTCTTGTCGACATCTTTGCTACCGGCCTCTACACCGGCAGCGTCGAGTGCTCGCTTCGCGGCATCGGTATTCCCGCTTCGCAACTCCTCATCAGTCAACTCCGCCGAGATGAAGTCGTTGGGGATATCGACTGGGAACGGTGCATTAAGAGTGCGCTCGTCTTCCTCGATAACCGCAACATCGGGGTCAACGAATGGATTGATACGCTGGAAGACCGTCCGCTTGTTTTCCACGGTCGCCGACGCACCGACGATAGTGAGGTCGTCATCGGACTCACTATCGTACCCATTGAGTTCTTGGCGCTCTCGGATATACCGACGCATGAGCGTCGACGTGAACGAACCAAAGAGCTCAGAATACTCGTGAATCTCGTCGAATACGAAATATTTCGGTTCGGCGACGAAGCGCTGCTGTTCGTCGTTTCCGTTGACGTTAAAGAGCCGATAGTTGATCGTGTCTGGGTTCGTCAACAGGATATCTGCGGGTGATTCGACGATGGCGTCACGAGTGACCTTGATGAAGTCGAAGGCGAGGTCGTCCTCATGTTCCACCATTGGTTCGACGACGAACGAGCCGTCGTCGCGCTGGCTGACTGTCAGTGAGGAGTCACACTCGTCGCACGGGCAGTCGAAGTATTGGAACGTGGTCTGGAGGTACGCAAGTTCGTCGGGGTCGCGACGCTTAGTGTCGCCGTCGTAGATTCCGACGGTCACCTGTTCATCTGACGGGCGTCCTCGATTGAGCGTGAACAGGTAGTCGATCAACCGCTTCAGCTGATCCTGCGCGAGCGCCTTGGTCGGGTACGTGAGGACGCACTTGACGCTGTCTGGCGGGTGGTCCTCGTGCTGGCCCTCCTTCGCTTCGGTGATAAACTGAAGGATAGGAATGAGCCATCCCTCGGTCTTCCCCCGACCCGTACTCGCGGTCAGGAGCGTATGGTGGTCCTCGAGAACCGATTCAACTGCTGACTCCTGAAACTCGTACAGCGAGCGGAAACCAGCCTCAGAGAACGTCTCGGTAAGATCGTTATGGAGGTCATGATTGTCGGCGAATGTCTCCCAGGGGGTATCGCTCATCTGGGGAAGGTCGAGCACCTGAAGGTAGGGCCCCTTCGTACGAATGAACCCGGGGAGGTCGCTCTTCAGCGACTCACCCAATCCGTCGTTATACCGTGATACGAGACTTTTGACGGCTCGCTGGGGCTGAGAGCCGGCGTAGTGTTCGGCGTACGATGCGCGCATCGAGTTCGCGAGTTCGATTGGGTCGAAATCCATCGGTGGCAATTGGTGTGGGATGTTGGTCAGTTGGTGAGCTGTTCGTCGGTCTCGTGATTCGTGATCGGCTGAATGATCACACTACCGTGGGCGAGGATGTCTCGAAGACGTTCCCGATCGAACGACCGCTGATCGTTTCTGACGTCACAGCCGTATTGGTAGAGACAAGACGGACATCCGTTTTCGCAGTCACAGTCGAACTGATCACGCATAAGTCCGACTGCACGGTGGAACGCCCGGAACTCTCCGTCCGCCCGCTCAAAGAGAAGTCGTGCGACATCGGATCCCCCCTCCTGGGACTCGAAAACGTCTACATGCTCCTCACCAACATATTCGGCGAGGTCACGAATGTTGACGCCGCCAAGGTATTGCAGCGCAACTCGGAGGCCATGAGCCAACGTGTGTGACAGGTCGCGGTCATTGAGGTCAACTCGGATACCCTGCGTGTCGTACTGGTATCCGAGGCGAATGAACTCGGAGTCAACTCCGCGACCATCAGGAAAGTGGTCGGGGTCGGCACTGCACCGACGCTCGTCGTCATCGTCACGGTAGATGACACCTGGACAGTTCTCTTCGCCGCATACCTCGAAGGATGTCGGCCTTGGATCGACCTCTCCTGACTTGTACTTCGTCTTGTAGCTCTTCGTGTGCAGCAGAACCGAGTAATCGCCGTACTCGATCGTCCCGAGAGGATCCCCGTTGGCATTCTGAAGTTCGAACGTCCGTTCAGAGTCGAACTTGAGTATTGATGTCTCCCGCTCGGCGTACGTGTTCTGGACCGGATTGTTCGCTTCGTCGTGGAGGTGGCGAGCCTCGTTGCCCTCCGCAGTCAGTTTGAGGTTATCGTGGTAGGCGTCAACCGAATCGAGCACCGCCAATCGGCGTCGCTTGAGCGGCGCATCGTTCTCACAGTCACACTCGTCGGTGTCGGATTCGTGCGAGGCGTTACACGCCGGACAGACGATTTCCTCGGCCAGGTGACCCTCATCGACCGCTTCGCTTACTGTGTCACGGAGATCTGAACTGGCCTTGTCGTCGAGTCGGACGCGTGAGACGGTGTATGTCTCACCGCCGTCGAGATAGGCGGCACCGGGGTGGAGTTCCGAGAGCGCCATCTGCATCGCACGTCCACTCGCCTGATCGCCGACGTTCCGCCGGTCATACCCTTCGTCGACCAAAGTCAGACCCGCCGTCGTGGCGACGCTCCGCATCGAGAAGTCGTACTTGCTCTCGCGGGACTCCCTGAGGAAGTCGAAGTAACTCTCGTCTCCTAAATCAGAGAGGTAGTCGTCGAGAACCCCGATTCGGTCCTTGAGGCCACGACGTTCACGCATGATGCGTGCACGGTCGTCAGATTCTGCCCGCTGCTGGTCGCGACGCAACCGAGAATTACGTCTTTTCAGGTCGGATAACTCGCCTTCGAGTGCCCGTTTGTACTCACGGTATCCGATAGTGTAGCGCTCGTCGAAGTTCTCGAGAGCGTCGTTGATGAGGTGGCCGAACTCGTCTTTGGCATATCGGATTTCTCCGTCACAGTCGCTTCTTGCACACGTTTTGCAGTTGTCGTCAGCAGCGTATCGTCGCTCACACTCCTCACAGTAACGGTAGTCGAGGAGCGACCCGAGATAGTCGGCGATGTCTCGTGCGTGGTCATCAACAACCTCGCTGAGCACATCGAGTTTCGAGTCGTCGCCCCCGAGTGACAGCGTATCGGCACTGAGGGACATTACGTGGGTCAGTTTACTGGCGTCTTCGCGTTCGCTCTCGTCGAGCATACTCCGACGGTGATAGGTGTCCCCACCATCGATCGACCGTGCACGGCCGTGACGACTGACGTCCCACGGAATAGTGAAGTTGGATGCCACGTAGTCGAAGATCGCCCACGACAGCGAAACACGTAGAACCTCCTCGTTGTGCTCGTTGAGCGGGACGGGAGTCGGATCAGTGTCGATGAGCTCGTCCGGATGGTCGTAGTAGTAGTAATCGATAGGGTTGCGCTGGCTGACTGAGTGGACTATCGAGGAGTGAGAGCTACGTCCTGCACGTCCGACTCGCTGGAGGTATGCGTTCATGTTCGGCGGCGTTCCGTATAGCAGAAGCGCGTCGAGGTCGCCAATGTCCACACCCAGTTCCATCGTTGGTCCTGAAGAGAGGTGGTGGGGATAGTTTTCTTCGCGGAAGAGATACTCCAACTCTCGGCGTTTACGCTTGTTCGTCGCTCCGAGATACTCCTCAGAAATAAGGATTCGCGTCTGTGAGTATTCCGCGCGGTGCGCACGCTGCGAGAACCGTGGGTGAGAGATCGACGCTCGTTCAGCGAGTGACGTTCCTGACAGGACAACAGCCTGTCCGTCTAATCCGAACTGGTGATGGAGCGTCGTGTAGTACTTCTCGGCCTCGGGGTCGAACCGAATACCGTCTTCGTCACCTGCGACCGTGACAGCGAGCGCGGATGGATCGAACGAAACGTAGTCCTCGGAGTGACCGTATTTGAGGATATTGCGGTCAACCAGTTCCTCGACGACCGCTTCGGGGGATCTGTCGGGGCTTGGATGGTCGAAGTTCTTGACGCGATAGCCGTTGCCCTCGTCGGCGAGTTCGCGGACAATAGCACGTTCGTCACTTGCGAGTTCGTCCAGACCCGGAGCAAATCGAATGTCAAGCAGTCCTTCTTCGGAGAGAGAACCATCGCGCTCGCCAAAACGCTGACTGTAGGTGTGCTCGAGTGCACGTCGGATGAGTCGATCCCAAAGGGCATCATCGTCGTCCCAGCGCTTCCGAGGCTGGTCTTTCAACCGTGACTTCAGATCAAATTCGACACTCCTCGCGACTCGCGGCGGTTCCAGTGCATCGTTTACCTCGTCGGCGATGTCCGCGGCGTCTTCGAGGACTTGACTGAACGGTGTCCAGTTGTTCCCGTCACCACGAGAAGACACACTCTCGATCAGCAGTTGATCGAGGAGGGTCTCGACCTCGGGTTCCGAAAAGTCCCGACTGAGTTCCTTCATGTCGCGGTGGGAATCGGCGAACGACAGGAGTTGCGCCGCCTGTTGGCCTTCTTCATCGGCGACACGGCGCAGCATATACTGTGAAGTTGTCACAGCGAGGTTACTCGGGCCCCGCATCAGTTCATCGAACCGACGACCGATTTCGTATCGGGCGTAGGGATGCGGGCATGGGACGGCCGACGGCTGCGAACTCATCGTGTGAATCTGACCACGGGTATCGATTGTCTTGTATGCCTGATGGTGGCCGGTCCGCGGATGGCGATCCGGTTCGTCGCAATCGCACCCCTCATTGCCGAGGAACGCCGTATCACACGATCGACAGTGCTGGTCCTGATGGATATCGAAGAGTCCGCGCTTTACGAACGAGGTCGAACCACAGTCACATCGATCGAGAGTGTCCTCGAAGCGAATCCGGCTACAGTCGTTGTTCCCACAGGTCCACGGAACATACCTCGTTGAAGTGAGTGATGAATCACAATCGACACACTGGTTAGGGGCCTTCTCGGGATTTTCGTATGTCTCGCCGCAGTCCGGACAGTCGAACTGACCGTCAACGGTAGCGAGTCTGAAGTCTGTTCCGTCACAGTTGTCACAAACCCGCTCGTCCTCGTGAGTCGATTCACACTCCGGATTGACGCAGGTAAACGTCTTTTCGCCCGTCCTGACGGTCTTGGAATTGCACTCGGGGCAGTCACGGATCGCGGTTCGTTCGGTTTGGTGTCCACAGTCGAGACACTCGAGAAAGGGCTGGAACGTCGTACGTACCATCTGGACGACGTCGTCGCGCGCTTCCTCACACCGGTAACAGACATATTCATCGTCCTGATCAATCGTTCCGTGCTCGGTCGGCGTATAGGGCTCTAGTTGGTCGCAACTCGGACAGTACCATGCAACGAGGTGCTCGTCGCTACAGTGCCGACAGTAGGTAGAGCGTGTGACGAAGTCGAACCCACACTCACGACAGTCGTCCTGTGGCGAGCGGTACATCGCATCGCATGCTGGACACGTGTAGAAGCCGTCTATTGGCCACGAAAACACATGGCTCCGGTTCTCCAACATACCGGAGAACTCACCCAAGGTCCGAACGTTCGACACCAGCGTCGAAGCCTCATCGGTATCGAGATCCAGTTCCGTTTCTAACTCGTCGTGCAACTGGGACCGCGTGAGCGGCTCATCGTACAGCAACTGATGGACGTAGCGAACGACCTGTGCACCGGGATCCTCCTCGACTTCGGTAAGGTGATCAAAGAGAGCGTCGCTCACCAGTGTCTCTCGGCGGTCGCGGTCGTAACTTGACGCATCCTCCAGCGTGTAGTCGAACGCGACGAGACCCGAGACCACATCATCCGGCACAGCTGTCGCACGTAGAATGTGGTCGACGGACAGGTTGCCCGACATCAGCGCTTCTGGAACCCCCTCCGGAACGTCACCATTGAGATCGCGAGGCGACTCGCTCACTTGGTTGACGTCTACGGCACCACTGACTTTCTGAAACAGTTCGACATCATTCTCGACGGTCGCACTGCTCGCGATGAGTTGCAGGTCGTCGACATCGCGTTTTTCTCGGAGCGACTGAATCCGCTTCATCAACGTCGACGTGTAACTCCCAAATAGGCCATCGTAGGTGTGGACCTCGTCAAAGACGAGGAACTCGGGTTCGTAGACGAACCGTTCATGTTCGTCTTCGGCGTTGGTATTGATGAGACGGTAGTTTATCGTATCGGGATTGGTGAGCAAGATGTCAACTCCGTCCTCGAGGATGTCGTTTTTCGTCAGGCGTAGGAAGTCGAGTGGGACGTCGTTCGGATCGTCGTCCTCACAGTGTGCTTTCTCGGGGATGAGTTTGAACCGAGAACCGGTATTCCGGATACGGACTCCTCCACCACAGTCTTGGCACTTGTCGAGTTCGTCATTGTATCCCGGACACTCGAAGTGCCGGAAGGTCGCGTTGAGGTACCCCTCGGAACCAGACTCTCCGACATTTCGTGGGGTATCACCATCGTAGATCCCGACCGTGATCTGCTGTTTAGACGTTAGTTGATTGTTGATACGATAGATGTACCCGAGGAGGCGCTTCAGTTGGTCTTGTGCGAGCGCCTTCGTAGGATAGATGAGCGTAGCCTTGACACTCGTGTCGTCGCTTTCCTCGCCGTACCGCTTGTCTTCAAGGATACGATTGAGGATCGGAATGAGCCACGCTTCGGTCTTCCCACGTCCTGTTGCAGCCGTTATGACGGTGTCGTCGCCATTGAGGATAGCCTCGACGCTGCGCTCTTGAAAGTCGTAGAGTCTCTCGAAACCGATTTTCGTGAAGGCACGACGGATATGTGGTTCGAGGTTCACCGATCGGGCAAAGGACTCCCAGGAACGGCCGCTCCAGTTTGGGATGTCAAGAGCCTGAAGGTACGGACCACGCATGCCCGTGAGGTCGTCTTCACCATCGGCGAGTCGGTTGGCGACGCTGCGCGCTGCTCGTCCACCACGACCGATGAAATAATCGTGGTAGGCCTCTTGCATCTGCTCTGCGCGGGTTACGGGATCTCTCATCGTTAGAGGCTCAGTTCGACTGCCGACTCGAGTTCGTCAACACGTTTCATCTCCTCCACGGTTTCGAGCGAGACATCAGCTAATGTGAGTTGTTGGGACTGGCTGAGTGTCTTAACGTCCTCGACAGTCGAGTCAGAGAGGTCGTGTTTTTCTTGGAAATCGTCGAAGCTTTGGAGCGATTGGTGTTTTTCCCAATTGTTTACTGCTTTGTTCCACTGACTGACGAAGTTCGATGCGGACCCGCTCGAGTCCATCAACTCACGGGTCAGGAGTTGATGCATATGGTTGAGCGTGCGCGAAAAGTCCTTGTTCTGTCCCCC
Organism: Natrialba hulunbeirensis JCM 10989; assembly: GCF_000337575.1. Taxonomy (GTDB): domain Archaea; phylum Halobacteriota; class Halobacteria; order Halobacteriales; family Natrialbaceae; genus Natrialba; species Natrialba hulunbeirensis. The sequence goes on along the minus strand of NZ_AOIM01000009.1, from coordinate 171,977 downwards.
GAGGATCTTCTGAAGTTCCTCCGCAGCACTGACCTTTGTACTCCACTTCTCTCGTTTGGACTTGAGTTGCCCCTCGATGTTCTCAGTGACGTCATCAACTTGTTTCTTCGCTGACCGGATCTGCGAGATCTGCGTCTGTACCTCTGGGGTGATCTCAACCTCCGGATCACCACTGTCATCGTCCGATCCAAGTTCGGTTTCGTCGTCGGCGAAACCACCACTCTGTGCGTTCTCCAGCAGGTCCTCTTGTGTCGTCTCGACAGCCTTCTCAGCAGTCTGTGCGGCACTGCTAGTCATCGTCGGTGCCGAGCCATCGAACGCGCCCTCGTGAACCTCTTTGTAGTACTGAAGATCTTCGAGACTCTTCACGAGATCGTTGAGTTCGCTGTTGACCTTGCGGATATTGTGCCGTGCCACTGAGACGTGGAACTGGGTGTTTTCCGCTTGCTTGTGCTTCTTGGCCTTGTCCTCGAGGGCTTCTACGACTGTGGGTAATGATTGACTGGTAGACATTCTACAAATCCTCCGTGACTTCGATGACTTCCTGCCGCTTCTGTTCGTACTCGGTGTACTCGTTAATTTGTTGAATCCGGTGTTCGAGATCGACGCCAGTGGAGTGGTCCTGATCCTGAAGCTCATCGATAAGTGAATCAAGCACCTCGTATATCTCCCAAGCACTCTGCTCGTGGCGGCTACGAGCGAAATCATGTAGTCGTGCGATGAGTGTCGTTCCAGTCGCATCGTCCATGTTCCGGAATCCCTCCACATCCTCACGGAAGGACATGAGATTTACTTCCTCGGGCGATTCGGTGAGTATCTCGTAGGCGTCTTCGTAACTCGACTTGGTGGTGACGTTCATCGTCCCGGCGCAGTTGTAGAGCGTCTCGAACCACTCGACGAGATCGTCGACTGTATGACTGCTGTCATACCATCGCTCGACCGGCTCTAAATCCTCTTGGATGTGGGAGCCGTCTTCTTCAGGAGTAAGACGTTGAAGTTCGGTCGCATAGTCCGAAATGCGACTAAATAGCGTCGAAACCTTTGTGTTCGCTTGTTTTCGTGTCGAGCCGACCTTGTAGGCATCTGGGATCTCGCCGGCATCGATCATCATTGCATCATCGACGTGGGCATCAAAGTCGGCCGCAACTTCACGTCGCGCTTCTGCTAGGCGATCGTAGTCGACAACGTTCGACTTGAGGAGGAAGAATCCCTCGATGAGGTCGCTAATATCGCTCGAGGATTTGGCTAGATTCGTGAACGCCTCCCAGAACGCGCTATCACGTTCAAACTCATCAACTATCGGCTTTCCGTACGGCTGATCCAGATTATACTCCTCAAAGATGAGTTCTGTAGAGATCCCATCTTGTTCGATTTTCGTCCCCTTCGCGGCATTGATGAGAAAGAGTTGCCCCAGCACCAGCATCTTTTCGATGGTTAATCCCTTGAGGTTGTCTTCGATCTCCTTGCGCATCTCCCGCTTGAACTGCGCAACGTTTGTGTCTGCCCACGCTCGCAACTGATCGAAGTTAGTGTCGGTTGCATCGAACATTCCAAAGAGGCCATACTCAAGCATAGGTGTGTAGAGATCTTCGTGTTCCGCCCCCCACTCGAGTTCTACATCAACATTCGCTTGGCGTTGCTGGTCGCCCTGAATGGATACCGGAATATGATCTCCACCAGCATAGTAGATACTGCTCACATAACGTGTTGATGCGTTTGGGTTACCGAGGCGTGTTGGTTCATGCCACCGTTCGAGTGTTTCAACTGCGCCTCGATGAAGTGTATCAGAACTGTCATAACCCTCTCCATTGGTTATCCAATCTTGGAACTCTTGGACCTCACGCTGCCGCTTACGCTCTTCTTCCGACAGTTCAGGCTTGTCGATAACATCAATCACTTCTTCTTCTTCACCTTCTCCAGCAATCCCACTGTCTTCTTGCTTCTCATCATCTCCTTCGTCACTCTCCATGACCTCGTACTCGGGTGTAGGCGGGTTTTGAATCTTATCGAGAACAGCACTTCCCTTTCCTTTATCAAATATGACATACTCCCCTTTCACAAGTGCTTCGTCGCTGTCGGGGATTTTGATCCCGAAGGCTTCGAAGATACCTCTCTTGACACCAACACCGTCCTCAACGGGGGCACCATACCAGCGGCTAACATCTTGATATATCTGGTCATACTTCATGTCCACCTCAAATGTAGGCGTATCCACGAATGGATTCGACTTCATCGCCTCGTAGGGGGGCAAAGTCGATTTTAGGCAATGTTTCACAACTCGAAGCAGAAGTAGCCTCGGCGTCTTGCGGTCACTCCCTTTATCATTCAGTTGTCGATACGCGAGGTGAATAAATCGTTCATTGAAAGGATACAAGCCATCAAATGCATTGGCAATATCATCTGATTCACGTTTGGTATCGGAGTGACGTTTAATAGCATTGAGGTATGAGCGTGTGAGTTCTACCGAAACATCATCATCAAGGAAATACGCTTCGTGCGTATCTTCATCGCTCATCGTCAGATACCCCTCTGAACGCCCCTCCATATAGGTGGCAGCGTTTGACCGGTTTAATGCATCCTCAATATTATCATCTTCCCATCCAATCGTCCATCCAAGTACAATATCGTAGTGACTACTACTGAGTTCGAAAATATGGTCAAGGAGTTGTTCCTTTAGTACACTGAACGTAGTGAGATCTTCACAAATAAGTACTGGACGAATTCCCCTCTCTTGATATAATTGGGAGTATTCCTTGAGTTGCTCCTTGAAGTCCCCCACGAGGTTTTTTGAGAGGTACTCATGTGCTTGATTCTTTAAAGCAGGAAAAATCAATTCTTTATCATCACGTAGCTTATCACCGATATCTAGGGATAAGTGCAACTTCCGGTAGTCTTTTCTAGTGAGAAGCTTAAAATCTGGATTCTCTTCACGGGACTGCAAATCATCTTGATACTCTTGGATGTTTTCGGCAAATATGTTTCGTAGATCTGTTTCATCGTCCCTCTTTTCGGTAAGTTCAGATAATTCTTCATCAGTTAGCAGGCTGTTAGACCAATAGCCGCGAAGAAGACCCACAATAGGTTCAGCTAGCTCATAGGGGTCGCTTCCCTGAATGTTCCTAACGTCAGGGTCAACATCAAGTGGTTCGGTGAGAACATTAATAATCTGTTCCATGCGGGTTCGGCTTCGAGACACGTGAAGCGCTACGTAGTCCTCAACACCATCGTCGTTCTCACCAAAGCCGTTGATTTGGTACTTCGTCCATTCACAGAGCTGGCTCTTTCCAGAGCCAGGTTCCCCACGCACAATGAAGATCCGATTCGGATCAGGATCATCATCGCTATCTGGTCCTCCAACTGTTGACGCCGTTATTGATTCAAGCACGTCCTCCTGAGTAACGAAGTTTCCTGAGATTCCGAGAGGAGTGAGTGTGTCGGCGTAGATCCGATCGATGTCGACGTGAGTCTCTTCAAATTGCTCAGGAGTCTTCTTCTCCGTGTATGCCTCCGAAGTGATGAAGTGATCGACCTCGTCGTCGTCCCAGTAACGGTCCATCTCGTTGGTGGTCGAGGATCGCTGAACGTTATTGCTCATTATTGGGTAAGGGGTTGGGTGAGAGGGTATTGGTAGGCCGTTTTGTCTGGACGTGAATGAATTGAGACGCGGGTCGCATCGCGCCGTTTGCCGCGAACATCATCATCAAGATCTTCAGGCGGGATCTCGACTGCGTTCTGTGAGTCACCTGGACTTGATAGTGAAATTACGCCGTCGTCCTCCATGTTCCGAAGTACGTCTGCGATTGCGGGATGTACTCTTGAGGTACCCGCTCGCTCTTCGTACACCGCAAAGAGGTTGTCGTTGATCCAATCGAGCGCTCGCCGGAACTCCCCGTTCTTGACCTCTACATCATCATAGTTTGGTTCTTTATCAGTATCTGTTGGCGAGAGGATGAGAGCGTCGTGGAACAAGGCACGACAGGGACTTAGGACGATACTATCTTCCGTCTCCGTGACCAATCCAAGTTGTTCACAAAGGGTTAACCACATGTCGATTTTTTCGTCCTTCCAGGCAAATTCATAGTCTGTCTTGCGTTTCAGGATGGTCCGTAAATCGTCTCGTTTAGCACTCACCGTCCTGTCCCCCTCGGTTAGCAGCGCGGGGTAGATAGCAGCAAAGTGTGTTTGTCGTCCCTTCTGCTGATTACAGTGATATAAGAGACGCGGTTCGAAAGGGAGTCCCTTGAACTGATGCTCGTTGATTCGTTCGACCGTATTCCTGATGTCTCCTGAGGGGCTCTCAACAAGATCAACTGTGTTCAAAAACCGTACTGTCTCCTCAACGTGATCAGTCTCAAGACCATCTTCGGTTGGACGACCAAATTTGTTGGTTAGCTCATCAACACTGGTTGCGCCCTGAATGGCTCCGTAAAGGTGTTTGAGTTCCGGTGCTCGTACCGAGATGAACCCGGTTAGTAGCTTGTCCGGCTTCGTATTTGCCGGGGGATACGTTGTACTCATATGTTTTCCTGATGCCGATATCGGTAGTCGTCAAGTCCTTCTTCTTCGAAATCTTCCCGCTCTAGCATGTCGAGCATGCTGTTCGCGATTTTTTGGGTTGGCCCGTGTTCAGTCCACGAACGGAGGGCTTCTCGAATGCGTTCAGAGTAGTCCTCGAGCACCTGATCAACATCCTCACGAATGATGTAATAAAGCGGATCCCACGCTGGACTATCTGCTGGGATCTGCGTGTAATCGAAGAGATCAGGAATTGACCCCGCTTCGAGTCCCCTTTGTTTGTGATGGGACGAAATCTGGTGGAAGTACAGGTTTTGCGTCGACGAGAGAGACAAATCCGAGTCAAGGTTATGCTGCAGGTACCGCTTTAGCAATCCCTTATATTCGGTGACGGTACACTCAAACTCGTCGATAAACGATTTCCCCGGTTTCTGTGTATGACGTGGCATCCGAGGTGTACTCGTGTCGGTAACGAGTACGTATGGGACACCCTCGGGTCGCTTACGAAGAAGTCGTCGAACGACATCTTGGTCGTCGTATACACTCTCCTTGTCCCGTAGTTGTCCCGTGAGCATCTCCTGACTGACGTAGTGAATCAGCGGGAACTCTGCTTCGGTCACGCCGCCCGCTCGAAGGTCCTCGTTTGGTATGAGTTGGTACTCTGTAAGTCGCAACCCGTTATCGTAGATACCTGGATGTGCGACTCGGTTGAGACCGAACTCCGAGAGGAGCGGTAGCGATCGTAGTTGTGCACGTGCTTGTGAACCCATTTTTGCGAGTTGTGGATCTCGGATCACGAGAAACGAGTCTCGTGTCCCGATGAAGTTCGCAAGCGTGGGTTCGCTTGAATCGGGTGGGGCTTGCATGGGTTTGCTTGGGAATCTATATCGACGTCGATTGTGGGATGGACGTCGATACTCGCACCAGATATGGTAGATGTATCTACCCCATATTGGCCGTCTTAGGCCTCTACGGACGGATGCGATTAGATTATCCTACTCACCAGACCACCATAAAACCATCGGGTAAATTATATTTCAATATAGTTGTTACTAACCGTGTCGGAGAAGGTGCCAACCGACAGCGGTGTATGCGAGCAATTGACAAATTGTCCCGCCGATACCAAATAGCTATCGGGAATGCAACAGTTCAGACACCGTTGCAGTATCGTAGAACACTGTTGGACGACTAACCCTGATCTGATCGCCTATGTCTCTGATGTTGGTCTTAATTTGTGCGAATTTCGTGCCTACTGTTGCACTATTTCGGAACAGTAACTAGGCCACAGATCATGTATCACAACATGCGAACATATCTGGCACCCTTGGGGTTCGATAGTCGACGGGTTGTTCGACCAGTTCTGGGCGAAGGCCTAGAATCTGAAGACAAAGTCATATTGCTACAACCATCAAGTGGTTCCAGTAGGGGAGAAGATGCTTTCGAGGAAGTTAAACAAATCTTGACACAGGTTGTTCCAGATTTTGACTTGACTACCGAGCATCTCCCACATACTGATTTTGTCGAAAGCGTTCTGTATTGTGCAGATCTCATCCAAGCAGCAAAGGGCGATACTGTCGTTATTCTCGGAGGTGGCGCTCGGGAACTCTTGTTTCCTTTAACGGTCGCTACCTTTTCAACAGAAAACTACATCGATACGATACTTCAGGTAGGAGATATTGACAGTAGTGTACGTCGTCTCCCTAAATTAAATCTCCAAGGAAGCACAACAGGTGCTGAGAAAGAACTACTGATGGACTTAATTGAATTGAATACACCACTATCCATCACCGATATTGCTGACGAACTTGCCAAATCAAAGAGTACGATCGCCCGCCACGTAAATAGCTTAGAGCAAAATAGTTTCGTCCAAACACAGGCAAAAGGCCGTACGAAAACAGTGGTTGTCACAGATAGTGGCCGGGTATTTTTGGAGACAAGGTAGGCCTATGCAATAATAAGGGGTTATTATACTTGTGTGAAATATAGAACAAAGTGTACGAGAAGGGAATATTGGTATATGCGATACGTAGGAGAAAGCGTCTTCCTTGAGTCATCATATTCGATAACTCCGTTTGCCGCAAGTTTTGGAAGATGTGTTTGAATGAGTCCGTTATAAGCAGATTCGTACTCTTTAGATTTTATCTGATGAGGGGGTGTCTCTAACTCGATACTCCGGATGACACGGGCAAGATCTCGGACCTCGACGGAAGCTTGTTGATCAACTAGAGAAAGATAGCCAATAACGAGTAAACGACGTCTATTTCCGAGTAGATCAAAATGATCTACAAGTTCAACGAGATTGTTAGTCATTACCACCACGTTGGTATCGGTTGGCCTGATACCAGTTCTGTCTTAGATTTGGTTGTAACTTCATAATTACATAGAAGCATACAATTATGCTTCCACTGATATCGAGGGATAAAAACATCTAATTTCGAACTTACACGCTTTGGTGAATCGCCATACTTCGTCGACTTACAGTGCCTCGGTTCTTCTTAAGCTCAGCTGACCAGTACACCACTGCTGGATTCCTCGAGATTGTAGTCACGGCTGTTCCGGCGTAATGTTTTGAGCGACATGTTCCTCGCTCCAAGACGTCATCGCATTCACAGTGGATTGGACCATGTATTCCTGAAATGCGCCCCATCGTGCGGATGAAGTCCAGAATCAGTACTTCACCTATGGAAACGCTGTTGCACCGGCAACTGACCTCCGTCGACAGTGACAATTACTTGCTGTTCCTTGGGAAGAGATGACCCAATTGCTGGAATCTACAACGGAAATCAAGCCTCAGAACGACTCAACTGATGACGTATCGTGAGGTACTAAAACTAGTCTCCGAAAGCTAATTTGTACCCGGTTGAGATGTATATGCTATGGAAACCCGCACTGTTGATGTTGATGCCTTGCTCAAGGATGGGTTATTCGACATCCCAAGCTATCAACGGAGTTATTCTTGGAAACAGTCGCAGTTGAAGGAGCTTTTCGAGGATCTGTTGTATCTCCCTGACGAATCCACCCACTTCTTTGGCAACATCATTCTCGACGAACAGCAGAAGCGATTTCGAACCGACCGTGGTCGCCGATTCACAGTCTTCGATGTTGTTGATGGCCAACAGCGGTTAACCTCGGCGTTGATCTTCCTCCACGCAGCAGCAGAGTACGATGAGTTCGTTGCTGAGACACTCGAAGAGGACAATCTCATCACTCCTGTGAAAGAGCGCCCACGCTTGCTTCCACAAGACCAAGACGAGGAGTACTTCCGAGACTGTCTGTTCGGTGTTTCGGAGATTGATCCGCAAACTCCCTCTCAAACACGTCTCAACAATGCCTACGACTATTTCAAGCGACGGTTCGAGAAGCTTGACGATGAATCCGTAGTCAGGGACCTCGCTGAACGTCTCCGATATGATCTTCGCATCAACGTCGTAGAGATCGACAACGAATCTGAAGCAGCCTCGATCTTCGAAAGTCTCAACGACCGTGGAAAACCGCTTTCGACGCTCGACAAAACGAAAAGCTTCCTCATGTATATGGATGAGAGATCGAGCGAAACTGGGGCGTTGGAAGGAATTATCAAACAACGATTTGGAAGTATCTATCGCGAGTTGTTCGTGCTGACAACTGGACACGAACGGGTTACCGACTTCGACGAAGACAGCATCCAACGATTTCACTGGGGGATGTATAATGGCTACAATTCGGATGAATACTTCCAGAGTTTCGAGACTCTGAAGTCTCGGCTACGGAATTCCTACCGATCTGGGGAATATGACGAAATCCAGACCGAGATCGACTCCTATGTTCGTGATCTTAGAGAGGCGGCAGCGGCGTTTGCCGCGATATTCTCACCAAGTGATCGGCCTGAGTCGATTGAAACCTCTCTACGTAGACTCCTCGAGTTGGGGCGATTGGCCAACGTTCTGCCGGTTTTGATGGCTGCCTATTTGCGATACGGCGATGATGAAGCTGAGAAGTTCGCCAAGATTGTCGAAGCATGCGAAACACTGGTTTTCCGAATGTATGCGATCGACAGCCGTCGGTCGAATACTGGCCGTGGGAAGATCGTCCGGCTCGCACATGATATCCACACTGATGCATCGATTGATCACGAGGGAATCTGTGCTGAACTTGATCGAATTACTGCTTACTATACTTCTGACGAACGGTTCGCTCGCAACCTTCACGATCCGGAATTTTATCAGTCCCACTCGAGCAGAGATATCAAATTCCTCCTTTACCATTACAACCGCCAACTCGAGGCGGATGTCGATGAGGAACTTGCAGAGAACTTGTCGCAGATCCTCTCGACCGATTTCCAGGTTGAGCACATCTTAGCCCGGAAGGTTGATCCAGAACATATCCCAGAAGATCTGAGCGACGAATTTCCAGAATACGTTCACCGATTAGGGAATCTCACGATCGCCAGTCGGTATTGGAACAGCTCATATGGAAATCTCCCGTTCAAGAAAAAGCAACACGCAGAGGGTGATCGCGAGAAGGATTATGCCTCTTCGGCACTGCGCGTCCAACGCGAACTTGTTGACTACGACCAGTTCGGGAAAACGGAGATTGAGACACGGCAGGAACAACTCATTGATTTTGCGCTTCACGAGTGGGCCATCGAACCTACAGAGCCAGAAGATCCCGAACCAAACGGTTCTGAGGAGTTTGGCGGCTACGTCCCTTCGAACTTTTTCGATCGACTTACTACGAAACAGGAAACACTACTGCGGATTTTGTGGGAGGAAAACGATTGGGTTGAAACAACTGGACTTCTGCAGATCATGGAGCAAGAATACGATATCGAAACACATGGGAGTAGTACAATATCAGGACTGTTGGCAGGGATGACGCGGAAGTACCCATCTGGGTATCGACGATCGATCATGAGTGCAACATGGACGGGAGATCAGTATCAATTCAAATTGGACTTAGATTCAGAACAGAAAGAACGCTTCGCTGAATCTTTCGGTGAGCCCCACGCAACTGTCTGATATTGACTTCCATCTGGACGGTTCCCGAACTCGTAGGTAGTTTGCTTTTCAGACATCGTAGAAACACCGTAACTCAGAACACCTTCATAGGCGTTTCCCCGATTCGATTCCGCCATAGCAAAATGTTCACCGTACTTAACGCGCCGAAGCACTCGGTCCAGAATCGATTATAGTGATCGATGCATTTTCCGTTATTCTCGTAACACAGAGTATGAAAAACGGCGACAACTGCACGGGAATTGGCGGCACCATTTCCGGCTGAAGAACTAATTAAATCCATCAATATATCGCAACTAGTCACTCATAAATGCCGAACTGATAGATCGAATCGATGTATTCTGCACGAATCGTATTTCCCCAATCGTGCGTATAAACCTCCATAATGTCGTCTTCAACGTCGCCACGGAGGTATTTTATCATGGTTGGTTCAAGATACTCGCTGTAGTTTCCATGCCCAGGTCTTAATTGCGTTGTGAAAAAGTGACGGAACCAGTGAACGGAAAATTTGCGGTCAGCAGTATCATCAATGAGGCCTGCCTCCACCGCGCAGTTCTTAATGTAGCTTCGAAACGATTGATGATGAACCCTAGTATTATCTTGAGTTACCCAGAGTGGGTGAGGATACTCTGCCAACGGGCGTACTGCTAACCAGTTCAAGAGCATGAACTTCGTCTCCATATCAATTGGGATAATCGTATCGTTTTTTCGTTTGTTCCCTGCACCCCGAACTTCACCGTTGTATTCCTCTCCAATTGTTGGCTCAGACGGAATATACAGTGAGTCTGGCCGCTCCTTAATTTGCTCGTGGAGTTCGATATCTCGTTTTTCTAAGAAGCGATAATAGTCGGGATGGTCGAGGTGGAGATGGGGTAGATCAATATTGTTGTTTTCACCATTCCGAATTCCGTTTTTAGCGTGTAGTAGTGCCGATGCTCGGTAGTGCGGTTTAGGAATAGACTTTATGAAGTTACCGAGTTGACTAACCGTTAATTCGAGTTGTGAACTCTCTTCGATTTCAAATTCAGCCTCGTCAATGACATATGCGATAGGATTTGACTCAACGACGCCCCGGGTCATCATCATAGCGAGGAAAGACTGGACAATTCGCATATACTCTTCAACGGTTCGCTCGGCGAGTCCGGCGTTGCGTAGTTGGTCTAAGAAGCGCCAGGCATCATCGGTAGTCATCGATTCTTGCCAGTCGATAAATTCGTTCCATGCGACGTAGTCTGATCTCGCAGAGGATTTGATCAGACTTAGTCGAATCTGCCTGAGTCGGGTGTCTGTTAGATCCTGTTGATCCCGCTTGTACGTCTCATACTTCTGAATCGGCATTTTATGCCATTCCCGATCGAATTCAAGCTTTCCATACTTATTCATCTTCAATCACTTTGAGCCAACCGCCCTGTGATCGCCGATATTTTGCCTGTCCTTGCTCAACTAACCGGTCGGCCGCACTTGCAATCTCCTCTTCGAGCAACTCCGCGATATCCTCTTCATCCTGTCCAGTCTCAGTAGATAGGTTCCGGAGGACGAAGTCTTCCAAAACGCCGTCAGCACCAGGGTCTACTTGGTCATCGGTTTTGAGCGTCTTCTGGCTAACCGGGACTTCGTGTGGTTCGTAATCGTATCCGAACTGTCGACGTCCTGCTCTGACCATCTTACGGCAGTACGCTGCAACAGATGCATCCATCTCATCTGCTGCTTCGGTCCACTCGTCAGGGACCTCGAAGTATGCCTTCGTCATATTTTGATAATGGATCTGAATTGTTATACCATTTTTGGACGTTCTTGTATCATATTTGATTGTCAGGGGCGGTCTTACCAGAAGAGTTAGAGAATAGCGTATCTTTATTACAAAGTATAATATAGACTATGATGGGCCACTACAATCAATTTAATACCAAATATCTATATCACAAATATATTATAGTATGATTTATGTGTCTAGGGACCACAATTGTGAATATGACAGGTGATGACTCTGAGGTCGATGAGATCTCCTTCAGTAAGAAGGTAGATACAGATGGTCGACTAGTCATTCCAAAACCTCATCGTCGTGCACTTGGGATCGATGATGAGGAAGCAATCGTGGAATTCGATGCAAGTGTTCTCACAGTTTTAGATGAGGAAGAGCAAACAGCCAAAGATGAAAAGGACAGAGGTAAACAGAATCTGTCTATAATTGGTCCATCAGCTGCGGTAGCCTGGACTACAGGGAAGGCTTGTACTGTCAGTCAGAAAGCCATCAAAAGCTACGTCGGAGCCAAACACGCAGCACTAACACTCGATTCCAGACATCCGTATTATCCGCTGAGTCAGATGCCATTGCATCGAAAAGGAGGATTGGCGGTTAGTAATATGATTATTCTTGCAATCATAGGCGGATTGATGTACTGGACAGGGGATTTCGCAGCAATTGCGCGCTGGGATACCACCACCCTTCTCGGGATGGTACTCGGTCTGTTGGTAGGTTTAGCTCTGGTTGATCGAAATCTCCCTTCTGTTAATGAGGCAGAGCAGCAAATTCGGTAATATGAAATTCTGTCTGAGCTTTAAATCAACTCGTTGAATATACAGATAGTAGTACACCAGAGACACTCGAAATGTGGTTCTGTTCTGATTTTAACGACAAACCCATCAGGATGACACCGAAGATTTTCCACCGGGATCCGGTTAGGAGTCATATTTCACCTCCTATCAACGATTTCACCTCTGAATAACCGAGCCCAAAGTTCAACCAGTCGAACCGAACAATTATTGATAATATGGGAGATCTTCTGCTAGGGTTCCGGTTTTATATTTCCTCCAACGTGTTACTCCGTTCTTCGACGGAAGAGTGGTAGTACCGCTTCGTTGTCTGGAACGAATCATGTCGAAGTTGCTCTGAAGCCTGAGCCATATCCCCGACCTCAGTCATGTATGTTCCAGTTGAGTGGCGAATCGAGTACCAAGACAGATCACGATTACTCGTGTCGATATCGGTCTGTTCGAGCAGCGTATTGAGGAGATCACAAAGGGTTTTCGAGCAGTACGGATTCCCTTGGCGATTGAGCCAAATTTCGTCTCTTCCGTCGTACTTGGGCTTGCAGTCGCGCTGTTGCATCCACTCTCTATTGATCTGCGCCGTCTTGGAACTCAGGCTGACATGCCAGTTTTCCCGTCCTTTTGAAGAGTTCTCTTTTGGAATATGCAGTTCCTGAGTATCTAATCGGAGCCAATCTTCAGTGCTTTGGTTGACTTCAATTGGTCGTAGTGCGGCGTCAAGGGACGTAAAGACCAACGAAGGAATCTTGAGTGATTCGCGATGCTCGTTCCAGATCTCCCTGGTTATGTCTTTTTTTGGTACCCCAGTTTTCTGTGCCAAGTATCGCTTTGTTCTCGCTCGTTCTTCCGGACTCACCGAAGAGTAATGTGGAAGTTGGTCGTGGGATATACTTGCATCTCGAAGTTCTGACCGTTCGTCACGCTTGAAATAATCTCTCGTACGTGATGCTGTTTCCTCGAAGTCGTACTCCGGTTCCCATTTCCTTCCTCCGTTCTCTGCACGATACTCGAAATACTTCTTAAGCGTATTCTGGAATTTCCGCTTACTCGAGGGACTATAGGACTCCCCATTCGACTTTTTGAACTGATCTTCTGCGAGGGATGCCTCAACCTGATCAGCTATATCGGGTGTCAAGGGAACCTGTTTTTTCCCTATCACTGCCCAACCTGCTCGATATATCTGATCAATTCGAGAGAGATAGTTGTTAACAGTTGAGTCCGCAAGTCCACTCTGGTTAGGTGCCTTTCCACCCTGAATCATGAACGTCTCGAACCTTTTCAGATCCTCACGCAAGATTATCAGTTTTCGAGGACCAATCACTTCTCTTGTGAGTTCAGAGACGATTTCATCCATCCAAATCACCTCCGGGGACCCCTAGAAGAGGTCTGTTTGTGGATTGGGTTACGGGATTTTGTTTGGGATGTTGCACACCTGCAACTTGCTGGATAATCTGGGTATACCCCGGTCCGATTACCCTAGAGGCAAAGTATTATAATGAATGAGAAGTCCAGCAAATAAATACCAATCATGGTTGATGGAGACCGCTTCAATGTTCAAAGGAGTAGCTACGCGCTTTCAGAGGGACAACGAGAGAATCTGGCTTCAAAGTACCCAACTACGGATAACTCTAAAATAGCTACAAAACGGGATCTTCTTGCAGAGCGTATCCCCCGGCTATCTGAAGATATTATGTTGTTTGATCAGTCCAATCTTCTTGATGAAGATCAGTGGGAAGATGGATGGATTGAATTGGTTGAAGATCTTGAGACCGGATTTGATGCGCCTGATATTGAGAACCTTGAAGATCCGAGCTATCAACTCGGATTTCAAATAGCAGCATCCCTAGAGTGGCTTCAGTCAGATGTCTCTGGAACAGATGGTCGGCGAAGTCTCTTAGTAGGAATGTTAGATGCTTTGCTTGAGGGATATCAGGTGAATTCAAAGAACGGCCTGTCCGAGTTTAATAGGACAAAATCGACTCTGCACAAATTCATTCGGCAGCATGAAAGGCAGTTGAAAGTCGGTGCAACCGTAGTCGAATCAACATCCCAGATAACGAAAGACAAAAGAATTCCTGAATCTCTCCGAAAGAGAGGGATCAAAGAAACAGCTGGAGTCAGCCGTATGATCCTTGCTCGGAACGATCCTGATACACTGTGGGACAGTAGTACACTGGTCGATGATCTTCTGGAAAATACGTATTTGAAGGAATTCGATACTCTGTCAGATTGCGTCCAAAATGACATTGAAGAATTTAGGAACGCTGAATACGGCAAACGAGAGGTATCCGGGATACTTGAAAAGCTACTTCGTGAGGATGGTTCTCGCCGACACAGAGTAAGTTCAAGCAATGTATGGCAGGGACATAACTCACCTGGTAAGCGTACTATTGGGAGAGAGCTAAGGAAGGTCGCAAATACTTCGCAAGGTCAAGAACCTTGGCTGGAACGTCCATTGGTCAAACAAGATTCTACCGGACGAAGTCGAACCTACCGATTAACAGCTTATGGACAACTGATTCTCAAAGTCGACGAGAAACATATGGAGAGATACCGAGAATGGTTACATTGGTTAGCAGCAGAAGAGGACAGCGCCCCAAAGAGTGATATCCCACTCGAGTTCCAAAGTGAGATCGATGTTGAGGACGATCTCCAGATGGCTTTGAACGCTATCGAGGAGATTCTTTAACCCATCCGATCAAGGGCATCTCTTCGGTCCTCAGCGGGAACTTGGTCATACTTCATCGTCGTTTGGGGGCTCGAATGCCGGAGTTGTGCTTGAGCCGCAGCTAATCCCTCTTCTCGGGTCATATATGTTCCTACGGAATGTCTGATTGCGTACCAACTCAAGCGTCGGTCGTCGGTATCGATGCCAGCTTGCTCGCTCAACCGAAGAAGGAGATGCTTGAGCGCACGCGACCGATAAGTATTGTTTTGCCTCGTCAACCAGAGTGCGTCAGTATCGTCGTACATGGATATCGTTTCACGTTGTTCGAGCCAACGTTCTAACATCTCTGCTGTACGGGTGTGGATACTAACAATCCAGTTATCTCTGTTCTTCGAACTCTCTTCTTTCGGAATACGCAGAACCTCGTTATCAGTATCGATCCATCCCGTAGTAGCTCGAGCAACTTCGATCGGGCGGAGTCCAGCGTCCAGACTGACAAAGACCAGCGATGGGATTTTCCAGCCGTTGGCACGGTCCCAATCGTCGGGCGTTACTTCTGACTTCGGCTTTTCGAATCGCTGGGCGAGGTAGGCTTTCCAGCGATCCCGCTCCTCTGGCGTGACGCTCTGATATGACGGGATCGAGCCGTACTCGAGAGACACCTCTCGGATTTTACTTCGCTCCTGGCGCGTCAAGAAGTCACGGGGCTGCGAGGAGCCGTTAGAGTTGAAGCGAATGTCTGGCTCCCATTTGTCGAGACCGTGTTTATGATGACGCCATTTGAGCAGCATCTGAACGGCCTTCTGGCAGTTGTCTTTGTGAGCGGTACTTTTGTCTTGATAGGCTAGTTCTTCCATCCACCCATCAGCGTGTTCATGAGAGACGTCTGCGAGATAGCGCCCCTCCTGCTCCCAGACCCATCGATAGAACATGTCCATCCGATATGCTCTGGCCCGCACCGTCTCGAAAGCATACCCGTTGACTTTGTCCGGGTTCTTCCCGAATGTGAGCAACCATTTGAGACAGTCTTCACGCTGGGAACGATAGTCAGATAGCTGACGTTCATTGAGCAATTCCTCGCATGGTTCCGTGACGACCGAGATACCGTCAAGATCGGTCATGAATGCCCCCTGAATCTTACGTCGAACGTAATTGCCGGGGCAACAACATGAACCGCAAGACGGCGTCGGGGTGACACGGGTTCGATTACGTGTTTGCCCTGTAGCATCGTATTCACCTTAGGTTAGCCACAGGCCAAAACCGCAAGACGAGAAAGGGATTGGAGTGCTCCGACTGGGATTCGAACCCAGGTCATTGCCGTGAGAGGGCAATATGATTGGCCGGACTACACCATCGGAGCCCGTCGCGGTTCGTCGCGAACGTACTTTCACGTAGTGCGCTACGATGTTTAAGCATTCCGTTTCGACACCGGAGTGCACGTGAGTCACACGACAGTACGCGGCAAACACTGTTTGGCAGTCGGGGATCGTCGCGCGTCACTACTGCTCGTCGAACGGCGATTTCGTCGCCTCCGGTTCGAATCCTTCGAGGCTGATAATGTTCTCCCGGCCGACGCGGAGCTTACTGA
Source organism: Natrialba hulunbeirensis JCM 10989 (assembly GCF_000337575.1). Lineage (GTDB taxonomy): Archaea > Halobacteriota > Halobacteria > Halobacteriales > Natrialbaceae > Natrialba > Natrialba hulunbeirensis. Next base: position 155,662 of record NZ_AOIM01000009.1, on the reverse strand, counting down.
TTGTTCCCTCGTCTTCCATCTCCGAGAGCAGCATACTCACCTTGGATTTCGACCAGCCAGTTTCGTCGACGATGTTGACCTGTTTCATCCGGCCACCGTTTTCCCGGATGAGTTCGACGACTCGATCTTCGTCCGTCAACAGAGCACCCTCTGAGAGTGGCTCCGGTGTCGGTCCGGAACTGCCAGCGTTGGTGGGTTCACCGGCTTCTGTCGGTGTGCTGTTGTTCGTTCCGGGAGAGACACTATCGGCATTGGATTGAGGCCCGCTATCTGCATCTGCCTCGCTCTCTGTGCCTCCTCCGAATCCAGGGATGGCGAACGTACGGCTCGGTTCCTGGTTCGTGTCAGGATTGCCAGTGTCAGTATCAGCGCCCATACCGACACCAGCACTGGCACCGGTCCGACGCTGCGTACGGTACCACCGACCGGCGAGAGCGAGTCCAGCTACGGCCACAAGAACAACTGCGAGTGCGGCCAACCCTGTCCCGGTCGACTGCTCGCCAAAGAGAGACGGGACGCTAGTATCAAAAACCCCGCCAGAGTCGCCGTCTTCGTACTCAAAGACGACGCGTGGATGCCCTGCGAGGAACTCGCGTTCGCCCTCCCACTGGACGATATCGGCTTCAGACAGTGATGGCCCGACGTATTCGGGATCCGGTTCGGCGTGTTCGAAGACGAGGCCGTCGCCAGGCTGGATGTCAATCGACTGGTCGCTCGAGAGGTACACACTCTGGAAGACGTCCCCGATGACGAGCGTTCCGTTCTCCGAGACTGCAAACTCGTGCCACGTAAAGGACATTTCGACGACGCCCATCGGGTTGATTTGTCCCTCGACTGTCGCACGACGATCAAAGTCGCTCGCCTCCATCTCGCGATCGGTGATCTCAGAGCCGCTGTCCGTGAGTGAGTGTGCCTGCTCGACGAACCGCTGGTAGAACTCCGTCTCCTCGGCTTCGAACTCCTCGGCGAACGCCTCGAAGTTCTCCGGTGTGTTCGGGTCCGTCTCGTTCCCGGTCGCATCGAGTCGCTGTTCGTATCGGAACGTCCAGGTCGCACTTCCGTTCTCGTGGACCGTAATCTCGAACGTCCGCGAGTCGAACTCACGTGAGTCGGGAACGTACTCCTGCTGCGTAGCGTACCCCTGCTGCGTAGGTGACACTGACTGTTGAGTTGTCTGCTGAACCGGATACTGTGTGTCAGTATTCGAGACCGAGTACTCTGTCTGCGATTGTGGAGATAGCGACTGTGATGCCATCTCACCGGGCTGAATATCGGCCGTCGTTCCGGTATCGCCACTGACACCCGCAGACGCGCCCAAAACGACGGTCGCGCCGATCCCGAGTGCAACGAGGAAGACTCCGATGGCGACAAGTCCGACGGAAACCGGCCGATGCATTCGTTGCTCACTACGTGCCGGAGCTAAAAATGCTTGTGAATACGAGAACCGACGGTCGAGAAACCTGTTCGGTTTCGTGTAGGTTAGAGAGACTCGACTCACCACACTCGCGACTGAGCGAGATTCGCGATCAGAGCCGGCGACAGCGAGTGTCGATACGCACAAACCCCTCGCCTTCGTAGGGGTCGCTATGATCCACAATCTCGCACAGGGCGTGCAGGCGTTCACCAGCAACGTCTTTCTCGTCGAAGGCGACCGAACCGTACTAATCGACACCGGGGCGAACTTCGACGTTGTCGACGCGATTCAGTCTCGAGTCGATGGCCTGGATGCCGTCGTCCTCACACACACCCACCGCGACCACGTCGGGAACGTCGACGCCGTGGTCGACGCCTTCGACGTCGACGTCTGGGGCTACGACGAGACGATCGACGGCGTCGACCACGCCATCGAGGACGGCGAGACCCTCACGATCGGCGACAACGAGTACATCGCCCTCTACACCCCCGGCCACAAGGACGACCACCTGTGTTTCTACGCCGCCGACGCCGGCATCCTCTTCGCCGGCGACCTGGTCTTCCAGAACGGTAGCTTCGGCCGCACGGATCTGCCGGAGGGTGACCGCCAGACGTTGATCGAGAGCATCGACCGGGTACTCGAGTCCATCGACACAGCGCTGACCGAGATGCACACGGGACATGGCCCGAGTGTGACGAGTGAGCCGTACGATCACGTCGAGCTATCGGGACGAATGGCGCGACAAGCGTAAGTGTGAGCGACGGACGACGGGCCCAGAGCGTCGGGGTGCTTAGTCGTCGCTCGATGAGAGTACATGCGCCGCCCCGGGTTCGAACCCGACCGAACACGTCTCACCGCTGGGCGGCTCCGCGAGCCGGAGAACGATCGGAACGTCGTTCCAGTGGCCGTGAACGCGAACGCGCTCGCCGAGGAACTCGGTCGTCTCGATGTCGACGGTGAGCTGATTCTGCGTCGCCTCGCGACTGAGCGCACCTGGCCGCACACAGACAGCGATGTGCGTTACGTCCGTCGGAACGTTAGCGAGTGTGAACGTCGTCCGTGTTTGTTTCTGTGTCTCTACCTGTGCCTGTGTCTGTGTTTGTGTCTCTGACCCCATCCCCGTCTCGACTCCTGTCTCACCCACTGCGACAGTCGCACGCTCCCCATCGTGATCGACCACCCGGCCGTCGAAGACGTTGTTGTCACCGACGAACTCGGCGACGAAGCGTGAGGCCGGCTCGCGGTAGACATCCTTCGGCCGGCCGACCTGTTCGATTTCGCCGTCGTGCATCACCGCAAGGCGATCCGAAATCGCGAGCGCCTCCGCCTGATCGTGCGTGACGTAGACCGTAGTGATCTCGAGTTCGGACTGAATCCGAGAGAGTTGCCGGCGAAGTGACTCGCGCAGTCTGGCATCGAGCGCGCTCATCGGCTCGTCGAGCAAGAGCAACTCCGGTGCCGGTGCGAGCGCACGAGCGAGGGCAACCCGTTGTTGCTGGCCGCCAGAGAGCTGTGTCGGATCGCGCTCGCCCATCCCCTCGAGGTCGACTAACTCGAGTAGCTCGCGCACACGTTCATCGACGGTCAGTCCAGCGGGCGGCGCTCGAAACTTGAGCCCGTAGCCGACGTTCTCGGCGACCGAGAGGTGTGGGAAAAGGGCGTAGCTCTGGAAGACGACGCCGACATCCCGGTCTTCTGGCGGGACGCCGGTCATCGGGTCGCCGTCGAAGGTGACGGTGCCGGTCGTCGGCTCCTCGAAACCGGCGATGGTCCGTAGCGTGGTCGTCTTGCCACAGCCGGAAGGGCCGACGAGCGTGAAGAACTCGCCGTCGCGGACGGTGAGGTCGACGTTCTGTAGGGCGATCGCTTCAGCTCCACTTTCGTCGGCCGTGGTACTCGTCTCTGTGCCACCGTAGCGCTTCGAGACGCCTGCAAGTCGAAGTTCGGTCACAGTTCGTACCTCCCGCCGACGCGGTCGATGACGACGAAACTGGCCGCTGTGACGCACAAGAGGAGCGTCCCCATCGCGATTGCGGGGCCGGTTCGGCGACCGAGGTAGCGTTCGACGGCGACGGGCATCGTGTAGCTCTCGCTCCCGCTGGCCAAAATCACCGTCGAAGAGAACTCGCCGATCGAGATGGCAAAGGCGAAGGCTGCGCCGGCGACGATACCGCTCGCGACCAGCGGGAGTTCCACGTCGAGCAGCGCCCGGAATCGCGACGCGCCGAGCGCACGCGCGGATTCGACCATCGCCGGATCGAGATTCGAGAGCAGCGGCGAGACGTTCCGGGTGACGAACGGGTAGGCTGCGACCGCGTGCGCGACGACGATGGCGACCGCGCCGGTCACCTGGAACTGCCAGCCGCCGGGCAGCGAGATACCGAAGACGAGCCCCTGGAGCAGCCCGATGCCGAAGACGACCCCGCTGACCGCGAGCGGGAGCATTGCGAGGGTGTCGATTATCGTCCCGCTCCGACCCGCCCGAACCGTCAGCACCGAGATGACGACGCCCATCGGCACCGCGACCGCGAGCGTTGCGACACCGAACAGCAACGAGTTCCGGATCGCCGGCCACGGCTGGGTCTGGAAGCTCTCGCCCTCGAGTTGGCGCTCCAGCAGGAAGGCGTAGTTTCGCAGCGTAAAGCCGCTCCCGTCGGTCAGACTCCCGATGACGAGGCTCGCGAGTGGGCCGACGAAGAGGACGAGCGCGACGAGCCCGTAGCCGAGGATAGCGAGCCGTCGGGGAGAGAGGACCGTTCGGAGATCGGGAAATAGCGCCTCCTTCGGCGGCGGCGAGGCTGCCTGCGAGAGTCCCGACTGGGCGGACTCGTAACGGAGGTAGGCGTAGGTTAGTCCGAGCGAGAGAACGGTTTCGAGGACGGCCAGCGTCGCGGCCTCGGTGTAGTCCAGCCGCTGGATGCGGTCGTAGATCCAGACCTCGACAGTCGCAAGCTGCAGGCCGCCAAGCGCGAGCACGATGGGGAACGTCATGAACGTGAAGATAAACGTCAACAGCGCTCCGGTGAGCACGGCCGGCGCGAGCTGTGGCACGACGATGTCCCGGAAGGCGCGGCGCTCGCTCGCGCCGAGACTGCGAGCGGTTTCGACGGCCCGGACGTCGACTGACTCCCAGGCGGCGACGGTGATCCGGGCGACCAGCGGCGCGTTGTAGAAGGCGTGGGCCAGGATGACGATCGCGAGCGGATTCGACTCGACGAACGCGAACGGGCCGAGGCCAACCCCGCCCAGGACCGTGTTCAGCGTCCCGGAGCGGCCGAACATCGCGTAAAAGCCCACAGCAACCATGATCCCCGGCAGCACGAACGGCAGAATCGTCAGCGATCGCAGCGTCCGTCGCCCGTAGAACTCGTAGTTCGCGAGGATATACGCCGCCGGCAACCCGATCGCGACGCTCGCAACCGTCGACAGCGCGGCCTGGTATGCCGTAAAGCCGAACAGCCCCTGCCGAACGCCGGGGGTCTCGACACCAACCCAGGGGATCGGCAGCTCGAACTGGACGAACGGCACTGGGAGTCGGTACTCGAGTCCAACTGAAATCGAGATGGCTGCGAGCCAGCCGGCGAGTGCGTGGAGGTGTTCGCCGATCGCGAGCGGGTCAGCGAAGACGTCTGCCAGGATGCCGAAGTAGAAGGGATCTGTGAGGACGTCGACGAACGGCGCGAGTGTTGGGATGCCGTCCTCGACGACGGCGTTGACGAGGACGACGCCGGTCGGGAGGTAGAGCATGACCGCGAGGACGGCGGCGGTGGCGAGGGCGAGCAGTGCGAGCGCGTGGCTGTCGAGCCAGTGTCGAAGTTCTGTATTGAGCGATATGGAGTCGGGAGAAGGAAGCGTGCGCTCGTGGTTGTACTCGCTCTCGCTCTCGCACTCGCACTCGTTCTGACACTCGCCGTCGCTGGTGCTCGTCTGGCCCCGTTCGTTGCCAGCCTGTGACGCCGGCTGTGGCGGCGAATCGTCCCCCGACCGAGACACGGGCCTACTGGCTCGCGATTTCGCGCGCCCACTCGTCGACCCAGTTGTCGACGTTTCCGCGGAGGTCGTCGTAGCCGACCGTCACGGCCTCCGGCGGCACGTAGGCGTACTGGTCGAACTCCTCGTCGAGGTCGACGTGCTCGTCTTCGACGGCCGGGAACTGGACGTTCCGTTCTGCGATTTCGGCCTGTGCGTCGTTCGAGAGCGCGAAATCGAGGAAGGCGTACGCGAGGTCGAGCTGGTCCGCATCCTCGAAGATCGCCATCCCTTCGGGGTTTGCATAGCCCTGGTCGTTCAGGAAGCCGATCTGGTGACGGCTGAGGTCGTGGCCCTCCGCGGAGGCGAACACCTGGTCCGTCGAGTAGGAGACGATCATCGGACGCTCCTCGTTCATGTACGCGCCGTAGTAGGAGTCGTTCCAGCTATCGAGCACACGAACGCCGTTGTCCTGCAGGTCCCGCCAGTAGTCGAGGTAGCCGTCCTCGCCGAAGGCGTCGATGGTCCAGAGTAAGAACGCCTGGCCAGGGTCCGAGGTCTGTGCGTTCTGGGCGATCAGCGCATCCTCGTACGCCGGTTCGAGTAGGTCCTCGAACGTCTGTGGCTCGTCGACCTCGTTTTCGTCGTAGACGAGGCTGATGTAGCCCGTATCGTACGCGAGCACGCGGTCGTGCGGGTCGCCCATATCGAGGCCATCGCGGATGCGACCCGAGCGCTCGATTCGGCCGGTGTTGAGTTCGCGAAACAGGCCGCCATCCGACAGGTTGTCGTCGACAGTCACCAGATCGTCGATGTTCAGCCCGAGGTAGACATCGGGATCGATCGACTCGCCCTGGTCGGCGCTGTTGATGTAGTGGTTGATTCCCTGGTCCGGCAGACGGGTCCACTCGAGTTCCGCGTCGGGATACGCTTCCTCGAAGGCGTCTTTGAGCCACGGACCGGCCGGGTTATCGCCGTCGACCATCGACTCGTAGGTGACGACCTCGAGCGTGCCCTCGAGATCGGGGTTCTCGGGCTCTGGGTCGGGTGTCTCGTCACCGTTTGGGTCGCCGTTTGCATCGCCGTTCTCGTCCTCGTCGTCGGTATCCTCGCGAGAGAGACAGCCTGCAAAGCCAGCGATCGCTCCCCCACCGAGTGTGCCGACGAACGTTCGTCGTCTCATCACCCAGTGGTTACACTCCGTGGTTGTAAGTTGATCGTTCCGCAAGCAGCATGCTGGGCTATCACACGGTCAGACGCCGAACGAGTTCGCTCACTCAGCGCGCTTCGGGCCACCCTGGCGGGCCGCAGCCAGCAACGCGTTGTAGGCCGTGCTGTACGCGTCGGCGATCGCTGCGGGATCGTCACGATCCGCGCTCTCGAGTGGCGGCAACGACACCCGATCGAGTGGGTCGAGGTACTCGAGTACGTCCGGCACGCGTTTTTCGAGTGCGCCGTCTTTCGGGCTGGAACTCGCGATTTCGCAGGCCCGGCAGTAGCGGTCGCCGGGGTAGATTCGGACGCGGCCGGGTTCGACGGCGGCGACCGCCGTGACGGCCGCGGGGTCGAGCGACTGGAGTGGCTGGGCGATGTCGCTGTAGGATTCGACGACGGCGACATCCGTCGCCTCGATTTCCGCGGCGAGGTCAGCGAACGCCGGCACGTACCGCTGCTCGGCGACCGTATTGAACTCCTCGACGGTCTCGACGGGAATCGCGTCCTCGAGCGGGAGCGCCTCGGAGACGGCTGCGGGCACCTCGGCGGTCGCGTTTCGGACGTACGTCGCGTCCTCGCCGCGGCCGATACGGTCGACGACGAACTCGCGGTCGTGGCGGCCGAGCAGACCGGCCCCCGCGTCCGGTGTCGGTCGCCAGAGCCGATGGACGGGGTTGAGGGCTTCGGGAGCTCGATCCCTGTTCTCGGCAGTGGCGAGTCGGGCGGCGTCCTTGCCGTAGAGCCGCCCGTCTGTGAGCGCGCGCTGGCAGTCGTCGTGGTCGAACCAGAAGTCATTGCCTGCGCGGGGTTTGTAGCCGCGAGCGCCGGTGCGTTCGAGCAGGCCGACCGAGAACGTGGTCTTGCCGGCGTCGACTCGGTCAGTGCCAACGACGAGCAGAATCATCTACTCGTCCGTCTTCAGCCCGTAGTAGCCGGGTTCGTCGTCGCTTCGCGGTTCGGCGACCACGAGTTCGGCCGCGTTGGTCATAATCCATGGAATCGCCCAGTCGAGCAGGATAGCTTCGGTCTCCTGATCGATTTCGGCGTCGGCCTCGAGCCCCTGGAGCATGCGGGCGATTTCGTAGACGGTGTACATCTGGTCGTCCTCGAGCAGTTCCGCGGGCGTGTAGAAGTCACACGGCGGCAGGCTGTCGAACTCGGATTTGGGTACGGGCATTCGTTCGCTCACACGTACACCGGTCAGACGCCTAAAGCGTTCGTTCTCACGTCTGCGGTGAGCGGTCGAACTCAGCCTGCGAGTGCACGAGCGAGCAGTTCGACCGGATGGTCCGGCCGCTCTTCACCCTCGAAGTCGCCGATCTGCGTCCGACAGGAGGTTCCTGGGGCGACGACAGTTGTGCCCGAACTGTCGGCGAGTTGCGGTTGCAGAAGCGAGCCAATTGCCCGTGAGAGCTCGTAGTGTTCGGCCTCGTAACCGAAGCTGCCGGCCATGCCACAGCAGCCGGAGTCGACGGGATCGACCGCGTAACCGGCCCGCCGAAGGACGCCAACGGCGTGATGGTCCGCGCCACGGGCTTTCTGGTGGCAGTGCCCGTGATACGTCAGCCCCTCGCCCGCCGCACTCGAGTCGAACGCGATACTATCGTCGAGTCGATGCGTGTCGATGAACTCGCAGACGCCGTAGGCGTTCGCCGCGAGGCGGTCGACGTGCTCGCTGTACTCGTCGCCGAGCAGCGATCGGTACTCGTCGACCACCATCGACGCGTCGGACGGTTCGAGAAAGAGCACCGACCAGCCCCGATCAAGGAACGACTCGAGTTCCCCGAGCAGCGTCTCGGCCCGTCCGCTGGCATCGTCGAGCACCCCCTGTGAGTAGGCGGCCCTGCCCGTCGGGCCGAGATCCGGAATCCGGACGTGAACGTTCGCAGCCTCCAGTAGCTCGACGGCGGCCCTTCCGGGTTCGGGGTTCGAGTAGTTCGTATACGTGTCTGGATAGAGAACGACGCCGGCTACGGCGTCCGCGGGATCGACCTGCGGCCCGCGGGCTGTGAACCAGTCGACAAGCGACTCGCGACGGAACGAGGGAAGCGTTCGCTCGGATGCGATGCCGAGGGTCTTCTCGAGTACCCGTCGCGCACCGGGCACTGCTGTAGCGCGGTTCGCGAGCGGCGCGGCCGTGCTCCCGAGCGCGGCGAACCGGTCGATGTTCGCGAACAGACGTTCGCGTACGCCGACGCCCTCGCGCTCGTGGTACTGGTGTTTCACCTCGGCTTTGAGCTTTGCCAGGTCGACGCCGGTCGGGCAGTCGCTCTGGCAGCCCTTGCAGCCGATGCAGAGATCCAGCACCTCGGACTGGAACCGGTCATCGTAGAGCGCATCGGGGTCGAGTTCGCCGCTAATCGCCGCCCGGAGCAAGTTGGCCCGGCCGCGTGTCGTCGCGATCTCCTCGCCGGTCGCCCGATACGTCGGACACATCACGTCGCCGTCGGTCTGGCGGCAGGTCCCACAGCCGTTACAGAGTTCGACGAGATGGGAGAAGCCGCCCTCCGACTCGAACTCGAGTGCTGTCCGTGGCTCGAGTGTCGCATAGTCGGGGCCGTAGCGAAGATTGTCGCGGATGTCCGTCGGTTCTGACTCGCGGGAGACGACCTTCCCCGGATTCATGCGCCAGTCGGGATCGAACGCGGACTTGACCTTCTTGAACGCGTCCCAGAGATCGGGGCCGTACAGTTTGGGGTTGAACTCGGTCCGGGCGAGCCCGTCGCCGTGCTCTCCGGAGAACGAGCCGCCGTGTTCGAGCGCGAGCGAGGTCACGTCCTCGGCGATCGAGCGCATGATCTCGACACCGCCCCCGTCTTTGAGGTTCAGGACAGGCCGAATGTGCAGCGTCCCCGCACCCGCGTGGGCGAAGTACGACGCTTTCGTGTCGTGGGCCTCGAGAATCTCCTGAAAGCCAGCGACGTACTCCGCGAGTTCCGCGGGTGGGACCGAGGCGTCCTCGACGAACGGGTAGGGTTTGGGGTCGCCTTCCATGCTCATCAGCAGCGGAATCGCAGCCTTGCGGAGCTTCCAGAGCCGATCCTGCTCGTCGGCGGCGAACGCCTCGAGCGACTCGACCGCAGCCCCCGATTCGACGAGTTCCGAACGTGCGCGCTCGGCCGCGGCCGACAAGTCGTCGACCACCTCCGAGTCGAACTCCAACAGGAGTGCCGCCGCAGTCCCGTCCGGAATCGGCTCGGCGAACTCGGCGTACTCCGTCGAGTCGGCGGCCAGTCGAAACACGTCCTCGTCCATGAGTTCGACCGCGCTGGCATCGTACTCGAGTGCCCGGGGCACAGCAGCGAGCGACTCGAGGAGGTCGTCGTAGCAACAGACGAGGAGCGCGGTTTCCTCCGGCCGGGTGACGAGCGAGAGATCAGCTTCGACGACGACACCGAGGGTGCCCTCCGCGCCGACGATGAGCTTCGAGAGGTTGATCACTCGTTCCCCCTGCTCGGTGGTCCTAATCACTTTCTGGAGGTTGTAGCCGCTGACGCTGCGTTTGAGGTCAGGGTAGCGTGCTTCGATTTCGTCGGCATTGTCCTCGACGACGGCTCGAACGGTTTGATAAATTGCAGCTTCGCGGTCATTTTTCGAGACGATCTGGTCCCACTCCGGGCTGTCCAACACGACATCTCGCGTCCGAATCTGTGAGCCATCCGCGAGGACGACCTCACATTCCTCGACGTAGGCGTCGGTGATCCCGTAGCGGACCGAGTGTGCACCCGTCGAGTTGTTCCCGATACCGCCGCCGATCGTCGCTCGGTTCGAGGAGGCCGGATCGGGCGCGAATTTGAGTCCGTGCGGTTCGAGCGCAGTGTCGAGGTCATCCTGTACGACACCTGGTTGGACAGTAGCGCGCTGGCGCACCGGGTCGATCTCCCGAATCTCGTCCATGTGCCGCGAGAGATCGAGCACGATACAGCCGGGACCGACCGCCTGTCCGGCGAGCGACGAGCCCGCGCCCCGTGGGAGCACCGGCACGTCGTGTTTGGCTGCGACGCGAACCGCCGCCTGTACGTCAGCCGCGTCTCGCGGCACGACGACGCCCGCCGGCTGTGCCTGATAGATGCTCCCGTCGGTGGCGTACAGTACTCGCGTGTAGTCGTCGAAACGCACCTCGCCACGGCAGGCGGACTCGAGTGCACTCTCGAGCGATTTCGTCTGTGAGGTGCCCGTATCCGCGGCTGGCTCGGTGGACGTGGTGGGTACAGAGCCGGCATCGGATCCGACCGTAGACGTGGCGCTGGGTTCGGATTCGGACTCAGATGGAAACTCGGGTTCCTCCTCGGCGGCCATATACGGACCGCGTCATCGGCCGGGCTGATAAACAGTGGTGCTTGTTCACAAGTTACTTGATTCGACGAGCAGCGTCGATGGCAGTCGCTCACCGATCAGTGGAATAAAAATACAAGATGAGACCGCACAGCCCGCTGGCTTCAGCTACTCGTCTCGGTGCTGCTTACTCGAAGTGGTCGAGGCACTTCTGATACTCGTCCTCGACCGAGTCCCAGTTGATCACGTCGAAGAAGCCGTCGATGAAGCTGCCGCGGTCTGGACCGTAGTCGTAGTAGTAGGAGTGCTCCCAGACGTCGAGTGCGAGGATTGGGTGGGAGCCCCAGAGTGCGCCCTGGTCGTGCTTGTCGACCGCGACGTTGCGAAGCTGCTTCGCAACTGGGTCGTATACCAGCAGCGCCCAACCGCCGGCGGCGCCGGCAGCGGACTCGAATTCGCCCTTCCAGCCCTCGTAGGAGCCGAAGTCCTCCTCGATACGGTCTGCGATATCGCCCTCTGGCTCGCCGCCACCGTTTGGCGACATGTTCTCCCAGAACAGTGTGTGGAGGTAGTGTCCACTGCCGTTATGGGTGACGTTCGAGAGCGCACCCGGCGTCGAGTCAAACTCACCGTTCTCACGGTTCTCGGCGAGGGTTTCCTCAGCCGAGTTCAGCCCGTTGACGTAGCCCTGATGGTGCGTGTCGTGGTGCCAGGTGACAACCTGTTCGGAGATCGACGGTTCCAGTGCGTCGTAATCGTATGGAAGTGGTGGAAGTTCGTGGTCAGTCATGGGTAAACACCTAGTGAGTGGTTAGGTTTCTCTCCTGTTAAGTGTTCAGGAGTGAAATGATACCATACCACACTATCACGTTCGGGAACCGGTTGTCCCCGACTCCACCTGAGTGGTCATCAGGCGACGTGTTAAACCTTTCAGCGGTGGCTCGTCACACGGTGTCACAAATTGACCGGGTGGACGCACCCAACCTATCGCTCACCACACAGTCGTCGGACTCCCCAGAACCCACGAACCGGCGTCGGAACCCCCTATTCGCTCGACTCCCACCATCCTCACCATCCTCACTAACCTCACCATCCTCACTATCCGCACCGTTCTCTCGTCCTCACCGGCCAGTTAGTGATCGGTTCGTGCGCGTCGTTCCTTGTGGTGGGCGTGTTCGAGCCACTCCTCGAGTGACGGCTGGGACCAGTACCGAACCATCTGGCTGCGGCGGTCGTGTTCGATCACACCCACCTCTTCTAGTTTCGGTAGGTGAACGTGTTGGAGCTCGGTCTCGACGACCTGGTGTTGGTCTTCGCCAGCGACCTGGCTGTCGGCGCGACTCGAGTGCTGACGGTGTATCGCCGTCGACGGCGACTCTGTGCTTGATGCTGACTCGGCGTACCGCCGTTCGAACGAGACGATCGAGTCGGTCAACTCCTCGACCGTCGCAACACCATCTGATTGCTCGTAGAGCGTGTATAGCGCGTATCGCCGTCGTTGGTTCGACAGGAGTTCGAAAATGAGATCGAGTGATGGCGTCGCCTCGACCGCATGTTGTGTTGACTCCCGTCCTGTTTTACACATCCACAGACCCCCTACCATATATTACCATTCGAAACCACCACGGCTCTCTACAGCAGCCGTCACATTAGATGTTACGTCTACCTGTCTCACTGTCTGGCATAAATTTCTGTCTGGCGGTAATGAAACGAGAGCGATTGTATAACAGAATCGGTCGTGGCAAGATGTACGGCACAACGTTGGAGCGGACCACAGCGAACCAGCGTGTAGCGCAACAGCTCACAGTCAGTGAAACAGGAGAACAGTCAATGACTGTTATGTCTGCAGTGAGAGCTGTCGAGCGTTACTCGTAGAGCCACTCGCCGTCGTGTTGCTCGTAGTCGGTCAGCTCGTCTTCGTCGAAGTGGATTGCGATTTCGCGCTCGTTTGCGCCCTCGTCCTCGTGGTCTGCCGCGTGAACGACGTTCCGACCGAGGTCGAGTGCGTAGTCGCCGCGAATCGTGCCCGGTTCGGCCTCGAGTGGGTCCGTCTCGCCGATCATCTGGCGGACCTGACGCGTTGCGTCCTGTCCTTCCCAGACCATCGGGACGACGGGGCCGGAGGTGATGAAGTCAACGAGGTCGTCGTAGAACGGCTTGTCCTCGTGTTCACCGTAGTGTTCCTCGGCACGCTCGCGAGGCATCGTTTCGACCTTGATGCCGACGAGTTTGAGTCCGCGCTCTTCGAGTCGGGAAATGACCTCGCCCACGAGTCCACGCGCGAAGGCGTCGGGCTTGACCATCACGAAGGTGCGTTCGTGCTCGCTCATTAGGCCTCACTCTCCTCGTCGGCTGCCTCGGCGTCGGCGTCTGCATCTGCGTCGGCCTCAGCGTCAGCATCCGATTCCGATTCGGTCTCGTCGACCGTCTCGTCCCCGGCAGGAATGTCGTCCTCGTCGTCAGCGACGTCTTCCTCGGTTTCGAGGTCCTCGTCCTGATCGGCTTCCTCGTCGGCGGGCGTGCCGGTCTGGGCAGGACCCTTGCCGGCACGTCCTTCCTCGGTCCACTCGAGATCGCGCGGTTCGCGACCGAGCTTGTAGTTCTTCTCCGCTTTCGAGTCGACGAAGTGAAGCACGGTACCGTCGTTGCGGACGTACATGATGCCCGTGCCGGGTTCGATCTCTTCGCCCGTGTAGTCGCAGGTGCGTTTCTCGACCATTGGTTACTGTCCTCCGATGGAGTCCGCCTCGCGGGCGGTCTCACGAAGCTGGAGTACGTCCCCTTCGCGGACCGGTCCGAGGCAGTTACGGGTGATGATTCGTCCCTGATTCTCGCCCTCCTGAATTCGGCATTTGACCTGCATGGCTTCACCGTGCATGCCGGTTTTGCCGACGATCTCGATGACCTCGGCGGGCGTGGAGCCGCTTTCTTCCTCTTCAGCACTCATCTCTGATCACCTCAGTCGAGGTCCTCGACCTTGCCGGCGATGTCTTCGACGTCGCCTTCGGCCTCTCCGGTGTCGACGATGGCTGCGGCGGCCGAGCCGACCTCGAGGCCCGCAGCGTGGCCGACGTCGTCCTGGGTCTCGATAAAGACGACAGGAATACCCTTCTCGTCGGCGAGTTCTGGGAGGTGCATGACGATCTCCTCGGGGGAGACGTCTTCAGCGACGAAAACGAGCTCGGCGTTGCCGCGCTCGATCGCCTTCGTGGTTTCGTTCGTTCCTTTCTTTACTCGTCCGGTGTCTCGTGCGACCTCGAGCGCCTCAAGGGCGTCATCTGCGAGGTCTGCTGGGATGTCGGTTGTGACGTAGACTGACATTGGTTGTTCACCTCTCCTACACGTGGGCTCGCGCTCCCCTGCCCTCGAGGGTCCGGCCTGCGTTCCGTTCCCAGAATCGAATTAGGTGTGAATTCGGCATCGACTCCGGCTCCGGAAACCGAACCCCAGGCCGGGCTGTGCCCGGCGGCGGTCCTGTAAGGCTAGGAGCATCATCAACCCCGCGTAGGGTGTACTACGTCAGTAGCGTTGCCCCCCTTAAAAGCGTGTTCAAAACGCTGGACGAGTGTGACCTGGACGCACAGTCCTCAATGGCTAGCAGTTGATCGGTGACACCGGACCGGTGATCACACAGTATTACGGCCTCGCGTCCGAACACCGACTATGAACGTTGGCACCCTCGCGACCGACCTCTACCGCGAGGCCCAGGACACCACCGAACGGCGCGCCCTCGTCCTCAGCGGCGACCGCGAACGCGGCTACGTCTGTATCGAGTCCATCCTCTCGACGCTCCCGGTCGCCATCACTGACACGACGCTCGTCGGCCCCGACGACCGCCTTCGCTGCGAGCAGATTACACAACCGCATACGACGGAACTGCTCGGCACAACTCGCCAGCTACTCGTCCTCGACGCACACGCAGACCTCCAGCCGAACGCGCTCGGTCGCACCGTCGGCACCATCGACGGCGGCGGCCTCCTGCTCGTGCTCGCACCCGAACTCGAGTACTGGCCCGACCAGACCACGACGTTCGACGAGTCGCTCGCGGTGCCGCCGTTCACGACGGCCGACGTGACGGGCCGCTTCCGGTCCCGAGTAATCGAGACGCTTCGCGAGCACCGTGGGATTGGGATCGTCGAGTTCGACGGAACGAATTCGACTGGCGTTCCGGACGATCCGACCGAACTCGCTGCGCACGAGGTTACCGACACAGGGCTCACGCATCCGGCACCGGTCTGGCAGCCAGCCGACGACGGGGGAAACGGTAGCGGTAACGATAGCGGTGACAGAAGCGCCACCCCGTCGGACACGACGTTTCCCCACGCCGCCTACGACGCCTGTCTCACCGGGCATCAGCGTGACGCACTCGCTACGTTCGAAGCGCTCTCCGATTCCGAGCAGGCCGTCGTCCTCGAAGCTGACCGCGGCCGCGGGAAGTCGAGCGCTGCAGGACTGGCGGCAGGAAGCTTCGCACTCGACGGCGACTCCGTTCTCATCACTGCACCGGCGTTCCGGAACACGACGGAACTGTTCGCCCGTGCCGGCGAACTCGTCGGCGACTGCGATCCTGATGCGGACGTTCGGACAGACGAGCAGGGAATCCCCCGCGAAATTACGACGAGCGCGGGCGGTCACATCTGGTTTCGTGACCCAGCCGAGGCAGTGGCTGAGCTGAACGCCGCCGATGTCGTGATCGTCGACGAAGCCGCCGCGCTCCCCGTGTCCCGACTCGAGTCGTTTCTCGCTGCCGACCGCGTCGCCTTCGCGACGACGATCCACGGCTACGAGGGCGCGGGCCGGGGCTTCTCGGTACGCTTTCGGGATCGACTCGAGGAGAGCGCACACGAGGTTGACGACCACACGCTCGTCGAGCCGATCCGGTACGCGGCGGGCGACCCGCTCGAGGTCTGGGCCTTTCGCGCGCTCTTGCTCGACGCACGACCGCCAGTCTCGCCGCTCGTCGCCGACGCCACACCCGAGCGCGTCGACTACCGGGTACTCGAGTCCGACGACCTGCTCGCGGACGACCACCTCCTTCGTGAGGCCTTCGGCCTGCTCGTGCTCGCTCACTACCGCACCGAGCCGAACGACCTCGCCCGGTTGCTCGACGCGCCGAATCTCGAGGCACGCGCGCTGGTCCAGAACGGGCACGTCGTCAGCGTCGCCCTGCTCGCTCGTGAGGGGAACCTGGACGCCGACACACGGGCGATGATGTACGAGGGCGGCCGCGTCCGCGGGAACATGCTCCCTGACGTGCTTACGAGCCAGCTCCGCGATGAATCCGCGAGCAAGCCGGCCGGGATCCGCATCGTTCGCATCGCGACCCACCACGAGGTTCGGTCGCGAGGGCTTGGCTCGCGGCTACTCGAGTCCATCCGCGACGAGTTCGCCCCGACGGTGGACTGGCTCGGCACCGGCTTCGGCGCGACGCCGGGGCTACTCGAGTTCTGGCGCGAGAACGGCTTCCGGGCGGTACACGTTTCGACGACGCGCAACGACGCGAGCGGGGAGTACTCGGCGCTCATGCTGGCCCCGACGAGCGAGGCTGGACGAGGGTTACACGACCGTCACGCGGCGTGGTTCGCCCGCCGCTTCGCGGCGCTGTGTTCGGACTCGCTCGCGGATCTGGACCCCGACGTCGTCCGGGCGGTGTTGCGGGCCACTGCGAGCGAGGCCGCACCGCCGCTGGCGCTCGGCGATCACGACTGGCGGGTCGTCGCCGGCGCGGCCTACGGCCCCGGCCTGTTCGACGTGGATCCCGGCCCGTTTCGCGAGCTGGTGATCCGGTACTTCGTCGAGGACCCAGCCGAGGTCGACCTCTCCGCACGCAGGGAACGGCTACTCGTCTTGCGTGCGTTGCAAGGTCGGGAGTGGTCCGCTGTGGCGGATCGACTCGAGTACCCCTCGGCCGGACAGTGTATGCGCGCGCTCGGAGAGGTGTTCCAGCCGCTGGTCGACGAGTACGGTGACGAGGTAGCAATAGCGGTACGAGATCGGTTTGCCGGCAAGTAACGAACCAGTCAGGCGAACAGCCGGCGAACCGCTGACTCGGGAAGCGCCTTCAGCACCCACGCGACCAGCCGCCAGCGCCGGGTGACGTAGGCGTGGTCGCGCTCCTCGCGGATCACGTCGGCGATCTGGCTCGCAGCGGTTTCCGGTGAGCACTCCCAGAACGACCCGTACGAGAGGTCGGTGTCGACGAATCCCGGTTCGATGGTCGTGATCGTCACGTTCGCGTCGTTGCCGGCCTGCCGACTCCGTAGCCCCTCGAGATAGCGCGAGACGTACGCCTTCGAGGCGTTGTACGCCTGCGTGCCGCCGTTGCCGAAGTGGGCTGCGACCGATGAGAGCCCGACGAGGTGTCCGTGTGGACCCGAACTGTCGTCCGCCCGTGACTCGAAATACTCCATCGCCGCCGTCGCAATCGCCGTAAAGCCACGCACGTTGACGTCGACCGTCTGGCGCTCGGACTCCCACTCGAGTGCGTAGTTCGCGTCACCGACACCGGCGCTGATGACGACGAGGTCGACGGACGGCATTGCGTCGGCGAGTTCGAAGAAGTGCTCGCGAGCGGTTTCGGTGTCGGTGACGTCCATGGTGGCGACGTAGGCTTTCGTCGGGAGCTCGCCGCCGACGGCTTTCAGTTGCGCCGTTCGACGGGCTGTCAGGCCGACCTCGTAGCCGTCTGCGGCGAGTTCGCGCGCGAGTGCCGCGCCGATGCCCGACGACGCGCCGACGATGATGGCGCCTCGCGGCTGTGCTGAGTGGTCCGTGGCTGCTGGCGCTGTTGTCATGTCACCTGCTGGTCACCCAGTGTACGTAACTGTACTGGAGGAAAACGGGTGGTGGCACCCCGAGACGGTGCTGTCGCTGGGAGGCGGTACGGCTTTCACGCGGGCGGGTGTCGAGTGTGGTATGGTGGACGTGGTCTTGCTACTCGCGGTTGCGTTGCTCGCCGCCGGCGTCGTCGGGACCGTCATCCCACTCGTTCCCGGCGGCTTGCTCTCACTGTCGGGTGTCTACTTCTACTGGTGGCAGTCCGGCTTCGCAGAGCCGGGGACGGTTACGATGATCGTATTGACGATTCTCGGGCTCGTGACGCTGTTCGTCGAGTTCTTCGCGGGGTCGATCGCGGCGCGAGCGGGCGGGGCCTCCTGGACTACGACAGGTCTCGCTGCCGTCGTCGGCATTCTGTTGATGCTCGTCACCGGTCCGCTCGGATTGCTCGTCGGTCTGTTTGGGACCGTCTTCGTCGTCGAGTTCGTCCGGGCCGGTGATGTCAACCAGAGCACTCAGTCGGCAATCTACGCGACGCTCGGTATTCTGGCCTCGACAGCAGTGCAGGCGCTTCTGACAGTGTCGATCCTGTTCGGATTCCTCATCGGCGTCTTCGTCTTTTGATCCCGTTTTGTTCAATTCCAACCCGCGAAAGCCGCGAAAAGACTGAGTCACTCGCCGTCGTGTCTCCGCTATGGAATGTGCCGAATCGGACTGTGAGCGGGCCGCCACGGTCGAGTTACACATCCCCTGGGCCGACAACCGCCTCGTCTGTGCTCCACACGCCCGCGTGCTCGGTCGCCAGGACGGTGTCGTCGCCGACCCGAGTCCAGACAGCGCAGACGAGTTACTCGAGTAGCACTCGGGGACAGTCGTCGTATACTGAACGTATGTTGTAAAAGTAAACCAGAAATGGACTCAAAAACTGAGAATATCATCAGTTTGCCGGATTTGATTTAACATCTCTCGGCGACGTAGAGGCAGGTATGGCAGAAAACAATTCCAAGACTCGGCGAACGATCCTCAAGGTGGCGGGTGCTGTCGGTGCAACAGCGTTCCTCGCAGGCTGTGCGGACGATAACGGGAACGGCGAGGAGAACGGCAACGGCGACGAGCCAGCGCCGGATGAGAACGGCGACGAGAACGGCAACGACGAGCCGGATGACGAGAACGGAGAGGCGATTGAGCCTGACACCGTAATCGAACTCGACGCGCAGACGGCAGGCTGGGTCGGTATCGAACCAGAAGAGATCGCAGACGAGGAGAACCCGACACTCACGCTTGAGGATGGTGCAGAGTACGAAATCGGGTGGGAAGAAGGCGACGGCAGTACCCACAACATCGAACTCGTCGACGAAGACGACGAAGTCGTCGATGACTACGAGACTGACGAAGCAGACGAAGGTGGCGACGATCAGTTCATCGAGTTCGAAGCAACCGACGATATCGCGGAGTACGTCTGCCGACCGCACGAGGGGACGATGCGCGGCACGATCGAAATCGTAGAGGCAGAGAACGGCGAAGCGGACGAGGACGCTGAAGACGAAGAAAACGGTGAGGAAGAAAACGGCGAGGAGGATAACGGAAACGGTGACGAAGAGAACGGCAACGGCAACGACAACGACAACGGTGATGAGGAGAACGGCAACGACGACAACTAACGCCACACCCGCGACCAGGTAGCCCACAGCAACGCCGACACACCACCGCTCGCTACCTGCTTTGTGCCGCCACCGTCTCAATTTTCACTGCCGAAATACACAGCACATCGCGCTCACGCAGGTGAGCGCCTAGCTGTGCGTATAGTATGCGACCGTCTCGTCGTCCTCGTGGCGGTCGATCCGAGCGAAGCCAACACGCTCGAACTGCACCAGCTCGTCCGACTCGAGTGCACCCACTTCGGGCTCTGCCTGTCCGGCGACGTCACCCGTCACCGTCCGCAGCCGGACGGGGACACTCTCGGCTGCTGGCACCCAGTGGATAACGTCGACGTCACCCTCGCGAACCACGTCGATGTCCTCGCCGGTGTACTGGAGCGTATCGCGGGTGTACTGGAAGCAGCCAAGCCCCTTGAGCCAGATGCGCTCCTCGCGGGCTGGCAGGTCGTCGGACTCGAGTAGCACGGCATCGCCGACGGGAATCTCGCGGACGCCGCGTTCCTCGTGGTTGGGGTGTAGCGGCGGGTTGGCCTCTGCTGGCGGACTGCCGCCGAGTGGGAGTTCGACGCCGTCGCGGACGAGGAATCGGCGGTCGGTCTCGTCGTCGACCAGGTCGCGGTTGTTCGCGTAGACGGAACTCATCGCGAGGTCGACGTCGCTGGTCGAGGTACCGAGTTCGACCATCGCGTCGACGATGGCCTGGCCGCGGATGCCGCGCCGGCGGAGGCTCTTGAGCGTCGGTGCGCGCGGGTCGTCCCAGCCGTCGAGTTCGCCCTCCTCGATCAGTTCCGAAATCGTGGAGGTGCTCATCTTCACGTCGTAGGCGTCGACCTGGACGTGGCCCCAGTGGACGACTTCGGGGTAGTCCCAGCCGAAGTAGTCGTAGACGAACTGCTGGCGCTTTGCGGAGTCCTGCAGGTCGATGCCACGGATGATGTGCGTGATGCCGATCAGGTGGTCGTCGACACCGGACTGGAAGTCGAGCATCGGCCAGCAGCGATACTCACTGGCTTCCTCGCGCGGGTGGGGCGTGTCGATCATCCGGAACGCGACCCAGTCACGCAGCGCGGGGTTCTTGTGCTCGATGTCGGTCTTCACACGGAGGACCATCTCGCCGCTCTCGTACTCGCCGGCGACCATGTCCTCGAACTCCGAGCGGACCGTTTCGACGTCCTTCTCGCGGTGGGGACACGGCTCGCCCGAGTTCTTCAGCTCCGAGAACTCCTCGCCCGAGCAAGAGCAGGTGTAGGCCCCGCCCAGGTCGATCAGTTCGTGGGCGTGCTCGTAGTACGTCTCGAGTCGGTCGCTCGCGCGGAAGATCTCGTCCGGCTCGAAGCCGAGGTACTCGAGATCCTCGAGGATCGCGTCGTAGGCCTCGAGGTCGGGACGCTTCGTCTCGGGGTCGGTGTCGTCGAAGCGCACGCAGAACCAGCCGTCGTAGCGCTCGCGGTAGGTGCCGATGACGGCGGGCATGCGGGCGTGGCCGACGTGCCACGGGCCGTTCGGGTTCGGCGCACAGCGCATGCGGATGTCGTCGTGCTCCTCGGCGTCCTGACGAGCCTGCGAGTCAGGGCTCGTGGAGCCTGGCTCCACGGCGTTGGGGAGCGACGGCAGGTCGTGTTCGTCCGCCTCGTCCTCCGCTTCGATTTCGGCGAGTTCCTCGGGCGCGAGCTCCTCGAGTCGCTCGCGCTTTTCGTCGTAAGAAAGGTCGTTGACCTGGCCGATGACGCCGCCGATGACGCCCGGGATTTCGTCCCCGTGCTCGCGGAAGTCGGGGTTTTCGCCCATCAGCGGCCCCATGATGGCGCCGACGTTGGCGTCGCTCTCGTGTTTGACGGCGTTCAACAGCGCGTGTTTCTCGGCTTCGCGCTCGATCCGTTCGCGGAGATCGTCGTTCATTACTGGGGGGTATTCATGCACGGACCAAAACCTCCGCGGTGTCGGGTCGTGCGATTCGAGTTGGGTTAGGTTAGTTCGGGTTGGTTCGGGTCCGTTCAGGCCGGATCGTGTAGGGGAGAGCCGGCACACATCGGTTCCAGCACAGTACCGTCGCACGCAAGTAACACCCTTAGAACGGCAGAGCAACGAGCGCCACATCCGAAATGACGTTCTCCCTCTACCGCGACTGGATACAGGACGTACTCTACGGCTCTCCGCCACTGCAACTGCTCACTAGCATCGCCGTTATCTTCGCACTCGTCGCGTTATTTGCGTTGATTCGAAGCCTGCGACGTCTCCTCGGCGACCGCTATACGCGAAACTTTGCTGAAGCAGTCGAGATGGCCGTTCTCGCTGGGAGCGTCGTCGTTGCATCGTACGTTCTTGCCGACATCTGGGCACTCTCGTTCGTCTTCGAGGAGGTTCTTGACGCCATCTTCGTCGACAGATTCACCGGTATCCGCGGTGCGGTGTCGGTCGCGATTCTCATCACCGGCTATCTGCTCATTCGAATGGTCAACCGCTCGTTCGACCGCCTCTACCGAGAAGACCTCATCACGAACCACCAGAAAGAGGTCGCCTACCACACGGCCGACGCCGGTATCTTCGTCGTCGCAGGGCTGGTCATCATGTCGATCTGGGGGATCGAACTGACGAATCTCATCCTCAGTGCTGGTGTCGTCAGCGCCGTCTTCGGGCTAGCCGCTCAGAAGACCGTCGCCGCGTTCGTTGCCGGCTTTCTCCTCCTCTTTACGCGCCCCTTCCGGGCCGGCGACTGGATCGAAGTCGCAAACCAGAACGAGCGCAAAACCGCCGGCATCGTCCAGGACATCACCATTTCACACACGAAGATCCGGACGTTCAACGACGAACACGTCCTCGTCCCGAACGACGAACTCACCTCGAACGAACTCATCAACTACTCGCGAAGCAATCGCCTCCGCGTCGACATCGAACTCGGCGTCGACTACGAGACTGACCTCCATCGCGCCCGAACCATCATCCGAGACGCTATCACCGATATCGACATCATCAGCCCACTCAAAGAGCCCCAGGTCGTCTCCAAACGCTTCGGCGACTCCGCGGTCGTACTCGAGTTACAGTTCTGGATCGAGGACCCGAAGCGCAGACGCGTTTGGCAGGCCCAGACGGTCGTCATCGACGCGATCAAGGACGCGTTCGAGCGTGAAGCGATTACGATTCCGTATCCCCAACGAACGCATCAGGCGCGCGGTGATCGTGGGTTTCGAGTGGCATCGACGGGGTCGATGGAAGGGGACGGAGAACTCGAGTCCGACGTGAGAGAGTCGCGAGCAGAACCGGAGACGGAGGCTGACACGGTAGAGTCCCAGACGGAGCCAGAGAAAGACCAGGAGGTCACGAACAGGTAGCACGCAGCAGAAACGAAAGCGGTCGTGTGGTTGTGGTGGCCCGTGTGCGAGCCAGCCAATTAGTAACCGCGTTCGATCAGATAATCCGCGATCTCACACAGCAACTCGCGGGCCTCGTTGTCCGGCAGGACATCGAGACGGTTCTTGCCCTGTTCGACCAGATCGCGAGCCGTCTCGTTGGCGTAGTCGATCGAGCCGGCCTTCTCGAGTTCGGCCACAGCGTCGTCGATCTCCGCCTCGGTGACGGCGTCGACGTCTTCGGTGTCGACGAGCCCCTCGATGTCGACGCCCTGATCGCGGGCGTGGACGGTGATAAGGGTCTGTTTCTCCTCGACGAGGTCGCTGCCGCGCTGTTTGCCGAGTTTGTCGCTCGGAACGGTCAGGTCGAGCACGTCGTCCTGGATCTGGAACGCGCGGCCGATGTCGAGGCCGTAGCCGTACAGTGCGTCGATCGTCTCCTGGTCGGCTCCCTGCAAGATTGCGGGGAGGCAGGCCGACGCCGCATAGAGGACGGCGGTCTTCTGTTCGACCATCTCGAGGTACTCCTCGGGCGCGACGCTGTCGCGCTTCTCGAAGGTGACGTCGAGTGCCTGGCCCTCACAGATCTTCGTGCAGGTCGTCGCGAGCACGCCGAGTGCGTCGACCGTTCGAGACGGTTCCGCACCCGTCTCGAGCATGATCTCGAACGCCTTCGAGTAGAGCGTATCGCCGGCCAGAATGGCCGTCTCGAGGTCGTACTCACGGTGGACGGCGGGAACGCCGCGTCGAAGATCGTCGTCGTCCATGATGTCGTCGTGGATCAGCGTGAACGACTGGATAACCTCGACGCTGACCGCGGCGTCCATCATATCGATCTCGTCGCCGTTCAGTGTCGGGAACGACCGGTAGTCAGTCGACAGTGGCTCGACATCTGCGAGTGCTTCCGCCGCCGCAAGCAGGACGGTCGGTCGTAGTCGTTTTCCACCTGCATCGAGCAGGTACCGCGAGGCTTCATAGAGCCGTTCGGGATCCTGGATCGGTAGCTCGTCGGGAATTGCCTCGTTGACGAGTTCCCGCCGCGCCCGGACCGCCTCGAGTACCGTCTCTTCTCGTGCCTTAGAGGTCGTCATATCACTCGACAAGCTGGATGAGGTTGCCGTTGCGCGAGACGTGCACGTCCCGTCCCATCTGGTACCCCTCGCTCTCACAGAGCTTGACGTAGCCCGACAGCCCCTTCAGGTCCTGGTGGGCCGGAATGATGTTCTGGGGCTGCAGTGCGTCGAGCATCTCGTAGTGGCCCTCCTGGTTCAGGTGGCCGGAAACGTGGATGTCGTCGTAGACGCGAGCGCCCTGCATGCCCAGCAGCTTTTCGGCCTGGTAGCGCTGGCCTTCGTTGGTTGGCTCCGGAATCACGCGAGCGGAGAAGACGACCTTGTCACCGTCGTCCAGTTCGTACGGCGTCTCGCCGCGGGCCATGCGGGTGAGCATCGCGCGTGGCTCGCCCTGGTGGCCCGTCACGACGGGCAGGTAGTTCTCCTTGCCCTCGTTCATGATCCGCTTGAACGTGCGGTCGACGGACTTGCGGTGGCCGAACATGCCGAGGTCGTCCGGGAAGTCGACGAAGTCGAGTCGCTCTGCCGTGCCGGAGTACTTCTCCATCGAGCGCCCGAGGAGGACCGGCTGGCGGCCGATGTCCTTGGCGAACTCGACGAGGCTCGTGACACGCGAGATGTGGCTCGAGAACGTCGTGGCGACGATGCCGCCGTCGTAGTCCTCCATGCTGTAGAGGACGTCCCGGAGGTGCTCGCGGGCGACGCTTTCAGAGGGCGTCCGGCCCTTCTTGTTCGCGTTCGTACAGTCCTCGATGTAACAGAGGACGCCTTCACCTTCGCGACCGATCTCACGGAAGCGCTCCATGTCGATGGGGTCGCCGAGGACCGGCGAGTGGTCCATACGCTTGTCCAGTCCGTAGACGACTGCACCTTCGGGCGTGTGCAGGACCGGGTTGATCGCGTCGATGATCGAGTGGGTGACGTTGACGAATTCGAGGTCGACCTTACCGGAATCGCCGATCGACATCGTCTCGCCGGCGTCCATCTTGATCAGGTCGTTCTC
Organism: Natrialba hulunbeirensis JCM 10989; assembly: GCF_000337575.1. Taxonomy (GTDB): domain Archaea; phylum Halobacteriota; class Halobacteria; order Halobacteriales; family Natrialbaceae; genus Natrialba; species Natrialba hulunbeirensis. Next base: position 130,931 of record NZ_AOIM01000009.1, on the reverse strand, counting down.
GACGCCGAACTTCTGTTCGCCCTCGATCTGTTGCTTGACCAGTTCGATCGTAAAGGGCGTCGCGACGATGGGTGCGTCGTAGCGGTGGGCCAGCTTGGAGATGGCTCCGATGTGGTCCAGGTGGCCGTGCGTCGGCACGATAGCCTGCACGTCGCCTTCGAGGTCGCTCATGATCCGGTCGTCCGGAATTGCGCCCATGTCGATCAGGTCGAGACTGTGCATCCGCTCGGTTTCGACGTTGTCGTGGATGAGAACCTGCGAGAGGTTCAGCCCCATGTCGAAGATAACGACGTCGTCACCGGCGCGGACAGCAGTCATCTGCCGTCCAACTTCTTCGTAGCCGCCGATTGTTGCGATTTCGATTTCCATAGTTCGTAGCACTGAAAGCCGCGTATTGACTCTCACCGAAACAGTCCGCGGACTCCTGCTCGTACGGCCCCGGCGTCTTACAGCGCGTCGGCCATCCCGCTATGCGTTCGGCATAGTGGCGGTGTGACGACGCCGTTCGTCGCCAGTACCGCCCCGAGACGCACTTGCCCGCGGGTTTCGCTACTGCCATCTACACGCCCGGGTGTTAAAAACGCAGTGGGTTGGTCCCCCACCGCAATTGAGCTACTCCGAGAAGTACTCACCACCACCGATTGCACGCTGAAACTGAACGGCTGTCACACAATTTGAGACTCTTGCGGCAACACTTTCATTTAATTCCGGAATATCGCCCACTCGGTTCCGAGATGCGAAGGTTTCTAACCTTCCGTTCAAAACACGTGAGTAATGGCGAAGGATCTCGAACGCGACCTTGGGCTGTTCTCCGTTATCGCGATCAGTATGGGCGCGATGATCGGTAGCGGTATCTTCATCCTGCCTGGCATTGCGATGGCCGAAGCCGGGCCCGCAGTTATCCTCTCGTTCGTGATCGCTGCGATTCTCGTCGTGCCGGCCGCACTGAGTATCGCCGAACTCGGAACGGCGATGCCAGAAGCCGGCGGCGACTACGTCTTCATCGAGCGCGGGATGGGTCCCGCCGTCGGGACGATTGCCGGTCTCGGTACCTGGCTCATGTTGATGCTAAAGGGTGCGCTCGCGCTCGTCGGCGGCATGTTCTACCTTGAAGCCGTGATGGCACTCCCGAGTATTGAGGCAGTCGCGGTGACGTTCGCGCTTATTTTGATCGCCGTCAACCTGATCGGCGTTAAACAGACCGGTGGCCTGCAACTGATTATGGTCATCGTCATGCTTCTCATCCTCTCTGTCTTCGTCGCTGGTTCGATCATCCGCGTCGACGGTGCGAATTACGACCCGTTCTTCACCGAGGGGCTGGGCGGCGTCTTCACCGCGACTGCAACGGTGCTCGTCTCCTACGCCGGCGTCACGAAGGTCGCCGCCGTCGCCGAGGAGATCGAGAACCCTGGTCGGAACCTCCCGCTCGGCCTGCTCGCCTCGCTCGTCGCGACCTCGATCCTCTACGCGCTGCTCGTCTTCGTCCTCGTCGGCGTCATTGAGGGCGAGACCCTCGCCGGCGAAGAAGCGCCGATGGCCGAAGCTGTCGACGTCCTCTTCGGGGAGTTGTTCCTGTTCGCGATCGTCCTCGCCGCACTGCTCGCACTCGTCAGTACCGCGAACGCCGGTATTCTGACCGCCTCTCGCTATCCACTCGCGCTGAGCCGTGACAACCTCTTCCTCGACGTTTTCGAGTACATCCATCCGCGCTTCGCAACGCCGATCGTCGCCATCGTCACCACGGGCGCGTTCATGATCTTCGCGATCCTCACGCTCGATGTCGAACAGATCGCGAAATCCGCCGGCGCGTTCCAGATTCTCGTCTACATCCTCGTCTGTGGCGCACTGATCGCGTTCCGCGAGCGCGATCTCGAGTGGTACGACCCCGACTTCTACACGCCCGGCTATCCGTGGGTCCAGCTCTTCGGTATCGTCTCCGGGGTGTTCATCATCGGCTGGATGGATCTGCTGCCGATCGCCGGCTCGATCGGGATCGTCATCTTCGGCTACGTCTGGTACAAGTGGTACGGCGAGTCACGTGTCGAACGCGAAGGTGTCGCCAAGGGACTCGCACGCCGACAGGCCGGCCGCCAGTTCGTCCGGGACACCGAAGAACAGCTCGCGGACGACGACCAATATGAAATCCTCATTCCGATTCGTCGCGACGTGACCAGAGAGCAAGAAGACGCGCTGATTCAGCTCGCCGCACCGATCGTCCGTCGACAGGGCGGTCGAATCCGCGTGGTCCGCTTCGACGAAGTCCCCGACCAGGTTCCCCTCGACACCGCCGCCGAAGAGCTCACCTCCGAGGACGCCGAGTTCGAAGAGCGAACGGACGACCTCGTGCGCTACCTCGGCATTCCAGTCGAAGTCGGCGAAATCGTCAGCCACGACACCCGCCACGCGGTCGTCAACTTCGCCGAGCGAACCGGGGCTGACCTCGTCCTCGCCCGGCAGAAACCGGCGAGTCGGCTCGATACGCTCTTTGGCCGTGACACCGACTGGATCATGGAACACGCGCCGTGTGACGTAGTCTTCGTCCAGCACGAACAGCCGATCGACCTGGATGAAATCGCAATCGTCACCGATCGCAGTCCGTTCAACGACCCTCTCAAAGTCGAACTCGCCGACGCGATGGCCGACGTTCTCGATGCCCGCGTCCGCTTCGTCTTTACCGTCTCCGAGGACGCTCCCGAAGAACTCGAGGAGACGATCGAGGAGTACCACGCCGAACTCGACGAACTCTGCACCGTCCCCGTCGAGTCCTCGATTCTCCGAACGAACGAAACGATCGACGATCTGACCGAGGAACTCGAGTCGGCCCAGCTCGTCATGCTGAGTACGATGACCCACAGGCGACTACCGGACCTGCTCATCGAGCAGCGTTCGGACCGGATCGCAGCCTCGATCGAGGGGCCGGTGTTGCTGGTCCACTCGAAGAAAACGCGCCGTGGGTCGTTCTTGCGGCCGATTTTGGATCGGGTGCTGTTCAAGTAGCTACCGTGTAGCCGACCCCGACCCCGACCCCGATTCTGACCCCAATCCTGTACCAACTCAGATTCCGAGCTCAACCCCGCCAACCCAGATTCGGACCCCTATCCGGATGCCGATGCCGCTCCAACCCCAATCCCGGCCTACCCCCGTCCCAGATCTCGAGTCACACCGTAACCAAACGTCGCGGCGAGGATTCGATCCGATCAGCGAACCGTCGTCCCGGGCTCATCCCCCGCCAGGAACGGTTCAATATCGGCGAGGCCGAAAATAGACGCCTCCGGTTCGAGTTCGAGCAGCGCCTGTACCTTCGCGGCCATCCCGCCCGTTACGTCCGTCGCCTCGCTCTCACCGAGAATATCTGCGACGGCATCGAACGACGTGATTTCGGGCACCACCTCCTCGGCATCGTCGAGCACGCCGGGCACCGTCGAACACAGACCGATGCGATCCGCATCGAGGCTGCGAGCGAGGTCGACGACCAGTTCGTCGCCGCTGACGACGGTGGCGCCCTCGCCGGCGTGGGCGACGAGATCACCGTGGAGGACGGGGACGAATCCCTCCTCGACCAGCGTCTCGACCTGCTGACTCGGCAGTGTGAGGTCGCCGCCCGAATCGCGGTGAGCGGTGGAAAAGGGGTGGACCGGTACTGCCGGGACATCGTACTCGAGTAGACGGCTCAGGACGAACTCGTTGAGTGTCGTCATCGCGCCATGAATATCGTGGACGGCTGCGGGGTCGTGGCTTCCAGCGGTCGTCGTCACGCCGTGTTCGCTTGCGTTGTGGTGGCCGAAGCTGCCGCCGCCGTGGACGATGACGAGGTCCTCGATAGCGTCGTCGTCACTGTCCTCGTCTCCAGTTTCGAACGCGCTCGAAACGGCCGCCGCTGCCGCCGCGAGCGACTTCCCGTCGAGGGTTTCCGGGCGGTCTTTCTCCGTAATCGCGCTGCCGCCGAGTTTCAGCACGATCATTCGATCCGGCGCACCCCCTCTTCTGCGAGTTCGGCACGGAACGCGTCCTCACAGCCCGGTGTGAACGAGAGGGCCGTCTCGGTCTCGTCTGTCGGATCGAGCGCGACGATACAGCCGCCACCGCCGGCCCCTGTGAGTTTCGCGCCGTAGGCACCGGCGTCTCGAGCGGCCCATACCATCGTATCGAGCGAGCGCGAGGAGACGCCAAGCGCCGAGAGCAGGCCGTGGTTGAAGTTCATGAGTCGACCGAGTTCCTCTACATCGCCGGCAGCGAGCGCTTCCTCGCCGTTTCTGACGACGTCGCCGACCGTTTCGACGGTGTCCGCGGCGAACTCGTACTCCTCGCGCAGGTTTCGCACACCGGCGACGAGTTCGCCGGTTTCGCCGGCACCGCCATCGAAGCCGATGACGATCGGCAGATCCGGCGCGTCGAGCGAGCGACAGTCGTCGCCCTCGACGCGAACCGCGCCGCCGGTCGCCGAACAGAACGTATCCGCGCGGGAGGCCTGGCCGTCCTGTACGTCGTATTCCGTCCGGTAGGCCCGTTCGGCGAGTTCGGCGGGCTCCAGTGTGGTGCCGAGCGCACGCGTGCCGGCGTCGATGGCGGCGACCACGACGGCCGCGGAGGAGCCGAGTCCGGCACCCAGCGGAATGTCACTCTCGATCGTGACGTCGAAGCCGACGTCCTCCTCCCCAGTCACGTCGCGGACCTGTTCGATCGCGCTGTCGACGTACTGCGTCGCGGCGACGAGCAACGACTCGGAGACGTCGATGTCAGGTCGCTCGCCGGCGTCGCCGCCGTACTCGACCGTGAAGCCGTCCAGGCTGAGGTCGTCCGCGTGGACGCGAAGTTTGCTGTCGTCGCGCCGTTCGACGCCGACGCGTGCCCGTACCTCGATCGCACACGGGACAGCCGGTTCGCCGTAGACCACCGCGTGCTCCCCGAAAAGATAGACCTTGCCAGGGGCGCTCGAGACTGTCATAGCCGGCCGTTCGTCCGACGATGATTAATACCTATTCACTCGTTTCGACCGAAACGCTCCGTCCCACTGGGCACCCTGACATCGCAGTCGAACGCGACCAGTACGGCTACGAGACCACGAGATCACACTGACCGCGCGCCTCAAATACAATCGTCGCCTACTCGAACTGCATGATCCGCCAGTCCCGGTACATCTACCTGCTGGGTGCGCTCTTTCTGCTCATCGGTACCGGCCAATCGCTGCTCAAGATCGCGAGCGGCGGCGCTGTTCTCGAAGCGACGATCGATTTCGTGCTCATCGGGTTTGCAGGCGTACTCTTTCTCTCGCTCGGACGCTGGCTCTCGCGGTCGGAGTTGGGCCCCGAAGAATACCCTCGCATCGTTGGCTGGTGTCTCGCCGGTATCAGCGTCATGTTCGTCTTTCTCGTCTTCCGTGCAATCCACCCCGGCGTCGTCGGTTCGTTCACCTTCGGCGAGCGGGCGCTCGCGCTCGCACTCGGCTCCATCGCCGGTCTCGCCATTGGGGTCCACGACGCACAGGCACGCACCCGGCAGCGCGAAATCCGACAGCGCAACGACGACCTCTCCGCGATACAGCGGGAACTCGAGAAGCGAAACGAGGCTCTGATCGAAACCCGCGAGGAACTTCGCCGAACTGTCCGCCAACTCGAGGCGTCGAACGAACAGCTAGATCACTTCGCCTCGACCGTCTCGCACGACCTGCAGGAACCACTTCGGATGATCTCGCGCTACCTCCAGTTGCTCGACGAGCGGTACGCCGACGAACTCGACGAAGACGCCGCCGAGTTCATCGACTTCGCTGTCGACGGCGCGGATCGAATGCAGGCGATGGTCACCGGGTTACTCGAGTACTCGAAGATCGACAGGCAAGCAAACGGTGGGCAGTTCGAGCAGATCGATATCGAGCAGACGGTGCAGGACGTGCGGACGGATATGCAGATTCGGATCGACGAGAGCGATGCGGAGATTACGACGGAGTCGCTGCCACAGGTCTACGGCGATGCAAGCCAGCTCCGGCAGCTGTTCCAGAACCTGGTCAGTAACGCGATCGAGTACAGCGGTGACGAGCCGCCGCGTGTTCATGTGTCTGCGACACCGAGTAATGCAGGCTCTGGGTGGGTGTTTACGGTTCGCGACGAGGGGATCGGGATCGAGCCGGCAGCACAGGACCGGATCTTCGAACTGTTCCAGCGGCTGCACGCACTCGACGATCACAGTGGCTCGGGAATCGGATTGGCGCTCTGTCAGCGTATCGTTGAGCACCACGGTGGGGAACTCTGGGTCGAGTCCGAGCCAGGAGTTGGGTCTGCGTTTTCGTTCACGCTGCCGGCACAGCAGGTGGCATCTGACCACGTACAGCGTGACCGTCTTCCGGAGTAGGGAGTAAGCAAGAGGTAGGAAGCGCCCTCGTGCTATGGATTGGGGACTGAGGACTGGAGAGTAAGGACTTGGGACCGGGGACCGGAGTTCGGGCACCGGAGACCGTGGAGGCGAATTTAAGCCGGTGACGTTCGAACCCGGTGGTATGACCCTCGTCTTGCCGAGCGAACTCGTCGTCGACCGGTTTCTGCCGACGGTTCGTGCGATGCTCGCGACCCAACTCGCCGAACGCGGGATGACCCAGCAAGAAATCGCCGCCAATCTCGGCGTGACGCAGGCGGCAGTGAGCAAGTACGTAAGCGGCGAAAACGGCGGCGACGACCGCTTTCGTGACGATCCCGAAACGATTGCAACGGTCGATCGAATCGCCGACGGGCTCGCGAGCGGCGAGATGGACGGCTACGACGCACTCGCCGAACTGCTCTCGCTCGTACGGACACTCGAGGACCGCGGTCCAATTTGTGAACTCCACGAGGAGGAGATGCCCGAACTCCAGGGCCTCGGCTGTGATCTCTGTGTTCGTGGCCTCGACCCCGACGTGCGGACCGAACGGGACGTACTCGCCACCGTTCGCACGGCCGCCCGAACACTCGCCGCGACGCCCGGTATGGCAGCACTCGTCCCGAACGTCGGCACGAACATCGGCATGGGACTCCCCGAGGCGCGCGACGAAACCGATGTCGCCGCCATTCCCGGGCGCATCTACGCGATGAGCGGACGCATAGAAATCCCTGCAAACCCCGAGTTCGGTGCGTCGAAACACGTCGCAACAGCAGTTCTTGCCGCACAGGACACCGACCCCGACATCCGCGGCGCGCTCAACATTGCGACGGACGACGACCTTCTTGCCGCCGCCGAGGCGCTTGGCTACGAACCACTCGAGTTCGACGCGGAGTACGAAGACCGTGGGACCCACCTCCGGGAGCGGTTTGCAGAGCGAGGTGGGGTGCCACGGGTCGCCTACCACTGCGGCGCGTTCGGAATCGAGCCGACGACGTTCGTGTTCGGCGACACGGCCGAGGATGCAGTCGCGTTGCTCGGGGAGTTGTTCGACGAAGCGGCGGACGGGCAGTAGTGGCGTTACGTCACGGTGACAGAGAGGGCAGTTCCCGGCCTCATTTCATCTCGTTTTGACACTGTTTCACGACCGTTTCACACCCCTTAGAACCGTTTCAGTAGACGCGACTGTTCTATCGAGTGGCTAGTAATAGGCGCTGGAGGAGACGTCCGAACTGAGAACACACGATGGACATCGTGATCACGATACAGCACGCGGCGAACGTGCACTTCTTCAAGCACGTCGTGGGGGAACTCGAGTCGGCGGGCCACGACGTGTTCGTGTTCGCCCGTGAGAAGGGTGTGGTGGGGGAGTTACTCGACGCCTACGGGATCGACCACGAACTGCTCTGTGGGGAGCCACGGGGATGGCTCGGTCTCGGGCTGACACAGCTCTGCTACGAGGCCCGCCTCCTCCGACGAGCGCGGTCGATCGATCCGCATTATATCCTGACCAGCCACGGCATCGCCGCCAGCCACGTCGGAACACTGGTCGATGCCGAGAGCCACGTCTACATCGACACCGAGACGATGATCAACGGCGGTAACCGACTCACGATCCCGTTTACGGACGTGCTCTACACGCCCGATAGCTTCCGCGAAACGTACGACGCCGAGCACGTCAGGTATCCCGGCTATCACGAACTGGCGTACCTCCACCCCGACCGGTTCGACCCCGATCCAGATCGGCTACGCGCCCACGGCGTTGACCCCGACGAACGGTACGCCGTCCTCCGCCTCGGCGCGTGGAACGGCAACCACGATATCGGGAAGGCGGGCATCTCGGCCGCCGGCCGACACAAAATTGTCGACGAACTCGCCGCCGACGGCCGCGTCTTCGTCGCCGACGAGGGGGACGGACCGCTGCCGAGCGGTGCGGAACCGCTGCCCGTCCCGCCTGCTGACTTTCACCACCTGCTCGCGTTCGCCGACCTCGTCGTCGGCGAGGTCGCGACGACGACACTCGAGGCCGGCCTCCTCGGCACGCCGACCGTTCGGATTAGCCCCTTCGCCGGCGCGTCGGAGATGGGGAAGTTCCGTGAACTCGCGGAGTACGGGCTCGTCCGCTCGTTCCATACGGACCACGAGACGACGGCGATCCGCGAACTGACGCGACTCTACCGCGATCCGAGCGCCGCGTCGAACTGGGCAGACAGACGTGAGGCGCTGCTCGCGACGAAAATCGACGTCACGCAGTACGTCCTCAGCCAGATTCTCGCGGATGTGCCTGAACCGACGCCGGACGACCGCGATCCGGGACCGACGCTGGCGGCATCCGGTTCCGGTACCGATCCCGGGGCCGATGCCGGGACCACGGTGACACACCATCCTGGATCACGCCCAGGCCAAGACTCGCCGCCGCGGCCCGACCGCCCGTCCGTGAACCGAAACTGAATCTGCACCTGCCCCTGCACCCAGCCCACACCAACTCACACACCATGATACGCGTCCTGAGTCTCACCACGACCGCCTGGCGAAGTTTCTACCAGTCACAGCGCACTGCACTCGAGTTCGCCGGCGTCTCGGTCACGACTCTCCCCGTCCCGGGCGAGCACCGCGCGGTTGACGACGAGGTCCGCCAGCGGACGATAGCCGACTACGCTCGATACCTCCCGCAGGTGCTCCAGGAGGCCCGCGGGGAGTACGACCTGATTCACGCGAACTACGGGTTGACGGTCCCGTTTGCGCTGGCCGCGTCGAGAGCGCCGGGGGTCGGTCGAAGGGGACGAGCAACCGGACGACTCCCCGTCGTCTGCACCCTCTGGGGCGGCGAGTACCGCGCCAACCCCTACGAGCCGCTGATCAGACGCGCCGTCGCGCAAACTGACCGCGTGATCGTCCCCTCGAACGCCATGGCCGAGCGCGTCGATCACCCCTGCGACGTGGTTCCGTTCCCGGTCGACACCGATCTGTTCCGGTCGATTCCGAAAGCCGAGGCTCGCGAGCGCGTCGGCTGGGACCAGGATACGCAAATCGTCCTCTTCCCCTACGCGCCCTCGCGAGACGAGAAGAACTTCCCGCTCGCCAGGCGGGTGGTCGATGGTGTTGAGAGGGTACTCGAGTCCGAGTCCGACTCTGAAATCACCCTCAAAACCGTCGCCAACCAGCCCTACGAGGAGATGCCTACCTACCTGAACGCCGCGGACGCACTCATCCTCACCTCGCGCTTCGAAAGCGGTCCGATGACCGTCAAGGAAGCCGCTGCGTGCAACACACCAGTCGTCGCGCGTGACGTTGGCTTTGCGCGGGACGTGCTTGGGGACGTGTCGAACTCTCCAGTCACACTCGGCGAGGACAACCTGGTGCGTGACTTGGCGAGGGTACTCGAGTCCGACGAGCCCCCGGACGGCCGGGAGAAACTCGCCTCGTATACGGTGGAGACGATGGGAGAGCGACTTCGGACGGTGTACGAACAGTGTCTTGCGGGTGAGGGCGGACGGCAGAGTAGTCAGTCACCACAGCAGGCGGAAGTGTCCCCGTCTTCGGACGGACACTGACCCATACAATCTGGCTCGCGGTTGGCAACACTAGAACAGTGCAAACGCCACACCGCGGTAGAGCAGACCGAGCACGAAGACCGCGATCAGTGCACCGGTCGCGAGGATGACTGCGGGCGGAAGTCGTTCCTTCTCGAAGGAGAACAGCAGGTCGTACATCTGATATGCGTATTCGGTATGGGCCCTACCTAATTCCTTCGCTCGTCAGTTGGAGTTGGAGTTGTTCACGTCCTGCTTGCGAGATGTCACAGCGGCTCCGCAGAGAACAATTCCTAGCGTATGAACTGGAGCGGCAAAGAAAACGATCAGCAACAGCGCCGGAACGAAAAACTCTCGAAACTACGTTAGACGCCGCTCTCGAAGTCCTCGAGCGAGTAGGACGGCTCTGCGCCGCGTCGGTCGAGGACCTCGTTTGCGAGCAGCCAGTAGACGACCGAGAGGGCCTTGCGACCCTTGTTGTTCGTCGGGACGACGAGGTCGACGTTACTGACCTGGTTGTTCGAGTCACACATCGCGATGACTGGGATCCCGACCGTGATCGCCTCTTTGACTGCCTGGGCGTCACCGATCGGGTCAGTAACGACGACGACATCGGGTTCGATGTAGCCGTCGTACTTTGGGTTGGTCAGCGTTCCGGGGATGAAGCGGCCGGTGCGGGCGCGAGCGCCCACAGCTTCGGCGAACTTCTCTGCCGGGAAGCGACCGTACTGGCGCGAAGACGTGACCAGAATCTGTTCTGGGTCGTAGTTCGAGAGGAAGTCCGCGGCCGTGCGGATACGGCCGTCGGTCTTCGAAACGTCGAGGACGTAGAGACCGTCGGTACGGACGCGGTGGATGAACCGCTCCATGTCGTTGGTCTTCTGCTGGGTACCGATGTGAACACCGGCACCGAGGTAGTCCTCGACGGGGATGAGCAGGTCGGCCTCCTCGTCGGACATTACGTCGTCGTCGAGGGTTGGACCCGTGTCTTCCTCCGCTGCTGGTTCTGCCTCGGCGTCAGCCTCAGCGGACTGTTCGTCAACTGGCTCGACGTCTTCCTCGGGATCGGCGGCGGGGCCAGCACCTTCTGCTGGCTCCTCGTCGATCTCCTCTTCGGCAGCGTCGAGCCCTTCCTGGGTTGCGTTGTCGTCTGTCATGTCGCGTCGTCTGCGATTCTGATGAGCTCGTTGAGCTTGGCGGTTCGCTCGCCGCCGACGGCACCCGTCTTGATGAACGGTGCGTCGGTCGCGACGGCGAGGTGTGCGATCGTCGTATCCTCCGTTTCGCCCGAGCGGTGTGAGACAACCGAGTCGTACCCGTTCTCGGTCGCGAGTTCGATCGCGTCGAAGGCGTCGGTCAGCGTGCCGATCTGGTTTGGCTTGATCAGGATGCTGTTTGCCGCACCCTGGTCGATGCCGTCGGCGAGTCGGTCCGTGTTCGTCACGAACAGGTCGTCACCGCAGACCAGCGTTCGATCACCGACCGTGTCGGTGAGTTCGGCAAACGCCTCGTAGTCGTTCTCGTCGAGCGGATCCTCGACGTAGACCAGATCGTACTCGTCGACGAGGTCGGCGATGTACTCGATCTGCTCGTCCGTGTCGCGGCTGATGCCTGCTGACTCGTACTCGTACGTTTCCGGGTCGGCGTCGTACATCTCGGCCGCAGCAACGTCGAGCCCGAATCGGATCTCGAAGCCAACGTCGTCTTCGACCTTCGAAACCGCCTCGTCGACGATCTCGAAGGCGTCCTCGTCGTCGATCGATGGTGCCCACGCACCCTCGTCGCCCTTGCCCGACGGAACGTCGCGCTCCTCGAGTAGGTCTGCGACAGCGCCGTGGACGGCTGCGTTCGCGAAGACGGCGTCAGCGACACTTGGTGCGCCGACGGGTGCTGCGAGGAACTCCTGAATGTCCGTCGCGTCTGCGGCGTGTTCGCCGCCGCCGACGACGTTGCCGAGCGGAATCGGGAAGTTCTCGCCGCGGAAGGCACCACCTAAGTGCTGGAACAGCGGCGCGCCGAGCACGTCGGCACCGGCCTTCGCGGCGGCCATCGAGATGGCGACGGCGCTGTTTGCGCCAATTTTCGAGAAGTCGTCCGTGCCGTCTGCGGCGTGGAGAATCGAGTCGACCTCGCGCTGGTTGCCAGCGTAGGCCTCACCGACAAGTCGCGGAACGGCGTGTTCGCGGGCCGCAGCGATCGCCTCGGACGGCGGCCGCTCGACGGCTTCGTACTCGCCGGTGCTGGCACCGCTCGGTGCCGCGGCACGGCCAAAGCCGCCGCTCTCGGTGAGCACGTCGGCTTCGACCGTCGGGTTCCCACGCGAGTCGAGCACGCGTCGGAGTCGAACGTCGGTGATGAGCGTCATCGCTTACTCGCCTCGCTTGACCGTAAACGGCAACACGCCGGCGTCGTACTCCTCGGCGGCGATCAGGATCGGCTCGGTCTGATCGGACTCGGTTAGCACCGGTGCGCCGTAGGAGACCTGCAGCGCTCGTGCGCCGAGGATACGGGCTTTCTCGTAGCGGTTGTGGCGTTGTTGTTGCATTGTTACAGTTGCTGTTGCTGTTACTGGTAAGGGGAGACGACATCGACCAGGTCAGTGTGACTGACGAGCATGCGCCGACAGCAGTAGCGGTCGACACCGAGTTCGTCGAGGACCTCTTGTGGGTCCTCGTCGCCCTCGTTCGCTCGTTCGTCGAACTCTTCCCAGTGTTCGCCGACGACCGTGCCACAGGTGAAACACCGAACCGGTACCATCATTGTTGAATCACCTTAGCGGTAGGACTTCTGGTAGCGGGCCCGAGCGCCGGGACCGCCCCACTTCTTTGGTTCGGACTGGCGAACGTCGTTGACCAGCAGCGAACGGTCGAACTCCATGAACGCGTCGCGGAGTTCGGCGTCGTTCGAGTGCTGGACGATGCCGCGTGCGATAGCGGTGCGGACGGCGTCTGCCTGACCGCTGATACCGCCACCTTCGACGCGGACGTCGATGTCCACGCCGTCGCGCAGTTCGTCGCCTGCGATACGGAACGGCTCTAACATCTTGAGCCGGGACATCTCGGGTTCGACCAGTTCGACTGGCTTCGAGTTGATACGGACACGACCCTCACCCTCGCTTACGGTTGCGCGGGCAACGGCCGTCTTCTTTTTGCCACTCGTGTTGGTTACCATGTAACGTTAGCACCGAGTTGGTCAGAGACTTCGCCCAGGTGGACGAAGCGGATGTTCGAAAGTCGGTCCAGCGACGTATCGTCGAGGATCTCGGCCTCGCGGTCGTCGTCGTCCTCGTACGGGTTGCCGACGTAGACACGAACGTTGTCGAGCGCTTCGCGACCGCGTGGCTTCTTGTACGGCAGCATGCCACGGACGGAGCGCTTGAAGATCGTGTCCGGTCGCTTCGGGTAGTACGGACCTCTGTCGGACCCCAGCTGGAGTCGCTTGCGGTAGGTGCCGAAGATATCTTCCTTGTCGCCGGTGATGACGGCGTCTTCAGCGTTGACGATTGCGACGCGCTCGCCGTCCAGGGCGCGCTGGGCGACCTGGCTGGCAACGCGACCGAGAATACAGTCGCCGGCGTCGACGACGATGTCTGCGTCGAACTCTGCGATGCTTGCGCTCATCGAATCACCCGTACGTTTGCCCCATCTGGGTTCTCTTCGAGCACGTGCTCGAGCGGTACTGTTTCGCCGACCTGGTCGATCTTCGTCTCTGCGGACGACGAGAAATCGACGGCGGCGACGGTAACGTTCTTCTGTAGTGCGCCGGAGCCCAGCACCTTGCCGGGAACGACGACAGTCTCTTCCTCGCGTGCGTATCGTTCGATACGGCCCAGGTTTACCTCAGCGTGGGTGCGCCGGGGCTTTTCGAGACGATCCGCAATATCCTGCCAGACGTCGGCGTCCGTTTCGCGGGACGTCGACTTCAGCTCGGCGATAAGATCGTTGAGCCTCGGATTGGTCTTGCTACTCATTGGTTTCCTCCAAATCTGCGTGATCGACACGAGAGTCGTGTCGAGTGGAATCGATGATCGCTACTCGACGGTGTGTCGAACGCGATGACCGATACACTGCTGACGAGAAGTGATGCAGGGAGCAGGATTTGAACCTGCGGACTCCTACGAGACAGCGCCCTGAACGCTGCGCCGTTGGCCTGACTTGGCTATCCCTGCTCGCACTTCCGTCTACCCGTCGCCCCTTCAAACCCCTTTCGATTCCAGCTTCTCTGCAGACGCGAGCGCCAGCGGCGGCCTCGCTGCTCACGGCACCACCGCTGAAAGCGAGCTCGCGGTCGTATCGGTTGGATCGGGGGCGTGGGTTCATCTGTCGTTACAGCTGTACTGCGTTTTCGAGTTCAGTCGCGCGCGATTCGATCGTGTCGGCGGCGCGTGTGACCAGCTCCTCGACCGAGAACGAGCCATCCGTCTCCACGTGGAAGACGAACGAGTTTGGCACGTCCTCGAGTGTAACTTCCTGTCCGGGATACCGGTTCGAGAGGTCGTGGTCGAACTCGCTCGTTGGAACGAGCTCGCCGTCCTCCTCGATGACGCCGCGAACGATGCGGCGATCCGGCTCCTCGAATTCAGGAAGGTCCTCGACGGCGGCGACACGCTGTAGGTGGCGGTAGCCAACTGCGACACCGCCCTGGTGTTTTGCGTGGTCCTTGCCGCGGTCGAGTACGGCGTCCGCCTCGGCCTCGAGACGCTGTCCGTCCTTGAGGTCGATGATCGGGACGTTCTCGTCTGCGGGCTGAACGAGGTCGTCGCTCGAGACGAGATCGCCCGAGTAGGCGGTTGCTGGCCCTTCGACGTCGATCGAGAGCGTCACGGTGTCGTCCTCGACGAACTCGCCGACAGGCGGGGTCGTCAGCGGAACGAGCCCGAGTCGAAGCGCGAGCTGCTCGTCGAACATGACCGACGAGTTCTCGACGAATCGAACGGTGTCGATCGCCATCGTCGGCACGTCTGCAAGCATCGCGCGTCGAATCCCGTTGGCGAACGCAGGCGTGATGCCCTGGACGAGGAATCGTGCGTCACGATCCTCGCGTTCGACGAACTCGACGTCGTACTCTGCACTCATGGTCTAGTAGCCGCCCTTTCCTTTGGGTGCGCGCGATCCGTCGTGTGGGATCGGCGTGACGTCCTCGATGCGGCCGATCTCGATGCCCGAACGGGCGAGTGCGCGGATCGTTGCTTGCGCGCCTGGACCGGGGGACTTCTGGAGGTTGCCGCCAGGGCCACGCACGCGAACGTGCAGACCCGTGATGCCGGCAGCCTTGACCTCTTCGGCGACGGACTCCGCCATCTGCATTGCAGCGTATGGCGATGCCTCGTCGCGGTTCTGCTTGACGGCAGTTCCGCCGGAGGACTTCGTGATCGTCTCCGAGCCCGTGAGGTCCGTCACGGTCATGATGGTGTTGTTGAACGATGCGTGCACGTGGGCTACGCCCCACTTTTCGTCGTCCTGACTCATGTTACTGACCCTCCGCTCGCTCTGGGTGGAGGTCGTCCGCGAGTGGGCTGGTCTCGTCGAACGCAACGAGGTCTTCCTCGTCGACGTCGACGACGTACGATGGAACACGGTGGCGCTGCTCACCAACGACCACGTGGCCGTGGATGATGAACTGACGCGCCTGCTGTGGCGTGTTCGCGAGGCCCTTGCGGTAGACCACCGTCTGGAGGCGGCGTTCGAGGACGTCCTCGACCTCGAGCGACAGAATGTCGCCGAGTTCGTCCGCCTCGTCGAGGATGCCGACGCGCTTCAGGCGTCCGAGGAACTCCTCGGAGCGGCGCTGGACTACCTCGTCATCCTGTGGCTGGCCGAGCAGGTCACGAGCCTCGCGCCGGTAGGAGCGAAGCTGGGACTGTGCTCGCCAGAGCTCTTCTTTGTTCGACAGGCCGTAGCGGTCGAGCAGGGAGTGCTCGGTCGAGATCCGTTCACCCTGGTATGGATGGTTTGGCGTCTCGTACTGCTTGGTATCGGTTCCAAGCGGCATTATTCGTCACCCTCCTCGGCCGCTTCCTCGGCCTGTTCTTCGCGGATCTCTTCGACGTTGACTCCGATGGTGCCCTCCGTACGACCGGTGGACTTGGTTCGCTGTCCGCGGACCTTCTGGCCGCGCTTGTGGCGAGTCCCTTTGTAGGAGTCGATCATCTTCATCCGGTTGATGTCGTGCTGACGGCTCAGCTGGAGATCGTTGCCGATCTCGTGGGTTGTTTCGCCGCTGTAGAAGTCGTTCTGGCGGTTGTTGAGCCAGTCTGGAACTTCCTCGGCGTAGTTCTCTACGAGTGTAACGACCTCGTCGATGACGTCCTCGTCGAGTCGGCCGAACGTTGCCGTTCGGTCGACACCCGCTTTCTCGGCGATGAGTCGGGCGGTCCGGCGACCAATCCCGTTCATCTCCGACAGCGAGCGCTCGACGGACTTCGTCCCGTCAAGGTCGGTTTGACCGATGCGGACGAAGTACTGCAGGTCTTCGTCCTCTTGCTCTTGGGGTTCTTCCGCGCTCATATGTCGTGTATCAGTGTCTGGTCTGCAGCGGTGCAATCGACTGGCAAAGGTCGCCAGTCTCGGGTATATCCGACGTCGTGGCGGGGATTCGAACCCCGGAGGCTTGACGCCACATGGTTAGCAACCATGCGCCTTGGGCCGCTTGGCTACCACGACACCGTGTCTCTATCATCGCCCTCTCGGACTCGGGGACTACATCCCCTACACGTATCGCACTCGTTGGTACCCCCGTCGGGTACTTAAGCGCAACGAAAGGTGGCGACGAACCGGTTCCCGCACGGGATACTGGCACACACGAGCCATGAACTCACTTATTACTGATGCGACACAAGAACCGCACAATCGGTGTCTAGAAACAACCTCCTCGTCCGAGTGCTCGCCGCCATCGGCGGCATCGTCGCAGTCGCCCTCGTCGCTGCGACGATCGACTCGCCGTTCGAAACCGGCGGCTCGGGCGGCTCCGCACCTGGCAGTGGCAACGGCGACGGCGGCGGTGACCCCATCGAGCAGCCGCCACCTCCAGAGGACCCCGCAACCGCCCCTGAAATCCCCACGTTTCTCGAGTACCTTATCTACGCGATCGTCATCATCGGCGTGATTGCAGCGGTCTGGTATCTGCTCGCGAACCGCCGCGAAGCGGTGAAATTGATCGCTATCGGGCTCGTGATGGCACTCATCGGAATGGCGCTCGTCTACCTCTTCCTTGGAGCAGGTGAGCCATCACTCCCTGGCGAGATGATCCCGGGTGACAACACTGGAGAGCCAGCAGAGCCCGGGTCCGGTGACGGCGAGCGAACCGATCTCGTCCCGACGAACGCACTGGTCGCCGTCCTCGCGATTATTACGGCCATCTTCGTCGCCGGTGTCTTCCTCACGCGTGGCTCTGGTGAGGACAACGAGCCGAGCGAGGACCTACCAGTTGCCGACGACAGCCAGCAACAGAACGCAGACGCCCTCGCCGTCGGCTCCGCCGCCGGCCGGGCCGCAGATCGGATCGACGACACGGACGACGTCGACAATGAAATCTACCGCGCCTGGCGCGAGATGACTCAACCGCTCGACGTCGACCGACCCGACTCGAGTACCCCCGGCGAGTTCGCCACCGCCGCCATCGACGCCGGACTCGACCGCCAGCACGTCGACGAACTCACGCACCTGTTCGAGGACGTTCGCTACGGGAGCACCGAGACGACACCCGAACTCGAGAGCCGGGCCGTCTCGATCCTCCGCGAAATCGAATCCGCCTACGGTGACGACAGCCCCAGTTCGGCGGCTACCGGCCACCAAACAGAGCCGACCGGCCCCCGTTCCGACGGAGGGACCGACGAATGAACAGGCGTCGAACGGTACTCCTGCTCGGCCTCCTCGCACTTGCGGTCGGGATTGCAGTCTCGGTCGGTGTACTCGAGTTCACCCTCACGGAGACCGCGATTCTGGGCGTAGGTCTGCTTGCGGTGCTGATCGGGCTTCGTGCGCTCGGACTGCGCCGGGGACTCGAGCGTTCGCCTGGCTCTGCGAGAGCCGAACCAGAACGGCGGGCGGCAGTTCCGGCACCTGGCGAGTCGTTCTCACAGTCGCTTGCTGCCTTCCAGCGGGTGACGGACGGCTACGCGGTCCAGGGGCGACGGACGGTTGACGGCCTCCGGGCCGCGGTCGTCGCAGTCTGTACGCGCTTTCGTGGTGATTCGGTGGCGGAGGCGACCGAGCGAATCGAGCGCGGGAACTGGACGGACGACCGCATCGCCGCTGCCTTCCTCTCGGAATCGGTCGAGGTGCCGTCGCGGTCGATACTGGATCGGGTCCGGGCGGCCGTCGATCGGGAACCGAGCTTTCAGCGCAGCGTTCGACACACCGTCGCCGCGATTGCGGCGGTCGGGTACGACGGGACGAGCGATAGCGGGTCGGCCGGTGACAAGGACGGCAGCGGAACCCAGGGCGATGCCAAACGCAATCGGGGTGCCGAGGACAGGTCAGATTCGAACGCCAGGCCCACGTCGAACAGCGACGATGGCACCACAGAACGCTCGCTGCCGGCGTACGTCTACCAGCCCCGTTCGGCCACCAGCACTGACAGCGACGACCCGCCACGCCGAACCACAGACCACACCATCGACGGCATCTCGACGCTTCGAACCCGACAGACGGGCTACTGGACCGGTATCGGTGCCGTCGCCCTGCTTGCCGTCGGGATCGGGACGCTCGCAGAAGCACCCGGCGTCATCCTCGCCGGCGTCGTCGGCATCGGCTACGCCGGCTTCGCGCGTGCCTTCGACCCACCCGAACCCGAACTCGCCATCGAACGCACCCTGAGCGACGACGACCCTGACCCCGGCGACGAGGTCGAGGTCCGCGTCACGCTCACGAACACGAGTTCGCGGTTCGTCCCCGACCTCCGCTTCGTCGACGGCGTCCCGCCCGGTCTCGCCGTCACCGACGGCTCGAGTCGACTCGGCACCGCGCTTCGGCCCGGTGAATCGGTTGGACTCGAGTACACCGTCACTGTCCAGCGAGGGAAACACGAGTTCGATCCCGCACTTGTGCTCGTGCGCGACCTCTCGCGGTCGACAGAGCACGAGTACGTCGTTGGGGCGGAGACGACGGTTGTCTGCGAGCCGGAACTCCGGCCGGTTGCCGCGCCGGTGCCGCTCCGGACGACGGCAGCCTCGTTTGCCGGCCGACTAACGACCACTGAGGGCGGGACCGGAACGACGTTCCACTCCGTTCGAGAGTACCGGCCGACCGACCCGCTCTCGCGTATCGACTGGAACCGGCGGGCGAAGTCCGGCGAGCTTGCAACGCTCTCGTTCCACGAGGAGCGGGCGGCTCGCGTGGTCGTCCTCGTCGACGCGCGGAGGCGGTCGTTCCTCGCACCTGAACCCGACGCAGCCCACGCCGTCGATCGCTCGGTCGCCGCAGCCGGCCGCATCGCTGCCTCGCTGCTTGCCGAGGGCGACACCGTCGGGTTGGCGGGAATCGGCCCCGTCGGTCGTGACGAAACCGCGTCGGCGGCGTCGGTGTCGGAGCCGTGCTGGCTCGCCCCGGCATCGGGCCGGGATCACGAGATTCGGTTTCAGGAGTTGCTCGCGACACACCCGCAGTTCGAGACGATGCCTCCCACGGAGGAGAGCCGGTGGCTCTCGCAGTTGCGGACGATTCGCCGCCGCCTCTCGGCGGAGACGCAGATCCTGTTGCTCTCGCCGCTCTGTGACTCGATGGCCCCGACGATCGCCCGTCGGCTCGACGCACGCGGCCACGCTGTGACGGTTGTGAGCCCGGATCCGACGACCGATCGGACGATCGGCCACCAGCTGGCAGCGACCGCTCGCCGCGTTCGCCGGTTCGACCTCCAACAGGCCGGTATCCCGGTCATCGACTGGCAATCGACGGACTCGATCGACGAAGTATTCGCACGCCACGCGGCGGGGCGGGGGGGTCGTCAATGACGTCGACACCACAAACGGAGACGCACACAGAGCCGGCACGGTCCGCACCCGCGACAGCGGGTAATGACGGGGCAACATCGACCGGCGAGCACCCACCAGCGGACGACCAGACGGAAACTGGGTCTGGAGCCGGCACCGATGACGACGCCGGCCCCGTCTCACTCACCCGAAACCCAACGGTCTTCTCGAGTTGCTGTGCGTTCGGGGCTGCAGTCGTCGCGGCTACAACGACGCTCTTCGTTCCGGGCACTGATCCGGCGGTGTTCGGGGTCGCCGTACTCGGCGCACTCACGCTCGGTGTCGGTCTCCTACGAGGACGGCCGCAGGTCATCGATATCGGCGCGCTGGTGATCTTCGCGACGCTCATCCTCGCTGGCATCGAAACGCCCGCGGTCGAGCCGCTGATCGCCGGCACCGTCGCGACGGTCCTCGCGTGGGACATCGGTCACAGCGGACTCGACCTCGGTGCCCAGCTCGGCCGGGAGTCCCGAACGATTCGACTCGAGATCGTCCAACTTGGCTCGAGTCTGCTGGTTGGCCTGCTTGCGGGGACGATCGGCTACGGCGTCTACGTCTTCGGAGCGAGCGGCCAGCCGACCGCTGCGGTCGCGTTGCTGTTGCTCGCGGCTGCGCTCATCACGGTTGGACTGGGCGCAAATCGGTCGTGACGTTCAGGCCGGCGAGGACGTGGTGGGCGCGGTGGGAGACGGAATCGGCGGCCGTAGTGCAACTCGGGCTGTGTGAATCGCCTCGGGGCGTTCTCCTATACCGCTTGTAAAAACGACGTGCAGCGAACTCAGCTCTGTGCGTATCCTTCGATGTACTCGTCGTTGACTTCCCACTCGCCGTCGCCGTTGCGGATCATGTACTCGCCGTAGTACGGAACGCGATTCGCGACGACCTCCCGGAACGCCTCGCGGATCTCGGGTTTGGTCATCTCTCCCATCGGTTTGAGGTCGTCGTTTCGGTTGAGACAGCCCTTCAGGTAGCCCTCGTGGGTGACCCGAACCCGGTGGCAGTTCGCACAGAACGTCGGGTTCTCGACGGGGTCGACGATTTCGACCATCCCCCGGCCACTACTGTTCTCGTCTCCATCGTCGCCCTCCCTGTCGATGCCGTCGTCGCCCTCGATCCAGTACCGTTTCCGGTCGTGCATCTCGCGATGTTCGACCTCGGCGGCCTGCTCGGCCAGCCAGTCGTGCACGCGCTGGATGTCGATATTCCACTCCGGTCGACCCGTCAGCTCGGGCATATACTCGATCAACTGGAGCTGTAGCCCCTCGTTCTCGGCGACGTGGTCGACCATCTCCGGTACGTAGCCCGCAGTGTGCTCGAAGACGACCATGTTGAGTTTGACCGGATCCAGTCCCGCCTCGAGTGCAGCGTCGACGCCCTCGAGTACCTGTTCGTACGCGCCGCTTTTCGTGACGGCGGCGAAGTCCTCGGGGTCGAGTGCGTCCTGGGAGACGTTGACCCGGTCGAGACCGGCGTCGACCAGTTCCTCGGCACGACCGGGGAGAAACGTGCCGTTCGTCGTCAGTGAGACCTCCATCTGGTCGGGGGTGCGTTCGATGATTTCCGTCAGGTCCTGGCGGAGCATTGGCTCGCCGCCGGTGAACTTGACGGCGTCGACGCCGAACTCGGCGGCGACCTCGAGGAATCGGACGACGTCGTCGGTTTCCATCTCGTCGTCCTGGGGATCCATCGGTCCGCGAGTGTCGCCGAGGCCCTCGTTGTGGCAGTAGACGCAGTCAAAGTTACACCGATCGGTGAGCGAGACGCGAACCCCGGTCACCTCGCGCCCGAACTCGTCGGTGAGCATACCACCCCGTTTTGGTCGAAACCGCTTAAGCGCGCCGGGTATTCCCACTCGTCGTAACCCATTTTGGTTACGAATCTGCCGAGCAGTAGACGGAATCAACGACAACTCGGGCTGGCCGGGGTCGATACTGCCGACAGAAGAACTACACCGAAGATTCGCGTACGTCGCCTATGGACGATGCGATGCTCTCCGATCAGCGCGAACTCGTCGAACGAATCGAAGCCGCCGGCTGGGACGTGACCGACCTCGAACTCTCGGCCTACGACAGTCCGTGGTCCGACGAGGACGCTCCCGAGGCCACGGTGACGATCACCGCCCGCAAACCCTACGAGAGCGACGGAGCGGACAGCGACGATGAAAGCGAGGACGAGACGGACGACAATCCGTTCCGCCTCAAGTGAAAATGAAACTGACGTAGTTGTGGTTAGATGCCTGACGTGTGTTCAGGAGTCTGACGACGTGTCGTCCCGAATCTAACGGTTCGAGAACGCCCGCCAGCGACCGCTATCCCTTGATGTTACAGACCGGGAACGTCCGCGCAACCTTGTCGCCGATCCCCAACTCGTCTGAGACACGGACGACCTCGTCGACATCCTTGTAGACGCCCGGCGCTTCCTCGGCGACCGTCGCACCCGATTGGGCCTTCACGTAGATCTGGTCCTGCTCCTCGAGTTCGTCCTGAACGTCGCCGCCCCAGAACTCGTTTTTCGCCTGGGTGCGACTCATCAGCCGCCCCGCGCCGTGGGCGGTGGAGCCGAACGTGAGGTCCATGGAGTTCTCGCCGCCGCGGAGGACGTAGCTGCCGGCACCCATGCTGCCGGGGATGATGACCGGCTGGCCGACGTCACGATACGCTTTCGGGACCTCAGGGTGACCGGCGGGGAACGCGCGCGTGGCACCCTTGCGGTGGACGTAGAGTTCGCGCTCTTCTCCATCGACTTCGTGAGTCTCCTTCTTCGCGATGTTGTGCGCCACGTCGTACAAGAGCTCCATCTCCATCGATTCCCACGAGCGGTCGAAGACGCGCTCGAACACCTGTCGCGTGCGGTGCATGATCAGCTGCCGGTTGACCCACGCGAAGTTGATCGCGGCGTTCATCGCGCCGTAGTAGTCCTCGGCGAGCTGTGAGCCCGCGGGCGCTGCTGCCAGTTCCTTGTCCGGCAACTGGTCCAGCAGCCCCTGGTGCTGTTGCTCGATCTTGCGGAGGTAGTCGTTGCAGGTCTGGTGGCCCAGTCCGCGCGACCCGCAGTGGATCAGGACGACGATCTGGTCTTCCTCGAGTCCGAACGCCTCGCCGACCTCGCTATCAAAGACGTCCGTCACGCGCTGGACTTCGAGGAAGTGGTTCCCGGAGCCAAGCGAACCGATCTGGTTCTTCCCGCGGTCTTTGGCCTTCTGGCTCACCTTCTCCGGATCCGCACCGTCGCGCATCCCTTCGTCCTCACAGTGCAGGAGGTCGTCCTCGACTGCGTGACCGTTCTCGAGTGCCCAGTCGACGCCACGGGCGAGGATCTCGTCGACGGTGTCGACGCCGGCCTCGACGACGCCACCGCCGCCGAGTCCCGACGGGATGTTCGCAAAGAGTGCGTCGACGAGTTCCTCTTCTTGACCGGTGAGTTCGTCGTACGTCAGATTCGTCCGCATCATGCGGACGCCGCAATTGATGTCGTAGCCGACCGCTCCCGGCGAAATACAGCCGTTCTCGGCGTCGAGCGCGCCAACTCCGCCGACGGGGAAACCGTATCCCTGGTGGCCGTCGGGCATACAGATCGCGTTGGTTGTGATCCCCGGCAGATGGGTCGTGTTTGTGATCTGTTCGAGTGTCTTGTCCTCCTTGATTTCCTCCAGCAGAGCCTCGCTGGCGAGCACTCGCGCGGGAACGCGCATGTCGCCCTCCTGTGGAATCTCCCAGACGTACTCACGCACCTGCTCGAGCGTGATGCCGTCGGCGTCGAACGTGACGTTGCTCATAATCGATATCCGGCCCCGACGATGAAAGATGTTCGTCTCTCCGGTCGACTGCCCGCCCCCTCCGTCCAGACGACCTCGACAGCCGTCAGCCCCGAGACTGCGTTGCCTCCGTCGGCGTTGCATCCGCCGCCTCGAGTTCAGTGTCGGCTCCGAGCCGCTCGAGTCGACCGTCGAGCGCGTACGGCCCACCACCAGTGATGAGCAACACGGACGCCATCCCGAACAGGGCAACGTGGGCCAGCACCGGATCGTCCGGCAGCGCAAACAGTGTCAGCGAGAACATCGCAAGCGCTCCGGCAGCACTCGCCCGCGTAAAAAGCCCAAGAACGATCGCGATACCGAGCCCCGCTTCGGCCAGCCCGGCACCCATCACCCACAACTCCGGACTCGCCGGAATAACCGCCGTGAGGTCGTACCGATCGACGACTGCGACCGCGAGTCCCGGCTGAAGGAGTTTCTGGGTCACACCCAGATAGATGAACGTCGCTCCAAGCCCGACCCGGACGACCGTCGGCAGGTAGCGCTCGTAGGGATCGATCCGCGCCTGGAACTCTCGTGCACGTTCGTGCACCGGATCGAATCGTCTGTAGACCGTCCCCGGCGAGCCGGCAACCCGCTGGAGGACGTGATCCGCACTCGGCCGCCCGCTTCCCAGTAACGCGATGGCCGCCAGTCCGCCGACGAACTCGAGTTGCAACAGAAGCGTCGGCCAGATCACCACGCCGACGAGGTAGGTCGCGAGGCCGACGAGTGCGACGACGCGAGTTGCGAGGCCGAAGAGGAGGAGAAAGCCGAGCGCGAGCTGGAAGAGTCGGAGGTCGATCTCGAGGGCGGGTGAGATAAAGTAGCCGCTGAAGCCGGCGCCGATCAGCGGGATACCGAGCGAGATGCGCAAGAGCCAGGGAACGTACTCGACGTACTCTCTCATCGCGAACCGAAAGGCTGCGAGATCCCGCTGGAACGGGCGGACGAGGAGGTAGCCGCCGACGAGGAGTGCGACAACGAGCGCGCCGGCGACGAGCGGTCCGACGACGAACGGATCGGACAGCGCCTCCGAGAAGAACTCTCCGAGAGCGACGTCTTCCTCGTCGTCGACGACGTACTCCTCGTGTGCGCCGACACGACTAGTAGCCACGATGATGAGGGCGAACGCACCAGTGAGGCGCATCCATCGGCGGCGATGGCGAAACACCATTGGCAGTACGCACAATGCCCACGATGAAATAAACACGGCTCCGACACAGCAGTTGACTGGCGGGGACTGTCGTGTTAGACGTCGAAGACGACGTAGGCGTTCCAGTGTTCGTCGATGAACTCGAGTTGCATCTCTGAGTAGGTGACTGCCTTCACCTCGCGGGCGTCGATTTCGGTGAGCGGGACGCCGCGGGCGGTGGCGGTGAGCGACCACTCCGCTGTGGAGGTGTCTGTTGACCCGTCGGCGTCGGACCGGTCGATATGCTCGACGTGGTGGTCGACCGGCAGTTCAGCGCGCACATCCCGAAGATAGATCAGTTCGTCGAGGTAGTCGAACAGCAGTGCCTCACGGTTTTCGGCGGTGACCGACAGCGAGAAACGCTCACCGGTCGCTGCCGGAATATCGTCACAGGAGGCCGCTGCGAGGCCGTCTGCGACCGAGGCGAACACATCCGTGATCGAGTCGCCCGTCGCCTCGACCGCGATGTCGGCGGTGTGGTCCCGAAGTGCGAATCCCATAGTCGTCTCTTGGCTACCGTACCACGACCGGCGTCGTATGCCCGTCGCTTTCACTCGATGCGTGCGTGACCGGTGGCGATTGTCAGCAGACTATGTATATCGCCATCGGCAGCCCCGTTGCCGGTGGAATTATATTGGCGACGATGTAAGGCAGTGGTAGTGAGCGTCAATATCGACAGGCGCGTCGTTACGCCAGGAAACGACGAGTTCGTCGAGCAGGCCTGGCAGCTCAAAGAGGAGATCAATCGGGAGGAGGGCGTCCTCAAGCAACGACGCGACTTTTTCACCGACGCCTATCGCCGGTCGACGGTCCACTGTTATGCCCTGGACGGCGACCTGATCGGCTTCGCTGCGGTTCGACGCGACGGCTACATTCTCTTTCTCGCAGTCTCGCCCGAGTTTCGCGGAGAAGGGATCGGCAAACGGCTCGTCGCTCGCGTCGCAGACGACCACCAGACGATAACCTGTCACGCGCGCACGAGCAACGAAAACGCACTCCAGTTCTACGAACACCTGGGTTTCGAGATCAAGCGCCGGATCGACAACTACTACGAGGACGGCGGCGACGCCTACTACCTGAAACTCGGCTCCGGCGACGGGATCACGGATCGGCTCTCGGACCTCATGGGCCGCTAGTCTCCCAGCCCTCACCAGCACAGCGCCGGTCGCCCAGCCGGACAGTCCAAGACAATACAATTATACCCGCGCCACGACGAGTAGCGCAAGCGCATGGAGGAGCGAACGAGGGCCTATCTTCGGGGGAGATTTCGGGATTACTACCGACGGACGGAGCTAACACCGCCGCCCGCCGCGAACGAGCGCGAGTGGGGATTCATCCCCTGGACGGAGGGGCCCGGCACGACGATGGTCCGCCACCGGTCACTGCTCGAGCTTGGCGACCTCTCGGAGTTTCTCGTCCGCAAGCGCCCGCGACACGTCTACTTCTCGGCGGGCCGCTTTCGGGATCCGAGCGCGAGTTCGATGAAGGCCAAAGACTGGCAGTCTGCCGACCTCGTCTTCGACCTCGACGCGGACCACCTGCCACGCGTCACGCTCGGCGAGGACTCCTACGCCGAGATGCTCGCCAAGTGTAAGGACGCCCTGTTCCGACTCCTCAACTTCCTCGAGAACGACTTCGGCTTCGAGGAGCTCGAAATCGTCTTCTCGGGCGGACGGGGCTACCACGTTCACGTCCGCGACGAGAACGTTCGCCACCTCGACAGAGAACACCGCCGCGAAATCGTCGACTACGTCCGCGGCATCGGTCTCGACTTCGACAACCTGATCGAAACCGAAACCGTCGCCGGACTCGGCCGAAAAACGCCAACTGAGCGCCGAACCCTCCGCATCGAAGGCGGCTGGGGGAAGCGAACCCACGAACACTTCATGGCCTTCGTCGACGACCTGCTGGCACTCGAGGACGAGGCCGCACTCGAGTCCCTCCAGGAGTTCGACGGGATCGGCGAAGGGAAAGCGAAGGCGACGCTGAACGCCGCGCGAAACAATCGCGAACAGCTCGAGATGGGGAATGTCACGGTCCACACCGCGGTCGCCCAGCTCGCAGAGCGGTTCGCGTCGACGGCCGTCGAGGAGGACAACGCCCCAATCGACGAACCGGTGACGACGGACACGAACCGACTGATCCGCCTGCCGGGGACTCTCCACGGCGGCAGCGGACTGAAAACGGTCCGCCTCGCACGCGACGAACTCGAGGAGTTCGATCCACTGATCGATGCCGTCCCCGAGACGTTCGAGGGTCAGGAGATCGCGGTCGACGTGACCGACGGCGGCGAGGTCGAACTCGGAGGAGATAGCTTTACGGTCTCGGAGGGTGACCAGTCATTACCAGAGTACGTTGCCGTCTTTCTGATGGCACGCGGGCGCGCTGAGAAGGAGAAAGAATGAATCTGAACGAACTCCGCTCGGTCCAGAGCAAGGAGCGAAAGAAGGACAGCCTCCAGAATCTTCGCCCCTCGTTCTACCAGGAGGTCGGCGAGTACATCGCCGAACTCGAGGACGAGCGAGAACGCGCGGCCGACCGTGCTGAGGACCCCTTCTCCTCGCCCGAAGTGGGTCGACTGACGGACGAAATCGAGACCGCCAAGGATGTCGTCGAGGCGATTTACGAGCGTCGAATGGGCAAACTCGTCAAGCAGGCGAGTCTCGCCGCCGCAGGGATGGCGGCCAACGACGAGGGGTTGACCGCCGAGGAGGCGGACCTGTTCGACGACCTCGTCGAGCGTATCGGGTCGAACAAGAGCCGCGTGCTCGATGTGCTCGAAGGTGTCGAGGACGGTGCGGACGAGCGATCGAGGATCGACACCTCGTCGGACGATCCCACCTCCGACTCGCTGACAGCGTCCGCCGCCGACCAGAATCCACGTTCCGATTCCAGGAGACAGGCCGGAGACGAAACACCACCGCACGAAACCGATCCTGTGCCGGAGCCGCCGTCACCCGAACCTGGGGCTGTGGCCGAACCCGATCCGCCGACACCACCGGCAGAATCGCCGGCTGAGGCGGTCGAATCGGTTGAGGCGGCTGAGTCGGATGGGGTGGAAGATGGCGCGACAGAGACAGACAGCGTCTCTCCTGCAGACGTGATGGGCGGTGCAGATTCGCTGGGTAGTGGCGACTCGCCAACCGACGGTGCGCCCGCAGACACACCCGAGGCCGAGCCGCCAGCCGACTCGGAACCAGTTGCCACAGCGTCGGCAGACGGGACAGATGAGGCCGGACTCGATCCCGGTGGGGACTCAAACGCAAACGCAGACGCAGACGCAGAGACAGAGACAACCGCCGTCGACCGCGTCACCGTCAAAATCACCGAGGACGTCGGCAATATCCTCGGCGTCGACGACCGCGAATACCCCCTCGCCAGCGACGACGTCGTAACGCTGCCCGAGGCAAACGCGACACCGCTCGTCGAGCGCGAGGCGGCGGAGCAACTCGAGTAGGAGTCTGTTCTGTCCAGCCCTGTTCGCACGTCCAGAAATCTGTTTTGTGAGAAGCGTCTGCTGTGAGCAGTATCCGCTAGGAGCACTCACGCCACCACGATTCCGGGATCACAACACTGACGACCGCAGTCACAAATCCACACGTATGCTCGACGTTGGCGAGGATGCCCCCGCGTTCGAACTGTCGAATCAACACGGCGAAGCCGTCAAGCTGTCCGATTTCGACGGCCAGCGGCTCGTGGTCTACTTTTACCCGCGGGCGAACACAGAGGGCTGTACCACCGAGGCCTGCCAGTTCGACGACGCGCTGGCGGCGTTCGCGGACGCTAACACAGCAGTCGTCGGGATCAGCGACGACCCGGTGTCGGACCTCGACTCCTTCGCGGCTGAATACGACCTCGACTTCGACCTGCTCTCGGACGAAGACGGCGCGGTCGCGACGCAGTACGACTCTTACGGTGAAAAACAGATGTTCGGCAACACCTTCGACGGCGTCTTCCGCAACACGTACGTCATCGGTCCCCGCGGAACCATCGAGGCCGTCTACGAGAACGTCAGCCCGGACGGTCACGCCGAGCGTGTACTCGAGTCACTCGAGGGCGAGGAGTCAGCCTGACAGGTCGGCTGTCGGACCGGTAGCCGGTGGTGAAGATCCAGCCACAACCTTATCGACGCTGAGAACCCAGATCCCAGGCATGAGCGTGATGGGAGAGTTCACAATCAACTCTGCGGACTTTGCGTTACACGAGACGTTGTCGGCCGCGCCGGAGATGGTAGTCGAGATCGAACGTCTCGTCGCAACGACCCAAGAGCGGTTGATGCCGTACTTCTGGGTGACAGGCGACGATCAGGAGACGTTCGAGGAAGCGTTCACGGCGGATCCGTCGATAACAAACGCGACGCGGGTGAGTGAGATCGACGACACCGTCCTCTACAGGGCCGAATGGACGGACAACATCGAGGCGATCATCTACGCGTACGTCGAAATCGGTGCGACGATTCTCGAGGCGACGGGAACCAACGAGCACTGGAGCCTGAAGATGCGCTTCGACGATGAGGAAACCGTCGCTGAATTCCACGAATTCTGTCTCAAGCGCGATGTCGAGTTCGAACTCGACCGACTCTACGAACAGTCCCAGCCGATGGCGAGTTCACAGTACGGACTCACACCGGTTCAGCGGGAGACGCTGGTGACGGCCTACGAGGAGGGGCTGTTCGACGTGCCACAGCAGACGACAATGACGGAACTCGCAGCGTCGATGGGGATCACCCAGCAGACGCTCTCGGAGCGACTCCATCACGCCCACAAGAGCCTCATCGGTCACGTCCTGACAGTTGGCCAAGTCGGTGAGGGCGACGATGTTGACCCCAATAGGTGATAGGTATATAAGTGGCCGATATATACAGCCAGGTGACTCTTTTTGATAGGTCGAGTACTATTGTCCGTCATGGGCGAGCAACGAACGGATCACGTGAACGCCGATCAGGTCTTCGGAGCACTCGCAGACCAGCGGTGTCGACACGTGCTCCGGTGTCTCGACGAGCACGAGACGCCGATCGAACTCGCCGAACTCGCCGACGCTGTCGCCAGCCGAACGTACGACGACCCCGTCGCAGAAATTCCAGACCGTGCCGTCGAACAGACGTACATCGCGCTCTATCACAACCACGTCCCGAAACTGGCAGATTCCGGACTCATCACCTACGATCGGGGTCGGGAACTGGTCGACACGTCAGTCCCGTTCGAGCCAGTCGCCGAGTCGGTACTCGAGGAGACGGCGTCGGAACTCGAGTAGCCAGTCACACGTCGATTCTGACGTGGGTTGTGCTGTCCCCACGGATCGACACCGTTTTGTGGCGTATTCCTACCCAGAGCGTCCCAACAGCCGTCGAAACGGCCATATCGAAACCGGAAAACGGGACGCAAAAGAATCAATCCGCAGAGAACGCGCTTACTGGAACGTCCGACCGAGCTGGTCCTGTTCCTGTCCCGGCTCTGCCTGCCGGAACTGCTGTTCGATCTCCTCGTAGCGCTCGCGCGTCTCCGGGGTCACACTCGGCTGGACTTCCTCGAGTGCGTGCTCGAAGTGCTCCTTTCCGATGCGGACGTTGCCGATCGTGTCGTCGATATCGTCCGGATCGACCGAGTTGATGAACTCGCGGCTGGCTGCCATCGACGCCTCGCGACAGACCGCTTCGATATCGGCACCGACGTAGCCCTCCGTCTCTTCGGCGAGCCACTCGAGTTCGATCGCATCAGCCAGTGGCTTGTCGCGGGTGTGGACCTCGAAGATGCGCTCGCGGGCTTCTTCGTCCGGCACTGGGACGTGGACGTGGCGATCGAGACGGCCGGGACGGAGCAGGGCCGAGTCGATCAGGTCCGGGCGGTTGGTCGTCGCGATGACGACGACGTCCTCGAGTTCCTCGAGGCCGTCGAGTTCGGTCAGGAGTTGGCTCACGACGCGTTCGCCGACGCCGGAGTCACCCTGGCGCTGGCCGCGTTCGCCCGCGATGGAGTCGATTTCATCGAAGAAGATCACGGTCGGGGCGTTCGACCGGGCCTTCTCGAAGATTTCGCGGACGCCCTTCTCGGACTCGCCGACGTACTTGTTCAGCAGTTCGGGGCCCTTGATCGAGATGAAGTTCGACTGGGCTTCGTTAGCGACAGCTTTGGCGAGCAGCGTCTTCCCGGTGCCGGGTGGGCCGTACATCAGCACACCCTTTGCGGCCTGCATGTCCATCTGCTCGAAGACTTCGGGGTAGTCGAGCGGCCACTGGATCGTCTCGCGCAGGCGTTCTTTGGTGTCGCCGAGGCCACCGACGTCGTTCCAGATGACGTCCGGGACTTCGACGAAGACCTCGCGCATCGCCGAGGGTTGGATTCCCTTGAGTGCTTCCTTGAGATCACCCTCCGTGACCTGCAGCGTCTCCAGGACCTCCGCGTCGATTTCCTCGGATTCCAAGTCGAGGTCGGGACGGATGCGCCGCAGGGCGTTCATCGCGCCCTCGCGGGCGAGGCTTTCGAGGTCGGCACCAACGAAGCCGTGGGTGTTCTCGGCGTAGCGGTCGAGGTCGATACCCTCCTCGAGGGGCATTCCGCGGGTGTGGACCTGCAGAATCTCCTTGCGGCCGTCCTTGTCTGGGACGCCGATCTCGATCTCACGGTCGAAGCGGCCGCCGCGGCGGAGTGCAGGGTCGATGTCGTCGACCCGGTTCGTCGCGGCGATGACGGTGACGCGGCCACGTTCCTCGAGGCCGTCCATCAGAGAGAGCAGTTGGGCAACGACGCGCCGTTCGACGTCGCCGCCGGCGTCCTCGCGTTTGGCGGCGATGGAGTCGAGTTCGTCGATGAAGACGATGGCGGGTGCGTTCTCCTCTGCCTCCTCGAAGACCTCGCGGAGTTGCTCTTCGGACTCGCCGTAGTACTTCGACATGATCTCCGGACCGGAGATCGTCTGGAAGTCGGCGTCGATCTCGTTGGCGACCGCTTTCGCCATCAGCGTCTTCCCGGTGCCCGGCGGGCCGTGCAGCAGGACGCCCTTCGGTGGCTCGATCCCGAGCTGCTGGAACAGCTCTGGGTGGCGCATCGGCAGTTCGATCATCTCACGGACTTGATCGAGTTCGTCGTCCAGGCCACCGATGTCCTCGTAGGTGACGTTCGGGACGCCTTCGGCGCTCGGATCGCCGCCGGCACCGACCTGTTCGGCCGGCGTCTCCGAGATGTTGATATCGGTCGAGTCGGTGATGACGACCGTTCCCGACGGCGAGGTGCTCGCGATCTTCAGTGGGACCGACTGGCCAGAGCTGGCCATCGGTCCGAACGAGAGCGAGAAGGGGACCGTCTGACCCTCAGTGACGGCCTGTCCGGACAGTTTGTCGCGAACGAGCGGCCCGATATCGCCTCGAATACGGAGGTTCTGCGGAAGCGCGACGGTGACCGAGGTCGCGGGATTGACGTCCGCGGGTTCGACCGAGACCCGGTCGTCGATCCCTACGTCTGCCTCCTGACGGAGACGGCCGTCGATACGGACGATTCCCCGTCCCTCGTCCTCGGGGTAGCCAGGCCAGACGCGGGCGACGGCCTGGCTGTCGTCGCTTCCCTCGATCAGGATGTAATCACCGTTTTCGAGGTCCAGTTCACGCATCGACACGCGGTCGATGGCGGCCAGTCCGCGGCCTGCGTCCTTCTGTTTGAGTGGTTTGACGGTAAGTTTCATCGGTCGCCCTCCACTTCGATAGTGAGCACCCCGTTTTTGATAAACGTATGCGCGTCGTCTGCACCGTCGGGCAGTTCGATTTCATACTGTGTCCCGTCGAGAACGGCGAGAACCGTTCCGTCGACTACGTCGACCGCACTATCGGCGATGTCAGCGCCGAAGTCGACGACGAGGACGAGCTTGTCGTCGTACTGGTACCGACGGGCAACCTGCTCTTCGTTGTTGCTGAATTGCTCGAGAGTCATTCGTTACTAACCCAACGTAACCGCCACTACTATAAAAATCTTTTCCCAGATAACCCGGGTACGGGGTGCCGGTACGACGAAAGACCGTTGTTCGTAGTTCACATTGATTCCAGCGCGAACATGTGATGTAGATTATTCGGCCGGCGGAGGTCGACCGGGAGTCGGTGACTTTTCCCGAATCGCGCACCCACCAGCGACTATGATCGACGACGAGACGCCGGTTCTCGACAACCACCTGCACCTCGACCCGGACGCCCACCGCGGAATCGACGCAGTCCGTGACTTTGCCCGCGTCGGTGGCACGCACCTGCTCGTGGTGAACAAGCCTTCCTGGCATCTGGGCGTCGAGGCCGATACTGGCGAGGACTTTCGCCCCGTCTTCGAGCGCACCATCGACATCGTCGACGACGCGTCAGCCGAACTGCCGGGTCGCGCCTGGCCCGTCCTCGGCGTGCATCCAGGGCTCATCTCACGGCTCGTCGACGACCGCGGCTACAGCCCGGACGAGGCGCGTGAGATCATGCAGGGCGGGATCGACATCGCCGCCGAGTTCGTCGACCGTGGCGAGGCGCTCGCACTCAAATCCGGCCGTCCTCACTACGACGTCTCCGAGGCCGTCTGGGAGGCTTCGAACGCCGTCATGCGCCACGCCTTCGACCACGGCGGCGACCTCGACTGTGCGGTCCAGCTCCACACCGAAGCGAGCGAGGATCTGACCGAGGTCGCCGAGTGGGCCGAAGATCGCGGCCTGCCCGCACACAAGGTCGTCAAACACTACGCCGCGGGCCGACTCGAGGGGCCAACACCCAGCGTCATGAGCGACAAAGACCGCCTCGAGCGCGCGGCCAAGCGCGCCGTCGAGCACGACGCGCCGTTCCTGATGGAAACCGACTACGTCGACCATCCCGACCGGCCGGGAGCCGTGCTGGGACCGAAAACGGTCCCCCGTCGTGTTCGATGGCTACTCGAGAACGGTCACGATGAGGCGGTCCGAACGGCCCACGTTGAAACCCCCGAACTCGTCTACGGAATTGACACCGACGGCACGCTCGAGGGTGCTACCGGCCAGTAAGACGGTTTCCGGTTCTGTCGTGGCGGCGTACAGGTAGAGAAAGGCATTTCAAGCGGCCGGTGTAGGTGTCTGTATGAGCAATCCCCCGACCGAGTACTACTCGGAGGAACGATGGCAGAACTGGATCGATCGCATCAAAGACGAAGAGATCGATCCCGAAGACGAATCGTCGGCCCGTCTCCTGTTGAACCTACAGGACGACACGGCGATTGCCATCGCGAAGATCGTTGCCGCCTACGACGACGGGGACATCGACGACGAGACCGCACTCGAGGAGATCGCAGACGTTCGCGAAATCGTCCTCGGAGAGGTCGACATCGAAGACGAAGAGAAGCTGATTCTGGTCGACGGCGTCCAGACGAGCCTCGTCTGCGTCTTCTTCGCCGCGGAGGAGTACATCGCGAACGGGCCCGCCGCAGACGGGACCGTCGGCGACTACCTGAGCGCCGCTGCAGACGCGGAAGCCGAGGAGGATCTCGACGCCGCGCTCGGCTACGCTGCACAGGCTGGGACGCTCATCATCGACGAGGACGAACTCGATATGACTGTCGCGGAGGATCTCGAGTACGGACTGGTCACGGAGTGGATCAACGGCCTCGACAGCCTCCAGAGTGCGATGAGCGATCCGGAAGTCGTCGAAGAAGACGAGTAACGACGACACCGACGAGCGGACTGTTTTGGCGGCCCAAACCTCGAACGGAGACTGGCGAGTACAGGTCGTCTGGGTGCTGAGTGCGGCTGTCGTGAGTTGACGAACAGCGACGAACACACGGATCGACGTCAGAAGATTCGCCGAAAATACGTCAGTTGTCGAAACATCGAACGACAATATCAAATAGGTCGCTGTATAGTATCCCAGTATGACAGCAGTCGGTATCGACGCCATCGAGATCTGGACCGGGAACCTCAAACTCGACCTTCCCGGAACGTTCGCGCCGCAGAAGGGCGAAGACCCCGAAAAGTACACGAAAGGACTCGGCCTCAACGCGAGTTCGTTCCCCGACAGCTACGAGGACATCGTCACGATGGGCGCGAACGCGGCCCACCGCCTGATGGATCGCAAGGGCCTCGAACCCGACGATATCGGCCGGATCGACGTCGCAACCGAGAGCTCCTTCGACAACTCGAAACCGGTTTCGACGTACGTCGCTGGGTGCCTCGAATCGGTGTACGAGGGCGACTTCCACCACGCGAACAAGGGCGAGCGCAAGTTCGCCTGTATTGCAGGCACTCAGAGCCTTGACGATGCGTACAACTGGATCCGCGCGGGTCGCAACCGCGGCCGCGGCGCACTCGTCATCGCGACCGACACCGCACTCTACGCCCGCGGCGACGCCGGTGAGGCGACCCAGGGTGCCGGTGCCGTCGCGATGTACATCGACGAGGACCCCAACCTGATCGAACTCTCCGCCAAGCAGGGCTACGGCTCGGCCGACGAAACCGACTTCCTCAAGCCCAACCAGCAGTTCCCGTCCGTCGACGGCAAGCGCTCCGTACAGGTCTACCTCGCACGCATGCGCGAAGCCCTGGAGGACTACGAGAGCGTCGCGGGCGACGTTCACCCCGACGATTTCGTGTTCGCACCGTTCCACACCCCGTTCCCGGGCATGGTCCGCAAGGCAGCGATGCTCGCGTATCGCCACGTCACACGTGATACGGCGGTCGAAGAGGAACTCGCCGAGGAGATCGGACGCCAGCCCCGCAGAGAGGCGTTCGACGACGAGGACGCGTTCCGCGATGCCGTTCGCGAGTACATGGACGCACTCAAAAAGACCGACCGATACCAGGAGTGGTACGCCGAGACAGTCGACCCCACGCTGGCGCTCTCGCGCGAGGTCGGCAACTGGTACACCGGCTCGGTTCACATCGCCCGGGCGAGCGCGCTCAAGTCCGCACTCGAGTCCGGTCGCGATCTGACCGGTGAGACGCTGCTGGTCGGCTCCTACGGCAGCGGTGCGCAGGCAGAAATTCACGCCGAGACGATCCAGGATGGGTGGGAAGCAGAGATCGAGGCGATGAACGTCGACGAGCAACTCGAGGCGCGCTACGATCTCTCCTGGGAGGACTA
The DNA here is from genome assembly GCF_000337575.1 of Natrialba hulunbeirensis JCM 10989. Classification (GTDB taxonomy): domain Archaea; phylum Halobacteriota; class Halobacteria; order Halobacteriales; family Natrialbaceae; genus Natrialba; species Natrialba hulunbeirensis. The sequence continues at coordinate 95,039 of NZ_AOIM01000009.1, read as the reverse complement.
CGAGGAGGTCCACGACGCACACAACCACGAGATGGACGTCGATGTTGAGGAGTTTACGACGCCCGACGAGGAGTTCGTCTTCGACGGCTGGGGCCGGATGGGCGAGCGGAAGTATCGGTACGTCGAGTAGCAGTCGAGTCGGCACGCCGAATTTGTCTCAAGCGGGTTGAACGTCGATCTGTTCTTGGTTGCACGCGGACAGTTTACGGGCGTTCCTATCGTTCGATAGTGTTGGAGTTGAAGCTGAAGTTGGAGATAGAGTGAGCGCGAACAGTACCCCATCCACGTTTAGTACTTGTTCCCAGTAGTACCCCACAGCAGCGACGAACAGAGACTACCGACGAGAAGAACAACCGCGAGGAGTCCGAATCCTTCGGTACGGCCGAACTGCGCGAACGTGAGGCCGATGCCGACGGCAATGATACCACCACCGAGATAACAGAGTGAGCGCAAGCCGCCGATCATCGCACCCCTCTCGGAGTCCGTACATGCTCTCGAGTGGCCGTTGATAACGCGATCACGTGCAGGAAGGATGCTATTGAGTGCGAGGCTGAACACGCCAAGAACGAAAAGCACCCAGAAGAGACTCGAGACGACCGCGAGAAATGGCACGGCGAGTGCCGCGCCAGTGAAACCGCCGACGAGGATCGGGACAGAACCGATCCGGTCGCGGAGCACGCCGCCGATCAGGGCGGCAACGGCACCCGCACCGAATATAACACCCGCGTAGAAGTTTCCGACCGTGAGCGAGAGCCCCGTCGTGTCGACGACGTACCACGGAAGGATGGCTATCAGCGCGTTCGTCGTCGCCGAAAACGTCATTCCAAAACCGACGATCAGGAGCGTCGTACGGTCAAACAGGTGGGCGGTGACCGTCGACATTCCGGCTCGAAGTGACGGGGTTTCGATCGTGGTTTCGGTTGCACCTCGTCGGTGGCGCATACCGATAGCGAGCGCCCCAATAAGGGGGAGCGGTACGAGCGCGAGAAGCAGCGGCATCGTAAAGAGTCCGCTTTGTTCGATCAGTACCGCGACGGTTGCTGGCCCGACGATATAACTAAACGGTTCGGCAGCCGTGAGTAATCCGAGCGCCTTCCCCTCGTCTTCTGCCGGCGCGTGCGCCGAAATCGCAACCTGACTCACCGAGCGAAAACTCCCGAGTCCAACACCGATAAGAAACAACGCACCGAGAACGTGAACGTAGCTGTTCGCAACCGAAAGGGACGCCATCGCGACACAGGCGACGGCTGCGCCACAGAGCAATACCGTCCGGATTCCGAGTTCGTCAGCAAGCGATCCTGCTGGAAACTGGCTGACCGCATAGCCGACGAAGAGCGCGCCGAACAGAACGGTTGCTTGCGTGTACGTTACGCTCGTCAGCGCTGTAACGTCCGGAATCGCGACCGAGAACATCACTCGATAAATACTGAGGACAAACCACGTCACGGCGAGCAATCCGATCAGGGCGAACACGCGTCCCCGCCGACTCGAGTACCAGTCTGGAACTGGCGAGGCGACACTCATACGGATTGACAGCACTTCGACGTGATATCAACCTTTTGTCTACTCACACTACGGAACGAACAGAGTACTCGAGACGCGTGACCGCTCAGATCCCAAGCGGTGGTCGGGTAACTACCCCCAAGACGAAACCGATTACCTTGTCCAGCGGCTAGCCGCGAACACGCGCGTTCGAAAAGTGAACCCGAACGCCGAATTACCGCACAGAACTACTCGATACATATGGACCCGCTTACGCTTCTTGGCATCGACGTGCTGTTGTTCTTTGTTATTGGCTTACTCGCCGGTGCACACTGTATCGGAATGTGCGGTCCACTCGTGACAGTCTACGCGAGCCGGATGGACGACGGACGGGCAACCGACGGCGGGACACAGACCGCATCCGGGCAGAGTCGTACGAGCCATCTCACCACCTACGAGGTTCGCCAGCACGCACTCTTCAATCTCGGACGGACAGCAAGCTATACCCTGTTGGGTGCTACTTTCGGTGCACTTGGTGGTGTGCTATTCGTGACAACGACAGAGCTCACGTCGATCGCTGATCCCGTCCGCGGCGGCATCGGGCTCGTCGTTGGCGGCTTCGTCATCGTCACCGGAATTTACTACCTGCTCGGACGGACGACCGGCGGACTGCACATCCCTGGACTCGATCGGGTTGTCGCCATGTTGACCGCCCACGTCGACCGCTTCGCAAACGGGCCCGGAATCGTTGGACTGGGGGCGCTTCACGGCCTCTTGCCCTGCCCGATTCTCTATCCGGCGTTTCTGTACGCGTTCGCAACCGGCTCCCCGACTGGTGGGGCGCTCGCGCTTGCAGCACTCGGACTCGGGACGGTGCCGGCGGTCTTTGCGTACGGGACGATCATCGACTCCGTCGACGTGGCACACCGCCGACGGGTACACCAACTCCTCGGAGTCGCGTTCGTGGTCCTCGGCTACGTTCTGCTCGCCCACGGGCTGATGAGCCTGGGGATTCACGTTCCACACCCTGAGTTGCCGTTTTACGACGGGATCGACGCGCCGGGTGTCGAGACGGGCGGTCACGGCCACCATTGAGCACTGACTGGGATCACCACGATCACTACTGAGAACTGACCAATGACGGACCCAAACGACACAACCACAGACCCAGACCCGGACTCAAGCCCAAGCCCAGATGGTACGGCAAACGGCGACGCCGGCTGTACGCTCTGTGAGCTGCCGGTCGAGGGCAGCGGCGTCGTCGACGACGGAAACGCGTTCTGCTGTGTCGGCTGTCGGGATGTCTACGACGCGCTCGGCGACGTCGAGGACGTAGATGCGACGGACATCCGCGACGCACGTGCCGCACCCGATGCGACACAACCGGGCGAGGACACCCGAGAAGTCCCGTCAGGCCACGAGACCACCTTCCTCGAGGTCGACGGCATGTACTGTGCGACCTGCGAGGCGTTCATCGAGTCCGTCGCCTCGAACACCGAGGGTGTCAGCCACGCCAGCTCGAGTTACGTGACGGATACGGCCCGCATCGACCACGATCCGGAGACGGTGTCGGTCGAGACGCTCAAAGAAGAGATCAGTAAACTCGGCTACAGCGCCTACGACCGCGAGGACGCCATCAGTCGCCGTCGTGCCGACAACTGGGAGATGGGCCGCGTCGCTGTCGGCGTCATGATGGGGATGATGGTGATGTTGCAGTACATCGTCATCATCTATCCGACCTACTTCGGCGGGTTGTTCTACGACGAGCGGACGACTGAGTTTCTCACCGAGGCACTCGCAAGCGAACTCGCGACACCGTTTTACATCGGCATCGCTGCGCTGACGACAATCATCCTGATGATCACCGGGAAACCGATCCTGCAGGGTGCCTACGTGGCGATCAAGACCCGGTCGCCGAACATGGACCTCCTCGTCTCGATCGCAGCCATCAGTGCCTACCTCTACAGTACGCTCTCGATCATTGTCGGTGATCCAGAGCTGTATTACGACGTGACCGTCGCCATCATCGTCATCGTCACCGTCGGCGGCTACTACGAGTCGACGCTCAAACGCAAGGCGATGGACCGCCTCTCCGATCTGACTGCGGTGCAGGTCGACGAGGCCCGCCGGGTCTATACCAGTAAAGACAGCGATACGAGCACTGACAGCGACAGTGGCACCGCCATCGACAGCAGCACCGTCACCGACGACGAAAACACTGACACCACCAGCAACGGCGAGACGACCGTCGCCGTCGACGACCTCGATCCCGGTGATCGCGTCCTCGTCCGCACTGGCGAACGAATCCCCATCGATGGCACCGTCGTCGACGGTCAGGCCGCAGTCGACGAAGCCGTCGTCACCGGCGAATCGCTGCCCGTGACGAAGGCATCGGGCGACGAGGTCGTCGGCGGCTCGATCGTCTCCGACGGCTCGCTCACCGTCGCGGTTGGCGAGGACGCCACGAGCACCCTCGACCGGATCAGCGAACTCGTCTGGGACCTCCAGAGTGGCACCCACGGCATCCAGAAGCTCGCGGACAAACTGGCGACGATCTTCGTCCCGCTCGTGCTCGTGCTTGCACTCGTTGTGACCAGCATCTACCTCCTCCTCGGTGCCAGCATCGCCGACGCCCTGCTTGTCGGCCTCACCGTCCTGATCGTCTCCTGCCCGTGCGCGCTCGGCCTCGCAACCCCCCTCGCCGTCGCCGCCGGCATTCGGGACGCACTCGAGCACTCCATCGTCGTCTTCGACGACAGCGTCTTCGAGCGCATCCGGAACGCCGACACCGTCGTCTTCGACAAGACCGGGACGCTGACGACCGGCGACATGACCGTCGTTGACGCCGACCTCGATGATGAGTTGCTGGAACAGGCCGCGGTACTCGAGAGCCGCTCTTCCCACCCGGTCGGTGAGGCGATTGCGGCGACACCGGTGTCGCCGGTGGCGGACGGCGGAACGGTCGCGCCGTCGTCGGATGAGGAGGAGGACGAACTGGCTGCAGCCGAGGCCGATGAGCCAGGCAAGGATCACCAGAGGGGCGGAGACCACGCAGACGAGCGAATCGACTCGTTCGAATCCCACCGCAACGGTGTTTCAGGCGTCGTCGACGGCGACGAGGTCATCGTCGGGCATCCGGACCTGTTCCGTGACCGGGGCTGGACTGTGCCCGACGAACTCGATGAGCAGATTACGGACGCACGCGAAACCGGACGCGTTCCGGTCGCCGTCGGCCGTAACGGCGCTGCGGACGGCCTGATCGTCGTTGGTGACGACCTTCGTGAGGGCTGGGACGAGACGCTCACCGCGATCTCGGCGTCGGGGACTGACATCGTCGTCCTGACCGGTGACGACCGGCGTGCGGCCGCGCAGTTCCGCGAGCACGACGCCGTCGAGCAGGTGTTCGCCGGCGTCCCGCCTGAGGGGAAAGCCGAAACCGTCGACCGACTGAAACGGACCGGCCGAACGGTGATGATCGGCGACGGGACGAACGACGCGCCGGCGCTTGCCAGCGCGGATCTCGGCGTCGCGCTCGGGGGCGGAACGGCGATGGCCGCCGACGCGGCCGATGTGGCGCTCGTCGACGACGACCTCTCGTCGGTCGACACCGTCTTCGAACTCGCGCGGGCGACGGACCGCCGGGTCAAGGGGAACATCGGCTGGGCGTTCTGTTACAACGCGATCGCGATCCCGCTCGCGGTGACGGGACTCCTGAATCCGCTGTTCGCCGCCGTCGCGATGGGAGCAAGCAGCCTGCTCGTCGTTACGAACTCCTCGCGACCGTTGCTTTCCGAGTGAGTCACAGCGATCGGTAGCCGTCGATCGAAGTTGCCTCCCCGTTCGTCACGTCACGGGTCGCACGTCATATCACCAAAATAATGAATCATGAGCGCAAAGGGAGTCGATACCATGGCCGATCGTCTTCCGACCGGTGGCTGGTACGCAAAACGGCCCGGACTAACCGTTCTCGCTGCCGTCGCATCTATACTCGGGCTCCTCATCGTTCTGCCGTATCTCCAGTACGTGCTGCTCGGCGTCGTTCTCGCGTACATTCTGCGTCCTGTACAGCGGTGGCTCGAGCGCTACACTGGCTCGCTCGTCGCCGCGCTCACGCTCGTCGCCGTCGCGATTCTCGCGATCTTGCTCCCGCTCACCTACGTCCTCATTGTCGCGTTCCGCGAGGCGCTCCAAGTCATCACCGCCATCCAGAACGGCCAGCTCAATATCGAGGCGATCGAATCCCAGATCGAGGCGACAGGCTACTCGATCGACGTCGTCGAGTTCTACCAGACCTACCAGGAACCGATCGCGACGGGACTGCAGGGGCTCGCAATGAGCGCCCTCGAGATCGCCGGCGGTATTCCCGGCATCTTGATCGGCCTGACGGTGACGCTGTTCGTCCTGTTCGCACTGTTGCGAGATGGGGGCGAGTTCGTCGAATGGCTCATGCGCGTGTTGCCGGTCGAGGACGAACTGGTGTCGGAACTCGCTACTGAGCTCGACCAGCTCATGTGGGCGTCGGTCGTCGGAAACGTCGCCGTCGCCGCGATTCAGGCGGTTCTGCTCGGTGCCGGCCTCGCGCTGCTCGGGGTTCCCACCGTCGTGTTGCTCTCGGTCGTAACGTTCATCTTCGCGCTGTTGCCGCTGATCGGCGCGTTCGGCGTCTGGGTACCGGTCTCGCTGTACCTGCTCGCCACGGGCCAGTTCGTAACGGCAGGCATACTCGTTGTCTACGGCTCGATCGTCAGCGCCTCGGACACCTACATCCGGCCCGCGCTCATCGGCCGGACGAGCGCCTTCAACTCCGCGATCATCGTCGTCGGTATCTTCGGCGGACTGGTCGTCTTCGGTGCGGTTGGGCTGTTCATCGGCCCGGTCGTCCTCGGCGGCGCGAAGATCACGCTCGATCTGTTCGCCCGCGAGCGCGCGGCAGGAGTGGAGCCGGTCACCGGTGCCGGGCAACCAGGTGAGGACGAAGCAGTGCAGACGGTCGGTGCTGGCGTCGGCACCGACAGGGACGATGAGGAGAGGAAGAACGGCAGTGAGCACGAGACCAGTGGCACAGACGAGAGTGACACCGACACAGGTGAAACGCCCGACGCGAGCGACCCGAACGAAACGACTGACGGAACAGACGACACCGCCGACACCGACGCCGATGCCGACACCGACGCCGACGACTCGGACTCGAGTACCCGGTAACTCCACCGACCAGTTCGATACCAGATGACGGTCGCGCTCACCGGAACGGGTGCGTTCATTATCCCCTAGCTGCAACAGACAGCTATCGTGTCTCGAACGGCAGTTCGCGGTTCCGAGAGCGGGACGAGGCGGGCGCTGGGTCACACCGGCCACACGGGCGAATCCGGATACCAGGACAGTACCAGTACCAGCTACCAGTACCAACAGTACAACCACCCAGTACAATCACGCAGTGAGGCGGTATGAACGAGTCTGATACACACACGACGGGGAGTCCCTACGCTCCCCACACGGACGATGGACGCACAGCAATGCTCGAAGCGATCGGGGTCGACGCCGTCGACGAGCTCTTTGATATTCCCGACGACGTTCGGTTCACCGACGAGTTCGGAATCGACGCGCGGTCCGAGCGCGAGACGCGCCGGCTCGTGCGCTCGGTGCTCGACCGGAACGCGGACCTGACGGAACTGCTCGGGCGAGGCCACTACGGCTACTACATTCCCTCGCTCGTCGATCACCTCGCGGACCGATCCGAATTTCTCACGTCCTATACGCAGTACCAGCCCGAGGTCTCCCAGGGCTTCCTCCAGGCGCTGTTCGAGTACCAGTCGCTGCTGGTCGAACTCACAGGACTGGAAATCGCCAACTGTTCGATGTACGACGCCGCGACGGCACTCGGCGAAGCCGCGACGCTCGCAGAACGCGTCCGCTCGACGAGCGGCCACCGCGTGCTCGTCCCCGACCTCCTGCGCGAGGGGCGACGAAGCACGCTCGAAAACTACGTCGCCGGCACCGACCTCACCGTCGAGTCGTACCCGACCGACGACGGCACCGTCGACGTGGACGCACTCGAGTCCACTGTCGACGAGGGCGACGACGTGGTCATGGTCTACGCAGAGAATCCGACCGTACGCGGAACGATCGAAGAGCAACTCGAGACGATCGGCGAGGTCGCAGACGACGCTGACGCGTTGTTCGTGCTCGGTTCGGACCCGGTTGCACTCTCGCTTCTACAGCGACCCGCAGACGTGGGTGCGGACGTCGTCATCGGCGACGCGAGCGTGCTCGGCCTGCCGACGAGCTACGGGATGGGGCTCGGCCTCTTCGCCTGCCGAGAGGAGTTCCTGCGCCAGGTGCCCGGCCGGCTGGTCGGCGTGAGCGAGGACGCGACCGACCGACGGGTGTTCACCCTCACGCTGCAGACCCGCGAACAGCACATCCGCCGCGAGCGTGCAACGAGTAATATCTGTACGAATCAGGCCTGGGTTGCGCTGCGAACTGCGATGCACGCGGCCTCGCTCGGCCCGAACGGGATGGTCGACCTCGCAAAGCGCGGCGTGACACGCGCCGAGGACCTCGCAGCGCGACTCGACGACCTCGACGGCGTCCAGGCACCGGTCCACGACCGCCACCACATCCGCGAGTTCGTCGCACGCGTCGACCAGCCCGCGCCGGCGGTCGCCGAGGATCTCGAGAAACGCGGCTTTGCAGTCCACGTCGTCGGCGAGCACGAGATTCAAGTCTGTGTTGCCGGCGTCCCCGACGACGACCTCGACGACTTCGTCGCGGCGATGACGGAGGTGGTTCGATGAGCGACGACCACACAACTAGCGACCCAACGACCGACGCCAGCCAGGTCCGCTACGACCAGGCTCGCTACGTCAACGACGGCCAGTACGAACCGCTGCTCTCCGAGAAGGACCAGACCAGCGTCGACATCAGTAGCGACAACAACGATGACGGCGACGGTGACAGCAACTCGCCACTCCCCGACGACCTCACGCGAGACGAACTCGAGTTGCCCGGACTCTCGGAGCCCGAACTCGCCCGCCACTACACGCGCCTCTCGCAGATGATCTACGGGATCGACAGCGGTCCCTACCCGCTTGGCTCGTGTACGATGAAGTACAACCCCAAGTTCACCGAGGACGTGGCGGCGCTGCCTTCGGCTGCGGTCCACCCCGACCGCTCCGCGGAGTCGATCCAGGGGACACTCGAGTTGCTGTATCGACTCCAGGACTACCTCGGCCGAATCGGTGGCATGGACGCCGTCACGCTCCAACCCCCTGCGGGCGCAGCCGGCGAGTTCGTCGGCATCCGCGTCGCCGCGGCCTACCACGAGCACAACGGCGAGGGCCACCGCGACGAGGTCATCATCCCCGAGAGCGCCCACGGGACGAACTTTGCGACCGCTGCACTCGGCGGCTACGACGTCGTCTCGCTGCCGAGTGACGAAGACGGGCGCGTCGACCTCGAGGCACTCGAGGCCGCCCTCTCCGAAAATACGGCAGCGCTGATGCTCACGAACCCCAACACGCTCGGCCTGTTCGAGCGCGACATCGAGGAAATCGCCGACATGGTCCACGATGTCGGCGGTCTCCTCTACTACGACGGCGCGAACCTGAACGCGCTGCTCGGCCGCGCGCGACCGGGTGATATGGGCTTCGACGTGATGCACTACAACGTTCACAAGACGTTCGCGACGCCACACGGCGGCGGCGGTCCCGGCGCGGGACCCGTCGGTGTCGTGGGTGAACTCGAGTCGTTCCTGCCGGCGCCGCGGGTTCGCGAGGCTGATACGGAGACGAATGCCGGTGCTGATAGCGAGAAGCCAACCTACGAACTGTTCGATCCCGACCACACCATCGGCAAGGTCCATGGCTTCCAGGGCAACTGGCTCGTCCTCGTCAAGGCGTTCGCCTACATCGCCCGCCTCGGCGACGAGGGACTGACAGACGCCAGCGCCAAGGCCGTGCTCAACGCGAACTACCTCGCAAGCCAGATCGAGTACGACGTTCCGTACGGTCCGTTCCACCACGAGTTCGTCGCCAGCGCGGGCGACCAGGACGCAGCCGACGTCGCAAAGCGGATGCTCGATTACGGCGTCCACCCGCCGACGACGAAGTGGCCCGAAATCGTCCCCGAGGCGCTGATGACCGAGCCGACGGAAATCGAGAGCAAGGATACGCTCGATCGTCTCGCGGCGGCGTTCAACGCCGTCGCCGAGGAAAGCGACGGGGTACTCGAGGACGCCCCCGAGCGGACGACGGCGCGGCGGATCGACCAGACCAGCGCGGCGCGGAATCCGCGCCTGTCCTGGCACGAGTTGGCTGAGGAAGACACGTAGGACCAAAGGACCAAGCGCACACAGGCGGTCTCGCTCGAAAATCCAGCGAGCGTCAGTCGCGGTTTCGCTCCCACTCCTCGCGCGAGATGCTGTACTGGATGACATCTCGCGGCTCGTCGTCGATGACGACCGTGTTGCGGAGTCGACCCTCTTTTCGGCCGCCGAAGCGGTCGACGTACTTCTCGATCGCGCGCTGGGAGTTCTCGTTTTCCGGGACGTGCGAAACAGCAACGAGTTCGAGATCCAGCCGATCGAAGGCGAGTTCGAGCATCCGAGCGGCGCGCTCACCGGAGTAGCCCCGGCCCCAGAACGGTTTCCGGAACCACGTGCCGAAGATCGCTCGCCGACGGTCCCAGTCCGCGAAGAGGCCCGCGGTACCGGCAAGTTCGCCGGCCCGCTCGCCCTCGGTCGGACGAACGAGGTAGTTCGCGGCCTCGCCGTCGTCGAACTTCTCACCGGCCTGTTCGACCCAGTCGAACGACTCCTTCGGGTGGGCGTGTGGATCCCACGTCATGTACTCCGTTAACTCGTCGGTGTGGGGTGCGCCAGCCTGGACGTACTCGTAGAGTTCGTACGCGTCGAACTCCTCCGGGTGCACTCGCTCGTACCGGAGCCGTTCGCTCTCCATCTCGGTCGGGAAGAGTGACATGTTCCTACACCTACGACGAACAGCAGTGACGATAAGCGTATTCGAGGGGTGAAACCGACGCTCACACCACCGAAACAGCTTTGTGCCGTTTCGCTGCGTGCGATGCAAACCGGCAAACGGCCACACTGTGCGGGGTCAGAGTCAGCAGTCTCAGGCTACCGGTCTCCGCCGCGCTCTGGCAATCCCGTCTCGAGATGCTCGAGTAGCGCTGGATGCAGCGGCCCGTTCGAACCGAGTAGTGCCGTCCGCTCGTCGGTCTCGAGGTCGAAGGCGAACGGCTCGCCGCGCTCGTCGGTGATCGTCGCCCCTGCCGCACGGGCGATAACGAGGCCCCCGGCAATGTCCCACGGATAGGTGTCGTGCTCCCAGGTTGCGTCGGCGCTACCGCTCGCGAGATAACAGAGGTTGAGCGCCGCCGAGCCGAGCCGGCGGACGCCGCGTGACTCCTGGTAGAAGTGCGAGAGGAAGGTGCCGTCCGGGTCGTACCCCGAGATGAGCATACTCTCGTCGAGCCGGTCGCGATCCGTCGTCTCGATCGGGTCACCGTCTCGCCAGGCACCGATGCCGGCAATCGCGCTGAACAGTTCGTCTGTTTCGGGAACGTAGACGACTCCCATCGCTGGCGTGCCGTTCTCGAGGAGGGCGATCGAAATCGAGTAGTTGGGGTTCCCGTGGGCGAAGTTCCCGGTTCCGTCGAGTGGGTCGACGACCCACGTATAGCCGTTCTTGCCGTTCCTGCGGGGTTGTTCCTCGGAGACGATGCCATGGTCGGGGAACTCGTTGTCGATGACGGTCGTAATGATCCGATTGGCCTGGTGGTCCGCCTCGGTGACGATATCCGATTTGTTGCTCTTGACCGCGACGGTCTCGACCTGCCCGTGCAGTTCGCGCAGCGGTTCACCGGCGGCCTCGGCGGCTTCCGTCGCGATTGTGTGGGCGTGCTCGAGTACTGCCGCGGAGTCGTCGTCAGTCATGGCGGCGGAGCCGAGAGCCGGGTCCCGAGCACGGTTGTGGCTGTGATTGAGGCCGGCCGATGCGGCTGAGAGGCTCGTCGTGTGCTCGCGTCCCGCCGTGGCGGACTGTCGCTGGGGTTCGTCCACGTCGCGGATCCCCCAGCCGAGTTTCTTCGAAATCGCGGTAAAAAAGTGGTCGTCGTAACTCGTCCGGACGACGTGTGCCAGTCGCTCGGCTCCCGTAATCAGGACCTCCTCGCCGGTTTCGAGCGTGGCGTTTGCCCGGCCGCCGTCGACTAGCAGCGTTGCCGGCCCCTGGGTCACGAACCGAAGTTCCGTCGAGGGCGAGACCACGATCGGCCGCACGCCGAGCTGGTGGGTGTGCAACGGAACGAGCTGCAGCGTGTGGTTGTCGACCGGGTAGTGAATCGGCCCGTTGGCAGATAGCGAGATGCCGGTCGAGCCCGTCGGCGTCGAAACTGCGAGGCCAGTTCCCTCGAACTCACCGATGTACTCGTCGTCGGCGTAGACGTCAAGCTGGGTGATCTTGCGGTCGATCGGGTTCTCCGGCGGCACGTGCTCGACCATCACGTCGTTGATCCCCGTCGCGTCGATCTCTTCCCCGCGGACGGCGACCTGCTGGCGGCTGTCGACCTTGGCGCGGCCGTGGATAACCTCGTCGAGTGCCGCCTCCAGATCCTCGGGTTCGACGCGCGCGAGGAAGGCGAGCGTCCCGGTGTTGACGCCGATCTGCGGGACGTTCCGGGGCGCGAAGGTCTTGATCCCCTCGAGAAAGGTGCCGTCGCCGCCGATCGTTACGCCGAGTGTCGCCCGATTCTCGTTGTAGACGTGGCCGATGTCCTCACCAACGGCCACCGTTGACAGCGAGATGTCGCGCTCGGCCGTCCAGGACTCGAGTCGGGAAACGACGTCGTCGCTGTCGGGACTGACGATCGCGACAATCTCCTCCGTCGTCGCGAGTCTGCGTCCTTGCATTACGTCATCCGTGGAACTGACTGACTATGGGTGTTGGTGTTCTCGATGTGACCAGCGGCCAGTTCTTGAAGACGGCGGGAAGAATGGGAACTTACGCGTCTGCACTCGAGTCGACGGCGGTTCCGTTGTCGCTGATCCGGACGAAACCGTAGTCACAGTCGGGACAGTGCCACTTGACCTTCTCGCCGAGGTGCATGGTCGTGCTCGCCGCACGGTAGAACGTCCGTTCCTCGCCGCAGTCGGGACAGTCGTGATCGAGTTCCATCGCCATACGAGACGGTTGCGTACGGAGCGAATTGAACGTACTGGTTCCGGATGCTGGTGGTCGGAACTGGAACGCGAGGAGACAGCCGAGCGGCCAGCAATTAAGTAATCGCCCTCCGTCGGTTCGGCCATGTCGATCTACACCGGCCGCGGCGACGACGGCCAGACGGACCTGCGGGATATGACCCGCGTTTCGAAGACGAGCGCTCGCATCGAGGCCTACGGCACCGTCGACGAACTCAACGCGCTGCTCGGGACGATCCGCCCGACCGGCCACGACGACGTGGACGAGCGCCTGCGAAGCGTGCAGAACCACCTCCACGTCGTGCAAGCCGACTTTGCGAACCCAGATCCTGACGAGGACGACCCCGCGATCACCGCGGCGCACGTCGACACCGTCGAAGACTGGATCGACGAGTTCGACGAGGAACTCGAGCCGCTGACCTCGTTCATCCTTCCCTCGGGGAGCGACACCGGCGCACGGCTACACCACGCGCGAACGGTCTGTCGGCGCGCCGAACGCCGCGCCGTCGGCCTCGCACAGGAAGAGGAGATCAACGAACAGGCCGTCCAGTACCTGAACCGGCTGTCGGACGGGCTGTTCACCTTCGGCCGCGTCGTCAACGCGCGGGAGGGTGAGCCGGAGGAAGCACCGGAGTACTGAGGTACTGAGTCGGCAGGTAGTCAGGTAACGGTTGGACGAGTGGGAGCAGAACAGAGTGAGAGCGGTGGACTCGAGTTCAGTACTCCGGCGCTTACCACCTCGCGCTAGACCGAAATTCTCGGCAGCAGTTTGTTGTGAGCGGAGTAGTGGGGTCGGTGATGAGAAGGGCCGGGTGGGCCTGCGTCGACGGGTCACACTGCCGACTGAAAGGAAGTCTTAAGTCGAATGCGCGGATAGCACCGGGTGCGGGTTGGTGATCTAGTCCGGTTATGATACCTCCTTCACACGGAGGAAGTCGGCAGTTCAAATCTGCCCCAACCCACTAATTTTGCTGCGAGCAAATTCGCGAGCAGCAAATTCGTGACGGTGGGGCAGATTTGAATTAGACGAGTCGCAGCGCTCGAGCACCGCGAGAGCGACCGTCTCGGCGTGGTCCAAATCTGCCCGCTTGGTCACTGCCGAGGCCGCGTATGGGAACTGAACTCGAGTACCCATCTCACTACACCCCGCAAATTTCCAACGCTGACTCCGACACCGATCCACAGTCCAACTACCGACCTGGACGTACCCAACACACAGCAGCAACTCGCTCGTGCAGAGAACGCGACCTCTTGTGAGATTTATTGCCCCAGCCGGTGGCGATTGCCCTGCCATGCCACCATACATTACTCTGTGGCAGTTCACAGAGCAAGGCGCGGCATCGATTCGGGACAGCCCTGACCGCATCGACCGTATCGAAGAGCAGTTCGAGGAACTCGGCGGCGAACTCGAGTCCTTCTATATGCTGATGGGCCAGTACGATACTATCACGATCAGCGAGTTCCCGGACGACGAAACGGCTGCACAGGCCGTCCTCTCCGTCACTGAAGCCGGAAACGTGAGTTCGGAGACCCACCGGGCGTTCGACCGGGCGGCGACGCGGGAGCTACTCGAGTCGATGCCGTGAGCGTGCGGGCAATTCTGTGCAGGGCGGCTTCGACTGGTGTTGTGGTGAGCAACTCCGGGTAGTGTTTGAGTTTCAGTCGAGTCCAGCGGCGGGCGAGTAGCCGGGAAGGACTGCAGTGGGGGGTGACGCGAGAACGTGACCGACCGCGACACGGTTCGCGTGGCGGACGTTTTTTCGAAAATAGTGGTTGGGAGTCGTGAACGGTGCGTACAGTAGCCGGTCAGAACGGCTGGCGCTCGACGACACCGAGTTGTCGGAGGAGCCCGAACGCGTCGTCGTTGACCCGGCGCTCGACGAGTTTGCCGTCCTCGATGCGGTCGAACATCATTCCCGTGATGTCGATTTCGGCACCGGTCGGTTCGATGTCGAGCAGCGGCCGTTCCTGCGTTCCCGTCGCGCGGAATCGGGTTGCGACGATCTTACCGTCGCTGATCATCTCCTCGACCGTCATCTCGTAGTCCGGGACGGCACCGCGGAAGTTCTCGACGAGCGTACGGTAGTCCGCGGGGCCGCGGATCGGCTCGTCGATCATCGGGTTGTGGTAGGTGAACTCGTCCGCAACGAGCTCGTCGATCATGTCGAGGTTGTCGTCGTTCCAGACGGTCTCGATTTCTCGACGGACGACTGCGCTCGGCGCTGTGGATGCGTCAACTGCCATGGGAAACACCGGTACGAGAGACGCTCGGTGAGCGAATAACACTTTTTCAGGGGGAACGACCGATCTGTGGGCCGTACAGACGAACTGGCCGGAGTGTCGCGCTGGCTGTCAGCGAGGGATACGAGTAGCCGAGTGAGAAGCCGAACGCTGCCGCCGATCACATTCTGCCCCAACACTGCGGGGACAGAATGGCCCCAGACAATGCTCGACGAAGGCTTAAGGAGAGGAGTGTTGAACGGTAAATCATGTCATACCAGGTCCGCTGTGACAGCTGTGATCTCGACCAGGAGCTCGCCGACTGGGTCGAAGCCAGCAGCGCCGCACGAGAGCACGAAGCGGAGTACGGCAGCCACTGGGTGAGTATCCACGACCTGCAGACGGCCTGAACCGGTGCCAGCGAGACCAACCAGTAGGGACGTGACACAGTCACCCAGTCAGTGAAACACTTCTTTGTCGGTCGATGGTGCCCGTCCCAGTGGCTATGGGAGATATTGACGTTGCCATCGGCGTCGACGCGGACTGCGTCGCCGGCTGGCTCGGTTCCTACGGCGGCGAAGACTCACCAGCAGACCTCTCGCGCGGCCTCTCGGCCGGCAGCGAAGGCATACCGCGAATGCTCACGCTGTTCGAGGAGATGGACATCCGGACCTCGTGGTACGTTCCCGGTCACACGATCGACACGTTCCGGGACGAAATCGAGGCCGTTGCAGCCGCCGGTCACGAACTCGGCGTTCACGGCTATTCACACGAGAACCCGACCGACCTCACGCGGGAGCAAGAAGACGAGATTCTCGAGGTCTCGATCGACCTCATCGAGGACGTCACCGGCTCCGAGCCGACCGGCCACCGGGCGAGTTGGTGGGAGTTCAGCGAGAACACGCCCGACCTCGTCGAGAAGCACGGCTTCGACTACGACAGCAGCCTGATGGAACGACAGTTCGAACCGGGCTGGATGCGCAAAGGTGACAGCTGGGAGAAGATCGACTACGACAAGAGCGCAGACAGCTGGATGGAGCCCTACCAGTACGGCGAGGAGACCGACATCGTCGAAATCCCGATCAGCTGGTACCGGGACGACATCCCGCCGATGCTGTTCATCAAGCAGCCGATCTACCACGCGGGGTACAAGGACCCCGAGATGATGTACGAACAGTACTACAAACGCCAGTTCGACTTCCTCTACAACCGCCGCGGCGCGGGCGTCTACACGTTCACGATTCACCCCGACCTCCACGGCCTGCCACACATGATCCCGCTGTTCGAGGAGTTTATTCGCTATGTGAAGTCTCACGAGCGCGCAGAGTTCGTCGCACTCGAGACGGTCGCCGAAAAGTTCAGGGACGATCCGTCGGTGTACGAGAGCGAAGGCGAGTATATCTGAGGATTGTGTGAGTGGGGCGGTGGTGCGGTGGTGAGGTGGTGCGGGTGGATCGGGTGGAGCAGTGGTGCCGTAGAGAGGTGGGCGGGTGCTGCGGGTACTCCCGGTGCTGCCGATTTAACGCACGCCCATCCAGTTCGGTTTGTTCCGCATCCCATACGCTCTTTGTCGTCTACGAATCAGTAGCAGCAGATGAAGTACTACGAGGACATCGAGATCGGCGACACGATGGAGTTCGGCGAGTACGACGTGACCGAAGCAGAGATCGTCGACTTCGCCGAGTCTTACGACCCGCAGCCGTTTCACATCGACAAGGAAGCGGCGACGGAGTCCGCGTTCGGCGAACTGGTCGCCTCGGGCTGGCACACGGCGTCGATGTGTATGCGGCTGCTCGTCGACGGACCGATCGACGACCGGGCGAGTATGGGCGCCCGCGGCGTCGACGAACTGCGCTGGAAGCGGCCGGTCAAACCGGGCGACACGCTCTCGATTCGGACGGAAGTGATCGACAAGCGAGTCTCCGAGAGCGATCCCAAGCGGGGGTACGTCGACAGCCGACTAGAGGGGATCAACCAGCACGATGAGGTCGTCATCTCCTGGATCGGGCTGGGAATGATCGAGCGACGGAACCCGGGTGAGAGC
This sequence comes from Natrialba hulunbeirensis JCM 10989, assembly GCF_000337575.1. Lineage (GTDB taxonomy): Archaea > Halobacteriota > Halobacteria > Halobacteriales > Natrialbaceae > Natrialba > Natrialba hulunbeirensis. Next base: position 78,078 of record NZ_AOIM01000009.1, on the reverse strand, counting down.
GCCGAGTAGAGACCAAAGCTGTCGCCACAGATTGCTTACAGCTTGCTCACAGGTCGCTCACGGATCCGTCTCGAAGTACGCGGCCAGAATCGCCGTGTGGACTTCCCGCTGGTCTGTCTCCTGAATCGTCGCAGCGGCCTGAAACCGCTCGCGAGCGTTCGCAACTGTCTGCGGTGGCGCGGCCAGATGCGTGAGAACGAACGAGTTCGGATCGACATCGCCGGCCGCAGCGAACGCCGCGTCGTCGTAAAGCGGTGCAAAATTCTCGACAATGTCCGTCAGCAGAGTGGCGGTCACGTCGCCACCGGGGTCACCCTCCGGAACGGAATCAGCGGTCGAATCGAAATAGGTCTCGAGATCCACGACGCCAGCCTCCTCGTGGAGGTGGGTTTCGAGCGCCTCGAACACCGGCTGTGAGACGTAGACACCGAACAGTTTGTATCGGGGTGGCGCTGGCATTGGCTCAGACGACGGCCTCGACCCACTCGGCAGTAACGAATCTGTACCGACACCCCTCACAGAGTGCCACCTCGACGACCTCGTCCGTCGAAAGGTAGACGTGACACCACTGCACCGGCAGCCTGTCGTCGCCGCAGTTCGCACAGATCGTGGACATGGGCCTGATCGTCATCTCACTACACCAGGGTATCGTATAATTGCTCGCCCGACAGCGTGTCCACGCGACGGGACCACTCTGCGATCAGAACCGCCGCCGAAGTTCGGCGACGACGGTCGCCGGAACGTCCAGTGCTGCGAGCACGCGCCGGCGCTGCTCTTCGGTCCCGTGACCGGCGACGAAGCCGTTGAGTCGGGCGACGACAGTCGAGTCGACGAACTCGTCACCGTACAGCGCCACGAGTTCGTCGCCGGCGACCGGCGTCGACCGAAGCTCGTACTTCTGGTGATAGTCCTCTGCGAGCGTGATGGACTCGAGTACCTCAATCGCCGTCTCGACGGCCGTCTCGGTGCGCTCGGCGAGGTCGTCTTTCGTGCGCTGGGCAGTCTCGTACTGCTCGTCGTCGTGTGCGAGGACGACGCCGCGGTACTGTCGCTTTCGAGACGGGGTTTGCCAGCTGTGGTTCGACCAGAAGACTTCGAGCAGGTCCTCATATGATCGCGTTTCCGGATCGTACTCGAGTTGAACGACTTCGGTGTGATCTCCCAGCGAGTAGTAGCTGGGATTCGGTTCGGTGCCGCCGGCGTAGCCGACTCGCGTTCGGACGACGCCCTCCATCGCGCCGAATGTGGCGTCGGGACCCCAGAAACAGCCCATACCGAACGTTGCCGTCTGCGTCTCCGCTGAGGGCTGCAGCTCACCCGCGGCAGCCGAGCGCTGGCGTATGAAATCTTCGTCCGAGTGCGTCACAGGTCTCGTTCGGATCGAAGTCGGATGTGTGTATCGACGACCGTGACACCTGCGATCAACTATCATATTTTTATATGTTGGTCGGGAACCGGTAGGATATGCGAGCAGCAGTACTCGAGGAACACGGTGAACCGCTCGCGGTCAAAGAGGTCGACTACCCCGAACCGAAACCCGATCAGGTGATCGTCGAGACCGAAGCCTGCGGGATCTGCCGGAGCGACTGGCACGCCTGGCAGGGAGACTGGAGCTGGATCGGTGCCTCGGTGCCGGAGGGCCAGATTCTCGGCCACGAGCCAGCGGGCGTCGTCTCCGCGGTCGGCGAGGACGTCGAGACGTTGCAGGAGGGCGACCGCGTTGCGGTGCCGTTCCACCTCGGCGACGGCACCTGTTCGCACTGTCGCGAGGGTCGCGCGAATAACTGCGAGACGGTGATCCCGCTCGGGCTATCGGGAATCGCACCGGGCGCGTTCGCCGAGGCGTTTCCGGTCCGCGAGGCTGACTATAACTGCGTGAAGCTCCCGGACGACGTCGACTTCACCGAGATGGCCGGCCTCGGCTGCCGGTTCATGACCGCCTACCACGCGCTCGCAGACCGCGCAGACCTTCGACCCGGCGACTGGGTCGCCGTCCACGGCTGTGGCGGCGTCGGCCTCTCGGCGATCCACATCGCCGACGCGCTGGGCGCACACCCGATTGCGGTCGACGTTCGCGAGGACAAACTCGAGCGCGCCCGCGAACTCGGCGCGTCCGCAACGGTCAACGCGGCCGAGGCGGACAACACGGCCCAGGAGGTCAAGGCGCTCGCTGGCGGCGGCGCAGACGTTTCGATCGACGCGCTCGGCATCGCAGAGACCTGCCAGAACTCGATCGGCAGTCTCGGAACCCGTGGTACGCACGTCCAGGTCGGTCTCACGACCGGCGAGGAGGAGGGACAGATCGAGGTCCCCGTCGACGTGATGACGATGCAGGAACTCGACTTCCACGGCTCGTTCGGCATGCCGCTCGTGCGCTACGAGGAACTGTTCAAGCTGATCGGTGAGGGCACGCTCGAGCCGAGCAAGATTATCGGCGAGACGCTATCACTCGAGGAGGCTCCCGAGACGCTGTCCTCGATGGATAGCTACGAGACGGTCGGGATTCCGGTTATTACGGAGTTCTGAGTCGCCAGCCGCTCTTTCGAGGTGGTTCTGACTTGATCTGGTTGTTCGGTTCAGTAGCTCCAGAGCGTGTACAACTGTGCTGAGAACCGAACGGCGTGGCTGGGACGGTATACTGCGACAGAACTGGCGTGACGGAACACTGCGACACTACTTGCGTGAAAGCCGCCGCCAGCGCCGCCGTCGGAACGGCGGGCGGCGACCGACAGACAGCACGTATACCCGAACGGGGGCGGGAGCCCGCCCGGGCGTGAGAGACATGAGCTAACTCGAAGCGGGGGCGAGTCCACTTCCGAGCGATCCGGGCACGAACGCACGCAATCGGCTGTCAGCGCGTCGTGTCTGGGCCAAGCGCGTACCCGGCGGGGCGTGTTATCCCCGCACGTGATCCAGAGGACGGTGTTCCCCTTTGTTATGGACTGAGTTGGCGGATCGTAGTGTGTTCAAACCATCGACAGGATCGGAATACGGCACGCGTATCGCCCCACTACGGTGGAATTCGCCGCCAGCTCTCCGGGTTCCCTCGTGAGATTCGCACTCCCTGAGACGAGTCCAAAACCGAACACAGAGCAGTCTCCAGGGATTACTCGGCGGTACGGCCCGCCTGTTTCACGTATTCCACCGCCTACCGCGCGATGCCCGCTGAAATCCCCGCCAGACCGATAGTCGTGGACCTCGTGTCCCGGGCTATGTGCGCCAGCCCATCTCCATCCACGTCGTCCTCGACACCGATCCGCGTCGGCATCGTCGGCCTTGGCTACATCGGCACCACGGTCGGCGGGCAACTCCACCGCCACGACGACGCCACCATCGAAGCCGTCTGCGATCTCGATCTCGACCAACTCGAGTCCGTCGGGAACGAGTTCGGCGTTCCGCCCGCACGACGGTACACTGAGTACGACTCGATGCTCGCTGATGCCAACGGTAACGGTGGCCCGGACTCGGACTCCGACTCGGACTCAAAATGGAACTCGAATTCAGACTCTGAACCTGGCCCAGACTCTGACCCAAACCTCGACGCCGTCCTCATCGCCACACCTCACACGCTCCACTACGAGCAGGTCGTCGCCGCACTCGAGTCCGACCTGCACGTCTACTGCGACAAGCCGCTGACGACGGATCTCGAACACGCTCGCGATCTCGTCGAGCGAGCGGCGCACACCGACCTGACCCTGATGGTCGGCTATCAGCGACACCTCCAGACCGCGTTTCAGTTGGCGCGAGATCGCTTCGAATCCGGACCACCGCAGTGGGTGACGGCCTCGATCACCCAGGACTGGATCGCGGACTCGCAGGGAACCTGGCGGCTCGACCCTGACCTGTCGGGCGGTGGCTTCCTCTCCGATACCGGGAGTCACGTCCTCGACGGCATCCTCTGGACGACCGGACTCGAGCCCGCTTCCGTCACCGCGAGCATGGACTTTCACGATGACGAGCAGCGAGTCGACAGCCGTGCACACCTGGACATCCGGTTCGAGAACGGTGCAACGGGAACGGTCTCGCTCCACGGCGACCTTCCCTCGACCCGCGAACACATCCACTGCTGGGACGATGATGGCGCGCTCTACATCGAGGGGACGCAGTGGGGCTCGCGCGACGTCTTCGAAATCGAGACCGACGCGAGCGAACGGCTCCCCTACATCGACCACCGGCGAGAGCAGACTCGCGCCGACGCCTTCGTCGAGAGTATTCACAACGGACCCGGGCACGAACCGCCGGCAGCCGCCCGCGATGCCCTTCGGGTGACCGCCCTGACCGAGGCAGCCTACGAGGCCGCTCGAACCGGTGAGCGAGTCTCGGTGGGACTCGAGTAGGGTTGCCAGTAGCGGTGGCCGAGAGGGGTGGCCAGTGTCCCCTCAAACGGACCGGTCGGCGGTCGCGGGAAGGGGGCGAATAACAGTTTGATACGGGCTGATAACTCCTCGTTTTCCGACGGCTACTCGGAACGGTATTCTGAAGGGTGAACCCGATTTAGTCGTACGGTTATGGCCTGTTTACGCGGGCTTCAGAAGCGCCGGACGAACGCCTCGAAAGAGAGTCGATAGCATGGGTGTGTTCGACCGATTTCCAGACGGTAAGACTGTGATAGTGTGTCCTTCGATTCGGTTACAAGCCGGATAACTACAACCGGTGCAAGCGACCCGTCGGATATGATCACCTGTACAAACTGTGAGACCCCACAGTTCCTGCAGATCACTCAGAGCCGCGTCTACTTCGAAGACGGTGAGGTTATCAACGAACTATCAGAGAGCTACGAGTGTACCCTCTGTGGCTCGACCGGACAGTACGTCTACGACGAAGACTGCGACGAGGAGACGGTCTCTGGCGACGTCGAGTTGACGACCGAGCGGCCGAAGTTCGCCTGACAGCTGGGACCGGTGGTCCGGAACAGGGCACTGGTCAATCTAGCGAATCCCACATTATCGATCAGGGTCGTGTCTACTCCCCGTTTTCCTGCTGCTGGTCGGACTCGACGTACCGATGCGGCCATCTAATTCGCCGCTCGGTCGTGGGCCGGGAACGGCCGTCCGCTGTGCGTTCCCCGACTTCGTACCCGACCCCGTCGTCTGCTCGAGTTCACCGTGTTTCTCCGCGCCGCGGAGCCTGTGTCTCGCGTCCCACTCTTCGAAGAGGCCGTACTCGGTCATCGTCTCCATGCCGGCGAGTGCGGCCGTGAGCTTGAGGCCGACGAGCGGGATTTCGGCGACGGAGATGATGACGTCGGCCCGGAGGATCACGCCGTCCCGGAGGATTACGTCGAGCAAGTCGACCAGCGCGTCGTCATCTTTGCGCGGTTCCACGGCTGGTCACCTCCCCACGCGGGCTGGGCCGCCCGTGTCTCCGCCATCCCCATCGTCATTGTTCTCGTCGTCGCCGATCGCTGGCGCGAACGTGTACGGTGGCCACGGGCCTGTGAAGCGGACTTCGATCCCGTCTTCGGCCGCCACGTCGTCAAGGATCGAACCGATCTCGTCCTCGCTGTCTTCGTGTGCGAGGAGTGTGAGCCGGCAGATGGTCTCCGAGTCGGCCGTGGTCGCGTTGTTCTCGGCCTCGCTGTCACCGTCATCACCGGGGCTATCGGTATCGGTATCGTCATCGTCATCGCCATCTCTACTGCTCCCGCCCCTATCGCGACCTGCAACCTTCGAAATCTCCGACGCCGGCGAGCGCTCGAGTGTGTGCACCTCGCGTGCTTCCTCGGCCAACTCCGTCTCGAGTTCAGCCGTCATCGTCTCGCGACGAGCGGCACGAAGCTCTGTCAGCCGCTGGTCGAACTGCTTTTCGAGCAAGAACGCCTGTCCCTCGCTCGCCTCCTCGATCTGCGCGTCGAGTTCCGACAGGCGCTCGTCCTGGTTGACGAGCGTCTCGTCATCCGGTGAATCGTACTCGACGACCTCGACGCGATACTCCCAGTGACCGGCGAGTTCCGAGAGCACCGGCTGGAGGGTGTCCGTCTCCTCACGAAGCCACTCGCGAAGACCGGCCTCACCGCCGCGAAGAATCGTATCGAACTGGAACGGAACCGGCGTGCCGAACGCCTCCCCGGCCGCGTCGACTACCGTCTGGTGGCGGATCAGCCAGCGCTGGATCTGTCCGAGATCGTCCGTGTCGTAGAGCCCGTCGCAGGCGTGGACGACGGCACCGATCCCGTTCTCCGCGACCACCGAGACCGACTCGCCGTCGATCCCGGTCGTCTCGAGTTGGGCGTCAGATTCAGCCTGGACGACGCAGTAGAGGTAGCGCCCGTCGTTGATCTCCGGAATGTCCGCTGCGTCTGTGTCGGGAGTCGCCTCGTCCGTCGTCACTGCTCGTCACCTCCGAACACAGAGTAGCCGGGTTTGCGGTGGGACGGCGCGTCGGCGTTGAACTGTTCGATTGCATCAGAGACGAGCCCATCCAGATCGCCGCGCAGGTCGTCGACGCCGTCTTCGATCCCTTCGTCTGCTTTGAGTTGCTCTATTTCGGCCTCGATCGTGGCGAGCTGGCGGCCGAGACGGTCGATCTCCTCGTCCGAGAGGTTGCCGGACTCCATCCGCCGGACGGCCTCGCGCTCGAGTGCATCGATGAGGAGTTCGACGACGGTGATGACGAGGGTGATCAGTCCCTGACGGGCGTCGTCGCCGTCGCCAACGTCGATCGTGGTCATTCGTCGCCCTCCGTGTCGGCCGCGGTCTCGTCGTCGGTATCGTCCTGTGCTGTTTCGTCGTCGCTCGCATCATCGTCGCCATCGTCACCGCCGGCCTCGTCACCATCATCATCGCTGCCATCGTCGTCATCGTCGTCATCAGCCGCCGTCACGTTCACCCCCCGCGTCGGATCGATCGCCGGCTTCGGGCGCTCCATCTCGGCGAGTTCCGGATCGCCCGCCGCTTCGGCGACCCGCTGCATATCCGTCCCCTCGGGAAACTCGAGTCCGTACTTCGCCGCCGTCTCGAAGGAAGCGATAGCAGCCCGAAGCTGAATGCCGAGCAACTGCGTGTCGCCGATCGAGACGGCGATATCGGCGTTGATGACGATCCCCTTGTCCAGCAGCATCTCGACGATATCCGCGAGGTCGCTCTGCTGGCGGCTTGGCTGGAAACTATCGGGCATTGGCACCACCTCGTACTGGGTGTGTGTCCGGCATCGACAACGGAGTGGGACTCGAGTACCCGTTCCGTCGTCGCTGTGTCTGTGGTGTCTCGCAGGCGGTTCGACTGCGACGGGACATCGACGCTGATTCAGGACTGGTATGGCTCATGCTGGATACTGGTACTGTAGTGGCAGTGGCGACACGGTTCGTCCAGAAAACCAACGGCTGCGCTCGAACAGCCATCAGTTCGCACCTCCGTCGGCGTTTCCGGCATCGTCGCTCGCACGCTGGTCTGCCGGCTGTTCGGTCGCTTGTTCGGTCGCCTGTTCGTCTTCAGTCTCGTCGGGAGAGGCATCGTTGCGGCGTTTCTTCCGCTCGCGCTCGAACCGCTTGCCGTAGATCCGCTGCCGGCTCGGAGCCGTCGATAGCTTGACCTGCTGTGGCACCGTCGAGTGCTTGACGCCGCTGGGGACATCCGCTCGCTCCGTCGGCATCGTCGACGCCGCCGTCGGATTGCGCGAGTTCGTACTTGTATCCTGGCGGCGCATCTTCTCCCGATTGAACTCGTAAATGCGGAAGAATTTGGCGTGTGTCTCGAGTAGCGCCTCGCGAAAGCTGTCGATTCCCGCCATCGCCGTCTGCTGGATCGCGACCTGGTATGCCTCGGGATCGTCCATCACGTCGATGTCGCCGAGTAGTTCGCTGGGGTCAATATCGGTCTCGAGCATGTCGCCGTCGAGGTCCGTGTCGAGGAGACCGTCGTCACCATCCTCACCGTCGTCACCGCCGACGAGACCCTCCGTGAGTCCGTCCCCGTCGTCGCCGGTCAGTTTCTCGGTCGTCTCCTCGATGTCACGTTTCGCCTCCCAGAGACTGCCGAGGTCAGTCGCGTCCCAGGCGTCGAGCAGATTGATCGCCCGAAAGAGGTGTCCGAAATCGATTGCATCGGACACACCGGTGTCGTCGTCCGCCAGCGCCGACGGCACCTCGTCCGCTTCGATCGCTCCGACGACCTCGTCGGCGTCGATTGCGTCCGGAAGGTCCGACAGGTCGACCGTCTCGAGGACGGACTCGAGTTCGGTCGCCAGTTCGGCGAGGGTGTCGAGGTTCTGTGAGAGGTCGGTAAGGGTGTCGTCGTCGAGGCTGTCGGGGTCGAGGCCGCCCTCCTCGCTGAACTCCGCGAGTGCCTCGATTGCCTCCTCCGCATTCGCGACGAGGTCGCCGAGTTCGGCATCGACCGAGTCGGTTACCGAGTCGTCGCTCATAGCTCTCCCCCTGATTCAGACTCGGTCTCTGGCCCGGTGTTCGAGTCGGCGTTCGAACTCGAGTTTGAGCCCGAATCCGAGCCCGAATCCGATTCTGACCTCGATTCCGTACTCGAGTCTCTCCTCAACTCATCGTCAGCCGTGTCCGACTGATCGGGACGGACCTGGACGGTCAAAACACCGTTATTAATCGCCGCCTGACCGGTTCGATCGGGCCAGGGAACGTCGACGCGCTCGAGTTCGGTGTCGGTGACCACGACGACCAGTTCGGTGTCGCTGAAGCCGACTGTGACGTCCTCGTGGTCGATGCCGGAGACATCGGCGATGACGAGAAGTTCGTCTTCGTGCGTGCGCGTCGTCACGCGGTGGTCGTCAAGACCGGTGTCGCTTCCCGGCGACGGTGGCGACGATCCCGTCGATGCGGCGTCGCGGACACGTGAGGACCGATCCGACGATGAGCGCGGTGAATGTCGACGCGACCACGATTTGGACGGTGTGTCTCGTCCTCGGGGTCGTTCGGCGTCTTCGTCACCCGTACTGTCGCGCTTGCGGAATCGGTCGAGCCATTCGTCGGCGATCGAGTCGCCGAACCGGGAGTCAGCAAGCAGATCATCGCCCGTTCGGACCGAGATGTTGTAATCGAATATCGACCGGTCACGACTTCGTTGGCCACGACTCGAGAGGGTGTTGGACGTCGAATCTCCCTCCAGTCGGTCGAGCAGGGCTCGGACCGTGGCGAGCCAGCCGGTGCTCGAATCGCGGCTGGGACGAGAACGGCGCGAATCGCGTTTGCGCTCTCGCCGCTCGTCCCAGTCGTCCCAGTCGCCTCGTCCATCTTGCTCATCACGTCCATCGTGTCGGCCTCGTCGATCACGGCCACTGTCGCCGTTGCCGTCACGGTCGCCAGTACCATCAGCACCGGTTCCGGCACCGGCACCGCCACCACTACCGCTACCGCCACCATCGTTACCGCCGTCACCGCCACTACCGTTACCACCACCATCGCCCGCACCACCACCTCCATCAGGAACCATCATCGCTTCACCTCGACACGCCCACTCCCGAACTGCTCGTGTACCTCACGAGCGATTTCGAGTTCCTCCTCGATCACTTCCTTTCGCTCCAGGTATTCCTCCTCCGAGCGCTCCCCGAGCTCGTATAGCAACTGGTTCTCCTTGCGCTCGTCCTCGAGTGCGTCCACGTCGTAGAGTTCCTCGAGTGCGAGTGAGTGTAGCGCGTCGATGATGCCCACGAACGGCCGGAACAGGAGGTCGTCGAGAACGAACATGGTGGTCACCGAGATTGGGCCCCGATTTCCACGTCGACGAAGCTGTACGGCGCGAAGGGGCCGGTGTACTGGACCAGCAGGTCGTCGCCGTAGGTGTCCTCGAGTCGGGCGACGCCGTCGTCGAACGCCGGGCGGTCGTCCTCGTCGACGAGGTAGGACTTGTTCAGGACGAGGCGGTCACTGAACTGGTCGTTCGTAACCGTCTGTGCGACGATGGACTGGAGTTCATCTTCGACGGCGGCCTCGATTTCGTCGGGGTCGACCGTCGCGTCTTCCTGGGTGACGAGTTTGAGGCCGAGTTCGATGCGTCCCTCGATGTCGTTCATGGCGCGGCGGAAGGCGGGCCGTGCGCCGCGGAGGACGTTCTTGAGGGTGCGATCGCTTTCGAAGGCCATACCGAACTGCATCGGGACGATGGTTCGGCCGCCATCGTAGTCCATGATCTCGCGGAGGACCTCGTCGTGGCGTGTGGCGTCCTCGTCGGTCTCCTCGGGGTCGGTGGTGTCGATGTTCGAGACGACGGCACCGAGACGGCGGTGGGAGACGGTGTAGACGCGGTCTGCGCCAGCGACGGCGTCGGTTTCGAACTCGATGTCGCCGCTGTCGACGATGCCGTAGACGTATCGGTTACTGTTGCTCATTGGGTAGTCACGCTCCGTAGTGGGCGGGGTGTGTGAGACGAAGGTTGAGTCTCCGTGCAGGTGTGGTCGTGAGTAGGTCTGGGCATGGGTGTGGGCGGAGATCTGGGCGCGGGTGTAAACCTGGATCTGCGTGTGGACAAGGGGCTGCACGTGAACAGCGTTCTCCACCACTGCGAGCACGGCCGTGTGTGACGGCTGGATCGTGTGTCGGTCATAAGCGGGTGTATCGGACCAGGGACACGGTCACGCACCAGTTCGATCCGTCGGCGTCGGTCTCGACGGCAACGGCGGCAGTGATCCCGTCCCCACAGTCGTGAAACGCAATCGTCAGGAAGTGTTCGACAGCCCCGTGCGTTATCGTACTGCTTGCAGTCGCAGCCCAGCTAGCAATACCGATTTGGAAACGCTCGCCGCCAGCAACTGGCTTGCAGTCGCAACGAAAGTCGTGTTACGAAACCGGGGTGAATCGCGACTCGCAATGGCACAACCACAACGGCGGCCTGATTCATCGAGTCTCGCGGAGGTACTGGACCGCGTACTCGACAAGGGTGTCGTCATCGACGTTTGGGCGCGCGTCTCGGTCGTCGGGATCGAACTCCTCACCATCGAGGCTCGTGTCGTCGTCGCTTCCGTCGACACGTTCCTGCACTACGCGGAGGAGATCGCAAAAATTGAGCAAGCGACCGCGGAGGGCGACCTCGAGGACCTAGAAGAGCTCGAGGTCGAGCCGCGGCCCGAATCCTCGCCGAAATCGGCCACCGAATAATCCACGATGGCCGAGGACACCTCGCGCAAGCGCAAAGTCCGTGGCAGAAAGATTCGCGGTGATCGGGAGGCGAAGCAGCGCCGCAAGGCTCGAAAGAAGCTGGCCAGATCGGCATCGGAGACGAAGACAGAAGGTGAGACGTCCGGGAAGTCAGGGGGTACTCACACCCAGCGCACGAGTGAGGACGACCCCCTCATAGACCCCGCCGACGCCGCACCGGAACCGTTCGTCGAAACCGACGCCGTCACCGCCGTTCGTGACCGCATCACCGGCTGGCTCGCTGCCGATCAGCCGGTTCACCTGATCGGCCCGACCGGCGCTGGCAAGACGGCACTCGCACTGTCAGCGGCCGCAGCGCGCGGGCGGCAAGTCGTCCTCTCAAACGGCGACGAGGCGGTCGACACGAGCGCGCTCGTCGGCGACTACAGCGGCGGCGAACGCTACGAGGAGCACGACCAGTACGTCAGCGGCGTCAGCAAGAAGACGCAGATCGTCCGTGACCGCTGGGTCGACAACCCACTCTCCGTCGCAGTCCGGGAGGGCGCAACGCTCGTCTACAACGAGTTCTCCCGGAGCGACCCCGCCGCCCACAACGTTTTGCTCTCCGTCCTTGAGGAGGGTGTACTCGAGCGGCCGGGTAAGCACGGAGCCGGCAGGTCGATCGACGTACATCCGGAATTCCGCGTGATCTTCACGTCGAACGACGTGGAGTACGCGGGTGTCCACCAGCAACAGGATGCGCTGCTCGACCGGATGGTCGGCGTACACGTCGACTACTACGACGCAGAGACCGAGCGCGAAATCGTTCGGTCACACGTGTCCGAAGCGCAGGACGAGTCTACTGGCGACGGCCAGACGGTCTCCGACGAGGCGATCGAGACGGTCGTCGACGCGACCCGGACGCTGCGTGAGGAGTTACCGATCGTCGTCGGAACGCGGACTGCGATTACGGCCGCGAAAGGGCTCTCGGTGTTCGATGACTGGGACGGCGGCGAGGCTGCAGTTGGGCGGACAGACGGCGGCCAGATCCAGTTCGGCGACGATGACGACCTGCTTGCGGACGTGTTGACGGACGTACTCGGTCCGAAAGTCGCCGGCTCGGAGACGGAGGTCGACGGGATGACGTCCCTGCGAAGTCAGATTAGCGAGGTACTTCGAGACTGAGAGTATGGCAAACGCAGAGACAGCGGACGCGACGACGCAGTGTAAGGCGCTCACCGCCGACGGCGAGCGCTGCTCGCGGCCAGCCCGAGAAGACGGCTTTTGCTTTCAACACGACGAGGATGATCCGACAGTGAGTGAGTCCGACGACGAGACGGACGAATCGAGTGACGAATCAGAGGAGCAGGACGCTGAAGAGGAAAACGGAGACGGCGAGGAGCAAGGGCAAGCAGAGGACCAGGACGGAGACGGCGAAGAGCAAGAGCAGGACGAGGAACAAGATCAAGCACAGTCTGACGCTGACCACTCAGAGACCGACCAGACAGACGAAGAAACCCATATGGCAAGCGACGAAACAACAGACCCCGGCGACGTCGACACCGACGACTTCGACATCGAGGTCGAGTCCGACATTGATTCCGACCAGATCGAAGGCGTGCTCGCGATCCGCCGAACCGTCGTCTCGACGGCCGGTGAACTCATCGGCCACGAGTTCGACGGCGTCAGCGAAATCTCGCCGACCGACGAGGGCTGGTGTGCCGTCGTCGAGGTCGTCGAGCGATCGTCGATTCCGGACACGCAGGACGTGCTCGGCCGGTACGAAATCGACCTCGACACGGACGGCGTCGTCCAGGGGTACCGACGGCTCGACAGGTATCGCCGCGGAGACACGACCGCGTTCGAGTAAATCGAAATTCGGGGTTCACGATCCGAAATCCCAAAGTAGGACTCACCCATCCACCCGGTCAGAGCTGTGTCTCTCCCAATCCGTGGCGTCGATGTCGGCCCCGACACGCGGTGTGACCACTACGACAGCGAACTAGACGTCGTCGCGTTCCGCTTTGCCTGCTGTGACGCCTACTATCCCTGTTTTCAATGCCACAACGCCGTGACGGATCACGAGGCAGTCCCCTGGCCCGAACATCGATTCGACGAACCGTCCGTCCGCTGTGGCGTCTGTGATGCCACGTTCACGGTTCCTGACTACCTCGACTGTGCGTACGAGTGTCCGAACTGCGACGCGCCGTTCAATCCGGGCTGTGGGGCGCACGCGGAGCTCTACTTCGAAACTGACGGCGAGTAAGTCCCCTCTCACGCCACCCCATTCCACCCTCTCTCCAACCCCTCACTTCCTCCTCTCCACCCTCTCTCCAACCCCTCACTTCCTCCTCTCCACCCTCTCTCCATCCTATCCCACCCCTCACCACTTCCCATCTTTCCTAGCCTACCCCTCACCACCGTCGCCCCGTCCAGCAAGCTATTTCAGCGTCCGGCGGCCGACCACACTGTATGGACCCGGCGCTTGGCCCGCCCGACGCGATGGCCGAGAAACGCGACGAGCTGACGCCGATGATGCGTCAGTACCACGACCTCTGTGCCCGCTACGACGACGCGATCGTCCTCTTTCAGGTCGGCGATTTCTACGAGACCTTCTGCGGTGCCGCCGAGCGCAGCGCCCGCCTCCTCGAGATCGCCCTGACCAGCCGCGAGGACAGCACCGGCGAGTACCCGATGGCCGGCATCCCGATCGACAACGCCGAATCGTACATCGAGGATCTGCTGGAAGCTGGCTACCGCGTCGCCGTCGCGGATCAGGTCGAAGAGCCCGGCGAAACCTCAGGCGTCGTCGAACGCGCGGTCACCCGTGTCATCACACCTGGCACGCTCACCGAGGACGAACTCCTCGCGAGCGACGACAACAACTTCGTTGCGGCCGTTGCCCGCGGCCGCGGCGTCGACACGCGACCCGCCGACGACGAACTCGCCCTCGCCCTCCTCGACGTCTCGACGGGCGACTTCCTCGTGACGAGTTCCGCCGCCAACGAGGCGATTGCAGACGAAGTGAGTCGCTTTACCCCCGCCGAAGCCGTCGTCGGCCCGAACGCACCCGCCGACGTGCTCCCCGACGACTGCATGGTGACGCCGTTCGACGAGCGCGTCTTCGACCGTGAGCGCGCCGCATCGATCCTCTCAGAGTACTTCGGCGAACCGGACGCACTCCTCGCGAGCGACGCCGAAATTCGAGCCTGCGGGGCGCTGCTCGCCTACGCCGAGTACGCTCGCGGCGGCGAGCACGAGGGCGAGAAAGGGAATGGGGATGAGGATCAGGATGGAGGCACTGAGAGCGACAACACCAGCAAAGCTGGGCGTTCCCGCGAGCTCGGCGAGACCGACCGACTCGAGTACCTCACACATCTCACCCGGTACGACCCCCGAGAGTACCTCCTGCTCGACGCCGTCGCCCTGCGTAGCCTCGAACTGTTCGAGCCCCGCGCCGTCAATGGCCGGGACGATGCGACGCTCGTCGGCGTGCTCGACGAAACCGCCTGCGCCCTCGGCGGGCGGACGCTTCGCGACTGGCTTCGCCGGCCGCTACTCGAGCCTGCCCGAATCGAGGCGCGTCTCGACGCGGTGGAAGAGCTCACGGGCTCGGTTCAGACGCGCGAGCACTGCCACGAGTTGCTCCGCGATGTGTACGATCTGGAGCGCCTGATTGGGCGCATTTCCCGCGAGCGAGCGAACGCGCGGGACTTGCGCTCGCTGCGGGACACGCTCGCTGTCGTGCCCGAGATACGAGCCCAACTGGCTGACGCGGACTGCGACCGCCTGCGCGACCTCCACGAGAATCTCGATCCACTCGCCAACGTTCGAGAGCTAATCGACGACGCCGTCGTCTCCGATCCGCCGATCGAGATCACCGAGGGCGGTATCATCGCCGAAGGGTACGATTCCGATCTGGACGACCTCCGCGGAACTGCGCGGGACGGCAAGCAGTGGATCGACGACCTGGAAGAGCGCGAGCGTGAGCGGACCGGCATCGACTCGCTGAAGGTCGGCTACAACTCCGTTCACGGCTACTACATCGAAGTGACGAACCCGAATCTCGACGCTGTACCCGAGAACTACCAGCGCCGCCAGACGCTGAAGAACTCAGAGCGGTTCGTCACGCCGGAACTCAAAGAGCGCGAGGACGAAATCGTCGGCGCGGAAGAGCGCGCGGACGAACGCGAGTACGAGCTCTTCTGTGACGTTCGCAGCGGCATCGGTGACGAAGTCGAACGGGTGCAGGAACTGGCAGACGCGCTCGCGACGCTCGACGCGCTGGTCTCGCTTGCGACCGTCGCGGCGCAGTACGACTACTGCCGGCCCGAAATTCTCGACCTCGAATCAGAACGAACCAACAGCGGGGTAGAAATCGACATCACGGGCGGTCGCCACCCCGTCGTCGAGCGCACGCAGGAGTCGTTCGTCCCGAACGGCGCACAGTTCGGTTCGGAGCAGCGTCTGGCGGTGATCACGGGCCCCAACATGTCCGGCAAGTCGACGTACATGCGCCAGGTGGCCCAGATCGTTCTGCTCGCGCAGGTCGGGAGCTTCGTCCCCGCGGAGTCGGCACGGCTCACACCCGTCGAGCGCATCTTCACCCGCGTCGGTGCGAGCGACGACATCGCCGGCGGGCGCTCGACGTTCATGGTCGAGATGGACGAACTCGCGACGATCCTCCGGGACGCCGACGAGCGCTCGCTGGTCCTGCTGGACGAGGTCGGTCGAGGAACGTCGACTGCAGACGGCCTCGCCATCGCGCAGGCGATCACCGAACACCTCCACGACGCGGTCGGCGCAACGACGCTCTTTGCGACCCACCACCATCCGCTGACCGAACTGGCCGACGACCTCCCGGAGGCGTTCACGCTCCACTTCGAGGTGGAACAGACGGACGGCGAGGTCGTCTTCCACCACGAGATCGAACCCGGCGCGGCTACCGGCTCCTACGGCGTCGAAGTCGCGACCGCAGCGGGTGTTCCCGAGGACGTCGTCGACCGGTCGCGGGAACTGGTCGACGCCAACGCTGCCACAGAGACCACGGCCGAAACCGAGCCAACAGCCGACGGCGGCACCAGCGAACTCGAGTCGACAGAAACTGCTCCGGTCCCCGATACCGTCGCCGCAGAACTCCGCGACCTCAACGTCGGACACATGACTCCCGTCGAGGCGCTCACCGAACTCGACCGACTGCAGCGGCTACTGGAAGAGAAGTCGTAGCTGCGAGGGTGGCGAGTCGCCGGTTGGTGAGCCACGGAATCGGCGGCTACTCGAGACGAACCGAATCCGAGCGCGAACGGTTCGGAGCCGACTGGCCTTGAGTGGTTACGCAGACCGCCGCCGGCCGAACTTCAGGAACGCGAGCGCCGCCCCGAACAGCGCCGTGTTCTTCAGAAAGTGGATGATTTGCTGTTGTTTCTCCTCGGGATCCTCGACGTTCCAGAAGTCGTGCATCACCGGCGTGACGCTGACGAGGAAGCCGGCGATCAGCGCCGCCGCGGCGGAGGGGCGACGCCACAGCGCGACGCCGATGCCGCCGAGCAGCAAGCCGCCGCTCGTCATCGGGACCGTGAATTCGGGAAACGGCGTGTTCTTCGCCTCCGCGTAGGCGATTCGTTCATCCAGATTCCAGAGATTGTCGAGCGCGTTGAACGCGAGAATGCCGCCGAACAGCGCGCGACCGAGTCGGAAGAGCCAGCTCGACGATGCTGGTGGGTCGGCCGGCTCTGATTCAGTACTTGAAAGCTGGTCACCTGTCTCTCCGTCATCAGATCGAGTCCACGATTGCAACGCCATATCTGGAACCGAGTGCTGCGAACGGGAAGCGTTCGACGTGGCACTAGCAGGCAGCCACGACGCTGTCTCACCGGGTCCCACCGTCGACTACTCGGTAGTTGGTGTCAGTTCAAGTCAGTCCGAGTCAGTCCGGGCCAGTCGGTTCGAGGGAAACGAACTCGAGTCCGTGCGCTCCCAGCAACCGCTGCGCGCGGTCGGTCACTGACGGGGCGACGAGAATTCCTCGCAAGGTCGCCTCCGCGTGCAGGTCGCGCTCGAGTGCGTCGACGTAGCGCCGGAGTTGACTGACCGCGTCGGGGCCGACGCGGCGGCGTTTGAGTTCGACGACGACGGTGCGGCCGGCGTCGTCCTCGCCGTAGATGTCGATCGCACCGGCTGGCGTGTCGCGCTCGGTGGCCAGCGGCGTGAAGCCGGACTCGAGTAGATCGGGATCGTCGAGGATACGATCGCGGAGGTCGGCTTCGGTGCCCGAGAGAGTGAGTTCCCCCTCGTCGGTGCCGGCGAACGTCGAGACCTGTAGCACGTCCTGAAAACGGACGAGGAGGCGTTCTTCGGGGGTGGAGCGGGTGCTTTCGAGGACGAGCGTCGCGGTGTTTGTGGCTGTGTCCGGATCGGCAGGACTGTCAGCGCCGTCTGCGTCAGCTTCCTCAGATTCCTCGGAGTCACCCTCGCCGCTCGCGGGTTCGCAGAAAACATCGTGCGCACAGCCCGGCGGCTGCCAGTTCACCGGCTGCTGGCCCTCGTCGGTGTGAACGAGCGCCGCCCCGTCGGGTTTGAGCATCACGTGACGGTCCCCGGCGGCGAGTTGACTCGAGGCGCGGCCGTCGTAGTCGACGGTACAGCGACCGAAGACGGTAACGAGCGCCTTGCGGTCGAGACCGTCTGCGATCGCATCGCGAGCCGCCGTGGGGGTGGGCCGCTCGAGTGTCACGGCGCGAACGGACTGCGTACTGCGACTGGTGGTCACTGTCGAGTGATACCGACGCGGCGAATAAAAGGGCCGCGACCGCCGTCGGCCGTGGTGAAATCGAGAGTGGCTTCATCTCGGCTGAAACGGCGAGCCTGCACGCGGTCTGACAGCGCCGTCTTTGATACCGCGCCGAACGTGTTTGCGCTCCGAGAACGAGGGTTTATTCCTGCCCGTCGCCGACAGCAAATGCGTAATGACTGATTTCCCCACTCGGCGCCGCGTCCTCCAGTTGACCGGTGTCGGTGCGACAGCGTCGCTCGCCGGCTGTACCCAGTTCGACATCCCCGGCATCGGTTCGGACGACAGCGCGCCCGAACTCGAGACGGACCCGGAGCCAGGGATCGATCCTGCCGACGGCATCACGGCGTCCGTCCAGCCGAGTCAGCAGGAACGGGCCCAGATCCAGCAGGACGTGATCGCCGAGGCGGGCGAGGACGCGAGCCAGGAAGAGCTGATGGCGGAAATCGAACAGCGAGAGACGGAGCTGTTCCAAGCGGAAGCGGTCGAGTTCGAGTCTGCCATACTCGAGGAGGACGAGATCTCACTCGAGGGTGCTATCGCCGAGCAGGGTGCGTTCTTGCTCGATGGACCGGACGAGCGGCTGGTCGACCTGCTCCGAAACGGGGAGGTCGCAGCGCTGTTGCCCGGCGAGGATTACGAGCTCGTGTTGGAGCAGATGCAGGGACAGGAACCTGCGCCGGGTCCCGAGCCCGAACCGGACGACGAAGACGAGCAAGAAGCGGATGAGGAGGACGATGAGGAGGATGGCGACGCCGACAGCGACGACGGTACCGACACCGATGCCGATGACGGCGAAGCGGCCGATGACGACGAAGACGGAGCAGACGCCGACGCCGACTCCGATTCGGACTCGGACTCGGACGACGAGAGTAACTGATTGTTTTCTTCAGTTTTGGCCCTGGCTCGAGAGACTTACACTCACGTCGTGCCGAGCCCGTAGCGTTCCGGATCGAGACGGTCGACCGCGGGAAGCGTTCGGAGCTGTGGATGGATGAACCAGTATCCTGCTAACCCTGCGAACGCAACGCCGACAGTGCCCATAACGGCCGTCGGGCCGAATACGTCGCCGGCGAGCCCACCGAGCAGCGAGCCGAGCGGCAACGCGCCGGTGGAGATGCTGAAGCTGATCGAGGAGATGCGTCCAAGAAGCGTATCGGGAACGTAGGACTGCTTGAGCGACGCGGAAATGACGTTGTAGCTGCCGGTGATGATCCAGGCTGCGCCGATGCCAACGGCCGTAATGAGGGCGGAATCAATACCGAGGGCGATCGCCCAGGCCAGCGTGCTGGCGAGAAAGCCGATGCCGAAGAGCCGTCCCATCCCAATGTGGTCGATTTTGCTCGCCGAGAGCGCACCGAGGAGGACGCCGCAGGAAATTGCCGCGAGGAGCGTGCCGTACAGCGACGGCCCACCGGATTGTGCCGCAAAGACCGGGAGAACGGCCATCATCGCGCCGGTTGCGAAGTTCAAGACGAACGTACCGACGAACATTGGGACGATGATGGAGCCGCGGACGTAGCGAAGCCCCTCCCGGAGTTCGCCGAGGTAGGTCTGGGTGGCAGCAGTATCTTCGATCCGGGTTTCGGCAGTTGTTGCATCACCGCCGTCAGCATCGAGCACAGCGGCACTGTCGCTGTCCCTGTCGCCGTCCGCGACGGCACCGGTGGGGCCACCTTCTGGACCCGTTCGTCGGCCTGCCGATGGAATCGAGAGCAGAACGAAACAGACCGCTGCAACCCCGAGCGCGATCGAGTCGACGACGAACAGCGCGGTTGCTCCGATCAGCCCGACGAGTACTCCGCCGACGGCCATGAAGACGAGATTCGTCCCCTGGTAGGCGACCGAAATCGCGGCGTTCGCTGACACCAGCTCCTCACGGGTAACGAGTCGCGGTACGGCAGCCTTCTGTGCCGGCTCGAGAAACTGGCCGGCGAGCGCGACGAACGGCATCACGAGGAGGACCGTCCAGACGGTCAGCTGGCCGGTCACCGCCGCAGCCGGGATGACGAGCAACAGGAGCGCCTGCACCGACGTCGCACTGACGAGGATCCGCCCGAGCGGATAGCGGTCGACGAGCGGACCAACGAGCAGCTGCAGCACCATCGGAAATCGTGCCAGAAAGCCAGCGAGTCCCGTGTAGAACGCCGACCCGCCGAGTTCGAAGACGAGCCACATTGCCGCGACGTAGTAGAGACTGTCCCCCGCGTTCGCGATGAGCCGACCGAGAAACAGCCGCCGAAACTGTGTTTGCCGGAGCACGACGCGCATAGGGGTACTCGAGTACAGTCCGAGATAGTGATTCGCAGAAGCGCAGTTCTGTTTGTGATATGACGTTTACGGCTGACACCCTCGTTTCGGTTTGCAGACGCGGGCAATTCGAGGCGAAGTCAGTTCGTGGGCGCTACTCGACCACGTCGACCCGCAACTCGGAATCGACGCGCACCCGAAGCCGGTCGCCGTCGCGTTCGAACTCGGCGAGCAACTCGAGTGGGGCTGTCGAAACTCGCTGTACCGTCGGCGTCAGAACGAACTTGAGGTTCCAGATGTCGATTGCTCGGGGATCGATGCCGTGATCGTGGAGGAATGCGACCACCGGCGGCTGAAACAGCAAGTAGAGACTCAGGGTGAACGAGACGCGATTCGGGCAGCGCTCACAGTCGAACGCGAGGCGGAGTTCGTCATCGTCGTACATCGCTGAGTCCGTCTTGATGCGGCCGGTCGTCCGCCCCGTACAGTTGACGCAGATGCCGTCCGCGTGAAAGCGGAGGGTATCGGTGAACCACCGGTCGAGAACGGTCGTGAGCGAGTCGGCGTGTGCGTCCCAGCCGCCCGGCGGGAAGCCAAACTGCGAGCGCAGCTCCGCGCAGTCGGGACACCGAATCGAGACGCGCTCGACTGCAGGGTCGTAGGTCGCGACCTGCGCCGTGTCACAGCGCGGGCAGGGGGACTCGAGTGTGGCCGTTTCCGGTGTCGGCTGTGTTGAGTCGGACGCCGGTCCCGACGCTGCCCCCGATGGGAACTCCGCCGCGACGATTGCGCCGACGACGCGACAGCCGGCACTCGAGAGCGCGTACTCACCAGCGTCGGTTCGGCGGACGAAGGTGCCGGTTAGCTTGCCGAGGTGGTAGTTGAAGCGTCCGGAGTCGGGGTTACCGACGCGTTCGCGGAGCACGGAAAAGGAGAGCGAGGAGGCGTCGGCGGTGCCGAGCGTGCGGATGATCTCGAGTCGCAACTCGTCCGCGAGGAGGGCGAACGGCTCGCGGTCGTCGGACGTGTCGTCGCGGACGGGCATAGCGGGCCGTACGGAGGGGGATGGTATAGGTGTGGGCGGTCGATTTCGAGTCAGCGGTGCAGCTGTCGCGAGTGCACGTCACTGATACCTGTGAATCCGTCTTGGAGGTGACTACGAATCGGCGTCGTCGACGGGAGGGACGCTGAACGGACTCTCGCGTTCGGTCCAGTCCCAGCCAGGAATTCGTTCCTGAAAGCCGGCGGCGAGGGCAGCTTCGAGGTCGTCGACGCCAGCGTTTTCGTCTTCGTCGCCGTGGACGTGGATGTCCGTGTAGTGGAAGGTCGCCTCGCCGAGCGTTCGGAGCGGCTGGGTGCCGGCGATCGTCGCGGCGAGTTCGCGTCCGAGGAGTTCGTCGACGACGAAGCCGGGGTAGTCACCCTCGACATCGAGTCCGCGGAGCAGTCCGACCATCGCGGCGACGTTGACAGCGAGGTCACCGTCTGCGAAGACCACGTCTACCTCCTCGCGGTACTGCTGTTCGGTGATGGCATCGACGTCAGTCTCAAAACGTTCGCCGAGATCGCCGCGAACGTCGTTGATCAGCGGGACGATGGTGTCGGCGCGCTCGCGAACCCAGTCTCGTTCGGCGGCGACGCGGGCCGGTGTGAGGTCCATAGGACGGCTTCGCGGGCCACCATCCTGGATTTTGCGAAGGCTTTTATACCACGCAAAGAATAGCCTCGGGTAAGCGGGTTCTCCCTGGAATCTTCCCGCAGTGACCAGGATAACCGACCTGGGAGTATGTTCGTATGGGACGGTGTCACACAGAATGATCCGAGATACGACGCAGTCTGCGTTGTTTCAGACGGATCGTTGTAGTGTTTTACCGGAGATCACCCCAACGGGGCGGCGATCACTGGTACCGAACTACAACGGACCGTATCACGGCAGGCAGTTCTGTCGGGACCGACCTCGGCATCGAAATCGACCACAGCGTCGACGTCTCTCTCGCGATAGCGTCCCGGGACGTACTCTCCGGCGGCGAGTTCACGCAAGCCACATCTGGCGATTATGAGCACTGTAGAGCAGCAACTCGACGATTTGCAAGCAGAGATCACGAGCGAGTTACCGAGTGATATCTCGGTCTCCTCGGTGAAATACGAAGGACCAGAGCTGGTCGTCTACACGCGCGATCCGAAGGAGTTCGCCCAGCAGGGCGATCTCATCCGGAAGCTCGCGAGCAAGCTTCGAAAGCGCATCACCGTTCGGCCGGACCCGAGCGTCCTCTCCCGGCCGAACGAGGCTCGCGAGGAGATCATGAACGTCATCCCCGACGAGGCCGGCGTCACGGACCTCGACTTCCACGCCGACACCGGCGAGGTCGTCATCGAGGCCGAAAAGCCGGGCATGGTCATCGGCCGCCACGGCTCGACGCTTCGTGACATCACGAAGAGCGTCGGCTGGACACCGGAAGTCGTCCGCACGCCACCGATCGAGTCCTCGACGGTCTCGAACGTTCGGAGCTTCCTCAAGCAAGAGCGCGACGAGCGCCGCGATATTCTGGAGAAGGTCGGCCGACAGATCCACCGCGAGGAGATGTCCGACGACGAGTACGTCCGCATCTCGACACTCGGCTGCTGTCGCGAGGTCGGGCGCGCCTCCTTTATCCTCTCGACACCGGAGACACGCATCCTCGTCGACTGTGGGGACAAACCCGGCGCGGAGGGCGAAGTGCCGTACCTCCACGCCCCCGAGGCGTTCGGTGCCGGTCCGGAAACGATCGACGCAGTCGTCCTCACCCACGCCCACCTCGACCACTCCGCATTCATCCCGCTGCTGTTCAAGTACGGCTACGACGGCCCGATCTACTGTACCGAACCCACGCGGGACCTGATGGGTCTGCTCNGACCACTCCGCATTCATCCCGCTGCTGTTCAAGTACGGCTACGACGGCCCGATCTACTGTACCGAACCCACGCGGGACCTGATGGGTCTGCTCACCCTCGACTACCTCGACGTCGCCGCCAAGGAGGGACGCACCCCGCCGTACGACTCCGAGATGGTCCGCGAAGCGATCAAACACTGCATCCCACTCGAGTACGGCGACGTGACGGACATCGCGCCGGACGTGAAGCTCACCTTCCACAACGCGGGGCACATTCTCGGCTCGGCCGTCTCGCACTTCCACATCGGCGACGGCCTCTACAACGTCTGTTTCTCCGGGGACATTCACTACGACGATACACGCCTGTTCAACGGCGCGGTCAACGACTTCCCGCGCGTCGAGACGCTCGTTCTCGAATCCACCTACGGTGGACGGAACGACTACCAGACGGACCAGGAAGACTCCGAGGAGAAGCTCAAGGAGGTCATCAACAAGACCTACGAGAAGGGTGGCAAGGTCGTCATCCCGGCGTTCGCCGTCGGTCGCTCCCAGGAGATTATGCTCGTCATCGAGGAGGCGATGCGCAGCGGTGACATTCCGTCGATGCCCGTCCATCTTGACGGCATGATCTGGGAGGCGACGGCGATCCACACCACCTATCCGGAGTACCTACGAGACGACCTGCGCGACCGGATCTTCCACGAGGACGAGAACCCGTTCCTCGCCGAGGAGTTCAACCACATCGACGGCGGCGAAGAGGAGCGCCAGGACGTCGCCGACGGCGACCAGTGTATCATCCTCTCGACCTCGGGTATGGTCACCGGCGGTCCGATCATGTCCTGGCTCAGCCACATCGGTCCCGATCCAGACTCGCGGCTCGTCTTCGTCGGCTACCAGGCACAGGGGACCCTCGGCCGCCGCATCCAGAACGGCTGGGACGAGATTCCGACGAGCGAAGTCGGTGCAATGGGCGGCGACAACGGCCGCGGCACCCTCTCGCTCAACATGGACGTCGAAACCGTCGACGGCTTCTCCGGCCACGCCGACCGCGCGGGGCTCGAAAACTTCGTGAAGACGATGAATCCGCGCCCCGAGAAGGTACTCTGTGTCCACGGCGACGAGCGCTCGACGCAGGACCTCTCGAGTGCGCTCTATCACGACTACAACATGCGCACGTTCGCACCGAAGAACCTGGAGACGTTCCGGTTCCTGTAGGCTGCGTCGTCGACTGACGCTGTGCTTCTCTGGAGTGCTCGCCGGCGCGTGCCGGCTCTTGCCTGCTTTTTGATCGTGACGACATTGCGCTCGTCTAACGCATGCCACCGATCGCACTCGTGTACCGCACGTCACCGATCGCGCTCGTCTAACGCACGCCGGCAACCGAGTTTTCCGCCTCGATCCACAGCTAGAACTGTGTACCAGTGTCGACTGTCCCGGGCGACGAACAGCGCTCCTCGACGGGGACGTGACATGCGAACAGTGGCTGTGAGTATCGACGAACGGAGGCGAGTACGACACCCATGATCTCAGTCTGGTTCGGCTACGCACTGCTTACTGCCGTCGTCTACGCAGCCATCGCGCTGCTCGCAAAAGTCGTCAGCGGCGCGTCGATCGACGACCCGCTCACGCTCGCGGTGTACTCCTGTGTGCCCTTCTACACGGTGTACATCGTCGCCGGCGTGGTACTCGAGTGGCCGGCGATCAGCGAGGCCAGTTTCATGCCGGGTGGCGCGAGCGGGGCCGGCGGGGAGGCGGAAGCAATCACCCTCGCACTCGCCTTCGGCGTCATCTCGACGGCCGCCTACGGCGTCTACTACTGGGGACTCGTCAACGGCGACGTCTCCCGGTTCGTGCCGACGCTCTCGCTCGAGACGGTGTTCGTGCTCGGTCTCGGTTTTCTGGTGCTCGGCGAGGCGTTTCCCGCGGGCGTCTACGTCGGCGTCGGGTTGGTCGTCCTCGGCGCGCTGACGATCTCCTACGAGCGAGAGAGTGGCTCGCTGCGCTCGAGTCTGCGCTTTTCGACGGTCGGCGTCGCCGTCATCGCCGCGTTCGCGTTCGCCGTGTTCAACACCGGGATGAAGGTGCTGACAGACAGCTTCGGCACCGTCGAGCTACTGTTCTGGATCAGTCTCGGCGGCCTCCTGTCGGTGCTCGCGATCGCCCCGTTTCGCGCCGGAGCGCGGTTCGGCGCTGCACTCGACCCTCTGCAGGCCATCCAGCATCCGGACCAGCTCGCGACCGGACCCCGCCTGCTGCTCGTCGGCGGCCTGCTCAACGCCATCGGCCTCTTCACGTTCATCCGGGCACTCGAGTTCGGTCCGGTTTCGCTCGCGACGGCGGTGACAAAACTGGACGTGTTGCTGGTGTTCGTCGGCGCGCTCTCGCTGTCGAAGCTGGTACCGGCGGTACTCGAGGAGGAGTTCGATCCGTTCACGCTGGTCCAGAAGGGGACGGCGTCGATGCTGGTGGTGGCTGGCTGCG
Source organism: Natrialba hulunbeirensis JCM 10989 (assembly GCF_000337575.1). Taxonomy (GTDB): domain Archaea; phylum Halobacteriota; class Halobacteria; order Halobacteriales; family Natrialbaceae; genus Natrialba; species Natrialba hulunbeirensis. Next base: position 52,652 of record NZ_AOIM01000009.1, on the reverse strand, counting down.
TGTTGATACAGGTAGGCTACGTCTGAGTGAGACCGGACGGGATTCGTGAGAAAATCGCCTGTACAGAGCCGAAGACGACAGCGAGCAGTCCGGCACGGAACTTATCCGGGTCGAAGTTCTCAATATGTATATGAGTGAACGGGACCGGTCGTCTGAACTGGGGTTCTGGGGAGAGACAGACGACACTGAGGCCCTCGAGCACTATCGGGCGCTCATCAACACGGTAGACGCTGGAATCTATCGACTCGATGCCGACGGCCGCCTGGTCTCGGTCAACGACGCAATCGTCGAGATAACTGGATACACACGCGATGAACTGCTTGGTGAGCACGTCTCCGTGCTCTTCGGTGGCGATGCTGTCCCGATCGAACACGAGATCGACCGGCTCCGTGCACCCGAGTCCGACGGAAGCGAGGTGCTCAATCGAACCATAGAGACCGCAGCGGGAGACCAGATTCGCTGTGAACTCCGGCTAAACGTACTCGACACGACTGAGTCCGTCCCGGGAACAGTCGGAACCGTTCGCGAGCGTGAGGGCCGCAAACAGACGGAATCAGAGGCCACCGAAGCAACGTTTCGGCGACTGTTCGAGAACGTACCCGGCAACTACCTCATCGTCCAGCCCGGAGACTACGAAATCGTGGCCGTAAGCGATGCATATCTGGACGCGACGATGACCGAGCGAGCGGAGATGCTCGGGAAGACGCTGTTCGATATTTTTCCGAACAACCCCAACGATCCAGCCGATGGCGCCGGGAACCTGCGCGAATCGCTCGATAGAGTGGCGGAAACCGGGGAAGCAGACACCATGCCGGTGACACACTATCCGATCCCCGACCGCGAGTCCGGTGGTGACGAGTTCGAAGAGCGCTGGTGGAATCCGATTAACTCGCCGGTGTTTGACACGACTGGCGAACTCGACTACATCGTCCATAGTGTCGAGGACATCACGCCGATCGTCCAGGAACTCCAGGCAGACGGCGAGCAGGAGCTGCTACGGGAGACAGACACGTTGGATACACAGCTCGCATCGGACGTCGTGCTGCGCGGACAGGAGTTGCTCCGACAGGCAAAACAAGAGGCGTACAGACAACTGCGCGAGAGCGAAGAGCGCTTTCGTGCGTTGGTCACAACCACGTCAGACGTGGTCTTCAGTACGAACGCAGACTGGAGCGAAATGCGTAGTTTAGAGGGGGTGGATTTCTTCGCTGACACCGACAAGCAAGGGACAACGTGGATTGAAAAGTACGTTCCGGCCGAAGACCAGCCGCGCGTTCAGGAGGCCATTGACGAAGCCACTCGGACAAAAAGCAGCTTTGAGCTGGAACACCGAGTCGTTCGTGAAGACGGCACAGTAGCCTGGATCGTCTCGCGTGCCACACCGCTGCTGGACGAGAACGGCGAAATCACTCAGTGGTTGGGAGCGGCAAACGACGTAACCGAACGGGTCGAACGCGAGCGCTATCTCGAGGATGCAAAAGAGCGGCTTGAAGCAGCGACAGAAGCCGGCGCTGTTGGGACCTGGGAGTGGAATATTCCCGAGGACCAGATGGTCACAGGTGCGTCGTTCGCCAAGAAGTTCGGGATCGATCCCGACGCCGCCATCGAGGGCGTCTCGCTCGACCAGTTCGTCTCGGCCATCCACGACGACGATCGTGAGCGAGTCAAACGGAGGCTCGAGGACGCCATCGAATCGGGAGAAGGATACGAAGAGGAGTACCGCGTCTGGGACAATAACAACGAACTCCGGTGGGTCGTTGCGCGCGGTCACGTCGAGTACGACGATGACGGGAATCCAGTAACGTTCCCCGGTGCACTGGCCGATATCACCGAGCGAAAGCAGTTCGAGCAGCAACTCGAGGAATCCAACAAGCGACTCGAACAGTTCGCCTACGCCGCCTCACACGACCTGCAGGAGCCCCTCCGGATGGTCACGAGCTACCTCCAGTTACTCGAACGCCGCTACGCCGACGACCTCGACGAGGACGCCAAGGAGTTCATCCAGTTCGCCATCGACGGCGCCGAGCGGATGCGCGCCATGATCGAAGGGCTACTCGAGTACTCGCGGATCGAGACGCGCGGCGATCCGTTCGAACCGGTCGAGCTGGATGCCGTGCTCGCAGATGTGCGCCAGGACCTCCAGATGAGCATCGAGGAGAGCGAGGCCGAGATTACGGCCGAGTCGTTGCCCCGCGTCGAGGGAGATCCAGGGCAGTTACGTCAGGTGTTCCAGAACCTGTTGTCGAACGCAATCGAGTACAGCGACGACCCGCCACGGGTTGCTATCTCGGCCGTGCGGAGCGGTTCGGAGGTGGTCGTCTCAGTCGCCGACGAGGGAGTCGGTATTGATCCGGACGACAAAGAGCGCGTCTTCGAGGTATTCCAGAGCCTGCACGCCCAGGACGAGTCGGGGACGGGAATCGGCCTCGCGCTCTGTAAGCGCATCGTCGAGCGCCACGGTGGCGATATCTGGGTCGAGTCTGAACCGGGCGAGGGTGCGATGTTCTCGTTTACACTCCCTGCTGCAAGCGATGACGAGACGTGAGTTTCTGACTCTCTCTATCTGCAGCAGACAGGTTGAGCCATACACAGCATATCGTAGCCACTTCGGCTGCCTGTCCCGCTTTTCCTCTTCTGCCAACCAACCTCCGCACGAAGGGGAGCAGAGACGGAAACCGGAGAACCCCTGCCTCGGCGACGGCGAGTCAGGAGAGCTGTTTCGAGACCCACTCGAGATTCGTCGCGATCGCGGCGACGATGATCGCACCGACCGAGATCAGGATGAGGAACGTCGAGACGACGCTCACCATCGGATCGAGCGCCTGGCGGATCTCCGTCCAGGCGAGCACCGGAATCGTCTCGGTGCCCGGCGTCGAGAGGAACAGCGCCATCACGAACTCCTGCAGACTGATGATGAACGCCAGCAGTCCGCCCACGAAGATGCCGTGTTTCACGTTCGGCAGGACGACGTGGACGAACGAACGAACCGGCCCCGCGCCGAGGTCGTGGGCCGCATCGAGCTGTTGCCAGTCGAACCGGCTGAACACCGAGCGCATCACGAAGTAGACGAGCGGCGTCGCCCACAGCGTGTGCGCCAGGATGATACTCGCGTAGGATCCTCGCAGTCCGACCTCGTTGAAGTACATCAACAGCGTGATGCCGAGGATCACTGGTGGGATCAACAGCGGGATCAACACGACCGGTGCCACAACCGAGCCGACCACGCTGTCAGTTTCGAGTTCCTGCCCGAACGCACCCAGCACACCGAGCAGTGTTGCGAGCAGCGCCGTTCCGACGCCGATGATGAGACTGTTCGTGAAGGCGTCTAGCCAGCGCGTGCTCTCGAAGAAGTCGGCGTACCAGACGAGCGAGTAACTGTCCGGCGGGAACGCGATCCGCCCCGATGCCGAGAACGACGTCACGACGACGACGAGCAGCGGCAACAGCATGAACACCAGCAACGCGCCGTAGCCGGCGCGGAACGCGGCGTTCTCGAGTTGCTCTCTATGCAAGGTCGAAGTCACCTCCGAAGCGGTTGAGAACAGCGAACATGATCGAAACCGAGACGAGCATCAGGAGGAGCATGATGACCGACAGTGCAGCAGCAGTCGGGTAGCGAAGGTCGCCCAGGAGCAACTCTTCGACGTGGAGTGCGAACGTAATGTTCTCCGAGAGTAGCCCCGGTGCGGCGTACGCACCGACGCTCCAGGCGAAGGAGATGACCGCCGCGACGATAATGCCGGGCATCGCCTGTGGCACGACGACCTCCGCAACGGAGCGCGGTCGGCTCGCACCGAGGTCGCGAGCCGCCTCGACGACGTGCCAGTCCATCGTCGCCAGCACGCTGTAGATCGCCAGCACGGCGTACGGCAGAACGATGTACACCTGGCCGATCACGGCACCAGCCATACTCGGAACGAACTGGACGGACTCCGAGAGCAGTCCCGTCGAGAGCAGAATGTCATTGACCGTTCCCGACGGCGACAGCAGCGGCGTGAACGCGTACGTCCGGATCACCAGCGTCGTGAGCAACGGCAAGACGACCGAGAACAGCAAGAGTGTCTTGACGAGCCCGGTCGCACGCCAGATGGCGTACGCGTAAAACAGCGCGAGCACGACCGTCACGGCGGTCACGGCAACCCCCAACAGGAACGAGTAGCTGACGACGCTCCACAGCAACTCGAACGCCAGGATGTTGTCGACGACGGCGGCGTAGGCCTCGACCGACCACGAACCTGGTTCGTAGATCAGATCGCTTGAGGGTTCTGCGAAGCTGATCCGAAGCAAGATCAGGAACGGAATCACGAACACCAGCAGTTCGAACGCGATCAGCGGGGCCATCAACAGCAGCGCCCGTGTCGAACTCGACTGCCCGGCGAACGACTCCCGGAGCGAGGCGAGCGAGGTCGGGATCTGTGGCAGTGATGTCGTCTCAGACATTCTTAGAGGGAGACCCGCGTTCCATCCTCGCGGAAGGCCAGTACGTCTGCGCCGTTCCACTCGAGTCGGATCCGGTCGCCGGCCGACAGCGCGCCGGTGCTCGCGTCGGTTCGCTCGGCGAACATGGACGTGCCGTCGACATCGGCGGAGTAGCGGACGGTCGAGCCGCGATAGATGACGTTCTCGACGGTGCCGGTGACGGCGGTTCGCGAGCTGCCGTCGGTGGCGAGCTGTTCGCCGGTGTCATCAGCGGCCGTGCCGCCGTCGGCCGAGGGCTGGTCGATCGAGAGAATTTCGGGGCGCAACGAGAGCGTGAGCGCCGTTCCCTCGTCGACGGCCGGCTCGGCGTCCGTCGGTAACACGAGTTCGGTGCCGAGTTCGGTGTCAACGTAGACGGCGTCGCCGGTCGTTCGCGTGACGCGGGCGTCGACGAAGTTGGTGTCGCCGAGGAACGACTCGATGAACTGGTTCGTCGGGTTCTCGTAGACTTCGTCGGGGTCGCCGATCTGGACGAGTTCGCCCTGATCCATGATGCCGATACGGTCGGCGAGGGTGAACGCCTCGTCCTGGTCGTGGGTGACGTGGACGAAGGTCTCGTCTAGATCCTCGTGGATCTCGCGCAGTTCGATCTGCATGTCCTCGCGCAGGCGCTTGTCGAGATTCGACAGCGGTTCGTCGAGCAAGAGGACGTCGGGGTTGACCGCGAGCGAGCGGGCGAGTGCGACGCGCTGTTTCTGACCGCCGCTCAGGTTCGTCGGATCGTCCTCTCCGTAGCCCGTCATCTGGACGCGCTCCAGCATCGACTCGGCCCGTTGCTCGCGCTCGTCGGCCGGGACGCCGCGCATCTTGAGGCCGAACTCGACGTTCTCGCGGACGGTTTTGTGTGGGAACAGCGCCCAGTCCTGGAACACCGTCGAGGTGGTTCGTTCGTACGCCGGATCGTCGGTCACGTCGTCGCCATCGATCGAGATCTCGCCGCCCGTGGGCGTCTCGAGGCCGGCGATCATGCGCAGGGTCGTCGACTTGCCGCTGCCGCTCGGGCCGAGCAGACACAGTAGCTCGCCGTCTTCGATCTCGACGGAGACGTCTTCGACGGCGGTCGTCTCGCCGTATTGCTTTTCTAACTCGTGCAGTGTGATTTCTGACATTAGTCTGAAGTTGGTATGGAGTGCGCTCAGTGACAGGTGGGTGAAACTGTGGAGTGGTGGTAGTGGTCGTCGTTGGCGCTGCTCAGGACTGCTGTTGGATCGTCGAGAACTCGTCGGACAGGTGGTCGTCGTGGCTCGCGAGGTACTCCCAGTCCGGGAACGCGATGTCTTGTGCCTCCTCGGTCGTCGTCGGAAGGTCGTCCTCGAGTCCCTCGGCGTACTCGATGTCCTCGTTGCTGAACACCATCGGCGCGTGTTCGGACCACTCGGACTGCACGTCGGCGTCGAGCAGGAAGTTGATGAACTCCTCTGCCTCGTCGCGCTTGTCGGTGCCGCGGACGACACACCAGTTGTTGAGCCAGCCAGTCGTCTCTTCGGGCATCGTGTGCGTCAGTCCGTCGTAGTCGTCGATGTCGTAGGCCGTCTGGTCGTAGTACCACTGGGCGACGTCGATGACGCCGTTCTCGAAGGCTCGCCAGATATCCTCGCCGGAGCTCGCCCAGCTCTGGACGTTCCACTCCTCGACCTGGTCGAGCACGTCGTCGTGGTAGGCCTCGTCGTGCATTTCGCCGGCGCCGTTTTCCTCGTCCATGCCGATCGCGGCGGCGTAGAGCGGATACCACCAGAAGCCGGTGTCGACGCCGATCCCTGTGCTATCGGCGACGGCCGACGAGGAGAGGTCGCCCCACTGTTCGGGGTCAACGTCTGCGTCCTCGCGGTGGATGATGGTACACGGCGCGCCGTCGACGGGAAGCCCGTACTCCGTGTCGCGCATCTCGCTGTAGAAGTCGATGATACCGTCGGTATTCGGAATGTTCTCTTCCCGAATCGGCTCGAAGAGGTCCTGCTGACGGCCGTAGTAGTAGAAGTTTCCTTCAGCGACAGTGACGTCGAACGGCGGGTTGTCCTCGGGTGCCGACTGGATGTCGGCCAGAATTTCGTCCCACCCGCGGTGGATCTCGATCTCGGTGTCGTGGTCAGCCTCGTATCGTTCGACGACACCGTCCTCGAAGCGATCTGCGTAATTGCCGCTCCAGATACTCACGCGCAGTGGGTCCTCGCTGCCGAGCAGTTCGGCACAGCCAGCGAGAGCGGTCACAGAACCGACCGCCGTCGCGGAGAGTAACCGCCGTCTCGAGGTCGTTCCGGCGGACGCGGTAGTTGAAGCATCGATCGCGGACTTCGTCTCGTCAACCTCTGCATCCCGTTCTGGGCCTGCAGCCATTGGTGCCCCGGTTCTACCCCGATTGCAACATAAAACCGTTGTGATGTTCGAACTACATCTTGTGACTCGTGACCATACACACCACAGGAAGCGACGGTCACTCACTACTGGACGTCAATGCTGACGCCGGGTCGTCTGTCCCATCGTCGCCCAGCCCACAAGACCAGATCAGAAATTGAACTGTAATTTGGACTGATAGGCCCCAATCATGAACGGACGATACAGAAGCGAGCGGCTCGCTTAGTCGACGACTCGACGAAGAACCCGCGGCAGAGGAAGCCAGCGCGGTACGTGTTCTACGTACGCGTCGAACGCCTCCCCGTGTTCGGCCGCCAGATGCGGCTCCTCGTAACTCACGACGCGCCTGTGAAAACCGAGCAGACAGCCGACCGCCCACCAGCCGACGAGTGCCGACCGGTATCGGACTGCCTGTCCAACAACGACCAGTACGACGCCGATATACATCGGGTTCCGGCTGTAGGCGTAGACACCATCGGTGACGAGTTCGTCCGGTTCGTCACTCGGTGAGGGTGTCCCATCACTGTCTGCAAACTGGAACGCGGTGTGTAGATACAGGAACCCACCACCAATCAAGGAAACCTGTCCGAGGCGCTGGACCGCCGGCGACTCGAGTACGTTGTACTCGAGATCACCCCGCCCGAGCAGCCACGGGATCAGTCCGGCGACGGTTCCGGGAACGAGGACGGTGAAGACGGCGGTCTTCAGGAGTGCCAGTGGTTGTGCCATAGCAAGTGTGATACTCGAATACGGAAATAGCCCTTGTGGCAACGACACTGCTGTAAACAGTACGATACTGCTGGAGATAGGACGACACTGCTGGAGACAGCGACAGTGATCGCACAGCAGTCGTGAGACCGACTGTGTCGTGATTGGCAGTGACCGCAACAAATCCGGAGACAGTTACGTTGGCGCGTCAGCGGGGTCGACGACCTCGCCCGTCTCGGGATAAACACCGACCTGCTCGCAGAGGTCGGCCATCGGGCACGCCTCCGGGTCCTCGAGACAGGCCGGTTTTCGTGCAGTACAGAACTCCCGCCCGAACTGGATTGTAGCCGTGTGTCCGAAACCGCACTTCGCGGCTGGCACCTCGGCTTCGAGCACCGCGCGGACTTCCTCGTGGTCCGCCTCAGGGGGTGCGATGCCCATGCGCCGGTAGATTCGGTGGACGTGCGTGTCAACCGGGAAGACGCCGTTTCGACCGCCCGCAAAGAGGAGGACGCAGTCGGCTGTCTTCGGACCGACTCCGCGCACGTCGAGGAGCGTCTCGCGCACAGTGTCGGGGGCTTCATCCGTGACGAAGCGGTCGAACTCGGCCGCGGAGCCGAACTCGTCACAGACCCACTCGGCCGCGTCGATGAGCATCCCGGACTTCTGGTTGTAGAGTCCCGCAGAGCTGATGGTCTCTGCGAGTTGTGACTGCTCGGCGTGTGCGAGTGCGTCAGCGAGGTCCGCACGCGAACTTGAGTCCCCGTAGCGGTCGATCAGTGCATCGTGTGCCGGTTGGCTCGCCTTGTCGCTCGTGTTCTGGCTCAGAATCGTTCTGACGAGACACGTAAAGGCGTCCCGTCCGCCGTAGGTCTTCTGCCAGTAGCGCTCCCCGAGGCGGTCGACGACGCGTTCGGCCCGCGTGTCGGCGGTTGCGGGATCGAACGTAGCTGCAGTACCGCCACCCGTCGTCCCACCGCTGATGTTACGGTCGGGTTCGGGATCCGCCGGTTGGTCCGACTCGTCGCTCATACGGCCCTGTCAGGGCGGCATGCGTATCGGTTTTTCTCTGCGATCCTGATTTGGTCGACCGATAGTCTCAGTAATTGTGTCCACTGTCCGGTGTCTCGTCTCGCCCACACCACAGCACACCACAGAGTTGGTCGCCCCCATCACGGACGCCGCTGTCGTAGTGTTTGACTCCGCGGAACACGCCTCGGCACTGCTCACCCGATTCCAGACCGAACTGGAGACCCGCGGCAGCGCACGACATCGCCCGTATCGTTTTAAGTTCGTCTGGCGGTAGTATTCGCGTGTGCCCGCTGAGTCGCCACTCGACACGATTCGTATTACTACGACAGCACGCAAGAAATGCGACCGCTATCTCACGCCAGCAGAACTGAAGACCACCCTCCGAGACCGATCTGGCTACGTCTGCAGGAAAGTCTCACCGAACCATGAAGGGCTGTACGACGAAACGAAGTTTATTATCCGATGCACATTCTTCGACATCGACCTCGACGTCGTGTTCATCGTTGAGTCTGACCACATTGTGGTCCTGACCCAGATGTCACAACACGCTGATAGCCTCCGCGGGCAGTTCTACGAACAGGTCGGAACGACGGCTGCAGACGCGGTCGCGGCAGCACCGGACTGACGTTGTCTCACGAGCAGCTAGGTCAATAGTAGAACGGAAAATAACGCCAGCATCGATGAGCAACGCTACAGCACCGTCTGTATCAGTGACTCAGCGGATCCTCGATCTTACACGCGAACGTCTCCGAACACTCGTCGCACGTCGCCGACCGATCGTAGCCGTCCCGAAGCGACCCAGTTCGTTCGCGCGTCCTGAGTACCGTTCGGTCGATATCGACAGCAGTCTTCGTCGAGCAGTGCGGACAGATAACGCGTTGTGACATACTGACCGATTCTCGCTCTCTGCCATTTGTGTTGTGGCCGTTCGGGTCGTCTTGGCCCAACAGCACTTGGGCCAACAGCACGACGACCCACCTGCCACACACTGCGACTACAGCACGCTACTCGACTCTGAACGTCACCGTCACGTCCGCACCCCCTGAAAGCGCCTCGACAAGATCGCGGTCGAACCCCTCCGCGGCAAACTCAGCCCCTACCATAATCGTCCGGTCGTCGACGTACTCACTGGTCCGGCCGACCGCGCTTCGCTCGTTCGTGTACTCGAGTGCCGGATCGCCACGACCGGTTACCGTTTCGGTGTGGCCGTCGGCTTCGATGGTCACAGTAATTGTGGCGTCGGCGTTCTGGCAGGCGTCGATGAAGTCGGGGTCGAAGTCGGCGGGTGCTCGATCCGCGTTGATGGCGAGGATGCAGTCGCCTGCTGGTGTGAGATAGTCGTCGGTAGTTACCTCGAACGTGCTCGCGTGTTCGGCACTGACGTGCTCGTGGCCCTGGGCGTGGATAATCTCTTGCATGCGGTCTCTGGTAGGCGGTATGTCGCCGGGCGGAAAACGGACTCGAATCGACGAGCGGGAAACGGCAATCGTGAGAGAGCGACAACAGGAAACGTCCGCAAGTCCCACCGACTCAGACCAGACTCGCGCCGTCGAACTCGCCGCGGCTGTACTCGATGTCCAGTAAATCGAGAATCGTCGGCGTAATGTCTAAGAGGTCGGCGTCACCGATCGATGCGCTCGGCTCGTCGATGTACAGTGCCGTATCGTCGAAGCTGTGCATCCCGTTTCGGGGACCGGTCGTGAAGATGTCGGAGTCGGCCTTGAAACCGGACTTGAGGTCGAAGCCCTTGTTCGGAATCGCGACCAGATCGGGCGCGATGTCGTCGTGGTCACCACGGAACGCATCTTCCTTTTCGACCACGCGTTCGACCACCTTGTTTCCGTCCGGGCCCTCGAGTGCCTCGAGAGCTTCCTTGAGTTCGTCTCGGACGTCGTCGTACTCGTCTTCGGGAACGGAGCCACGAGGTTCGCGGCCCTCGAGATTGATGTAGAAGCGGCCGGGGATGAATGAGTAGGCTTTCGTCTCTGTTGCGATGTCGCCCAGTTCTTCGGGGCTGTCGTCCTGGAAGGAGAGCCAGCCCTCCTCCCGAAGCCACTCGTTGAAGTGGACCTCGTAGTCCAGGCTGGTGAAGCCGTGGTCGGAGGCGACGATCAGAGTCACGTCGTCGGGCAGCGCCTCGCGCAGGCGCCCGATGTAGTCGTCGACCTTCTGGTAGAACTCGATGAACTCGTCCTTGTACTCCCCGTCCTGTTCGTAGTCCTTGAACAGGAAGTGGTTGACCCGGTCGGTCGTCATGAAGACGCCGAAGAAGAGGTCCCAGTCGTCCTCCTCGATGTAGTGTTCGAACGCCTCGAATCGGGCGTCGATGGTCTCGTGGGCGTCCTCGATGAACTCCTCCTTGTTCTTTTCGTGACCCAGCTTCGGATTGACGTCGATCCGATAGTCGAGCGTGTCGAGGTAGTCGCGAACGTCGTCCGGATAGGCAGCCTTCTCGAGACCTGGCGAGAGGAAGCCCGAGACCATCCGCTGGACGTTGCGCTGCGGTGGGAAGGTGACGGGGACGTTCATCACGGTGGCCCGCCGGCCCTCCTCCTGGACGCGGTCCCAGACGCGGTCGGCCTGGACCTCGTTTCCCATCGGGACGTAGGTATCGTAGGTGCCGACCTCGCGGTCCTGGAAGCCGTAGACGCCGGTTTCGCCGGGATTGACACCGGTCGTCAGTGACGGCCAGCAGGCGCTCGATTCCGGCGGAACGATACTCGAGATTTCGCTCGCCGTCCCCTCGTCGGCGAGTGTTGCAAAGTTCGGGAACAGGTCTTCGTTCTCCGAGAGCAGACTGTACGGCACGCCGTCGACCCCGATAAATGCGACGCGGGGGGCATCATCGCCCCGCAACCGGTCGAATAGACCCATGGACGGACGTAGTTCAACCGTATACAAGAAGGTTCGTTTCGGGACACTCTTTTGAGAAGGACGAAACCGTTCTCAGCGGACGGGGCCCTCGAGACGGGAACGATGTGACCGAGAGAACAGAGAGGACTGCGGTGCGAGACGCGAGGAGAAGGCGCTAATACGCTGGCTCAGTCGTCCTGACCATCAGCGGCGGCGTCAGTGGTGTGGTCGGAACTGGTGGTTGACTCGAGGGCTGCGTCGTCTTCAGTGGCCTCGAAGTTGGTCGGGACGACCGTCACGTGGCGCATTCCGACACCGGCTTCCTGCTCGTCGGCCGGCACCGATTCACGCGAGGACGGGTTGGTTACTGCCATGACGGATCAGTATACCACCTACACGGGGTTAAAATTACCCATGCTCATAATGCATGAGCCACCCGTGACTGGATAACCACGGTGAATCGACTCGCCGAGCGGTGTCGAGACTGGCGTGCGTCGGTCGAAGCAGAAATGCTGAGAAATCGTAAGAAACGGCGAGAAACGGTGAGAAACGACGCAAAGAGAGCGGCGTCGTTACTCGAAGTTTTCTTCGTAGAGGTCCTGGGCGTGCTCGATCGCGTCGTAGGCAGCCTGTCGGTCCTCCCAGCCCAGCGTCTCGACTTCCTTGCCTTCCTCTAAGTTCTTGTAGGTCGCGAAGAACTCGTCGATCTCGTCGAGTTGCTGCTGTGGGATGTCCTCGAGGTCCTCGATGTGATCGTAGCGTGGGTCCTCGGTCGGGACGGCGATGACCTTGTCGTCCTGTTCGCCGTCGTCGTCCATCTTCATCAGGGCGACGGGGCGGGCTTCGATGACACAGCCGGGGAACGTCTGATCTTCGACGAGGACAAGCACGTCAAAGGGGTCCTCGTCGTCGTAGTACGACTGCGGGATAAACCCGTAGTCACTGGGGTAATGGACGTTGCTGTGGAGTACGCGGTCGAGGACGACGCCCGGGACGTCCTTATCGTACTCGTACTTGTTCCGTTCGCCCTTGAGACACTCGACGACAGCGTAGATCTCTTCGGGCGGATTCGGTCCGGTCTCGATATCTTCCCAGAGATTGACCATGCACCGCACTCTCCACGGTGGATCAAAAAGTACTTTCCTAATCACGTTTCACGTTCTACGTGACGGTTGCCAGACAGCCGACACACACGGGCACCGAGTACAGGGCCGCCTGTACTCATCGTCAGCGGTTAGCTGCGATCTAACCCGACGATATTACCGAATGGTTGGCAAGTCTTAAATAGTCTGGTGACATTTGCACAGGTATGTCAGAGGCACAATCAATCACCGGCGAACAGAGTATTGCACGAGAACTTACAGCGTTCCAGAACAACATCCTCGTCATCCTCGCCAAGGAACCGATGTACGGCCTGGCGATCAAGCGCGAACTCGAGGACTACTACGGAACCGAAGTCAACCACGGGCGTCTCTACCCCAACCTCGACGAACTCGTCGAGCTCGGACTGGTCGAAAAGAGTGAACTCGACAAGCGAACGAACCAGTACTCGCTGACCGACGACGGCTACGACGCCGTCCTCGACGGCCTCAGCTGGACTCTCTCGAAGGTCGTCACGGGCGACGACCGCGCGGACGAGATCAGCGAGATCATCGAGAACAGCTACTGAACTGTCGGGCAGTTCGGTACTCCGTTTTGCGATCAGCGTGTCAGTATAACAATAGATAGCGGACGGTACGCCGGTACGATAGCAAGCAACACGATAGCTAACAGCACGCCAGTTACTCTCCAGCACGACCGACTCCCCTCCCTCGGACTCGTCCGCAACAGAATTCGCGTTCGCACCAGCTCTCTACGCTCGATCCTCAGCAACGGCGTCATCCAGTGCCGACGGCTCCGTCTCTCCCTCGATCACCGGGTACGGTTCGTCAGCGACATCGAACACCAACTCGAGTGACTCCTCGAGTGCAGCCACCTGTTTGTCGGTCGGCCACGCGTTTCGGACGACGTACTCGGAGCGGAACTCCGCGAGTTCCGCGGCGGTCAGCGATGCGATTGGCTTCGCGTAGTGGTTGCCAGCGAAGTCTGCGAGCAGGCGCGCGTTCTCGCCGTGAACGTCACCGTGTTCCGTGCGGACCGCCGCGACGAGTTCTCGGTTGGCAGCGTCGATGGCCTCCCAGCTGTCTCTTATACACATCTCTGATGGCGCGAGGNATGTGTATAAGAGACAGCCTCGCTGTCGTGCCACTCGGCGGGGTGGAGCACGAGAACGGCATCGCCGTCGTCGCGGATACGCGCGCGGTACTCGTGGGTGGCGAGCAGGTCGTCCCGGCGGTCCTCGTAGGCTGCGGCCTCGTTTTCGTCAGGTGTCCGTCGTGCGAGACGAGTGAGGCGTTCGGCTTCCGCGATGACGTCGTCGGGAAGGTCGGCAGTCATATGTGAGTGTTCGTGCGCGAGGGTTTGTGGCTTGCTGATCCAGGTTCGGCTGGCTGGGCGATCGGGCTGTGACTTGGAGATTGAAACCAAACCGCGTCTGCACACTCTGCACAGAATCCGTGCGTGAGCGCTCAGGACTGATCCATCGCTTCGTTCGCGAGCTCGTCCGCCCGACTGTTGACCTCGCGGGGAACGTGCTCCAGCGTCCACTCGTCGAACGCGCGCAACAGTTCGTGGACCGTCACGCGCCGCTCCCGCAGTTCCGGATTGTTCGTGTTGTACTCTCCGCGCACCTGCTTGACGATGAGTTCCGAATCCCCGCGGACGTGAATCTCGTCGTAGCCGTAGTCGCGCGCGGCCTCGAGTGCAGCGATCAGCGCCTCGTACTCCGCCTGATTGTTCGTCGCGCGCCCGATACGGTTGCTGCCTTCCGCGACGATACCCTCGCTCGTGACGATCACCCAGCCGATTCCGGCCGGGCCAGGATTCCCGCGCGCGCCACCGTCGAAGTAGACGTGTGCGCGACCCCCGCCCTCGCGAAGGATGGACTCGAGTACCCGGGGCTCGCTGCCCTGGATAACGATCTTGTCGTCATAGGCGACGGCGGTTGCGCCGTCGCGGCTCGCACGCCAGCGCTCGTGGTCCGTGTTCCCGGATTCGACGGGGACACCGGCGTCTGTGAGGCGTTCACGCGCGTCGTCGACGTCACACTCGATAACCGGCATTCGATGCTGTGGTCGGCCAGTTTCGGATAAAGGTTTTCCGGTTTCAAATGGTAAACCATGGATCTCAGCCCTCAGAAGCATCGATTTCGGGCGTCTTCCGTCAATAGTCGAAACAGGTTACCAAAGGTTTATGTATGCTGGTGATACTACTATAAAAGTGCGATGACACGGTCCACCCGCCAGCGGGAGCGAACGCGTGAGAAGGACGAGACCGAGGACCAGGAGGGGGTACGTGCCTGCCCCGAGTGTGAATCGGACAATCTCGTAAAGGACTCCGACCGGGGTGAGCTCATCTGTGAGGACTGTGGGCTCGTCGTGGAGGAAGAAAAAATCGACCCAGGCCCTGAGTGGCGGGCGTTTAACCACCAGGAACGGCAGGAGAAGTCCCGTGTCGGTGCCCCAACGACACAGACGATGCACGACAAGGGGCTGACGACGACGATCGACTGGAAAGACAAAGACGCCTACGGACGCTCTATTTCCTCGAAAAAGCGCAGTCAGATGCACCGACTGCGCAAGTGGCAAGAGCGTATTCGAACGAAGGACGCCGGCGAACGCAACCTGCAGTTCGCACTCAGTGAAATCGACCGGATGGCATCGGCACTCGGTGTCCCGCGCTCGGTCCGCGAAGTCGCGTCGGTGATCTACCGCCGCGCGCTCAAAGAAGACCTCATTCGCGGCCGTTCGATCGAAGGTGTCGCAACGTCTGCGCTGTACGCTGCCTGTCGCAAGGAAGGCATTCCACGCAGTCTCGAAGAGATCTCGGAAGTCTCACGCGTCGAACGCAAGGAGATCGGTCGAACGTATCGGTATATCTCGCAGGAACTCGGCCTCGAGATGCGCCCCGTCGACCCGAAAAAGTACGTTCCCCGCTTCTGTTCTGAACTCGAGTTGTCCGAAGAAGTCCAGACCAAGGCCAACGAAATCATCGAGAAGACGGCCGAGGAAGGGCTCCTCTCGGGCAAGTCGCCGACCGGGTACGCCGCCGCTGCGATCTACGCTGCGTCGCTTCTCTGCAACGAGAAGAAGACTCAGCGCGAGGTCGCAGACGTAGCCCAGGTGACCGAAGTCACCATCCGGAACCGGTATCAAGAACAGATCGAAGCGATGGGAATCCACGGCTAACACCGTTCGCTCGCGGTTGCGATTCAGCAGTCACAGTCCTTTTTTGACGCTGCTCCCGCTGATCGGTGACCGACTGGTGTGGTGAGACATACGTGACAGGTGATGGGTTATGGATGGGAAGTGAAGACGACCGGTGACGAGTCACGTGTCACGAGTCACGTGTCACGGATCACTGCCCACGTCGATCGTAAACCGCAGTTTCACGAGCGTCAGCGTCTCCTCGCCGCGCCCGTGCTGTGACGGCGCTGTAGCTTCCGATCCCGACCACCAGGAGACCGACGACGACGGTAATCGTCGCGCTGAGTTCGTTCGCCGCTGCGACGGTGGCCGTCTCGGGACCGATGACGAACGGCGATGCCACGAGCCAGAGACCGAGGATCGCAGTGAGTGTCGCGACACCGACGCTCCCCAACGCCGCATCCGTTCTCCTGACGTAGTTGTACGCTCCAGTCGCGATCAGCGCTGCGCCGACGAGAAGCGCGTTCCAGCGTAGCCCCGCGACGATATCGAAGGCGACCGCTTGGACCATTGCGATAGCACCGAGGACGACGATACTCGCCGGGAGCCACCGCCCGCGTCGGTCCGGGTTTGGATTATGCACAATGATATCCCGCGCAGTCGCACCGTCGTCGGACCGGGCGCGATCGTCGTGTTTCGCGCTCGATTCGTGCTCGTCTGCGTCCCAGTTCGGTCTGGTCATCGGATATGCGGCGCTCAACTCCCGGTCAAAAAGAGTCTGGTGCTCACCCCTGCAGGGACAACGCAAGAGCGCCTGCACCCGACCGCCTGTCCACTGCACAGCTTCACGCTCGGAACAGGTGGGAGACGCGGTGAGGACAGCCCACATGTGTACTCTGAGAGCGACGCTGTGCGGGCGAGAGGCGGCGCGTCGCTGCTGTTCGCGCTCGCGCGCGTACGTGAGTTTTATTAGGGGTCGGCCACTACCCGAAAACAGGTTTTAGAGTTATATGTCCCAGGAAAGCGAGTACGGAGCCGGTCAGATTCAGGTCTTGGAAGGCCTGGAAGCCGTGCGCAAACGGCCGGCGATGTACATCGGTTCTACCGACTCTCGAGGCCTCCACCATCTCGTCTACGAAGTGGTGGACAACTCGATCGACGAGGCACTGGCCGGACACTGCGACGAGATCACCGTCTCCATCAACGAAGACGACTCGATCAGCGTCGCAGACGACGGCCGGGGAATCCCCGTCGACACACACGAAGAGTACGACCGCCCCGCACTCGAGGTCATTCTGACCGTCCTCCACGCGGGTGGCAAGTTCGACAACAAGTCCTACCAGGTCTCCGGCGGCCTCCACGGTGTGGGTGTGAGCGTCGTCAACGCCCTCTCGAGTCGACTCGAGACGACCGTCAAACGCGACGGGGGTGTCTACGAGCACGCCTTCGAAATCGGCGAACCCATCGGCGACATGGAGCGCGTCCGCGACATGGAGCCGGACGAGGAGACCGGCACCGAGATTCAGTTCTGGCCGGACGACGATATCTTCGAGACGACCGATATGTCGTTCTCGACGCTGTCGAACCGGCTTCGGGAACTGGCCTTCCTGAACTCGGGCGTCCGTATCACGCTCCGTGACGAGCGCGAGCGCACCGAGGACGGCGAGGCCGTCGCAGAGACCTACGAGTACGAAGGTGGCATCCGCGAATTCGTCGAGTACCTGAACGAGACGCGCTCGGCGATGCACGAGGACATCATCTACTTCGAGGACGAGGACCAGAACGTCCGCGTCGAGGTGGCGATGCAGGCCACCCAGGAGCTCCAGGGCTCGATCCACGCCTTCGCGAACAACATCAACACCCGCGAGGGTGGGACCCACCTCACCGGATTCAAGACGGCACTGACGCGCGTCGTCAACGACTACGGCAACGAGAACAATCTGCTCTCGGATATCGAGGAAAACCTCAAAGGCGAGGACATTCGCGAGGGTCTCACCGCCGTCGTCTCCGTCAAACACCCCGACCCGCAGTTCGAGGGCCAGACGAAGACCAAACTCGGCAACTCGGAGGTCCGTGGAATCGTCGAGGGTGCCATGCACGACTGCCTCGGCACGTACTTCGAGGAACACCCTGACACCGCCCAGGCCATCGTCATGAAAGCCGTCGAGGCGGCAAAGGCACGCAAAGCCGCCCAGAAGGCAGAAGAGCTGACCCGCCGCAAGTCCGCACTCGAGTCCACCTCGCTGCCAGGGAAGCTCGCGGACTGTCAGACCAAAGATCCCGAGGAGGCAGAGCTGTTCATCGCGGAGGGTGACTCCGCAGGTGGCAGTGCAAAGCAGGCCCGGAATCCGGAGTTCCAGGCCGTGTTGCCGATCAAGGGGAAGATTCTGAACGTCGAGAAACACCGCCTCGACCGCATTTTGGAGAACGACGAGATCCGGAACATGATCACCGGGATCGGCGCGGGGATCGGGGACGAGTTCGACGTCGAGGACGTCCGATACAAGAAGATCATCATGGCGACGGACGCTGACGTCGACGGGGCGCACATCCGGACGCTCATGCTCACGTTCTTCTACCGGCACATGCGGCCGCTACTCGAGGGCGGCTACGTCTATGCAACCCAGCCGCCGCTGTACCGCATCCGGTATCGCGGCGAGACCTACGACGCGATGACCGACGCAGAGCGAGACGAAATCGTCGAGGAGAAGTGCGACGGGAACCCCTCGCAGGTCCAGCGGTTCAAGGGTCTCGGCGAGATGAACCCCGAACAGCTCTGGGAGACGACGATGAACCCGGAGAACCGCATTCTCAAGCAGATCACGGTCGAGGATGCGGCCGCCGCGGACAAGATGTTCTCGGTGCTGATGGGCGACGCCGTCGAGCCGCGAAAGCAGTTCATCAAGGAGAACGCGCCGGAGGCAGAGTGGATCGACATCTAACAGTGGTGAGGTAACTACATGAGTTCAGACGTACCCGATCCGACAGACGTAGAGGCTCGTGCGGTCGAAAACGTCCGCATCGAAGACGAGATGGAACAGAGCTACATCGACTACGCGATGTCCGTCATCGCGGGTCGTGCCCTCCCGGACGTCCGGGACGGCCTGAAACCCGTCCATCGGCGCATCCTGTATGCGATGCACGAGATGGGCGTCACCTCGCGGTCGTCCCACCGCAAGTCCTCCTCGATCGTCGGCGAGACGATGGGTGACTACCACCCCCACGGCGACAGCGCGATCTACGACACCCTGGTCCGCATGGCCCAGGACTTCTCGATGCGCTACCCGCTCGTGGACGGGCAGGGGAACTTCGGCTCCATGGACGGCGACCCGGCCGCAGCACCCCGGTACACTGAGGCTCGAATGGCCGCCGTCTCCGAGGAACTACTCGAGGACATCGACAAGGACACGGTCGACTTCTCGTCGAACTACGACGACCGTCTGCAGGAACCGGACGTCCTTCCGTCGGCGTTCCCGAACCTGCTGGTCAACGGCTCCTCAGGGATTGCCGTCGGCATGTCGACGAACATCCCGCCGCACAACCTCGGTGAGATCATCGACGCGACGATCGAACTGATCGACGACCCCGACGCGACGGTCGAGGACCTGATGGAGCACGTCAAGGGGCCGGACTTCCCGACCGGCGCGAACATCGTCGGCCGCGACGCCATCTACTCGGCGTACAAGACCGGCCGCGGGCGCATTCGCGTCCGCGCCGAGTTCGAGGTCGAGGAGTGGAAAAACGGGCGCGAGCGCATCGTCATCACCGAACTCCCCTACCAGGAGAACAAGGCCCGCCTCGTCGAGCGCATCGCCGAGGACGTCACCGAGGGCGATATCGAGGGCATCTCGGACCTGCGCGACGAGTCCGACCGCGACGGCGTCCGGATCGTCGTCGAGTGCAAGCGCGGTGCGAACGTCGAGGTCGTGAAGAACAAGCTACTCGAGAACCACCTCGAGAAGACCTTCGGCGTCATCAATCTCGCGCTGGTCGACGGCCAGCCGCAGGTGCTCTCGCTAAAGGAGACCTTAGAGGAGTACATCGCCCACCGCCGAGAGGTCGTTCGCCGGCGAAGCGAGTACGATCTCGAGGAGGCAGAAGACCGTGCACACATCCTCGAAGGCCGGTTGAAGGCCGTCGAGAACGCGGAGGATGTCGTCGATCTGATCCGCAACAGCGAAACCCGCGACGACGCGAAGGCGGCGCTGCAGGAAGCGTACGACTTCTCCGAGGAGCAGTCGACGCACATCGTCCGAATGCAACTCGGCAGCCTCACCTCGATGGAAGCCGCCGAAATCGAGGACGAGTACGAGGACGTCCAGGCCGAGATCGAGCGCCTGACGACGATTCTCGAAAGCGAGCAAGAACTGCTCTCGGTGATCAAAGACGAACTCCGCGAGATCAAAGACGAGTACGACGACGACCGCCGAACCTCCATCATCGAGGACCAGGGGACGGTCACCCACGAGGACCTCATCCCGGAGGAAGAGGTGTTCGTCGTCATGACCGAAGACGACTACGTCAAGCGGATGCCGATCAGCCAGTTCGACCCCCAGGGTCGAGGCGGCAAGGGGATCATCGGCGTAGACGTCAAGGAAGACGACCGTGTCGCGACGGTCTTCCGAGCGAACACCCACGACTACCTGCTCTGCTTTACGAATCAGGGCAAAGTCTACCAGCTCAAGACCTACGAAATACCCGAGATGGGCCGCACGGCCCGCGGGAAATCCGCAGTCAACATCCTTGACCTCGACCCCGGCGAGGATATCACGGCGATCGTCGACACAGACGCCTTCGGTGACGAGGAGTTCGTCACGATGGCGACTCGACACGGCTACGTCAAGCGAACCGCCGGCTCGGAGTTCGACAACATCCGTTCGACCGGGATCATCGCCGCCGACCTGCAGGATGGCGACGAACTCGTCGACGTCGAGGTTACCGACGGCACCAAAGACCTCGTCATCGCCAGCGAGAACGGCATGACCATTCGGTTCGACGAGGACGAAGTCCGGGCGATGGGGCGCAACGCTCGCGGGGTCAACGGCATCGACCTCCAGGGCGAGGACGCCGTGGCCGGGCTGGTCGCCACCGACGAGGGCGACGAACAGGATCTGCTGACCGTAACGCAGAACGGCTACGGCAAGCGGACGCCGCTCTCTGAGTACCGCACCCAGTCCCGCTACGGGAAGGGCCTGATCGACATCAAAACCGGCGAGCGAAACGGTCCCGTCACGACCGCAAAGGCGGTGTCGGCGGACGACCAGCTGGTGATGATGAGCGAACGCGGCCAGATCGTGCGCACCCGCGTCGACGAGATTTCGACGGTTGGGCGCAACACCATGGGCGTGATCGTGATGGACGCCGAGGACGGCGATGCGGTCGCCAGCGTCGACGTGATTCCGGCTGCGGTGAGCGAGGCGGACGGTGAAGACGAGGACGAGGACGAGAGCGAGAACGAAGAAGCTGAGACAGTCGAAGCGGACGCAGCAAACTAACTCAGTCTGCGTTCAGGCAGGGCGGGCAGACGCAGCTGAATCGGTCGCTTTCAGTGTTTTTAACCACTTCCAATCCACAAACCGGTCTGAATCGCTGCTTTTGGGACGGTTCGAGCGACAACGTTGTCTGGTGACGACAGTGAGACGAGAGTAGACGACAACACGACGACAACAGGACGGTAGTAGGCCGACAACATGACGACAGCAGTTCGTTTCCAGTCACCAACAGCGCAGTGCACCCAAACACGGCCCATCATCGAAAATGGCCCGCAATCAAAGCAGTGGCACTGCTAGCTGAAACGAGACAGCAGTAGATGAGAGAACAGATGCGGCTGTGACCCCTCAGTGCTCAGGTTCCTCTGCCGGCGCAAGCATATCCTCGATACGCAGGATGAGGATATTGTTCGTATCGTCCTTCCCGTCGACGCGGCCGTCGATAACGAGCTTCGAGAGCGGCGTCGGGCCGACGGTTACCTCGTCGTCCTCGTGAATCCCGCTGATCGCACCCTGCATGTGAATCTCCGCGCGGCAGAGCTCTGGATGATGGACACTCGAGAGGTCGATCTCTTCGACGATCACGTCGGTGACCGGTTCGCCCTCGTGCTCGAGTGGGACCGAGGCGGGGTCGTCCATCTGCTGGATCTCGAGTGCCTCGAAGGCGGCGGCGGTTGGCTTGTAGCCGCCCTTTGGGCCGGGGACGCCCTCGACGAGCTGGAGGGCTTTGAGACTCTGCATCTGGTTGCGGATGGTGCCGGGATTGCGGTCTACCTGTTCGGCGATGTCTTCGCCTTTAATGGCGTCTTCGGACTCTTTGTGGAGGTTTGTAAGCGCGCGAAGGATTTTCTTCTGACTGGGGGTCAGTTCGATTGATGACATGGTGAATTATTCGTAATTGGATTCCTTAAACCCGACGGGTACGGTCGGGCAGTGGCAGGGTTTTGACGTGGGACCGAGCGACAACGGCGTGGCGTCGCGATGGACCACTGTCAGTAGCGACTACAGTCGGTACGAGGTCGGGTAGGACACCCCATGCCCACTGCGGAAAACGGGAGGTGCTACGCGAAAGACAGGAGAAACGAAACCGACTCAGACCGGGATCAGCCAGCCCTCGAGGAGTGCGTCGACGAGAACGTCCTCGAGCAGGAACATGAGGGCGAAACCGAGACAGAACGTCGCCGTATTAGTTCGGGTGAACACGTCCTCGGCGTCGAATCGGATGAGGTCTGCGACCTCGATGAGCACCTGGAGGATCGCGCCGATCGCGATCGCGAAACAGAGGACGGCGAGGATATTCGACTGCGCGAAGCTGCCGAGCCAGCCGCCGATGATGACCGGCCCGCCCGCGATGACGCCCATTGCAGCGAAGTGTCGCAGCGGCGGCGTCGCTCTGTCTCGGGCGACCGCAGCGACGACGGTTGGCCCCTCCATCACGTTGTGCATGACGAACGCCAGCACGAGCAACATGAGTAGCGTCGCATCACCCTGAATGTAAGCAACGCCAATGCCCAGCCCTTCGCCGATGCTGTGGAGTCCGAGTGCGAGCGCAACGAGATAGGCGATTTCGAGGCCGCTCTTTTCGCTTTCGGTTGCCTTGCGCTGACGCCACTCGCTCGCAGCGTACATGACGGCGAACGTCCCGCCGACGCCGACGACTGCAGTCACTGCAGCAAGCGTCGACCCGCCGACAGAGAGACCAGCTACCGTTGTATCAGTGACTTCGGTGCTGTAGTCGAAGATCAGATCCTCCGTCATCTCGACGGCGATGAACGCGAGCACACCGCCAGCGAGCGCCAGGAAGGCGTGCAGATATCGTGGATCGAGATCACGGATGAACGGGAACCAGAGCATTCCGATGGCGACCGGAATAATTCCCGCGATCGCACCGATGATCGTCAGCATCCAGAGAATCTCGAGTGTGCTTGCTTCCTCGACCCCAGAGAGGTCACCGAACGGCGATGTCAGATACAGTACTCCGAAAACCGCGATGAGGATTGCAACGGGACCGATAGCGAGGACCCACCGTGGGACGCGATCGTAAATATAGTCACTCACGAGCGATCCGCCCCCACAGCATCGATTGGCATCTCATTGGCAGATGTTTAGACGGCTCTAAACTTATAGTTTACCCACGGAATCTACCGTTAGATACGATCTAATCCGCAGAAATAGACCAACTCGAGTGCGAGGACGATCAGGCAAGACAGTGATGGAACAGGCGAGAGAGCAAAGCCCTGCTGATCGGGACGGCACGGACCGCGTTAAGGAATTACGACTCGACTTCGGTGGGTGGGCTAACTCGAACGTGGTGGGCAACGCCCTCTGGAAGCGACACATCCTCCTCGCCTGCACTCGAGCGCGCGGTCACCATGCCGAAGGGTGCAACCTCGAGTATCTCGAGTTCGACACCGGGTTCGACGCCGTGGTTTGCGAGGTAGGAGAGGACCTCCGGATCACGGTCGGCGACCTCCTCGACGACGACGACGTCCCCTTCCGAGAACTCGGTGACGGATTTGCCGTCGGGTCGCTCCGGTGGTTCGAGGTCCGCACTCGGGATCGGCGACCCGTGTGGGTCGACTGTCGGTTCGCCCAGGGCGTCCGCAACGCGCTGTTCGAAGTCCTCGCTGATGTGGTGTTCGAGGCGGTCTGCCTCGGCGTGGACTTCGGACCAGTCGTAATCGAGGTGCTCGGTGAGGTACGCCTCGAGCAGTCGATGGTGGCGAACGACCTCGAGTGCGACCGTCTCACCTTCGTCGGTGAGCGTGACCCCGCGGTACTTTTCGCGGTCGACGAGCCCGCGGTCTTCTAGCTTCTCGAGCATGCTGGTGACGGTCGGCGACGTGACATCCAGTGCCTCTGCGATTTCGGACGTTTTGATCCGTTCGTCGTGGTCGCGCTGGAGCTGATAGATCGCCTTGAGGTAGTCTTCCATCACGTCGCTCAGCATCATCCTATTCGGGTTTAGACCCATCTAACCCTAAACCTGTCGACGCGACGACGGTGGGTCCGAGGGTAGTGTGGGGGACGTCCAGTGTGGCAGTAACGACCACCACTGGTGGTGTGTCATCACAGAACATACAGACACGAGTTCCAACACCTTTGTATCGTAGTGTTTCAGAGTGTGACGTATGACTGATAACGTCGTCGTGCTCGGTGCTGGATACGCCGGTACCGGTGCGATCTCAAAGCTGCAGTCGGAACTCGGTGGCAGCGCGCGACTAACCTGGATCGCTGACGTAGACTACCATCTCGTTCTCCACGAGGCCCACCGCGTCGTCCGCGACCCGGACGTCCGCTCGGACATCACGTTCCCAGTCGATCAGATCGCCGATCCGTCAACCCGCTTCATCCAGGACGATGTCGTCGGTCTCGACGTCGACGAACAGGTCGTCGAACTCGCCGAGGGCGACGATGTCGACTACGACTACGTGCTCGTCGCACTGGGTAGTCAGACCGCCTACTACGGCATTCCCGGCCTCGAAGAGCACTCGCTCACCCTGAAGAGTCTCGACGACGCCATGGAAATCCACGACGAGATCACCCAGGCCAGCCAGGACGCGACCCGCGGCGAGCCCGCGCAGGTCGTCGTCGGCGGCGCCGGTCTCTCCGGTATCCAGACCGCCGGTGAAATCGCCGAATTCCGCGACAATCACCGCGCCCCGATCGAGATCCACCTCGTCGAAGCACTCGACGAAATCTTCCCCGGTAACGACCCTGAAATCCAGCAGGCCCTGCGCGACCTCCTTGAGGACGCCGGCGTCCGCATCCACACGGACGACCCGATCACGGAGGCCAAAGACGACGTCATCGAGTTCGACGAGGGCGAACCACTCGAGCACGACGTGCTCATCTGGACCGGTGGCATCACCGGCCGCGACGCGCTCGACGACGCCGAACTCGAGAAGGAACACAACCGTGTCAACGTCGAGGCGAACTTCCAGACAACCGAGGAGAACGTGTTCGCTATCGGCGACTCGGCACTGATCGACCAGGGCGACCGTCCGGCACCGCCAACGGCACAGGCTGCCTGGCAGGCTGCTGAAGTCGTCGGCGAAAACATCGCCCGCGCCATCGAGAACCGCCCACTCAAGACCTGGGAGTACGACGACAAGGGGACCGTCGTCTCCGTCGGCGACAAGGCAGTGGCCCACGAGGTCAAGCCGGCTTTCGGCGTCTCGCTGCCCGTCGACACCTTCGGCGGTATTCCCGCAAAGAACCTGAAGAAGATGATCGCCGCCAAGTGGATCGCCAGCGTCACCTCCTGGAACGAGGCCCGCAAGTCCTGGTCGTCGCTGTAGACGCGCAGGAACACGGATAGAGCGGACACCACGGTCCAAATCAGACAGATCCCGGACCGGAACCGAGTACGGACTCGACACCGCTTTTTCGTCTGACTCACTGCCAAAGAGTGAGATCTCTGTCAGCGAGTCCGTTCCAGTTTCGTCTACGGCCTCCAGCACGGTCCATCGGTATCCAGCACGGCACATCGGTATCCGGCACAGTACATCGACATGCTACCTCGGTGTGCTACACCGACGACAGCGCACCAAAACGCCACCCGACAACCCACACCAAACCACCATCAGAAACCGTCTCACTCCGATCCCACAGCCTCGTCGTCCCCGTCCGGCTGGTCACTCGAGTGCCCGCCCATCGGCCGTGCGGGTACACCCGCGACGGTGGTCCCCGGGGGGACATCCTGGGTCACCAGCGAGTTCGCCGCCACGCTCGCATCCGCACCGATTTCGACACCGGGCAGAACGATCGCACCCGCCCCGATCATCGCCCGCTCGCCGACGACGACCCCGCCCGTCCGGTACTCGTCCTGCAAGAACTCGTGGCAGAGCAACGTCGCATCGTAGCCGACGATTGCGTGGTCCTCGAGTGTGATCAGCTCCGGCCAGAACGTGTCCGGCGTCGCCTCAAGCCCCCAGGAAACGCCGGTACCGACGGTGACACCGATCCGACGCAGACACCAACGACGGAGGCGGAGGCTTGGCGAGATGCGAGCCAGCCAGACGAAAATGTAGTTGATCGCGACGCGAAGCGGATGTTTCGCCGACGTCCAGTGGGCGAGGGAGTTTCGTGCGCCCGGCGTCGGGTGACGGCGAATGCGGTCGTGGCGGGACGGTCCCGAACTGTCGGCGGTGTCGTCGGTCACTTGCGTGGTCTTCGGGGGATCGCTACAAGAAACTGACCGATTCTCTCATCGGGCGTATGGAGTCAGGAAGCACAGCAGGGAAACGCAAACACCGTGTTAGGGAGCCGGTGAGCGCCCAACTGCGGCATCGGTTTCAGATCGGTTCTCGAGCGGCCCAACCAGCCGTCTGAACTCCTCGCGCGTGCAGTCACAGCAGTAGGCCGGTTTGTACATCATGTTCTTGCCACCCTCCGTAACGGCCCACTCCGCTGCGATCTCGTCGCGAAGGTAGTACTGTGCCCGCTCGTTCCCCGGTTTCACTTCGTACTCACTGAGTCGAATCGGGTGTCGGTCGAACAGCCCACCCGGTTCGCGGCCGTCGATAAAGACAACTTCCTTGTCTGCCAGATAGAGCTCATCCCCCCGCGCTCGCTTTGCGTGTGCGTTCTCTGCATGCGCCGCGAGAATGTCTGCCCGTTCGCCAGCGGGCGTGTCTGGAGTTACCACATCAACCCGGTCGACTGTGAAGTAGCCGATCAGATAGCGATGGGCACGATCACCGTCCGGTCGACGAAGCCCAGCGTAGAAGCCGACGACGTCACCGGACTCGAGTGCACTGAGTCGCGACAGGTACCCACTGGTTCGGTGTTCGCCATACGTCAGCGCTCCGAAGTTCGGATCGTAGTGAAACGGCCAGTTCTCGAGTGCATCACCGGAGACGGTTTCGACGCCGCCACGGACCGGCTGGGGTTCGATTCGGGTTGTGAGGTCCGCAGCACTGCGGTCGTCGTGCTGGAGAGACCAGGAACCGAGTGTTTCGGATTCCGTAGTCTCGCTCGTTTTCTCTGGGATCGGAATATACTCGAAACGGCCGTCGTCGTACAGCGGCCCGAGCGTTCCGAGGTTCGTGCTATCGGCACCGACACCGGCGAGGACGACAGTCATCGATTCGTTCGAGTGGTTCGAGGGCGGCAGGTTAAACCACTCGGTCCGGGTATCCGGTGGCCGGCCAACTCTTTTCGTGCTCACTCGCGTGCAACGCATATGGCGTCTAGAGCACCCATCGAATGTCCTCTCTGTCGGGAGCCGCCACAGGAGATGCGACTCGAGGACCATCTCGTCGAATCCCACACGAAGCGAAAGCTCGCACGGTTTGTGGTTTCGGAAACGACGGCACGAACCGAGGGCGACATCTCGGAGTGAAGCGGCGGAGACGCGACCTCAGCCCGTCGCCTCGACCGAAACTGAACCGGTTGCATCGACGGTAACACGATGCTCGCAGTAGGTGAACGTCACCTGGCCAGTCGACCGATTGTGTGTTGCAGTCGCTGCAAAGAGATTACAGACAGCGTCCGGTTCAACGGCATCGTACAGCGGCGGGAGCTCGGTTACACCGCACTGTTCGTGTGCTGCGACCGCCTCGACAATTCGACGGCATAGCTCATCCGTGGTGATAGAGGACTGCGATTCAGGAGCGGTTGCCATCGTTCGTATGAGTGGATTGCGCCGGATAAGCGTAGTCCAAGTATTCGCAGCGGATCGTACTGGAATCGGTAGATGCGGTCTATTTCCGGTAACAGTTGTTGGCAATGTGATCTACTTTATTCAGTCTGACCGACCTGGACACTGCGGAATCCTTGCCGATCATTGTTCGTTTGTCAGTGCTCCGACTTCGGCTTTTCTATCTGTTTATTGACGTTCGTTTCATCTGGAGTGACGGGCTTCACTCGAAGCTCTCCGAAGCCGTACTTCGAGTGGTTCCCGACGCGGGTGAGTCCGGACATCGCGGTCTCCACCGGACGGTCGCCATCGTAGCCGACGACCACGCCGTGATCGACGGTCTCCAACTCGTATACGTCGCCGCCCTCGATGACCTTCTCCAGGCGGTAGCGCAGCTGCGCTTCGTCGTCTACGCTCCACCACCACGGCACGTCCACGTTGTTCGCCTTCGGGTACTCCGACCGGAGGACGAACGGCGTCACGAGTTCGAGGATGAACGCCTCGCCGTCTTCGAGACGCGAGTAGTCCAGTGCCTCCAGGTCAACGACCTGCGTGTCTTTCAGCATGGTCGTCCCGTAGCCGTAGTTCCGTTTGCCTCCGAACTGGAGGCCGTCAAGCGGGTGGTCGGCATTAACCGACCACCTATTCCGTGGCGGCGAGGCCGCCACGCTGTCCTCGCCGAGGGGCAGAACGTCCGGGTCATCGGCGTGCAAGTAGGCGTTCACGTACCAACGCGTGGTCTGCTGCTGTTTCCGAGCGTCGTCGGGCCGGCCCATGATCGTCTCGTGAGCCAGCGCGGGCATCCCGCTCTGGAATCGGATGTCGTGGGCGTTCAGCCCGTCGCGGGGTCGGGTATCGAGCAGCCACGGATGGTCGGGGTGCCGGAAGAGGAACAGGTCGTCGTATCTCTCCACGTCGGGGAGCGACGACCCCATGTACGGGCGAATCCCGCTCTGCGAGTGTTCCTCGGGGAACGTCCCGAACTGCCCCGGCACGAACATCCCGTGGCTGGCGGTGATGTGCTGGTGGACATCGTGCTCCAGCTGCATCCCGAACGCGTGGTAAATCGCGTTCCCCGAGACGTAGTACGGATGCCCGAGGTAGTCCATGTCGAGTTCCCAATGAACCTGCTGGATGCGGGTCACGCGTTCTCCCTCCGGGTTTCAAGATCTTCGATGTACTGGAGTGCGGTACTCCAACTCCAGATCCGACGAAGGTTCGCATCGAGAGCCATGTCGTGCTTGTCGTGATTGACGTCGAGCGGGTGCGCGGTGAGGCGCTTCCACGCCGACGCCCACGACTGCCACGGGCGGCTTCCAAAGCGCGCCCACGGTTGCGCGTCCGCGTCCTCGTCGATTCGAAGCGCGAAGCGGTCGCCCGCGTAGACCGTCCGATGGGGCACGATCTCCTCGGAATCGTCCACAACCAGGAGGAGATCGGGGAACTCGTGACCGGCGCGGTAGTTGTCCAAGAGCGACGCTACGAGCAGCGTGTGGTACTTCAAGCTCGTGTACGGGTAGTAGATGCTCTCGTTGAACCCGCACGTGTAGAGGCGCTGCTGGCAGAACCGACCGTCGCGAATCCGGTCAGCGCCTCGCTGTAGTGATCGATCCTGTCGAAGAAAAGTTACATGGGGTAGCAATAAATTAGTTGACCTAATGAACGATTCCAAGCCGGGTACAGCACTAGCCGGAATCGGGCTTTCATTAGCCGGAATTACGATGTATCTCCAGCAAAATCTGATTGCAGCATTTATCTGTATGCTATTAGTCGTCTTTAGCGCTCTACAACTGGTTTCAGAACCAGCAAATGGGTGGGTAAACGAGAATCTCCCAATTGCGTTTACCGTTCTCGGAATTCTCCTATTTATTATGGCCTTAGATATGCTTAACTTAGTTCCCTCAGTATCTCTCGTAAGCTGACCGCTCACCGACCCACCTCGCCTTCTGGATGATGCTCTACGCGAATATCGGCGTTCGTGATACGTCGCCGTAGCGTGTCTTCGACGAGTTCCGTCGCAATGAACTTTACCCGGCCACACTCTCGCGGCGGCACCAGACCGGTCGTACCGGACCACTCGGTGAACTCAAGCCAGCCCGAGTCACGGACAGTGGCGTCCGGTACGCACACCAGGCCGTCAGAGAGTTGGATGAATGCAGGCGAGTAGCCAGACGGGAGGTTTCGCGGGTCGACCCGTTTAGGTATCAGCCTCACCTCCGTGCCGACCGGCGGACGTTTCTGGATCTGGCACCGGCACGTCGACGCCAGCAGCGGAGCCACGGCTCAGTCGAGCGTACGAATCGCACTCTCCGCAGCGGTGGGCTCGGTCCCGATCGTCACCGAAGACACGGCGGAACCGATCGGTGACGTGGGCACCGCAATGTTCGCAGGTCGAATGGTTGACCGACGGCCACGGTGCGACCGTCACGCCGACCACCTCCCGTTGTGCTGTCGGCTATGTGGTAATATACCGAAAGCGAAGATTGGATTTTCGGTCGCCTCGGGGTACGAGCCGCTACAAGTTGAACACTTAGATAAGTTCGAGTGGGACCGCCGAGAATTGAACTCGGGTCCTACGGACCCCATCCGCAGAGGATACCACTACCCCACGGTCCCGCACGTGATACGATGAGTGTCTGCTGTTTAAGCGTGTCGTTTCAGGCTCCGTTCGAGGCATGCTGACCACGGTGGGACAGCGAATCCGAACAGAAAACAGTGACCTGCGGTATGTGCCACGACGGCACCGGAGCGAACAACTGCAACTCAGACGAGCACGCGCTCGAGGTCTACGACCACACCCGATTCCGCATCAGGATCACCAACGAGTTCGCCAAGACAGACCGCCGAGCCAACCTGGGTATAGCAGGCCACGAGATCACCGCGCTCGAGTACAGTCTCAGCGTCGACCTCCTGTACCCCTGGTGCGTAGACCGGGGCACCCGTTGCGACTTCTCGTGCAGCCGTCGAGTCGATTATGACGCGCGGAACGTCCTCGAGAATCCGCTCGGCGGGTTCGACGATGTCGTACAGCAGGCTTGGATCGTCGTCCTCAAGCCAGAACGACAGTGCATCGAGAAACTCCGTCGCGGTGTAGAGATCCGTATCGTCGAACGGCGAGGTCGCTGTTCGGCGGAGGTGTCCCATGTGCCCGCCAGTCCCGAGTGCCAGTCCAAGATCGTGACAGAGCTTTCGGACGTAGGTACCGCTCTCACAGCGAATCCGTAACAGCAGTTGGCGATCGCCCGCTTCGAGAACCTCCAGATCGTACATCTCGCGGACTCGAAGCCGGCGCGAGACCGCACTCTTTCTCGGTGGCTTCTGATAGATCGGTCCCTCAAATTCGGCGACCGTCGATGCGGCATCCGCCGGAATCGAGCCGTGGCACTCGAGTACCGCGACGTACTCCTTGTGTCCCTCGAGGAAGACCTGTGCGAGACGGGTTGCATCACCGAGCATGGTCGGGAGACAGCCGGTGACTTTGGGATCGAGCGTGCCGGCGTGGGCGGCCTGATCGATTGTTGGGGTGGTGTCATCGTCACTGTCACTGTCGCTGTTGCTGTCGCTGTCGCCGTCCCCATCGGAATCAGCCTCCGCCAGCGCATCGACAACGGCGTCGCGAAGCCAGCCGCTAACCTGGTGTGAGGACGGTCCCGGTGGCTTATCGAGGTTGACGACACCGAACTGTAAGAGTTCGGCTGGTGTGCGGTCGCCCGGAGCAGGGCGGAGGCGCTGGCGTTGTGTCATGCTAGATATCGTACTCGAGTGGGACGGCAGCCTGGCCCTCATCACCTGTGGCATCGTACTCCTCGACGGCCGTGACGAGCATGTCGAGAACGGCGTCGGGTTCCCAGCGAGCCGTATTGACCGAGAGGTCGTAGATAGTCAGGTCACGAATGTCGATCCCGTAGTACTCCTCGTAGCGCTGGGCCTCGCTCGCTTCACGAGCCTGGGTTTCCTCCGTGGCACGGTCGGGATCCTTGTCCTCACGCTCGCCGATTCGCTCGCCACGAACCGCCGGCGGCGCATCGAGCCAGAAGCGGAAGTCCGCTTGGTCGCCGGCGAGCCAGCCAGCCAGCCGGGACTCGAGTACCAGGTCATCTTCCTCGACGGCGATTTCACGGAGCCGCCGGTCAAGGTCGCGGTCAATCTGGTCGTTCTCCTCTGCGAGTTTGTTGAACTCGAGTGGGGTGTAGCCGCGTTCGTCCGCGAGCTGGCGGAAGATGTCGCCGCCGCTGACGTGGTCGAGATCGAACGCGTCGGCAAGCAATTCGGCAGTGGTGCTCTTCCCGCTGCCTGGCGGGCCAGAGACGGTCAGTAACATATGCAATCTGCGACGTGCCGGGTAAAATGGGTTTTGAATCGGTGGAGCCGTGTGGACACTGCCAGACACTGTTCGACAGCGGAGATGCGGTCTCGGTCTGAGTGAACAGGGAGTACGTGACCCGAGAGTACGCGATCCGAGAGCACAGGGTCTGAAGACAGAATAGATACGGGGTGGGCGCGGTACCCACCAGTTGCAATCACCGAATCGGGGTGGGTCCCGACGTTAGGTCGTCGACGGCGTCATATCGATGTTGAGCGACTTCCGGAGCAGCTGGGTAAAGCCCATCGAGCACAGGAAGTACCAGAGGATCCAGGCCGGCATCGGACCGATAACGCCGTCCGTCCAGTCAACGACTCCAACGATCGGCATCACGACGGTCCACTCAGCACCGGCGACGTTTCCGTCGTGGATCTTCCAGTACATCCATAGGAAGATTGGGATCGTAAACAGCATGATCCAGACCATCGGACGGATCTGTTCTTTGAACATCCCCATGTTCTCGGCCATCGCCTCCATCTGCTCTTCGCGGACCTGTTCGAGTTCGTTCTCGAGTTGTTCGAGTTCGGCCTCGCTCGCACCGCGTTCTTCGGCCTCCTGCTTGCGGTCACGAACGTCCTGCTGTTTGTCCTGCATCGCCTTCATCCGCTTTTGGTACTTGCCGAGCACCTCGGGGTTCATCAGATTCGCCTGTAAGAGCGTCGAGTAGAGCCCCGTCAGGAGTGCAACAGAGAGGATGACGGCGTAGAACGGCAACGCGGCGTCGAGCGGGCCAAGTAGGAGATTCAGTGTCCCACCGACCGTGTCGCGGACCGGGTCAAGCCAGTAGCCGAACATCAGCAAGAGCGATCCAACTCCGGCGAGTTTGTCCCACTGGGACCACTTGGATGCTTCTGCGTCGATTTCGACGTCGGCGTCGGGGAAGGCCGAACCAGTTCCGTCGCCGTCGAGCGCCTCGTCGTAGGCTTCGCGGTCGGCGATCTCGAAGCCCTCATCGCCGTCGACCAATACGCCCTTCTCGATCAGACGCCCCCACTGGCCGCTCGTCAGGTCGTCACTGACGTCGCCCCACTGGACTTCGCCGCCGTTTTCGTCGGCTGTCGCCCGGATGGACTCGAGTGCCTCGGTCATCGAGGAGTCCTCCCGAACGAGTGCATTGATCTTTTCGGCTGTCCGTGTCATCTGGGTATGTTAGGGCTAGGGCAGGTTCGGTATACAAGTGTTTATCTTCGACTGTCCCTGGAAGCCAAGCACTATCTGATAATAGAAGTCGCCACCCGTTGTAACAGAACTCTGCAAACCAGGATTTCAGATCGAAGTGATTGATCTCGTAGTTACGTTGTTTCTAACACAGAAAAACAGAGTTGACATCCCTGGAAATTATTCGGACAGAATATCATTGATTCAGATACTATGAACTGTCGTAGTCTTTTGAATATTATTATATGTAAGAAATATAGAGTAGATGCATGAACACTCGTGGTGCGACATCACTCGTCGGTGTCGTCCTTCTTTTTGGGTTAGTATCGATCGGCGCAATCGTCTTACTCTTGAGTGCGGGGCCGATGATTAACACAGTCTCAGAGACGACAGAACAAGAGCGGGTTGAACAGGCGATGGTCGAGCTCAACACGCAGATGCACGTTGTTACACAACACGGTGAGACGACACGTGGAACGGACATCGACCTCAACGAGTACGGGGCAGTAACCCGCGAAAACACCGGTAGCGTTGTTATTGAATCTGAGGGATTAGACGAGACGATTGAGACCACGATTGGGACCGTCGAATGGGTGGGCAATGACGGAACGAAGATTGCATCAGAGGGTGGCGCAGTATTCCGCGAAACTGGGAATGAAACACGACTTGTCTCGGCACCGCAGTTCGACTATGATCACAGTACAACGACTCTCAACTTCCCGGTCGTGAACGTGAGCGGTGAGGAGGAACTCGGGCAGGGCGATATCACAGTGAGCCAGCTCGATGCATCGACTCGATCTGAATCATCGATCATCGAGAACGAAAACGTCACAGTGACAGTAGAGAGCGAGTACTGCGTCGGTTGGCAAAACTACTTCGTCCAGGAAGTCGGCAGTGGGGCAGTGTTGGAGGAGTGTAGTGACGATCAGACGGTCGTCGTCCGGATGGGATATTTTGATGTAGACGAGTCCTTCGACTCGGGCATCACGTTCACCGACCCTGATGGGTTTAGCACAGGCGGAAATCCAAACGTGACTGACGAACGGCGATGGGGTGTCCGAGATGACATTAGCGACGAAATCGACCAAATTGTGAATCAAACAGTATCGAACGAGGATACAGTATTCCTGAATGAAACGAGCGACAGAGATCGTCAAGATGGATTGTACTATACAGATGATATCGAGCCAGGAGATCAATATAGCTTTACTCTAACTGATGGGAACGCGACCCTTGTTGTCGATGGGGACATTACAGCAGGCGAGGATGCAATTACTGTTCCAAGTCGGACTGGTGATAATGTACTCAAAATATATGCGACTGGAAACTTCGAAGCCGACTCTGGTGATGTCGTTTATTATGATGAACCAGAGCGACAGGATGCATCGGTAATCCAGTTGTATGGGAAAGACACGATGGAGATTGACTTTGGCCCTGGAGGAAGTCCCTTCTACGAGGGAGTTATTTATGCGCCAGCCCGAGACGGCCAGTGGACTGACCGGTGTAGTTCTGTTCAAGCATGCTTTCACTCGAATCCAGACTTTTATGGCTCGATAGTTGTTGAGTCTATTGAGCTACAAGGAGGACAGGGTGGACTCGGCTTCGAATACGATGAAGAGAATCTCAAGGATTTGGATGTGGATTTCTTCCCTGAAGATGGTGTCTATCAGTTGCCACCAGACCTGACGTATCTCAACGTTGCCCAACACGATATTGAAATTAAATCCGATTGAGTACTGCTCTTCTTTCCCCGCACTAGTACGATCATCACTATCGAACAGTGTCTCGAGTAAATCGGTACACCCAATCACTACTCGTACGGACTGATCGTGTGCTTTGTCCGAGGCGGATGGTTCTAACCAGCCGTAATAGAACAAAAGAAACGAAAGTAAACTGTTCTGAATGGTATGATCAAACGACGCGATTCATATACTGACGTATGAGCGGACACAATAATGGGTAGACGGAATGTAGGTATCACAACCGGACGGAAATCACGAGCCCAGTCCGCTATGCTCGGGTTCGTGATACTGATCGGAATGGTTGCAGCAGTTAGCACAGGTATTTTTCTCGTCGCCGGTGAAACCGTCACCAGTCTCGAGCAGAGTTCCGAGCAGGAGCGCGTCGAAACCGCGTTCGTGGAACTGAGTCAACAGATGAGTACTGCCTCGTCAAATACTGATGTCCTTCAGTCGATGGATCTCGAGGTCGGCAACGACGGCGCAA
The DNA here is from genome assembly GCF_000337575.1 of Natrialba hulunbeirensis JCM 10989. GTDB lineage: Archaea > Halobacteriota > Halobacteria > Halobacteriales > Natrialbaceae > Natrialba > Natrialba hulunbeirensis. The sequence goes on along the minus strand of NZ_AOIM01000009.1, from coordinate 17,105 downwards.
TCGTGAAGAAAGATACTGGAAACATCACTGTTTCCTCGGAGGCGCTCGATGAGGACATCGACCTCACCATCGGAACGATTGAGTACGAAGGAGAGGATGGGACGATTCTAGCATATCAAGCGGGAAGCGTTTTCCGCGAAACTGGCAACGAAACGCGAGTTATCTCTTCCCCACCAATCTATTACGAAAAGACCACTGAAACACTGACGTTGCCAGTGGTCACGGTGAGCGGCGAACAGAACCTCGGTACCGGGGGTATCGGCATCAGCCACGAGGAGACGACGACGTTTCGTGAATCTGCCGTCGTCGAGAACGAGAGCGTAACGATCACCGTCGAGAGCGAATACTATCGCGGCTGGGAGTCCTACTTCGAGCAGCAAGCGGGTGACACGGTTGTCCGAAACGTCGATCACGATAATCGGACCGTCGAAGTCCAGGTTGGCTACCTGAGCGTTGATGAGGCGTTCGAAGACGGTATGGTTGTCTCCGAAAATTTCGATGACTTCGAAAACGCCGACGTAGAGAACGGGACAGTCAGAGAGGGATCGATGCCCGAACTTGATCCAGTCATCGAGGAGATGATCGACGACCACGAAGACGACGATTCACTTCCGACGACGAATGGAACCATCGCCGGCAACAAAACGTACTTCGAGGACGAAATTACGATCGGCGGTGAAGAGCAACTGGTCGTCGATACGTCAACCGGGAATACGACGATCATCGTCGATGGAAACACGAGTATCGAAGGGCAGCTTGTCGCGGATCCTGACGGTTCGGATCACGAACTGCGAATCTATACGACGGGCCATCTCGATATCGAAGGTGGAAACGTTTCCGTAACGGACGGGAACGCGGGTCAGTTGCAGTTGTACGGGACGTCGAATACTCACGTTGGCATTGGGCCAGGAGAATCTTCCTTCCACGGAACGATCTATGCCCCGCGTGATGAACCCTGGGATGACACAGAGAACGAAGTGTTCCACCAAGGACAGTGTTCGGAACAGGTCTGTATGCAGTCGGACATCGACTTCACTGGTGCGCTCGTTGCATCGTCGACAAACGTCCACTCTGCCTCAGTTTCCTTCAAATACGATGACGAACTCGAGAACAACGAAATCGATCTCTACCCAGAAACCTACACACTGCCGCCGCAGCTAACCTACCTCAACGTCGCTCATCACGAAGTGAACATCGATAACCGTGGGAGATAGTCCGTAGTTCGTCTACGCCGTCGATTCGATCGTCTCTTTCACTGACTCCCAAACGTCGTCGGGTGCCTGCTCACCGTCGACGCGCTCGAGTGTCCCCTGGTCGTCGTAGTACTCCACGACCGGTTCTGTGTTCTCTCGATAGACACGAAGTCGTTCGCGAACTGTCTCCTCGGTGTCGTCCTCGCGCTGCTCGAGGCGTTCCTCGATCTCGGGATCTTCTGGCGGGTTGTACTCGACGTGGTAGATCTCACCGGTCTCGGGATCCATCCGCCGGCCGGTAAGGCGATGGACGAGTTCCTCCTCGCTAACATCGAGGTAGAGCACAACGTCGAGATCGGTCATCCCCTCGAGTTCCTCTGCCTGCTCTAAGTTCCGGGGGTAACCGTCGAGAACGAAGCCGTCGGCCTGGGAAAGCGCCTCGTCGACGATAGCGTTGACGACCTCGTCGGGGACGAGTTCGCCCTGATCCATGTACTCGCCCGGGGTGTCGTACTCCGTATCCATATCGGAGATATCCATCTGCTTGTTCGAACGGAGCGCATCACCGGTCGTGACGTGTTCGACGTCGAATTCGTCGGTGATATTTGCACTCTGTGTCCCTTTGCCTGCCCCGGGAGCCCCGAGAATTAAGATTCGTGGCTGTGCCATATCTGCTCGTTCAGCGCCAGCGCATAAAGGCTTAAAGAAACGGGCACATCTACTGCTGTATGACCAGATTCGATGCCGAAGCGCCCGCAGATCGCCGAAAGCTGTACGTCGACGCCATCACAGCACACCGAACACGTGCACGCGGATTCGTCACGTTCGAAGCGGACGAGCGTGTGTTCGACTCGAGTACGACTGACAATGAGACGGCACTCGAGAGCGACGATGCTGGCGACGGAGGAAGCGAGGCGGCAGGTGGAAGTGACAGTGGCAGTGGCAGTGACAGTGACAGTGAGGGCGAGGACGACATGGAACTAGATCTGGACCCGTCACTCGGCGTCCCGTGGCTCCAGTTCGGCGATGGTACGATCAACCTCGACTGCACGGACGAGGAACTCGACCGGTTGAAACAACTGCTGAACGACTTTCCGGTGTTCAAAATCGAGGACATCGCTCGGCCCGAAGACGCCGACGGCGTCAACGTTCACGTCAGTGCGAAAGCAGACCGGAACCGAATCGGGCAGTTCATCGACGCCGTGTTCCAGACGGTGTATGGGTTACCGTCGTCGTTTCGGGTGTGGGTCGTCGAACTCTGAGCCGGTTCGGTGTGCTCGCGTCGTCTTCGGCGCCGTCGTGCGTCTCGATCACTCAATTACTCGATCTGCAACGAGCCGTCCGCCGAGTCGTCGGTGTCAGCTCCCTTCTTCCACTCGAGTTCGAACTCGATGCTGAGTTCGCCGGGATCGGACTCGTTCGAGTATTCGTGTTCGGCTTTGATCTCGAACGTTGGGTTTGCTGGTGGTGACATGGTGACGGAATCGGAGCCGGCAGAGAGGGTGATGTCCTCGCCCTGTTCTAAGTTGTCGGCTGCGGCACGGAGGTAGGCGGCGATCTCGTCGCGGCTCAGTTGCTGTTCGAATTTGAAGAGAACGTCTTCTGGCATACGTCGTGGTTAGAGAGCAACAGTATAGAGGGTTGCGCTCTGTCCAGTGCGCTGAGAGAGGTGGTTATCGGGGTCTGTGGGTACGTCGCTGCGAGGACTGGTAGTGGCCCGTTGGGGCGCGTTGTAGGGCTTTGCGTGTGTGTATGGGTGTATGAGAGTGTGTGTGTCTATGTAAATACCCTTTCACGCTCGACTCTCTGATTTCAGTAGGTATCCGCGCGCGAGCGTAACTGGGCGCGAGAGACGGAGCCCGATGTGTACACAGCCACAACGTGAATCAGCTGTGCCGAACCTGTTCGCATTGATCGCCTCGTGACGGGGAAATACTCCAGGATTCTAACGAAAATCGTGCCCCGGCAACGATAGAACAAAGAGGACAGACTCCAACAGGCAACCCGAGGACCATGTCGACGGGCAGACTATGCTGACGCGAGCCATCGACAGACAGCATTCGGCAACTCTGAACGCGTCGGCCCGTTTCCAAATAGATAAGTGGTCCCGGAAACCACCGTCCGACATATAGGCGGCTCCAATAGAGGTGAATACGATCTTCAACGCATACACGACTCCGATGCAGGTGCAGACCCGGGTCGATATCTTCGAGGAGATTTTCCTCGTGTTTCTCGGCCTCGGTACGCTCGTCGGTGTCGTCGTGATCGCGTATACCTTGTACAACGCGTACAAGTACCGTGATAACGGCGACTCGAAGGCCGACGAGGATCTGCCGACGCTCGGAGAACTTCCGACAGGCGGACAGGGCGGTAAGAAGCTATTCCTCTCGTTCGGACTGAGTGCCATCATCGTCATTTCGCTGGTTGTGTGGTCCTACGGGATGCTCCTCGTCGTCGAGGACGGACCGGACACCCCTGACGAAGAGACACTCGAGGTCGAGGTCGAAGGCTGGGCCTTCGGCTGGGACTTCGAATACGAGAACGGTATCGAGACCGGCGGTGAGCTCGTCATCCCTGCTGATACACCGATCTGGACAGAGGTGACATCACGGGACGTCTGGCACTCGTTCGGGATCTCAGACCTTCGAGTAAAGGCTGACGCGATCCCGGGCGAAACTGACGAAACCTGGTTCGTCGCCGAAGAAGACGGCGACTACCTGATCGAGTGCTTCGAGCTGTGTGGCTTCGGCCACTCCGGCATGACTGCCGACGTCGATGTTCGCTCCGAAGAGGAGTTCGAACAGTGGGTCGACGAACAGCTCACCATGGAGATTACACTCGAGGACGAAGCTGAAGAACGCGTCACTGACGGCTTCGAACTCGAGCTCGTCCACGAGGAGAACGATCAGTTCGAGGAGGACCTCAGCTTCACGTACGCTGACGATGAGTTCGAGAACGGCTCCATCACGATCGGCGAGATCGAACAGGGTGGACCGTACGAGCTGACCATCACCTCGACTGACGACGAGTTCGAGACGATCGAGGAGACTGTCGACTTCACCGGCCCAACTGACGAGACCTACACGGTCGAGTTGGGAGCTGAAGACGACGAAACTGATGATGAGGATGAGGAAGAGGAAGCTGACGACGAAGCGGACGAAACGAACGACGGTGACGGCGAGGAAACCGATGACGAGACCGAAGAGGGAGGTGACGAATAATGGCTGATCTCCCACCAATGACGACGGTCAAGCGCTGGCTCGTCACGACGAACCACAAGGACGTCGGGATCCTCTACATCGCTACCGCCATCTTCTTCCTCCTGCTCGGCGGCGCGATGGCGCTGATCTTCCGGATCCAGCTCTGGGAGCCGGGCGGAGTCGGTATCCTGAGCGGGAACGAGTTCAACCAGGCAGTCACGACACACGGGCTGTTGATGGTGTTCTGGTTCCTCTCACCGATCGCCTCCGGATTCGCAAACTACCTCGTACCGCTGCAGATCGGTGCGAAGGACCTCGCGTTCCCGCGGATGAACGCCCTGAGCTACTGGTTCTACCTGTTCTCGGGCGTACTGCTGATCATCTCGTTCTTCCAGCAGGGCACCTTCGCTGGCGGGTGGACGATGTACGCGCCACTGAACGTGCCGACGTACACACCCGCGATGGAAGCGACGACGGGTGGCAACGCCGTCATCCTCGGGCTGATGCTGTTCGTGATTTCGATCACGATCGGGACGGTGAACTTCCTCGTAACGATTCACCGCTCGCGTGCGGAAGGCCTCGGCCTCTGGAACATGCCGCTGTTCACCTGGTCGTGGCTCCTGACCGTCTGGATGATGCTGTTCGCCTTCGCAGCACTGCTCGCTGCGCTGCTGTTGCTGGTGAGTGACCGCGTCTTACTGACGCAGTACTTCGCGACCGACCAGGGCTCGAGCCTGCTGTGGGCGCACCTGTTCTGGTTCTTCGGTCACCCAGAGGTGTACATCGTCTTCTTCCCCGCGCTGGGGATCATGTTCGAGACGTTCCAGACGTTCACCGGACGACGCCTCGTCGGCCGCAAGTGGGTCATCATCGCGATGGTCCTCGTGGCCGTCCAGTCGTTCCTCGTCTGGATGCACCACATGTTCCTGACGACCATCAACCTCGAGATCAAGACGCTGATGATGGCGACGACCATCGGGATCTCGCTGCCGTTCGACCTGATGGTCTTCGCGCTGATCTACACGATGGTCAAGGGACGTGTGCGCTTTACGACCCCGTTCCTGTTCAGCCTCGGCGCGCTCGTGCTGTTCATCCTCGGCGGTATTACCGGGGTCTTCCTCGGTGCCGTCGTGCTGGACTACGAGTTCCGTGGCACCTACTGGGTCGTCGCCCACTTCCACTACGTGATGGTTTCAGGGGTCACCGCACTCGTCGGTGGGATCTACTACTGGTGGCCGAAGATCTCCGGAAAGATGTACTCGGAGACCCTGGGCAAACTCAACTTCGCGGTCTACTTCATCGGGTTCAACATGCTGTACTTCCCGATGTTCCTCGCCTGGGAGACGCCACGCCGTGTCTTCCACTTCGCCGAGGGTGCCCAGATCTACCACCAGGTTGCGACCGTCGGGGCGTTCATCCTCGGCGCGTCGTTCCTGATCATGATCCTGACACTCGCAAAGAGTTGGATCTCCGGCCCCGACGCTCCCGACAACCCGTGGGAGTTCTCCCGAACGGCCGAGTGGGCGATTCCATCCCCACCGCCGCTCGAGAATTGGGACGGCCGACCAAGCTACGCCAGCGGCCGACTCGAGTTCGTCGAGGACTCGCCGGCCGCGACGGACGGCGGGGTCGCACACGGACAGGGTAACCAAGCCGAGGCCGCAATCGAGCACGAAGAGGAACACGCCGACCACGCCAGCATCTGGCCGTTCGGTATCGGTGTTGGGACGTTCGTGTTCTTCCTCGGTCTATCGGGGCTGACGCCGTACATCATCGACTTCGCTGAGGGAACGCCGAACCCGCCAGAAGGGCTGACCGGCATCGCAGCTGAGCCGAATATCATGTATCCAATCCTGACACTGGTCGGGATCGGTATCATGGGCGTGACGCTGTACAAATTCGGCATGGAGCGCTTCGAAGTGCCGGAGATGAAGATTGCAGAGCGCTGGCCGTTCGGCGGTGTCGGCAACACCAAGTTCGGTGTCTGGGTGTTCCTGGCATCTGACGTCGTCGTCTTCGGTGCCATCATTGGTGCGTATATCTTCATGCGCATCCACATGGGCTGGCACGAGTGGACGACTGTGCCGTTTGCCTCCTGGCCCGGCCTGCTCAACACCTACGTGTTGCTCACCTCGAGTTTCACGGTCATCCTCGCACTCGTGATGGCCGAACGGAAGAACAAGAAGGGGCTGCTCGGCGCCATGACGGCGACGCTCCTGCTTGGACTGACGTTCATGGGTGTGAAGGCCTACGAGTACAGCATGAAGTTCGCTGACGGCGAGTACTGGTGGTACGGCCTCGAGTACTCGATCTACTACGTCACGACCGGCCTGCACGCACTCCACGTGATTCTCGGGCTGTTCATCGCCGTGTTCATGATCTACCGGATCATCAGCGTCGATGCATACCTCGAGGACCATCGTCCGGTGGAGTTCTTCGGACTCTACTGGCACTTCGTCGACATCGTGTGGGTCCTGCTGTTCCCACTGTTCTACCTGATGTAGCGCCGATTCGCTACACAGGTTCCGATTTTGCGTTTCGGTTTGATAGTAACGTGCCGCCAGTTTGGATGACTGATACGCGATGAGCGACAGCGACGATCCAGCACGAACACGTAGACGAACATAATCGCCACCACACCGGTGTGACGGGGCGCATGAGGAAGGTATAAGTAACCGACGCTCACAATTCTACGCTAATGGCTGACCTTCGAACGTACACCATCATTTACGTCCTGCTGTTGGTACTGGGTACGGGGAAGTTCGTCTTCTTCGAGTTCGACTTCGCGTACTCGATCGCAATCGGCGGGACGATACTGCTCGCAGTAGCCAAGATTGGACTGATCGCTGCCTACTACCAGCACCTGATCGAAGAGCCGCGGTCCATCACGTACATGATGGCGACCGCCGTGTTCATGGTGTTCCTGCTCACCATCGCAGCGGGATACTCCATTCAGTAATCGGTCTCCCAGCGGGTATCGGCCGACGACCGGTTCGTTTTTGCTCGTATTTCTCACCCTCTTTCTCGCGCTCTGTCTCTCACCGCTCATCCCTCAGCTATCCGTTCGTTACGTATTCGTTCCCCTCCTCTCCATTCGTTTCGTTTATCCAGTGACAATGGCGCTCTCCTGACCGTACGACAGCGCCAGCGTACTCACACGTTCTGCACCATCCGTAACAGAAAGAGCGATAGTCCACGCTCGTGGACGATCACACGTAATATCGTGTTTTTATAACGACCGGGTCGCAACTGCATCATATGACACAGCGGCGGTTCCAGCACGACGACCGCGGCTCGACCAGCCGGCGAGAGCTCCTCATCGCCGTCGGCATTGCCGTCCTCGCTGGAATCGCCGTCCTGAGTCTCGGATTTACCTACACCTACGGCGAGGCTCCGGCGGAGTCGCTGCTCACCGCCGACACCCCACCGCACATGACGACCTACGACACCCCAGAAGCGGCTGCAGACGAGATGGGGCACGCGGACGAACTCTACCTCCTGGCTGACGACAGCGGCGTACTTGTCTACGAATCCGATTCGGCGGACGGATCGACCCAGCTCGGTGCGGACGTCACACAACAGCTCACGGAGCTCTTGCTGGGGCTGTCAGGCGGGTCCGCAAGCGAACTCGCAGCAGGCGACTCCGACAGTTCTGCCGGTGATGACGAGCCGACGGAAACGACCGCACTGGGATCGTTCGACCTCGAGCAGAGTCTCGACCAATTGTTCGCCCAGCCCACCGGCGAGACCGAGTTGGCGATCGACGTCGACGGCGAATACTCACCGGACGCAAACGAGTTCGACGCCTCGCTCTCGAGTACGATGCCGCTCACCGAGATGCCGGGACCAATGGGTGCGGAGGCAACGGAGACGACGCGAGCACAACAGGGAACGCCGGTGCAGTCCGTTTCGGAGCCGCCGACATCCGCGGAGACGAGCGGAACGATGGAAATGACGCCCGAAACCGTGACCACGAGTGGGAAGTGGGCTGTCGTTCACGAGCGAGCGTCGGAGGAACCAGTCTCGGATCCAGAAGCGGTCGGAAACACGACGCCCGCTGCGACCACCGAGCTCACGCTCACTGACGACGGACTCTCCGACGGCTACCGGCTCTCCGTCAGTCAACTCGAGTACGTGAACACGACTGGCGACGCGGGAGACGACGCCGTCCTCTCAGACCAGACAGCACTCTCGAACGCACTCGAAGCAGAGTACGACACCATCGCTGCAGCGTTCGACGGCGAAAGCGACGTAGAACTCCACCACCACGAGTACGCGGTCGTGGAGAACGGAGGGGGCGAAGATGGGACCGAAACGGCTCGTCTCGAACTCGAGTACACCGTGACGTACACGGGGATCGACGACGGAATCGAGGCGATGTTGGCGACCGAACTGGCTGAGCACTCCCAGGTGTCCACACAGGAGGCGTCCGAAATCGCGAGCGGGGTGACGGCGCTCGACCTCGAGACGGTCACGGTGTCGCGGACGACGACGCACACGGAGACGGAGACGCGAACGGTGATCGATTGGGAGGTCGCGATCGGGAACTATCAGGAAACGGCGCGGGCACTGGCGGGTGTGACTGTCTCTGGAGACGAGAACGGGACGGCTGCCAACACGACGGACGACACGCCAGCAGCGAACCTGACGTCCGACGAACGCGTAGCGGAGACGCTAGCTGCACAGACCGCAGCGAATCTCCGGACGACAACCGAGTGGAACGCGTCGATCGATGTAGTCGATGTCGACGAGGAAGGAGACAGCGATCACGAGCAGACGGCAGCCGTCCCGCAGGCGACAGTCGACGCGACAGTGACGGGGACGACCGATAACTGGAGCGACTACGTCGAGGAACGCACGGACCGCGGGTTCGAAGACCCTGCAGCGGTTTCGTTCTCGCTCGCTGCCACGGATGTCGATGGGGAACTCGACCTACACGGCGAGTTCGAACTCCCGCAGTCGACGGTTGCCGACCGAACCCTCGGCTTCATCACGGAGTCGCTCGGTCCGGACCCGCTCGGCGGTCAGACCGGGTCGGAGTTCGTCGACATTCTCGAGGAGTGGAATCTCGACCTCACGCGAACGAGCGTTGAACTGGGTGACGATACTGTCCGCATTACCAGTGGCGCAACCGTCGAGGATCTGGGAACCCTGGTCGATCAGGTCGGACCGGCCGAGCTCGTTCCGGGCGGAACGGCGGTCGAAGACCAGCCCGAGCGGACATACGTTCACGTCGCCGACCTCGGTCTCTCCGAAACGGTGGACCGGGATGCGCCCGGGCGGGAACTCGAGTCGCTTCCGGTCGTCGACGACAAGACGACGCTCCACGGCGTTGGGGGCTGGGACGGCGAGGAAATCGTCGTCGAACGGGGCACCAAGAGTGAGGGAGGATGAGTTCGAAATCATCGAATGTGCTTTTGTCTGGCCCGGTGTGACGTTCGGTCTCCTACTGTCGTCCACTGCTCCTGCTCTGAATCGAACACGAGTCAGTAGCGACTCGAGTACGGTGCGATTGCTGAGCGGACCGTTATGTCGTGGCTTGCGGAGAACAACACGAACAGCTAGCAGGGTGTGGGTTCGAGAAGGCACAGCCACAGCAGGCGAGAGCTGCGAGTCGAGAGCGGAGTAGTGAGTGGTAGTGGTGAGAGACGAGAGCGGAGTGGGGAGTAATGAGGGACAAGCGTAGAGTGGTGAGCAATGAGAGCCGAGAGACACAGGACAAGAGGACGGCACCCGACAGACGAGGAAGAGACTACACCTACTGGCCGGAATCTACTGAGACGTGTCTCACGGGACGAGATGGCGCGAAGGTGAACTGACCATAGACCGCAAAACAGCGTCAGACGAGAAATCGAAGAACCGCAAGAGACTGCGTGGGAACAGTCTACTCTTTACCGAACATCTCGCGCATCATCGGGTGCATCTCCATCATCTGCTCTTCGGCAATCTCCTCGTAGAGCTTGTAGGTAATGGAGACGGCCAGCAGCAGGCCGGTCCCGGTAACTGCACCGATCGTCCCGAGCATGTTCGCCCAGACGGCGAGCAGGCCGACGAGTGCGCCACCGATGACGGTCACCTGCGGAATGTACCGCTCCATGACCTTCTCGATGACGCCGACGTTCTGTCGGAAGCCGGGGATCTGCATGCCAGAGTTCTGGATCTGCTGGGCGGTCGCTTCGGGGCCCATGTTGGTGGTTTCGACCCAGAAGATGGCGAAGATGGCACCGCCGATGACCATGAACGTCAGGTCGACGCCGATGCGGATCATCACCATCCAGGCTTCCTGGGCGACTTCACCAGTCCACCACATCCAGTCGGTGGTATCGTAGATCGGTGCCGTGTAGTAGAAGAATCCACCGACGGGCTGGCCGTCAGAGTAGGTTCCGAGCCACGGCAGCTCTCGACCAAAGAGCGAGATGACGGTCGAGTCACCGGTCTGGCTGTTGAGGATCTGGCCCATGAACTGGATGTTGGCCTGCAGCGCCCGAACGAGGATCATCGGCAGGACGCTCGCGTAGATGAGCTTCACTGGGAAGCGACCACGAGCACCCTTCACACGGGCGTGGCTGAGTGGGATCTCCACCCGCACGGACTCCGCGTAGACGACGATCGCGAATATCAGCAGCGTCGTCAGTAGCGCGATGATCTGTCCGCCGTCACTCATCAACAGGGTGTACAACCCGTCACCGGAGACCAGCGAACCGACCTCCATCTGACCCGTGAGGATCAGGTACCAGTTGTAGAAGAACCCACCTTCAGTGGGCTGGATGAACCCGGTTACGAGGCGCTGGCTCACGCCGGCGATGATGAACAGGCCGATCCCGCTGCCGACGCCCCACTTGCTGACGACCTCGTCCATGTAGAGGATGAGGACGCCGCCGATGAAGATCTGGGTGAACATCAGCAGCTGGATCTGGGTGCTATCGAAGGTGAATCCGCCGAGCGTGAGCGACTGCTGAGCTGGCAGGAAGCCGCCGGCGAACACCATCGGAAGCGCAGTTAACGCCGTCATCACGATGACGAGCAGTTTCTGCAGTCCCTGGTAGAGGACCTGATCACGTGGGTCGTCCGTATCGAGACCCAACAGGTTTGCACCACCGAGCAACTGCAAGACGATGCTTGCCGTGACGATCGGTCCGATACCGACCTGCAACAGGGACATGTGCTCGCCCGCGAGGACGGCACGGAACTCCCCGAAGAGGTCGTCTGCCTGCCCGGCTTCGATGCCGAGCAGCTGGATGTTCGTCAGGAAGAAGTACAACATCAGGATGCCGGCCGTCCACGCCAGCTTGCGCTTGAAGGGGACGTGCCCCTCTGGACGGCGCACTGCGGGCATCCGTGTTAAGACCGGTTCAGCGGCTTCCTTCCATCCCATATGTTACTCCTCGTCCTGTTCGTCGCCTTCAGCGTCGGCGTCGGCTTGCGCCTCTGCTTCGGCCGCTTCCTGTGCACGCTCGGAAAGGACGGCTTCGCCACCGGCAGCCTCGATCTTCTCGCGGGCTGCATCGGAGAATGCGTCAGCCGTCACTTCGAGTGCGTTCCGGACCTGTCCGGAGCCAAGCACCTTGACGACATCGACCTCGTGGCCATCCTCGACGATATCGCGTGCGTCGAGTCGGTAGCCGTCGTCAGTCTCTTCGGCTTCATCCTCGGCGACATAGAGGATCGCATCTTCATCCAGCTTCTGGATGTCGATCTCCGCGACGTTCTCGCGGATCCCCTGCGGTCGCTTGAAGCCGTGTTTGCCCTTCGGTTCGTAGTTGTGGAACTCGTGTTTGCTTCGCCCGGCGCGTCCGCGTCCACCACGATGGCCTGCTCCACGTCGATTCTTGTGGGAGCCACCGCTGTGGGTGCGCGATCCACGCTGGCGTCGTTTTTTGCTCGTCATTGTTATCGCATCGATTCTAACAGGACGTTAATTTCCTCGGTTGTATGCTTTCCGAGTTGACCGCCCTCCGCGGTCGGCTTCTTGATCCCGTCGTGACCGCCACGCGGTGGGTGCAGTCGCAGCGTCGGCGACAGTCCCTGCTCGCGAAGGGTCGTTTCCTCCTCAAGGAGCGCCTCGGCGAGCGCACCGAACTCGTCGTAGTCGGTGTTCTCGGCGAGCCACTCCTCGTCCACGTCAGACTGGCGCCCCTCGAGTGGCTCCGCTCGCTTGGCGAGCAGCGTCTCGAGTATCTCGGCGTCAGGCTCCCCGTGGGCAACGAAGTCGTTGACCTTGTTGACCATGCCGACGTAGGCGTCGGTCTCGGGAACGAGCGCGCAGTGGTTGTTCTCGTGGATGTTGAGCATCTCCAGGGTGTCCTGGATATCCTGGTTGCGGTTTACCTCACCGCGGACCTGAACGACAGCCTTCATTGGTCAGCCACCTCGGCTTCGTCGCTGTCACCGCTGGCACCGCGCATCTGTGGCTGGCGCGACTGCGAGGCGTTCTCGAGTGCGTTGAACGTCGCCTTCGCGAGGTTCACCGTCGTGCGGGTGTTGCCGTGACTCTTGGTCCAGGCGTTTTCGATGCCGGCGAGATCGAGGACGGCGTGAACCGTGTCACTCGCAGCGAGTCCGAGCCCTTCGGGGGCTGGGATGACCTCGACCTCGACGGAGCCGGCCTTGCCGGTCGTCTGGCGGGTCAGCGAGTGTGGACGGTCCGAACGGTCCTCCCACGAACCGGAGCCACGCGGGACCTTGATGATGTTCAGCTTCGCGATACCGATTGCCTTCTGGATGGCAGACCCGACCTGGTCGTCTCGGCCTTCCGCGTAGCCGACGTAGCCATCGCGGTTGCCGACGGCGACGACGCAGCGGAACTTCACGCGTCGTCCGGAGTCGGTCATGCGCTGGACCATGTTGATGTCCAGCACTTCGTCGTCCAGTCCGGGGAGGAGCTGGTCGACGAGTTCGGGCTCCTTGAGCGGGAGTCCGGAGTTGAGGGCGTCCTCCATCGTGTCGATTTCGCCCTCCTGAACCATCCGACCGAGACGGGTAACGGGTTCCCATCCGCTGTCGTTGTAGTTGCTCATTCGAGAATCGCCTCTCGTACCTCGTCGAAGTGTTCTGGCAGTTCTGTTGCGTCGAAGTCGCCGCTGTACAGCGGCTCATCGAGCTGTTCTGCGTACTCGGCGATGTGTTCGCCGCGGGTACGCGACCAGTCTGCGAGCACGCTGTCGTTGTGCGGGATCTCGAGACCGGCGTCGATTGCACCTTCCTGCACTGCGAACACCTTGTTACCGGGCGTCGCCGTGTTGAGGCCGATGTCGAGGACTGCCTCCTCGACACCGTTCTCGACGGCGCGCTGGCCGGCCAGCAGGCCGGTCAGGTACGCCGCGGAAATGTTACTCGTGGGTGCGTCCCAGCCGTACTCCTCGAGATCACTCGAGTGTGCGCTTGCGAGCGTCTCGTCCCCCTGAGGTCCGGGAACGATCAGCTGCGCCGTAGTGTGCTTGTTGCTCTTGCGGGCAACGAGGCGGGGCTTACCCGATTTCAGCAGGCGCAACCTCTGGTGGTAGTCCGTCCGGACCTCACGGCGACGCCGCATCGGCACTTTGTATCGTGGTCCTGTCGCCATTATTGGTCACCGTAGTTTTCGTCGATGTAGTTCAACAGGTACCGGACGCTACGGAACTCCCCACCGCCAGCCTTCTTGTAGAGCTCGCGGTACTGCGTGGGCGTCAGTTCGCCCTTGTCGCGGAGTTCGCGCAGCTTCCGTCGCTGTGCGCGGATCTTGTTCTGCCAGTCGTCTTTCTCGTTCTGGCGTGCGCCCTTCTTACCGCGGCGCTTGCCGGGCCCCTTCTTGTGGCCGTAGGCACGCTTTGCGTTACGCTCGCGTGCGCGACCGCGGGAGTTGCCCGTGGCGTCTTTCGCCTGAATGCGACCGTCCTGGACGAGTTCGCGGATCTCGTCGCGGGTGATCGCTTCGGCGATGTCAGCCTGGGAGTCAGGGTCGAACCAGACACGATTCTGACCGACGTCTAAGACGTCGGCTGCGAGTCGTTTCTGTGCGGACAGATCAGTCATCGGATTCCACCTCGACCTCTTCGTACGTTGGGTTCAGGACGCGAACGCCCTGGTCTTCGGCGACTTCCTCGATGCGCTCGCGCTTGCGTGCGCCAACGGACGAGGAGATACGGGCTGCTTCCGTGTCGCCGTCGACTCCTTCGAGGTCGTCGACGTTCTCGACGTAGACTTCCTCGAAGCCGCTCGGGTGCTTGCCCCGAACGGGTTCTGGGGTGCGGTAGCCGGCCTGGACCTTGGGGCCCTTGCCCTTGACGCCCTTGCGTTGCTTCGAGAGCTGACCGCGTGGGCGTCGCCAGGATTCCGGCGTGCGCTTTTTCTTGTGGTAGTCCTGTCGGTTGAACTGCGGCTTGCCTTCGCTCTTGCGGCGCTGAAGGAGCCGTGCTTCCTCGTCGGAAAGCTCCGGCGTCTTCTCGGTCAGGCCGCGGGCCTGCAGTTCGGTTTCGACGTCGTCGTCGACTTCTTCGTCAGCTTCGTCGACGCCTTCGTCTTCGATCTCGGCCTCGGTCTCCTCGGAGACCTCGAGATCGCCGACGTCAGCCTTGATACGCGCTGCGAGCGCGTTGCCGACGCCGTCGGCTTCTGCCAGTTCGTCCTGGTCGGCTTCCTTGACGTCCTCGATGGACTCGAAGCCGGCCTCACGAAGGGCGTCTGCCTTGCTGGCACCGACGCCGCTGATGTCCTCGAGTTCCTGTGGGCTGTCGTCTTCGTCTGCCATCTATCAGGCACCTCCTGCGGCGGGTTTTTCGGTGATGTAGACCCCGTCCTGGAAGACGCGGGTGTCCTTGCCCTTGACTTTCGTCAATTGCTCGATGTCTGCCGCCGTCTGGCCGACGTCCTCCTTGTTCGGACCGGAGAGGACGAGGCGTTCGTCGTCGACGGAGACGTTGGTGTCACCGTGGATAGTCGTACGTCGCGCTGCCTTTTCGCCGAGGAAGTTCTCGATGACGACTTCGTCGCCTTCGGCGCGGACCTGCATCGGGAAGTGAGAGTAGAAGACTTCCATCTTGTACTCCCAGCCGGAGGTCACGCCGTGGAAGGCGTTCGAAATGTGGCTCTCGAAGGTGCCGACGGTCGCGTTCGTCTTCGCGTCCTCGGCGTCGCTTTCGATGACCACGGTGTCGTCCTCCACATCGACGGTCACGTCGGGGTACCAGAGGCGGCGGGTGACGCTGCCTTCCGGTCCGTCGACGGTCACGTCGAGGTGGTCGATCTCGACGGTTACGTTGTCGGGGATGTCCAGTTCAACTCGCATGGTTAGTAGACGTATGCGATCACCTGGCCACCAATCCCCTTCTCACGAGCCTCGTAGTGGCTCATGATGCCGTCACTCGTCGTGACGACCAGCGCGCCGAAGTCTCGAGCCGGGAGGAATCGCTTCTCCCACTTCTCGAAGTCTTCAGCACCGGCGCTGTAGCGGGGCTTGACGGGGCCACACTCGTTGATCGCTCCTTTCAGTTCGACCTCGAACTGACCGGCTTTACCGTCGTCGACGTACTCGAAGCCGTCGATGTACCCGCGGTCGTAGAAGACCTCGAGTACGCTGCCGATCTCGTTCGAGGCGGGTGTTACCTCGTGGCTGAGATGCCCCACGCTCTCGGCGTTGTCGAGTCCCGAGAGCGCGTTGCTGAGTGGATCGTTTCCAGTCATATTATCGATACTTCTTGAATCCCATGTCGCGGGCAATCTCGCGGAAGCACTGGCGACAGAGGTTGATGTCGTACTTGCCGACGAGCCCCTGTTTACGGCCACAGCGCTGACAGGCCGCTTCCTGTCCGGTGCGCTTTGCGGCGTGCTCTCCGGTGCGGTCACCTGCGTCAGTCGCTTCCGATTCCGTTTCCGGTCCCTGTTCGCTTTCACTCATCGTCGTCCTCCGTGGAGACGTCTGCGTCGAAGTTCGCCTCGATGAACGCGATTGCGTCCTCGGGGGTGAGTCGATGACTCGACGGGATCGAACGGCTTGCCTTGTCGCGCTTGGCGACGCGGTAGCCTGGGCGGACCAGGTTGACGGTGACGTCCATGCCGTAAATCCCGACGTTCGGGTCGTACTCCTGGCTCGGGAACTCGGTGTGTTCCTCGACGCCGAAGCTAAAGTTGCCCGTGTCGTCGAACTGCGTCGCGGACAGCGTCGCGAGCGGCAGTGCCTTCTCGAGGAAGTCGTATGCGTCCGTTCCGCGAAGGGTGACCTTCGTCCCGATCGGGTCGCCCTGGCGGATACCGAAGTCAGGCTCGGTCCGCTTTGCCTGCGTGCGGACACTCTGCTGTTCGGTGACTTCTTCGATGATGTCTTCTGCCTTGCCGAGTTCGCGACCACCCTGACCGACGCCCATGTGGACGACGACCTTCTCGACGCGCGGTTCGCGCATCTCGTGGAATCCGCTGTCGGCTTCGCTCATTCGTCATCACCCGTGAAGTTCTCGTCGATGACGACGACGTACTCCTCGACGGTCTCGAAGGCACCGTCGTCCGTTTCCACGGTGACGATGTTCGATCCGCTGCTTTGAGCGACCTCGATCTCGACGATCTCGCCGATCTTGCCACCGTGGTTACCACGGATGGCCGTCACGAGCGCGCCCTCTTCGTACGGGAAGTGAGCGACGATCGACTTGTCGTCGTTGTCGACGACGATCGAGTCCTTGGCGTTGTAGTCGTCCTCGTCGATGAGGACGTTCGTTCCGTCGTGCAGCGTCAGCTGAGTGTCGCC
>NZ_AOIM01000008.1 GCF_000337575.1 Natrialba hulunbeirensis JCM 10989 | reverse complement strand
GAGATGTGTATAAGAGACAGACGCAATGATGTCGAAGATACCGATCGGACGCTGTTCGTCGTTGATCGGCTCGCCGTTGATGAGGATCGAGTCCTCAGACAGCGCGTATCGGGCTTCCTTCTTCGAGTCCACGTAGCCGAGTACGTCCCGCAGGAGAACGACGAGGGGAACACCCTCTTCGCCGTGGGGACCAGCGCCGGCCTTGACCGTGAAGACCTCAGTCTTGCGTTCGACCGGCCAGGACTTCGGTACTGACAGTCGTTTCTGGTGTTTCGTCATTCACTATCACCTTCTGCGTCGTCTGCATCGCCTTCGAGGCGTGCCTCGCGACGCTCGTCTTCGAGGTCGAGCTCGGTGATGCGAACGTTCGATGGGTCGAGCGGGCGTGGAACCTCTTCGCCGTCTGCCGTCTCGACCGTGACCTCCTCGACGTGGATGGTGCCGTCTTCGAGGATCGCTCGAAGCACTTCACCTTCCTCGCCAGCGTGGTCACCGCGCATGACCTCGACCGTGTCCCCCGCGTTGACGCGGGTTCGACGAGTGTCGTACTCCTCGCGGAGTTCGTCCGAGAGCGTCGCGTGAAGCTGCTTCTGTCGCTTGTGCAGCGGCGCACGCTCCGTCTGGATTCGCTGTTTGTGTGGTTGTTTGCTCATAACTATTCTTAGACGATCATCGTCGCGGTAGATGCGATTGCTCCGAAGCGCTCTGCAACTTCGCGGGCGATCGGCCCCTTGATCTCCGTACCACGGGGCTCTTCGTTCTCGTCGATGATGACCGCCGCGTTGTCCTCGAACTTCAGACGCGTCCCGTCCGGTCGGCGGATCGACTTCCGCTGGCGGACGATAACGGCCTCGAGAACCTGGCGGCGCATCTCTGGGGTACCCTTGGTCACGGAGACCGTGACCTTGTCACCGAGTCCCGCCTTCGGCTGGCGGTTCTTGGTGCCGTGGTAGCCCGAGACACTGATGACCTTGAGCTCACGTGCGCCGGTGTTGTCGGCACACGTCACGAGCGAGCCCTTCTTGAGTCCCTGAGTGACGTCGGCTTTCATTGCCTCCATCAGGCATCACCTTCGTCCTCAGCGTCCTCACCGTCGAGATCATCGGCGGACAGCTGTGGGTCCGGCTCGCTCTCGCCGGTCAGCGCTGCCACGTCCTCGGCAGTCGCTTCCTGAGTTACTTCGACGACCACGTGCGATTTCGTCTTCGACAGTGGTCGGGTCTCTGCGATCTTGACCGTGTCACCGACCGAGAGCGGCTCGAGCACGCCCGGCACGTGTGCCGGAATGCGCGAGCGTCGCTTCATGTAGCGGTCGTACTTCGGAACCGCTACATCGTACTCTCGTTCGACGACTACGGTCTTGTCCATGTCCGTCGAGACGACCTGTCCTTCGAGGATCTGACCTCGAACGGAGAGCTCGCCGTAGAACGGACACTTCTCGTAGTCGTATTCCTCCGGGTTTGCTGGTTCCGGAGGGGTTTCAACGTCTAGTCCTATTGCCATGGTGAGTCACCACTTGTTTCCGTGCGTCGAGCGGGTTGTGAGAGCAGCCGCGATCCATCGACCGTAACGTAGGCCACGCCCTCGCCAGCTCGGTCTGCGACATCCGATTGCTCGGTCTCCGCAGGTTGAGTGTTGGCCAGTTTGGACGTGGTCCCCGACTCCTTCGCGGAGTCGGCGGCTTCATCTGTGATCGCGAACTCGAATACCGAGCCCGACTTTGGCACCATGACGACCCGAGACTCGCCGTCGCGCCGAACTTCGATCGAGAGGGTGTTGGTCGTCTCGATGACGACCCGCCCCTCAAGTCCCTCGCGGGCGTCGTCGTCACTCTCGACGACGCGGACCGGCAGTCCGTTGAGTTCGTGTCGCGGCAGTGTCTCGGGTGTCAGTGCCATTGTAATCTCTCTGTTATTCGTCGTCGTGATCGCCTTCCTCACGCTGGACCGTCTTGATCCGCGCGATCGTCCGACCGAGTTCACCGATTCGGCCTGGATTCTCCGGCGCACCACCGGCGGCGAGGACGGACTTCTGGTTCAGCAGTTCCGTCTCGAGTTCCTCGAGTTCTTCCTCGCGTTCGGCTGGCGTCATGTCGCGGATTTCTTCGACGTGGAGAATTGCCATCAGGCGTCACCTCCTTCGTCTTCCTCGTCGTCAGCGTCGGCGTCAGCGTCCGCTTCCATCTCCTCGACAAGTTCCTCAGCCTCTGCTTCGACGTCCTCCTCGAGTTCCTCGAGGTCTTCGTCGTCAGCGTCAGCATCGGCGTCAGCATCAGCGTCTGCGTCTGCATCGGCGTCGTCTTCGTCATCGTCAGCCGCAACTTCCTCTTCGATGACTTCTTCGACGACTTCCTCGTCGAGCTCCGCTTCGTCGTCCGCTGCGGTCTCGACAGTCTCGTCGGCTGCAGCTTCGACGCCCTCGTCGGCTGCCTCGGCCTCCTCGGGTTCGCCCTCGAGAAGCTCCTCGACACCCTCGGCCTCGTTGGCCTCGACGGCTTCGGGGACGAGTTCTTCCGGATCCATGTCCTCGTGAATCTGGAAGTCGTCCGGCAGCTCGGCGTTTGGCGGGATAATCTTCACCGTAACACCGATCGTACCAAGCTTCATGACGGCCGTTCCCTGGCCCTCGTCGACGATTTCCTCTGCAGGCTCGCCGTTGTGCTTGATGTAGCCACGGTTGAACTTCTCCACGCGCGAGCGTGCACCCGTGACCTTTCCGGAGAGGACGATCTCTGCGCCGAGCGCACCGGCTTCCATGATCCGGTCGATCGTCGTGTGACCGGCCTTTCGGAAGTACCAGCCGCGCTCGAGTGCGTTTGCGAGACGGTCCGCGACGATGCGTGCGTTCAGGTCGGGTTCGTCGACCTCCTGCACGTCGATCTGTGGATCCTCGAGATTGAACTTCTCCTCGAGTGCGGTCGTCACTTTCCGGATGTTCTCGCCACCTTTGCCGATGACCATCCCGGGCTTCTCTGCCTTGAGGACGATCTGGGTTCCCATCGGCGTCTTGGCGACGTCCATGCCACCGTAGCCCGCGCGGCCGAGTTCTTCCTGGAAGAACTCGTCAATCTGGGACCGCTGCAGGCCGTTTTCGATGAACTGTTGTTCGTCAGCCATTAGTTGTCACCCTCCGCGTCCTCGGTTTCCTCGGCAGTCTCGTCGACATCTTCGACGACGATCTCGACGTCGACCTGCGGTGTGTTCCACGCCGAGGCACGCCCCATTGCGCGGGGCTTGCGACCGACCGATTCGCCGACCTTGTGGGCGGCGACGTGTGCGATCTCCATGGATTCGCCGTCGAATCCCTGGCTGTCGGCGTTGGCTGCGACGTTCTCGAGCAGGTCGAGGAAGGCCTCCGAGGCCTTCTCTGGGTACTTGCCCGCGTCCCAGCCCTCGATGTCAGATCGGTGGCCGGCACCGGTGTTGTGCGACTTGAACGGCACCGACTGCTTCTCGTCGATGACGTCCTGGAGGTACGCCTGCGCGTTGCCGACGGTTCGGCCCTTGAGTTCGCGGGCGATCTCCTTGCTGTGCTTGTGGCTCATGTGACGCTCCCGAAGCATCGCTTTCGCGGTCGTGTTCGGGTCCGCGTCGACTGAGTAGTTGATTCCCATGCGTGGATCACTTCAGTGGGACGAACTTCGACGAGCGAGTTGCACCGATCCCTGCCTGTCCGTGCTCGACGGACGTGCGGGTCAGTCGGAACTCGCCGAGATAGTGTCCGATCATCTCGGGCTCGACGCGAACGCGCTCGAAGGACTGGCCGTTGTAGACCTCGAAGGTCAGTCCGACGAACTCCGGCAGCACCGGCATGTCTCGCAGGTGCGTTCGGATCGGCGCGTTTGCCGTCTCCTGCTCGTCTTTGCCGCGGGCCTTCTCCAGCAGCTTCTGCTTCTCGACGGAGAGACCGCGCGTGATACTTCGCCGCTTGCGTGCGGGCAGCAGTTCCGCAACCTCTTCGAGCTCCAGATCCTGCAGCTCGTCGAGCGTGTGACCGCGGTAGGTGAACTCCTCACCCTCACGGCCGGTTCGGTACTCCTGACTCATTTGTTTCCACCTCGTCCGGTACGGCGCGAGGAGATGTCACCGACCTTCCGCCCTGGCGGGGCATCCCGCGAGACGGACTTCGGTTTGCCGGGGTGCTGGCGGCCGCCACCACCGAATGGGTGGTCGACGGCGTTCATCGCAACACCGCGGACGCGAGGCCACTTCGTGCCTCGGGCCTTCATCTTGTGGTACTTGTTCCCTGCCTTGACCATCGGCTTCTCCGTGCGACCGCCACCGGCGACAACGCCGATGGTTGCACGACACTGCGGATCGAGGCGCTTGACCTCGCCGCTTGGGAGCTGGATGACCGCAGCGTTGCGGTCGTGGGTGATCAGGTCCGCGTTGACACCCGACGAACGGGCGAACTTACCGCCGTCGCCCGGGTTTGCCTCGACGTTACAGACCGGGACACCCTCCGGAATCTCTGCGAGTGGGAGCGTGTTGCCGGCCTTGATCTCTGCCGAGACACCAACCTGTAGTTCCTCGCCGACCGAGATGCCCTCGGGGGCGAGCACGAGCCGCTGGTCGTCGTCTTCGAACTCGACGGCGGCGACGGGTGCAGAGCGGGCGGGGTCGTGTTCGATGTCCACGACGGTCCCGCGGATCACGTCGTCGTCTTCCTCTTTCTTGTGCTCGAGCTTCGCCTTGTATCGGTGCGACGGGGCACGGAACGTGGGGGTACCGCGACCACGTCGTTGTCCGAGAATGCGTCGTCCCATCGTTAGAACACCCCGATGCGCGAGGCGACTTCCTGGGCGTCGTCATCCTCGGCGAGTTTGACGATTGCCTTCTTTTTGCCCTTCATCGTTACCTGTGTGTTAATGTCCGTGACCGAGACCTCGAAGCGCTCTTCGACTTCGTCGCGGATCTCGGGCTTGGTGGCGTCGGGATTGACGACGAACTGGAGCTTGTTCTCGAAGTCCATGTCGTTCATCGCCTTCTCCGTCACGAGCGGGTGTTCGATCAGTGTGCTCATCGGTCTGCCACCTCCTCGAGTGCGCTTTCGGTCCAGACGGTCAGTCGACCTGGCTGTGCGCCAGGGGCGAGATCTTCCGCGTTGACCTCGGCGGCCGTCGCGACGTCTGCGCCAGCGAGGTTCCGGGCCGCACGGGATGGGCCGGTCTCGCTCGACGTGACGAAGAGGATCGACGTCGGCGTCTTGTACTTCCGGCCACGGGCTTTCCCCTGTCCGGCGCGGACGCTTCGACCCTCGTCTGCACGCTCGATGTCGTCCGCGAGGCCTGCTGCCTCGAGGAACTCGACAACCTCCTGCGTCTTGTGGAGGTCTTCGAACTCGTCGGAGACGACGACCGGAATCTCGGCGTCGTCATCGAACGCGTGACCGCGTTCGGCCACGATTTCGGCGTCGGTCGTCGCAGCGATAGCGCTGCGGACGGCCAGTTTCTTTTCTTTCGTGTTGATCGATTCAGACCAGTCCTTCTCGGCCTTTGGCGGGTGTGCCTTGCGACCCTTGACAGCCTGCGGGACGCGTCGTGCGCGTCCGTCCTGTCGTGGGACGTGGGCCATGCCGCGGCCGCTGCCGAACGATTCGGCCGGCGTTCGCTTGCCGGCGAACTCGTCGGCACCGTAGTCCTGTTTGCGGTTTGCCTGGGCGACGCGAACGGCGCGGGCGATCAGGTCCGGGCGGTACTGTGTGTCGAAGACCGCCGGGAGGTCGACCGAACCCGCGTCGGAGCCGTCCAGGTCTCGTACTGTTGCTTCCATGTGTTATCCCTGGTTAGATGCGGTGGAGACGTAGCGAACCTCGGGATCGAGGCGTGGCTGGTCTCCAGGTCGGATCGCCGGGCGGAAGCGCACGAGGCGCTTGTTCGGCCCGGGGAGCGAGCCCTTGATCAGCACGTGCGGTCCGTCGACTTCGCCGTAGTTGACGAAGCCGCCGTCGACCGTCGCGTCGGCACCGTCGCCGATGTCGACGAGGCGCTTGTTCAATTCCGTCCGCTGGTGGTAGCCGGTCTGTCCCTGCTGTGGGACCGTCGACCGGACGCGGGACGGGTTCCAGGGGCCAAGGTTGCCAATGCGGCGGCGCCATCCCTGCCGGGCGTGCTTGCCCTTGCGCTTCTGGACGCCCCAGCGCTTGACGGGACCCTGGGTCCCCTTTCCTTTGGTGACACCGCTGGCGTCGACGTACTCGCCGGCGCGGAACACGTCGTTCATGACGTGCTCGCCACCGTCTTCCTCGACCAGTTCGAGGGCGTAGTCGACGCGCTCCTCAACAGAGCCGCCGCCGACGCGCGTCTCCATCACGTCCGGCTTCTTCTTCGGCATCGAGGGAACGTCCCCCGGAACCGTGTGCGTGATGACGCGAACGTCGTCGACGCGTCCCTCCTCGAGGAGTCCGCGGAGCTCGTCCGCGGCAGCGTCGGTGTCATAGTCGTCACCGGGAAGGTCGAGGACGCGGTCGAGTTCAGGAACGAACTCGTCGGTCCAGACTTCGGTGACCGGTTGCTTACCGTATGGCGTGTCTTCGTACGCACGCAGGGCGACGGCGCGCATTGGCGGCGTCTCCACGATCGTGACGGGAACGGTCTCTTCCATTCCCTCGGTCGGCGAGTTCGACTTGTCGTCGACCATCACAACGTGGGTCATGCCGGCCTTGTAGCCCGCGAAGCCCTGGAGCGTCGGCTGTCCGTCGTCGTCCGGCCACGAGTTAAAGCGCGGAACCTCCGAGGAGGCGCGCTGTCGTGGGCCGAACCCGAGTGAGCCTTTGCGTGGTGCGTTTGGTTGTGGCATTCTATCACTCTCTGAGTGAGAGGGGAGCGAGCGTGGCGAACAGAGCCTCTTCCGTTCGCACGACGCCGCTTCCCTGGTCCGGAACCGTGTTCAGCCAGAGGTCGAACCCTCCTGGATCGGCTGCATCGGTCTCTGCAGCGACAGTATCGTCGTCGCCGGCTGCCGATGTGGGTTCGACTCCGTCTTCGTCATCGGCAAGCCACGATGGCCATGCCGACAACGACTCGACGGTGGTATCCTCGAGTTCGAGGATGGCAGGCAGCCCTCTCTCGGGCGCACCGAACGCGATTGTGTATCCGTCGCGGGTAGTATCGCGTTCTGTGTGTCCGGCCAGCGTTCCGAGCCGCCCGACGGTGAGTTCTGCACCGAATCGGGAAGCCGCAATTCGAACGCCGGCGTCCTCACGGCTGAGAGCCGCCTGAAGGTCCGTCCGCTCGACGGTAAGCCCCGGGAGGGGCTCGTCGACGAGTTTCGCCCGGACCGGTCGTCGCGAAGAGATCCTGATAGTCACGCGCTCTCCCTCGGAGACCGCCATTTTCGGCGGTACGTTGAGGGAGATCGGGTGTTGCAAGCCGCAATTGACCCGCACGCGTTGATCAGGTCCGACCTCGGTCACGATCCCTTGTCTTAACGACCCCGAACCGTCTGATTCGGAGCCGGTCTGTGACGTGGCGCGGAGCGGGGGCAGGACGCCCGCATACTCCAGTTCGTCCCGCATCCCCCATGCCTCGTTGCGGAGGTATGGGGGCGTTGCGGCGTATCGCAAGACGGTGCTTACGAACCCGTCGCCGAATCGCCCCGTGTCGCCTGCCCGATCTGGGTAGACGATGAGGCGGTCAACACGGAAGATCGTCGCCGCGCGGGCGACGTATCCGAGCTTGCGAGTTGCCTCGCGTTTGTCCTCGGCCTCCCGAGTGAGCGACGACGGCACGAGTACGCTGATGGTCATGCCGTGACGCTTCGGCGCCGCGTCACTAGACTGTAGCGATGTGTTGCGCTCAAGGTCTTAAAAGAATAGCGGATTCGATTGCGGCTGTGAACGCCTCACACTCGTGAATTCGTGCCGAACAGGCACACACTTGGTTTCGGTGAGTAGTTGCCTCAGTTATGCATCGCGGAAAGTATTTCCGCCACCTGGCAACTCGGGCCGGAAATATCGGCATGGGCAGGCATGCCGATGGTGGATCGATTCGCAACCCTTATACATCCCTCCGGCAGTAGATGTAAGTGCAACAGGGCGCTGGTAGTGTAGTGGTATCACGTGACCTTGCCATGGTCACAACCTGGGTTCAAATCCCAGCCAGCGCATTTCTACGACGAACAATTTCGACGAGCACCGCGTAGCGTGTGCTCGTCACCCGTGAGTCGTGAAGTCGCACTGAATTTGAACGAGAGAAGTCACAGCCCGCACAGCGAACGGAGTGAGCGAGCAGAACTGTCTTCGTGTTGTTCAAATCCCAGCCAGCGCGGTATTTCGAAGGAAACCGCTCGTCCAGCTGTCGGAACGGACGCCATCTGAACCGGCTGTGAAATCCGCTTCTACCCTCTGCTCAGTCCGAAACCGACTCGAGTACGGTGCCTCAAAACCCGCCAGTCCTCGCCTGACGAGAAGCCCACGGAAACGAACCAGTCAGCAGCACGTGTCGTCAGGAATGTCAACCGATATCACGACCGAGTGAGTTTTATGCCAGAACGGGATACGAGGGTATAGACGACCGCACCACTTCTCCTATGCAAACGGAATGCTCACCCGCAGACGGCGCGGCCGATCACCAGTACGACCAGACGAACGACCGGTACGTCTTCCAGCACGATCCCGAGGGGAGCGCGTTAATTACGACGACGATCGTCCACGCGCTCTCGTCGATCGCGGACACCGACGTCTCCCAGGGGGAGTTCTCCCTGTACGATAGCGTCGATCCAGACGCGCTCAACCGACTCTTCGCGTCGAAGGCAGACGGCACCGAGCGATCCGGCGGCCACGTCGCGTTCACGGCACTCGAGCACGAGGTGTACGTGTACGCGAACGGTGACGTGATTATCTACCCGCCCTCGGAGGCGAGTGCGGGTCGACCGCGTCCACAGCCACAGCGCTAACGCGCCGCTGGGTTGTGGGCGGTATGGGCGGCATTCTGGTGCGTTTTTTGGAGCCGGGAGTCACAGTCAGACCGGAGGCAGACTCGTGAGTGGCCACACGATCCCAAGGGGACGGTTTTAGGATGACACCGGACGTGGGGAGACACAACCGCTATGACCGTAATCGCACTCCTGAGCGTCGCACCGGTGATCGAAGACAGCATGTCCGCGGAGGTCGCGAAGGCAGTCGACGCCCTGGAGGAGTACGACGTCGAGTACGAGACGAACCCGATGGGGACCGTGATCGAAGCCGAAAGTACGGACGAACTCTTTGCGGCCGCGCAGGCGGCACACGATGCTGTCGACGGTGATCGTGTGAGCACTGTGTTGAAAATCGATGATAAGCGCACGCGCGAGGCGACTGCCGCCGAGAAGGTCGATGCCGTCGCGGCCGAGTTGGGGCGAGAGCCGATGAGCACGGACGAATAGGGCAACAGACGAGTAGGGCCACTACTGGCGGAGACCGACCGCTGTGAGCGCAAGGTTCAACCAGAACAGGCACGAACGGCGCGTATGGAACAGACAACACTCGAGGTAACCGGCATGTCCTGCGGGGGCTGTGAATCGAACGTCATCGACGCCGTCGAGTCGCTCGAGGGCGTTTCGTCCGTAACGGCGAACCACGAGGCAGACGAGGTCCGCGTCGAACATGATGACGCGGCCATCGACGAATCCACGATTGCGGACACCATCGCCGACGCTGGCTACGAGCCGGCAGTCTGACCACCAGTTCGCTGCGGCAACCGACTCTGTTCGCACCGAGCGTCTGACGCGAGTCAGACTGCAACTGGCAAACTGTTTTATGCCGGACGCTGAAGCGTAGCCTATGGAGAGTCTCAACCGAATGGCGATCGAGTTGGTCGACGAAGCCCTCGAGTACGCCGAGGAACTCAATATCGGCGGCTACGATCTCGACACCGAGTCGACTGTGCTCGACTTCGGACTCGAGTTCGACGGTGGGATCGAGGCAGGACTGTTGCTGACGGAGATCCAGACGGCGGGGCTGGCGACGCCGAGCTACGAACTGGGCGAACTCGGCGGCGCGACGATCCCGTACATCGAGCTCGCGACCGACCAGCCAGCGCTCTCGCTGCTCTGTTCGCAGAAAGCCGGCTGGGAGCTCATCACTGAGGACTTCGAGGGGCTCGGCAGCGGACCTGCACGGGCGCTTGTCGCCGAGGAGGAGGAGTTCCGCCGCGTCGGCTACACGGACGCGTTCGATCTGACGGCGCTCGCCGTCGAGACCGAGGACCACCCGACCGAATCGGCGTCCGAGCAGGTCGCCGAACTCGCCGAAGTCGAGACGAGCAGCGTCTTCTTGCTTGCCTACCCGACGGCCAGCCTCGCCGGGAGCATCACGAACGCCGCACGCGCGGCCGAGCTCGCGACGTTCCGGCTCGCCGAACTGGGCTACGACCTGCACGACATCGTCTCGGCGACGGGCCGCGCGCCGGTTGCACCAGTGCCGGATGACGAGCGGACGGCCATCGCGCGCACGAACGATGCAATCGCCTACGGCGGGTCGGCACATATCACCGTTCGTGAGGATGCAGACATCTTCGACTCGGTGCCGTCGACAGCCGCTGACGAGCACGGCCGGCCGTTCGGCGATATCTTCGACGACCTCGACTGGAACTTCGAGGAGGTTCCGTCGGATCTGTTCGCGCCCGCGACGGTAACCATCGACGTGCTCGGCGGCCCAACCTACGTTCACGGCGAGCGCGACGAGGAACTCGTTGCGGAGTCGTTCGATCTCTGAGCAGGTGCGCGCGCAAACGCATCAATACAGCACAACACCACCACATGTCCCTCACGTTCAAACCGATTCCAGAGCCACCCCACGACTCCGAGGACGCACTCGAGTCCATCGCCACAGTCCGGGCCACCCTTCCGGCCACGGAAGCCGAGGCGGCAGACACGCCGGACTGTTGTGTGCGGGTTCTCGACCGAACCGACGGGGTGGACGGCGCGCAGATCCAGGAGCGAGACGATGCCGCAACCTGGCTTACCTTCCTTCGCGCGCTCGAACTCGCCGTCGACGGGGCGGAGGGTTATCGCCGGACAGAGCAAGAACTCGAGTTAGCCGCGATCCAGACGGCGTTCCGCGAGCGTGTCCACGGCGCACAGACAGTGCTCGACGTGCTCGGCGCTGCTGACGGCCCGCTGTCAGCGGCGACTGTCACAGAACGCGTCGATGCAGCCTCGCGCCGACCGGTCCAACGCGAGCGCGTGGGGCGGGTACTCGAGTGGGCTGTGTTGCTCGAACTCGCGGAACGAGTGCTAGCCGAGGACGAACGCAGGTACTGGCCGGCTGTCGACCCACAGTAGAGAAGGAGGACAGAATTGGGATCGAGGGCGTTTGGAGACAGCGCATTTTATCAGGAGACACGACAACCCAGCAGCCGTGACTGAGCCGACCGATACCGATGTCGTCTGTTTCGATCTCGACGACACGCTGTGTACCTACAGCCAGGATGGCGCTGCGGTGCTCTCGGCGGCGTTCGAACGCGCTGGCGTCTCGCAGTGCTGGGACATCGGCGCGTACTACGACCGCTACCGTGACTACCTCGCAGACAGTACAGATATTCTCGACCTTCGACGACAGTGTTTCGGCGACCTGACCGTCGCTGCGGGCCACGACCGTGCAGCAGGCGAGGCAGTCGCGGATGCGTTCGAGGAACTTCGCGACCAGGAGCGCATCGAACCGCTGCCAGGGGCACGGCGGGTCGTCGACCAGTTCGCCGGAGAGTACCGACTCGGGCTGATCACGAACGGCCCACCCGAGATGCAGCGGACGAAACTCGAGGCGATCGGTCTCGACGACCGATTCGAGACCGTCGTCTGTGCCGGCTACGACACAGCGCCGAAACCCGCGGCCGAACCGTTCGACCTCGCGCTGGAGCAACTCGAGTCCACCCCGGAGCGCGCGGTCTACATTGGGAACTCGCTTTCGTCGGACATCGCGGGCGCTCGGACGGCTGGACTCCGGTCGGTGTGGATTCCAGCGACCGGCGACGTGCCGTCGGAGCCGACTCCCGAACCCACGCACACGCTGGGCTCGCTCGAAGAGTTGGCGACGCCGCCGTGGTGAGTCCGGAGTCCGAAGTTCGAAGTTCGGGATTCTCCGTCACTTGCTGGCGTTGTGTCGACGGTTCAGAGCCAGGAGCAGGAACCAGGAATCGGCCGACTTTACTCGATTGATGCGCAGATCACACTATGACCAACCACGCGATCAACTTCCAGTCCGTCGTCGAAGAAATCCGAGAGACTGGGAGTACAAACGGCCCCGAGCCGTCGCTCGTTACCGTCGACGCACCCGACGTGATCGATGTCTGTCGACAGCTATTCGACGCACTCGAGTCCCGGACCGATCCAACCACCTGTGAGTTCTACCTCCATCCGAACAATCGGCGGGTACTCGAGCGCCGCCTGCTGGCCGATGAGCTCGCGGTCGAATCGATGCCGTTTCTCGAACGCCAGCTCTGGACGGACGTGTCGATGCCGGAGGATGTGATTCTCTTCATGCACCCGGATGCGGTGACGTTGGGTGGGTCGGTGATCGGTGACCACCCGGTGGGAATGGGTCGGATCGGGGACGATTAGTTCGACTGGTGGGGGAGCTTATCCTGGTGCTCCTGCTGACCACCGTGATCGGAGTAGTAATCGATGAGCAGCGTCCCGCCGCGGACGGTGATGTAGAGCAAGCCAGTGAGCACCGCCAGTGGAACAACGAGACTCCAGAACCCAGTTATCGTCTGGACAAATGCAGGGATCGGTGGCACGACGATGTCGAGCAGTTCGAACGGAAGGAAGAATAGTCGGACCGCGATCGTCATGACAGTTGTAACGACGACCCAGAACAGGAAGATCCCGAAGAGGACGAACGATTCACTGATCGCCCACCACAGGCGATCCGACGGGGAGTCAGGGAGCATGGCCGAACGAGGTGGCAGCTCGTCGAAAAGTGTGTCGGAACAGAACGATGGGGCCGCGGGGTGACCGGGTTCCGGCGGTGTGCGGGTGGCGTGTTCGGGTGGTATGTGCGAGCAGTGCTACTCGAGTGGCTGCACGTCAGTCACCGTCCCAACGCCTTTGCTCCGGCCTTCGCGGAAGACGAACTTCTGGCCCTCCTCGACGAGGTAGGGTCGGAACTTGAACCGGACGGTGGTTTCGCCCGTATCGCCCGGCAGGAGCCGGCCTTCGTCGGGGTGGAACGCGGCCGCTTCGCCGATCGTCTCGAGGTGGACGACGGGTTCGTAGCCGTCGCCGATCCGGGTTGGGTGGTTGAGTACCATGACTTCGGCCTCGAACTCGCGGACCGGGTCCGGATCGGCGTCCTGAGGCAGGAGGACCATCCCGCGTTCGATCGCGCTTTCCTTGATACCTTTGAGCGCGATGCCGACGATGCGGCCGGCCTGGGCCTGGTCGACCCGGTGGTAGTGCATCTCGATCGAGCGGACCTCGACCTCCTGGAAGCGGCCGTCTGGCATCGGCCCGATCAGGAGTTCGTCGCCGGCCTCGACCTCGCCGGATTTGACGGTTCCCGAGGCGACCGCGCCCACGCCGGTCACCGAGTAGCTGCGGTCGACGTACATCCGGAACTCGCCGGTGTCCTGTGAAGTCTTGGGGAGTCGGTCGAAGAGCTCGTCGAGCGTGTCGAGGCCCTCCATCGTGATGGCGCTGGTCTCGACGATGGGGACGACGCGCTCGCCGATCTCCTCGATTGCGGTGTCGACGCCGTGGCGCGAAACTCGGAGCGGCGACTTCTCGACCTCTCGGAGGAGCCCCTCGACTTCGCGTTCGACGTCCTCGACGCGTTCGTCGCTGACGGCGTCGGTTTTCGTGATCGCGACGATCGTCGGGAGCTCGGTCGCGAGCAGGACACCAAGGTGTTCGCGGGTCGTTCTGGTGGGACCGTCGTCGGCGGCGACGACCAGCAGCCCGTAGTCGAGTTTCTGCCCGACGAGGCCGCGGATCGTCGTTCGCAGCCACGGCTCGTGGCCCACCGTGTCGACGAACGAGACGAGGCGGTCCGCCTCCTCAACGACGCCCGCGCGGTCTGCCTTCCGGTTGGGATTGCGGACGCGGACGGGGCCGTCCTCGTCGAAGCCGTAGACTGCGTAGGAGAGGTCAGCGGAGAGCCCGCGTTCGACTTCGTGGGGCTGGACGTCGAGATACGAGCGCGTCGCACCGTCGCCGTCGTCGGGGTTCCCGGTGACGAGCGACCCCACGAGCGTGCTCTTGCCGTGGTCGACGTGTCCCGCCGTGCCGACGACGACGTGTTCATCGTCCGTTTCGAGAACACTGCCTTCGTTGATCGTCGCGACGCCGACCAGGCCCTGGTTGACCCCCCAGGTCTGGACGTCATCGATGTGTGCGTCGGCCTCTTCGGCGAGCAACGAGAGAACGTCCATCGTCTCGGAGAAGGTATCGGGATCGATGCCGGCGAGTCCGCCGTCGTCCGTTACGCCGACGACGTAGGTCGCCTCCCCGTCGCCGGAGAGCAGTCGGTGTCGAAGCTGGGCCGCCAGGCTCTCGCGTCGCCCACTCTCGAGATGAACGTCGCGTGAGAGCCGCTCCTTGAACTCGACGCTGCCACCGTCCTGTTCGCCACGGTCCAGGGCTCGCTCGAGAAGAGCCCGGTCACGGCTCATACCAACCGGTAGCGGGTCACACGGCAAAAGCCTTCTCGTCGCTAGTTACCATTCCACACACTATGCATGGTTGCATGACATCCTCGAGAGGCTGACGCCGGCTCCAGTTTCAAGGTACTCGAGCCCGTACTGTCCGTATGAGCGTCAGCGGCCTCTGTCAGATCTGCGAATCGCGCCCGGCCCAGGAGCGCTGTGACAACTGCGGCACGCTCGCCTGCGGGCAACACTACGAACGCGGGAAGGGCCTCTGTGCCGACTGTGCAGCACAGGCCGAACCGGGCCGAGATCCAAACGCGGACGACGTGGATATCCACCGGTTTTGAGGTCCCACTCGTGACTTCGATCCGTAACCAACTCGAGTCCGCCGTCGGTGTCGGCGAACGATTCCACGTTGAACTCGAGGAGCGCGACGGGGACCTCGTCGCAGCACATCCACTCGAGTCCAGTCCGCTTCCGATCGTCGTCGAGCGTGAGGTGTTCAGTGCTGAGAAATCGCATGCGGAGTCGGAGGCGGACACTGTTCCGGTCGAGGTCGACGTTGTGGTCGAGATTACGGATCGAGTACGCGAGGGGCGTGTGATCGGTCGAGTCGTCGAGTCGGGCTGTGGGGGTGTGGATTCGAACTCGGGCTCAGACTCAAACCCGGACTCGAGTACGACTCAGAACGAGTGAGCGCTACAGTTGGGTCGGAGCGGTGAGGTGGAGAAAGACCGCTGTACTGAATGGGTCGTCGGCTCAGTCCCGATACTGATTAAGCCGCTTCTTGAGTCGCTTCGCCGCCTGGCCGCTCGCTGTGGCGAACTCCTCGCCATCGTCGTCTCGCGGCTCCGCCGCTCGACTGTTCGAGGCGCTTTGCGCCTCGCTATTTTCACCCGCAAAAATGATCCCACGCGAGGAGTTCACCAGCCCGACGCCGTTCGCCAGTCCGAACTCGACGGCTGCCTCGGCGTCGCCGCCCTGTGCGCCCACACCAGGGACGAGGAACGGCAGGTCGGGAACCTGTTCGCGGAGTTCTTCGAGTTCCTCGGGTTTCGTCGCACCGACGACGAGGCCGACGTTGTCGTTCTCGTTCCAGAGATCCGCGAGTGCAGCGACCCGCTCGTAGACCGGTTCGCCGGACTCGAGTTCGAGGTCCTGGATGTCCGCGCCGCCGGGGTTCGACGTGCGACAGAGGATGAAGACGCCCGACTCCTCGTCCGCGAGGAACGGCTGAAGCGAGTCCCTGCCCATGTAGGGGTTGACCGTAATCGCGTCGACTTTCTCGAGAACCTGGGCGTACTGGCGGGTCGTGTTCCCGATATCCGCGCGCTTGGCGTCGAGCAGGACGGGGACGTTCTTGCCGTGGGCGTAGGCGATGGTCTCCTCGAGCGCGGCCCAGCCGTCGGGGTCCTCGTAGAAGGCGGCGTTCGGTTTGTAGATTGCAGTGTGTTCGTGGGTTGCGTCGATGATGCGGCGATTGAACGCCCATCGCGGGAGATCGTAGTCGGCGAGGTGGTCGGGAATGCGAGACGGGTCTGGATCGAGGCCGACGCTGACGACGCTGTCGACCGTTCGGATGCGGTCGTGCAGGCGGTCGAAGAAGTTCATGCACGCGAGTGGCTCCGCGGAGGTGGAAAAGCTTCCTATCCGGCCCCAACACGGTGAACGAGAACGACAAGGCGGTGTGCAATCGATATGCAGTGAGTGGACGGGTCACACGGACGGCCACCAAATATTTTAGACGGCATCTACTTCGGAGTCATTCTACATACACCATGTATGGACATTCGCCGGAAGATGAAGCCGTTGTTGCAGTTCGGTCGCGTTCGTGACCACGTACAGTCGACACTTCGGCGTGGGACGGGCCCCAGTACCGGCACACAACTCACGACGCGGGCTGGCGGGACGGCACAGTCCGACACTGATAGCGGAACCAGTTTCGGAATCAGGTCACTGCTCGGCGGCACTGACTCCGCCGAGACGCCGT
>NZ_AOIM01000007.1 GCF_000337575.1 Natrialba hulunbeirensis JCM 10989 | reverse complement strand
GGCTGTCGCTGCCTTTGGTGATCGAGAGGCGGCTACCGGCCACGGTCGTCGCTGCTCAGGACTCGAGTACCTCGACGAGATTCCCCTCCGGATCGCGCAGGAACAGAATCGTCGTCCCGCTTTCGGTCGTCCGGGGCTCGCTCAGTGTCGTGACCTCGTCGTCGAGGGTCGCGTAGAACGAGTCGAGGTCGTCGACCTGGAGGCCGATGTGTGTCGCGCCGGGCTGGTTGAGCCCCGCGGCTGGTGCGTCGCGAGCGGCGGGATCGAACGAGACGAGTTCGATGCGGGAGCCGTGGCCGTGTTCGCCTTCGAGGTGGACGAACGTGCCGCTCGCGTCCGCGACGTCGATGGCAGCGGCGAGTTCGTCGCCGGCGACGCTGAACTCGTCGACGACCGAGAGGCCGAGCACGTCGCGGTAGAACGGGAGGACGGTGTCGAGGTCATCAACGGTGATGCCGACGTGGTGGGTTTCGGGCTGGGAGGACGGCGCATCGGCTGGGGTCGATGGTGACGATGACGATGGTGATGGACCAGGCATAGCGAAAGCCGGACAGTCCGTGCGGAAAAACGTTCGCCTCCGTCGTTGCCGTTCCCGCGTTCGACGCACGCGGGTCTATCACATTACGTCGAGCCAGTCACAGCTACCCGAATCAGTCACATCAGTCACACCTACCCAGATCAATCACAGCTACCCGGACCGCTCACATGCGAGTGGTCGACTTACCCGTCAAGCGGTCGACTACCCCGCATGGGCCGCATCGCACTGATCGCTCACGACGAGAAGAAACCCACACTGATCGAGTTCGCCACCCGCTACGAGTCAACGCTCACTGACTGCGACCTCGTCGCGACCGGGACGACCGGCAAACGACTCCAGGAGGAGACCGACCTCGAAGTCGAACGCAAGGAGTCCGGCCCCTACGGCGGCGACCTGATGATCGGTGCCGAAGTCGCCGCAGGCGAACTCGACGGCATCGTCTTCCTCCGTGATCCGCTTCGCGCCCAGCCACACGAACCCGACATCTCGGCACTGCTGCGAATCTGCGACGTCCACGACGTTGCCCTCGCGACCAACCTCTCCTCGGCGGAGTTGCTGGTCGAGGGGTTACTCGAGTAGCCACAGGCTGACTGACAAACCGGGTGTATCGGCGCATGCGTGCAGCGCGAACGCTTTTCCGATGGGACGAGGTAGCTGGGAGCGACAGAGGCTGTTTCAGGTGCTCGGCCGTCGTAACCGTCGTGGGAGTCGGCGTCCTCCGATCGCACTCGTCAGCTACTGCTAGCTCTCGATCATGTCGCTCGGTGGAATCGCACTCGCAACGGACTTCGCGTTGCTCATCGTCGCTGCCGCCGTTCTCAGCTACGCAGCCAGGCTAACTGGCCAGCCGACGATCGTCGCGTACATCCTGACTGGCGTCGTCGTCGGGCCGATCGGACTCGGCATCGTCGGCGAGGACCAACTCATCGAGATCCTCTCCGAACTCGGGCTTGGCTTCCTGCTGTTCTTGCTCGGGATCGAGATGCGATTCGACGACATCAAGGAGATCATGCGCCCCGTCGGCGTGATTGCCGTCGGGCAAGCAGTGTTGCAGGCGATCGCCTCGACTGCAGTCGCACTCGCCCTCGGGTTCACACTCTTTCAATCGCTGATGCTCGCACTCGCCACCACGTTCGGCGCGACGCCGATCATCGTCAAGGTGCTCGGCGACAAGGGCGACCTCAAGACGCTGTACGGGAAGGCAGACGTCGGCATCCTCATTTTTCAGGACATCTACCTCGTGCTGGCGCTCGCCATCCTCACCGTCGGCACCGTCGACGACACCGCCGAGATTGCCACGAGCATCGGCCGGGTGCTCATCCTGATGATCGCCATTGGCCTCGTCGCCTACGCCGCCAGCAAGTACGTCCTCCCGTCCCTGCTGCGGGCGAGCGCGGCGAACAAGAGCACGCTGTTCACCGTCGGCATCGCCTGGGCGTTCGTCTTCATCTTCGCCGCGGAGGCACTCGAGTTATCGGTCGAACTGGGCGCGTTCATCGCGGGCCTCTCGCTGGCACAGCTGCCCTACAGCACGGAGCTCAAAGAGCGGATGCGGCCGGCGACGAACTTCTTCATCGCGGTCTTCTTCGCGAGCATCGCGTTGCAGATGGAGCGCGGCCAGTTGCTCGCCTACTGGCAGGAGGCACTACTCGCCTGTGCGGCCTTGCTCGTGATCAACTTCGGCATCGTCTTCGGGCTGTTCTACAGCCAGCGCTTCGACATCGAAACGTCGTTCCTCGGCACCATCTCGATGTTGCAGGTGAGCGAGTTCTCCGTCGTCCTCGGAGCGCTCGCGGTCAACGAGGGATTCGTCGAGGAAGGGATTCTCGGCTTCCTCAGCCTGATGGCGCTGGTGACGATGCCGATTTCGACGTACTACGTGCGGTACAACCGGGAGATCTTCGCGCGAATCGAGCCATACCTCTCGCGGTTCGAGCGCGAGGATACCATCGAAGCCGATCCCGTGGAGTACGAGGACCACGCCGTCATCGTCGGTTACAATCGGTTTACCGCAGAGATCGCGACGCTACTCGAGGACGCCGTCGAGGACGTGGTCATCGTCGAGGACGGTGCGGAGTACGTCGAGGAACTTGCCGAAGGCGACCACGAGTTCATCTTCGGGAACGCCAGACACGGCGAGATCAGACAGGAGGCGAACGTCGCCGAGGCGGACGTGCTCGTGAGCGTCGCCACGCGGGACGACGTCAACCGGCGGCTGGTCGAGGAGACGCCCGAGACGATCTCGATCGTACGAACGACCACCGAAGCGTCGGCCCAGCGGCTTCGCGACCACGGCGCAGACTATGTCGTCGAGACCGCTGGGCTCGTCGGCACTGAACTCGCCGAGTTGCTCGCAACGTTCGACGACCGCGAGGCGTTCGACCAGCGGCTGGCAGAACTGTCGGAGCGAGCGCGAAGCGAGACGCTGCGGGCGAACGAGTCAGTCGATCCGGCGTCGACCAGTCGCGACGGCAGCCGGGGTCGAACCCACCACCGCGACGACGAACGGGATCGACGAAACGACGAAAACGGGGGTGAGACCGATGTATGACGTTCTGTTCGCGCTGACGCTCATCTTCGGCATCGCGGCCGTGCTCCTTGTCGTCGCCGCACAGCGATCGTTGCCGGTGATTCCGTTCTACCTGTTCGCCGGCGTCCTCGTCGGCGTCGTCATCGACGAGTCGCAGTTGCTCGACCTCGCCCAGTGGGGCGTCGCCTTCCTCGTGTTCCTGTTCGGAATCCACGTCGATCTCGGTGCCGTCCGCTCGACGGGGAGAATCAGCGTCGCCGTCAGCATCCTTCAGGTCGCGGTCGTCGGCGGTCTGGCCGTCGGTGCGGGACTCGTGTTCGGCCTCGACGCGACCAACGCCGTTTACCTCGGCGTCGCCGCCGCACTGAGTTCGTCGCTCGTCGCGACCAGTTATCTCGACAGCGCAGCCGACACCCGGCCGACGTACGCCAGACTCGCCGAGTCGATCCACTTCACCGAGGACGTACTTGGCGTGCTCATCGTGCTCTCGCTGAGCGCGTTCGTCTACGCGGCGACGCCAGCCGTCGAACAGTTCGCCGCCGCTGGCGGCATTCTCGCGCTCGCGCTCATCATCCGGTACGCTGTCTTCCACCGGCTGACGGCCCGCCTTCGGGGCGACTCGGAAGTGATGATGCTCGTCGGCATCGCGTTCGTCGTCGGCTTCATCGCCCTCGCCGAGGCGGCAACCCTCTCGATCGTCGTCGGCGCGTTTGCTGCCGGCATCGCTGTTGCTGACGACTACCCACACTCACTCGAACTCGTAGACACCGTCGACGACCTCGAGGACTTCTTCTCACCGATCTTCTTCGTCACACTCGGCGCGTTGCTGACGCTCCCGGGACTCGAGTCGATCGGCTACACGCTCGTCCTCCTGGTCGCCATCGTCATCCTCAACCCGCTGCTCGCCGCTGCGTTGCTCCTGCGGGCCGGCTTCGACGGTCGCACGGCCGTGCTGACCGGCCTCACGCTCGACCAGGTGAGTATCTTCAGCCTCTTCATCGCGATCGAGGCGCTGGCGGCGGAGCAGATCGCCGCCCCCGTCTTCGAGGCGATCGTCCTCACCGCCGCGATTACGATGCTTCTGGCGACGTACACCGGCCGCCACGCCGAGTCGATCAACCGCTGGCTCCGCGAGCGCGGCGTCGTCAGCGCGCTCGGCGAATCGGTCGGGAACCGAACGTCGGTCGCCGACGACCTCTCGGATCACATCATCGTCGTCGACTTCGAACACGGCGGGCGCGAACTGGTGGACTCGAGTACGGCCCACGAACGAGAGCGACCGCTGCTCGTCATCGAGGACAATCCGGCGCTGTACGACGAAATCCGGGAGGCCTGCGAGAACTACGTCTACGGCGACGTGTTGAACGAGCAGGTCTGGAAACAGGCTCGGCTCGAGGAGGCTGCGCTCGTCGTTGCGCTCACACCGCGGCAGGCACGGGCCAAAGCGGTGGCCGGACTCGAGACGGACGTGCCGCGCATCGTCCGCGTCGACACGACTGAACAGGCGGCCGAGTGTAGCGAGCGCGGGGCGAGCGGCGTGATCTATCCGGACGTGCTCGCGGCCGAACGGGTCGGCGACGATCTCGTGGCGTTTCTCGAAGGGGAGATTTCGCGTGAGGAGTTCGTTGAGCGAGGCCATGATCGAGAGCGAGCCGAGATGGGATCGGAGTAGGGGACAAGTGGGACACTGTCGGAGTGGGAGGACACGGCCATCCTGCAAAATTTGCCAAGAATGGCGGAAGGGCCAGTGACAACGGACAACAACGCATAAAGGTCGGATACACGAAAGCCCATCCGAGCTGGATTTTTGATGAGTGAAATCGCCCTCGCTGCCGACTTTGCGATTATTGTAGTGACGGCGACGACGATCGGTGTCATCGCCCGACAGTTTGGGCAGCCGACGATCATCGCGTACATTCTAACCGGGCTCATTCTCGGCCCCGTGATGTTCGACATCGTCACCGAGGAGGGACTCGTCGAACTCATGGCCGAACTCGGGCTTGGCTTTCTACTGTTCTTGCTCGGGATGAAGATGCGCTTCGACGACATTCGGGAGATCTTACGCCCGATCGTCAACATCGCCGTCTGGCAAACGATCCTCCAGACGGCACTCGCACTCGGCGTCGCCTGGGCGCTCGGGTTCGATCCGACCGAAATCGTCATCATCGCGCTGGCGACCGTCTTCGGCGCGACGCCGATCATCGTCAAGATTCTCACCGACAAGGACGAGATCACCTCGCTCCCGGGCAAAATCGACGTTGGCGTCCTCATCGTCCAGGACATCTATCTCGTCGTCGTGCTCGCACTGCTCGGCGCAGACGAACTCGGTAGTGCGAGTGAAATCACAACGACGCTCGGCGTCATCGCCGTCATGATGACCTTTATCGGTGTTTTCTCCATTGCCTCCTCGCGCTATCTCCTCCCGCGACTGTTCCGGCGCATCGCGGACAACAAGGACGTCTTCCTCATCGTCGCCATCGCATGGGCGTTCCTCTTCATCGCGATTTCCGAATACTTCGACCTCTCGCTCGAAGTCGGCGCGTTCCTCGCCGGCATCAGCATCGCACAGCTTCCCTACAGCAAGGAACTCGAGGACCGGATCACGCCGATCACGGACTTCTTCATCCTCGTCTTCTTCGCGAGTATTGGCCTGCAGCTCGCGGCGGACGATCTGACCGCCTACTGGCTCGAAGCGATCGTCGCCTCCGCAATCCTGATGGTCGGCAACTTCTGGATCATGTTCTACCTGATCGACCGCGAGGGCTTCAGCGTCGAAACGTCGTTCCTCGGCTCGATCAACATGGTCCAGGTCAGCGAGTTCTCGCTGGTTGTCGGCGCGCTCGCAGTCACGCAGGACTTCATCGAAACCGACGTACTCGGCTACCTCAGCCTGATGGCGCTGCTAACGATGAGCCTCTCGACGTACATCATCAGCTACAACCACACCATCTACGACAGCGTCCAGCCCTGGTTCGAACGGTTCGAGTCCGAAGACAAGGACGACGTCGAACTCGAGTCCCACTCGGATCACGTCATCGCGATCGGCTACGACGAAATCACTGAACGCGTGCTGCCGAGACTCGAAGACGAGTACGGCGATGTCGTCATCATCGACCGGCAAACGGATCACATCGAAGCGCTGGAAGCGGAGGGCCAGTACGACTCCATTTACGGCGACTTCCGCCACGGCGAGATCCGCAAGGAGGCGAACCTCAAGGACGCTGCCTTCGTTTTGAGTTCGACCGTCCAGCCCGAGGTGAACAAGGCGCTACTCGAGGAGGCCCCGGACGACGCGACGGTCTTCGTCGAGGCGGAGCGAATCGACGACGCGCGCGAACTCTACGACCGGGGTGCAGCCTACGTCATCATGAGTACGTACCTGACTGCAGAACGGCTGAGCGAGTACATCGAACAGTACGTCACTGACCGGGAGGCGTTCGAGCGGTCAATCGCGGACGACATCATCCGTATCGAACGCGGAGACGGGGCACAGTCTGCACCGTCGGACCCGTCTCGCCAGCAGGGAGGTGATGACGATGACTGATCTGATCACCTCGCTCGCGATCGTGTTCATCGCGGCCGGCTTGTTCTTGCTGATTGCGAATCAGCTATCGCTGTCGCCGGTACCGTTCTACCTGCTCGCGGGGTTCGTCATCGGGGCCGGCGAACTCGTCGCTCAGGACCAGTTGATCGAACTCGCACAGTGGGGAATCGCGTTCCTCGTGTTCACGTTCGGGTACCGGTTCGATTTCAGCTCGGTGCAGGCGGTGCTTCGGGACGCAGAAACGGCTGCTGGCACGCAACTGATCGTCGTGGGGCCGATCGCGTTCGTCGTCGCCACGCTGTTCGGCTTCGGCACCGAGAACGCCGTCTACTTCGCGATCGCGGCGACGCTCAGTTCGACGATCGTCGGCACCGAGGTGCTCGAACAGGAGATCCGGAACAACCTCGTCCACGGTCGGCTCGCCTCCTCGGTGCACTTCTTCGACGACCTGCTCGCGATCGGCCTGATCGTCGTCCTCTCTGCGGACCAGTACACGACGACGCTCGTCACCTCCCAGATCGGCTTCGCCGTCCTCCTGTTGCTCGCCTCGATGCTCGTCTATCGCCACGGCTTCCCGCTGCTCGTGCACCTCGCCGGCGACTCCGACGAACTCGTCATGATGGGGAGCATCTCCATTCTCATCGCCTTCATCGCCGGTGCCGAACTCGCGGGTCTCTCGATCGTCGTTGGCGCGTTCGCCGCCGGCATCGCGATCCGCAGCGACGACGTCTCCTCGCTCGGTGTCCGCAACGGTATCGCCTCCATCCGTGACTTCTTCGTCGCCATCTTCTTCGTCACGCTCGGCTCGCTCGTCACGATTCCGAGCTTCGACGTGTTCGTCATCGGGGCCACGCTCACCGCGCTCGTCCTCTTCGTCAACCCGCTCGTGATGACGCTCGCGTTCGTCTTCGAGGGGTACGACGTCCGAACCGCGTTCCTCTCGAGTTCGAGTCTCAATCAGGTGAGCGAGCTCTCGCTCGTCATCGCGATCGAGGCGCTGTTACTCGGGGCCATCTCTGAGACGCTGTTCGAGGGAATCATCCTCGCTGCGGCGGCGACGATGATCCTGACGTCGGTCGCCAGACGATACGAGGAACCGGTCTATCGGTCGATCGTCGAACGAGTCGTCGCGGGCCGCCAGACCAGAAAGATCGACGACCGAAGCGATGTCTCCGAGGGGCTGACCGACCACATCGTCGTCGTCGGGTACGGGCGACAGGGACGGCGACTCGTCGAAACCTGCGAGCGACGCGACATCGACTACGTCGTCATCGAGAACGACCCCGTCCTCTGGGACGATATTCAAACGGAGTGTCGCAACTACGTCTTCGGGGACGCGCTATCTGTCTATCCCTGGGAGAAGGCGGCCATCGAAGACGCCTCGCTCGTGGTCTCGACTGTCGATCACAGTCTCGTCTCCGAGGCGGTCCTCGATATCGACACCGATGCCGACGTAATCCTCCGCGCCGGCACCTCTGTTGCGGCGCGTGAATTGCTCGACGGCGCGACCTACGTGAGCGTCCCCAACGTGCTCGCCGGCGATCAACTGGACGAGATTGTCGACGCCATCGAAGCCGACGATATTGACTCCGATACAGTTAGACAACAGCACCTCGAGATGTTCGAGACACTCGAGCGCTACGGATTCGCGAGTCGCAACGAACGCATCTGAACAGACGAAGACAGAATCCGAATCCGGCGGCAGGTCCGACATCCGAACCTTGCTGTGGTTTCGATAGAAGGGATGTCGCTATCGATACAGTCCCGTTACTGTTACTGGAGGTGGTGCTGAATCACGTCTGCACGCAACGCCAAATCCGCCTGCCGTTCTTCGCGAAGGTCCGCAGCGGTCAGGTCGCCCTCGAGGAGCGCCTCGATGT
The DNA here is from genome assembly GCF_000337575.1 of Natrialba hulunbeirensis JCM 10989. Taxonomy (GTDB): domain Archaea; phylum Halobacteriota; class Halobacteria; order Halobacteriales; family Natrialbaceae; genus Natrialba; species Natrialba hulunbeirensis. The sequence goes on along the minus strand of NZ_AOIM01000007.1, from coordinate 60,064 downwards.
GCTCGGCGAGTTGCTGGCCAGCGAGCAGTTCCGAGACGCTGACGTAGAGGGCACCGGACTCAAGCAGGGTCCGCGCCTCCGACTGGTCGGTCGCTCGCAACACGATGTCGGCGTCGAAATTGTAGGAGAGCAGCCGTCTGGAGACGGGCTTTGACGCGACCGTCGAGAGGACGATCCGGGCGTCCTCGACGTTCGCTTTCTCCCAGGTGTAGCTCTCCATTGCATCGCCGACGACCACGGCGTCAGACTCCGCCGCGACCGTCTCCCGGCGTGCCGGATCGTTCTCCACGACGACGTACGGCTGGTCGAGGTCGTCACAGGTCTGGGCCAGTCGCTTCCCCTGGCGACCGTAGCCGACGATGATGACGTGATCGGAGAGATTATCCGGGACGTCGCTCCACGCGTCAATTTTGCCGTGTGCACTCGGGAGCAGCCCACGGTTCACGAGCGCGCGGTAGAGCTGTTCGTCGTAGCGTTGGCTCAGACTCGAGGTGACCATCGTCACCGCAGCGGCGAGGATGATCGCGTCGAACAGCGTCTCAGAGATTTGCCCCAGCAACAGCGCCTGTATTGCGATGATCAGCGCGAACTCGCTGACCTGATCGATGCTGAGGGCGGTAAGCGTCGCCGTTCGTCGCTCGTAGCCTCTGAAGAGCAAGACTGCCGTCGTGATCGCCGGCTTCACGACCGCCGTCAGCACGACGATCCCACCCGCGACGAGGAGTTTGCCGACGGATTCGTCCCAGGCGGCTTCGACGAACGGGAACGTGATGAGCGCACCGACCGTCACGAAGAAGATCGCGACGAAGAAATCACGGACCGACTCGAGTCCGTTGAACAGGCCGAGATACTCGATTGGATCGTGTCGGATCGCGAGACCGGCGGCGAACGCACCGACGATGATCGAGATGTCGGCAGACTGGGCTGCGCCGACGAACGCCGCGAGCAGCGAGACGACGCCGAGAATCATGAGTTCGTCCGAGTCGCCGGCGAGTCGGCCGATGGCGTCGAACAGATACCGGTTGACGAGGAAGGCGGCTGCGATCAGCGCGAGACCGTATCCGACGGCCATCGCGACCGGACCAGCCCCGACCGTTCCTGTGCCGAGTCCGGTTCCGAGGATCAACACGAGCAGGATTGCGAACAGATCCTGAACGAACTGGATCGAGTTCGAAAGCCGACCGCGGACGAGGCGTGACTGAATGTCCGTTTGTACCAGCCCACGTCCGACGATCGTCGACGAGAGCGCCGCCGCAATGCCGACGTAGATCCCCTCACTGGGCGTAACACCGAGTGCAACGCTCAGTGCGTACCCGACTGAACCGACGACGAAGATCTGGGCAAGCGCGGCGAGTTCACTGTCCCAGATCACCGAGCGGACAGCGGAGATATCGATACCGACACCGAAGGAAAAGACGAGCAACGCGATACCGTACTGGGCGATTTCGAGAGTGAGCTCGTCAGCGATACCGAACGCATCCAGCCCGAAGCCGGCGGCGATGCCCGCGAGGATGAAAAACGGCACCGTCGGCAGATCGTACCGATTGGCCACGAGCAAGAACGGCCCGGTGACGATGAACATAATCGAGACGGCGGTGAGCAGGTCACTCATCGAGACCACCTCCATTGCCACTGCCACTTCCACTGCCACTGCCATTGCTATCGTCAGTTCCAGGACCAGCACCAAGTCCAGCACCAGTACCAGTCCCAGTCCCAGTGCCACCACCAGGCCCCGGGAACGACCCAGTGCTATCTAGCAACTCGATATCCGACTCGAGTGCCGCCTCGAGTTCGTCGTCACTGCCCTCCTTGAGGTACGTCTCCAGATACTCTCCAAGTCTGTCGGCCGCGAGATATGGGGTCATGAGCACACAGTGAACACCGCTTTCGTAGAGCAGACGCGCGTCTTCGAGTCGCTCGGCTTCGACGAGGACAGTCGCCTCCTCGTCGACCGACTCGAGTAGCACCGAGTTTACCGCCGGATCGACCGACGACGAGAGAACGAAGTCGGCCTTCGAGACGGCGACATCCTTCCGAATCGTCGCGTTGCGGAAGTCGCCGTAGACGGCGTCGTATCCTTCTGCCTCGAGCGTCTCGATGTGTTCGACCGTTCGGTCGATGACGACGACGTCATCGTAGTGGGCCGCGAGCAATGGGAGCGCGTTTTGGGTCACCTCGTCGTAGCCGACGACGACCGCATGATCGCGATACTCCTGTTTGCCGCCCTCGAAGTCGCCTTCGCTCGTAAACCGCGTGATCGTCGGCTCGAAGCGTTCGAATAGCTGGTGGCTGAACTCGATGAGGTACACGGAAACGGCCATCGTGAAGATCGCCAGCAGCGTCATGAAGCCGAGGATTTCGGGCTCGATGAAGCCACCCTCGACAGCGACGGCGGCGACAATGATCCCGAACTCGCTGACCTGGATCATGTTAATGCTGCCGAGGAACGTCGTCTCGGAGCCAAAGCCCTGCCAGTCGAGTAGCGAGAAGAAGATGAGGAACTTCACGGGCATCAACACCAGCGCGGCGATGGCTGCCTCCGGAGCGTACTCAAAGAGCTGTGCCGCCTCGAGGTCGATCGCGACCGAGACGAAGAAGACCATGACGAACAGGTCCGTCAGCGGGTTGACCCGGTCCTGTAACTCCTTGCTGTACGGAAGCTGTGCGATGGCCACGCCGGCCATGAACGCCCCCATCTCGATCGAGAGGTACGCTGTGATCCCGAACAGGGGCTCGAGAAAGAGGTTGATGTTGTCGGAGACGAACACGAACAGGAACGCCCACGCAATGGCGACGAGGAAGAAAATCTCCTCGTTGTCGGCAATCCGGCGGAAGACGACCGGTAAGACCGTTCGCGAGGAGACGAGCGCCGCAATCGTCACGAGCGCAACGAGGACGAGCACGACGGCGAGGGTCGTCGCAACCTCGGCGAGGCTGTCCGGCTGTCCAGCCGCGAGGACGGCCAGAATAATGACGACGACGACGTCCTGCACGAGCAAGACACCGACGTCGAGCTTCCCGTGGAGCGAGGTCGCCTCGTCCTTGTCCGTGAGCATCTTGATGACGACCGCGGTCGAACTGTACATCACCGCCAGACCGATCAACACCGACTCGACGAGGCCGAAGTTGAGCGCGAACGCGATGCCTGCGCCCACGAGGAAGACCGCGATCATCTGCGGGATCGAGATTTTGACGATCGACGAGAGGACGTGACGGATTTCCTCGAGTCGCATCTTGATCCCGAGCAAGAACAGCAAGAACGCGAGTCCGAGCTCGGAGAGCAGTTCAGTCAGTTCGCTGACCTCGACGATTCCGAGCGCCGCTGGGCCGATTACGACCCCAGCGAGAATGTAGGCGATGATCGTCGGTTGGCCCGTCTGTTTGGCGACGAATCCGGCGAGTGTCGCACTGAAAAGAATAATAGCGAGATCGACGGTAAGCGCAACCTCAGTAGCCATTCTGTTCGAACGATACGAGCGTAGGAAAGTAATAATGTCGAAAGGCGATACCGTAGTTGTCGATTTTGGGTTGGAAACGCCAGACAGTGATCTGCGCCCAACTGTTCAGAATACTTGATACTACCGGTTGCTCCAGGCGAGCATTCCCAATACGACCTCGTCCGTCCGGTTGACCCCCTCCGTCTCTATCACGACCGCCGGACCGCAGCCATCACCGGCACACTGTCCAGCTAGTCTGCCGTCTGGACGGCGCTGAGAACTGCCTGCACGACATCCGTCGCTCGCTTGACCTCTGCACCGCTCTCGACGAACACCAGCGTTCGCGGCGGCTGGGTCGCCTTCGGCCGAACGCGAAGGTCGGCCTCGGCGGCCGCCTCAGCCGCACCGTCCTGTCCAGCGGTGAACTCGAGTCGGGCGCGATCCGGCTGGACGAACACCTGGGCGAGTAGTGTGGTGTCGTCATCACCGCTCTCGCCTGCAGCAGTATCCACAGCTCTAGTCATCGTCACATCGTACGCACGCGTCCCATCCGCCGTCGGCTCGACATCCCTGTCCGCGTTCGTGACGGCGAGGTACTCGAGTCCGCCGTCTTCGCGACCGTCGAGTTCGGAGGAGAGCAGTTGTGCGATTCGGGTGCCGTCGGTGATCCGGTCCTCGACCATGAGTGAGTCTCTGGTAGCTGTTCTGGGTGTGGAGGTTAACGCTCTTTGGCTTCTGGCTTCCGGTTGCTGGGTACTGGCCACAGGATACTGACCACTGGCTTCCGGGTGCTGACTTTTGGGTAGCCGACACCTAGCTGTCTGCGTCAGGGACGAGCGCCGAACGCGCAACCGGAACAAGATCGTCGACGTCGATTCCCTCGCGACGGGCGTAGATCACTGCTGCCGTCTCGATCGTGACGCCGAGTTCGCCCTGGAGTGTGTTGATCGCCCCGACGGCCTCGTGTTTGGCCATGCCTTCGGCGACGAGCGTGTCGAGGACGCGTTCGAACGCGGAGCGCTCCGTGAGAATATCTTCGTCCGGAACGAACTCTTCTGGAATCGTCACCTCGGTGGGGTCGAACCCGGCCACGAGTTCGTTGCCATCGGGTTCGAGGAGCCCGTCCTGCGTCGCCACGTCGATCAGGCGTTTTGACTGATCGGGCGAGAACCAGTCACGGTCGAGCGAGAGCGCGACGACGAACTCGTTCTCCTCGAGTCGGTTCGTGCCGTTCTGGACGAACGGGGCGGCGACGGCGACGCGAAGGCTCATCGGAGACGACTCTCTGGAGCGGCGAAATAACGATGGCGGTTCGGCTGCGCTCGGCCTGAAGGGGTGTGCTCGGCCTGCGCGAAACTCGGTGGTGGTGGCAACGATATCGTCAGTCAGAGGCCTGACTGCCGCCGCCACCGCTGTTTCTGTTCGCGCGGGACGGTGGTGGGAACTCGGCAGGGGACGGCTCCGACCGCGGCGGCTCCGGGAGCACACAGCGGTCGGGTTCGCGGTTGACGTGCTGGTACTGCCCGGGCGCGTTCGCGAGCGGATGGGCCGGGTTCTGGTCGCTATCGATTCGGGCCGCCCGGACCTCACCAAAGCCGGTGAGCCGTGCCTGGATGCCGCGCCAGTGATACCGTGTTGCGGCTGGAATCGAGACCGGCTGAGGTGGCTTCCCATCTGGGTGGCTCGTCGCCAGGATCGTGTTGTTGACGTTGCTCGCCAGCGCGTCGTGATCGATGAGGACACCGACGGAGGCGTCCCGCGGTGCGCGTGCAGCGAGTACGTCGAGACCGAGGTGAAGTGCCCGATACTCGGCGACGTTGTTGTCCGGCGGCGTATCCGCGGTCGCAACTCTGGCGACGCGGGTGCCGTCGCGCGTTTCAATGACGGCGCCGAGCCCGCCACCCGACTGGCGGAAGGACCCATCGGTAGCGACGTAGAAGTCTCGGTGATGGGTCCGCGGGGGGTGGGCGATGTGGGGCGTCGGCGACTCGTCGAACAGGTCCCGCAGTGCGGACCGGCCGTGAGCGGCCATACTCGTGGTACGTCCTGTGTTGCACTTAAACTTGTGGCACGCCTCAGGTGGTGAATCCGTGACAGTGCCCCCTTCCAGAATGTTACGCGAAAGTGTGTGTTTGTCCGTAATACCTAGAGAAATGGGTTCCTTCCACACGAGATATGTGATGTCGTACCAGTATATATAAATAACAGCCCTTCTATGAGTCAACGTATGCAGGGTGCCAATTATTCACTCGACCGCCGGACGCTACTACAGCGTACCGGTGCAGCGACGAGTATTGCTGGTCTTGCAGCAATTGCAGGCTGTATCGACGACTCGAACGGCGATGGCGACGACGAGTTCGTCGTCACGCAGGGTGAGTTCGCGACGACGGTCGACCCGAACGACCACAACGACTCGCCGACGTACAACGTCCTGGACCAGGTGTACGAGCCGCTCTGGGACATCACACCCGACGGCGAACTCGAGCCACGAGTCGTCACGGAGTGGGACCACCCCGACGACAACACGATGGAACTGACGGTTCGCGACGACGTCGTGTTCCACGAGGGACAGGAGATGACCGCCTCGGACGTCGCGTATACGATCAACCGTGCCGTCGACGAGGATGTCGGGATTGTCAGCGAACAGGCCGACCGCTACCCCGGCGTCACCGGCGCTGAAGCCGAGGACGACACGACCGTGCTCGTCGAGCACGAGTCGGTGGCGTCGCTGGTCGAGTTCAACCTCGCCACCGTCGCGACTGTCGTCAGCGAGGAGTGGATGGAAGACCAGGATCAGCCCGCAAACGAGGAACTGAACGGTACCGGGCCGTACCAGGTCGAAGAGTACACGCCGGATCAGGACATCATTTACACGACGTTCGACGACTACTGGGGCGATGTCCCCGATATCGACCGCGTCCGCTACCGTGCAGCCAGCGAGGCGAGCACGCGAGTCTCCGAACTCGAGACGGGCGAGAGCGACCTGATTGTCAACGTTCCGCCGACGGACACCGCGAGCATCGACGAGGCCGACGATGCCGATATTCGGTCGGTCGTCAGCCTCCGGAACATCTTCCTGGTCATGCCGAACGACGACGAACCGTTCGACAGTCAGGAGTTCCGCCAGGCGATGAACTACGCGGTCGACGTCGATTCCATCATCGACAACGTGCTCGACGGCTTCGGTGAACCGAGCACGCAGCCCGTTCCGGAGGGAATCTTCGGCTACAACGACGACCTCGATCCGTACCCACACGACCCCGATGAGGCCGAGGCACTCATCGAAGAGAGCGGCTACGCGGGCGCTGAAATCACGCTCGAGTCGCCCGAAGGCCGGTACCTCAACGACACCGAAGTTGCAGAGACGGCAGCCCAGCAGATCGACGAACTCGACAACGTCTCCTGTAATTTCCAGATTACCGACTTCGAGAGCCTCACCGAGTCCTCGCTCGACGGCGATCCGTCGACATCGCCGGACTTCTTCCTCATCGGTTGGGGGAACCCGACGTACGACGGCGACTACGGCCTTACCCCATGGTTCGTCGAGGGGCAGGCGTCGTACAACTTCATGGACGACGACATCGAGGAGATGATCCTCGAGAGCCAGAGCACCGACGACCCAGACGAGCGCGAAGAGCTCCTCCAGGAGATCAACGCAGAGCTCTACGAGGCAGCGCCGTGGGTCTTCCTGCACCGCGAGGAGAGTATCTACGGCATCCGCTCTGACGTCGACTGGGAGCCACGTGCCGACGAGAGCATCTTCCTGGACGAGATGCAACGATAGACAAGCGAGCGGCAGGACACGAACACCACTCGCCACTCATCACCTGTCGACCGTCACTGACTACTCGCTGCCCGCAACACGCGGTGCCTGCTGGGGAGGCAGGTTCCGCGGCTTCGGGTAGCGAACCGATGACCGGTGATCAGAACAACACGAAGTGGCGAACCGACACCCACGTCGGACCAATGCCAACACACGCACAGTACACCTATCAACACCAACGGCCGATCCGTCTTCGCACAATTCGAACGCATACATAGTCGATGTCTCTTGCCAAATTCCTTATTAAACGAACACTACAGGGTATCTTCGTCGTCTGGGGAGTGGTCACGATCACGTTCGGGCTTCGGGCTATCGCACCTGGTGACCCCGTCGACCTGATCGTGGATCCGGCGACGTCCCCCGAAATCCGTCAACAGGTTCGCGAGGATATGGGGCTCGACCAGCCGCTGCTCATCCAGTACCTCGAGTACCTCCAAGGCATCCTGGTCGGCGATCTCGGATTCTCGTACCAGTCTCGCCGCGACGTAACGACCATGGTTATCGAACGAGTGCCGGCGACACTCGAGTTAGCGATCGCTGCAACGATCGTCGCGATCGTCATCGCGATCCCACTTGGCGTGATTAGCGCAACGAAGCGACACCAGCCGTCGGATTACGGCGCAACGATGTTCTCGCTGGTTGGGATCAGTACGCCGAACTTCTGGCTGGGGATCATGTTGATTCTCGTCCTGTCGGTGCAGTTCGGTCTGTTCCCGGTGAGCGAGCGGCCGGTTGGCTTCGTCGAAGCCGTGACCGTGCTCGTGACGACTGGCTACTTCAACGACCTAATCACCTGGTTCCGTCACATGACGCTGCCCGCACTCACGCTTGGAACGTACTTTACGGCCCTTATTACGCGACTCACGCGCAGTGGTATGGTCGACGAACTCGGGAAGCCGTACGTGACGGCGACCGAAGCGAAGGGACTTCCGAGCGTGCTGATCAGATACAAGCACGTCCTACGGAATACGATGATCCCGATCATCACAGTGCTCGGCCTCCAGCTCGGGACGCTTATCGGTGGCGCGGTCATCACCGAGTGGGTTTTCGACTGGCCGGGACTCGGAACGAGGCTGATCAACGCCCTCTATGCCGGTGACTGGCCGGTTATTCAGGGCGTGCTCATCTTCATCGGGATCGGGTTCGTCGTGATCAACATCGTGGTCGACTCGCTGTACGCCTACCTCAACCCGCGGGTGGTCGAGGAATGATTTCAGATCGTCTCAAATCGAGTTTGAAGCGGGAGTTCGACCAGAGCCTGATGGCGAAGCTCGGACTTGCGATCGCGCTCGTCATTATTCTGGTCGCGACCTTCGCACCGATACTCGCAACACACCATCCGGGCCAGACCGGTCACTTCGACGAGGAAGGCAGTTCCTACCCACCGATCGGATTCGACTACCAGACCCACGCCTGGGAGGACGGCGACGACGGCCGTGAGCGCGTCCCGCACACGGTCGATTCAACGTCTGAGCACGTGCTCGGGACGAACAACCTCGGACAGGACGTCTACTCGCGAATGCTGTTCGGTGCGCGGACATCGCTGTTAGTCGGGTTAATCGGAACCGGCCTGGCGGCGGCCTTTGGCGTGCCGTTCGGGCTGGTTGCGGGCTACTTCGGCGGGCGGACGGACGACTCCATGATGCGGGTCGCCGACATCATGCTCGCGTTCCCGTCGCTCGTCCTCGCGATCGCCCTCATCGGCGTGTTCGGCAGAAGTGTCCAACACATACCGGACCCGATCGTTATGGCCGGATTCGCCGACGGGATGCCCGAATACGCGGTGCTTCCCGGGACCGTCACACTCGTCGTTGCACTCGTCAACTGGGTGTGGTTCGCCCGCGTCGCTCGCGGTGAAGCGCTCGCGATACGCAACGAAGAGTACGTGAAAGCCGCACGAAGCCTCGGTGCGAGCAACTGGACCGTGCTTCGCAAGCACGTCCTGCCGAACAGTCTCACGCCGATCATCGTGCTCGCGACGATCCAGGTCGCCGCGATCATCCTCCTCGAGAGTTCGCTGTCGTATCTCGGCTTCTCCGGGACGACGCTCTCGTGGGGGTACGAGATCAGCCAGGGCCAGGACTACCTCCGAACTGCCTGGTGGATCTCGACGATCCCCGGCATCGCGATCGTGCTCGCCGTAGTCAGTATCAACCTACTCGGCGACTGGCTCCGGGACGCCCTCGACCCGAACATCGAGGGAGAGGGAGGTGTCTAACATGACTGAGGATATTATCCGCGTCGAAGGACTCTCGACTCGCTTCTTTACGGAACAGGGACAGGTAAACGCCGTCGACGACCTTGATTTCCGCATCGAACGCGGCGAGGTCTTCGGCATCGTCGGCGAGAGTGGGAGCGGGAAGAGCGTGACCGCCCGCTCGCTTATGGACCTCATCGAGTCGCCCGGCCGAATCACGGACGGGCGAATCTGGTTCAACGACGCCGAACTTGCCGACCACATCGCCGAAGACAACGAAGAAGCCGTCGACGGCGACTTCGTCGATCTGCTCTCGATCACCGAACAGGAGCGAACGGCACTCCGGGGAACCTCCTTCAGCATGATCTTCCAGGACCCCGAGAGTAGCTTCAACCCCAGTCTGACGGTCGGCGAACAGCTCGCCGAAGCCGTCGAAGTCCAGCAACGCGCCAGCGCGAACCCGCGTTCAACGAAGGCCAAGACAGAGACGGCCGACTACTCCTTTAGCAACTACCTGCTCTCGACGATGCTTCCCTCCCAGCGGTTCGTCACCGACGAAAGCCGGGAGCGAGCGATCGAGCTACTCGAGTTAGTCGGCATTCCGGACCCCGTCGAGCGCGCCGACGAGTATCCACACGAGTACTCGGGTGGGATGCTCCAGCGGGCGATGATCGCCCAGGCGCTTGCGGGTGAGCCGGACGTACTCGTCGCCGACGAGCCGACGACGGCACTCGACGTGACGATTCAGGCCCAGATCCTCGACCTGCTCGACGAGTTACAGGAGGAGACGGGGATGACGATCCTGCTGATCACGCACAATCTGGGCGTCGTCGCTCGGATGTGCGACCGCGTCGGTGTGATGTACGCCGGCGAGATCGTCGAACGGGGGACACTCGAGGACGTCTTCGACGACCACGTCCACCCCTACACGGAGGGGCTGCTCGGCTCGATCCCGGACCTCGAGAGTGCTGGCGGCCGACTCCAGCCGATTGGCGGGAACGTGCCGAGCCTGCTCGATCACGAAATGGGTGACCGGTGTCACTTCGCCGACCGGTGTCCGAAGGCGATGGATCAGTGTCTCGAGCATCCACCCGAGTACGCTGCAGCCGGCAGTGACGACCACACCGTCCGGTGTGTACTCGCAGAGCGGTCCTACGACGAGCAGGACGCGCTTCCAGCAGGGTACTTCGATGACACCGAACGGCCGGCAGGGGATAAACACGAAACGCCCGACCAGTCTGCGGGTGAGCCGCCGGAAGGGCGGACACAGCCACAGACGACGGTCGAGGAATCCGGAGGTGAGTCACGATGAGTTCTGATGAGCAACACGAACACGCAGCCGAGACTGCCGGGACGGAGTCAGGAATGAACGCTGCCGGCTCAGGGGCCGAGGCAGACACGACGCCCGGAACGGTAGCCGACAGTGACGCCCACGCAACCACGTCGGCCGTCGCGGGTGCCGAAGCACCGCTGGTCAGCGTCCAGAACCTCCAGAAGTACTTCTGGGAGAACGACTCGCTGCTCGACCGACTCCTGGGCGGCGAGCCAGTCGCCGTCCGTGCCGTCGACGGCGTGAGTTTCGACATCTACGAGGGCGAAACGCTCGGTCTCGTCGGTGAATCCGGCTGTGGGAAGTCGACCACCGGTGAAACCCTGTTGCGCCTCCAGGAGCCGACCGACGGCCGCGTCGAGTTCGGCGGTGAGAACGTCTACGAGATGGACGACGGGGCGCTCACCGACTTCCGACAGAACGCACAGGTCGTCTTCCAGGATCCCTTCTCGAGTCTCGACCCGCGGATGACGATCGGCGACATCGTCAAGCAGCCACTCGACATCCACGATGTCGGCACCACCGAAGAACGCCGTGCTCGCGTTCGAGACCTCCTCGAGCGCGTCGGCCTCTCGACCGACCAGCTCGACCGCTACCCGCACGAGTTCTCCGGTGGCCAGCGCCAGCGCATCGGCATCGCGCGTGCGCTTGCACTCGAGCCGGAGTTCCTCGTCCTCGACGAACCGACGAGCGCGCTCGACGTCTCCGTGCAGGCGCAGGTCCTGAACCTCCTCGAGGACCTGCAAAACGAGTTCGACCTCACCTACCTGCTCATCAGCCACGACCTCTCGGTGATCCGCCACATCTGTGACCGGGTTGCGGTGATGTACCTCGGTGAGATCGTCGAAATCGGCCCCGTCGAGGAGCTGTTCGACGACCCAAAACACCCCTACACGAAGGCGCTACTCGAGAGCGTCCCGCGAGCGACGACGGAGGAACGAGAGCGCGACCGGGAGACGCTCGCGGGAGACGTGCCGTCGCCGCGTAATCCGCCGAGTGGCTGTCGGTTCCGGACGCGGTGTCCGATGGTGATCCCACCGGAGGACCTGCAGATCGAACAGGAGATCTTCCGCAAGATCATGACCGCTCGAGAGCGGATCGAGAGCCGAGACATCTCACTCGAGACGGTCGGTGGCGAGCAGATCGAGTTCGAGGACGGATCGATTCCGTCCGAAGACATCCCGGCGTTCGTTGATCTGCTCCACGAGCGGTTGTTCGACGAGCCGTTGCCGGATCGACACCGTGAGGTCGTCGACGAGGCCTTCACCGAACTGGCAGACGCCGACTGGGAAGCAGCCGAGTCGATCCTTCGGATGGAGTACGAGAGCGTCTGTGAGCGCGAGAATCCGGGTCTCGGAGAGGGTGCACATCCGGTTGCCTGCCATCTCTACGGTGAGGGAGGCGCTGGCGAACACGCAGTCGATCCGGACACCTGGAGCTGAGCGCTCACACAACCGATATTCAGGGAGTGAAGAGTGTTCAGTTGCCGTGAGATGGATAATGGTATTTCCTCACACACGAGTCCCATTTTCCGGTCGAGAGTGGCTCCAGCATCGAAATTCCGAAACGGGTTCGAAATATTGAACGAGCGGACCCAATCTGTATTGGCAGTAGGTGTAATACCGTCACTAGCTTGGCACAGATATGAACCAAACCAGTGCCTCTCGGATGGAAGCGGCATGCTCACTGCTGTCAAAATCGGAGCGTCGGTATCTGCTGTATCAACTGTCGGACGGTCGCCGAGCGAATATCGACGCCCTCATCGACCAAATTGCAGCCTGGGAACTCGAGGGCGACCAGCAGGGAGACCACGACGCCATCGACGAGGAGACGCGCCAACAGGTGTATATCTCGTTGATCCACAATCATCTGCCACGACTGGCTGATTACGAGATTATCGACTACGACCTCCGAAGCGGTGACGTTGTCCTCGACGACGGCTTCGAGGACATCAAGCCGCTGCTCGAGCAGTTCAGACAGACAGAAGAACATCCCGAGCTGCGAAAGCGAGCGACGCTGTAGCGACGGTGATGGATCCGCACGTGGCCCGACGATAGCCCTCGCTGGTACGCAGTGTGGCCACCGGCCACCACGTCGCTCGAGAGGCGGCACTCGCGATGACGATCTTTCCGATTTTGTTCTCGAAAAGAGTCTGTTCCAACCCACGCTGAGACCGCAGTGACTCTCATCGAATCGTAACAGATAGTGTCACAGACCGGCGAGTATCGCTGTGAGCCGCGCCAGAAACACCGGACTCTTTCTCGCTCTCGCTGCCGCCTGGGGTACCGCATTCGTCGCCATCAGCGCCGGTCTCGACCATTTCCCGCCGGTACTGTTCGCCGCCTTGCGCTACGATATCGCCGGTATCCTGATGCTCGCCTACGCGGCCTACGCCGTCGACGACTGGTACCCGACCGGGCGTGCAGAGTGGGCCGTCGTCGCCGTCGGCGCGACGCTTTTAATCGCAGCCTACCACGCATTCCTGTTCGTCGGCCAGCAGCACACGACCGCCGCCGCAGCCGCGATTCTGGTGAGTCTCTCACCCGTCCTGACGACCGGGTTCGCCCGCCTGCTGATGCCATCCGACGCGCTCTCGGCGCTCGGCGTCGTCGGTGTCGGTCTCGGACTTATCGGCGTCGCAGTCATCTCACAGCCCGACACCGGCGACCTGTTCGCGCCAGACGTCATCGGCAAGGTGCTGGTCTTCTGTGCGGCCGCCGCGTTCGCACTCGGCAGCGTCCTCACCCGCCGCATCGACGCTGCGCTGCCGATCGAGACGATGGAAGCCTGGTCGATGCTCGGCGGCGCGCTCCTGATGCACCTCATCAGCCTTGCCCTTCGAGAACCGATCGAACCGGCAACCTGGACCGACCCGCAGGCACTCGGCGCACTCGGCTACCTCGCCGTCGTCGCGAGCGCGCTTGGCTTCCTGCTGTACTTCGATCTCCTCGAGCGACTCGGTGCCGTCGAAATCAACATGGTCTCCTACGTGGCCCCGATCTTCACGGCAATCGCCGGCTGGCTCTACCTCGGCGAGGTCGTCGACGCCACGACGCTGGTCGGCTTCCTCCTCATCGCGCTCGGGTTCGTCCTCGTCAAACGACGAGCGATTCGCGAGACGCTCGGTCGTACTCCTGAAGGGGACTCGAGTACAGGTACCGATACGTGAACTACCTCTGCCTACTCGCCAGCGGAAGCTGGCTCCTCGAGGCAGGGGCTTCCTGCTTCGACGACACGGCTTGCAGACACCGTAATTGGGTCCACAGCGGTCGCAGTCTCCACAGGCGTTGCTTTGGAGTGAACCACTCCTAGTTTCTCTAGACCACGCGACTTTACGTTCAAAGCCGCGTTCCAGTCCCTCTCCAACTCGAACCCACACGCTGGGCACGAGTGTTCTCGAACCCACAACGGCTTCTCGGTTTCTGCGCCACACTTGGCACACTCCTTCGTCGTGCCCTGAGCAGGAACTTCAACGTAGTGCGTGCCGTGCTTGTCACAGTGGTGTTCGAGAATTTTGCGGAAATCACTCCACCCCACTTCGGCTTTGTTCCGTGCGTTCCCATCACCTTCCAGCATCGACTTCACGTTCAAGTCCTCGACAAACACGGCATCGTACTTCGTCGCGTAGAAATACGCGAGTTTATGTTTGTAATCGCGCTTCTTGTTTGACATGCGAGTGTGAACTTCAGCAACTCGACGCCGTTGTTTCTCCCAGTTGTTCGACTCGTACTGTTTGCGAGAGAGCGAGCGTTGCTCGCGTTCGAGGCGGTCGCGCTCGTCGGCCAGGTCGAGTCGTCCGATGGAACGCCCTTCGGAATCGTGGATGAAGTTACGGACGCCAAGGTCGAGGCCGACGGTATCCTCTGTATCGATGTTGTCTACATCAGGTTTCACTGGTTCATCTGTACTGATGCAGAACGAGGCGTACCACGCTCCCGTAGGTTCTTTCTTCACTGTGACCTCTTTGATAGCGTCGTGCTCGGGCAAGTCACGGTGCAAGCGGATTGGGATTTCAAGCGTATCACCGCGGACTTTTTTGAGTCGGAGAATTGCTCGGTCTCGTGGGCCACTCTTCTTGTCGAGTTCGAAGCCCGATTGCCGATACGTGAAACTCCGATACTCACACGGTCCTTTCCAGTTCAACGAGCCAACATCATAGCCTTTGGATTTCAGCTTGCCAAGGTTGTTAATGTTGGTTCGGATACGTTCAACAGCTTTCTGCAACACGGTGGAATAGACCTGTTTGAGGTCAGTCCACTGTTGTTTGAGACTGGGTAAGTCGTCTCGAACTTGCCAGACGCGCTGTCTGAGCGTCCCCTTGCCTTCTGGAATTTTGTTGAATTCGTGGAGCGCGTGGTTGTAGACTTGTCGCACGATGTCACGAGTCCAGTCCAGACCCTCCCGTTGCGTGGTCGAGGGGAAGAGTCGGAATCGTGGACTGTACTCCATGCGACTTATCCTCTGCTATTCGTTACGGTTAATTAACTGTTCTGATTAGGCTCAATTGTCACTCGTGCGGGCGCTGTATCCCCGCCCTACTCGCTCACGGCTAACGCCGTTCGTTCCTTGAGGCGGGGGCTTAGCGCCCTAATATCCAACTAACTCGATATACACTCGTTGTGGAACGCGAAGCGAGACTCCTGCCTGGCGGATTGCGTTGCGAAGCCGCTGATACTTTGCTGTGTCTGGTCCACCGCAGCGAATGAACACACCTGTATCTGCAATATACGCCGTCGTCATTCGTCAGTTCGATGCTGGAGGACGACCGGTTCGAGCGCCTGGAGAATACACTCTGCTTCCACTGGAGAGAGATCCAGTTCACGGGCCATGATTCGATGGTTAACTGTTCCATCAACATATTCATGCGCGTACTCGAGAGCGGTTGCTAACCCGTCGATTCCATGGCGGTCGAGATACACATCAATATCGGTGTTTCCCTCACGGCGACCGACTGCATCGACGAGTTCGGCAGTGATCGTACGGGCTTGACCATCCGTCGTCAGTGTGATCGAGAGTGGCTCAGTTGTAAACTCGTATGGCCGCTCTTTACGGGTCTTCGTCACTAACCCGGAATCCTCGAGTTTTCTCACATAGTCGTAGGCAGTTCCCTGTGGAACCTCGAGGTCGGTAATCATATCCTCAACAGTCGCGGTATCAGTCTGAAGGACGTACGTATAGATCTGAGCGAGTGTTGGATTTTCCAGCAGATCAACAAGCGTTCGAAGTTGCTCAATTGGTGGCGTCTCGGACGGCGTCGTCGATTGGGACATCCTATTATGGATAGTGTATAATTCATAATAACGCTTCCGCTGAGCGTCTTCCTTCAACGTCGTTGCACAGCAAGGAGCGTAAATTAGCGACCGTTCGACTGACAGTGCTCGTGGCCGACGTAGAGTGCGACCAGATTACAGCCAAGCAAGAGCAGAAACATCGTCGTTTCGACCCAGGTCGAGAGGCCAGTAAACAGCAGCGGGATGTGAACGAACGGGAGGCCGATCGCAGACCAGAACGCGAGTGCGCGAATACGGAGCGAAAGCGGGTCTGAATCGCGCTGTGGCGTGGCTGTGGGACGATCAGCGGTCGGACGAGTGGTTCCGTTTGGCTGGTTCATCTGGGTGGGTGGCGTCGTGGCCCGATCCACATGGGCGGCGTTTGACTCGTGATGCGCTCGATTCGCTTGCTGGTCCGATGGCGACGACGATCCGGCAGACTGGTCAGGGCCAACAGAGGACTCAGACATCGACGATTGTCTACTGACTGGGCGAGAACCGTGATATAGAACGGCGACCGTTTCGGTACATTCGAACGCATTCGAGACAATTCAGCCGAAAGCGACCGAGAGATGAGTGCGAAATTGGTACGAGAAACGCCAGCTACCCGATACAGAGGCCGTCCACGGTACAGCGGAACGGCATCCGCAGTGTGAGAACGGGGACTCGACAGGGACGGCCACAGCGACCGGGACTAAGAACTTGTTAGCAGTCGGTAAGCACTCCTTACTCCGCATCACGCCTGCGGCTCGACCAGTTCACAGCGCTCACAGTGTGGCGAAAACGGACCGAATATCGGTACCCGCACAGCACTCGCGATCAGTCGGTGGACTCGAGTACGTCTCGAGTCGAACGGGCCAGACTACTACTACTGGAAGCCGATGCGACTGCCACGACGGCCGGTTGGGTCGGGGCCACTCGAGCCGCCCTTGAACTCCTCTTCGATGCGCTCGTAGTAGTCGAGGATGTCGTCCGTGATCGTTGGGCGGACGTTCTCCATCGCCTGACGGAAGTGGCGCATCTCGACGATGTCGGCCTCGTGGTCCTCGCGCAGGGACTCGATAGCCGCCTCGCGGGCGATCGACTCGAGGTCGCTGCCGACGTAGCCGTCCGTGATTTCGGCGACCTCACGGAGGGTGACATCTGCGGCCAGTGGCATATCCTGCGTGTGGATGTCGAGGATCCGCTCGCGGCCGTCGACATCTGGTTCGCCGATCATGACGAGGCGATCGAATCGACCCGAGCGCAGCAGTGCGGGGTCGATCATGTCCGGTCGGTTCGTCGCGCCGATGACCATCACGTCCTCCATCTCTTCTAAGCCGTCCAGTTCCGTCAGGAGCTGGTTGACAACCCGTTCGGAGACGTTCGACCCGGTTTCGCCGCCGCGGCCGGGGGCGAGCGCGTCGAGTTCGTCGAAGAAGATCACCGTCGGGGAGACCTGCCGCGCCTTGCGGAAGGTCTGACGGATGGCCTTCTCCGATTCACCGACCCACTTCGAGAGTAGCTGTGGGCCGCGAACTGAGATGAAATTCGCGTTGGTCTCGTTGGCGACCGCTTTCGCCATGAGCGTCTTCCCGGTGCCGGGCGGCCCGTATAGCAGGACGCCCGCTGGCGGGTCGATGCCCAGCCGACTGAACCGGCCGGGGTTGTTGAGCGGCCACTCGACGGACTCCTGGACCTGTTCTTTGGCGTCGTGCAGGCCGCCGACGTCGTCCCAGGAGATCTTGGGGAGCTCGACGAGGACTTCTCGCATCGCCGAGGGTTCGACCTCGCCGAGTGCGCCGCGGAAGTCCTCGCGCTTGACGATCATCCGGTCGATCAGGCTCGGTGGGATGTCCTCCTCGTCCAGATCGATCTCGGGGAGGTACCGCCGCAGCGCCTTCATCGCCGCCTCCTTGGTCAGGCTCTCGATGTCAGCACCGACGAAGCCGTGGGTCTCGTCGGCCAGGTGAGAGAGTGCGACATCGTCCGAGAGGGGCATCCCGCGGGTGTGAATCTGCAGGATTTCCTCGCGGCCGACCTCGTCCGGCACGCCGATCTCGATTTCGCGGTCGAAGCGGCCCGGTCGGCGAAGCGCGGGGTCAACGCTGTCGACGCGGTTCGTCGCCGCGATGACGATGACCTGTCCGCGGGCCTCGAGCCCGTCCATCATCGTCAGGAGCTGGGCGACGACGCGGCGTTCGACCTCGCCCGTGACGTCCTCGCGCTTGGGCGCGATGGAGTCGAGTTCGTCGATGAAGATGATCGCGGGTGACTCCTCGCTCGCGTCTTCGAAGATTTCCCTGAGCTGTTGCTCGGATTCGCCGTAGTACTTCGAGATGATCTCCGGGCCGGCGATCGAGAAGAACGACGCGGAGGTCTCGTTGGCCACCGCCTTCGCGAGGAGCGTCTTCCCGGTACCGGGTGGGCCGTGCAGGAGGACGCCCTGTGGCGGCTCGATCCCCAGCTTCTTGAAGATCTGCGGGTGTTTCATCGGGAGTTCGACCATCTCCCGGACCCGCTGGATCTCGCCCTGGAGTCCGCCGATGTCCTCGTAGGTGATCCCGCCACCGGTCTTCTCGAAGCCCGAAATCGGTTCCTCTCGGAGTTCGACGTCCGTATCCTCGGTGATGAGGACGACACCCTCCGGCTCGGTCTCGACGGCGATCAGCGGGATCGCCTGGCCCGGCGAGCGCATGAACGGGTGGTTCGTCGAGCTCATCACGGGCACGATGTCGCGGCCGACGACCGGCCGCTTTAGGATCTGCCGCTTGACCATGCCCGCCGCGTCGGAGCCGAACTGTACCGACGCCTCCTCCGGCGGCGCGAGTGTGAGTTTGTCCGCCTTCGTCGCTTCCGCCTTCCGGATGGTGACTCGCTCGCCGATTCCCACGTCGGCGTTCTGTCGCGTGAAGCCGTCGATTCGGACGGTATCCGTGTTCCAGTCCTGCCGGTCTGCACGCCACACCTTCGCGGCAGTCGTATCTGCACCTTCAATCTCGATTATGTCGCCCGGACTCAGCTTTAGATGTAACAGCGTGTCCGGGTCGAGTCGGGCGATACCACGACCCGAGTCGTTCGGGTACGCCTTCGCAACCTCCAGTTGAACTTCATTCATGATTCAGGATGCACGGCAATGTCTGTGACTCCGATACCGGGTCGGATAGGTTTTTTGCTCGTCAAAGTTTGCTAGGTGCTACCAAAGCAATGTTTGGCAGGTAGATACATAGAAGTGTCGACGGCGGTGTGTTTTGAGAGAACCAGCGTGACACTCACGTAGCTGGAGTAAGTTCGCGGGCGCACCCGATTCAACTCACGTCTATAGTCGGACCACTTCCAGCCCGACAGCCGGACCACTTCCAGCCGACCGCTGGCGAGACACCCAGAATCACCATCCGAGGAGCACGTCGACGAGCGACCGCAGACAGACCGCAGACGCAACACGAACACACCACGAACCAACACAGACACACCACAGACACCAGAGAAGCATGGCTTTTTGCGCACGCTATCCCTCCTCTAGGTATGAACGTTCTCGCCTTCGACGGCCGCATGGGCGCAAGCGGCGACATGATCCTCGCTGCCTTACTGGATGCTGGCGCTGACCCGGACGTACTCGAGTCCATCACGGACGAACTCGATGTCGCGTATCAGATCGACGAGACGGTTCGGTGTGGGATTTCGGGGACGACGGTGGATGTGGTGCTGACTGGGGAATACGATGGGCATGACGATGCGGACGACGAGGCGCATGGGCATGGGCACGAACACGACCACGACCACAGTCACGCGGATCACAGCCATGATGAGGCCGATCACGAGCACGACCGCGAGCATACCCACACCCACCATGACCACGTACACGAGCACACACACGACGATCACGAGCATACCCATACCCACACCCACGCCGAAGGACACGGCCCCCACCGCAGCTACACCGACGTCCGCACCATCGTCGAAAACATGGCCCTCCCCGACCCCGTCGAACGCGACGCACTCGCTATCTTCAAACGCCTCGGTGAAGCCGAGGCCAGCGTCCACGGCGAGGCACTCGAGTCCATTCACTTTCACGAGGTCGGAGCAGACGACGCCATCGCGGACATCGTCGGGGCGACGGCGCTGGTTCACGATCTCGCGCCGGACCGCATCGTCACCACGCCACTGTCGACCGGCGGCGGGACGGCCACGATGGCCCACGGTGAGTATCCGATTCCCGCACCTGCGGTCGTCGAAATTGCCCAGGAAGCAGACTGGGCGCTTCGCGGTGGGCCTGTCGACGCAGAACTGCTCACACCCACTGGCGCGGCCATCCTCGCACACCTCGCCGACGGCGTCGACTCGCTCCCCGAACTCGACGTGACGGCCGCCGGCTACGGCGCTGGCGGGTACGACCTCGATCCCCACCCGAACGTGCTACGAGTGCTGGTCGGCGAGGGAACCGGCGGATTGTACAAGGATGAGATCGCGGTACTCGAGACAAACCTCGACGACGCGACGCCGGAGGTACTCGGCGGCCTGCAGGACACCCTGGCTGAGGTGGGTGCACGAGACGTTTCGATTCTCCCGGCGACGATGAAGAAGTCCCGACCCGGCCATCTGGTGAAGGTGATTTGTAAGCCCGAGGACCGAACGCGGGTTGCACGGCGGCTCGCGGAGGAGACCGGTACGTTGGGGGTTCGTGATTCGGGTGTGACCCACCGCTGGATTGCCGACCGTGAGTTCGAGACGGTGGCGATGGAAGTCGGAGGTGAGCGCTACGAGGTGACTGTCAAAATCGCCCGCGATAGTGACGGTGAGGTGTACGACGTGAGTGCAGAGTACGACGAGGCTGCGGCTGTTGCGTCTGAAGCGAGCACATCTATTCGAACGATCGTAGAACGGGCTGAACAGATTGCTTCTGAGGAATTGCACGAGAAATAGTGACCACCTCGATCTCGACGCCGATGTAACTACGAGTGAGCTTTGACGTGTTAAAATTGGAAGAAATGTGATTCGCGGTCGGGGTGATGGTTAGCGATTAGCCGAGGATGGCGACATCGCCGTTACCGTTGTCGTCGTCATCAAAGCCGATGTCAATGTCGCCGATGTTGACGTTGTCACCGCTCTCAGCTGTCACGCCCTCAACGTTCGCGTTGTTACTCTGGACACTGAACTGGTTCTGGTTCACTTCAGCGTTAGAGGCACTGAAGGAGGATGCGCCGGTCGAGGTGCCCCACTTGCTGTCAGAGGCCGATGCGCCGAGGGCGAACGAACTGGAGTACGACTCAGCGATGCCTACCTGTGCGTTGTTGTTGTCCTGATCAATGCTGATATCGACGCTCGCATCACCCGTCTCTTGATCGACGTCGTTCTGTGCTGCTGCCGTGCCGGCGAACCCCATGAACATGAGGCTGCCAATGAGCGCTACCGTCAGTGTAATTGCGAGTGTTCGCTTCATGTGTTGTAATCCTGAGGCACGCTCCACGGCTGACCGGGGCCGCTCGTGACGACGAGTTCAGTGGCCAAGCCACTGGTGAACCCCGACTGCTGTGGCGCGTTGCCCGGTCACAACACAACAGCGAGGACTACTTCAACCCGAACAACGGTTTCACGTCGAATACTCCGATTAGCGCGATTGAAGCCGAAACTATCGCTCTGTGAGCCATCCTACACCTTGCTGAAACGCGTGTTTCTCCGGACCGATACGGCGGTCTCTCAGTCCCGCCGTTGAGCGCCCATTGAACGGTTGCAACAGATGAGTGCACCCAAACACAGGAACGGGGTGACTGTTTTGAGGACGGTAACGTCCTGCTTTGGTCGCTGTAACAATCATCGATCGGTGACGGTTCAGGTGCAACGGGTTCGAACAGATTGGTTGTGCGTCCGCAGACACTGCTCTAACCGGATGCAGGCGGTCAGCCGTTCCGACGGCTACCACCGTCGAAAGCACTCCATTCGGGGGAGAAGTCGCCGTCTTCCGTTCAGTAGGCCCTTCCATCAGTTCGACAACAACCAGATAACAAAGTCTGTCATCAGGATACGAAGGTTTGCGCCGTGGAGATACAGAAACAAAAGACTCTCACGGCTCAGATCAAGTGAAACATGAGTAACACAACAACGAGACGGTCACAGTATACGACCGTCCTGATGGCGTGTATCGTCGCCCTATCAATGCTCGCAGTGGGCGCCCCCGCAGCAGCAGCTGGCGAGGACGTGAGTACAAGCGGAGACGTCCACGCGCTTGAGAACGGTGAAGAACTGTATCTGGTCTTCGGTGCCGAACTCGACGGGATGACACTCGATGAGTACATCGAAGCCCACGTCGGCGGTGAAGCCGATGCGACGGTGAACCAGTACCAGGATGTTGAACAGGTGAACATCAACCAGCAGTCGAACGCGACCGCAATCTCGATTGACGGTGGCGAGGCGACTGCGGTGCAGGAAGCAAACCAGTACAACGACAACGAGCAGTTCGCCGAAGCGCTCGCGGAGACTGACGCTGGTCAGGTGACCACCTTCGACGACGTCGGCACCGTCAACGTCGTCCTCGGCAACGGTGACGGCAAGCAGTTCGACGGCTGGGGTATTGCCGACAAGAAGGGACACAAGGATGACGTTGATACCGACGCCGATCAGGTCGCCGAAGCCGAAGTGACCCAGAGCCAGCTCGTCGGTCAGCTGAACTACAACGAGCAGAGCACTGCGTTCGCCCTCGCGGACAACGAGAGCGAAGCGCTCGCAATCCAGCAGTCCCACCAGACGAACCAGAACCTCCAGCAGGGAGTCGCGAACGCGACGAACGTCTACGCTGGTGGCGGTGACTTCATGGACCAGTCCGCTGACGCGACGGTCAACCAGGAGCAGGCGGCCTACCAGGAGAACGTCAACCAGCAGGATGCCGCAGTTGCGATCGCCGTCGGTGAAAACAGCACCGCAACGGCAATCCAGCTTACCGAACAGTCGAACTTCAACGAGCAGATCGGTGCCGCAGACGCCTCGAGCGTCTTCGCCTCGCTCGCCGGCATGAACATCGCGACGAGCGGTGTCGATGACGCCGCTGCGATGGAAGACACCGCACAGGCAGTGAGCGGGCTCGATGAGAAGGCGGACGAGAAGAAGTACGACGACAAGAAGCACGACGATAAGCACGACGATAAGAAGGACGACAAGAAGCACGACGACAAGAAGGACAAGGACCACCACAAGAAGGGCGCTGCCGACGGTGACGCACAGACCGCCACCTCCGGCGTCGCTCAGGCTCAGGAGGTCGAGCAGATGAACGTGAACCTGCAGAGTTCCGCGATCGCGTGGGCCACCAACGGCAGTGACGCCACCGCAGTCCAGCTTGCCCACCAGCAGAACCTCAACGCACAGATCGGCTTCGCCGATGCGCTGAACGTCTACGCCGGGCCCGGCTACGTCCACGACAGCACCATCCACTCCGAGACCACCAGCATGACGCTTGGTGGCGGTGATGTCGAGGGTGCACCTGGTATCGCGTTCGACACCGACGCACAGCAGACCAACGACGTTGAGCAGGACGCAACCGCCCAGATCCAGCAGATCCAGTACGTCCTTCAGGAGAACGTCAACCAGCAGCAGGCCGCAGTCGCCATTGCCGACGACGGTGGCAGCGCTGACGCTGCACAGGTGACCCTCCAGGAGAACGAAAACGTTCAGTTCGGAGCCGTCTCCGCAACGAACGTCTGGGCCGGAGCCTAATTCCCGCTTCAGCGCATACGTTCGCCCGATTTCGTTATTCGACTTTCGACTCTTTCTCGTTTTGATTCGACGAAACGGTACCTTCCGAATTCCTGCACGCCGGTCCGTCAACCTGAATCTAGCAAACGCCGGCGAAAGACTGAGTTGTTACTGACTGGGTGGCTCAGAACGAGAGCCAGCCACCGAACAGCGATTCGTCTGACTCAGTCAGGCTCGGTAACTCGAAGCCAGGATCAGCGTCGAACTCGGGAACATCACCGTCGGGGCTCGTCTCGGTCGTCTCCTCGACAACAGACTCCTCGTGGACCTCCGTTAGACTCTCCTCGACAGTCGTCTCGTTGATGACGACTGAGGTCTCCTCATCTTCACTCGCCATCGCACCCGTCGAAATCGCCATCGCGAGGAGACTGGCGACGACAACAAGCGTCACTGTACGTCGGATCGGAGCTGATCGTAGTCGGAACGTCATATCATGGATCAGTGCCCAGCGGGCATCGGCGTCTCGTGACACCCAACTATAGCATCCGGTTCCTGTTTCACAACAACCGACCACTTCCGTCGCTCTAAGTGAGTATTTGCGTTTTCGTCGACTGGCAGCGGCGAATGCGAGTACCGTCCACTGACTGGTAGGATCCTCCTACCGGACAACCAGGCACTGGACGAAGGAAACCGACGGTCTCAGTATGGGGACAGTCTCGGGTTCGTGAAAAATGACCATTAGGCTGCTCGTCTGGACAACCAGTATGATTCGAGCGTTCCGCCCTGTCGTTGCGTTGGCCGTGTCGGTGTTGCTTACAACAGCGCTCTCCAGACGCACGTTCGCCGCACTTGCCAGCAGCGTGGTAGCCTTCCTCGCTGGTTGTCTCGATGCCAACTCCGCAACTGACCGGACGCCGACGAACACAGACGACACGGCAGACACAGATACCCCAACCGCAACGAGCGCTGACCACGCGGAACCAGACGCGGAGGGCACGACCGCACTCGAGTCCATCGACAGCGACGCAATCGAGCGCGCGGAGATTCGAACCGCAGACGAGAGCGAGCCGTGGGCCGGTTCGGACGGGCTCTACGGTGTCCGAATCGCGAACGCGACCGACGAGCCGGTGCAGACAACGGTAGGACTCACACACAACGGCGATGAGCTGTTGGCTCGGGAACTGGAACTGCCGGCTCGCGGCGACGTGGTACTCGAGTGCAGCGAGGGTGGCCGGTACGAGCTTTCGGCTGAGACAGCGGGGAGTGCAACCGAGACGGCAATCAACTGGGAGCCGACAGCGTGTGCGACAGGGACGACGGAACTGACAGTCAGTGCCAGTGGAATCAGCATGGCTGTATCGCTAGACTGTTGAACTGCTATCCGAGGGCTCTTGAACTACTACTCGATATCCCAGTTGCGATTACTTATTCCCGAAGGAGAACCTATTTAGCATCGTGTCTGCAGAACTGTGGCATGAACAAGCGTGAGTCAGGCAGCGGCCCTGGCCGGCAAGCAGTGAGTTCCGGACAGGCTCCCGGTGTCAATCCGAACGAAACGAAAATAAAAGCGCCGGGACGGTCTCAGCAGAGACAACCACACCACCGAACGAATCAATGGCACTGATCGACGAAGACGGCAACATCTTCGGGGTCGTCAACGTCGTCGACGCGCTTGTCATCCTCATGGTGTTGGCCGTCGTCGTGGCGGGGGCCGCACTCGTTTTGGGCAGTGGTGACGAGCCAGCGACGGACGAATCGGAGAGCGGACCCGACGGGGAGTCAGAGACACGCTACGTCACCCTCGATCTCGGTGACCAGCCCGGCTACGTTGCCGACCGCCTGGATAACGGTACGACCGCGACGGTTGCAGGTACCGGTGAGCAAGTAACGCTGAGCGACGTCTACGTCACGGCACCGCCACCGAACGGCCCGCAAGAGGCGCTCGTCCGTGCAGAGGTCGACGGATTGGCGAGTACGGAGAACGACCGCGACGTGTTCCGCGTCGGATCGGAGCCGCTTCACCTCGGCGAGAGCCTTCGCCTCGATCTCGGCTGGTACGCCACAAACGGCACGGTCACTGCGGTCGATGCCGACGACGACACGCTCGGTATCGAGCCGACAACGACGACCGCGACCGTGTCTCTCTCGAACGTCGATCCGAGCGTCGCGGACCACCTCTCAGAAAACATGACTGAAACCGCACACGGCGAGACCGTTGTAACGGTCACCGCCGTCGATCGTGACCCAGCAACCGTCGTCGCCGAAACCGAGGACGGAGAACTCTACGAAACCGAACACCCACAGAACGAGGACGTAACGCTCACCGTCGAGTTAGAAACGACAGAGCGTGCCGGTGAAGAGGGAGTCTACTTCCGCGGTGACCGACTCACGGCCGGAAACACTATTGCGTTCGACCTTGAGTCCACGACTGTTAGCGGTACCGTCACTGAACTCGAGTGACGGCGTCATCTGTCGTCCTATGTTCGCTCTCACTATGATCTCCGCTCATTGCGAACGCTTCGCAGTCTGTCGAGCGACAGCGCTCGGGCCGCGAGTGATACAGCGACGCTGGCCGCAGCTATCGGCCGAGGTGCGAGCACGATGAGTGATCGGTCAGAGCCGGCTACCGGCTCAGATACCGATCACGACACCGAAGAACGGACTCGAGACGCCGACGAGATGGCAGGCGGAGAGGCCACTGAAGACGCGAGTCGTGAACCGCCGGCTACGGACGCCGATGCAGCGGACGTGGTGGACACCGCAACCCAGCCAGACGGGGACGCTGGCACCTCTCGCGTCGCCCAACTCACGGATACGGCTCGCAAGTCAGCCGCACAGTCGCGGCTGGCCGACGTGTCAGCGGCGTTCTCTCGCGTCGAATCGCGAGCGACGACGGTGGCAAAACAGTCACGGATCGCCTCGATCGGTGCTACCTGGAAACACTACGTCGAACAGTCGTACTGCTATCGCTGGCTTACGGCCGAACCCGATCCCGACGTGATCGTTATCGACCTGCGCGAGACGTGGACCGTTGGGCCGGTGATTCGAGTGCTCGATCACGTGCTCGCACGTCTCGACGTCGCACTCGAGTCCTCCGGACTCGCAACGCGAGGGCGTCAGGGGTGGGCCACGATTCGTGACCGACCGGTTCGGATCGTGAGCCTTCTCGTTCTTCCCCTGATTCTCATCTCACTGTTGTACTCGGTTCAGCGTGACGCGGCCCCGTCCGAACTGGTGGTCGTCTCCGCTCTCGGTGTCACGGCTCTGGCAGCAGCGGGAACCCGGTCACAGCGGAGTCTCGACGAGTTGGTGGAGACGCGGGCCGGGCAATGGCTTATCGCGGCGTTCGAGCCGCCTGAACCGCCAGAAACGGCGAGGCGAAGCGATGAACAGGACTCGTCGGAAGCGGGAGAGGCAGGGGCGGAGACAGAGCGAGAGAGAACAAACGGAGCAGATGGGAACACAGAGATCGCGGGAGAGAGACAGAACGACGAGACGTAACTGACACGTCTACCCCATCGCCATCCGATGATCACATTCTGGGGCACAGTACCGAGTTCGATTTCAATGGCTGGTCCAACCGCAGAACGGCGCTACTCGATGTGGAATTCGAACCGTGCTCCGTCATTGTTCTCGCCAAGTTCGATCTCCCAGTCGTGAGCGGAGGCAACTCGCTCGACAATCGAAAGTCCAAGACCAGTTCCGTCACGGTGTGTCGTGTATCCGTGATCGAAGATCGAATCGCGTTCGTCCTCGGGGATCCCTACCCCATCGTCTTCGACGTAGAATCCGGTGTCGGATGCGAGCCAACCGACCTCGACAGTCGTGTTCGGGCCGCCGTGCTCGACGGCGTTGTTGAACAAGTTCTCGAGTAACGACTTGAACTGCGTTTCGTCGGCCAGAACTGGTCGGACGTCGTCCGTGATGGTCAGCGTCGCGTTCTCCGTATTGACCCAGCGCCAGGATTCAGTCGCAACGTCCGCAAGTGAGACACGCTCGCGACAGTGGGCCTGATTCTCCTGTTTGATGAGCGTGAGCATGTCGTCATGAAGCTCCTGAATCCGCGTGAGAGCGTCCATGACCTCGTCTAATTCGGTCCGGTCGAGGTCAGTCATCAGATCTGTTGTGTATCCCTGTGCGATGTTGACGGGATTCTGAAGGTCGTGTGAAAGGAGGCTCGCGAACTCTGTGAGGCGCTCGTTCTGTTCCTGCAGGCGGTTTTCTTTTTCCTTGCGGTCAGAGATATCTTGGAACACGCCGGTGAACAACCTGGTTCCCTCGTACTCGTGCTCCCGGAGGCTAATCGATACCGGAACCTCGTGTCCATCCTTGTGGAGTGCAGGCAACTCCATTCCGTCCCAGTTGATATTTTGCTCACCGGTGTCGATGTACTTCGCGAGTTGGCGCTCGTGAACCGGCCGCAATCGCTCAGGGATGATCTCGAGTTTCGAACTCCCGACCAGTTCCGACGGCGTGTAGCCGAGAATGTCCTCGATAGCGGGGTTTGCAAATAGAATTTGGCTCTGCTTGTCGATTGTGAGCAGTCCCTCCGACGTGTTCAGTACAAGAATTCGAAAGAAGCGATCGTCGATATCGGAGAGCTCATCAGAGATATACTCATAATCAGATAGGTCGTCCCCAGTCATTCGACTCTACTAGCGATTCATGCGGTATAAAGCTTCAGGCAAACCAGTTTGTATTCATGACCGAATACTCTGTCTGTTGACTGTATAGCGAATCTTGTTTTGTGTTGGCTATTTCCATCCCAGAGCAGGTCGCCACTGTGAACCAGCCACTGGCTAACTGCTGTCGTGGATTCGGGTACAGTCCAGGACAATGGGTACGCTGTCGTCACTCTCCGTCGGTCAGTCCAGGTCTGGGTTGTGCACTTCCAGTCCGATTCGCTCAGGAGCGCTGTGGTTCCGGACGCAAGAGCGCGACCGAAATACGGTTTCCGCCACCATCCATCGCCTCGTGTTCGATCATCCCGCCGGACATCGTGACGAGCCAGTTGACCAGCCAGAGACCGAGTCCCGACCCATGGTGGACCGGTGATTCGTCGTTCCCAAGCAGCCTCGTCCGATCCATCTCGGCGATATGCGGATTCGTATCCTCGATCCGCACGACGACAACCGCAGTCGTCCGCCCGTCCGATGCAACCGTCGTCGTCTTCGTTTCGACGGTAATCGACACGGTGGGCGAGGCGTCTGTCGCATGGTGGACCGCGTTTTCGATCAGTTCGCGGAACGCAACGGCAACTTCCGGCGGAGCCAACACGGTCGGATCCGCTCCATCTTCCCGCGAAACGTGGACACTCTCCTCGCCCTCCGGAAGGCTGGCACTCGAGTACGCTCGATCGAGGAGCGACGAGATTGGGACCGTGTCCGGATCGAACGAGGCCGAGGAGAGGACCGATTCGATCCGACGGGCTTTCTCGCTCGATTCGAGTAGGCTGAGCGCCGGCGCTCGAACGTTTTCTATGGCGGCCTCCTCATTCGACTCCGAGTCGAGCAACTCCTCGAGTTGGGCGAGCTGGACGTTGAGATGGTTTCGGATGTTGTGGCGTAGTATCCGGTGGAGCACCGCAATGCGTCGCTCGTACTCGATCCGTGCCGTGACATCGGTCTGGAACCCAACGAAGTACGACACCGAGCCATCATCGTCGAACACCGGTGTGATCTGCAAGTTGTTCCAGAAGGGGGTACCGTCGCGTCTGTAATTGAGGATGTCGACGTCGACTGGCTCCGCGTTTGCAATCCCCTCTCGTACCGTCTCGACCGTCGATTCCGCGGTGAGTGGCCCCTGCAGAAATCGGCAGTTGCGACCGAGTACGTCCTCCCTGTCGTAGCCCGTCAGTTCACAGAACTCCTTGTTGACATAGGTGATCGGCGTGTCGGCTTCGGTGGGGTCAGCGATGACGATCCCCATCGAAGCTTCGTCCATCGCCTTGGTCTTCCACTCGAGTTCCTGTTTGCGTTCCTTGCGTGCCGTGATATCAGTAATGAGCCCTTCCAGAGTAGTGACTGAGCCGTCAACACGAGGCACACCACGGCCGCGCTCGATAACCCACTTCGTCTCGCCACATCGTGTGGTCACCCGGTAGGTGATGTTGTACGGCTCGTCATTTGAGACCGCCTCTTGAACGGTCTCCCACACCATCTCACGGTCCTCCGGGTGGATCACATCTCTCCACAGGAGTCGCTGTGTCTCGAGTGAGTGGGCCGTGTAGCCGAGAAACTCCTCGACGTTCCCGAGAACGTGTTGCATCGGCCAGTCGGGATCGTACCCACAGCGATAGACAACGCCCTGGAGATTGTCCGCCAGCGTGTCGAACTGCTGTTCTCGCGCCAGTTGATCGGAGACATCGCGGACGACACAGACGTGTCCACCGTTTTCGAGACTCGTGAGCGAGAGTTTCTCGGGGAAGGTTTCACCAGTGACCCGCTTTCCCCGACTCCGTCCGCTCCATTCGCCAGTGCGGTGCAGTGATGGGAGGATGTCGTCGGTGAAACGCTCGACTTCATCGGCAGGGTACAACTGTTTCCAGTGTGTTCCGATGAGGTCCTCGGGTTCGTAGCCGTACACTGCTGCGTACGCATCGTTGACGTAGATGTACCGACCGTCCGATCCAAGCAGTCCGATCCCTTCAGTCGCACTCGCGAGTGCCTGATAGACCCTGTCCCGTTCTTGGCTGGACCGATGTCGATCGACGAACTTCTCGATTCGACTGAGAAGCAACTCATACTGTTCCGTGCCGCCTGTTTTCTCCAGATAGTCGGTCGCACCAGCAGAGATCGCCTCGCTTACAACCTGTTCAGTCCCCTCCCCAGTGAACAGGATAAACGGAATATCCGGATGTGTCTCCCGAACACGCTCGAGTAACTCGAGTCCGTCCGACTCGGGAAGGTCGTACTCGGTTACCAGACAGTCAATACTGTGGTCGTCATCGGCGAGGTACTCGAGTGCGGCCGCTGCTGTGTCGACGGTGGTGACTGTGGCGGTAGCTGTAGCTGTGTTTGTGTCCGTGGCTGTGTCCGATCGCTGTCCCCCCGCACGAGAAACGTAGGTAGAAAACGCAGAATCGGTGTCCACATGCAGAATGTGGAGCGCGTGCATGCTCGTACACCTGTGCTACGCCCGGATAAGTGTTCGCGACAGTGAACAACCGTTCAGGTGGCTTGTCGCCGATCGCCGACGAGACGGGCCGGAGACGCAGCGATGATAGTTACGAGTTCACGACGAGCGGCTCGTACCACTCGCGGTTCGTCTCGTACCAGTCGATGAACTCCCTGACACCCTCGCGGATATCCCGACTCGGCTCGTAGCCGATCAGTTCGTTCGCCTTCGAGATGTCCGCGTGCGTGTGCTCAGCATCGCCGTCTCGTGCGTCGGTGTACTCGACTGGGAGGTCAGGATCGATTTCGTCGCGGACGACCTCAGCGAGCGTCTCGATGTCGATGTTGTCCGTCGACCCGATGTTCATCAGTTCGCCGTCGGCGCTGTCGTCGGTAAGCAGGCGGTGGTTCGCGTCGATGACGTCCGCGATGTAGGTGAAGTCCCGTGTCTGTTCGCCGTCGCCGTAGATGACTGGGGGGTCGCCGCGCATACAGCGCGAGACGAAGTTCGAGATGGCCATGTTCGGGCGCATTCGTGGCCCGTAGACGGTGAAATAGCGCAGGGAGACCGTCGGGAGGCCGTAGACCTCGTTGTAGACGCGCATGTAGTGTTCGGCCGAGAGCTTGGAGACGCCGTAGGGAGAGACGGGTTCGTTCGGGTGGGCCTCGTCGTAGGGGAGGTACTCCGGTTTGCCGTAGACACTCGAGGAGGAGGCGTAGACGACACGGTCGACGTCGTTGGTGCGGGCCGCCTCGAGGACGTTGACGGTACCTGTGACGTTGAATTCGTTGACCTTGTCGGGTTCCTCGACGCTCTTGCGGACGCCGGCCTGGGCGGCCTGGTGGTAGATGATGTCGGTTTGTTTGGTAAGTGAGGTGAGGAGGTCGGCGTCGGTGACTGAGCCGTCGACGATCTCGCAGGAGCCGTCGGAGTCGGTGGCGGCCGCTTCGACCGCCTCGACGTTGTGGTCCTTGATCCCGAGGTCGTAGTACGGTTCATAGTTATCCAGCACCGTAACGTCGTGGCCGGCCGCGGCGAACGACTCGGCGAGGTGACCGCCGATGAAGCCGGCACCGCCCGTGACGAGAATGTCCATATCCGAACGAACACGTGTATGAAGAAAAGTGGATTGCTCTCGCCGTTGAGACTAGTTGGCAGGAGGACTGAGACATGAGTAGGCCGACTGCGGGTCACAACACGAGTAGTGGGACACGTGTGCACCCTGCAGTCGGACCTGTGTCCGATTCACAGGGATGGTGGATCGGACAGCGGCAGTGGGCTACCGTCTGACGACGGTAGCGACGCGAAGAGGACGGTGTTGCCGACTCGTACGGTGGTTGTATCGGCAACGCCGCCTGCTTCGCTATCTGTGCAGTGGTATGGGGCGTGTATTAATCTACTGGCCGACCATCGTGTAAACTGTGTGGTTTTAGAGGGGTTATGATACCCAACTGTATTGGAACCAGTCTCTTTGGACGATAGTCACACTCTCTAATGTGACCAACCCCAACAGCGACTCCAATCCGGAGAGTGAGGACCTCCTTCTCCGTGTCAACGTTCAGGGGTCCGATTCACTCACAGCAGCGATTACGCGGGCGGTTGCCGCCAGAACCAATACTCCAGTGGCCGACCTCCCGCCGCTGCACGACCGAATAGATCCGGCGGCACTGGATTCGCTTGTCGACCACGCAAATCGTCACGAGTCACCCGTCCGTGTAACCTTTCGGTATTACGGCTATACGGTGGCTGTGACCCACGACTGTTGCGTACAGCTGTTTGAGCCCCCATTCTGAGAACTGCGTCAAACGGTGAAGTGTGGAGGGCCTCCCCCTGAATCACGACACAGATCGGTATCGACTCGTCCGTTCAGTTGCACTGCATCATCGAAGCGAACAATCGACAGCCTGCTGTGTGGAGACGGTATTGTATGTTCGTCAACAGGTCTTCATGGGTGAGGGTTACGATCGGAGGTACTCGACGAGGGACTCAATCGCGTCAGTACAGCAGCCCTCGGCGATTCGTCCCTGCCAGTAATCGATGTCCTCGCTCGTAATCGATTGGACTCCCCACGGAGCGATTCGGCTGTCGGCAGGCGTCCCGCCACGGAGCCAGTCGTCAGACTCGATTTCGATGAGTCCGTCCATCCACGTTCTGGTCGTCAGGGTGACTGCAATATACTGCTCGCCGTGGAACGGTCGCCCGTCGTGGTTGGAGAGGATAAGCCACGGACGAGCCGCTTCGTCGCCTTTGTACGGGTCGTCACCATAGACGACGTCGCCGGGCTCGTAAATCGGCTCCGTCGCCGTCATCTATCGTCAGTATTGTCTTGCTGACTCGGATGCGGTTCATCGGGCGCGTGTGCTCGCCACTCCTCACGCGCCTCTGTCCCGAGTTGGTCGTTGAACAGCGCCGTCGCCCGGGCATAGCCGCCGTGCGCGTCAAGTCGCTCGACGTCCGTCGTAATCGCCCAGTAAGACCCCTTGTGCTCGACGAGGCACCGATTCTTCAATCGGGACAGCGCCGTACTCACTGCACCCTCGTCCAGTTCGGTCCGTCGAGCAACCTCTTTCGCTTTGAACGCCGACTCATCGTTCGCAGCAAGAAAACCGATTACCTGATCGGTCGCCGATAGTCCCTCGAGTTCCTCCTCGCTCGAGTGCTCGAACGTGTCCCTATCGATCGACATCGTAGCTGTTAGTAGCGGGTCGATCGTTATGGGTGTTACTCCTGAAAGAAATGTAACGTCCGTTAGTTCTGTGCTCTGATGAGTTGTGTTGTACGACGGTGTAGAAAACGGTCGACCTTGATGGACTACTCACGGGTAGCCGCGGTACGCCGGGTTGTTGCTCGAGAAGGAGACTCCTGCCTCTCAATCGTCTGCACTCGAGTGCGTCTCTCGTGGGGTGGGCACGAGTGGCTGTGATGCAGGTCATCCACACGGCGATGGAACAAAACAACAGTGTGGCGGGAGTGCTGATCAATGGGATGAACATCGACGAGTCGACCATCCGAAGGCTGTGCACTGATGCCGTGTTCGAACGGGGACAACGGTATCACAACGAGGGACGTATCCAGCGAATCGAACGGTTCAACGACATCGTCACCGCCGTCGTACGCGGCTCGTCTCACTACGATGTAGTCGTCGAATTGGGAGCGAACACCATCGACGCCCGATGTACGTGTCCATGCGACGGCCCTGAGGAGTGCAAACACGTTGTTGCGGTGGTGCTGGACATCGCCGCCGATCCGCCCCGGGACGAGAGCGAACAGGTGGAGCCACTGCTCCAAACCGTCTCGGCCGACGACCTCCGGGCGTTCGTCCGTGACGTACTCGCAGAACAGCCAGACCTCCGTGAGCAGTTCGTCTCGCGTTTCGGCAGTGCCGGAAAATCTGTCGACGACTACCGCGCCGAAATCGAGCAACTGTTCGACCGGCACACACAGGAGTATCCGGTCGTCACCGACGCCATCGACTTCTCGCAGTTCTTCGAGGTGGCTACACACTATCGCGAGCGTGAGCGCTACCTGGAAGCCGCGACCGTCTATCGCGCGTTGTTCGAGGAGATCGACGACAACGAGCATCGAATCGACGCTGCATACGACCATTACGCCAGCGCCTTGCAGTCTGCGCTCGACGGATACGTCGAGTGCGTGCTCGCGGCTACGCTTGAGCAAGACGAGTTCGAGACGTACATCGGTGTGCTAGAAGAGCAGGCGAGGGCGGCACATCCACCAAACAGTGAGCAGTTTCACCGCGCGATTGATGATCTCGAAGATCGGCGGTGACCAGACGGGGGCAGCCCAAGAGATGGTTTTAGTTCCGTAGGCAACTCACGGCGCTGCGGTTGCCGTGTCGCCAGCTTCTGGATCAAACGGGAGGTTGATGACGAGTTCATCGAACCAGACGACCGGGCGCTTACTCTGGCCGTCTTCCTCGAAGAAGATGATTCCCAGCTGGGCGAGCCGACTGAGTTCCTCGTGGACGTTCTTCACGTCCCGGTCAACAACCCGTGCGGTCTCGTTGATGCTGGATGGCTCTTCCCGGCGAATGGCTTCGATGAGATCGAGGACGCGCGGCGTCAGCGTCTCCATGAGGTCGTCGTAGCTGGTAAACGAGAGCGTCGGTGGGGAATCCACCGCGTCGCCCCGTTCGAGCGCCTCGATACCGTCGGTGACAGCATCGTGGAACTCACTCGATGACGTTACAGTCACGACGAGGGTTGATTCGGCCCGAAGCTGTTCGCGCTCCATTGGGTGCAGTGGTGGCGTGGTATCGTTCATGGTATCACCGTCGTGTGATGGCTTCACTTGATTTCGAACTCGGATTTCGGGATCTCGCTCCAGAATCGTTCCCAGAGTTCGACCATCCCGGGAAGCGTGAGTATGTCTGGGTCGGGATCCGGTGCGACGTGCAGTTCGTGCCCTTTGGTATACGACCATTGGTCAGGAGAACAATAGCAGTTGTCGCACTCCGACTACCCATATAATTTTGCCAGGTAATAGGCCGTAGTCCTCCGATCGGAAAGCGACCGCCGGAGAGTCCGCTTGATCATTCTATACCTGTTGTCGGTCGATCAGTTCCGGTATTCCTCAACAGCAATGACCGCCTTGACCGCTTCGTGCGTAAGGTCACCGTCCGCTGAAACGACTGGCGCGTCTACCTCTCGGCCAACTGCTGCAATGAGCGCGTCCATTCCGGTCAGGAACGGCCCCTGTGGGCCGACCTCGTCTGCGATGTCGCCGGCGAGAACAGTGGTCTGTTCGGTGATCTCGTATACCTCTCCCCACGAGAGATCGACCGCTGCCGCAGTCACGTCACCATTCGGAGCGTTTCCTTCCCCGACCAACACCTCAGCATAGGCTGGTGCCGGAAAGACAAATTGTTCGTTCTCGTTGGCGAGTAAGTACTCGGCAGTCGCGTCAACACCGTTCAGATAATCGATGAGAAAATTCGCATCGAGTACTTTCATCTCTCCTCCGACAGACGGCGGTTCCTCGCTTCCGACTTCTCTTTCTCCTTCTTGCGCGCCTCACGAACGCGATCAGCGTGGTCGTCCGACCACCGTCCGAACCCAGCGAGGAGATCGTGCTCACCCTCCTCTTCGAAGAGTCGCTCGAGAACATCGTTATAGCTCTCCCCTTCGCGTCTCCGGCGATCGAGGTGCCGTTTCACCCGGTCGCTAACTCGAATCTGTTCATCAGCGGTCGACATCGATACGTCAACGTATGCGTTGACACGACTTAGACGTTGGGTACAGGTACGCTGCAGTGGTTAGAAGAGAATGACAGCTAGCCGCCCGATTCGCTAGGCACAGCACTCGGCGTTCCGTGGACACCTGTCGTCACCGGTGGTGGCTGTGGTGGGTGTCTCCTGGCTCAACTACCGAGCTACTCGAGTAACGAGACCCACAGCTCCTCGTCCCTGGTGGCTGGCTGGACTCGAGTTGGTTCGTGGTTGGACTCAAGTCGGTGGAGCGGTGGTGGTGGTGCGTCGGGGGTGTGTGGCGTGGTAGTGGTTTAGGGGCGTGTGCGTGGCGTGTTGGGGGCTTCGGGGCGTGTGGGTAGTGTCTGGTACGCTAGGCGCGTGTCTGGTGCGTTGGGTGTACGCTATGTGTTCTGGGAGTGGCTTTCGTCGAGTGGACAGCCCTAGCCGTGGACGCCAGCTGTCTCCGGTGGCTCGCTGCTGCTCGTCTCGCCGGGGAGGTCCGCATCCACAGGGAGGACCAGCCGACGCTCGGTGTACTCGAGTCCATTCTTGCGCTGGGTGGTCCGGTGGACCGCGAGCCGGTGCTTCGACAGATCGAGGAGGGCGTCGATCGTTCTGGAGACGAGTTTCTTCGCGTAGCTCTCGCTTGTGCCGGGTTCCTGTCTGCGGATCCAGTGTTTCAGGTCACTCGCCGTGACGTACTCGCGGACATCCTTACAGCCGGCCCGCCAGGGATCGTCGCCGAACTGCGGGTCGGTGCGAGCCTGCCAGAGTCGTGCAGCGAGTCGGGTGGGGAGAGCGTTTGCCGTTGCCCGGCGTCTGTCCGCATCCATCCGGGCGAGTTGCTGGATCGGGAGCAGGTCGCCGAAGGCGAGTGTCGTGTGACCGTCGTCTAACGGGTCCGCGCTCTCGGGCAGGCGGACGTACGTCCGGCCGTCGTCCTTGGTGATCTGTTCGATCTGGTTGCCGGGAACGTCGAGCTCGTGTGGGTCGATATGGTCGGCGGCGAGATGGGCACCCTTCTCGAGTTCGCGCGCCTGGAGTTCTTCGATGCGGGCCTTGTTGGTGGCGGCCTTCTTCAGGGCCGCCTCGAGTTTTGCGGTGTGGGGGTCGCACTGGCACGTGCAGTTGCACGCTGACTTGGACTTGGACTCGGGTTCGGTGTCAGGCTCAGTTCTAGTATCGGACTCACTGCCTGACTCTACCCCACCCTCCGATTCGAGGCGCGCTTCGAGCCGATCACAATCACGCTCCAGTTCGGCGATCCGTTCTGCCTTGCACTCGAGTTCGGACTCCAACGCTGCGATTCGTTCGTGGAGGGACTCGAGTGTCGGGTCGTCACTCATCGGGCTCACCTCGGGTGTCGTGGTCGTCGGACGTGTTGCTGGGTTGGGTGTCGTCAGGTGTGTTTTGGCTGGGCTGATTGTCCGCAGGTGTGTTGCTGGGTTGGGTGTCGTCAGGTGTGTTTTGGCTGGGCTGATTGTCCGCAGGTGTGTTGCTGGGTTGGGTGTCGTTGGATGCGTTGCTAGGCTGGTCGTCGGCAGTGTCGTGGCTCGGCTGATCCTTTACAGTGCTCTGATCAGATTCCGAGTGGTCGTCAGTGGTGTCAGGCAATGCATCCGGCCCGGAGTACGTGAGAACGTTCGCTGTGTCGGGTCGGTAGGGCATCGACGCCTCGGGGCCGATCGCGAGCAGGCCGACGCGGCTCGCCTCCGCTCTGATCTGTCGGAGGTGCCGGCGGAGTTCACGGCGCTGGTCGGGTTCCAGGTGGTCGACCGCGCTCGCGTTCGGCGGGGTCGTCCTGGCGAGCAGTGCGCGCGTGATTGAGTCGATATACTCGAGGTGCGTCTGGAGGGACTGGTTCGGGTCGATCAGTGCGTCCTGTCTGTCGGGGCTTTGATTACCCCGTGTCTCGTCGTTTGACATGGCTTCCGTAGTCGGGTTACGGAGGCTGTTCGCGGACTGGTGTTTGCCCCACCGGTCCGCTACTTCCAGATTCTGAGCGACGCGTCTGAACCGGTGCTTCCGTACAACTTGCTAACAACTCTACGTACTTTATTCTAGCGTATTTATGCTACAGAAGTATCGTACTCACGCTATCATTTCGAGAAACCAAATCACGTTAATGCCCGCCCGTGGGAGAACTCCGTCGAATGCGTCCTCGTCCAGAGTGGATGTCGCTGAAAGATGGGCTTATACTCGAGTTCCTCGACGAGCACGACCTCGAACTCCCAGCAAAGCCACTCTATCGAAATCTCAACCGCCACGGGCACGAAATCGGCTATTCGACTGTTCGACAACGATTGAAAGAACTCGAGAAGCACGGGCTGCTAGAGAAGGTTGACGAGGCAGGCTACTATCATCTCACTACGGAGGGGAAAGCGTATTTAGCGGGTGAGCTCGAGTTAAATGATATCGAGTGAAACGCAGTCTGTGAATTGACGGGGAAGTACATATCCACCTGAAGTCTTTCGGTCAATTTATATCCCTAAACGAATTTCCCAAAAGTGATGGTTGGTATCTGTGGTGTC
Organism: Natrialba hulunbeirensis JCM 10989; assembly: GCF_000337575.1. GTDB lineage: Archaea > Halobacteriota > Halobacteria > Halobacteriales > Natrialbaceae > Natrialba > Natrialba hulunbeirensis. Next base: position 21,492 of record NZ_AOIM01000007.1, on the reverse strand, counting down.
ATTGGCTCGCAAGACTCTAAAATAGATACTCTCACAGATGCTATTTGCTGGACTGAGTCCCAAATTCAGTCTACATATAGAGATGATTACGTGGCTATTGGGAATTCAGATCATGATATTAATTTTAAAGAACAGCCAGTAACCACGGATGACATCTCAATATGGTGTTGGGGGGATATAATTGGCTGCGAATGTAAAGGTCAGTATACTCCACGTCCAGATAGCACTAACGAGGCAGAATTCTGTGCCGATTTATATGAGGAATACGGCCTGAACTTCATCACAGGTCTGAATAGCGAATTTTCAGGAGTTATCTATGATCACAAATCCAAGACAGTATCGCTATTCACGGATCGATTGGGATCTAGACCAATCTACTACACACGTACCTCAAACGGAACTCTTGTGTTTTCCTCCCTTCTACAATCGCTTGCTGTTCATCCAGATATTAGTTTGAAAGCAGATCCAGAGTTCCTCGGAGAATTTCTCATGTATAGCCGTGCCTTCGGCATACATACACCCGCAAAAGGAGTAAAAAAGATATCGCCAGCATCTATCATTACATTTGATATGAGTGGAGAGCGTGTTAATAGTCGTAAGTACTGGTGGCCAGTACCATCTGAGCAAAACTATTCGTTTTCTGAGTGTGTTGATAAATTTAAAAGTATTTTCCAAAATGCAGTACGCGAACGTGAGAGTCAAGACCAAAAACAGGGGCTGTTACTCAGCGGCGGTGCAGACTCGAGATTACTCTTGGACACGTTAGAAAGGGATGTCACAGCGTTCCACATGAACGAACAATTGGATGGGAATACTGAAGCCCAGACAGCGAAACAAGTAGCAGAAAATATTTCCCAAGATTTCCAATTCCTACTGCGGGATGAGAGATATTACCCGACTGTATTTGAAAAGACAACTGAGATTACAAACTTCAATGGGCATCCCCAGCATGCTCATGCTACTGGCTTTATTGATGAAATAACTGGCCAAGTTGACCAAATAATCTGTGGGCAATACAGTGATACAATTTTAGGTGGGACATATGTTCCAAGAAAATTTGCATCGTATCCAGTTTTGAGACATCTGTACCCATTATCACAGCCTCGTCCAATAGATTCCCCGCCAGCATATGTTGAGGCAATGAACAGAGGGGAGGTAGGGGACTATAACTCTCCGTTACCATATTTGAAAAGTGAATTAAGTCCACAAAATTCCTTCAGAAAGCGTTTATCCCACGGTGAGAACACAATTCAAAACCATGGTGTTGAGTATTCCTCATGGAGGGCGTTAGTTGAGTATGGCATAATATATCCATTAACAAATGTTAAAACGTTTACATTTTATGAAACACTTAATCAAATGCTTCCTACAAGGTATCCCTTCTTAGATAACCGCATTATTGATTTGGTACTCCAAATACCAAGTTCATACCGATATAGACAAAATATAGTTGAAACTGCACTGCCAGAACTCAATCCAGACCTAGCCTCTATTCCTCATCCCGATTACGATCTTCCTCTTCATTATCCCAGTTATGCAAAACACTATCGTAGAAAAAAGTCTGCACTCCAGAGCAAGATAAAAGAAAGAGTGTCTTCTTTCAGCGATGGAGATGTTATTGATGACGGTGGACCGTGGATTAACCATGCTACACTAATTCGATCGGATCCATTTGTCAAAGAAATAATATCACAAAATGAGGATCGTATTCGCTCTTCACCATATTTAGATTTTGATGGAGTTCAGCAATGCTATCAGGATCATGTTAACGGTGAAAATTACACGAATCAACTTTATACACTAATAACAGTATTGAAATCCTCATTGGACCTTAAATAAACCACTAAATTTTTAATGATTGAGTTACCTATACCATGAACGTTGCTCGGTCTAGTCTTAAAATTGCCGCAGCAAGAGTCGGCAGTCTCCTGCTGACTTTTGTTGGTACAGCATTTTTTGCACAAGAGTTGGGGGCAAGACTACTTGGCATCTTTTTTTTGTTCCAAGCAGTACTCGCTGTCTCTGAACTTCCGGCTAACTTAGGTACCCGGATTGCTGTTGAAAAACGAATCAGCGAGGGTGGTCCTGCAGATCAAATTATAGGAACTGCTATTGTTTTGAAGGCAACACTACTCTTGCTGGTCACGGGTAGTATCCTTGTTTTTCAATCATATCTCAATCAGTATATTGGTGCAAATGTCGCCGGACTGCTTATTATTACAATTATTCTACAGGAATCAGCAGAGCTGATGATGAATGTACTGAAAGGGGAACTCCGCGTTGGAGAAACAGCTACTCTTCAATTTGCATATTCTTTCACATGGGTCGGTCTCGGAGTTCTTCTTGTTCAGTTTGATTTTGGTGTTTTCGGACTCGTGTATGGTGTGATCGTTGGGAAAGGGGTTCAACTCGCTTGGGCGATCTGTAAGACATCAGTTGGTATTGGTCAACCAACGATCACTCAGGCCCGTTCTCTGGTTGATTATGCCAAGTATAGCATTATCCCTGAAATTGATGGGCAAGTCCATAATTGGATGGATATTTTGATCATCGGATTCTTCGTCACTCAAGCAGCTGTCGGGGCATATGAAATTGCATGGCGTGTGGCTGGACCTGTTTTGCTACTTACGAGTGCAATTGGAACCACTATTTTTCCCCAGATTAGCTCCTGGGAGTCAGAAGATTCGAAAGAGTCACTTGAAAGACTACTACCAAAAATTATTACACCATCACTCGTATTTGTATTCCCTGCGTTCTTTGGAGGGATTCTATTATCGGAAGAAATACTTGGTTTGATTTTCGGTCAAGAGTTCACAGCCGCTTGGTTAGCACTTATCATCCTTTTAGCGGGAAAACTCCCCCGAGCTATTAGACAAATCGTGGGCAAATCGCTCCTTGGCTTGAATCGGCCTGATTTGGTTACACATGCTGCTCTCGTGGATATCATTGCTAATCTTGTACTAAATATCATTCTCATATGGCATTTTGGGATCTTGGGAGCCGCTTTAGGAACGACGCTCTCTATGACCATCGGTACAATACATCGAACTTATTACTTATCAAAGATAATTTCTATCCGAGTGCCCTATTATGAACTCGGCTGGTGTCTACTATCGTCACTCGCAATGTATTTTTCACTCCACATAGCAAATAACTGGATTGAAATAACTACGGTCATTCACTTGGCAGGGTATGTATTCGTAGGTGCAACTTTATATAGTGCATTTGTTTTGCTGTATTCGCCTCTAAGAATGAAGACTGTTGAACAGGCACGGGATGTCATCCGGTGAGGCACTGCTAGATTGGGATTGAATGGAACGGAGTTCTTCGAGGGAAATAGGAACATGCTGTTCAAAGAACACCAGATTGACGTAACGAGCTCCTATGATGTGACGTTTTTGGATAGTTATCGGACGCACACAGCCAGCCTAGCTGATCAGGCTGACGTACGCTACTCATGCTAGAGCCGCTTCATTAGCGGAATTTCGAGACTACCGTGAATGGTTCGGCGTCAACAGACGCCGAGCTACGATCCAGCGCTGGTATTAGACTACGGCGACTCCTACGAAAACAATTTCACCGCTAAGCCAGAGCGTGTCGCTATCGATGAAAACAGATTCAACTCGAAAATGAACAGAAAACGTGGCTCTACGCGGCAATCGATGTTGATTCAAAAGTCGTACTGCATACACGCTTTTCGAGACACAAGGGTTGAGTCCCGGCTGAACGCGTCCTCAGCAAACTCAAAGAAGAAATACTGCGTCTCCAACGTGGAGTTTCTCGTTGATGGGATAGGCTATCTAACCGCCTACAAGCACGATCTCGACGGCAATCTCAACTACACTGACCGCAACCTCGTAGAAATGCTCTTCAGACCTATACAATGCGAATTCAACGATTCCATAAAACCTGAAACGGTAGTCAAGTCAGCGCCGAGCGCGGGCTGGCTGCCTACACCGCTACCACAACCGCCACCGAAGTCATCAAACACTTGTTGATCAACCGCCGGCCGAGTCACTCAACCAAGGGGACTCAATCTAGTAGTTCGCACAGTATATTTATCAATCACTTAATTTATATTCATACGTTCTCCATGGTAATAGATATAGTACTACTATAATTAGTGCCATTCCGTGGAACGTTAGTACCGTTAGAAGACCACTATTAGTGATAGGGAATGTGAAGGCTGCAATAAGTAATATTGATTGGTTTGAGTCAATATCCTGAGATAGCGAATCTATAATTGTTAGTAATATCTTCAATAAAATAGTGAAAAGGATTATTCCAATGATACCAAACCTTGCATATCCGACACCCCATGGGTTCCCTGTAGCAGAAGCGCCTGGATCAAATTGTTCACTAACTAAGTATAAATGATTCTGTTCATAAGGATAATAACCAAGAGTGTTACCCAGCAAATAAATCTTATCATTCATGTAGAAGAATTCAAAATAGTAATTCGCTGCTATTGGCGGGACAAATATTATTCTCCTATAGGAGTGCAGAAACCAACTGTTCCCCATCATATATAGAATGAGCGAAAAAATAGCGCCAAGAAGCACACCAATCACAACAAATGGAACTACATAACTAAAATAGGATAGTATGAGGAACAAGCAAATAATCATTAATGGTATCAATAGTGCTGCCTGTAAACCAAGGAATATAAATATACATAACCATCCAAGAAGCGATAATAAGAGATATGCCTTCTTTTTAGTAATTAAAGAATATATTAGAATAGTAGGGAGTACAACATAGTTAAGTGAAAATACACCTCGATGAACAATATTATATTGGATTGGACTAAGTTCGGATATCGTCGCTGAATACGCAGTCCGGAGCTGGTAGATCTCTTGTGTACTTGTTGGTATTCCTGGACTATAATCCAGGGATAATACTGTAGTAAATGCTATAAAGAACCCTATCAATAAAATGAATATCCAAAAAACATTTCCAGATACACTTGGTCTTGGTCTGACAACCAATTGGGGGAATAAATTCCCACCAAGAAAAATCATACAGAAGGTCAGTATCGATATTATCAACAGAGTATGACCATTAGAAGATATAACATATGGCGATGTGACTATTGAGGGCACATACATTAGCATATATACAGACCATATAATTAAGTCAGAAGGAGATTTTATTTCTTCAGGCATAGTAATTAGTGGGATAGCAGACAAAACTGCGAGAGGAACTACCGGGTATAGATGTTTCGCCCCATTGAACTCTATGTTATAAAATTCCATCTCTCCCAAATACACTAACAAAACAAAGGTTCCCGCAACAATCAAAATATAAAAAAGACCAGATATTAGGGATAAATTCTTGATGTTAGTCATGCCTTGTGAATAGTGTGGATTACTCATAGACGATGTGGTTCGCGGGACACAATTGGACTTTCTCATTCATTCGTATATGATCTCTTCATACTGTTGTACATTATCTAAATCGAAATCTTCAGCTCTTTGTTTCAGCATTGATCCAGGGATAGGATCGTCAAGCATATCCTGTATAGAATCAGCTAGTTGCTCATAATTACCGACATTGACCAGCGGTCCAAATCGACCGTTTTCTAATATTTCCTCAGGGCCACTTTCACAGTCAGTAGACACTACAGGCGTTCCACAGGCCATCGCTTCAACGAGAACGATACCAAAGCCTTCCCATTCAGAGGACAATGCAAAAACATCGGCAGATCCCATATATGAATATGGGTTATCAATGTAACCAGGGAGAGACACTAAATCATATATTCCCAACTCTTTGGCATAATTTTCCAACTTTCCTCGGTCTTCGCCTTCGCCTAAAATAATAAGTCGACAGTCCCTTGTGTCAGTAATAGATTTGAAAGCCCGTAATAGAGTTGAAAATCCCTTTTGTTGGACTAACCTTCCCGCACCTAATATAACTGGATTGTCTTTTTGTGATAGCCATGGATGTTCGGTTTCTTCTTGTGCTTTCTGTTCGATGTCCGCTACAGAGGTAATTGCAGGGTTATAGATGACGGAGATGTCGGATTCAGATAATCCAGTACATTGAACGAGATCGGTCTTAACCCCCTCTGAAATTGCTATTACTTTGTCTGCTCTTGGTATCAGGTGCTTCATTAACTCATATACAATTTTGTTTTTAATTCCGTCTTGGTTTTCAAAGTGTTTGGTGAGAACCGTTCCTTGACGGGAAATCATTTCAGTCTCGCAGTTGGAAATTATGAGTGAAAGGTGAGCAATAACAATTGACGAGTGGGTTGTTGAGAGAAGAATATCCGGCTCGGTCTTTCTTAGGTATCTACTTATCTTCGGTAACGATGCTAACTCCCGATCTGACTTTAAATTGATGAGCGATACTCCTTCAGGAACTTTGTCTGCAAAATCTCCAGACGCATTAGAAACTAAAAAGTCAACATTGTAGCCTTTTTTTGTTAAGTGATCAGAAATATGGAATAACATTCTATTAGCTCCGCCAGCAGATAATTGGCCATTATAAATAGCAATATGCGAAACCATGGCTACAACAAGTGGATTCTAATATAAACCATTCACGAAATCGCTAAACAGTTGTTGACATATAGTGCATTCCGAATTTAGCCCACCTCCAATATTAAGCACACAGAGGCTTCACGGGCGGTTTGAAAGCAGATTAGTTTGTAAATACAATGCAATCAAATGATGGTCTGCTTATATTCCAGTGAACGAAGTGTGCGCGGATAATAACTTTCATGACTATCGCCGTGAGGTATATTACTAGCAAAAGAATGGTAGGGAATACAGAAACAATACTAGATGAGGTACTGGTTGGCTCTATAGAAAATCATATTGACGATTTAGAAACAGACGGGAAGTTCCCAGCAGGGCTAAATGGGCCTTGGAAGAATCCACAGACATCGGTTAGAAATTCATCTCATGCCCTAATAACCGCAATATACTGTTTGAAAAGAAATGAGGTCCAAGCTCATCGGGAGGTAGCAGAGTCAATAATTTCGTATTTGAAATCAAATGAAGTCCGTCCCTATGAAGAAACCTTCTACCACCTACGCGAGCACGAGAAATCCCGCTGCAACGGATTGATCGGACAAGCGTGGACCATCGAGGCGCTGGTCGAAGCAGCAGAATACTTCGACCGGCCGGAGTTGGTTGCGCTTGCAGAGGAAGTGTTTCTCCTCCATCCATTCGACGAGGAACTCGCGGCGTGGAAATACGTTGATATCGATGGCGAATTCCAATCCCTCGACAAGACATTCAACCACCAGTTATGGTTTGCAATGGCCGGTGCACTCCTTGCTGATCACACCGAGGCGAGTCCAATCGTCGAAGAACAAGTCCGACGATTCCTCGAGGAACTCCCGGACAACCTGAATCTCTATCCGTCTGGGTTGATATTCCACCCGTTCAAACCGGAGTTCGACATCAAAAAGTACGCGAAAATATTTGCCGAGGGCGTCCGTTCTGGTGTTGCGCACAAAATGGTTTCGAACGTGGCACAGGCAATTGTCGGCGGTGAAGAAGGCGACCCGATGAAAGAAACGTCAGTCGGCTACCATTCGTTCAATATGTACGCCTTCGCGGTACTCCACGAATACTTCCCGAATCATCCGTTCTGGGGACACGAAAAATTCGAACGGGCGCTCGCGTATGCCCGAAGTGAACGATTCAAAGACCAACTCGACAAGAATCCCTACGGCTACCCGTATAATTGCACGGGAATCGAGATGGCGTATGTTCTAGACGTTTTCGCTGATGACGCCAGGGACCTCCAAAAATGGTGGTTAGAAGAGCAGTTCCGGCGAACGCTTGATCCAGAAACGATGGAAATGTCACGCAATAATCCTGATCCCGCCACCCTGACCGCTAGACTGTACGAAGCGACTCGACTTCCCGATATCGAACTTTCTATTGAGACAGATATAGACGATGACAATTGATACTGAGAATCCGTTCGTCTCCATCATCATTCCGGTCTACAACGATCCAGAGGGGATTCGAAGTTGTCTTACTGCGTTGCAGTCACAGGCATATCCAGAGACTCAATTCGAAGTACTAGTTGTCGACAACGGATCCACAGACGGGACGCGAGATGTTATTCGGGACTTTTCTGTACAACTCCTCGTAGAAGACGAGGTTCAGGGATCGTACGCCGCACGAAATAAAGGGATAGAAGCGTCAGATGGGGATGTTCTGGCGTTCGTCGATGCAGACTGTACCCCTGAACCGGAGTGGGTTGCAGCTGGTGTTGAAACGATGTCCCAAGAAGACGCAGATCTCGTCGCTGGTCGGGTGCGGTTTGAGTTCACACCTGACCGAACGCCTGCAGAACGGTTTGACGCGATGGGGAACATGCGCAACGATAAGACGGTACCCGAAGGTGTTGGGAAGACAGCAAACCTCTTCGTACGGAAAACAGTCGTCAACGAAATCGGTACGTTTCCCCAAAACCTGCGCTCAGGTGGAGACGTGTACTGGACACGAGCAGCAACGAACGCTGGAATGAAGATCGCTTACTCGCCAGACGCGATTGTAAACCACCCCTCTCGACAGTTCCAACCACTTTTAAAGAAGATGTATCGTGTCGGGAACGGAAGTGCCGAAATATGGTATCTGGATGATCAGACAACCGTGTGGACAATCCTCGCTGGCCTCGCCCGGTTCCCACTGAAGGCACTGCGATTCATGTTCACTGAAGTGAACAACGAGCCAGAGAAGAAAACTGAGACACCACCCGATCGAGATGTCGAACAGTCTATCGGAGTCCATCTCGTCGCCACACTCGCAGTCGGTGCACTGCTGATCGGACGGGTTGTAGGTCTCATTAGACTACTACCACGGGTTATTTCGAAATAGCGTCTATTACTTGTTTTCTTCCGCTGTTCGATTCGAAGTTTCCCAGACCACGATATTTGATCCGTGAAGGAAGTTCCACAGTCCGAGAAGCATTCCGTAATTGGCGCTAAGGAAGTAGTAAGGAACGTGCGTAAACAATGGGTCATCAACTTCGAGTCGCTCTGCTAATGCTCCAACCCCCGCAAGGAAGTAGAAGCCAAATTGCCCAGCTAATAGAAGTTGATAGAGCACTGAGCCGGTCGTTACAACGAGTCCCACATTTGTGATTAATACTAGGATCAACAAGACAGGGGACAACCAGCGAAGCACTTTGTGTGACCAGAGCTGGTACGAGAACAACGGATGTCGAAGTGGGTTTAATAGGTCAGGATAGTTCGCAATCGCATGCCAGCACCGCGTAACGATACGAACGCGCCGGCGGAACTCCGACGTCGATGAACCTTCGGTATCCTCCCACGCGACTGCCCCTGGAGCGTATGTGACGAGTTCACCTTGGCGAACGATTTCTAATGGTTCGGCGAAGTCGCTGATGGCTTCTCGAGGAAGTGGGACGTACGACTCAGCACGGACCGCGTAAATAGATCCGTTACCAGTCACGAGGGAATTGACGCGTGATTCGAGGCGCTTAATCAAGGATTCGTATCGCCAATAGACAGATTCACCCTCTACGTCACTGGACTGACGATACCGAAGTTCTCCGACTACACACCCGACATTGGGGTCGAATTTTTGCACTAATCGCTGGATCGCGTCCGATTCATACATGCTGTTTGCGTCGGAGAAAACAAGGATGTCCTCGTCGACCATTTCAACCACTTTGTTTTGACAAGATGTCTTTCCGACGCGACCCTCAATTCGGATGAGTTCAACGCCGCGGTCAGCGTACCCCTCCACGATATCGTCAGTGCGATCAGATGATTCGTCAGAAAAGACGATTATTCTGAGTTTCTCATCTGGATACGCTAAGCGGAGACTATTTTCAATCTTTTCCCCAATGATTTCCTCCTCATTGTACGCAGCGATAATCAGGGCGACAGATGGTAACTCAGAGGTAGAAGAGGTGAGTGCCCGATCCCGTATACGGCCGCCAATCCACATAGAGAGTGCATAAACGGCATAGCTATGTATGAGTAAATACAGTGCGCCCCAGAAGACGATCAGGGAGAGGAGTTCAACTACCATCGCTACGAGTAAGTGTACTTCTCGAAGGATCGATTTCAACTGTTTGGTTCACCTTCGTGAATTAAATATTTGATTCTGTTAAGATGAGATCTCGAACCGGGCCGACAATCCCATCGAATGGAGTCGCACCCCGAACACCCTGATGGGTATCAGGTGCACTCGGTCACCCAAACCTCGTTCCAGTCCACATTTGAGGTCCCTCTGGGCACATTGGCGAGTTGCATGAGCACTTCTCGCCACCACCTGCTCATTCCTCAAATTCTCATCGAGACAGTGCCTTGCGTCCTATCGTCAGACCGCAAAATAGAATTTATTCAGGAGAACATACCCCGGAACCTTTTCCTATAATATAGATTACTCTGGTCATCTGAGCGACGCTAGCGCTGTTATTAGAACGTGAGAAGGAGAATTGGCCTTGTCCTTTGACTCGGTATCACTTTCGTCTTACTCGCCGCTCCCGTCGACCTCAGCGTTCACTACGGAGCCACCTACGACGAGAACTGTCCCCCTCCATCGGTGACCAGCTACAGGACGACTACAACGAATTCACCGGCGACCACCAGCTCGCTGAAAACGAGGTGCAGTCAATCGCCGAGGGCACGATAATCACGTCACCGACTCGGCAGACAAGGTCGCAGCCGAACTCGAGTACAACCACCACGCCACCGACGAGAGCAACCCGGTGGCGTCGCCCAGGTCTACGGGGTACTCGAGTACGGTCACCCAGCCAGCGGTGATGCATCCGTCCGCGTGCAGACCCGCTCACAGGAGGGAGGAGAGCGGTTATTCGTGGCGTAGGCACCCTTCACAGTAATGAGTACAGCCAATGATACCGGCGACGCGACCACCAAGATCGATGTCCGGGTTCCAGACAGGCTCCTCGAGAAGATCGACGAGGAGTACGAGCGTCGGGGGGACACCTCGCAGTCGGGGGCGGTCCGCGACTGTTGTCACAGGCGATCGAAGGACGTGATGATCAGAAAGGCGTCGATGACCACGTATTCACTGACTCAGTGAACAGATAGTATCGATCATAGATCTCATGTATCTCCTGTTTGACTGTACCGCGGTACGTACCAAAGCCCTGGTGCTGGAACGCTTCTGGCGGCTCTTCGCCCATCATCAGATACCGGTCGCGGATCTGACTACTCAGGTTCGCCACTAACAGCAGCCGATAGAGTGAGAACGAATCGAGGTCTATCGGTGGCAGTTCAATCCGAGCGTCGGCTTCGCGGTCGAGGGACGACTTGGCTCCCTTCGTCTGCTCGCTTTTGCCGTCGGTGTGCAGATAATGCATCTCTGAAACCGTTTCCAGGTCGAAGGACGGGAGTTCGGCTTCAAGGCGGTCTTCGTAGTTGAACAACTCGAGAAGTTGCTGTTCGATATCATCGGAGTCCGTAAGGACGGCCTCCGCTTCGTCTTGGATCGCTGTGACGAGAGCAGCGTACTGGTCGGCCAGTGGTGGCTCAACTGCAAGCGGGTCCGGTGAGAGGGTGAGGTCTTTTCGGTAGATGAGCACGTCGTCGGGATCGGCGTCCTCAAAAGGCAACTGAACGGACGAGCCGTTGTAGTGGCTTTCGAGTTGAGACCGTAAGTCGCCAAATCGGTCAGCAATGGCGTCTTCAGAAAGTGCGGACAACGCGATCATGGCGGCGACAAGACAATCGGGGTTTTCGTGCCGCGGCATCGTCTCGTAGCCTTGCTCTCGGTAGACGTGCCACTTGGCGAAGCGGCGGGCCTGCCGGACGTGCTCGTTTTCAGCCTGTGTGCGCTCTGATGGGTAGTCCGAGTATCCGTCCTGTTCGTGATACTTAATTTCTCCGTTGAACGCGACATGGATACCATGGCTGACATCATCATTGTCGATCACTCGGAGACCAACCCCATCCTCATCTTCACCGCCTATGACTGCTTTCATGGGTTTACCTCTCCACTCGTAGGAACGCTATCAGGCCGGGCACCATCACCAGTCAAGTAACCTCGTTCTTCGAGTTCGATAGTGAGTTTCTCCATACGCGCTTCGATCTCACCGTCTAGGCTACCGAACCACTTTTTTAGGCCAACAAGGCCGATTCCCGTGGCCAACCCTGCCAGCGGTGTGAGCAGTTGCCCAACTAGAGAGGAGGCAGCGGGTGTGCCGAAATCGACCCAGTCACCGGTGTCGATCCCTCGCTCGAGTTTTTGTCGCTGATCGTCCGTCAACCCCACATCCTGGAGTTTGTCTGCCAGTTTGTTGTCGAGTGTTTTCAAATCGAGGCGCTCGCTGACACCACTGCGTTCGTCATCCTCGGCAACCACGTCGGTGAATTCAGCTTGGTGCTCAGTGAGTGCCTCTCGCAAATATTCGATGCGATGGGTGTTTTGCTCCTCACGGAATTCGTTTAGATCCGCCGACTCCTCGTTCTCGAGTTCTAACATCGCCAACGTCTCCAATGCCTCCAGTTTTGCGACTCGTTGAATATGAATGTCGGTACCCAGTCGGTTGACAAGCAACGGGTCTTCTCCAGAGACTGCCTGCGTTGCCGCCTTGTCGGCCTCCCGTTCACGTTGCTGATCGGGATCTATCTCGACTTCCTTGATTTGTGCCGACTCTCGCAAAAACACGTCAATATGAGGCACGAGGAAACCGAGAACCATATTTTGGACGGTAGGTTGAGTACGGATTTGGGCCAAGACTGGTCCGGCAGTAGTCACCGTTCCAGCGCACTAAGATCGGGGAGACGATAGGAATCGACTGATGAATCGGTGTAATGAACAGGTTCGTACTGTTCAAGGTGCTCGTTTCGAACGGTTTGACGGAATGTTCCAGTACCAAGAATCTTGACAGACGCGGGTGGTTCAAGTCCCATCTGAAGATAACAGTCCCGTGTCTGGCACAGGAGGTGATGGACGACAAGCATCTGAAACCCTTCGACAGGGAGATACGCTTCCCAAGGCGCGTCGATGGGAAACAGTTCTAACCGGGCGTCAGGCGCACCCATATCGGATCGTCTGGGATCACGTTTCTCGTCTCCGGTACGTGTCTGGTAGAGCACACCGAGGTCAGAAACATCGGCAATTGTGAAGCTCTCAGCATTGACTCCAGACTGTTCGAGCGCTTCCCTAATGGCTTGAGTTACCTTTGCCCGATCATGGCTCGCCTCCAACACTGCCGCGAGAGACCGAACTACCTGCTGACCAAGGAGTGACTCCAGATCAATATCTAAATAAACGTACTGCAGGTATGCCGTTAGTCCGTCGGCCTCCGGCGGATCGATCACTGGGTTACTATCTGCGTCAATGGTGCTTCGGAACTGCTGGTAATACGTCCCGAAATGGTGCTCGAATGTCTCCGTTGGCAGGTCAGCGATACTAGCAGCGACAATTGCAGGGCCCTCTGGCGTCTGCCATGGCTCGAGCGTCGGATGTCCACGTTCACGGTAGACATGATAGCGAGCAAATCGTCGAGATTGAGCAACATGAACGTTCTCTTCATCTGATCGTTTAGATCCTTTGTTTGGATATACCTCCTGCTCATGATACTGGATCTCTCCGTCGAACTCGACTTCTATCCAGTGTTCGACTCCAGCATTATCGGTTACATAGAGTCCAACCCGTTCGTCGTTTTCGCCAGTGATGATTGCATCCATTACGGTCACCTACCCAATTCGTCTGCTTGCGAGTCACCCGTCCCGAGATCTTCTGCCCAGTCGGGTTCATGACCGAGGTTCCGAAGAATGTTTGCGAGCAGGTCCTCGTGGCCAGCAGCAGCGAAGATACGTCGCCAAATCTGTGGATCAAGTTTGCGATAGGCTAATCGTTTCGCGGTGAGCCCTGTCGCGGCTGTAACACTCGCTGCTCCAGTAATCATTGCTGTCTCTGGGTCAGTGAGCCCCGTCTCGAGAGCACTCGTCTGGACTAGAGCCGTGATTATTCCTGTCGAAATACCCGCTTTCGCTGCGCCTTTCAAGAGTTTCCGAAGGGTAATCCCCTCATCGTCTTCGGTATCGTCCTCGAGTTCACGTATCTGCTCGACCAGAGGGCCACCAGCACCAGGGACAGGTGCGCCGGCCCCAGTTCGTTGGATGTGAATATTTGTCCCCATCCGATTCACGATCAGTGGTTCGTCACCCGAGAGCGCCTGTTGTGCTGCTTCGTCAGCGTCCCGCTCCAACTGCGGATCGGGATCGATTTCGAGAGCAGCACCTTCCTGGGGCATCATGCTGATTGCCGCGCCAGTCTGTTGGCGAACGTGTGCTAACTCGTGAGCCAGCAGGAACTGACCCTCGCCCGACTCGGGATCATACTTGCCGGCGTTGAACACAATGTCGTTCCCACAGGTGAACGCTTTCGCGTCGATCGCGTCAGCTGCCTGCGCAGCCCTCCCACCAGTATGAATCCGAACGTTCGAGAAGTCCGCGCCCATGCGCTCTTCGAGTGCCCGCTGAATCGGCTGCTCCAGTGGTTTCCCACCCTCGCCTAGCACGTCAAGGACAGTATCAGGAACCTCGTCCTGCGTGGTGTCGGTTCCCTCGAGTGCGCGCTGGATGTGGTGGTCGCGCGTTTCGGTCTCTGTTGCAGTGGAACCGTAGCCCGGAACAACGGGTTCGCCTGGAGGTGTTGCTTCGGGTGACGCATGTGCATGTGCATATGGGTCCGGAGCCTGATGGACAGGGTCCCCAGAGAAAGCAGGGTCAGGTTGTGCCGACGGCATTCGGGCGATAGGCTGGCCGCCAGCCTGCGACTGCGACGATTGCCGCTGCTCGTGTCCGTCCTCGCTCTCTGAGTCCGAGTCGGTTCGGGTACGACGTTTCTTCATGGCGTGTCCCTCTGGACACCGTCGATTCGAAGCGAGTTGATCATACACGAACTCTTGAATTCTTGGTATATTAATACTTGTTTCCTGGAAAGTGAAGGCTGACGACAGACAAAGCACACCCACAATTGATCACGGCTCAGTCCTACGCGAGTCTCTGAGTACAGCGAGTCTGATGGAGTGCACTCGAGTGCGACCGGGCGAAACGTACAGATCGGGCGACAGGTTCCGCGAGTGTGGGTGTGTGCTGACCAATGCATCACGAACGGACGGCACAGTACTCTCGTGGCAGACAGTATAAGGCGGTCCAACACGTACCCCAACGTATGCGAGGCGACGCTCCGGAGTCAGATGGTAGCCTCACTGGCGTCGATCTCGAGGGCTTTCGATCGGTGTTCGCTGATGCCGACGTACAGTATGCTGTGCTGTTCGGATCGCACGTGAGCGGAACAGCGTCACCGGCGTCGGACCTCGACGTTTGCGTTCGGTTTCCAGACGACTGTACTCGGCACGAACGATTTCGGCGGCGCAATCAAATCGATAGCGAGCTCCAGTCGTACGCCGAGATGTTCGTCGATGTCAGTGATAGACAGGCGGTACCCGATACCGTCGCGCTGAACGCGCTTCGAGATGGGTGGCTGGTGTACGGCGACGAGGAAACGAAAGCGGCAGACGAACGACGCCTTACACAGCGCGTCGAGGACGCCCACGAACAGCGCACGCGACAGCGACGCGAGTTCATCGACCGACTCGCTACGGGAGATGTCTAATGGTCGACGAAGAAGTAGTTGGAGACCGGCTTGCGTTGATCAATCAGTACACGAACGAATGCAAGGAGATGAGCGATGGTTCCAGAACGGAGTATCTCGAAGATGTCGTTCTTCAGCGTGCTGTCGAACGGTCATTGATGAACGCGATCCAATCCTGTATCGATCTGGCGAGTCATATCCGGGCTTCCGAGAACCTCGGGACCGCCGAAACCTCACGTGAGGAAATCGAAGCGCTCGTTGAGGCCGATATTATTGCGGCCGAAACTGGGTCGAAGCTCGCGGAAGCTGTCGGTTTTCGAAATCACCTCGCCCATCGGTACGGGGATATCGACCACGACCTCGTGTACGATGTGTTGCAGGAGGATCTCGAGTGGTTCGACCGGTTTCAGCAGGAGGTTGCAACGTGGTTTCAAACTAGGTAGCGAGGCGGATTCCCCGCCCCCACGGTTGGCAGGGTTGAAACGCCGCGTTGTGAGTGATGCTGATTCCCGATAAATAACAAGAACAGCACTCGAGACCGCTTGTACAGAGCGTATGAAACAATAGCCACTAACGAGGAGTGCGTAGAAACGGGTATCCAGTTACAGATGAAACGATAGCGTATGACCACGGAAGTAAAGATCCACGAGGACGCGAAATCGCGGCTCGAGGAACTCCAGGCGGAGATCCGGCTCCAGACGGGACGGAACGTCACGCGACAGGAACTGGTGGCCCACCTCATCAACGACGCGTACGAATCACGCAGTGACGTGATCAATTCGTTCCGAGAGTCGTCCGTACCCCTTTCGGAAGACGAGAAAGAAACAATGCGTCGTGGTCGGTTCCGGTCGGACGTCGAAACGGACGAGAGCGACATCGACGACGTGCTCTACGGATAACGATCTGTATCGGTACCGGCGTGCTCTCTGCTGAGCACGATATGGATACCTCGAGACACAGTGTAGCGAACACAGCTCCAGAATAGAGGGGAAACAGTTATTTGTGGGACGAGCGTCTCACACAGTAATGAGTACTGACACCAGTGATGCCGGTGACGGCAACGGGACTACCAAAATCGACATCCGGGTTCCAAACAGGCTCCTCGAGAAGATCGACGAGGAGTACGAGCGTCGGGGGTACACCTCGCGGTCGGAGGCGGTCCGCGATGCACTCCGCGACTGGATTGATCCACCGGCAAGGCTCTCCGACGAAACGCTCGAGGAACTTGTAAAGAGCCGCGAGCAGCGAAAGCAGGCTGAAACGCAATCTGCTGATGATGTTCGTGATCGCCTCGGCTTGAATGACTGACGTCGAGTACACTGAACAAGCGATCGGTCATCTCGAGAACTGAGACCCACAAGTCGCCGATCGTGTAATGAACAAAGCTGATGAGGCGACTGACTGGACCGAACACCGACTCGAGCGTCTTTCCGGCTACCCGTATTACAAACTTCGTGCCGGTGACTACCGAGCGATCATCACCTGGGATCGCGACGACGATATTCTCATCGTCGAGGCAGTCGGTCACCGACGGAATGTGTATGATCGACACCTTCCCCCATGATGCCTCTGGAAACGAGATCACTGGAACCAGAATTGACGATCCCGTAGAGTGGGGACAGACGGTCGTTGGAGAAGGCTCCCGTCCAGTTCGCAACCCTACATGGGTAAATCAGTCAACTGCGTGCTCCTTCCATTCTTCGGGATCTTCGGACCCATACTGCTCATTTAGTCGCTGAACGGTCTTGTGGAAGTTATACGCATCACGGACGCGGTCCATATCCCCAATCGCCCAGTATTCCCCCTTATGCCGAACCAGGTTTGCATCCTCCAGACGACTCAGGACAGTACTGACTGAACCCTTCTTCACTCCTGCTCCAGCAGCTATTTCGGAGGGTGTGAACGCCTTGTCATCGTTTCGGGCCAGATACGTGATAACCCGCTCTGCGTTCGTCTCTCCCTTGAGTTCAGTGTCAGAGTGTTCGTTGAATGTCTCGATATCGATAGGCATACTTGTCACTAAGATATTTTGAGTCATAACTGTACTCTTGTCATCAGTGTTACTATATAACTGATGTAAGCACATCGGTTCTCGGAACACCATACTCAGTCACATCGTGTGAGACAGTTCTTGGGGTGGAAACAGAAATTACGATTTCCAAAATCGTAATTTCCAAAATCGAGGTGAGTGAGCCCGTGTTCCCACGGGAAGAGTGGGAGGGCGATGCTGGGAGTGTGACGCGTCTGGAGCCTGACGAACGGCAGGGATCAACACAGCAACCAGGACGATCACACCAGCCGTTTCGATAGCTACGCACTCCAACCGTAATTCTCATAGAGCGTCAACGTTGTCGGGGATGTCACACCAGAGCCGTCTCGAGAACGATGTCTACGAACGCATCAAAGCGACCAAGCGTGATGACGAGTCGTTCAGTGACATCGTGAACAGGCTCATCGGCGGACGGTCGCTCCGCGGTCTCCGCGATTTCCGTGATGTCTCCGATGACGACCAGATGGACGAGATGCGAGAAGCAATCGAGACCGCTGATCAGGCAGACCGTGACGAAGTCCGTGAGGTTGCAGAGCGGTTCGAATGATCGTCGACACGAGCTTCGTTCTGGACATCATCGACGACGTCGACCCAACCATCCAGAAGGAACGGGAACTTGAAGCAGAGAGTGTTTCGTTGGTGATCCCGTCGATGACCGCTCTGAAACTCTACATTGGCGTCGGGAAAGCAACAAACACCCTCGAAGAGCGCCAGCAGGTCGAAGCCGTCCTCGATTCCTATCCGGTAGCGGAAACACGATGTCGTTCCCACAGGCGAACGCCTTCGCATCGATCGCGTCGGCCGCTCCGGCGACTTTCGTACCCGTGTGAATGCGCACGTTTGAGAAGTCCGCATCCATGCGCTCCTCGAGTGCACGCTGAATCGGCTGCGTGAGTGGTTGGCCCTTGCTACGGGTGACATCGATCACACGTTTCGCATTCCAGTAATGTAATTCGACGATTCGATACAGTGCCACTCCGCCCTACACGGGCGAAACGTAGCCCGAGATGCGGGCGTCGTGGTCCCAGTAGTCCGGGTAGAAGTCGAAATCCCGGTACTTTGCTGAGTACTTGAACTTGCCGTGCCCGAGTACGCGGTACTGAGCCGGCGGCTCCAACCCCATGCTGACGAAGCAATCGCGAATTTGGCAGACGAGAGTATGTCCGACGTGCCGACGGAACTGTGGTCGGGTGAAGCCCATCGGGAGCGTCTCGATCCGGGCGTCTGGCTCACGATTGATCGGATCTTCTCCCTCGATGGTTTTGTAGCCGTCCGGCTCGCTGTACATCGTCTCAATCCCAGAACAGTCCTCGATAGTTAGGTCCGTAAAGGAAATATCGGGGTCGAACTCGTCGTCAGTCTGGTCAGTTCCACCGCCAATGAGCGACCGAGCTTTGGCGACGAGTCCCTGGCCTTGGGCGTCGACGAGTTCCTGAATGGTGTCTTCGCCGAGGACATCAACCGCCGGGCGCTGCAGTTGCTCCTGAATGGCGTCGAGATCCGCCGACAGGTAGATATTTTGCTTGTAGACGATGAACTCCTCGTTGTAGACCTCGTTCGGGATGTCGAGGACCGGAGTGAGATCGGCCCGCTCGTGGCTGGCCATCTGCTCGTACAGCGTCCCGAAGTACTCGTCGAACTGCTCGTCCTCGAGGTCGAGGACAGCCATCAGGGCAGCCGCGATGCGGTCGGGGTTGTCGGGATTCGGGACCGTGTCGTAGCCCGTCTCGCGGTAGACGTGCCAACGGGCGAAGCGGCGGGCCTGCGAGAAGCTTTCGTCTTCTTCGAAGGTACGATCAGATGGATCTGGGTATTCGTCTGTTTTGTGTGCCTTAATTTTCCCTCTCTGTCCCACGACCATTCTATGTTCTTTGTCGCGGTTATCAGTAACAACTACTCCCACACCTTCTTCTATTTCGTCTTTTATTTCAGCGTTCATTGTCACAATCCTACCTTCCCGAGTAGACTGTTCTCGTCGGATTCTTCTTGTGAGTTAAACTTCTCCTCTTTATCAGCCTTGTCCCGGGAGAACCGTTCTTTGGCCCGTTCCCAGAGACTTTTCGCACCAGTACTGGCGGCACCGACACCGATAGCCATCAGGGCCGCAGCCATCGTAGGGGCACCCAGTTCCGGATTCATCGCGGTCTCGGAAAGGCCCTCCTGAAGGGCAGGTTCCATACCCGCTCGGCCGAGCGCGATGGCTCCGGCTCCGATGCCACCGGCGGCGAGGCCAGCGGTTTTCTCTCCCAGACCGGAGTGGACCTCGTCCTCGAGAGAGCCGAGCGAGGATCGGGTCTGCTCAATCGTCTGGGTGTTCTCGGAAACCTGGTCTCGAAGGTTGGCGACCTCGTCGACGAGGTCGCTGATCCCCTTGTAATTGTTCTCAACGCTGACTTCAGCAGGTGTCCGCTGAATGTGCACGTCCGTCCCCAGTCGATTGACTACCAGTGGCTCTTCACCAGACAATGCTTGCTGCGCCGCCTCGTCAGCTTCCCGCTCCAACTGCGGATCAGGATCAATCTCGAGGTCAGTCCCTTCCTGAGGCATCGTGCTGATAGCCGCGCCGCCGGTTTGCCGTGTGACGCGTGCGGGTTCGTGAGAGACGGTCGCCATCAATCAGGAATTGGTGCATAATCCGGACCCAGCGAAAAAGAACGTACCGGTTCGTTAGACGTTCTCCCAGTCGATGTCGGCGTCTGAGTCGTAGTACGGTTGCCAGCCGTCGTATCGCTGGTAGAGCCCAGTAAAGAGGTTCTTGCCCGGTCCGGTGACTCGGACGGATTCCGGCGGCGTAACGCCCATGTAGACGTAACAGTCCCGAATCTGGCACTTCAGGTTGTGCACTGCGTACTCCTGGAGAGCCTCCATCGACTCGGGCTCGTGGGGCACTAACTCCAGTTCGGCGTCCGGCCCACGGTCGAGGTCGGGCTCGCCGTTGAATTCGCCGTAAATTTCGTCGCCGATCTCCCACTTGACGTGCAGCCCTGAGGTCGTCTCGATCCACTGCTCGGGTGCGAGCGTCTGGAGGTCACCGCCACCAAAGCCGTGCTCGGTAGCCAGCGCCGAGAGTTCGTCGGCGATGGCTGCAACGTCGCCGCTTCCCGTGATCGATTCGGCTTCCTCGAGATACTCCTGGACGGTCTCGTCCTGAAGTTGCTCGATCAGGTCCGCCTCGGCAGTCTCGTCCAGGCCGAGGAAAATCCCCGTCGTGTAGTAGTAGAAGACATCCTCGGTGTAGAGGTCATCCGGGATTTCGATGGCTGGATCCTCGTCTTCGTGATGGTGGCGGAACTGCTGGTAGAAGTCACCGAAGTACTCTTCGAACGTCTCAGTGTCCATCGCCGCGACGATCAGTGCGACGAGCGTAATGCGGTCGGGGTCTTCCTGCAGCGAAATCGTCGGGTAGCCACAGTCCTTGTAGACGTAGTACTTGGCGTACTGCTGGGCCTGTGTTACGTTGCGTACGCCGTCAGGAGACCGTTCACTTGGCACGTCTGGGTAGCCGTCTTGTTCATGAATATAGATCTCGCCGTACTTGTCGATCGAGAGTTCGTGTTCAGTGCTATTATTGTCAACTACACGAACGCCGATACGCTGTTGACCCTTGTGAATAGTTTCATCGAAGATGGTAGCTTCCATAATTAGTCCCCTCCGTGAACATCTTCGATGCTCTCTTCACCGGCACCAGTCTTGCCGGCGACCAGATCGGCCACCCTATCCACAAACGCCTCCTTGCCTGCCAGTGCCTCAGCGAGGGCGTCGTTACTAGCGATTTTCTCGGCGAAGTCCTCGCTCTGGGAGAGTTTCGTTTCCACGGTCTCGGCGACAACTTCAGGCGTGGCACCACCACCCTGTGAGAGCGCAGCGTCT
>NZ_AOIM01000006.1 GCF_000337575.1 Natrialba hulunbeirensis JCM 10989 | reverse complement strand
CGCCGACTGCTCGGCTTCCGCCTCGATCCCGGCGAGTGTCTCCCCGTCGAGGTCCTGCTCGAGTGACTCCTCGAATTCCTCGCGGGCAGTTTCGATCTCTTTGATCGTCTCGTCATGGCGACCGACCGTCTCTCGCAGGTCGCGGACCTCCTCGGTGAGCTCTTGAATGTTCTTCGCGTTGCTCGCGGTGACTGCCTTCGAAGTCCGCTGGACGTGCACGTCAGTTCCCATCCGGTTGCCTATCAGTGGCTCATCACCGGAGAGACGTAGCCATTAATAGATGCTTCATGGTCGAAATACGGTTCGTAGAACTCGAAGTGGCGGTACTTTCCGGTGTACTTGTACTGACCGTGTCCCAGCACGCGGAACGGTTCGGGTGGTTCTAGTCCCATGCCGATGAAGCAATCGCGGATCTGGCAGACCAGATTGTGCCCGACGTAAAATCGGAAGCGGTCACGCTCGTAGGAAGTGGGTACGATTTCGAGACGTGCATCGGGCTCGCGATCAAAGAGATCGTCTCCTTCGATCGTCTGGTCCTCATTGGTGTCCTCATAATACATCGTATCGATCCCCGAGACACCTTCTATTGTGAGGCCAGCACCGGGAATTTCGGTGCTGTCACTCGTCTTACTGCCCCCACCGTCGACGAGTGAGGCCGCTTTCGAAACGAGGCTGTCACCGCTGGCGGACGCCAACTCCTCAAGGTTCTGGTCACCGAGCACCTCCGTCGCCGGGCGAGTGAGTTGTTCCTGAATCGCCTCGATGCCTTCTTCGAGGTAAACGTTCTGCTTGTAGACCAGAAATCCCTCGTTGTAGACTTCCGAGGGCAAATCAAGCGGTGGAACGACACCGTCGCGGTCGTGGCTCGCCGCCTGCTCGTAGAGCGTCCCGAAGTACTCGATGAACTGTTTGTCACTGAGGTTAGTCAGTGCCAGCAGGACTGCAGCGATCCGATCCGGGTTCTCAGTGTTCGGAACCGTGCCGTGGCCTGTCTCCCGGTAGACGTAGTACCGTGCAAACCGACGGAGCTGTGAGTTATATTCATCTTCTTTGTTTGTGCGGTCTGATGGATCATCTGGAGAAGCAGCACATTGGTGTGCAAGAATCCCTCCATCAAATCCAACGGCGATACGGTGTTCTACACCACTGGGATCGATAACACGAAGGCCGAACCCGTCCTCATTCTCTTTTTTAATTTTAGCTTCCATATTACCAATTCAAGAGACCGGAATCATCTTCCTCTCTTTCGTCATCGTCACGCTTGCCGCTAGCATCATCGTCGGCACTGAATAGGCGGTTCCTCAGTTTTCCGAACGTATTTGTAACGCCTTCGCTGGCAGCCCCAACTCCGAGTGTGAGAGCAGCGGCAGCGATGGCTGGTGCCGCTAACTCCGGATTAGCTCCTGATTCAGACAGGGTTTCCTGAAGAGTCGGTTCACTCGCTGCGCGGCCGAGCGCGATGGCTCCGGCGGTGACGCCCGCACCAGCCACGCCCATCGCCGTTTCACCCAGCCCGCTATGGACCTCGTTCTGAAGATTACTCACGTCGGACTTGGTCTCTTGGAGTTCCGTTCTGATCTCTGCCACCTCATCAGTCAGGCTGTCCAGCCCTTGGTAGGCCATGGTTCCACCGTCTTTCGCCGATCGCTGGATGTGCACGTCGGATCCCATCCGATTGACGACTAGTGGCTCATCACTCGAGAGTGCCTGTTCAGCCGCCGCGTCGGCCTCACGCTCTAACTGCGGATTCGGCATCGATCTCGAAATTAACATCTTTTCTGGGGAATTTACTAACCGTCGTGCCGAGGTTTTGTTGTCTGAGTGGGTGCGATGAAACTCGACTCGAGTAGTTAGACGAGCAGGTCGTCAGGTGTGTGTTCTTCCTGCCAGTCGTCAATCTCGATCCGAGTGTCGTTGTAGGCAGGGTAGAAGTTATCTACCTTGTAGTTGCCGACATACTCGTAGATGCCGGGTCCCTGTACCCGGGCGTCCTCTGGTGGTGCGATACCCATCCCGATGTAGCAATCCCGAATCTGGCACCGAAGGTGATGGACTAGCGACTGCTGGAACTCCTCGATCGAGTCGAACTCGTAGAGGTTCGCGAACATCTGTAGCCGAACAGCCGGGTCGCGATCGAGTTGTTCTCCGGTCGAATTGGCTGTTGCCTCGAACTTCTGTCCGTTTTGTTTCCAGCGTACTCGGAACGGTCCCACGGTGTCGATGAGCGCGTCACCGATGGCGTCGGCGCGTGAATCGAGATCGATGCCGTGATCGGTAAGCGATCGTTCGAGGTCCGCTCGCAGGTCGACATCGACCGACTCGCCACCGGTTGCGGCTTCGAGCGATTCGAGGACCGTCGCGTCGGCCACTTGTTCGACTAGCGACGCTACGGTCTCCCCGTCGAGACCGACGGTGACATCCTGCTCGAGCCAACATATTGCGTCGGAATCGATATCGGGTGTCTCGACCACTGGATCGGCGTCCCCAGCATGTGAACGTAGCTGCTGATAGTACTCACCGAAGTACGTCTCGAGGGTCGCCGACTCGAGACTGCCTACGGCTAGCGTTAGCGCGGCGATCCGATCCGGATTGCGCATCGGATCAACCGTTTCGTATCCCTGCTCGCGATAGACGTAGAACTTCGCGAACCGACGCGCCTGATTGACGTGTTCGTTGCCAGCCGTGGTACGCTCCTTTGCCTTGTCGGGATACCCGTCCTGTTGGTGGGCAGTGATTTCGCCATCGAACTTCATCTCGATTACGTGCTCAACATCGTTGTTGTCGATGACGCTAATTCCGACGAGCCTTTCATTTTCACCTGTTATGAGGCCATCCATTATCGGTCACCTCTGGATTGGCCGACACCCTCGAGATCCGACCCAGTCTCGTCTTGAGCCCGGAGCTCCTCGACTTGCTGTGCGATCGCGGAAATCACCTCGGGCGAGAGATTCACGCCGTCGCCGACGACCGCATCCGAGGTAGTGTTCCGGATCGATGGTGCCATCATCGCGGCTGCGGCGGGCAAGAGGGCAGCGCCACCAGTCGCCAGCGCGGCTCCACCGGTAAGCCCGGCAGCAACGAGCCCTTCGATATGGTTCGAGGCACCCTCATCGGTGAAGGGGTTCATCGCTTCGGGACCGACCTCCTTGATCTGACCCCAGAACGACTCGTCGAGGTCATCGCCGTCCAACTCCGCTTCGAGTTCCTCGAAGTCGTCGGTATCAATAGTGAGGTCGTCGATCGTCTCAGTGTTTTCTTCTACTTGGTCGGTCAGCCCAGTGAGTTCGTCAACCGACTCGGTATTTTGCTCTACCTGATCGGCAAGCCCCGTCAAACCGTGCTCCTCGAGTTTCTCGTCGACGTGATCGGCGACGAGTTTCCGAAGCTGGGAGGGACTAACGATCGAGTCGTCGGCTTGCGACCGCTGGATGTGCACGTCAGTTCCCATCCGATTGACGACCAGGGGTTTGTCATCCGACAGCGCCTGCGCTGCGGCCTCGTCGGCCTCGCGTTCTAACTGTGGGTCAGGATCGATCTCGAGATCGGCCCCCTCCTGAGGCATCATGCTGATCGCCGCGCCCGTTTGCTGACGAACGTGTGCTAGTTCGTGGGCCAACAAATGCTGTCCTTCCGGACTCTCAGTATCGTACTCACCCGAATTGAACACGATATCGTTCCCGCAGGTGAACGCCTTCGCGTCGATCGCATCAGCCGCTTCGGCGGCTTTCGCACCCGTGTGAATGCGCACGTTCGAGAAGTCCGCATCCATACGCTCCTCGAGTGCACGTTGAATCGGACTGTCCAACGGCGTCCCTCCCTGCCCGAGTACGTCGAGCACCGTGCTGGGAACGTCGCCCTGTGTCGTGTCGGTGCCCTCGAGTGCACGCTGAATCTGTGCGTCGGCACCAGTGGGTAGCGGCTCGAACTCGGGTCGATTCGCCTCTACCATCGCGTCGAATCCCTCGGGCCGACCGGTCAGGGCGTTGATGTTGTCACCAATTCCCTGATCGAACGCTGCGGTTCCGTCCAGTGGGCCGAGTCGACTCTTCGAGCGAGTTGAACTCGAGGAGCGACGTTTCGTCTGTGAGTCTGACGACTCGTCGGCGTCGGTTGATTTCGATGCTCGTTTGCGTTTGCGTTTGCGTTTCCGTTTGCGTGCCATCTACCGACTCACCACGTTGACGGTCGTGGATTCCCGGCAATGGGTACCAGTCCAGCGACTCATTTTGTTAGAATTTGTAGCAGTATATCTTAATAGTTACCGTTCCTCCACTGAAATAGTCAGCCAATCTCCGTCGAGACGGCGGTACTTGGGCAGGCTCGAACACAACCTCCAAGTAACGGATCCGAGAGTACGAAGACGAATGCGCTTCGCAGTTCGACTCGGAATCACCCTCGTCTTACTCCTCACTCTACTGGGCCTCGGCATCCACTACGGAGCCACCTACGACGAGAACTGGCCCCACCCCTCCGGTGACCAGCTCCAGGAGGACTACGACGAGTTCACCGGCGACCACCAGCTCGTCTTCGGCGAGGTACAGTCCATCTCCGAGGACACGATGACGATCCACGTCACCGATTCGGCTGACGAGGTCGCGGCCGAACTCGAGATCACCCACCACGACGCCACCGACCGGGTCGACCCCGGCGGATTCGTCCAGGTCTACGGTGTACTCGAGTCCGACCGCACAATGACGGCCGACGAACTGGTCGTCGTCAACGAGGACAACACAGCCGAGCAGTACAAACTCCTCACCTCCATCGCCGGCGTCCTCCTCGCAATCGCCTACTTCTTCCGCCATTGGAAATTCACCCTCACCAAGTTCGGCTTCGAACCACGACCAAACAAAGAGGAAACACAGGATGGCTGAACTCCTCTCACACGTCCTCATCGCGTACGTGCTGTTCACCGTCGCGAGCTGGCGACTCGAGTGGCTCACGAAACGCTGGGTTGCGATCGGGATGATCGGGGCCCTCCTCCCTGACCTCAATCGAATCGGCATGTTCGTCGACGACGCCACCATCGAGACAACCCTCGGCGTTCCCTTCGGGATCGACGCCCTCCACACGCTTGGGGGAGTCATCCTCCTCTCCGGCATCGGCGCGCTGGTCCTCACGGAAGCCCACAAACGGGGCTTCGGCGTCCTCCTAGCAGGCGCACTCACCCATCTCCTCACGGACGGCCTCAAAGCCTACGCGGACGCCGAAGCCGGTGCCTGGCTCTACCCGTTCACGTGGTACCGTCATCCGACGCCGAATCTGTACGTCTCTGCGGACCAGGGCGTCGTCCTCGTCACCGGACTCCTCGCAATCGCAATCTTCCTCGTCGACTACCGACTCACCGCCACACCGTCAGCCACAGATCCCTGACCACACCCCAGCACTGGCGGATCACGAGCTTCAGATCCAACCAGAACGACTGGCGGCGGATGTACTCGAGGTCGTATCGCAGTTTCGTCTGAGGATCGGTACTCTTTGCACCGTTGACCTGCGCCAACCCGGTTAGCCCAGGCTTGACGAACCAGCGCTTGCGCCAGGCGGGAGCATCTTCCTCTAACAAGACTTCCTCTTCGGTCCAGGCAGCACGTGGGCCGACAACGCTCATGTCGCCGCGTAGAATCGACCACAACTGTGGTAATTCGTCGAGATGCGTTTTCCGTAAGAAACGCCCGACGTGCGTAATCCGGTCGTTCTCTGTATCAGATGATGGCACGGCAGACTCCCCTTCGGGAACCATGGTTCGGAACTTATAGACGGGAAACGTCTCTCCGAAACCAGCCGTACGATCTTGACTGTACAGTACTGGTCCCGGACTATCGAGTTTGATCGCGAGCGAGATTGCCGCGATCAACGGGATAGCCAGAAACAGTCCGACAAGTGCGAAGACCACGTCAAAAACGCGCTTGAAGAGGTGATCCATCGGGTCCCACGGCTCGATTTCGACCTCGACGAGTTGGCCAATGGTCCCATCCGTCGCCAGCACGCGGTCGGCATACTTGCGATGAACACGGACGTCCACGCCGTGGTCGTGACAGGCATCAAGCGCACCAAAGAACTCGGCACGGTCGGCGTGCCGGAACGCCAGGACGACAGTATCGATATCGTACTCTAGCAACACCGTTTCGAGGCGTGAGAGTCCGCCGATACGTTCGAGACCACCGAGATGAGTAAATGGAGCATCGGCTGACGCGGTCTCCCCACTCTGCTGAAGGACGAGTCCGCCGTCCGCAGCGGGTTCCCCATCACGGTGGAGCGAAAGCACTGACGGACAGAGATAACCGAGGATCGGCATCGAAATCGACGCCGAAATCCCGTTCATCTGCTCGAGGTCGTCACCGACGAGTAACAGTCGGTCGGGATCGCGAGTCGGACGGCGACGGATCCAGACGAACCAGAGCGGGAGCACAGCCGTGAGCAGTCCGATTGTCATGACGAGTGTCGCTCGCGGGAGTCGGTACGACCAGTTGAAGTAGCCCAGTGACGCGAGTGCAAAGCCGGCAACGAGTACGCGTTTCTGGGTGAGAAAAATCGTATCTAGCACACGGCGGGGCCTGGGCTTGTACAGTGGGAGCAGACAGCCAATAACTGCGAGTACTGTCAGTAGTAACGCCCAGGAGAACGCCCCACCAGAGAGCACTATTACCTCAAGCCGGTTGAACACCGGTATGTGGGTCGTGAAGAGCAACTGCATCGTCGGATGGTTCGCAACCGCAAGTGCGATTGTCGTGAGGGCAACGACACCAGCGACACTCGCCAGGCGGTACTGCCAGCCAGTCAACATTCACTCCATCCCACACCCACAGATCGTATAATAGATTTCATGATATATTGTGAATATATATGCCGGAAGGATAGAGACTCACTACCGAGGAGACGTCTGTTATAGCAGTAATTCCAGTATTTCGTACTATCCCAGCCAAAGACACACACCTGACAGGTAACCCACTAAAGGCTATCGAGCAACTCAACTCCGAGGAAAGACAGCAACAGACCAGACCGCACATCCAGACACTACGACATCGAGACTGACTCGCCGTTCTCCACGTCGTCCATCGAGACCTCGAGGTCACTGTCACCAATGGTGTACTCGCCGGGGTACGGCACTGTCACGGCAAACGAGCCGTCCTCGTCGACCGTTACCGTCCGTTCGTACGTGAACGCCTCGTCCGAGACGCTGACCTCCGTCTCGAGTGATAGCTCCTCGCCGGCCTCGCCAGAGCCGGTAATCGTCGCGCCGGGAACGACGGCAAAGGCGGAGGCCTCCTCGTCCAGATAGATCGCCTGGTAGTGCGCCAGTCCGTCGCTCTCGTTTCCGCCAGCGCCGTAGTTCTCGTGGAGTTGGGTTTGGGCATTTACCTGAGTTCCTGGAGCATCCTGCATAACGACGTATCCAACGCGGCCCTCGAACTCATCGTACCAGGAGTCAGGATCTGTGCTCGTCCTGAAGTCGCCGAATGTATTCGCAGCGTAACTATAGCTTCGTGACTCACCCGTGACAAAGTAGTTGTACATTCGGTTATCGCCCCATGAGCTGAGCACGAAATTCTCTGGAAATTCACGGTCGGTATCTACCTCGTGCCCTTCGATTTCCATTGCAGCAGCAAACTGTGACTCACTGTAAGTCGTCTGGGCTGCCAGCGACGGAACGAAGATGAGGTTCAAGCCACAGACCAGCAGCACAATCCAGATGAGTGTGAACAGTTTTCGCCAGTCGTGAGGGATGAGAATACTCTCACTGTGTCTTCCCCCATTGGGTACAGCATTGCTGTTACCAGCGTCGCTAGTCGGCCCTTGTGTTGTCTCCGTTTCACGGAACGACTTGGGAAGTCGGGCAAGATCGATCCAGGCCAGGAGGTACACGAGTCCAAAGCCACCAAGGATTGAGACTGGAATTGCCAACTGAGCTGCGAACCGCATCTGCAGCGTTGCAAATACGAGCCAGATACCGGTATACGTGGCAAGTAGCAACCAAGCAGGTTCGTACCGTCGGTATGCAAGCCAGCACGCCCAGCCTAACACAGCGAGTGCAATATAGAAGTGCGCACCAATCTGTGCAATTGGTTCGAGTATGATCGCGTTTTCTGTCGAGAAAAGCGACCCCAACTCTGTCGCTCCGTAGTGTTCTCTGAAGAAGAGATCGTCCGCTCGCTCGAGGAGTCTCGACCATTCGTCGGGGCGAAGGGATCGTAGTGCCACGAGACCAAACACAGCAGTACCCGCTTCGAGTGCGACAAGTCCGCTCACAGGCCATGCCCGGCGATGCCATAGTTCACCAAGCCCGACGACGATTAGAGAGCCCACAAACACGACGACAGGAACGAGGCCAGCAAACGCCTCGTGCCATCCGAGTCGATAATGCAGGAGTAACGAAAGTGCAGCACTGAGTGCAACCCCACTGACTAATGGCAGATTTGCACGGATTGGAGAAATCCCCGCGCGAGTATCGAGGATGACCTTGAGGCCAATATATGCCGAGAGAGGGATCAGCATCATTATCGAACCACCCCACGAGAAGACAGAGAACGGGAGCGCGATGCCGAGTGTGACAACTGCGACCCATGTCCATGGATCTACCAAGTATTGTCGAATTGCCGTTTCAGGAGATCCTGTGAGCGCCTGTCGTCGTTGCAGAGCAACAGCGAGCCACGCAAGCGCAAGCAGCGTTACTCCGAGCCAGAAGTACTGATGAAGACGGTGTTCTAGGAATCCAACCCCGGTATACACGGCATGGACAGGCGTGAGTGCAAGCAGAAGAGTCGATGCGATGCCAACACGGACATCATCGGTGACAGTGACAGCTATCCAGTAGATAACAATACCGAGTGCGAGCGTGGCAACGACTGGAAGCCACGCTGCGACCATATCTGCAGCCCACTGGTCCCCACCGAGTAACTCAGCAAAGAACCAGTTTCCAGCATGGGTCAAGGGACGTCGCTCGACGGCCCCGGGAGGGAGAGACGAAAGCATACTCCAGTCTGTCGGACCGTTCGATTCCGCAAGCAACTGTTCTACCCAGTATCGGTAGTAGTACGGATCATTGCCGCGCAACACGACCTGATCGTCACGAAACACCGATTGGTAGGTCAGGAGTCGCATTACAAGGAGAACAACGAGTGCTCCTGCTAGACCAGCAGCAGTACGCACATCGATCGAAGGCAAGCGCAACTGAGTGGAGCCCGAACTCGATGTCCCTTCTGCTGTGACCTCTGCACCAGTAATCGCCGCTCGAATACCATCCCGGTTTGCAGCTCGGTACTCGCCCGCATCTTTCACGACGATATCACGAGAGACGAGTTCACCGAACGTGCCCGAATCAAGATTCAAATCATCGAATGTCCACGTCTCGTGTTCTGCGTCCACCTCAAGAATTGCCTCAAGAACATCTTCGCCGCTATCGAAGTCCTCACAGAAAGCAACTGCTGCGTCAGCAACGGTGGCGGCGTCCGGTTCGTCAGCCATTAGCTATAGCTCTATGGGGAATCTGATAAAAACTGCGTGTTCACGAAGCCGGTACGAGAACTGCGATTCTACTCCTGCTTTTGATAATACACGAGGTAAGCTACATGATGCTGTGGTCTGTTCTTCATTGCTCTGTCAAAGAGGGTAAAGAGAAAATGGACTGGGAGGATTTTCGTATATCCTGTTGGGCCTGGGAAACTATAGAGTCGCTCTATTTCCCAATCGAATGCGCCACTCTGTATATCAGTGTACGTTCCCCACTCAAATTGTGTCGGGAACTTATCCTCGTCGGCAGATGTGTTTCCTTGAAGTGAAAACCAGAGATGGTGGAACCAGAACGGAGTCAGATCAGCAATCTTAGCGTAGTAATGTTTGGGGTTTGGAACAAGAATAACGACGGCTCCGCCAGGTTCGAGTACTCTATTGATTTCACGGAGGGCCAGTTCCGGCTCTGGGAGATGTTCGAAAACGTATTCTGAGAAGACGAGATCAAAGGTATTGTCTGCGAACGGCAGTCGTTGTCCGTCGCCGAGTACTCTCTTTGGTGTGTCGTTTTGCTCTAGTCCGTGCGGATCGGGATCAAGAGCGATAACTTCCCTGTCCGCCGAAGAGAGTTCTGATCCGAGATGTCTCTTGTCTCGCCCAGAACCAAAGTGGAGTGCTTTTGAAAAATCTGTTTCAGTAATTATTGAACGGTAGACACGCATTCGATTGGGTTTCGAAGGTGCGAGATAGTCGTCGATTCTAGAATTAAAGCGCGTAATAGAATCACGGATGGCACTCATATCACATGATTTCTGAGCTGGTTGCTTGTACTTTCTTGTTGAAAACCACTACGAGCGGGCAATGATAGGGAGTTCAGTCAGTCTCGAGTTCCGGCGCACTAACCGACGACCCGGGGACTTCCGCTGGTGGGACCGCTTCCCCCTGCAGGAACGCCGTCGCCTGATCCCGGTCCTCGGGATAGCCGACGTCGACGCGCCAGCCCTCCATCCGGATCGCGTCGATCGTTCGCCCGGACTGGATCAACAGATCGATCGCGTCCGAGAGTTCGTACTCGCCGCGGTCGCTCGGCTGAACGAGCCGACACGCATGAAAGATCGCGGGCGTGAACGTGTAGAACCCGGTCATCACGAGATTCGACGGCGGGTCGTCGGGTTTCTCGACGACCTCGACGATTTCGCCGTACTCGTTCGTATCGAGCACGCCGTAGCGCGAGGCTTCCTCGTAGGGCACCTGCTCGACCAGGAACGCCGCATCTGCGCGGTCTTCGCGCTGGCGGGTCACCACGTCGCCGAGGTTCGACCGGAAGACGTTATCGCCGAGCATCAGCATGAACTCGTCCTCGACGAGCGACTCGACCTGGAGGATGGCGTGGGCGAGCCCCAACTGCTCGCGCTGGTGGGCGTAGGTGATCGGCACGCCACGGTACTCGTCGTTGTAGCGGTTGATCAACTGCTCTTTCAGGTGGCCGACGACGACGAGCAACTCCGTCGCACCGATCGCGATGAGGTTATCGAAGACGTCCTCGATGATCGGCCGCCCGTCGACTTCGACGAGCGCCTTCGGCTTGTCGTCGGTGAGCGGCTGGAGGCGAGTCCCCTTTCCGGCTGCGAGAACGACCGCTTGCATAGACACTGTCCACTTCGAACCGGGATAAATAGCCATCCCCTGTCCATGCTGGATGCCCGCCAAACCGGCGCGAGCGCTCGGATTCGAAGCCGACACTAGGACGACCAGTGAACAGTCACACTCGGCGACGGATTCCGACTCTGAAAGCGCGACAACCCATCGACGGTGACGCTACCGAGACGGGGGTCCTAGTACTAGCGTCTCTCTCCTGACTAGTACTAGGCTGACTACGATCGCTACTCCGCGGAACCCAAACTCGAGTCCCCACCCTCACCAGCGATCTCTCGCAGCAGTCGCACCTCGTCTTCCTCGGTGATGTGCTCGGCGTCGAAGCACGCGCGCAGGACCTTGTGTGCGAACTCGGGATCAGCGAGACAGTCCTGGCGTTCGGACGACGCAGAACGGACGGTGGACTCGAGTGACTCGAGTTGCTCGGCGAGTGTGGCGATGTCAGTGGCGAGGGTGTGGGTGTCGATAGTGGCGTTGGTCTCTGGGTTGGCAGTGCTAGTGACGGTAGTTTCTGTGTTGGTGCTGGTGGTGTCGACGGTGCCTGCACCCGCGTCTGTGCCCGACTCTGTGGGGGAGTCTATGCCGGGTTCCAGTCTCACTTCCGCCTCCGACTCGGAACTTGCAACGGAGTCGGTCGTCTCCTCCGGCTCGTCAGCCCGTGTCTGTGTCTCCTGGCGGTCGAACCGACGCGATTCGGACGTGCTTCCGGTGGATTCTTTCTCGCTGTGCTCGCTCCCAGCCCCATCCCCAGCAGCAGACTTAGACTCAGACTCGGATGTGGACGCAGCAACTCGCTGTCCAGTCCCATCGCCAATCGAATCGGCAGCCTCCGACGCAGAGCCAACAGCGTCACTGTCCACGGGCTCCGTCCCACTCTCGATCTCACTCTCAGTCTCGGTCTCGGTCCCATTCCCGTTCCCGGTCACCGCCGATTCCGACTCGGACTCGAGTACTCCCTCGCCATCCACATCATCTGCAGCGCTGGAGTCGGACTCGCCAGCACCCTCGCGATCACGAGCGGTCTCCACTGCACCGTCTTCGTCGTCGAACAGGTTCGCGACGAACTCGCGTCGGCGCGACCACTCGAAGCCGTCGATCGAGTTCACCCGCTGGCTGATCGTCGCGCTGGTGACGCCGAGCGTCTCGGCGAGTGCGGCCTGCGTTGCGTCAGGCCGGGCGGCAATCTCCTGGAGCGTTTCGCGCTGGCGTGGCGTCAGTGCTGTCGGGTCGGTCGGTACGTCGGGTGTCGAGTCCGTCGAGTTGTCGGTGGTCATCGTCGAATCGTCGGCTGTGTCCGAGGTCGTTGATGCGTCGGCTGTTGGTGCGTCATTCATAGAAACAGGCGTCTCCCCCGCATCGTCGTTAGAATCTCGGTCGGTGGGTGGATCTGCAATGCACTGGTTCTCGTCTTCGTCTGCGCTCGCTTCCTCCTCTGTGCCCGCGGCTACATCTTCCTCGTTGCTCACACTCACTTCTTCATCCTCACCCTCACGCTCGTCCCCATCCTCTCCGTCTGTCTCTGTCGCTCCCTGTGACGCCGACCTGTCCTCGTCACCCTCTTCGTTCCCGGTAGCGCCACTGCTCGTACTCGCAGCACTCTCGGCTGCCGTCTCGCCTGGATCACCGTACTCCTCGAGTACCTGCTCGACGATCGAGACGGTTGCACCGCTGACCTCGTCGGCGAGTTCCTCCAGCGAGGCGTCCGGTCGGGAGGCGGCGACGTCGAGGACCTTCTTGTGGAGGATGGCGCGAGGCATCCGATTTCGACTGCTGTGCCTCCGGGTAGCTGTCGGTGATGATGTCGAGTTGCTCATTCTCACCAGTGGACCGATATCAGTTAACGCATCTGACATCGACCGTCCCGTTATAATTTTCTCAAATAAAAGATATATACAGCGTATTCTGACAGTCAAGCTGCTGTGGGTAGTATGATGCTTTGTTCACAGTGTCAGTGCAAGACGGTCCGAACGAGTGTCGAATAAACTGGCAACGTGACAGTCGGGCAGCAACCAGCGGCCTCTCACCTCATACAATAATATAAATGCCAATATTGGTGACGATTTAGCGACAAGGTTTTCAAATGGCTGATACGCCTGTATTACAATAAAACCTAAGTCGTTGTAGAAAGCATTCCTTTACAATGAAAACGCACCCGAACAGTACATCAACTGATAGGACACGGATAGAAGTCGATATACCACCGCAAAGCGGTGGATTATTCAGAAGCGAGGCCACTGACGAGATCCTCCTCTTTTTATCAAGGCATCACGACGAATCGTTCTCCATAACGGACATCGCAGAGACAGTCGATTACACGCGGCCAACGATTACAAAAACGGTCGACATCCTCTCTGACAACGACCTCGTCGTCGAGGAACGTGATGGGACCCGGCGGCTCGTACAGATCAACCGCGACCGGTTGACGCAGCCAGACGAACCCTATCTTACTATTCCACAGTCAGAGTTCCACGCTCCGGTGAAGGCGGCAATGGAGGAGTTGTTGGACGAACTCGATGATGTTCTAGCCGTCGTCCTCTACGGAAGCGTCGCCCGCGGGGAGGCAGACCGCCGCAGCGACATCGACCTCTGGGTGTTAGTGCGTGAGAACAGGATGGGCAACCAGCGACGGGCGAACCGTGTCAGACAATCGCTCGAATCGGATTCGTTCGATGCGAACCGCTACGCGTTCGAGATCGATGTCGAGGGTCTGCAAGCCATTCCGAACTATGCGAACGAACTTCGAGAAGTCCTTCGTGACGGTATCGCTGTCCACCGAACTGACGAGTTCATAACTGTCCGGAATATGATTCTGCACGGTGATGGCGATGAGTGACCCGAACGTTGTTAGGGAGGCACTCAACGCAGCCATTGATGCGTTCAACCAGGAAGGTTACGGCATTCCGACGCGGGAACCGGAAATCGACACGGACGCTGACTGGAAAACACAACTCACCAAAGGCTGTCGTCTCCTCGCTGTTGTCAAGGAAATAGAAAGTGGCGAGTACTATACCGCTGTCGTCGAACTGTGCTTCGGCATCATCGAACGGTCATTGGAGGCGTTTGCCATCGTGGAAGGCAGCGATGAACTGCGCGACTTCCAGACCGATTCACACGATCGGTGTTATGATCAAGCGGCGCGGTTCGGCCTCTTTACACGGGAGCTGACACATGAGCTCAAAAATCTGTATGGGAATAACCGGACGGACAGCTACTACGGCGGCCGCCATCCAACGAAACGGCAAGCCGAAACGATGCATCGATTAGCCCGTACAATTCATCAACACGTTACCGACCAGATTCGTGAGGGCGGCGTCTGTAACTGTGATCAGTGACTATATTGAGGAGACATTAAACAGTAGCTTCACCCGTTTCTGATCGATCACTGCTCCGACATCCACTTTTAGGACCGCAGACCCGCAACCGGTGGCCCAATGAATCGCCAGACGAGCGGAAAGGCAAACCCGACCACCGCGCCAAAGCTACCCAGGACGACCAGCCCAAACACGTGAAGGGACGGCACCGGCCGGGAGAGATCCAGCACGACGCGCATCCAGATCGGTACCGCGAACGCGACAACCACGAGCCAGACACCGAGCCCATAACAGACGCCAAGCACCAGCGACGGCCCCGGCCGCAGCACGTGCCAGCGCCTGTTGAGCACCGAGACACCACTCGCGAACCCAGCACTCGCCACCACACACCCACCGATGAGGACCAGCCAGCCCGCGGCCGTACTCTCGCGACCCACCAGTTCGGCGACCAACTCGAGTTGCCCCGTCCAGACGAGGGCCCCACCAACGACGAGTGCCCCGAGGAGACCCACAATCCCGGCGGCGTAGCCGAAGACGAGTGTTCGGGCCAGCAGGCCGTACCGCGGCGGTCGTCCGCGGCTGTCACGGTCGCCGACGGCGGTTGCAGCGGTGAACACGGCGACGGCGGTGACGAAGGTCACGACCGAGGCGGCGATGCTCAAGAGCTCGCGCGTGTCGAACGGCGGCTGGTCGAGCGTGTAGTGGAAGGCAAAGAGGTCCGCCCAGCGCGAGCTGTGCATGGCCGTTAGTTCGGACTGGAGTACGGGAGTTACGTAGTGAACGTCCGGGAACAGCCCCCAGAGCCCGCCGAGGACGACTAGCCAGAGGTGGCGACGTGTAAGGTAGCCACGAAGCGCAAGCGGTCCCGCTGCGAGGAGGACGAGCGTCGCGCCGGCGAGAAAGTGAGTCAGTGCGGGTGCCATGTCACGCGATACCTTCATCGCTGTCTCCATCCGGACAGCATAGACGACCGCCGAATGGACAGTCCAGAATCAGCCGAACGTACCGCCGCCGGCACGATAAACGGCAGGGACGCCTGTCACGCTCGCAGAACCGTTGTCACAGCCGCCGCGCCTCAGACGGACCAGTACTTCCCGTGTGCCTCACGGATCTTCTCGAGTGCATCGACGAGCGGCCCCGTGTCCTCGTCGAGCCACGCGTAGGGATCACCCTCACCGTACTCGGGCAGGTCATGTGTCTCGCCGGTCGCGCCCTCGAGTACCCCCAGCGTCGCAAACGCCAGGTGGCTGATCTGGTAGCCGCCCTCCTGCAGAATGAGATACTGGCCGTCAGTCACCGTCGAGGCGAGTTCCGCGGCGCGCGAGCCGAGCATCCGGAAGCCATCACGCGAGACGAGGTTTCGGCCGAGGGGATCGGATGGGCCGGGGTCTTGCCCGGCGCTGTAGATGAGCAGGTCTGGATCGTACTCGGTGACGATGGGATCGACGAGGCGGTCGAACACGCGCTCGTAGCCCTCGTCGCCGGTGCCCGGCGGAACCGGTGCGTTGACCGTGTATCCCTCGCCGTCGCCGACGCCGACCTCCTCGAGGCCGCCGGTCTGGGGATGATACGTCGGGTCCCAGGCGCCGTGGTCGTTGTGAATGCTCAGAAAGAGCACGTCGTCGCGGTCCTCGAAGATTTCCTGCGTACCGTTGCCGTGGTGGACGTCCCAGTCGACGATCGCGACCCGGTCGACAGCCGAGTCGGTGTCGAGTGCGTGCTGGGCTGCAATTGCAGCGTGGTTCAGGAAACAAAAGCCGTCGGCGCGGTCGCTCTGGGCGTGGTGGCCGCTGGGTCTGGCGAGCGCGTACGGGACCGACTGGGAGTCCTCAGCAAGCGCGTCGTCCGTTGCGGCGAGGGCTGCACCGGCGGCATGCTGTGCTGCTTCGAACGTGGCATCATTCATGGCGGTGGTGGTGCCGTCGATATACCCGCCGCCGTCATCGGCGAACGCCTTGAGCCAGGAGACGTACTCCGGATCGTGGACGCGCTCGATCGCATCCTCCGGTGCAGGGTCCGCGGTCGTGAACACTCCATCCCCAAACGTGGAGGCGATGATCTTCCTGATGTTCTTGGCCCGTTCAGGCTGGTCCGGATGCGGTTCATCGGACGCGAGAAACGGCATCGACGGGAGTTTGAAGGCACCATCCGGTGGGGCGTGATCGAACGTTCGCGGGTGCCAGTAGACTGACAGCGACGTATCGTTGCTCATAGAGAGTATAGTACGAGTGAGAATAGCAACCACTATCACGATACCGATCAGTCCCAGAACGGTTTGGAAATCCGACTCCTGTTCGGCTCTCCGGGCAATTAGTGAATGAAAGTCCAGAGTGATAGGCAGGTTATAAGAGGGTTAATAACTACCCACACATAGAATGGCAAACAAACTATGGTATGCCAATTCAAATCATTCACCGAAAAACTCCTGTCATTCCGTACAGAGTCCGGGAACGAGCAATCAGCACAGCAGTGGATTCGTGGCCAGCTAGATGCATGTGGGTTTGAAACCTATGAGTGGACGGCAGATCCAGACCTCCTTGCGAGCCATCCATCGTTTCCATCAGATCCAGCCACACTAGACACCGCGAAACGGCCATCCGTCGCTGGCGTCGTCGAGTTTGGGGATCCCGAGGAGGGAGAGACGATCGTTCTCAACGGCCACGTAGATGTCGTCCCCGCCGAGAACGACCAGTGGGACACTGACCCGTTCACACCAACGTGGGACGGCGAGAATCTGATTGCGCGTGGCGCTGCAGACATGAAATCTGGCCTGAGTGCCTGTCTCTTCGCTGCAAAGGAACTTGTTGAGCGGAACACAGCCGAAGAGGAACTGAATGGGCGTCTTGTCGTCGAAAGTGTCGTTGGCGAAGAGGAGGGTGGGATTGGTGCAGCAATGGCCGCACTATCGAACCCCTATCCATTTGAGCGAGATGCAGCAATCGTCGCTGAACCAACAGAGCTAGAACTGGTCACAGCAGTCGAGGGCTCGGTGATGCTTCGCCTGGAACTCGAGGGGAAATCTGCCCATGCGGCGACACGGTGGCGGGGGGAATCAGTACTGCCGCACTTCGAGCGGATTCGAACAGCGCTCCGAGAACTGGAGACAGAACGGTCACTCACCGTCACACACCCGCTCTACGAGCAGTTTGAGACACCGTGGCCGATCTCAGTTGGAACCGTCCAGGCCGGGTCGTGGGCGTCCTCAGTGCCGTCAACACTCACCGCTGAGATCCGAGTCGGTGTTGCACCCGGTGAAACAGTCTCGGAGGTGGAATCGATCGTACGTGATCGAATCGACACTGTGGTTGACGGTGACGACTGGCTTGAAGCACATCCGCCATCGCTCGAACGGTTTTCAGTCCAGTTTGAACCGGCGTCTGTTTCCCACGATGAGCCCATCGTCCAACACTTGCAAGCGGGGATGGAACAGAACGAGCTCGCAGATACCACACCGAAAGGCGCAACGTACGGAGCGGATTCAAGACACTATCAGGCCGCAGGGATACCAACTGTTCTCTTTGGGCCCGCCTCAATTGACAATGCACACTTCCCGAACGAGTACGTTCACTGGGATGCTGTCGAACAGAGCAAGGATGTCCTTGTCGACACGCTTGCGGCTCTCTTCGGGGGAGAACACGCCTAACAATACGACGCAACCAGCCACGAACCAGCCACGAATCAGACCAACAGTTCGAAGAATTAACGTCACGGCGCTCGTATCGACTCGCACGACGATGGTCCAGCGCTACCAGCGAGACGAGATGCAGGCAGTTCGAGTACCCATCCGCCACCCATGAGTCGGAACCTTGGCGTCACCGAACTCGTCCGAAACACCCTCCCGGAGTGGACGGTTCCGATCTTCGAGGTGACGGCACTGTTCGGTGACGAGTTCCTCGTCGTCGGCGTGCTCGGCCTGTTCGCGATTGCGGGAGCTTACCAGGCCGCCAGTACCAGCGACACTCACAGACTGGTCCCGGATCGAACCGCGTTCGTCCTGGCGGTTGTGCTCGGCGGCCTTGCACTCACGCTAGTGCTGAAGACCGCGTTTGGTTCCCCGCGCCCGCCGGAGTCGCTTCAGGCGGTCCCTCGCGAGAGCGATGGGTTTCCGAGCGGACACACGATGGCCGCGACAGTTCTCTGGGGCGCACTCGCGACCTGGAGTCTCTGGTCGACGGCCCGGCGACGAACAATCGTCGCAGCCAGCATCATCGGGCTCGTCGCGTTCTCGCGGCTCGCGCTCGGCGTTCACTTCCTCGTCGACGTACTGGCCTCGGTCGCGTTCGGACTCGGCTATCTCTACCTCGCCGCTCGGCTTACAAATGAACAGCCTGCGCCCATGTTCGCCGGGGCGGTCGGTCTCGGTACGATCGCACTCCTCATCACCAGCGGCGAGACGGACGGCTGGCTCGCCTTCGCGGGTTGTGTCGGCGGCGCTGCTGCTTGGTGGGTGAGCATGCAGCCACGTGTCCAAGACGTCTGGACCTCGATTACGCAGTGATCCCGAGCGAACCGTCTCTGTTACTCCTGTTCTCGAGTACCGTCCGCTGGTCCTGACGAAGCCACATTCTCATCGGTTTTCGACTCCTTCATAGTTGCTTCCTCTGTTGACCCGTCTGAACCGTCTGAACAACCCGAATCCAGATCCCCACTCCGGTGCTCGGCCAGCGCCTCCGAAATTGTCAACTCACCTGCTGCAACCCGGCGTGCGAGTACCTCGTCGATCGCCCGATTCGTCCGACTCTGTTCGCGCGAGCGATCCTTGATGACCTGTAACTCCCCAGCCGTCGGCTCGATATCCCGCGCGTCGACCACCTCGCCCTCGAGTCGGGCAATGTTCACCGCGGCCAGCACGTCCTCCATGCCGCGGCCGCCGGTGCCGAGGTACGGCGTCGTTCCCGTTTCGTCGACGAGTTCGACTCGGATGTCCTCCAGTTCGTTGACGAGTTTCGAGCTCTGGAGGCGTGCGCCGTCACCGATCCGGACGACTGGGTCGGGCGCGTCGCTCACCTCACGCTGAATGACGTCGACGGCGTCGGTGAGTGGGACCTGAAAGGCGGCGACAACCATCTGGCCGGCGAGGACGGCGATACCCGGTTTCCGGCCTGGGTCGACGCCGACGATGGTTCGGCCACCCGACCCGCGCACTGCAGTCAGCGCCTGATCGACTGCCCGGCGAGGATCCTCGGGATCGTCGACGATGGTCTGATGGCCCTCGAACGTGCCAGCAGAGGCTGCGTCCGTGATGAGGACGGCCGTCCGCTCCGGTAACTCGGCGTCCGGTTCGACGGTCGTGAACTCCGTGCCACGGTCCCGTAGCTCGTTGACGACGCCGTGGTACACTTCGAAATCCGCTGTCGCGACGACGATCACACGCAGTCTTCGCCGCGGATATGAATAAACGTGTTCGACGGCACCGTCGGCCAGCCACGCACCCCACGACGGTCGGCTTTCGGGGGCTTTTTGCCCGGACAGACCCAACTACGGCCGTGAACGACGCGGCACTTCCGATCGGTTGTGGGCCGGTCGACGAGCTACTCGGTGGGGGTTTCGAACGCGGGACCGTGACACAACTGTACGGTCCGCCAGCCGCGGGCAAGACGAATCTCGCGCTCTCGGCTGCCGTCGAAACGGCCGCGAACGGCGGCACCGTCGTCTATATCGACACCGAGGGGGTCTCCGTCGACCGATTCGATCAGCTGCTCCGCGCACGCGTCGGCAACGCTGAGGCCGGCACTACCACTGCCACCGACAGTGACGCCCCCGTCGCGAGAGACGGTGGGGCTGGGGCCGGGAACGAGTCCGGATCTGGGCCCGGGGCACTCGAGTCCGACTCAGAATCGAACGATCCAGCGTCCACGCCGGATGTCGAAACCGTCGCCTCGCGAATCGTCATCGAGGACGCACTCGATTTCGAAGAGCAGGCAGAGGCCGTCCGCGACGCCGAGGAGTTCGCCGAGCGCGCGGATCTGATCGTCCTCGACAGCGCGACCGGTTTCTACCGACTCGAGCGGACCGGTGAGGGAAGCGACGGTGAGGCGCTGCGAAGCGTTACCCGGCAGGTGACACACCTGCTCTCGCTTGCGCGCAAGTACAATCTCGCGGTCGTCCTCACGAATCAGGTGTTCTCGGACCCGGAATCGGATCGCACGCGCGCACTCGGTGGCAACACCCTCGAACACTGGACCGGTGTCGTGCTCCGACTGGATCGCTTCCGGGGTGGCAAGCGCCGGGCGACACTCGAGAAGCACCGCTCGAAGCCGGTGGGTGAGAGTTCGCAGTTCCAGATTACGGATTCGGGCGTCGACGGTGGGGCGGAGTCGATGTCGCGGTAGCGGTAGTGGTGTTGGTGTTGGTGTTGGTACTGGTGCTGATGCTGGTTCTGATGCTGATGTTGGGGGACGGAACCGTGACCGGAATCAGAACCAAAGAGAGACACAACGGAGCCAACGGCCCGATAGCGAGTCGTCCTGACGCGAAGACACACCGCTTTTGTCGTGAGACGAGAAGAAGTGAGCGATGAGTGAACGCACCGAGGACGGACCGACGCCGCCCTCGGAACGGATCGTCGCCCTCGATGCGCTGCGTGGAGTTGCCCTGCTCGGCATCTTGCTCGTCAACATCTGGCTGTTTTCGATGCCGGAGACGACCCTGTCGAACCCGACAGTGCACGGCGATTTCACCGGTGCGAACTACTGGGCCTGGTTCGGCACGCACGTCTTCGCCCAGCAGAAGTTCATCACCCTGTTTACGCTGTTGTTCGGGGCCGGCATCATCCTGTTCACGCAGAGTGTGCGGTCGAAATCGACGGAACACGCTGCGACCGTGCTGTCGGCGCGCCGCTTCGGCTGGCTCGTGCTGTTCGGGCTCGCCCACGCCTATCTGCTGTGGTACGGCGATATTCTCGTCGCGTACGGTGCCTGCGCGTTTGGCGTTCTCGTCCTTCGAGACCTGCCCGCACGAACGCTCTCAGCGATCGGAATCGGGCTCATCGCAGTGCCGTCGCTCCTCGAGATACTGGCGGCGCTGACGGCAGACCCCAGTGTAGTCGCGGACACGTGGCGGCCAGCCGAGTCGGTCCTCCGCGCCGAAATCGAGACGTACAGAAGCGGCTGGCTCGAGCAGTTCGACCACCGCGCGTCGACCTCGTTCCGACGCCAGACGACTGACTTTGTCGGCTACACCGCCTGGCGCGTCGGTGGCGTGATGCTCCTCGGAATGGCGCTGTTCAAGTGGGGCGTGATGACGAACGAGCGCTCCGCACGATTCTACGCTCGGCTGGCAGCCGTCGGCGCGGTCAGCGGTCTCGCCGTGATTCTGTCCGGCGTCGCCTACATCCACGTCCACGACTGGGGCGTCGAGGGCGCGCTCCTCTGGCGGCAGTTCAACTACTGGGGCAGCCTCCCGCTCGCCGCCGCCTA
Organism: Natrialba hulunbeirensis JCM 10989; assembly: GCF_000337575.1. Taxonomy (GTDB): domain Archaea; phylum Halobacteriota; class Halobacteria; order Halobacteriales; family Natrialbaceae; genus Natrialba; species Natrialba hulunbeirensis. The sequence goes on along the minus strand of NZ_AOIM01000006.1, from coordinate 50,974 downwards.
CCTCGCGCTCGTGATGTGGTACTGCCAGTGGCGACCCGACGGCCTCGCGACCCGGTCGTTCGCCGCCGTCGGCCGCACCGCGTTCAGTAACTACCTCCTGCAGACGGTGCTCGCCACGTCCATCTTCTACGGCCACGGCCTCGGACTGTTCGGCGCGGTTACGCGGGTCGAACTGCTCGCCATCGTGGTCGCCATCTGGGCGGTGCAGGTACCGCTGTCGGTGCTGTGGCTGCGGTACTTCCGGTACGGGCCGATGGAGTGGCTGTGGCGGTCGCTGACGTATCAGTCGATGCCGCCGCTTCGGGAGCCCCGTGCTGAGTCGGACACAGCGGAGCGAAGCGACGGGTAGTGCAGAAACCGGTCGATCCCGGCCGATCAGAGGTCCGCCGTCCGGAATCGCAGGTAACTCGCACCGATCGGAACCGCGATCCATGCGAGCAGGATCACGAGTGCGACAGCCGGCTGCTCGTAGACCGCCGGGTTCTCTGCGGTTCCGTGAATGCCGATATCGGCCAGTTCCGGAATCGCCGCGAGCAAGTTACTGAACGCGGCCATCGGGTTCAATGCGGCGAGAACCTCACCCCAGGCGGGTGTCGTTTCCGGCATCTCGAAGCCTGAGAGAACGTAAATCGGGATGATCGACCAGAGCTGGAATACGAAGAGGACGTATGCAAAGATGGCGGCGAACGACGCCCGCGTCGACGTTTGCGAGACTGCCGAGATCGACACTGCGATTGCGGTAAACGTCACCGTGAGAAGCACGACCGCGAAGACCCCTGCAGCCACCTGCGCGGGGTCGACCGAGACGCCGAACAGGGCAGCGATCGGAATTGCGATCGCGATCGCGGCGAGTGCCGCCGTCGTGATGACGACCAGCCGACCGATGAGCGTGCCCAGCACGACCACCCACCGCGAGAACGGCAGGCTGAGTAACACCGTCAGCGCTCCCGTCGAGCGCTTCTCGACGATTGCCGGCGCAACCACACCGAGTGCGACCAGTGGCACGAGGAACATGAGCGGACCGAGCAGCTGTGGCATCAGTTCGACGACGAAATCGCCCTCTCGGTTCGCCCAGCGTTGGACCTGCTGCCCCGCGGCGTAGGCGAGTCCACCACCGACGAGCGCGAACATGGCGATCAGAAGGTGGGCCTGACGCTCGCGAACCGAGTCCTGAATGTCCTCACGAGCGAACAACAGTAATCGCTCGACGAATCCCGGCTGACTCATGCGCCACCTCCAGTCACCGTCGCGAAAAGATCCTCTAACGACGGATCCGTCGTCGAGACGTTCGTCACCGTCGCGGAGTCGTGACACGCCGCGATGACGGGTGCCTTCGCACGATTCTCGCAGGCCACCTGAATCTTCGTCCCGTTCGTCTCCACCGAGGCGACGCCGTCGATCGCAGCAATGCGATCAGGAGCCCCGTTCGGAACCTGCGAGCACTCGAGTGTCACCCGCGCAGTCCCGCCGATGGTTTCGCGCAGGCGGTCGATGCTGTCGACGGTGACGAGTTCGCCGCCGTCGAGGATGCCGACGCGGTCGCAGACGGCCTCGACCTGCTCCAGAATGTGACTCGAGAAGAAGACGGTCGCGCCGCGGTCGTTCTCCTCGCGGACGATGCGGCGCATGGTGCGTGCGCCGTTGGGGTCGAGGCCGGTCGAGGGCTCGTCTAAGATCAGCAGGTCGGGTTCGCCGACGAGGGCCATCGCGAGCATGAGTCGCTGGGCCATCCCCTTCGAGTACTGCTCGACGGGATAGCTGTCGGGGCCGAGCATGTCGACGCGCTCTAAGAGGGCATCGGGGTTGTCGTTAGTTCCCTTGGCCTCGATGGCGAGTTCGACGTGTTCGCGGCCGGTGCGCTCGCCGACGGCGTCGTAGCCGTCGGGGAGGACGCCGGTCCGTTCCCGGATGGCGACGCTGTTGGTCTGGACGTCGTGGCCGAGCACGCGGACGGCGCCGCTGGTCGGCTGGACGTAGTCGAGCATGATGTCGATTGCAGTCGACTTGCCGGCCCCGTTGGGGCCGAGAAAGCCGAATACCTCACCGTCTTCGACGGCAAGATCGACGTCGTGGAGGGCGGTCACGACGTTGCTACGGCGGAGCCCGCGTCGCTCGTAGCGTTTCGTGACGCCGCGCAGTTCGATGGCGGCCATACAGCAGAGGCCACAGCCATCGCTAATAGACTTTGTGCTTGGCTGTCAGGTCCGTTCGCCTGTCGTTGTCAGTGCTGTAGGGGTACTGGTAGACTGCTCGCGATTGTTGGTGAGTGAACGACGCGCTAAGAGTGGTACAGGATACAGCGTAGAGAACCAGACTGCAAAAAGGTAGTTCTGGCGTTACAGTGGTCCACGGGATGGTTCTGTAGTAACTTCGGTGTTGCAGCGGTTCCGATGGTTCAGCGGTTTCAGACGTTACAGACTCGTCACCGTCTCGAGTGCATCGATGCGGCCGGCACCCGTCTCAGGGTCGCCGCGACCGTTGCCTGTCGCACCGCGTTCGATCGCGTTTTCGACCTGATTTGCGTTGGCACTCGGATCGAGTTCGCGGACGAGTCCGACGAGGCCGGCGACCTGTGGGGCGGACATGGAGGTCCCGGATACGCTCGCGTACTCGGCACCGGGAAGCGCCTCGTTGTTCGGGTCGAACGTAGAGAGGATCCCCTCTCCAGGCGCACCAACCGAGATTTCGTTCGCGCCGTAGTTCGAAAAGTCTGCGAGTTCGTCGGCTTCCGTGGTCGCGCTGATCGACGACGCACGGGGTATACTTCCCCAGAGACTGATCCAGCCGCCCTGCTGGAGGTTCTGACTGTCATTGCCCGCGCTCACGACGACGGACGTGCCCCGCTGGGCAACGCTTCGAACGACACGCTGGCGAGCGATACGATACCCCTCCTGGTTCTCCTCGGGTGGCTGTGGCGGGCTACCGATGCTCATGTTCACGACGTCGAGGCCCTGTTTTGCGGCGTGATCGAGCGCGAGGAAGGTGTCACCGACGCTGGCGAGGAGTGGACCCTCCGACGGGAAGACCCGAAGCGAGACGATCTCTGCCTCGGGGGCAACGCCAGTCACGCCTTCGGCGCCGGTCGCCGCGGCGATGCCGGCGACGTGGGTACCGTGGTACTGCACATCGCCTGTGTGGTCAGACTCGTCCCAATCGATGAACACCCGACTGGCATCGGTGTCGACGTTCCCCAGATCGGGGTGACCGTCGTAGACGCCGGTGTCGATGATGCCGATCCGAGTCCCGGCACCCGTCGCGTACTCGTGCGCGTCGAACGCGTTGATCAGGTCTTTGTCCCACTGTTCGTCCTCGAGTTCACCCGTCGGTGCTTCGGTCGGTTCGTCGGCAACGTCGAGTTCGTATTTGAAGTCCTCAAAGGCGCTGTTGACGCCGTTGACGGTCGCTGGGTCTGCCCCCTCGGGACCGAGTGCGAGATAGACGTTCGCGTCCGAAATTTCGTGGACGACCGTGAACCCCTCGCGCTCGAGTTGCTGTGGATTCCCACCGGTGACGACGTACCGCACCTGGTCTTCGTCCGCGCTCACCGTCCCGACCGTCAGCAGGCCAAGTCCTGCCGCTGTTCCAGCCAGTACCGTTCGACGTGTGGTGTTGTCTGCCATGACACACCACACTTACCATCGGCTATCGGTATAACCACCTGAAGAGTTCAGATGATGAGAAAATAAGGAACAATTATAGTGATCGCCCTTCGGCCGTGACTCGTCACTCACGCAGTTGAACCCGCCACCAGTACGTAAAAACCGAGACGGTGAAGCCGCTATTGGAGACTCAGAGTTCGTTCAGTTTCCGAAGCAGCTGCCCGCGGTACTCCTCGTCGCTCGTCACACCCTTGACCTCGAGGACGTTGCGCTCGAGTTTGTCGAGTGCGACACGGAAGGCGTTCTCCGCGCCGTACCCCTCGCCCGTGCCGGCGACCTGGCCCTTGTTCGTCCGGAGGCGAATCTGACAGTGCACCAGCGACGTCCCTCGGAGCTTCTCCTTGTGCTCCTTGAAACGGACGTGAGCGTGGACAACCTGCATGTCCGCGTACTTGTCCGTGACATCCTGAATGCTCTCAACGATACTCTCTCGAGTGATCGTGTCGAGCATCGAAATGTTGGTGATCTGAACGTCCATGCGCTCTTCTTCGGTGAACGTGAGCGCGCGGAGGACGTCCGTCTTGGTGATGACGCCGATGACGACCCGGTCGTCGTCAGCCGGCGTGACCATCAGTCCTGCGTAATCCTGGTCGAGCATCCGTTCGACAGCCCCCTTTGCGGTGGCGTCGAGCGTCGTCGTCTCGACCGGGCTGTTCATAATGTCGTAGATCGGCACGTCGAGCAGGCGCTGCGAGTCGCCACCCCGATCACCCGTCGTCATCGTGTGGTTCTCCCGGATGACGAAGTCCGCGATATCGTGGGTCGTGACGACGCCGGTGAGGTAGCCGCTGTCGTTCAACACCGGAATTCGGGAGATCCCGTGCTCACGGAGGTGGTTGATTGCCTTGCCGATGCCGTCGCCCTCTTCGAGCGTCACCGGGTCGGAGGTGTAGATGTCCTCGACGGTCAGCGTGTCGAGGTTCTCGAGTACTGCCTCGAGAATCGCGTCGTCGGTGATGACACCCCAGAGTTCGTCGTTCTCGAACACCGGTGCGACCTTCGAGTTGCTCTCGATGAGTACACGTGCGGTTTCGCGGACGTCCTCCTGGCGGTCGACCTTGGGTGCCGGCGAGTTCCGGCTTGGCTTCGTCAGTGCTGCGACCTTCGCGTCGTCCTCGACGTGAGATTGGAGGACCTCCCGCTCGCTGATGACGCCCTCGTACTCCCCGTCGTTCGTGACGATAATTCCCTTGGGGTTGCCGTCCTCGAACGTCGAACGGACTTTCCCCATTCGCGTTCCGACATCAACCTCGATGTAGTCCTGGGTGGCGATATCAGCGATATTCATCCTTACGAATGGGTGTACTGCGTCAAGGGTTTTGAACATACCGCACGTTTTGGCCGGGTGGGGACACGAGCAACCGTTTTGTCCCATCGTGGTGTCGGACGTCTATGGTGCCAAATATCGGCGTCCTCGGCCGCTACACCTACCTCGCGACCGAACTGTTCTGGGGAGCCATTGCCGCCGCCTTGCTCTACCGAGCCAACGCGCTCCGGAAAGCCGCAGTGACGATCCTCGCACTGTACCCGATCGCCTATCTCTGGGATCGCTACACCCTCGCTGTCGACGTCTTCGACATCAAACTCCGAACGGGAATCGACATCGCCGGCATCCCACTCGAGGAACACCTGTTCATGGCGGTCGTTCCCGGGCTGGTGATTGGCTTTCACGAGACGATCTTCGGCGACGGATCCGACGAATCCGATGAGTCCGACTAGTCCAACGAAGAGACGCCGAACACGACGGACGTGGGCGAAACGAGCACAGGTATCACCGGGTGAGACCAATCAGGGCTGTCTTATTACTCGCTCCCGATAGTCGAGATGAATGGATCGACGGGACGAGCAACCGAGCGAGTGGGAGCCATCCAGTGATTCGTCCTCGGCCGACACGCGGCCCACGACCTCGGCAACTGGCCCGCCTCACTCCGACACACCGTCCGCTACCTCGCCGAACGCCCCACCACACTCCGACGAATCGAACGGCGGTTCCATCCTCGGAACTCTCGCCCGGCTCTTCGTCACCGCCCTCCTCATCACCGCGCTCCTCACCGGTGGAGCCATCCTCGCACCCGTCGTCATCGACGACCTCGACTCCATCGACTCTATCGGCGACCTCCCGCTCGACGACCGGCCTGCACCAAGCTCGGAGCCGCCACCAGCAGGTGAGCGCAACCCCGCCGTCACCGATCCCGACGACCCCGGCCCGTCGAGCTACGACACCGACGTCGAGACCATCACCTCCGACGACGTCGAGGACTTCGTCCACGCCGAGGTCAACGAACGTCGAGCCGATCACGGCATCGGGCCACTCGAGTGGGACGGCACTGTCGCCTCGGTGTCGCGCGCCCACAGCGTGGACATGAACGAACGGGACTACTTCGCGCATACGAACCCGGACGGCGAGGGGCCGTACGATCGATTTTCCGAGGTAGATAACTACTGTCGGGCCTACGGTGAGAACATCGCGATGACGTGGGTGGATCGGCCCGTCGAGTCGAGCGGGCAGGACGAGGTCGTCGAGTACCAGACGGCGGAGGGGCTCGCGACCGGGCTGGTCAATCAGTGGATGAACTCGACCGAGCACCGTGAGGCGATCCTCGAAGAGCACAGCGATTTCGGCTGGGACCGCGGCGGTGTGGGCGTCTACATCGCGGAGGACGGTGCAGTGTACGCGTCGCACAATTTCTGTCTGGAATGGTGACACCGGCAGGGGAACGATTATGGTCACGGCATTAGCAGAGTCGGTCAATGAGCGACGACCGAGTGCAGCCCGGCTCGGCTGGCGAGGACGAGTCGGCCGCTGGTGACTCCGAGGCCGATACCGGCGACAGTCCCGACGACGACACCAGCGCCGACGACCCGCTCCAGCCGAGCGGCGGTCCCCAGCGTGTCGTCTCAGAGGAGAGCGTCGACGACATCCTCGACTCCCTCGGCGAGACGACGAACGCCGGCATAGAGATCAGTGGTGGATCCGACTCCGACACCCCTGACGACAGCGAGAAACCGCCCTCCGAGACTTCGGGCAAGCAACCGTCCAGTAGCAGTAGCGAACAAACCGACACTCCCGACGACGACCCGACGACAGCTCGCACCGACGGACACGCAGACACAGCCGACGAACGTGAGCCGGACACTGACTCTCCTGACACAGCCCTAGACGACTCGGCGGATACACCCGCCGACACCACCACCAGTGCCACAGACTCCGAACCAGGACACAGCGTCGACGACGCCGCCACCGAACTCGCCGCACGAATCGACAGTGGCGACGTCACCGGCGCAGACGTCCGCGCCGCCGAATCCGGCACCGGTCGCGAGTCGACGCCCGAGATCGACGACGTCGACCTCTCGTTGGACGACCTGGAGACGGGTGTCGGTGAGGGTGAGAACTCGAGTACGGACAGCCAGAGAGCACCTGTCGACTCACTCCCCGACGATGCTGGGCCGCTCGCTGGCGCGATCGACGTGACAGAGTCCTCGGGCGGGGGCGAGACCGGGACCGGAACTGGAACTGGAACTGGGACTGGGACTGGAACAGTCGACGGCGCGACGGAAACAGGGAGTGAGAGCGGAGAGCACTCGAGTGCAGGTGCGACTGCGGAAACGAGTGCGAGCGAAACTGCCGACGACTCGGAGTCGGACGGGTTCCTCGCTCGACTGAAGCAGTTCTTCTCACGGTAGGCCTCGGTTGTTCGGTGCCTCGGGCCGGCGATCTCAGCCAACGAGCGTGATCAACACGAACAACGTGGCGACGGAGGCGAGGGTCGTGACGAACACGTTGAGCGAGGCGAACTCCTCGTCGCCGCCGAGCGAACTCGCAAAGACGAACGTCGAGACGGCGGTGGGAGTACCGAGCATCACGACGGTCGCGGTGAGCGTCGCGGCGTCGACGGCGAGTGCGGAGAAAACAGCCCAGGCGAGCACCGGCATACAGCAGATTTTGAGCGCGACGACGGTTCCAGTCGCCTCGAAGTCGATAGTAGGTGTCTCAAGCTGGAGCGACGCACCGACACACAACAGTGCGAGCGGGAGCGCCAGCGCGCCGAGCACGTCGACTCCGGTTGCCGCTCCCGACGGTACCGTGACGCCGAGCGATCCGACGCCGAGGCCGATGAGCAGCGAGAGCAAAACGGGATTCGTCGCGAGACCGCGCAGTTCGACACCGATGTTGGCGCTGGCGCCGTTGATCGTCGAGAGAAGGACGACCGTGAGCGGGAGTTGCATCAGTGTGACGAAGCCGAGCACGACGCTTGCGATGGCCGTCACATCCCCTCCAAAGGTCGCCGCGACGAGCGGCAGGCCGAGATAGCCGAGGTTCGAGTGGTACGACTGGACGATGGCGACGCTCCGACGCGCGGGCGAGGATCGGTGTCGGTGGACGAGCCAGGCGAGCCCCGCCGTCGAGAACAGGACGACGGTTACGCCCACGGCGAGTTCGACCGAGAGAAGCGATCCGATCGCCTGGTCGTACGTCGAGACGAAGATGAGTGCGGGGAGGGCGACGTAGTACGCCGCGGCATTGAGCCGGTCGGTTCGGCGCTCGTCGAGGACGCCGCTCATCCGAAGCCCCGCACCGAGGAGCAACACGACGAGAAGCGCCAGCAGCCGACCGAGGACCTCCATACGTCGCCTCAGTCGATTTGGGTGTTTGTAGCGTTCGGTTCCGGTCGATACTGCGACAGGTTGGGAATCGGTAGCAGCGGCCATCGGTTCACAACTGACCATAACAGAGCGGACGACAGCCACCACAGCCCCGCTTATTTGCGCCTGGCCGTCGTACACCGAACGAGAAAGCGTGTACGACTCGATACTCATTCCGACCGATGGGAGCGAGCAGGCGAGACGAGCGATGTACCACGGAATTGGCCTGGCAAACGCGTTCGACGCGACCGTGCACGCACTCTACGTCATCGAAACCAAAGCCCACTACATCTTCACCAGCGCCGGCCACGATCCGGGAGAACTCGAAGAGTACCGCGAGTACGGCGAACGGGTCGTCACGGAGGTCGTCGACGAAGCGGCAGGAGAGGGCCTCTCCGCCGTCGGTTCAGTCCGAACTGGGAGTGTGGCACAGGAAATCACGGACTACACCGACGAGAAAGACCTCGATGGGGTCGTCATGGCGACGAGAGGGCGGACTGGACTCGACGACTACATTACTGGGACGACGACCGAGAAGGTCGTTCGAACGACGGACGTGCCTGTAACGACGATTCGTCATCGAGGGTGAAGAGCCACGGCGGACTCGTCCTCGATTTCGGCCGCAGTCCCACGCTCACAGCACAGCACTCCCCGATCACTCCCGCTCATCCACAGCCGGCTCCTCATCCGTCGCGTCCTGTATGTCCGTCACCCCCCCCGTTCCCGTTCGCTCGACCACCACATCCCGGTTTTCGACCAACTCGTCGACCGCCTCTGCGAACTCCTCGGACTCGAGTGTCTCGTACTCCTCGCCGAGCCCCTTCCAGAGACTGTAACACAGCACCAGCAGGACGAACGCAAACGGTAACCCGGCAGTGATCGACGCGGTCTGGAGTGCGGAGAGGCCGCCGCCGATGAGGAGGACGGCAGCGATGATGCCCTCAGTGAGCGCCCAGCCGAGACGCTGCGTTCGCGGTGCTCGGTGAAGTCCGCCAGAGGTGATGTGGGCGAGTACGAGCGAGCCGGAGTCGGAGGATGTGACGAAGAACGTCGTCACCAGCAAAACGGTAACACCGGAGAGGATAGCCGTCAGCGGCAACAGCATGTAGAGTTCGAACATCGCGACTTCCTCGCCGACCTCGAGAACGGTCCCGACGATCGTCTGGTCGGTAAACAGCTCGAAATGAAGCGCGGTGCCGCCGAAGATGGCCATCCAGAGGAACGAAAATAGCGATGGCAAGAAAAGCACGGCCAACACGAACTCGCGGACCGTTCGACCCCGCGAGATTCGGGCGATGAACATGCCAACGAACGGCGACCAGGCGATCCACCAGCCCCAATAGAAGATGGTCCACTCGCCCTGCCACCCCTCGTAGGGGATCCCGCCGAAAGAGCCGGTCCACAGCGACATTCCAGGCAAGTTCGAGAGGTAGTTTCCGATCGTCTGTGGGAACAGCCCCAGGACGAATAGCGTCGGGCCGACGAGCAACACGGTCACCATCAGGAACGCCATGAGGATGACGTTCAGGTTACTCAACCGGCGGATGCCCGCCTTCAGGCCGAGGCCGACTGAAATCAGCGCGAAGGTCGTGATGATGCCGATGATGACGACCTGTGGGCCTGTTCCTTCAGGTATCGCCGTTCCGAGAACGCCATCGCCGAGAAACGACAGTCCCGCGTTGATCTGTAGCGCGCCGAGACCGAGCGAGGTCGCGATACCGAACAACGTAGCGAACACGGTCAGGATGTCGATGACGTGGCCCCCCCAGCCGTAGATACGATCGCCGAGAATTGGCCAGAACGCCGACCGAAACGTCAGCGGCAGCCCTCGGTTGAACGTGAAGAACGCGAGCCCCAACCCGACGAGCCCGTAGACTGCCCACGGATGAATCCCCCAGTGGAAGTACGTAAGCGCCATCGCTGACTCCGCGCCGGCCGTCGACTCCGGCTCGGTCCCGAACAGCGGATCGGCGAAATGAAAGAGCGGCTCGCCGACGCTCCAGAACATGAGGCCGATCCCCATCCCCGCACTGAACAGCATCGCGAACCACGACAGGTCGCTGAACTCCTTGTCGGCGTCGACGCCGCCGATTCTGATCTTTCCGTACTTGCTCAACGCGAAGTAGAGGACGACGAGAATGAACACGTTCATCGCGAGCACGTACACCCAGTCGAACGTCGTGTTGACGCCGTCTGAAACCCAGCTGAACAACTGCTCGGCGCGATCCGGTGCAAGAATCGTCCCGAACACGAACGCGAGGATCACAACCGACGAAATGAGGACGACGTGGGGCTGTACGCTCACACCAGCGATCTGAACGTTCGTCTCACCCGGCTCGATATCTGGATCCGCCTCGAACAACCCGTCCGCCACCCACTCGTCGTCGCCAGACTCATCATCAGACATAGATTACACGAGTGTGGTCTCAGTCACACCAGCGATACCAGCGATACCAGCGACAGCCACGAGCACGACCATGGCCACGGACGCACCCACAGTCAATCCACGGCTCACGCTCATCCGACCCGGGGTACACATACATCCCCACCACACTCGCTGCCGTTATGAGGTCACTGCTTGCCAAACCGTGTTCTCCCCGCTGCAGGCAAACGCTCGCCCCCACGTGCTCGATTATGTGGTCCGGATCCAGAGCGCAGGGACGAGAACGAGACTCGGCTGTACCCAGCCCTGTACTCGAGTCCGTCAACCACGTCGAGTAGCCACTGCTGCGGACGTTGCTTGTTGAGAGAAGAGACGGCAGATCCGAATGATCGAGGATGGATCTGTAACGTCACGAGGTACCCAAAATGTCGTCGGTTGGGAACTCGTGGCACTACCGCACTACGCGTTAGTCGGGTATTTGTTCAGGAACAGCGGTTGGGGCAGATTTGAACCACGCCGAGACGGTCGCTCTCGCGGTGCTCGAGCGCTGCGACTCGTCTGGTTCAAATCTCCCGTAACAATTTTTGACGACACAGATCCTCGCTACGCTCGTCGTATTGTGTCGTCAAAAATGGGTTGGGGCAGATTTGAACTGCCGGCCTCCTCCATGTCAAGGAGGTGTCATAACCAGACTAGACCACCAACCCGTCCGGTTTTGCGTGCATCGTGGCGCGACGCCACCTTGTCTGCACTCGTTGGTTGCCGGCCACCCTAGTTGAAGGTTTCGAATCGGACGCCGTACGCGAGTCGACCCCACGCTCCGACAGGCTTAATATGATGTACGGATTTGGACATCGTAAGACAACTACGTACATTGGTGTCCACTATGCAGGAGTACGTCGAACGAGTGACCGAGGGACAGAACCTAACACAAGCGGAGGCTCGAGCGGCGTCGACAGCCGTCTTCGAGGACGCGACGGACGCACAGATTGGCGCACTGCTGACCGCGCTGCGTGCGAAAGGCGAGACGGAAGCCGAAATCGCCGGCTTCGCACAGGGGATGCGCGAGGCCGCGCGAACGATCACACCGGACCGCGAACCGCTGGTCGACACCTGCGGCACCGGTGGTGACGACTACAACACGATCAACGTCTCCACCACGAGCGCGATCGTCGCCGCCGGCGCAGGCGTCCCGATCGCGAAGCACGGCAACTACTCCGTTTCCTCCTCCTCGGGCAGCGCGGACGTCCTCGAGGTCGCCGGCGTCGACGTGGAAGCCGAGCCGCCAGCTGTCGAAGACGCGATCGAGGACGACGGGATTGGCTTCATGCTCGCACCGGTGTTCCACCCGGCGATGAAGGCCGTTATCGGCCCGCGAAAGGAGCTCGGGATGCGGACGATTTTCAACGTCCTCGGGCCGCTGACGAACCCCGCAGGTGCGGACGCGCAGGTGATCGGCGTCTACGATCCCGAACTCGTGCCGATCCTCGCGAGCGCACTCGCTCGGATGGACGTCGAGCACGCGCTGGTCGTCCACGGTGCCGGCACCGACGAAATCGCGATCCACGGCGAGACGACCGTCGCCGAGGTCGAAGGCGATCAGGTCGAGGAATTCACCGTCGAGCCCGCGGATCTCGGGCTCTCCGAACACGCAATCGACGACATCGCGGGCGGAACTCCAGAGGAGAACGCGACCGATCTCCGTGGGATTGTTGCGGGCGACGTGACGGGAGCCAAGCGCGACGTGATCCTCGCCAACGCCGGCGCGGCGATCTACGTCGCGGGCGAGGCTGACTCCCTGGCGGAGGGTGCAACCATCGCACGCGAGGCGATCGAGTCCGGCGCGGCGGCGACGAAGCTCGAACACCTGTGTGACGGCGCAGTTGACGCCGAGACAGCGGCCGAGGCGGAGCCGAGTGCCCAATGACGCGGGTCAAAATCTGCGGCCTGACAAACGAAGACGACCTACAGACCGCCGTCGACGCGGGTGCGTCCGCCGTCGGCGTCATCTGCGACGTTCCGGTCGACTCGCCTCGTGAGGTCTCAGTTCAGCAGGCGCGCGACCTCCTCGCGAGCGTTCCGCCGTTCGTGACATCAGTTCTCGTCACGATGCCTGAAACGCCCGCTGCGGCCGCCGAACTGGCCGCAAGCGTCGAACCCGACGCGCTCCAGATCCACGGCGGTCTCGAGGCGGCGGCACTCGAGTCCGTCCGCGCACAGATCGACGCGGAGCTCATCTACGCGGTGGATAGTCAGGCAGTTTCGGCAGGCAACGCTGCCGCTGTGACCGAAGCGGTTGACGCGCTCCTCGTCGACAGCACCGACGAAGACGGCGGCGGAGGCACAGGTGAGACTCACGACTGGGAGCGGACCCGTGATCTCGTGGCAGCACTCGAGACGCCCGTGATTCTCGCGGGCGGATTGACCCCCGAGAACGTCGCGGAAGCAGTACAGACCGTCGAACCGTTCGCAGTCGACGTTGCGAGCGGTGTCGAAGCGACTGGCGGCGTGAAGGACACCGACGCCGTCCGGTCGTTCGTCGAGCGAGCGAGTCGTGCCGACGGGGAAGCACCGGTCCGGCCACAACCATAACACCACACATGACCGATCTGACGCAGACGCACGACGACAGCCAGCCTGTCCAGTTCGACATCGACCGCGCAGAATTCTGTGCCCTCGCGGCCGGCGAGGCGGAGACGACGGCGACGGGCCCCAACGGCGAGAGCGACGGTGCCGACGAGCGTCCCGTCGTCGTCCGAGCCGTCGCAACGCTCGACGTCGAGACGACACCACTCACCGCGTACGCAGCCCTGACCGGCCGTTCAAGCGGCAGCAACTGCACGCGCTCGCCGTACGCCTTCCTGCTCGAGAGCGCCGACAAGACGCCCTCGAGCGATCCCGACGGCGCGTTCCGCCCACGATCCGACGGCACCGACCGCCACGCGCGCTTTTCGTACGTCGGCTACGACCCCGACGCCGTCGTCACGGTCGACCCCAATGGAACACACGTCGAGGCGCTCAGCGACCGAGCGCCGCAGGCGGTACTCGAGTCGGCTACTACCACCAACGGGGAGAAAGCTGGAGACGGGGACACCGTTGACAGTCTCCGACACGTCATGCCGGACGTCCGACTCGAGAACGTCCCAGACGATGACCGCAACCGCCAGCACCTCGACGGCGGCCTCGTCGGCTTTCTCGCCTACGACGCGGTCTACGATCTCTGGCTCGAGGAGGTCGGCTGCGAACGACCCGACTCGCGGTTTCCCGACGCCCAGTTCGTCCTGACGACGAAGACGCTCGCGTTCGACGAGCACGACGGGACCGTCTCACTCATCTTCACGCCGGTACTCGAGTCCGGCGACGACCCGGATGCGGTCTACGACGAACTCTGCGAGGAAGCCGCGGCAGTCGCGTCGACACTTCGAGACGCCGAGCGGCCCGAAACGGGAGGATTCGTCCGCGAGGACGAAGTTGCCGGCTCGCAGGCGACCTACGAGGAGAGTGTCGAACGCGCAAAAGAGCACGTCCTCGACGGCGACATCTACCAGGGCGTCATCTCCCGAACCCGAGAACTCACCGGCGAGATCGATACGCTGGGCTTCTACGAGGCGATGCGCGACGTGAACCCCTCGCCGTACATGTACCTCCTCGAGCACGACGATCTGACCGTCGTCGGCGCGAGTCCCGAGACCCTGATCTCGGTTCGCGGCACGGAGATCATGTCGAACCCGATCGCGGGCACCTGCGCTCGCGGGACGAGCCCCGTCGAGGACCGCCGACTCGCGGGCGAAATGCTCGCAGACGAAAAGGAGCGCGCCGAGCACACCATGCTGGTCGATCTCGCGCGAAACGACGTGCGCCGTGTCGCAGACGCCGGCTCCGTCCGCGTCGACGAGTTCATGAACGTCCTGAAGTACAGCCACGTCCAGCACATCGAGTCGACGGTCACCGGCGACCTGGCCGCCGAGGCCGACGCGTTCGACGCGACGCGAGCCTCGTTCCCCGCCGGGACGCTCTCAGGTGCGCCGAAGATCCGTGCGATGGAGATCATCGACGATCTCGAGACCGAACCCCGCGGTCTGTACGGCGGCGGTGTCGGCTACTACTCCTGGACCGGCGACGCCGATTTCGCGATCGTGATCCGGACGGCGACGGTCGAACACGAGTCCGGAGATGAAGACGGAGACGGGAATGGAAACGGGGACGGAAACGGAAACAGGGACGAAGACGGGAACGGGAACACCCAGGACCGAATCCGCGTCCAGGCCGGTGCCGGACTGGTCGCCGACAGCGACCCCGAAGCCGAGTTCGAGGAAACCGAGAAGAAGATGGGCGGCGTGCTCGCAGCACTCGAGTCCATCGAAGGAGAGCCTGCTGAAGTGGACACACAGACGGAATCCGAGGCGGACGGTCCACAGGACGAGGCCGAACCGCAGGAGGTGCGCCGATGAGCGAGCAGCTCGGTACTCGAGACGCAGGGACACAGTGCGGAGACGGCCAGCACCAGCGCATCCTCTTCATCGACAACTACGACTCCTTCACCTACAACCTCGTCGAGTACGTCAGCCAGCAGGAGGGCACCGAAACCGAGGTTCTGAAAAATACTGCCACACTCGAGGAGGTGCGAGCCGTCGACCCGGACGCAATCATCATCAGCCCCGGACCAGGTCACCCGAAAAACGACCGCGATGTCGGCGTCTCGATGGACGTCCTCCGCGAATGTAGTCCGGAGATTCCCACCCTGGGCGTCTGTCTCGGCCTCGAAGCCGCCGTCTACGAGTACGGCGGCAGCGTCGGCCGGGCACCAGACCCGATTCACGGCAAGGCCTCGAGCGTCGACCACGACGGGACGGGCGTCTTCGCTGGTCTCGAACAGGGCTTTCAGGCCGGGCGCTATCACTCACTGGTCGCGACCGAAGTTCCCGACTGCTTCGAGGTTACTGCAACGGCGGTTCACGGTGACGGTAGCGATGATAGTCACGAACTCGTCATGGGGATCCGTCATCGAGAGTACCCACTCGAGTGCGTGCAGTTCCATCCGGAGAGTGTGCTGACTGCTGTGGGCCACGACGTTATCGAGAACTTTCTCGAGCAGGTGTGAGTAACGGTAATCGAGTCCCAAGCGGAAAGGCGAAGAGTCGGACGAGTTGGACCGAACGACAGTGTGGTAGAACTGACCGCTTGTGGCGTCGAGTATCTGTAGCCAGAATAGCGTGGTGAGCGTGTCGGTCGTTGCTTTCAACCGAGGTAGCCAACCGTATAGAGGCCGGCGAGGACGACTGCGGCGATGAGTCCGAGGCGGATGGCGAGTTTGATTGCGATGCGAATCGCGACGATGGCGACTGCGACGGCGGCGAGTCCCGCCAGGACGAGCAGCACCGTCGACCCCGTTAGTGGTTCGAGCATAGTCGAATCCCCGTACCCCAGTGCCGTAATCTTTCCGGATATCGTGACAACAGAGAATCACTGAGTGTTCATCGCCGGTGACTCGTTCTCAGGAGGCTCACTCCCAGGGGAGTAACGCGTCAATTTCGCCGCTTTTTGTTCTACCAAGATTCTGGCATATGAGCGCTCTCGGCTTCACTTTCAGGATGCTCTAACAATGATTAAGGCACTTGACTACGTAGTTGTGAACACGACCAACGAGGGCTCTCCACGGCCCTCTCACGACAGACAGGAGAGAGGCATCACTCCAACTAAATTTGTGTTACTCCAACACAGGTAGGATAACAACACCACATTTTATAGGGAATGCATGAATACCAGACCTTCGTCACGAATGATGAGAGCCAGGACTCCACAAGACCCACGAATCGACACAGCGCGACGTAACACCTGCGAGGTGACGCGCGCGTGAGCGAACACGACATCTCCGCGGCCGACCTCACCCTCCCGATCAAGCGCACCGAGGGGGAGACACTCGAGCAGCGGATGACGGACAACGCCTATCACAACATCCTGCCAGCCCGCTATCTGCGCAAGGACGCCAACGGCGACCTCATCGAAGAGCAAGAGGACCTCTTCGACCGCGTTGGCAAGAACATCGCGCTGGCCGAAGCCGTCTACGAGGCCGACAAGCACGACCTCGAGATCACCGTCACACCGGACCAGCTAAAGCCCGACCACCCGCGCCGAGACGAACTCGCCGCGGAAGTCTTCGGCGAGGGAACGACCACAGACGACGACGTGGAGACGGCCCTGACGGAACACAACGTCAACAAGTTCGCCTACGAAACCATCGTTCCGGAGCTGCCAGACGAGGTCCGCGAACACGTCGAGAACGTCGCAGACACGTTCACCGAGGGCATGGAAACGCTCTCGTTCATGCCGAACTCGCCGACCCTGATGAACGCCGGCGACGAACTCCAGCAGCTCTCGGCCTGTTTCGTCATGTCTCCGGACGACGACCTCTCTGACATCCACGAGACGGCCAAGAAGGCCGCAGAGGTCTTCCAGTCCGGCGGCGGCGTCGGTTACGGCTTCTGGCAGCTGCGACCCTACGGTGACTCAGTCGGCTCGACCGGCGGCATTGCCTCCGGCCCGATCACTTTCATGCGGACCTACGACCAGCTCTGTGAGACGATTGCCCAGGGCGGCACCCGCCGCGGTGCCCAGATGGGCATCATGCGCGTCTCCCACCCCGACGTCATCGAGTTCATCCACGCGAAGAACAAGGACGTCTCCCTGGCCCACACGCTGCGACTCAACGACCCCGACGACTACACCTACACTACCTTCTCGGAGGCACTCGAGGAGGCCCGTGATCTCATCGACGAGGACGGGCGCGTTCCAAAGCACCTCCGCAACGCTGTCGAGGGGCATCTCTCTAACTTCAACATCTCCGTCGGCGTCACCGACGGGTTCATGGAAGCGCTGCAGAACGACGAGGAGTACACCTTCACCAACCCACGGACCGAGGAACCCCACATCGCGACCGAGGAGACCAAGGAGATGTACAGCCGCTACGACCTCGGTGAGCACGTCGAGGTCGGCGAGCCGCTGTCGATCCCCGCGGAACTCATCTGGGAGCGAATCGTCGAGGGCGCTCACGAGAACGGCGAGCCTGGCGTGATCTATCTCGAGCGAGTCAACAAGGAACACTCCTTCGACACCGAGGAACACGAAGATCACCGCATCCTTGCGACGAACCCCTGTGGCGAACAGCCACTCGAGGAGAACGAAGCCTGCAACCTCGGTCACATCAACCTCTCGACGCTCGCAGATACGGACGCTCCCGACTGGCGCGTCTGGTCCGAGGCGCACGCAGACGAGTACGACTCGCAGGCCGAGGCTGTCGACGCCTTCCTTGCGGAGGCCATCGACTACGAGGAGTTCGACGAGCGCATCGAGTACGGCACTCGATTCCTCGAGAACGTCGTGACGATGTCCGACTTCCCGGTCGAGGATATCGAGCAGACCGTCCGCGACATGCGCAAGATCGGCCTGGGCATCATGGGGCTCGCACAGCTCTACATCCAGCTTGGCATCCGCTACGGCAGCGAGGAGGGCAACGAGGTCGCCCGCCAGCTGATGACCCACATCAACCACGGCGCGAAGGCGACGAGCCACGAACTCGCGACCGAGCGCGGCTCGTTCAACGACTGGGACGAATCCAAGTACGCGAACCCAACCGAGTACCGTGAGTGGTTCGAACACCAGACGGGCGAGGACGCCGACGACTGGGAGGATGGCTTCCCAATTCGGAACCACAACGTCACGACCATCGCCCCGACCGGAACGACGAGCATGGTCGGCAACACCACCGGTGGCTGTGAGCCGATCTACAACGTCGCCTACTACAAGAACGTCACCGACGACGTTCAGGGCGACGAGATGTTAGTCGAGTTCGACGACTACTTCCTCCGAACCCTCGAGGCGAACGACATCGATGTCGACGCCGTCAAGGAAGAGGCCCAGGAGCAGATGGCGACCAATCAGTTCGAGGGCGTCGAAGGACTCTCGACGGTGCCGGACGCGATCGGCGAACTGTTCGTCATCACCTCGGACCTCTCGGCAAAACAGCACGCTGCAGTCCAGTGTGCCTGCCAGAAGGGAGTCGACTCCGCCATCTCGAAGACCGTCAACGCGCCGAACGACTCCTCGCTCGCAGACGCCAAGGACGTCTTCGAGTGGGTCTACGAGAACGGTGGCAAGGGCGTCACCTACTACCGCGACGGCACCCGTTCGAAGCAGGTGCTCACCACGCGCGCGGACAACGCCGACTTCGCCGACGAAACCGAAGCCGCGGAAGCGCTCGTCGACCAGATCGACGAGATCTTCGGCGGACTCGAGGCCTTCATCGAGAGCGACGACGTACAGGCGGTCCTCGACGAGGACATCGACGCACTTGCTCGCGAGACCGGCCAGTCCAACGACTCCGACATCGAACCGGTCCACGTCGACTTCACCGAAAAGCGCGAACGACCCGACGCACTTCAAGGCGTCAGCCAGCGCATTGACACCGGCTACGGTAAGGTCTACGTGACGATCAACGAAGATCCAGAAACCGGCCAGCCGTTCGAACTGTTCGCGAACATCGGCCACTCGGGTGGCTTTACGAACTCCTTCACCGAGGCACTCGCGAAGGTCATCTCGACCTCGCTGCGCTCGGGTGTCGACCCAGAGGAGATCGTCGACGAACTCTGTGGTACCCGCTCGCCGAAGATCGCCTGGGACAAGGGCGAACAGATTCAGTCGATCCCGGACGCCATCGGCACCGCGATGCGCCGATACTTAGAGAACGAGATCGACAAGCCGTACCCGACCCAACAGACGCTCGAGGACGCGGCTGAAGCCGAGACCGAAGCCGAGTTCAACGAGCCAGAGACCGACGGCGGAGCCGGTGTCGCCGACCGTGACACCGAAGACGCAACACAGGACCTTATCGACGCCGGCGAGTCGCCGGAGTGTCCGTCCTGTGGCGCGCTCTCGCTGTACTTCTCCGAAGGCTGCAAGACCTGCGAGTCCTGTGGCTGGAGCGAGTGCTGACGGGGAACAGTAACCCGACCGTCTGACGTCTCGATTACGAGCGACGCTCGCTCACTCTCACTCACCCTCAGCCTCACTCTTTCTCTCTCTCGCTCTCACTCTCTCCGTTCTCGTTGCATCCCACCGATCAGCCTCTGCTCTCGGCTTGGTCGGCGTATCGCGCTCGCGGCTCGAACCCTGATCACGAAAACTCGTTTACCTGGTAGCGTCGCGTCTCGCGTTCCGAATCCGAATGTGAATCAGAATCAGAATCAGAATCAGAACCAGAATCAGGATGGCTGGCAACTACCCGTCGAACCACGTTCGCCCCATTCTTTCGCAAAAAGCGACCAAGCTCACGAACCGTCGGCGACGACCGATACGGACCCAGCGTCTCCGGAACCTTCGGCTCAAAATCGGGGTCGTTCAGGTTCTGTACACCCTCGACCAGCAACGCCCCCAGTATCGACCGCTGTCGTCGCTTGACGGCACCGTACGTATCTCGGCGCGCGATCGGAACATCATCAACAGCTACGATCCGCCCACCGTCGACCCGCTGTGTGAGCTGTTGTAGCGTCACGCCCGCCGCCGGTTCATCTTCGAGATACTCCCAGAGCGCCCCGATTCGGCCACGATACTCACGGATGTCTCCCAGATGAAACGAGAGCACGCCGTACTCGAGTGCCCCCAGAATACGACCGGTTAGAAGCCCGAAGCCGAATCGGATCGCGACGTCGCTTTCGGCTGCGATGGTGTCGACAACTGGGTCGGGAAGTGATTGCCAGCGGTCGTCCTGCCAGATCGGGGAACAGCGGACAACGGCTGCGTCGTCGAGCGCGTCGACCGTCGTATAATGGTGGCGTTCGTCGTACGCCGGTGGGCCACGTATCGCTCGCGAGACGGTGGTAGCCCCACAGACTGGAGCCCACGTTCCCCAACTGCGGAGCCGACGGGCAAGGTATGCCGGGGACTGCTCTCGAAGTCGGAACGTTTCGTCGTTGAGAACGACAAGTGGGATTTCAACCGCGGTGTGAGCGGCGAGTTCTTGCACGGCCGCCAGCTGATACGCAGGACACCACTCATCGTCGAGGAGCAGACAAACGCGCTCACAGTCCATCGCCAGTACGTACACGAATTGGGGGTTTCAACGCTGGTTCGCGGTTACGTAGCTGCAACTGATGCGAACTGTTAAGTAGGTGAGGGGAACGCTGGACCAGGTCTCCGCTGCGTTCATGCGACTGGAACTCGTCGGTCGAACTGAATGGTCTGCCTCTCGAGTACAGCGACGGGGACAAGCGAGAACCGACGGCTGGCAGCGAATCACGGCCAGCCGTTCGATCCAACCACTGTGCCGACTCACAACCTGCGATGACTGATTCGAACGACGCGAACCGACAACCTCGGCAGAACGGTCGCCCCTGTCCGCAGTGTGAGACACCGATGTACAAGCGCCACTGCAAGTACGTCTGCCCGCAACACGGCGTCGTATTCGACTGTGCGGATACGTTCTGGGTGTAACTGTCACGCAGACCACTGGCTTGCCTCGCGAACGGACGATTGCTGTGGAGGCTAACTCGAGTGCCTGTTCCTGCAATTGCTCGCGATCTGCTCCGATTCGACTTTGATTCGACTCTGACTCGACTCTGATTCGTCCGTAATTCGGCCGTAATTCGACCGAGCGGTGAGCAAACCAATCAGCCGTCGAGTGGAGAGCGGTCCTCGGATTGGTCCCAGAACAAGCGATATGCAGGCCCAGCGAGCAGGACCAGTGCTGCCAGACAACACGCGAGCGTCAGCGCGAGCCCCAGTTCGCCGAACCCGCCAGCGGTGACGGTTCCCGCGGAGGCACCGACGACGACAGCTGCGATCGTCCACGGCAGTTCACCAAGGACGGTACCGATCAAGAAGTGACGGTAGCTGACGCCGCTTGCGGCCGCAGCACAAGTCGAGAGATCCGAGGGGATCGGTGCCAGTCGCGACGCGGCAACGCCACGAGTTGGGCCGGCGGTGGTGAAGTACCGCTCGACGACGGCGTGTGTTCGCCCGAGAGCAGAGTCGAACCACGTGTTCGTCGCTGCTGGGTTGGGAGAGGCTGAACCGAGCGTTCTGCGAGCAACAAAAAAGACCGGCGTCACCGTAACGGCCACACCGGCGAGAGCGACCGGGATACCCACCGTCACGCCGAAGCCGTAGCCGACGACCGCGGCCAGCGGCGTCGTCGGCCAGGCAAACAACGGCCGGACGAGATACAACCCGACGATTGCAGCCCCGAAGAGTGTTGGATCCGCCGTCACCGACTCCATCGCCGACACAGTCGCAGTCGGGGAAACGAGCAGCCCCGCGGTGACCGCTGCGCTGACGAGCAGTACGCCAGCGAGCACGCGGGTAGACACCGAGGGAACCGACATCGGTCGAGATTTTGGATCGGGTGTTGAAGCTTTTGTGCTCTAGTGGTGCGCTGAGTCAGCGGAACCGACACCGACCACTCACCAGTCGCTCAGGACGGCTCCGCCGGCCGAAACGTCACAACGTTTATTCGCGCTGCTCTGTGAGCACTCATCGATGGTGCGCGACGGGGCCGATTCCGACGGTGAGCCAACTGACGACGCCAGCGGAGACACTGATTCGACTCCTGAAGCGGGTCGGAAGCCTGCCGACGGCGAGCGACTGACGGACTGGCAGGATCGACGTGACGAAGACGAACACCAAACGACAGCAGCCCCGTCGGAGGCTGGCGAACGAGAGCGGCCGGACACCGAGACGGATGCAACCGGCGAAAAGAGCACACCCGCACGCTATACACACGACGACGAGCGCGTCGAACTCGGACTCGCACTGCTGGAACGACTCGAGCACGACTCGCTCTCACTCGCCGACGTCGTCGACCGCATCGAGACGGTGACGAGCGATCCGACCGTCACGCGGACGATCCTCGACGAGGCGGAACTCCGCGGGATCATCGACCGCGAAGACGGCATCGTTCGCCCGAAGAGCCGCCAGTACGTCCGCTTCGAGCAGGATGTCGTCCAGCGAGAGGGTGAGTTCGACTGCCAACGCTGTGGCTGTGGCCTCTCGACCGGCCACTTCATCACACTCGAGGCGGGCGAGCTCGGTCCCTTCGGCTCCTCGTGTATTCGGAAGGTTACGGGTCGGGAGACAGACTGAAAGAGACGACGATGAACGGGCCAGGTTTTGAATCGACACGATCTGCATCTGCAGACTCGATACCACACTGGCTCTGGAACGCACTCCCGCTGGTCGGCATCGTCCTCCTCGGGTGGGATCCGCTGGTCGTCGTCCTTCTCTACTGGCTCGAGTTCGGCGTGCGCCTGTTGCTGAACGCGCCAAAAATCATGCTGGCAAGCGGCGACCGGACGGGACGACTGCCGGACGATGTCGGCTGCTGGCCCGACGGCCCAACAATTCGCCTCGGAACGGCCTGGCTTGCCATCCTCTCGGTCGTCGTCTACGGACTTGCGTACCTCGTCGTGACGAGCGGGTCGCCGCTCTGGTCCGTATTCGGCGAGATAACGCTCTCGAGAAGCGGTGCAGGTGAGATCGCAGCCGGAACCATGGTGCTCACGGTCGGAGCGATGCTCGGCTCACAGTTGCTCGCATTTAGAACTGAATTTCTCGGCAAGTGCGAATACGAACGCGTCACACCCGCGATTCAGTTCGTCCGACCGATCGGACACCTCTGGCTGTTCTTCCTCGTGCTCCTCTTTGCGAGCGGCCACACTGTCTTCGACGGGAATCCGATGATGCTCGCGACGGTGTTGATCCTGTTCAAGACCGCAGGTGACGTGCTGGCGAGGCGTGGACTTCGCATTCAGCCACCGTCCGAAGCCGCCAGATCACGAACCGAATCGTTTACACCGACCGCACCGCCCAACTGGACCGGCGAGCCTTCGGTACGCGCCCTCACTCTCGTCTGGACCCCGGTCATCGCTGCCGGCTCGGTGCTCGCAGTTTCTCTTACACTCGGCCTTTACGGACTCCTCATCCTGGACGTGGCCGGCCAGCCCTACACCGGCGTGCTCGCTCTCGGCGGTATGTTCCTCGTTGCAACAATCGGTCTCACCGCGTTCGGTGTTGTCGTTCTCCGCCGACGATACGGAGGACTCGAGTACCACATCTATCCGACCGGGATTGCGATCTACAACACGCGACACGAGACGGTTGTCCGGTTCGTTCCGTACCACACTATCGAGGACTGCACGTGCTACCGCGGCGTGCTGCCCAGAGCGCTCGGCCTGAGTTCGGTCTGTCTTCGACTCGAGGAGCCGCCAAGCGGAGCGCGGGACGGGCGCTTTCGAACGGTGTTCTCGAGCCGCGAGAGCGCTTCGTTCGGGGCCGACGATGACGACGTGGATGTCATGTTGCGGGCGCTCCCAGTGACAGAGGCACAACGTGCCAGGGAGTTGATCGACAATCATCATCGACA
Source organism: Natrialba hulunbeirensis JCM 10989 (assembly GCF_000337575.1). Classification (GTDB taxonomy): domain Archaea; phylum Halobacteriota; class Halobacteria; order Halobacteriales; family Natrialbaceae; genus Natrialba; species Natrialba hulunbeirensis. The sequence continues at coordinate 26,877 of NZ_AOIM01000006.1, read as the reverse complement.
GCGCCAAACAGAAGCGAAGACTGCGTGATGAGAATAACAGATACCGACGGTATCAAGGGATATCGACGGCGTTAATCGAAACCAGAAACCAAAACCCAGAAGCCAAAACCCAGAAGCCAGAACGTGACTACCGACCCTGCCGAAGCTCGGTGATCAACTGCTCGATCGTCTCCTGTTGTCGCTCGATGAGTTCGTTCTGCTCATCGACAGCCGTCTCGAGTGCATCGAGTCGATCGAGCACCTCTGGTGCGGGGGTGGGGTCAGTATCGAGGTCGCCGTCGCTCTCGTTCGTACTCGAGTCGGCTGGCTCTTCGAAGATCGGATCGGTGTCCACGATGCCGGCCTCGTGTGTGGCCTCCTCGGGAGTACCAGCAGCAACATCGCTGTCGGACGGTGTGGACTGTGGCGAGTCGGCTGAGCCAGCATCGGCCGACGACTGTTGACCCTGCTGTCCCCACTCTTCGACACTGGCGGGTTCGCTCGACGCGTTGGACTGTGTCTGTGTCTGTGTTTGCGTTTGCGTCTCCTGGTCCTGCTGGGCGAGCGGGTCCGAAGAAGCCGCCTGGCCCGTCTGTGCCTCGGAGTCGACGGTCGGCTGGTCCTGTGGCTGGGACTGCGTCTGTTCCTGTGGCTGTGCCTGTGTCTGCTCCCGAGCACGCCCACCATCCTCCCGATCCGTCAACTCCGGTGGGTTCGCATCGAGTGGATCGACACCGTCACCGAAATCCATCGACGAACCGGACTCCTCGGGTTCGTCGTCTTCTTCGACGCCAACGACGTCATTGAGTTCGGCAAGCGAACTCACGTCGTGGTACTCGAACAGCGCACGCTGGAGGCGTTCCCGGAGATCGTTCGCCTCATCGTTCGGCGCTTTGATCCGCTGTGGTCGCCCATCGACCGAGAGAACGATCTGCGTCGCAACGCTCCCATCCTCGAAAGCGAGGTTCGTCACGTCCTCAAAGGCATACTCCTCGTAATCCTCGTCCCAGACTGCCCCGCCGATGTGCTTGACCAGTCGGTCACTCGTGATGATCAGAGTCAACTCGCTGAAGCGGTAGGTCTGGACGACCGTCTCGCCGGCGTTCGTAATGCCGTTACCGTTCAACACACCCGCGATAACCGGGTGTAACACGTCGTCCGTCGCCTTCGCTGGCACGGTGAACTGTTTGTCGTCCTCGAGTGGGTACTCGAGTGTGAACTTGGTTTTGCGTCGGCCTTCCGAGAGAGTGAGGCGGTCGGCGTCGTGGGGATAGTCGTCGACTGATTCGTCGCTCAAGAGACCCTCGGAGCGATAGAGGAGTGTTCTCGAAGACGTGACGAAGAGTTCGTCCTCGCCCCCGAGCGAGACTCGTGCGGCGATCTCCTCGCCATCGAGAGTAGATTGAACGATGCCGGGAACGTTCATGCGTCGCAGTTCGTAATAACGTGTGATAAATCCGTGGGTCCAGATTGCACGACGAACGGGAATGAGAAGCTTAAAGAAAGGCAGGCGACTACCGGAGAGTGAGCCCGGGTGGCTTAGCTGGACATAGCGCCGCACTCATAGGGTTCAGAGATTCGGTGCGGTTTCGCCTTGGAAGCCTCCGTGTCCCCACGAGGACTCTGCCGAGCCTCGGACCTGGGACATGCGGAGATCGAGGGTTCGGAGCCCTCCCCGGGCATATTTTGGACGGTGATTACAACTCGAAGAGCGGAGCGGCTATGAGAGAGGACTGTTCGTCCAGACGCTGTTGGGACTCGAAACTGAGTTGAGCGAGCGGGGGAGTGATGACTCACGTGCCTGGGAACCGTCTGCCATGCGTCAGACACACGGCAGCCGAGCGTCAGCAAACCATCATCGGATTTATGTGTCGTGATGTGGCAGAGGGGAGCATGGGGACGGGGATCGACCCGAGTCAAAACGTTATCCAGCAGATCGCAGCGATCGAGGGGCTCGAACCGGCAGAACTCGAGCCGCCGCTGTATGAAGTCATAGATCCGCATGCACTCGATGCGCTGGTTCAGACACAGTCACGAACCAGGACGGTCGGTGTAGTGCGTGAACCAGGGGTTGGTGGTACCGACAGTGAAAGTGAACCTGATACTGATACTAATACCGATACCGATACTGAGACAGGTATTGAGACGGGAACTGAAACAGAAACAGGCGTTGAGACGGGAACTGAGGCAGGAACAGGGATTGGGACAGAACCGGAGCCAGAGACAGACACAGGGGACGGCGGTGGTATCAGTCCGGAAACAGACCCTGAAACGGGAACTGGACCAACGTACACGCCTCCCGCAGGACTCTCGCAGATCGTGTTTACGTACCGCGGACACCGGATTCAGGTCGACGGCACTGGAGCCGTCAAGATCCCCCCACACCAGCCGCCAGAATCGGGGCCGACCGGCTCAACGGAGGACGTCCAAAGCGATTGAGACCGCCACGCCGATGCTGTGAGTCGGGTAGCACCAGACTGATAGCGGCAGCGAGAGACTGGGAGTGACCAGTCTCGGCTCACACGGTGATGAGTCGCCAGCGGCTACCGTGTTGTGAGTGGAGATGCTGGATAGCTCGACGGAACGAATCGACTCGGCAGGCAAAAACAGCCATCAGGGTACGTGCCCGAGGAAGAATTAGGTGTCAGATTCAACCAATTAGGTATCAGATTCAACCCGGATCGTTCCGTCCGCCGTGACAGTGACGAGACAGTCGTTGTATTCGAACGTCACCGAGCCCTCGTTTCTGAGGCCGTTCGCTCGTGGCTCGAACAACCGTTCGAGCGCATCGGCGTTGATGGCGTAGTGCAGCGGTTCGAGTTCGGTCGCGTCTGCGTTGCAAACGGTGGCAACAGCGGTTGCGATCGTGACGCTTAACGGCTCGTCGTCGAGTCGATCGTACTGTACAGTATACTCCCCTTTCGCAACTGGTGATTGTGAAGTCATTTCGATCTCAGTCATTGCTGTCGACCCCCGCTTTCCGTGGAAGGCATCCCTACCTTCACGATTGGTTGCAAAGAGCCTGATCGTTAACTGTGTAACTACGCCGGCCGAGGGCGGTTAAACAGTTAACCATCACTCGTTGAGAACGCATCGTCGAACAGTGTATCGAAGAGTTTCGCCTCCGAGGCGCGGACGTGCTTGTGAAACGCTGGAGAGGAAATGTCGAGCGAGTCCGCGATTTCCTCACCGGTCGTCTCGCGTGGCCAGTCGAAGAATCCGCCGTGGTAGGCGGTCTGGACGACCTCGCGCTGGCGCTCGGTCAACTGGCCCAACAGCGCACTCCGACCGGCCGCATCGAGAGCCAGCGGCGTTTCTGCTGGCTGGTCACGACGTGCGACCATTGTAGCTTCGACACCGTTTCGATCGAGTGCCGAGAGAATATCTCTGATTTCGACAACATCTGGGACGTCGAGTCGGGCGCGAGTCGGTTCGCCTGCTGCGGCGGAGACCGATCGGAGCGTTCCACCCTGTGAACCGACGATAGAGCCGAGGAAGGAGCCGGCAATCCGTAGTTGGAGGAGCGTTTGCCCATTGGAGTTCGCGATGACCGAGCTGTCGACGATCCCCGTGAGTTCGTTCAGTTTGGCCGTCTGGAGCGGTTCTGACACCTTCTCGGAGTCGTTATCGTTGCTGTCTCCCTCGCCTTTACCCTCATTTTCACCTTTACCTTCATCTTCATTTTCACCTTCATCTTCGTCTTCAAACCCGTCTATGGAAACGAAGACAACCGTCTCGTCTGCACCAGCCGTCGCACCCTCGAGTTCAACCGTTGCACCGAGGTGGGTTGCAAGGTCGCCAAGAATCGAGCCGCGTTCGATCTCGAGTTCGACCTCGGTTCGGTCGTCGTCGGTGGCTGCCCGTCTGCGTTTGACGGCGTCGATCGAGTAGGCGATGGTCTCACCGAGTTCGACGAGCACCTCACGGAACCGGTCGTCGAAGGCGTTCCGGTCGTCGCCGTAGAGCGTGAGCACGCCGTAGAGGAAGTCGTCGTAGACGAGCGGAACGGCGTACACGGACTGGAACGTCTGGGAGAGCGCTTCGGCGCGCCAATCGCCGTCGTGGACGGCGTCTGCAACGTTGTCGACGGCGGTCGGTGTTCGCGTCCGCGCCGTTCTCCCCGCTGGTTCGGCCGCCGAGTCCTCGACGGTCGTGACGGCGACAGTATCGAGGTAGCCGTGATCACGGCCGGCCTGAGCCCGCATGCGGAGTTCGTTCCCGCCCGGGTCCGGTGCACCGATCCAGGCCATCGAGCAGGCGTCGAGGTCGGTGAGTTTGGCACAGATTCCCTGTTCGATTTCAGCGCGTGAGTCGGCCATCAACAACAGCTGTTCTATCTCCTGTCGAACACGGTTGGCCGCGTTCAGACGTTCGAGTCGGTCGTTCTGTTGTTTGAGTTCGCGCTCGCGTTCGTGCAGTCTGCGGGTTCGTCCGATCCGGTCAAGCGCTGCCTCTGCCGTACGGGCGAACAACTGGGCCAACTCCGCCGTTTCGTCGTCGTACGTGTTCCGTTCCGGCGAAACGGCAACGAGGACGCCGTGCTCGCCGAGCGGAACGAAGAGCGCACTGCGGGCATCCGTCTCCGGGTCGTACACTTTCTCTTCTTGAGATACATCGTCGAAAACCGATGGCGACCCGGCGACGAACGTTTCCCAGGCCAGACACTCACCCGGCTGGAGCCGCGGCGGTGACCCAACCAGGGACTCGAGTGCGGTCGAGTACGCAGCAGGGACGAGTTCGTTCTGCTGGTCGTCGAACCGGTAGACACAGGCGTCGAGATCGAGGAGGTCAGCGGCGACGTCGACGATATACTCGCAGGCAGCCTGCTTCGATTCGACGGTGAGCAGGTGGCTTGTGGCGTCGTGCAGGCCGTTGAGCGTCTCCTGGTACTGGACGCGTTCGGTGACGTCGACGGCGGTCCCGATGATGCGCTCGATGTCGGATTGCTCGCCAGTGGCTGGGCCGGAGACGGACTCTCCGCTGTGTCTGTCTCCGTCTCTATCTCTATCTCTGTCTCTATCTCTGTCGACTGTCACTGGGCGACACCAGGCGTCGAGTATCCGCCCGTCGACTTCGTTCTGGACGTGAATCGGGTAGCCCTCGAGTGCGGCACGGAAATCGGAGCGGACCTTGGGGTCGTCGTCGAAGAGGTCGAGGACGGATCTGCCGACGACTTCCTCGGGAACCGTATCGAGTCGTTCGAGGCCCTGCCCTTCGGCCAGCGTCACCGTGCCGTCTGGGTCGAGCGTAAAGAGGATGAGCGGCGCGTTGTTGACGATTGCCTGCAGTCGTTCAGTCCGGACCTCAAGTTCGCGTTCGCGTTCGATGCGGTCGGTTATGTCCCGGAAGTAGACCGAGACACCGGTTGCGGAGGGATAGATTCGGGCCTCGATCCAGCGGTCATACGGCCCGTAGTAGCGCTCGAGTGACTGGAGTGTCTGTTCTTCCATCGCTTCGATCGCTGCCTGCTGGAAGTCCGTACCGGCCATCTCCGGGAAGACATCGAGGATTGATTCACCGAGCAGGTCCTCCTTGTCAGCGTCGAGCGTGGCTGCGGCCTGTTCGTTAACGTAGGAGAACCGCCAGTCCGCATCGAGCGCGAAGAACGCATCCGTCACGCGGCGGAACGATTCGTCCAGTTCCCGTTCGACGCGGTGATACTCCGTGACGTCCCTGACTGAGGCGACGATACCGTCGACCGGTTCGTCGTCGAGTCGGTTCGTCAGTGTTGCCTCGTAGACGCCCCAGGTTTCGGTCTCTTCGCTGGTTCGACACTGGTACTCGACCGCTTCCGTCGAACCAACGTCGGCCGATCTAACGGACGCGATCGCCGCACGGACGCCGTCGGTATCGTCGGGATGAATCCGGTCGAGAAAGTGAGTGCCACAGAGCGTCTGCAGGTCGTCCGCCGTCGCACCCGTTGGCTCCGCCGCACTCGAGTCGTCCTGGGCTGACGGGCTGACGTAGGTGATCTCTCCCGTCTCATCGAGGACGAACAGCAGGTCAGCGGAGCGCTCGAGCAACGAGCGGTACCACTTGCGCTGGGCGGTGACTGTCTCGGTCAGTGTGGCGAACTGGATCGTCCGTTGTAATCGGTGTTCGAGTTGGTGGCGGGACTCGAGTGTCGCGTACGGAACGATTTCGGTGGGTTCCGGTTCCGGTCCCGGTTCCGCTGTTGCTGCTGGCGCTGGCGGTGACGCTGAGTCTGGTCTACATGTACTCGGTGCATTTGCGTCGGTATCAGTGGTGAGGGGGACGCTACTCTCAGTACTCTTCTCGCTCCCCACACTCTCATCTCTCTCATCGAACGAAACCGCCATGCGCCCGGACTCGTCGGCCGTCTGCTCGGCCCCGTCGGGCGGCGCGTAGAGAACAGGACAGTCGGACTCGAGTAGGTCGTGGGTATCGACCGCGTGGAGTGAGTCGAGGTCATCGGTGAGGATGCAGTGTGGCGGTGGCTGTGGAGTGGCTGTGTCCGGGTTCGTGTTGGTGTTGGTGTTAGTGTTGGTGTTGGTGGTGTTCCTGTTGTTGCCGATGTTGCCGTTACTGTGGCTATCTCCATCCACCTCCGGAGAAACCGTCACGACAGAAACGACATCACTCTCCGCGAGCGTCTCGGAGACGGTGTCGCGGACGGAGGCCGAACCAGTGACGAGAACGCGAACGGGGGAGGGAACGGAAAGAGCGGTCGACGACGCGGGGGGCTCGGGGTGAGAGACAGTCTCGAGCCAGTCGTTCATACAGCCACTGTGTCTAGCAGCAATAAAAACTTCGCGCAGGATTATTTCCAGACCTCCTCCGGGAGAATTGGAGTCGGTCCGAGAGCGATGGTCAGTAGCCGATCGCTGCCCCGTCCTTGCGCGGTTCTGTTGCGCCGGAGAGTGTGTCGCCGTTCTGGCGGACGATCTGTGCACCACCGAACATCACCGGCGGGAGGACGCCGACGTCGTGGCCCGTTCGAGCGAGTTTCGCCAGTGCGGGGAGTCGCTCCTCGACGCCCAGGGTGCCGTCCTCGCGGTAGCGCCAGCGCGGTGCGTCGAGAGCGTCCTGCAGCGACATATCGTAGTCGATCAGGTTCGAGAGGACCTGGACGTGACCCTGTGGCTGCATGTAGCCGCCCATCACGCCGAAGGCGAGCCAGTCGTCCTCGTCGAGTTGCGCGATGGCGGGAACGAGCGTGTGGAACGGCCGTTTGCCGGCTGCCAGACTGTTCGGATGATCCGGATCGAGCGAGAACGACGCGCCGCGGTTCTGGAGCGCGATGCCCGTTTCGCCCGCGACGAGACCGCTACCGAAGCCGGCGAATCGGGAGTTGATGTAGGAGACGAGATTCCCTTCGTCGTCCGCGACCGTAAGGAGGACCGTGTCAGCGTCCTCGGCGTTCGCGTTCGGGACGCCGACTTCGGGGTCCTGAATCGGGGCGTCACCGATCGCGTTCGCCCGCTCGCGTGCGTAGGACTTGGCGGCAAGCGGCGGAACCGTCTCGTACTCGGGGTCCGTGATGTAGTGGTGGCCGTCGACGAACGCCAGTTTCATCGCCTCTGTAAAGGCGTGGATGCGCTCTGGCGAGTCGTACTCGTGTTCACCCGCACCGATCTCCTCCGCGATGTTGAGCGCCTCGAGCGCGATGAGTCCCTGATTGTTCGGCGGGAGTTCGTACACCGTCGCACCGTTGTAGGTCGTCTCGACGGGATCGATGAACTCGGGTTCGAACGAAGCGAGGTCGTCGTGGCTCATGACCCCGCCAGCGTCCTGGATCTCCTCGACGATGGCGTCCGCGATTTCGCCCTCGTAGAAGGCATCCGCGCCCTCGTCAGCAATCTGTTGCATCGACTTGCCGAGTTTCGGCAGGGTGACGACCTGTCCTGGATCCGGGCTCTCGCCGTCGAAGAGGTACGCCTCGCGGGCGTTCTCGTCCGTGAACAGGTCCTCGGCACCCGACCAGTGGTGAGCGATAATTGGCGAAACCGGATACCCCTCCGTTGCGTAGTGAATCGCCGGCTCGAGAACGTCACCGAGCGTCTTTCGGCCGAGTTCCTGTACCGTTGCTTCCCAGCCACGGGCCGTGCCGGGTACCGTGACCGCGTGCGGGCCGAGGAAGGGCATCTCGAGTTCGTCTTCGTCAGCGTCACCGTCGACTGCGTAGCCACGGGACTCGGGATAGTACTGTCCCGGGTCGTCGGAGTCGCGGAGGAACTCCTGCACGGTCTCGATCGACGTCTCGGCCGGTGCGCCGCCACAGGAACGCATCGCGCCGACCTCGCCGTCTGCGGTGCGATAGAGTGCAAAAACGTCACCGCCAAGGCCCGTCGAGGTCGGCTCGACGACGTTGAGCGCGGCCGCCGTCGCAACGGCCGCGTCGAACGCGTTTCCGCCGTCTTGCAGGATCGAGACACCCGCTTGGGATGCAAGCGGCTGGCTGGTCGCAACCATCCCTCGTTTCGCATATGCTGTCGATCGTTTCGAATCGAAGCGATCGAGATCGATTGAGTCGTTCACAGTGGTCACACCTGACATACTGGCGTGAACCACCAAAAGTACCGGTGTCCGTGTCAAACGACGTACTGTCAGCTGTTGAATGAAACCTGTATTAGTATGGATAGTGTCCGTAAGTTAGTGGATCTACTCGAACAACGGTTCGTGAACGGCGCGATAGCCGTCCGTGACGGTGTCCGTCTCAACTACCTCTCTGAGCAGGAGTTCCCGCTCCATCTTGGTGACGACTGACGTGTCGTAGTGGACCGCATCGTAGGACAGATCCTTTCCGTCTGCGCGACGCTGCTCGACGAACTCGCGATGGCGCTCGAGTCGCGCTCGCCCAACTGATCGAGAAAGCGATGGCACCCGCTCGACTCGCTCGTCGAAGACCTCGCGAAAGCCCGACTCGAGTTCCTGCCCGATCGAGTGCCGGCCAGCACACATCGCGGCTAGCGTCGTCGTGCCGGTCCCCCAGAACGGGTCGAGTACTGTATCGCCGTAGGCGGAGTACATCGTGATGAGCCGGTAGGGAATCTCGAACGGATAGGCGGCAGAGCGGTCACGCAAGTCTGTGTCCTGATCACTGGGCTCGATATCGGTATCGTCGGGGCGCTCGAGGTGCTGTAACTCACCCTGTACGTCCGTCCAGACGTCCGAGAACCAACTGTTTCGCTCCTCCCAGAAGTACGCCGCCTCGTATCGCCGGTCCGCACCGGGCTCGAAGGAGCGGCTGTCGCCACCGTTGCGAAAGAGCAGCACGTACTCGTGTTCGAGGGTCACGTACGCGTTCGGCGGCAGCGTCCCGCTTCCCATGAATTTCGCGGCGCTGTTCGTCGGCTTGCGCCAGAGCACGTCCGGTAACGGATCGAATCCGCGCGACTCGAACGCCTCGAGTACCCGCGCGTGATTCGAGAAGACGCGAAAGCTCCCGTCGACCGATCGGGTCGCGTCGCCGACGTTGATACAGGCGATGCCACCATCGACGAGCACTCGCTCGACCTCGTCCCAGACGCGATCGAGTTGGGCGTGCATCGCCTCGAACGCCCGGCGACCCGCGCCGGACTCGAGTGCGTCGCCGATCGCAGGGTCGAGTTCGGTAAAGAGGTCGTCCCACATTTCGATCATGGGGTACGGCGGGGACGTGACGACGAGTTCGACGGTATCGTCGTCGACTGCGGCGAGATCACGAGAGTCACCGACGAAAACGCGGTGGGTCGTCTCCATTGGCTTCACACTGTCGGCGTCGGCCCCTTAGCTCCTTCGTCAGCGCGCGACTGTAACCGTGTGCCGACATGTGAGGACTGGGTGTGGAAGGGCGCCACCGGGACCGAAATGGGAACTGCAACGACAGAGACGGTCAGTTGCCGAAAAGGGAGCGTGAGCGACGTAGATCGGATACCCCGGTTATTCGTCGTCTTCGTCTTCGTCCTCGCCCTCGTCTTCAGCGTCCGCCTCCTCATCGCCGTCATCACCGACACCATCGGAGTCCGACGCAGTATCTTCGTCCGCGCCCTCGTCCCCACCTTCGTCTTCGATACCCATCTCACTCTCCGCAACGTCCTCGAGTCCCTCCTCTGCTTTCTCCGCCAGGTCGCTCGCCGGCTCGAACTCCTCGATCGGCTCCCACTCCTCTTCCTCGCCCGAGAAGCGCCGTCGGAGATACGCGATGCCGACAATTGCTCCGACCAGCAGGACGAGCCGCATGAATCCGCTCCCTCCCTCATCCGTAGCTGCGGCCTCGTCGCCAGTCACCTCTTCAACTGCCTCCGTCGTCTCCTCGACCGCCGACTCCGTCTCCGTCTCTGTGTCCGACCCCATCACATCCTCGATCACGTCCGGCTCATCGACGTCCGAGAGCGGCGTCTCCTCGAGTGTCGGTGACTCGCGACCGGCGAGAAATCCGAGGGCGGCACCGAGGCCGAACGCGCCGGCAGCGAGTCCGAGCGACCGCTGTTCGTGTGAGCCGTCGGCCTCTTCGACGGCTTCGAGGATCGACTCACGCATCGACGAGTCGAGCCCCTTCCCGACGGCTTCCTTGACGACGAGTTCGGAGAGTGTCCTGTCCTGTTGCTCTGATTCGGGCATAATCCGCCACGACAACACCCCCGTACATAATTCTGTGGACTGTTTTTCAGCGCCCGTGTGCGGGGAAACTGGGTAAGAGCCTCCTACCCGGACGGTAGCTGCTAGTATGAGTGTGCTACTGGAGGTACCAGACGTGACGCCGATCGACACACGCGGCGCTAATACGGGTGTTTGCGCGTTCACGACCGCCTGAGTGTGTGAGGGAGAGACACAGGGAGTCACTGTCGATCGTGTGGGGTCTCCTACTCGGACGCGTCCGGCATGCAGTAATCATCGGATAACGAAACCCACTGGGACAAAAGACGGCGGGTGTGAGTACTGTGAGCGTGATTCGACACCCCGGTGTTCTCGGCCGCACAACTCGGCAACGGCTCGTCGGGATGACCGCAGCGCTCACGATCGCCGTCGTCGAAGCGCTCGCAGTCGGACTCTGGTTCGGACTCATCATCGGCTCCGGGACGACGTCGGCAGCCCTGCTCGGACTCGGAATCCTTCTCGCTGGGACGTTTCTCAGGGCCGGCATCGTCGATTCAACGGTAAGCGACATCCGCTCGGCGGTCTTCCTTCGGCGTGGCACCACTGCCCTGACGCTCGCCGCAGGCTGGGTTGTCTGGTTACTCATCGCCGAGTACGTCACCGGGCTGACCGGCCTCATCGTTGCTACCGTCTTCCTGACTGGTCTCCTCACCGCCCAGTTCTGTTTCGAACGACGACTGTTTCAACCACACTCGACGAACCTCTCCTCGTTCGGTCCCGTTATCTCCGCAGCCCTGCTCGCAATCGGTGCCGCGACGCTCCTCGCGACCGCCTGGTTCGCCGACTGGACGAACGGCTCGCCACTGGTCGAACTCGAGATCGCCTCCACTGTCATCCTGGTCGAAGCAGTACAGGTTGCAGCGCTCGCGTTCGTTTGTTGTGCCTTCCTTGCACACCAGTACAGAGTACAGCGGTTACTCGATTCGACCGTGTGAGCGACGCGAGCAGTCAGTCGTCGAGTCGCTCGTACGTGAGCTGGTTGTCCTCCTTGTACACGACCACCGCCACGATCGGGTCCTGGTCGCCGTGTGGACTGGATTCGTCGACCGCGTCGATCGTCGTGGTATCGCCCTCGGAGACAGTCTCATGTTCGTCCCAGCCAGTGGGGTCCATCTGTGTCGGTTCGACGATCACGCCCAGGTCGTCAGCGCCGATTTCGTCGCCGCCGACGTGTTCGACGGTTACCTCCTCGGCGTCCGTCTCGTATTCGATATCGAACTCGACAGTCGGGGCAACGACGTGACTCCGGACCGATCGCGGTTCGTCAGGCACGATCCACTGGACGGTAAGCTCAGTGCCGGCATCGAACGTACCGAGCTCGAGTTCATCACCGACAGTCAGCGTCTCGTGGCGATCCGCGGGCTGGACCGCGGCTGGCTCGCCGTCGACGAGAAGGTTGAAGGACTCGGCGTCTCGACTCGTCCGCTCTCGGTAGGCGGCAACGAGTCCGTCTTCGCGTTCGTCGAAGCGGAACGACCGATTCGGCTCCGGTGTGAAGTGGAAAAGAGAGCGGCGTGAGACGTAGTTCTCGCCCTCCTGAACCACCATGACGGTGATCCGGTCCTCAACGCCGACGTCCTCGAGCACGATGCTGTCGCCGTTGGTCAACGTCTCGTGGGCCTGCTCGAATAGATCACCGCCCAGATCGTCGTCTGCGCCGGCGGGACCGTCGCGTCTGTAGTTGAGAGAGAGGAACGACGGGTCAGCAGGCTGGCTACCAGTGTAGACAATCTCGACCTCGCGCGCGTCGTGGTCGTACTCTGCGTCGAGCAGGTCTCGGCCAGCAGTTGTGTGGCCGATACTGTATTCGGTGTCCTCAGGACCCTCCCAGACGAGTTCGACTCTCGCGAACGGCTCGGCCTCGGCCGTGAGGCTGTCGCCGGGTTCGAACGTGTCGTACTCGTCGGCCGGCTGTACGGCCATCAGGTCGTCACCTGCCCGTAACTCGAGATCGTCGGTATCGACCGCAGAGCCTTCGACGTGGTCGACCGTGACCGTTCCCTCGCTGTCGTCGTAGGTGATATCTACACGGGCGTGCGGTCGAACGACCTCCTCCGCGAGGACCGCAGGCTCGTCGGGTTCGTGCCACTCGATGGCGACGTGCGTGCCGTGGTCTACCTCGCCGAGTTCGATGCTGTCGCCCTCCGACAGGGTAGCAGTCACGTCGGTAAACTGGGTCGCTGCTGGCTCGTCGTCGGTCAGTACGCGGAACGCATCGGCGTCGCGGGTCTGCTCATCGTGGTACCTGGCAGTGATGGTTTCTTCGTGACTGGAGAGGAACATCCGAGGCGGCCGAACCCGGTAGGAGACGAGCGACCGTTGTGCCCTGTTCGGATTGGCTGGCACCGCCAGGTCGAGCGAGACCCGGTCACCCAGCGTGACGTCCTCGACTGTAATCGTCTCGCCGGTCGTCAGCGAGCGTCGGCCGTCGATCGCCGATCGCTCGGTCCCCGAAGCACCGTCGGCCCGCCGAACCAGTTCGAGGAGATCGGAGTCTACCTCGCGCTCACCAGTGTACGTGATTTCGACGGTCTCGGTATCGTAGTCGTAGCTCGCCTCGAACGACTCCCTGCCGACCGTGGTCGTCCCGTAGTAGTAATAGACGCCTTCGTCCTCGTCGAACCAGCGCAGTCCGACGTCGGCGATTGGCCCCGTCTCGAGTTCGAAGGTATCTCCCTCCGAGAACGTCGCATACTCGTCGGAAAGCTGGTCGTCGGCGAGGTCGCCGTTCTGCCACACGTCGAGCATGTCGGCGTCGATCGAGTCGCCGTCGACGTGTTCGAACGTCGCGACACCCTCGTCGGCGTTCGGTCGGGCGCGAACGGTGGCGTCAGGTGCGGCGTCACGGTCCCGCTCTGGCGGTTGTTCGACGACTGCGTCCACGTGGATGACTGCCCCCGAACGGTCGATCGACGCCTCGAGAACATCCCCCTCCTCAAGTCGCCGGAGTTGTTCGTGGACCCACTCGTCGTCGACATCGGCCGCACTCGAGGACAGCTGGAACACGTAGCTGTTTTCGAGCGTGTCGTCGTCGCTGTGTGTTCCAAGTGGGTGTTCGAGTCCGATGCCGATCGCGTCGACCAGCTCAGTGTCGAACCCGGGGGACGGAACCGCAGACACGTCCGGAACGATCGTGACGTACGACATCGAATCGAGGTGGTCGACTATCGTCTCGGTCACCTCGGGATCGGTGAGGATGGACGGCTCGTCTCCGTTTGCCGCCGCAATGGCTGCGTCGATGGTGTCCTCGCCGTCGTCACCGAGTGCGATGACCAGTTTTCCATCGGCGGCTGCGAGCGGATCGTCATTGACCTCGCCGACAGCCCAGCCGTCAGTGTCGTCGTCACCGATATCTGGCTGCTCGAACGAGCCAGTGATCGCGGCGAGTTGCATGTCGTCGCCGATAACCAGGACGGTTTCAGCAATCTCGTCGGCGTCGATGTCGTCGAACTCGTCGACGATGCCGTGGATTCCAGGGTAGCCAGGCTGGTGTTCCTGACCGTCAACACGCGAGTAGATGAGGTGTTGAACGGTCGTCTCGAGGGTCGATTCTGCGGGGACCAGCTCAAAAACGGACTCGATGTCAGACGGGAGGGAGGCCTGACTGCCGAGAGCGCCGTCCGTCGCTGCACCGGTGTACCCGGAGAGGGCGATGGCTGCGACGGTACCGCTTCCGGCAAGTAGTTCACGTCTTCGCATACTCGAACCGTTTCTAATCTTTATCCTTTAATCTATTGGAAACATAAACTGTATTCGAGCCTAATAGTACGTGAGTCACACAGACTGGCCACTCGTGTCCTGTATCGGTCGAAAAACGGCAGAAGCCGAGTTCGGTCGGCGTTACCGCCGGAGTCGTGCAACAGGGTCGTCTCCGTCTCCATCCCCGTCTCCGTCGAACTCGACCAACTCATCGTCTGCGAGGTCCGAAAGGAGCCCGCTGAGCCACTCCCGACCGTACTCTCCGTCTGGCGTGTAGTCGATGCGGATCCGGTGACCGAGGGTGTCGAGTTCGAGTTCGTCGTACTCTTTGAGTGTCGAGATGATTCGGCCACGAAACTGGCGACGGCTCCCCTCGAAGCTGGGCTGCGTCGGCACGTCCGGAGCGGTAAAATCGCCGCTAGCGTAGGCCGAACACCACTCACGCCATGGACAGCCAGCCTCGTCGCACGAAGGCGTCTGCTCGCAGGCGACGCCGCCCAGTTCCATGATCGCGTTGTTCCAGACTCGCGAGCGGTCGTCGGGCATCAGGTCGTTTGCCGCCTCCTCGAACGCCGCGTCGTCGTCCGGTACGTCGAACGCGCGATAGAGGACGCGCTTGACGTTCGTATCGACGACGGCGTCTCCGTTGTTGAACGCGAAGCTGGCGACGGCGTTGGCGGTGTAGGGACCGACGCCCATCAGCTCCTGGAGCTCGTCGGGCGTTTCGGGAAACGTTCCGTCGTACTCCGTTTCGACCTGCGCTGCGGCCTCGTGGAGGTACTTCGCTCGGTTGTTGTAACCGAGGCTGTGGCCCGTCCAGAAGCCGACGACATCGGCCCGGTCGGCGGCCGCGAGATCGGCCGTCGACGGCCAGCGCTCAAGGAACTCCTCCCAGGCCTCGACGACGCGACCGAGCTGGGTCTGTTGGCTCATCACCTCACTGACGAGGATTTCGTACGGGTCCGCAGTCCGACGCCAGGGAAAGTCGCGGTGGTCATCCTCGTACCACGTGATCAACGCGTCGCGAACGGGCTCACAGTCGTCGGGAAGGCGCGAGGACTGTGGTGCCTCCGTATCAGTCATCGGTCAGAGTTGACCGCTTGCGGGTTTAGGGCTAGTGGTCTCTCCCCGGCAGCGAATACACGTTAGACCAGTTCACAGTCAGACAGACGACGGGTACCCAAATAGCCAAGGGCAAATCTTTAGGATAGATAGTGGTGAATGCTCACGTGCACCAGGGCAAGGTTGCCGGCACCGGATACAGGAACAGTCTCCGGCGAACGTTTCCAACCAGTACTGACTCCTGGTGCAGTGACGCTTCGCACAGCGATACTGGGCACACCCGCGCCACAGCGACTCGCGGACGCGATTCAACGGCGGGAACGATCACGAGTTCAGGTCGGCTGTCACCACCGATGTGGACGGACCACCAGTAGGATCCACCCGTGATCACAACCGAGCGGAGAGCAGACGAACGTCACGTCGATGCTGACTGGTCAGGATGTTCCTGACCAGTCCGCGTTTTCCTCGGCAGTTGAACGACAAATCGGGCAGACGAGACTCATCTCGATTACACTGACCACCAAGCATCACCAAACCGGACAGTCGGAAGAACGCCAGCAAACGCTTATGCTCATCGGTAGCATACAACATGCTGTGGCAGCGTCGCGGGGACACACCAGCCGATCGGGACGAACCAGTGTGAAACCGGTCGTCTCGAGTCGGGAGAAATCAAGTGTCACGTAAGACGGACACGAGATGCAGTCCTCGACGGAGGCCCCAGACGATCCAGTACAGATCTCTGTCATCGATGGAGATCTGCGAGAAGATCAAGTATCGGATCGCGGGTGACCGTGATTCGAGAACCTGTGCTCCAATCGGATCACAGCAGGGTCGTACGGATCGCAAACGGACCTTCCGGCTGGGTCCAAACCGCGCCTGTCAGCAGTTTCTCAGCGGTGTCTTTCACAGCAGTGTAGACGGTTACGAGAACGAGCAGCGAGCGACGGGACTACCGGCAGTACGGGCGTTCCGAACGCCCGCAAAACGGACGGCACGCTGTACAACCACAGCCACACACCGAAACCACATAACCCACACGCCTAAACCACCGCACCGACTCGCACAACACATGCGAACGCCAGCACAGAACGCACACCTGGCGCTACTACTCGAAGTCGCGAGCACGCCGAAACCTGGCAACGTCGATCGGCATCGCGACCTCGCAGACCTCCGGTTCGAACACTTCCTCGCTGGCGCAGTCGGCGCACAACGTGGCCTCGAGATGGCCGCAGACGGCGCAGCCATCGGCCCTGCCTTCGAGCGAGCCGTCGCCGGTATGGCCGAACAGGAGGGTGACAACACCCAGTTTGGTGCACTCCTCCTGCTCACGCCGCTGGTCCGCGCTGCAGCGACTGACCTCTCCCAACCCGTCGTCGAGTCGCTCGTCGAAGAGACCACCGTCGCGGACGCCGCAGCGTTCTACCGCGCGTTCGAACATGTCGATGTCCATGTTGCCGACCCACCCGCAGACATGGCTCCACTCGACGTCCGTCGCGGGAGTGACGCAATCCCGGCACTCGAAAAGCGCGGGCTGACGCTGGTCGACGTGATGGAGCAAAGTGTGCCCGGTGACGACGTCGCCCGCGAGTGGGTGACCGGCTTCGAGCGGTCGTTCGCCGCGGCGGAGCAGCTCGCGGACGCCGACGGGCCGCTACCCGACCGCGCCGCAACGGTGTTTCTCTCGTTGCTTGCAGACCGGCCCGACACGCTGGTGGCAACTCGGCGCGGCGAGGACGTTGCACGGGAGGTCACCGACCGGGCAGCCGAGTTGGCAGCGCAGGATGCGATCAGCACGGACCGGGACGCAGTCGAGGCGTTCGCCGACGAGCTCGTCGAACGGGGGATCAACCCGGGGACTACGGCGGACATCACCGCGGCCGCACTGTTCATCGCACTCGAGTCCGAACTGGTTTCAATATGAGTGGTGAGCGCGGCAGTCACGAGAATGGAGGTGCAAGCGAGAATGAGAGCAAGAGCGATCGGGCGGACGAAGCGGCTGCTGACCCAGAGACGACAGAGTGGCCAGTCGAACTCACCGGCGTCACTGAGTCTGTGGTCACCACGCTCGGACCGAACGGATTGTGGAACGCAGCGGCGCTTGGGTTGTTCGCGGACGGTGGCGAGGGCGATGGAGATGGAGATAGCGAGGCCGATAAGGAGTCGACGACAGAGGTCGACGCGGCCAGCACGGACCCCAAAACTTCGAAGGCCACTAAGACTACTACGGCCCCCAAGCCCCCCACGATCACCGCCCGAACCTGGGGCAATACCCGCACCCGACGCAACTTCCACCGCCAGGGCGAGGGCTACGTCCAGTTCGTCGACGACCCCGTCGCGTTCACCAACGCCGCGCTCACCATCGACGAACACGAGGAGCCAGTCCTCGACGCAGCCGCCGCCTGGGTCCGCGTCGAAGTCACCCAGTTCGACTCTGGCACCGAGAACGGAACCGACTGGGAGGCATGGACGCTCGAACCCGTCGACGCCGCCGTCGTGCGCGAAACCGTTCCCACCATCAACCGCGGCTTCGGCGCCGTCGTCGAGGCCACCGTCGCAGCCTCACGACTCGGCGTCCCCGGCTACGACGACACCGAACTCCGGGAGCGACTCGCGTTCTTCGCGGACATCGTCGACCGCGCCGGTGACTCCCGAGATCGGCAGGCACTCGAGTTGGTCCGAGAGTATTCAGAGTGGTGAGCTGGTGGGCGTACGAGGTGGCGGATCGATCGGTTTGTGCAAGGAAGAGGACTGAACAGCTCAAATCAGTTAATCCGCCCTAACCTAATCGAGAGCCTGAGAGATGAGGACTCTATACTCTTCATCAGCGGAAATGGTGCGTTATAAGAGTCTCTAGAAAGAATCCCCTCTATGGCAATCAAACCGGCCTACGTCAAGAAGACCGGGAACCTCCTCCTGGAGCGGTACCCGGACGCGTTCACGACCGACTTCGAACAGAACAAAGACAGCGTCGACAAACTCACGAACGTCGAGTCCAAGGGCGTTCGCAACCGCATTGCGGGCTACGTGACGCGGAAGAAGGGCGCGCAGGTTCCTGCGTAATCCGTCGCATTCTTGCGTTCGATTCGAGTTCGGTGAGCGGTAGTGCTCAACTGAGGAAAACTGGTGTCGCTGTCAGTTGTACTGCTAGGGACTGCGAAGAACAGAATCGCTGCCGTGCGATCGTGTCGGACCGTGCGACGTTACTGATCGAAGCCGGGTTCCATGTAGAACGCGGCGACGAACGCGACGAGCGCGATGAACAGCACGAACATGCCCCCGGCGGTGGCCGTCACGAGGTCGAGTTCGGTACCGATGATCATGAGTTCGGCCGGTTCCTCTGCACTGGCCGCCTGATAGCCTGTCCAGAGCAACACAAGGCCGATCAGCGCAGCGATGGCCGCAACGACCGTCGCGCCGATACTGAACGGTGTCTTCTGCAGCCCTGGCTCACGCGGTGTGTTCGTCGCCTCGGTCATCGTGACCACTCCGATTGTGCGACACGCCCAACGGATCGGGTCTGTCGAAGGTTCATCGGTCGTTCAATGCAGCCCCGTTTTCTTAATTTCTTCTATGGGCGCGCGACGACCCCACAGTTCGTGGCTGCAGACACACAATCCATGCTACCAGTCAGCACGTGAGAATTGAACAGATGTCAACAAATACTGCCGTTATCGGCTGTGCGATGAAAATCCAAACGGTTTTGCGGCCACGACACTCAGTGACACAAAATGGCAGTACGAGTAGGCGTACTCGGCGCAACTGGCGCCGTTGGACAACGACTGATTCAGCTTCTTGAGCCGCATCCTGACTTCGATATCGCCGCCCTGACTGCAAGCGACTCGAGTGCCGGAAAAACATACCGACAGGCTGCAAAGTGGCGCGTCGACAGCCCCATCCCCAACGATATCGGGGAGATGACCGTCACCGCGACCGAGCCTGGGGAAGTTCCCGACGATATCGACCTCCTCTTTTCCTCGCTCCCCTCGAGTATCGGGGCGGAGGTCGAACCGGCGTTCTGTGAGGCGGGCTACGTCGTCTCCTCGAACTCCTCGAACAGCCGGATGGCCGAGGACGTGCCGCTTGTCATCCCGGAGATCAACGCCGACCACCTCGACCTGCTCGAGGTCCAGCGCGACGAACGCGGCTGGGACGGCGCGCTGGTCAAGAACCCGAACTGCTCGACGATTACGTTCGTCCCGACGCTCGCCGCGATCGCGGAGTACGGCCTCGAGAAGGTCCACGTCTCGACCCTGCAGGCCGTCTCCGGCGCGGGCTACGACGGTGTCTCCTCGATGGAGATCATCGACAACGCCATCCCCTACATCGGCAGCGAGGAAGACAAACTCGAGACGGAGTCGCGCAAACTGCTCGGCGAGTTCGACGGCGCGGAACTCTCGCACAACGAGATGGCGGTCTCGGCGTCGTGTAACCGCATCCCGACGATCGACGGCCACCTCGAGAACGTCTGGGTGGAAACCGAAGACGAACTCACGCCGGCCGACGCCGCCGAGGCAATGCGTGCGTTCCCGTCGCTCGACCTGCGCTCCTCGCCGGAACCACTCATTCACGTCTTCGACGAACCAGATCGCCCACAGCCGCGGATGGACCGCACCGTCGGCGACGGCATGGCGATTGCCGCGGGCGGTCTACAGGAAACGCCGTTCGGCCTCCAGTACAACTGCCTCGCACACAACACGATCCGCGGCGCTGCGGGCGCGAGTGTGCTGAACGGTGAACTGTTACTCGAGAACGGCTACCTGTAGCGGTCCCGAGCCCTATCGACTGGTTTTTACTCTATTTGTAGTTGTAGTTTACCTCGTTATTTTGGCGCGCGACACAAGGGGGTGGCACCCAGAGTAGTGAGTATGCTTCCAGTGATCTCCGATCCTGAATCGCTCTCGACGCCTGCCGGCGCTGCCGACGCTGCGGCCACTGACGCCGCCTTCGAGCTGCTCGCAGACTGGCGCCGCCGTGCCGTACTCCAGTATCTCGACGGACTCGAGGAAACGGACCCAGTCCCACTGTCGGACGTCGCCGATCACGTCGTTCTCGCCGCCGACGAGCAGGGCACCGGCGCTCTCGCTGCGACCGGCGACGCCCTGCTCGGAACGCGCAAGCGGATCCACATCTCACTTCGTCACACGCACGTTCCGAAGCTAGCTGACGCCGGTGTACTCGAGTTCGATCCGGAGACGAACACCGTAGCACTTTGCGAGGCGGGTGACGAACTCGCCGCGCAGCTACGCGATGAGACGAGTGAGCGAAACGGTGACAGCGACACCGACGGTGACGGACCCCTCGTTCCCGAGGTAAGTGCCGACTGAAACGGCCGGAAATACCACACTGACTGAAATCAATTCTCTGTGGGCCGGCCCGTTGTCAGTTTGCTTCCAGGCCGCTAACAAGCCGCTAGCAAGCCACCGGCGGGCCACTAGCAGGCCACGATCAATCTAGCGTCACTCCGCTGTCGACTGTGGCAAGGCAACCGCCGGAACAGTTCCCTCTTTGACTAACCGGCGGGCAACGTCGCCCGTCAGCAGTTCTGCGATCCGGTTTCCTTCCCGAGCAGTGAAGACAACAGCGTCCGCATCGTACTCGTCCGCTGCGTCGAAGATCGTTTCGACAATGTCGGTTCCAAACAGCGTCTCGGATTCGATCGCTGCCGGGGCGTCGACGAGCGGTTTGCGCGCCTCCGAGAAGATTTCGTCGGCGTACTCCTTTCGCTGCTCCATCGGTGCCTTGTCGATCGTGCCCCCTCCCTTCTCGATGACGTTCACCAGGACAACCCGGCTGTCCGTATCGAGATGTGGGGCGAGCGCTTCGGCCGTACGCTTGCCATCCTTGGGATCGGCCGCTGGGACGATTACCGTTCCGTCGAACGTGAGCGTCATCGCAATCCCTCCGGTACCGACTGTAAACTCCTCGTCGCACACATCGTCTCTCCGACACCCGATTCGAATACCATGCCGGGACTTCGGGATAGAGTGCTAAAAAAGTGTACGCGTCCACTGAGTTCACGGGAAGACGAACGCATCTCTCGCCTGACTCTCAAACGCCGCAGTCGAAGAACAGATCCCGAACTGCTGGCAACGACTCGAGTACCAGACTGCCAGTTCAGGGACGAACCTGATTGACGAGTTCGGGTCCCGACTTGTCCTCACCGTTCTCGTTCGAAAGCCGCTCGACGTTTTCCGCGACGATATCGGCCAGCCGGTCGTAGTACTGCGGCGTGTGCCCCGCGTTGTGCGGCGTGATCTGAACGTTGTCGAACGTCCAGAGCGGGTGGTCCTCCGGAAGCGGTTCAGGATCGGTGACGTCGAGCGATGCGCCACGGATGCGACCGCCCCGCAGCGCACTGACGAGCGCGTCCGTGTCGACGACGGGGCCGCGCGCGATATTGATCAGCACGGCCTCGGGATCGAGCGTCGTCAACGCCTCGCGGTCGATCAGCCCGCGCGTCGTCTCCGTGAGCGGACACGCCAGCACGAGGTAGTCCGTTCTGGCGAGTGCGTCCTGAAACGCCTCTCCCTCGAAGCTGATAACCTCGTCCGTCGGCCCACCCTTCTCCGGCGAGTATCGGACACCGATCGTCTTCACACCGAACGGCTCCAGTCGCTCACAGACCGCCTGTCCGATGGCACCGAGGCCGACGACCGTCACCGTCGATCCCTGCAGTTCGTACGCCTTGTAGTGGCGCCACTCCCGCCGGCGCTGTCGCCGATTTCCCACGTGGAACCGGCGAGTAAACCGGAGGATCGCACCCAGCACGTGCTCGCCGATGTTCGGACCGTGGACACCTGACGCGTTCGTCACCGTCACACCGCGGGCTTCGAGTTCGTCGAGCGGCAGATGCCCCGTCCCCGCGTACGCGCAGGCGAACGTCTCTAGCTTTTCGGCGGACTCGAGTAGCTCCTCGTCGAGCGTCATGCCGGTGACGAAGCTAGCGGATTTGATCGCTTCACGTTCCGCAGCAGGGGTGCGCGCGAGAGCAACCGTGTGCTCCGGGAGCCGATCACGGATGGCGTCGACGTACTGTTCGACCGGCGTTCCGTGGGTTCCCTTCCGGAGGACGAGAACGTCTGGGTCTGCCACTGGCGGTTCTGTAGCAGACTCGGCATACTCGTCGTGTGCGTCATTCGATGGCATGTACGTGGCCTCACGCGGTGCGGGCAAAAACGTTGGTCTCACGGTGAGATAGGCAGGGATCGGGCAGGACCCAACCGATCGCGGCCGCCAGGTACGCTGTGGACTCCCTTCCAGGGAGGAAATACAGGTACTTTAATACGGGCCACTGACTCCACACGGAGTATGGAACGCGTTGAGGTCGCGGTCGTCGGTGGCGGACCCGCGGGTGCCACCGCGGCCGAACGGGCCGCTACACACGGAGCCGAGACGGTCCTCTTCGAGCAGGGAGTCCCCCGCGAGGACCGGGAGGAACTCGGGCCGGACTCGACGGACGCCGCCGGCATGCTCGACTACTGGATCGACATTATGGACTTCGAGTTCGAGGAGATCCCCGACGAGGTCGTCCTCCGCGAACTCGAGGGTACCGAGTTCGTCGGACCGAACAGCGCCGTCGAACTCACCACGACGGGGATGGACGCCAGCTATCCGAAGTTCGGCTACACATTCCACCGCGCACGGATGGACGACTGGCTCTACGAGCGCGCGACCGACGCCGGCGCGGACCTGCGCGTCGGCACCGGCGTCTCGAATCTGGAAACCGACCTCCGATCCGAGAGTCCGAAAGGGCCAACCCACACCCTGACGCTCTCGAACGGCGACCAGCTCGAGGCCCAGTACGTCATCCTCGCCGACGGCCCACAGCGCCGGATCACACTCGAGGCACTCGACCAGTTCACCCCGCCAGGACGGAGCATCTCGGACCAGCTCTCCCCACCGGAAGCGAACCACATCGCCTATCAGGAGTACCGGGAGTTCCCCCCCGAACTGTTCGAGGAGTTCGAAGACACCCTCAAGTTCTGGTGGGGCTATATGCCAGGCGAAACTGCTTACCCCTGGGTCTTCCCCAACGACGGCACCGTCGCCCGCGTCGGCCTGACGATGCCCATCGGCATGCGCCTCGAGGACATCGACAACCCCGATGCCTACGCGCTGCTCGACCCCGAGGACGACCAACTTCCCTCCGGCTCCGAGTACATCACGCGACTGCTGGAACTCGAGTACGGTGACGAGTACGACATCGAGGAAGACATCCCGATCGTCAAGGACCGCGGGAAATCGAAGGGGACCGAGACGTACCCCATCTCCTCGACGCGGCCGATCGACTCACCCGTCGGCGCGAACATCGCCGTGGCTGGCGGTGCAATGGGGACAACCTCGGCCTTCCACGAGGGCGGCTACCACGTCGCCGTTCGTACCGGCAAGATTGCCGGCCGGCTCGCCGCCACCGACTCGCTTGAAAATTACAACGAGGTCTGGAAGCGCGCCATCGGCGACGAAATCCTGCGTAACGTCTCGTTCGCAGACATCGTCAAAGAGTACGAACCCGACGACTGGGACTGGGCCTTCGATGTCGTCACCGACATGCAGGGCGACAGTTCCGGAAACGCCCTGATTAACCGGACGTACTCCGCCGGTATCGGCGCAACGAAGATTCTCGCGGCATACAAGAAGCGAAAGTTCACCTACCGCAACGGGAAGTACGTCCAGTTTAACGAAGACGACTATATGTACTGACCACGCCGGTGCGGCTTCTTCTCAGACACCAACATCAGTGGGCCAGACGGGATTATTCTCCCGAGTCACTACCACAAGAACCACCAGCACTATCAGCACCACCAGCACCACCAGCACCACCAGCATCACCGACCGTTCAGTGGCACGTCTCCATCCTCCGCAATTCAATCGAGGACATGCTCTCGTACCTGATCGCCCGCGATACGATGTACCAGAATCAGTGGCTCACCGCCACCGACTCGCTCGACGAACCGATACCCGTTCCTGCGAATTGTCCACAGGAGGAAAACCAGGAGATGGTCCGGAAATTCCACCCGAACCGGGTCCAAGCACGTACAACCCGCCTGAAGACGAGCAAGCCCCGTCAGTCAGTCCGTGGATAAATTGAAATACCATCGGGACATCTGACGAAGTTCCTACCAACAGGAGTGAAACTGTTAAACACGCCACGCTCCTAAGTCAATTGCGTGCCTTTAGTCCCCGGCCGAGCGTACCCATTCGGGAGCGATGACAGCACGGCGAACCCAGGCACGCAACACGTGAACCACCCGGCACGAGGGTTAGCCAGCCGACGCGGCATGCCGCCACGGGATGAGGCTGGACGTTAGTGTTCCGGGGGACAATTTTACACGTCACACCGCCATCACCACTGTGAGCGAAGCGGTTGTCTACAATCACGCGAGAGAAATCGCTCAGCAGACCCAGACCCGCGGAGAGGTTTTTGGCTCTCCTCGGTGAACCAGCGATATGACAAGTGAGAATACATCGGCACGGTTCGACGTCGTTGTCGTTGGCGGCGGCCCTGCTGGCCTGAGTGCGGCACTGTACTGTACACGGCTCGGCAACAAGACTGCGCTCGTTGACCGCGGAGGTGGACGCGCTGCCATGATGCAGGACGTCCACAACGTCGTCGGTATCCCCGAGGAAACGAGTGGGGCTGAACTCCTTTCGATTGGCAAAGAACAGCTCGAAGCCTATGGGTGTACGGTCTTCCGGGACACCATTTCATCTTGTTCGCGCGCAGAACAGAGCACTCGTGATTCCTCCGAAGAAGAACAGGAACAGGAACAGGAACAGGAACAGGAACAGGAACAGAAACAGAATCACGATGAGCCAGCGACTACCGACAACGTCCCAGAAATCACCCTCTGTGGAACCGACACCGACTACGTCGCCGAGTACGTCGTGCTCGCAACCGGGTTCACCGACGAGAGACCAGACCCTCCCCTCCCACGTACTGGACGTGGCCTGCACTACTGTTTGCACTGTGATGCCTACATGTTCGTCGACGAGCCGGTCTATATCATGGGGACGTCCGAGAGTGCTGCGTACGTCGCTGCAATCATGCTCAATTTCACGTCAGATGTTGATCTCCTCACACGGGGAACAGAGCCAACCTGGAGTGACGAAACCGAATCGATGCTTTCGAACCACCCCATTGAGATTGTCCACGAAGAAATCACCAGCGTCCAGAACGGCGATGATGGCTGGCTCGAGTCACTGACCTTTGAGGATGGGACTGTTCGCGAATACACCGGCGGATTTGCATTGTACGGCTCGAGCTACAACAACGGCCTCGCGACAGAACTCGGCTGTGCGCTCAACGGTGATGGGACCGTCATTGTCGACGATCACGGTCGGACCTCCGTCGAAAACGTTTACGCAGTCGGCGACCTCACACCAGGCCACAATCAAGTTCCAATCGCACTCGGAGAAGGTGCACGGGCAGGTATCTCGATCCACTGGGATCGGCGTAAGTTCCCACGAGATCCGTCCCTTATCGACGAACTCGGGCCGGTCCGCAACGACGATGTCCCAGGAATTCCAGACGAATTACTCGAACAAGCAGTTGAGCACCACACCTACGACTGAGACAGGTACTGTCCCGATTCTCCTGCTCAGTTCCTGGTGAACGGCTGGACGCTAGTCCTCAGAAACCGGTTCCGAGACTGATTCGGATCCCCTCCTGAATACGGGGGGACGCTGACCATCCTGTGAATCCATTTCGACCGCACGCGCCTGAGCAACAGTTTCACGAAGAGTTCCAAACGTGGACGTGCTGTGGACATCACTGCTCCCATATTCTACGAGACCGTGTTCTGCAAGCCGCGGAAGATGATGATGATGGAGAGACACGCGAATCGAATCGGATACCACATCCGATTCCCACTCGGAGATCTGGCGGACGAGATCGTCAACGGTTGCTGCTTGGTTGTCTAAAAAGTAGTACAAAATGTACCGTCGCCGGGACGAAGACATCAATCCATAAACGGTATCGAGCCATGATCCACCGGAATCTGACATGATCTGGTCATACCAGAGACAGTTGAATAAGGTTCGCTCCAAAAGAATTTGGTACGAAGACCAACCAATCAGGTAAACGATAAAACGGGGACATACGACTACGTGGGAGTGGCAACGATGTGACTAAATTGATGTGTGGCATGAGCTATGTCTTTCTGGTTTCGGCACAGTATACATGCAAAACGCCCCACAGAGCAGGTGCTCTGCGGGGCGTGAGTATGAATTGTAGTATGAGTGAGGGCGGCGAATCGGCTCTCCCAGAGGGTCTCCCACTCCAGTACTCACCAATACGCAGGCGGGCTTATCTTCCGTGTTCGGGATGGGTACGGGAGGAACCCCGCCGCGATGGCCGCCTAAACGCTGATCCACGGAATCGAACCGTGACTCGCTGACACCAGTATCAGTGGTCTTCGATGACCGTGTCGTACGTGTAGTCCAGTTTACGTCCGGACCCGTTCTCGCGTCACGGATCCAATGCGATATGTATGAATGTGTGGCTTGGCCGATTAGTGCTCGCGGGCTCAACGCCTCGTT
>NZ_AOIM01000005.1 GCF_000337575.1 Natrialba hulunbeirensis JCM 10989 | reverse complement strand
GAACTGGTCCACCGTGTGCCGGAGGAGCACCGTGTGAGGTACAAGGACTCGTAGTCGGTTTATCATACTTCTGGTAGTATGCGTATTCAGTGATACCCTCCCCTACAGTATTCATTAACTGTAGACCTTCGGTCTACAGTGAATGAAATTGGCCCACAGCCCATTTGCCCATGGTGTGTCAGAGAGGAGGTAGATATATAGATGCGCGTTGTTCTCGATCGGGGTGGTTCGTGATGGGTGCTCTATCCGTCGTTTTCGGTGTTGTTGAGTTTCGCCATGCCGACCATCGGGGCCAGCATCGGGGCGTGTAGCATGGCTTCAGCCAGTGCCTCGCGGTACGTGGTCACTGGTGGGGCATCTGTCTGTGTGTCTTCGGCTCGCCCGTACCCAGATCCGACGATCTCCGTTCCATCAAGAGCAGGGTCGTAGTTGTTGAGAATCCGGCTTACGGTCGGTTGGGATTTGTCGATCGCTGGATGGTCGGCGATCTCGTCTTGTGAGAGGTTGGTGCCGTGTGCCAGTGCCCAGATGAGTTCTTTCTGTAGCTGATCGCTTGAGGTGTTCATGCTGAAT
>NZ_AOIM01000004.1 GCF_000337575.1 Natrialba hulunbeirensis JCM 10989 | reverse complement strand
GAAATGGGTTTCGCGGTCAGCGAGTGTTCGACGTGCCCACATCGACTTCTGTGACGGCCCATTTTCACCCTCGGTGTCGTACTCTGCTCGGGTAAAGTAGTGCTTGTCCTGCTTGAGCGAGTTGCCGGGGTACAGGACGTACTCGTCGGGGAAGGCAACCGTAGCGATGTTCGTGATGCCGAGGTCGATGCCTGCTACGCCGTCGCCAGCTGAATCCTG
>NZ_AOIM01000003.1 GCF_000337575.1 Natrialba hulunbeirensis JCM 10989 | reverse complement strand
CGAGCAGAGTACGACACCGAGGGTGAAAATGGGCCGTCACAGAAGTCGATGTGGGCACGTCGAACACTCGCTGACCGCGAAACCCATTTCTACCACGTTCTCACGGACACCATCATCACGGAGTGTATCGAACGAAACGTCGGGACGCTCGCAGTGAGTTGGCCCGAAGACGTGCGTGAGTCGGACTGGGGCAAGACGGGGAACAAGAAGCTACACACGTGGGCGTTCGACCGCATCTACCAGTACCTCGCGTACAAAGGCGAAGTGCGAGGGGTCGAGGTAGTGAAAGAAAACGAGTGGGATACGTCGAAGACGTGTTCACGATGTGGCGACGATACGATGTCGAATCGCGTTGAACGTGGCCTGTACGTCTGCTCGTCGTGCGAGTTGGTGGCCAACGCGGATTGTAATGGGGCGGAGAATATGCGCCAGAAGATAACTCCGAGTCCTCACGGCGAGGATAGGAGTAACGGCTGTGTGGCTCAGCCATCGACACACCTGTTCGACCGCGAGAGCGGGACGTTTCACACGAGAGAGCAGGTCGTGTCGTAAACCGGCAAATATCCCACCTGCGGTACGGGAAGCCGCGCCCTTTAGGGCGCGGAGGATGTCACTCTCGGAACTGCCGTTCGTGAGCAAGACACGCGGGGAGCCGAAAGCTTAACCCAGAACCGTTCAATCTATCAGGCGATGACGCAAGCTGAGGCTGTACTCGTTGATGCAGTGCGAACACCACAGACCCAGAAGAACGGAGCGTTCAAAGACGTTCACTCCGAAGATTTAGTTGGAGCCGTTCTTGAGGCACTGGTCGAACGGACCGGCGTTCCGGCAAAAGAGTGGGACGACTTCCGACTCGGTTGTGCAAATCAGGAGAATGAGCAGGGTCGGAATCTTGCTCGCCAGGCGTTGCTCGCCGGCGGGTTCCCTGAGACAGTGCCCGGAGCAACGACAAACCGCCTCTGTGGGTCTTCGCTGACAGCGCTCGTCGACGCCGTCCGCGCGATTGAAACGGGCGACGGTGACGTCTACCCAATTGCTGGAGTCGAACACATGAGCCGAGTCCCATTTTCGAGTTGGCTCCATCCTGACATCGAGGATCACTACGATGCCGACGCTCTTCCTATGGGTGCGACTGCCGAACGCGTCGCCCGAAGGTTCGATGTCAGCCGTGAGGACCAAGACAAGTTCGCACTTCGTTCTCATGAGCGTTCGCTCGAAGCCTGGAAACAGGGACGGTTCGACGACGAGGTCGTTCCCATCGAAACCAAAGACAGCGTTGTCGATCGCGACCAAGGACCGCGACCGGAGACCGACCTCGAGACCCTGTCCGATCTTCCGACGGTCTTTGCCGACGACGACGCAGCGACGGTCACTCCTGGAAACGCATCGCCGCTAACCGACGGTGCAGCCGGACTGTTGATTACCAGCGCCGAGTACGCCGACCAACACGGCCTTGAAATTCTCGCCCGCGTACGATCACGCAGTGTGGCCGGCGTCGATCCCACTGTGATGGGTATCGGTCCTGTTCCCGCGACACGCATGGCACTCGAGGAAGCGGACCTCACCGTTGGTGACCTCGATCTCGTCGAGCTCAACGAGGCCTTCGCATCCCAGAGTCTGCACTGCAAACGCGAACTCGGTATTGACGATGAGAAGCTGAATGTCAACGGTGGGGCGATCGCACTTGGTCATCCTCTTGGCTGCTCAGGTGCGCGCATCGTGACGACCCTACTGCACGAACTGAGACGTCGAGATGGCCAGTACGGTCTCGCGACGATGTGTGTTGGATTCGGCCAAGGCGTGGCCACGATCTTCGAGCGCCCCTAGTAACGTCTCCCCCATCTCGTCAGAAAATCGATTGTAGCAACTCTTCTCGCGGGAACTGCGTCCTAAAGCAATAGCGAGCCACAGCTTCCTGTATATAGAGTCGACAAGTCCCTGCCTTAGTATGGGCGCCGATCTCGACATTCTGTCCGCACTCGTCACGACGTTCGTCGGTATGGAAACGGTTTCGTGACATCTCTCGAGGTACCGTCCATGGGACGTGAACACCCTACATATTCAGTTATGTTGTGAGCGAGTACAGAGTTTCGAAGCAGGCGTGCAGGGAATGTGAACTCGTTACAAAACGTGGTAGGTACCCATGGTGTGGGATACCACATGATTTTTACTCCCCCCCTACAGAGAGGTAGACGAGGAATGGTTTACAAAGACATAGAGACTGCCTCTCGTGAAGAGCTACGGGAACTGCAGAACGAACGACTCCGTGAAACGGTACAGAATGCGTACGAAAACGTCGACTACTATCGTGAGGTGCTCGAAGAAGCAGATGTCTCACCAGAAGATATCGAGACAGTTGATGACATCGCGAACCTGCCGTTCACTACGAAAGAAGACTTTCGCGATGAGTACCCTGACGGGCTTTTTGCTGTCGATGACGAAGAGATCATTCGGATCCACGCTTCCTCGGGAACGACGGGCAAGCCAAAAATAGTCTCCTATACCGAAAGCGACCTCGAAGTCTGGAAAGAAGTCGTCGTACGTAGTCTCTCAGCCGCAGGGCTCGAAGCGGGCGACACGGTCCAGAACGCCTACGGCTACGGGCTCTTCACGGGTGGCCTTGGCCTCCACCACGGAATCGAAGAGCTCGGTGCAACGGTGATTCCGATCGGCGGCGGCAACACGCAGCGACAGGTGGAGATGCTCAAAGACCTGGAGAGCGATGCGATTTCCTGTACACCTTCCTACGCGCTGTATCTCGCCGAGACCGCCCAAGAGATGGGTATCGACATTAGGGATCTTCCCCTGCGTGTAGTCATCTTTGGTGCGGAGCCCTGTACTGAGCCAATGCGTGAGGAGATCGAAGAGCGCCTTGGCGTCACGGGGATTGATATCTACGGACTATCGGAAATCATCGGTCCCGGCGTCTCGAACGAGTGTCACGAGATTCAGGATGGACTGCACATCTGGGAAGATCGATTCTATCCGGAGGTCGTCGATCCAGAATCAGGAGAAACACTCCCAGAGGGTGAAGAAGGTGAACTCGTACTTACGACACTCTCGAAAGAGGCTCTCCCAGTACTTCGCTACCGTACCGGTGATCTGACATCACTCACCTACGAGGAATGCGAGTGTGGCCGGACAATGGTCCGGATGGACAACGTGACGGGACGCGCCGACGATTTGCTCATCGTCCGTGGCGTTAACTTCTATCCTAGCGAAATCGAGGATGTCGTCCTTGAGTTCGATGCGGTTGCACCGTACTATCGCATTGATCTTTACCGCGAGGACAACTTAGACCGAATGGAACTCACCATTGAGCGTGAGGATGAGTTTAGCGGCGATCTCGAGACCCTGCGGGATCGTGTCCTCACTCGACTATCGAACGTGCTCTCGTTTACACCGGACGAACTGACGATCACCGACCCTGGTGGCATCGAGCGAACTGAGACCGGGAAGGTCAAGCGAGTCTTCGATCACCGTTGACGAGACGCTGGTAACACTCTGTTTTGACGGCTACATTACCGACCGAAAAGCCCTACAGGTACCCATAGGGATGTCGGCAGCGATAGGACGAAAGAAGAGATGGTGTTGGATGTGTGTCCCACGGTCAACGTGACTAACCTTACAAGCAGGAATCACCCAAGACGGTAGACACGTCCGCGGAACGTGGCAATCCGTTCGTCCTCCTCGTCGGTGAGGACAACCTCGTATTCGGCAGTTCGGTTCCCGACGTGGGTTTCTTTGGCCGTAGCGGTGAGAACACAGCCGACGTCGACGGCTTCTAAATACGAAATGTTCGTCTCGAGTGCGACCGCCGTGTCACCACGGGAGTTTGAGGCTGCTGCGAACGCTGCGTCTGCAAGCGAATACACAGCCCCTCCATGAGGAGTGCCGTGAAAATTTTGTAGATCCTCAGTCACTCTCAGCGTTGTGCGTGCATAGCCGGACTCAAGCGCAACGAGTTGGATGCCGAGCGTTTCACAGTACGGGTCGTTTTCAATCCGTTCTCTTACGTCATCAGGAGTGCCCATACCAAATTACAACTGGCTAAGAGATAATGAAGGTACTGGACCACAATTTTTGACATGTGCTGATGCTTGCTCACCAAAATACTGGCTACGGAGTTCAATACCCTCACACGGGACTGCGTTTTTAGGACGCTATTGCTGCTTTTGAGCTACGTTCCAAAGGGTAGTTTCATTCTACACTTGGTCATGTGATAGATCCAACACACATACTGTCGGATGTTCACACCCAACACATATTGTACTTAAAGCCCCGTCATATACGGGTATACCTCTATCAATCAAAACACCCTGAACTATGGTAATGAACGTCGGAGCAGTCAAAGAACGTGCGGGACCGCGGGAGTTTAGTCCTGCAGACGATCTCCCACAGGAATATCGGGAGGCGGCAACTCGGATGATCGAGTTCCATGCCAACAGCGAGATTATGGGCGCGTACCTCGAGCGGCCGTTCATCCGGCAGGCGCCTAGCATCGACCGAAAGCTGGCGTTCTCAGCAAAGGTCCAAGACGAAATTGGCCATGGTCAGTTGCTCTATCGTGCCGCAGAGTCACTTGGCGTCAAAACCCGTGAGGAAATGCTCGACGACCTTGCTAACGGCGACGGCAAGTTCCTCAACTGCTTCCACTATCCGCTTAAGAGTTGGGTCGAGGTGCCGATGATCTCGTTCTTCGTCGACGGTGCAGCGATGCGCCGGCAGGCAACACTACGACGGACCAGCTGGGAGCCCTACGCCCACGCGATGGACAAGGTGTGCTTCGAGGAGGGGTTCCACGTCAAACACGGCGAGGACATCCTCAAGGAACTGATGACCGGTTCGCAGAAGGAACAGCAGATGACCCAGGAAGCGTTCGAGGAGTGGTGGCCCCGCATTATCCAGTTCTTTGGACCGACCGACGACGACAGCACTCACCACGATTTCGCCTCGTCCGTAGGACTCAAACAGAAGTCCAACGACGACCTCCGAAACGCCTTCCTCGATCAGTACATCCCGAAGGCCGAAAAGTACGGCCTCGAGATTCCCGACGAGCCACGCATTCGCGAGCGCGACGACGGCACCTACAAGGTCGAAGAAGGGGATCTGGACTGGGACGAGTTCTTCACAATCGCGAAGAACGAATACGAACCCGGCGTCGGCCAGATTAACGGTCGAAAACATGCCCAGGAGGCTGTCCAATGGGTTCGCGATACAATCGAAACGGATACCACCGCTGCCAGCGGCCACGCGCCGCAGGCGGCTGACTAACCATGATCTGGGAAGTGTTCCGCCAGGAGAAGACGGGTGGCTACCACACCCACTGTGGCAACGTTCATGCTCCCGACCGTGAGATGGCCCAGCAGTACGCGGCCATCCAACACGGTCGGCGAAAACCCACCAACAGCATCTGGGTCGTTCCAAGAGACGAAATCGGCGAGATCAACGATGACGAGGTTGCGTTCGGCGGCACGACCGACCGGAGCTACCGCTGGGCGACCGCCTACAACACCACCGGCGAGGACGCCAGCGAGGTCGTTGAATCCGAGGATGAACAGGCCGACGCCGAGAAGAGACGAGGTGAGGCCTGATGGCGGCTACGTTCGAGAATCCAGCCGATCTCGAGGAACGCGAGCAGATGGCATTGAGTACGCTGTTGAAACGCCTTGGCGACGACGAGTTCGTGCTGGCCGAGAGATATACTGAGTGGCAGGTCCGAGCACCCAGCCTCGAGTCGGACCTCGCACTGGCGAACAACGCCCAAGACGAACTCGGTCACGCTCGACTCTGGTACGATGTACTCGAGGACCTTGGCTTCAAGGAACGGAGTCTCGTATTCGAGCGCGAACCATCAGACTTCCGGCACAGTACGCTCGTTGAGCTCCCGTTTGAGGAGGGCAACTGGGCCGATCCGATCCTCCGGTCGTATCTATACGACGTCGCCGAGGAACTCCGGCTCGAGGCGCTCGAGGATTCCACACACCCTAAGATTGCAGACCGCGTCAGAAAGATCCAGAGTGAAGAGAGATATCATCTCGAACACGCTCAGAGCTGGATGGAACGTCTCGCTGACGGCGACGAAGGTCACGAGCGTCTACAAGACGTGCTCGACCGGCTGTTTCCGCATGCCCTCACACTCTTCGAACCGGTCGATTCCGATGTCGAAGCCGATATCGTTGACCTCGGCTTGCGAGATGCCACGCTTGAGGAACTGCGCGAAGAGTGGCTATCAGTCATTGTGCCGTATCTCGAGTCGCTTGACCTCGAGATCCCTGAGATTGACCAAACGGATGATGACAAGTTAGAAGTTGCAGTCGATCAAGAGATGCTTCCCGATGAACGCGGTCGTGACGGCGGCCACACTGACGCGTGGTTCGACCTCTACGACGAGTTCACCCGCACCTACCGCGAACTCGGACGCAGCGAGACAACCAAAATCATGGAGAAACCAAATGAGCAGTGATATTTCAGAGACAGATGCCACACCCTGTGCGTACACTGACTACCGCAAGGGTGAGCAGGCAAACAGTCTCACCGAAACCGGCGACGATGCAACCGGTCTTGAGGCTGCTGTATGGAACACTCTCTACGAAATCGAGGATCCCGAGATGCCAATTAGCATCGTCGATCTAGGGTTACTATACGGTGTCAGTGTCCAAGACGGAGTTGCACACGTCGAAATGACGCTCACGTATTCCGGTTGTCCGGCTCGAGATATGCTCACGGAACAGGTTGAGGAAGCGGTCGCTGCAGTTGAGGGTGTCAAGGACATTGAACTGCAACTCGTCTGGAGCCCAGAGTGGACAACAGAGAGAGTCACTGAGCAAGGGAAAGAGGATCTAAGGGAGTTTGGCCTTAGTGTCTGACATGGACGGGTGAGACCCACCTAGTATTTCCGCTCAACAGAGACGGGAAGCATTCCTTGGTCAGGCAGGAGTATGGTTTACAGAGGTACTGCTGTAAAAACCATGCGACTAACAAGTTAAAGAGGGAACTCTTCGGAAGCAGATCGTTGTCATCGAGAGATCAGTGGGATCATTGCAAGGATTGTAGACGAACATTCAATGATAAGATCAACTATGTCTTCGCGCATGTAAGCAGGGTCCCCAACAACCGCTTATTCATGCTCTACTCAGTTAGGCGTTAGAAATAGTTACTCACGCTCTTCCAGAGATCCAATCGGTAGCTGTATCAATCGGTGTTGGAAGGTCGCTAAGTGGGTCAAAGGCCGGGTGCAGAGTGCTGCTTGGAGTTGTCGTCAGCACTCTTCAACTGGGTTTAGCTCTGATGTTTCTTCGAACCTTGCTAATCTTTCTCTGAGAAGGTTCTATCCCTCTCGGATCGATGAGCATCAGTAACGGCCTACTCAAAGGACTCGTCAGTGTTGAGTCGCTTGAGGTGACTGCGGATTGTTCGTTGGCCGATGTCGTGCTACTTGGCAAGTTTAGTTTGCATGACGGCATGTTTGTATACTATTGCCGCTAACAACCGGTGTCAGCTTCCTTCCCTCGAGGTTGTCGAGTACCCCGTGAAGTTCTTCGACGGAGATTTCGTCAAATAGCTTTGACGATAGTAACCGTATATGGGTAAAGACTTCTAACAGGTATGTGGACCGCTCATGCGATCCCTCGCTACCGGTCGGACGAACCCAAAACCAGACCGGCATGATCACACCCCATCAGGAATCAGACAACGAAATTAGCCATCATTCTTCAAACGCCTCTGCAAGCTGTTCTCGCATGATCTCACGCCGATGTTCCCGCCGTTCGGCTTCTGAGAGGTAGTTTTTCAGAACGACGCTCGCGTCAGAACTGCCCTGCTCCGCAGCGATTACGTCCAGACTTGCGAGGAGTTCTTTCTGCGAGACGAGATACGTCGTATACCAGAACCGCCGGCCCATTTTCGAGGTCGGCAGTTCACCCCGCACCCGGACACCAGCACGATCGGCAATCCGTTGGAACCGCGCCTGTATCGTCTCACCGACGACGTGGCCGCTCTCGGATTGTGCCGAAGGGAACAAATAGCCACTCCACTCGCGGTCGCGAGCACCAAGCGCATCAATCCGATCGGTCAGCGTTTCACGGCCGTAGATCAACCTGACCGTACCCGGCCTACTCGTTGTGTTCAAGACATTTATTCTCAAGTTGGTTGGGAATGCGGACAGAGGCCTCGTGAAAGAAATAGACGTGTCGTATCTCCCCGCGGAACCGGAAATCGGACGCATCTTTATACGGGATTACAACGACCGAATCAATGGAGGGAGACTGACATGCTTCATACACCTTTCTCGCTGGCGTATCTCCGACTTCAACGTACGTATTGCAATCAGTACAATCGCAAGCCACGTCAGCAACACCTGGACTATACGGAACCTCAAACCAGAAGGGATCGTACACCCACTCGCGGTTGTGTCCTGAAGTCCCGTCGTGCGACCAATTCTTGACTGTCTCCATTTCATGTCCGGTACGGTCTAAGAATCCTGCGGCGAGTATCTTAAGGTGTTTATGAAGGTCCGATTCATTGTTCTCGGTGACATTCTGGTGGTCGCCCACCCAAATTTTCGGAAGGTACGTTTGATAGATAACCCGCGTTACTTCCCAACCCTCTATGTCGAGGATTTGCTCGAGTTTAGAGGTGAATCGCTGGTTTCCGATATTACTGAAAGCACCCCAATGCGAATTAAATGCGGGCGATAACTTGTCCAACTCGATAGAAGACACATCGAGAATCTTTGTCTCGACAGGATCATCCGGTTCGTTTCGTGTCTTTATTTTTCGCTCATTCATCGTCGAATACCGCCGTATTGTCTTTGGCCAACTCGCTCGCTTCGATATGTGAGTACATCTCCGAAGTCGTCTGTGGGTCGGCGTGGCGCAACGTGCGTTGTGCCGCGGCGGCCCCGCGCTCACGATAGAGTTTCTCGCCGACACCACGGCGGGCTCCGTGCAGCGTGAGATAGTCTTTCGGCGAGTCGTCGAGCGGTACGTCAGCCTTGTCAGACAGGCGCTTCAACAGCGTGCGAGCGCCAGAGGTACTCATTGACGGCGGTTCGATGCCGGTTTCAAGGACATACTCCCACGGGTCGCCGTCCGGTTTCTCGTGTCCCGCGGCGTCGATTGCTTTGTACAACGACGGTGGGTGCCGAGAAGGGAACACGGGCCAACCCTCTGCCGGTGGGTCAAGAATCGTTTCGAGGCGGCGCAAGGGTTCGACCGCTTGGTCAGGCAGTGGCGTCTGTTCTGTCTGCTGGCTCTTGCCGAGGACCGTTATCACGCCGTCGTCGAGATGGACGTTGTGCCAGCGGAGTCCGTTGCGTCGGTCGTCCCGATAGTCTGCGAGTACTTCGGCGCCACGGACACCCGTGTAGGCGAGCAGGGTCACGAGTGCGCGGTCGCGGACCTCCTCGAGTGCGTCGACCCCACGCTCGTCGATTGCCGTGCGCGCACGGTTGTCAACATAGCTGACGAGCGCCTGACGCTGGTCGGGCGACCAGAACTGACGTTCCGAATCGCTACTCGAAGGCCGCGGCGGGAGTTCATCTTTCGCAACGGCCTTTTCAGCCGGATTCTCGGCGAGGTAATCCCATTTGACAGCCCAACTCAAGAACGCCGACACCTGGTTGTAGTACGTCCACGCCGTCGATGCTGCTATCCCGCCGTCGACGGCGTCGGACTGTCCCGCGTCGACGCGCCGGTCGAGGTGGCTGGCGTAGTGTCCCATCGTGCGTTTCGTGACGGACTCGAGTGTCCGCACGTCCCGGTCGGCACAGTAAGTGATCCACTGGCCGACGACGCGCTCTAGGTTCGTCGCGTAGTTGCCGGACTTGCTCTCGAGGAACTCCGCGAGGGCGTCCTCGAGTGGTTTTCCCTGGGGTGTAGGCCCCGAATTGCTGTGTTCCATCGACTCGGCTTACCAGACGGCGCGGCCCCTAGTAAATCCACCGCACATTATTGGTCTAATGTGTAGTGTGATTAGACGTAAACAGTATCGCTCGTAACTGAGTGTTTCAAGAGCTATACCATCAGAATTGTTGCTGCTTCTGTTTTAGTAAAGTTCGTATCGCTATACAAATCTGTGTTTTGTCCGTTGCGACGTGAGTGGCTGCAGGAGCACCACGAGGCCGCCGACCCGTTTCAATCCCGTGCTGGGTTTTCTGTCCGTTGCGACCCGGCTACATGGACCGAGGCGAAAGCGTCGACGTAATGTTTCAATCCCGTGCTGGGTTTTCTGTCCGTTGCGACGTGTCCACTTCGCCATGTACTGCACATATATTCGTCAGTTTCAATCCCGTGCTGGGTTTTCTGTCCGTTGCGACAGCGGCCGGTCGCGCTCGATCGCCTGCTCGAGGTGTTTCAATCCCGTGCTGGGTTTTCTGTCCGTTGCGACCAAGCGCACGCCCTGGCCGGCCGCTGGTCGCAGAGTTTCAATCCCGTGCTGGGTTTTCTGTCCGTTGCGACTTCCCGAGTTCGAGTCGGCTGTTGACCGAGACGAGCTGTTTCAATCCCGTGCTGGGTTTTCTGTCCGTTGCGACACGTAGGTCGCCGCTAGGCCAATCGGACCGGTGATCGAGTTTCAATCCCGTGCTGGGTTTTCTGTCCGTTGCGACCGGGATTGCGACCGTTCTGGATGCAACGACGGAGACGTTTCAATCCCGTGCTGGGTTTTCTGTCCGTTGCGACGTTTTCGACGACGAACTAGAGCCGTTCTTTATCACAGTTTCAATCCCGTGCTGGGTTTTCTGTCCGTTGCGACCCCGATGTAGATTGAGCCCGTTTCACTCATACTCACTGTTTCAATCCCGTGCTGGGTTTTCTGTCCGTTGCGACCAGTTTTCAGTACACCATGAGTACCGACAACAACACAGGTTTCAATCCCGTGCTGGGTTTTCTGTCCGTTGCGACAGGGGGTCGATATACGGCTATAGAGCTAATAAACGTTTCTTGTGCCCTGAATTCCGCGACTATGTTCGTCGACTACTGCTGTACACACGATTTATAAAGGTCGATGAAACTGCCATACAGAACCAAACAAATCAAATGACGTTCGACTGCTCATCAGGCTGTGAATCACCAAGGTCCTCAATCGCGCCAACACACGATTCACAAAGTCGGTAGATCCGAATTCGGTCACCGTCGGACGGCTCAATGTGTGATTCAAGTTCGTCTTCTAACTCGACGCGATCGGTCTTCGAAATCTCCAGTTCGAATACGCTGTACTGCTTCCAAGCACCGTAGCGCTCGAGCGTCCGATACACTCGTCGCCGGTTCGAGTCGTTGCTAACGTCGTAGGTGATTGCGAGACGCATTGTTATCTGTCGAACGTAAGTGCGTGATACTCGTCCATCTCCCCTGTAATTGCCTTCCGGAGGAGGATCGATTGTTGCCGGATGGCCTTCCGTCGCGAAACTGTATATCCGAAGTGGGGATGAGTAAATTCCTCTTGCATGTATTCGTCGAACTTCGAAAGATATGTTTTGAAGGCATCGTCGCCTAATCGGTTATCCTTCCGAAAGTTATCGTGAGTCACGACTCCCCGATTGACGAGTCGCGTAACGAACGCATCGCAAAAGATCGGACGAAACTCTTCTTGGAGATCGAGTGCTAACGACGGGCGACCATGGCGATCAGCATGAAGTACACCGAGGAATGGGTCAAGATTGTACTGTCGTAAGGCAGCCAGTACCTCGTTTTTCATGAAGACGTACGTAAGCGAGAGCAGTGAGTTGATGTGATCTTCCGGCGGGCGCTTCGTCCGCTTCTCGAACGTCCACCCGTCGGTGAGCGTCTCGTCCAGTCTTGCAAAATACCGCTCGGCTGCTTCACCTTCGATTCCCCGGAGATCGTCCTTGTTCTGGGCGCCCCCAACCTTAATTCCCAAGTCCTTCAACACGTCAGTTCCGTGGACGCCCTTCCGTGAGAGTAGTGTGCGTGCGTTCCGAACCTTGCCGGCAATCATGGCCTTTGCAATTTCGAGTTCTTCTTCTCTCGAGAGGGCGTACTGCGCCCGCCTGACTTCCGCAATCGTGTTCTTCTCTGGAACAAAGCTACCACGGTACTTTCCGTGTTGAGTGAAGTAGTTCAGGACAATCCCGTGTTCGTTGGCCTTCGCGACGAATGGCGTCGAGAAGTTCACTCCACCGAAGACGTTGATCGTATCGATCTTGCCCATCGGTCGCGACGCAAGTTCTCCCTCGTCACCATCAACGTCCCAGACGAGGATCCGACCACCATCGACGCGAATCTGTGCGCCTTGTTTCGTTACGAAGAGGACGGCCTCGTCGTACATTCCTTCTGATTCCTTCATATCTGATCCTCCCAGCCAGTGCCGGCAACTTTCTCAGGTTCGAGGCGTGCTGTTTCTTCGGGCATGCAATACTCCCTAGCGGAACAGGCCTCGCACTTCTTCGGGTTGTCTGTGAATGGTGGAATATTTTCGACACTCATGGACTGAATTGCCTCAATTTGTTTTCGAACCGTCTCTCGCTGATCTGCTGTAATTGGAATGTGCATTCGTTGATCCGTCTCGTATAGATAGATCGCCCCCTCTCGAACAGATTCGTTCAAGTGATCCTCAAGAAGCATACAGTAGCCCGCAA
This sequence comes from Natrialba hulunbeirensis JCM 10989, assembly GCF_000337575.1. Classification (GTDB taxonomy): domain Archaea; phylum Halobacteriota; class Halobacteria; order Halobacteriales; family Natrialbaceae; genus Natrialba; species Natrialba hulunbeirensis. The sequence continues at coordinate 3,944 of NZ_AOIM01000003.1, read as the reverse complement.
GCTGTATCTCGTCACTCTTGTAATAGTCACCACTCTCGGCCCGCTTTCGCTCTACTGGAACAACACGGTCGTCCTCAAGGTCAAGGATATCGATCTTCCCTTTCAGTCCGATAGCCTCGGATTCGAGATAGAGTTCGTTCAACCAGTCACCTCGGATAGACTGATTTTCGTGTTTGGTCTTTCCTTCGATCCGCTCATAGTTTTTCCCTTGCGTGTTATAGAAATGCAGATACCAGTACCGACGTGGGCAGTATGAATACTGGTTTAGGTCAGAGACATTGATCAACTCGGAAGTCATCTTGATCGAAGGCGGGTATTGATCACTGGTGGACCGGAACTGTCGTTCTCAATGTCAATTTCGTACTCGGAAGTAGTAATCTGACTTGGAACGATAGCATCAACGATACGGATAATCTGAAAGAAGCGATGTAAAAGGTCACCGCTAACCTCGAATTGGTTATTGAGTGTTACCTGATCGATTCGACGGTGAATCTTTGTCTGGAGGAGGTCTTCAATTTCGTATGTTGGTTTGTCGTACTGTGTCGGCTCTGACTCGTACTCAGGTAGTCGGGCCGTGACTACTGAGAACGCATTGTCCTCACCTGGTTTCAAAACAAGAACATTATCGTCTTCTATTCGATCAATATCGTAATTTCGCAGTGTTGTTGTCAAATCGTACGTTGTCAATCCTATACGATCACCGCGTGGATACTTGACTGATGCCGACAATGATTGTCCACGAAGCCCCCGGAAGACATCGAAACAAGAGCGTGTAAAACGCAATAGCTTCGCTTCTTTATCCGAGGATTGATATTTTCCAGGGCTAAATCCATTCTTTATTTCGTCAATTTCGTCATCGACTGTTGCGATAAAGCCTCGCCATTGACTGTACTTTTCGATGTTCGATTCGAAATCCTCGCGAAGTTCTTGATTAAACCATCCCCAATTATCCTCTCGAACTGCAATCGCGTGCGCAGCGCGAAACCCAACGAGATCTGAGAGCCACCCATGGTCCATCTCTGATGGATCGAACCCTTCGTAGATTTGCCTCGCAAACATTGGGAAGTCAACATTGTCGCCCCAGGGTCCCTGTCCGAGTCCATAAACGTGAACCGTCGCTTCGGACTGACGACCGGCACGTCCGAATCGTTGCAGGAAGGCACTTGCATCAAACGGCTTTTCCATGTATAGAGTGGTCACGTCGTAGTCCAACCCCACTTCACCCTTGCTCGTCGTATTGAGGATATAGAAGTCCGTGTCGTCTAGGTTTGCCTGCTCATCGTTCGTGTCGAACCCGTTGTCCTTTGCGACGTGTTCGAAGACCCGAGGATATTCGGTATGCAGGAAGTCGTGGAAATCGTTGCTATCCTTTGCACTGTTGAACACGATGACAGTGTGTGGTTCGTCATAGCTGTCGATTGAATCAAGTTCTTCCTGTAACGCTGTGGCAATCTCATTTCGTTGTTCGATAATTCGCCGATCCTCGTGTCTAATGACATCTACTGATTGACGGAACTGGTCACCGTCGTCGACGTACTCCGCATCGATTTCGTAGACACTCAATCCGATTCGTTCCTCGAGAAACTCCACAAAGTCTTCGTTCGGAGTTGCTGATGCCAGCACGATCTTCGGATTGTGCTGACGTTCCTCGAGTATCTTTATCTGGAGCAGTAATCCACTCGCAGCGAGAGCGTCATAGAAGTGGAACTCGTCGTAGACGATTCCATCGAAGAAGTTGAAAAAGCGCATGACATCACCACCACGGTACATCGCCTGGACTGCAGCTTGGAGAATATCTGGGTTGGTGAGTACGACGTCGTGATCCGAAACATAGCTGTTTACGAACGCGAGAAGGTTTTCCGTCCGCTCGTGCCCGTGTCCCTCCAGAGAGTTCGCGTTAAGAACTGCGGTATTGATTCCCTCTGCTTCGAATCGGTCGCGTTGCTGGCGCAACAGCGCATTCGTCGGGTATACCAGCAACGTCATGTCTCGTGATTCGATGAGTTCATAGAAGGTTGCTGTCTTCCCTGCACCAGTGGGTGCGCGAATAACTGAGACAGGTTCAGCCTCATCCTCAATCCACTCGACAACTCTATTCTGGAAAGCTCGTGCCTGGTCAAACCCTTGCTTTTCGAGAGGTGGCTTCGGAGGTTCTGTTGCGAGAGATGCAGCCCTAACGGTGAATTGGTTCATCAGAGTACCTCCGGAAGGATACGGTCACGAACGAACTCAGGGTCCGCTCCAACGAAGTGCTGTAACCGTGGATCGTTCCCTCGTTCGAACGATTGACTCTGCTCCATCAACGCTGCAAGTAGTTCGTCCGAGAGATCATACACTTCTGAGAGGAGATATTTGTTCAGAACGAGTGTCTCGAGTTCAGCCAACGCTGCTCGAAACTCTCCGGTTTGTTTGATCCCCATACGGAAAAACGGTCGACGGGGGAGTTCCTCTTCACTCCAGACCGTAAATTCGAACGTTGATCCAGGCGATATGCCGACGTAGTTCCGAATCGTTTGATATGCTGCGCCTGAGTCCTCCAAGATGGAAGGGATAGACTTTGTTCCAGCAATTTGATTTGCGAGGTCCGTATCATTGGTCGTGAAATGCCGCTCGGAGCGATAATCCGTACTCCGAAACGTCCGCTCGTCGGTCTGAACGGCAATCGGACGCATATCCGTAACAAAAAACGGTGCCTCTTTGAGATGAGAGTAATCAGCCGACGTGGCGTCAGTCCCAAACTCTGCGTACCGTTTTTCCATTCCGAAGTATCGATAGCCGAGAGCGTGCATCAACGCTGTCGAGGAGAGCATTGGCTGGGTCCTAATTGCACGCCCCTCCGAGCTCGAGTAGAAGAGCGGGGCATACAGCGTCGCCTCGAACGTCTGTTCAATCATCACCAAGTAACTCGCCTTTTGCCTCCTCAGTCAAACTCGTAAACTCTTCTCGCAAGACATCATCGGCATCGTCTGCCTTTCGGGAAGCGACTGAAACCAATCGATCGAACCACTCTGGTGCGTCATCAGCACCGTCAAACCTACCGTAGACATCCCAATCCGAACGCCGTACACTGTCCACGTACGTTCCGATGCTGCCCTTGAGGTCTGCACCTTCACTATGGTACTCCATGAGGAGTTCACCGGTGGACAGCGACGTGTCGTGGTTGCCGAGTACGATCCCGAGTACAGTATTCCGAACGTTTCGGCCGGTTCGCGTCTCTCGTGCCCCATACTTTCCGGTGTTCAGAATGTTGTGAAGGGTGTATAACAACATAGGGCCAGTCGCTGCCTCCAGTGTAATGAAGTGAACCAGATCGTTACCTGGTTGAACCTTGACGAAATCGAAAAGCGCCTCAGATTGGTTGCCGTCAGCGTCGCGCATGGTCCCGGACTCGTAGACGGCGTTTCGAGTTTCCTTATTCATCAGATCGTACTCCTCAGTTGTATACGTGTACCCTTCCACCACTCGAGACTTGATTGCGAAGTCCTGATCGCCAGTCCCGGCGAGACCATACGTCATTGTTCCGACGTTCAGGGATTTCTCGAGGTCGACGGGTTCGTTATACGCGTACTCTTCGTGAACGAATTTGTCGTCCAACTCCCGTAGCAAATCCAGACCGGTGAGTCGCTCTTTGCTGGTGAACTTCTCGCCATTGACCTGTGCGTGAAGTTTGTCTCCAAACTCCTGCGTTTCTGCACGGTCGTGGTTGGAGTTGCGGAACAGCGTCGGTTCAGTTACATCACGCTTCACGACAAGCGTAACGGATGGTTTGCGTTTGCGGTAGATTCCGAACGATTCAACGAGGCCTTTGTCTGGATAGTCGAGCGTCATTATTGGTTTTGAAGTGTTTGGTCGTATGCGTAGTAGTACGAGTTGACGAGTGCGTCTTCCCAATCCGAGAGTTTCTTCAGATTGTAGAGCTGTCTCTTATACACATCTCTGAGCGG
>NZ_AOIM01000002.1 GCF_000337575.1 Natrialba hulunbeirensis JCM 10989 | reverse complement strand
CTCTCGACGTATGCGACGAGCTCGTCGTCAGCCATCTGTTGGCTCTTTCCGCTAAGGAAGGCATCGAGTGCCTCGCGGAATACTTTCGTCTTCTTATACTTGCTGTTGTACTGTGGGCCGAACAGGTCAATTCCCCGTTCAGCGACGGTTTTCATGTCCATAAGTGCATTTTGGTGGTAGTTTTCGAAGTACTCCCGCAGGTCCGGGAGTCTGGTTGCGTTGTCGTGATTGACGACTGCAAAGTCAGCGATACTGTGGAAGGTGTCACGGTCGAGATGAAGGTAGGAGTTGCTCATATTCGCGTCCTGCCCGACCATACTCATGATTTTGAACAGTTGAAGTGCACGTCTGAGGTGCGAGTCCGTTCGGTCTTCCGTGACGAACGACGGCATCGGTCCGAATCGCTCTGCGTCGTCGAGATTGAGGAGTTCTTGTGGTCGGGTGGCCTCCTCATCAGCAAAAACCGTATCCGCGCTCTCGAAGCGCGTGAACGGCCGTCCGATGACCACCTTCATCCCAGATTCCTGGGCAGCTTGCATCACCTGCCGAACAACTGCCATCCGATGGTTTTCGTTCAGCACATAGATCGGCTGGAGGAAGTACTGTGGTTCTACCAGACTGGCCCGTGTTATAGGGTCATCAAATTCGTCGCTATCCCCCTGAACCAGATTCCCCATCCGACCGCTTCGAACACGAACATCTCCAAGGAAATCATCGAAGTAAAAATAGGCAATCTCCACAGCGTTGTTCGTGCTAACATCACTCTGTTCACAGACGAAGGAGAACAGCGCGTACTCGAGATTGCACACTTCACAGATCGATTTGTACTTCGCATGCGGTGGAACACGACGGGAGTATTCTTGTGTGCGATAAACCGCACTGAGCCCCTTCTGATACTTCGTATCCGTCTCTGCACCACACAGGAAGCACATCTCGTCTTTAGAGCCCAGATCCGGAGCGATACTCCCATCGAAGAATCGATCAATGACAGTACCGATTGCATCCGTTCCCGGTTCCAGATCGTCGTGAAGGGCTGGCTGGACTTCGTCAGCAAGTTCCTCTAAGAACTCTGCGTGGTCATCGTAATTCTGGACGAGATAGGCGACGAAGTGAAGTTTGACCTTTTGGACTCCCTGTTCCTCCTCAATTCGGTTATAGGACTTCTGCACATCCTCATCAGAAAATTCAGATTGACCATCGATGTAAATCGTCTTCGCTAAGATGGGGAAATACTGGTCGAACTCCTCGGGTATCGATTCAAATGATTCGACGCCCGCAGATCCTCGCTCGAGCAGGCTTCGAAAGGCATCTGAAATTTTCTGCTCTTTCTCTTCGACAGGAATGTTCACTTCTGCAAGAACATCGTAATCGAACGAGTTCCAGTTGAGTTTACATTCGAAGTCAAAGTCTGCACTAATTCGCTCTGGTGTCCGTTCTGTAACCTCCTCTTTGAGTACAGATCGTTCAAGTGGCTCACCCAGGTACACGATCTCATTGGGGGTACTCCCAATGACGACACCACATGCCTCGCTGCCAGAATCACCCGATATAACCTCCTTCACCGTACCAAGGAGAACGTCATTCAAAATTGGCTGCTCGAGTTGCGTGAACTCGATTTTGTGAACATTGTCCGAATCCATCAAGGTGCACAGCTGGTCATAAACTCCGTCGACTCCATCTCGTAGCGCAACAGAGGCTGTACTATCACCGATTCGGCAATACCGTTCGAGTCCCCGGAATGAAGAGTTGATCCCACGCGTTCCAGAGCTGTCCTCTGTACTTTCCGTTCGTTGGACGAGATACTGGAGATCGTCCCGGTACCCATCGCCGAGGAACGCCTCAATTCCAAACGGGTCTCCTTCGCGCTGTTCACCATTCCCGTCCAGTTCAGGGTCAAAGTACCAGTCAAACGCCTCGGCATTGTTTCCGTCGACGTCTACGCCGTAGGCTTCCTGGACGAACTTATTCGTGTCGTGGAGCGCAAGCGCGGCTGCAAGAACCTGCACGTCCTCGCCGTAGTCTTCAAACAGGTCTTCGTCTGGGCTAACTGCTTCGTACACGAACGCGTTCACGCCGATGGTAATCGCATTAAGGATGTGCGCCGCAAGTGAGGAGTTCGCAGTAGAATCTACTTTGGCATCGTACTCCCCCGCTGCATCGATGATATTCCCGTACAGATCAGTGCTTCCGACGATAGTCTCATGCGCTTCTCGAGCAGCCTCAGGATTCATTGATCACTGACCTCCACAGTTACATTACCACACCCTCGAGCCACTGCACTTCCGACGCCAGAGTATTCGCCGAACAGTGCGAGTGCCGTCACTGCGTTTTCCACACTGTCACTTGCATCCTTGAAGGCATACTCACAACGCCCGGTGAAGCCTTGTCTGAAGATTGGGCGCGGATTCCCGTCGTTTCCTTCAACGCGATTAACGAGAACACTGTGCGTACAATAGCTCGAGGCGTCTGGTTTCTCGATCACGGACGACGAAATCGTCTCCCGATCGATGTCGACTTCTAGATCGTCGGGCGCGGTCCGGTTCCACTTTCCAAGGAGACTCGAGAAAACGGCTTGCCTCGTTGGGAACATCGTGGTGACAGATCCGGTTTCCTCGATACATGTCGCTGTTCGAAAGTCAAACTCGAGCGTGGGATCGTCGACGCCAGCTGCTTCGTCGAGGATATCCGCGTGAGACGTGTTCTCACTTTCAAAGCGCTCTACCCGCAATTTACCGTGGCTTAGTTCGATGGACTCACCTTCAAGCACAAGCGCGTTCACGAGTGCTTGGAAGACGTCGGTGTCGTCGGGGTGGACGATCCCGAGCGACAGGTCGTAAGTCTTGCCAGGGAGCAGCGTCTTGTGATGAGATCTGTCGCTTTCGCCGAATGGGCCCTGTAATCCGCTACAGTGGAGGCTCCCCATCGGTGAGTCGTGTATACTCGCGCTAATCTCGGCGTCAACATTCGATAGTACAGACAGTAATGCCGAGTAGACAGAGTAACCATCGGACTCTGGAACGGGAAACCGGGTTTCGGGAGTGAGTGTCGCCGTCACCCGCCGTACCCGCGAGGCAGACATCGCGTCCATCCCGTTGGTTGTTGCCATACTCGACGTTTGGAAGGGGTCTACTTAGTACTGTTTACAAGAAGACAGATATATGCAACAGAATGTTTTCTGGTGTGGAACGTTCCACTGTTTTGCAGCGATAGGTATTTGCAACTCGTCCGAATCGTGAAACATGTGCGAACGTATATTTCGCCGATTGGGTACGACACCCGTCGTGTGACCCGGCCGGTGGTGAAGACGGGCCTTGGAGCAGAGGATACGGTAGTCTTGTTGCGTCCGAGTGAGGAATCCGACACGGAACAGGCAATGCAAGCAGTTGCAGATGTCGAACAACTGCTGCAGGAAATTGAACCGATGGCATCCTGTTCAATCGAGCGAATATCCACGGAAACGTTCGAGGCGACAGTTCGTGACTGCTGTGCAGTCCTCGCTGACATCGACTCGGATAGCAACGCGATCGTCTCGCTCGGCGGCGGTCCGCGGGACGTGCTACTTCCGTTGACAGTCGCAGCACTCGTCTTGTCACAAACGGTCGACAACGCGTTGTTTTTCAGTGACATAGATAATACGGTCCAGGAGTGGCCACTACCCGATCTAACTACAGGGATTCCGAGTCGAACGACAGATACATTCGAAGCCATTGTCACGGCTGGCGACTGGCTTTCACTGTCTACGATTGCGGACGAAACAGCTCAGTCGAAGAGCACCGTTATTCGGCACGTGAATGACCTCGAGGACGCAGGTCTCGTCGAGTCAGATACGAGTGAGAAGGCCAAACGAATTCGCATTGCCTTCTCTGGAGAGCTACTATCGCTGGCTCGAGCTAGCAGTCCCTGACCCGCCTTTCATGGACCTTTTTAAAGATGCTGTACAGCCCCCTTTCATGAATTGAGGCGCAACTCTCATGGCTGGAGAAACAATTATTTGCCTGCTCCCGCTATCTCAACCCCCTGTCGCAGTAGGGAGAAAACCCAGCACGGGATTGAAACGTGTTGGCTACATCCCCAAAGACGTGGATTTGTTGCGTCGCAGTAGGGAGAAAACCCAGCACGGGATTGAAACATAAGCTAAAGCCGGTCTTTTGGGCACGTTTCTGGTACGTCGCAGTAGGGAGAAAACCCAGCACGGGATTGAAACGTTGTCTGCGCGTCCTCGATCAGCATCACAGCAGTGGTCGCAGTAGGGAGAAAACCCAGCACGGGATTGAAACAGCGTCTCGTAGTGGTTGATCTTGTGGATTCCGTAGGTCGCAGTAGGGAGAAAACCCAGCACGGGATTGAAACTCTGCTCCGAACAGTGCCGAAGCGGTGTCAATGTACCGTCGCAGTAGGGAGAAAACCCAGCACGGGATTGAAACGCATAATCCACGTCCGTTTCGACCAGAACCCTATCGTCGCAGTAGGGAGAAAACCCAGCACGGGATTGAAACGAGGCGGTCGACTACGCGGCACTCGTGCAGGGGTTCCGTCGCAGTAGGGAGAAAACCCAGCACGGGATTGAAACCACTGACTGCTGACGCAAGCGGGTCAACGGCGATGTCGCAGTAGGGAGAAAACCCAGCACGGGATTGAAACGAGTGTCTCAGAACCTCCGTTGAAGCGAACGACGTGTCGCAGTAGGGAGAAAACCCAGCACGGGATTGAAACAGTCCGATGAGCAGTAGGCGAGTCGCGGAGCTTGTCGCAGTAGGGAGAAAACCCAGCACGGGATTGAAACAATCGACTGACGACCACCCTTCTTCGTAATTTTTCGTCGCAGTAGGGAGAAAACCCAGCACGGGATTGAAACAACTCGAGTCCCAGCGCGAACGGTGGTCGCGATGGTCGCAGTAGGGAGAAAACCCAGCACGGGATTGAAACGCGCTTCGGTCGGGCACGTTCACGATCACGCAAGTCGCAGTAGGGAGAAAACCCAGCACGGGATTGAAACAGCTGGAGAATCACTCCGCGGACATGGACGATCTCGGCGGTCGCAGTAGGGAGAAAACCCAGCACGGGATTGAAACACTATTATCTACACGACGGAGATCCACAGGATCGAGTCGCAGTAGGGAGAAAACCCAGCACGGGATTGAAACACGTTTGTAAAGTACTCGTCGATCCCGTCGCTATGGTCGCAGTAGGGAGAAAACCCAGCACGGGATTGAAACGTCACTTCGTCCCCGTCGCGGATAATCGTCGCGTCGAGTCGCAGTAGGGAGAAAACCCAGCACGGGATTGAAACGTCCACGTCGGCTACTATTCGACCGACAAGTACGACGTCGCAGTAGGGAGAAAACCCAGCACGGGATTGAAACTCGACCGCCTACACGAGCCGTGTTCTCCCTCGAATCGTCGCAGTAGGGAGAAAACCCAGCACGGGATTGAAACACGTTGTCAGCTGGCTTGAGTCCAACCGCTACCGTCGCAGTAGGGAGAAAACCCAGCACGGGATTGAAACACGGTCCGGATGTCAGGGGATGGTTCGGAGCCGAGTAGTCGCAGTAGGGAGAAAACCCAGCACGGGATTGAAACGATCCCAGTAACTGCGTTCGACGACTGTGCACTTGTCGCAGTAGGGAGAAAACCCAGAACGGGATTGAAACGTATTCCGGTTCGCGCAAGGAGACTACCGAATGTCGCAGTAGGGAGAAAACCCAGAACGGGATTGAAACTCACTGCTCCGATTGCCTTCATGGGAAACCGGGGTCGCAGTAGGGAGAAAACCCAGAACGGGATTGAAACCCGGCAAGACTACCACCGCAATCAACCTTGCAGGGGGTCGCAGTAGGGAGAAAACCCAGAACGGGATTGAAACGACGTATTCGAGGACGCCTTAGACGAGACGGACCCTGTCGCAGTAGGGAGAAAACCCAGAACGGGATTGAAACGGATCTCCCGGATGCCGACACTGGCGGCAGCGAAGTCGCAGTAGGGAGAAAACCCAGAACGGGATTGAAACGAAGTGACCGTTCTCCGTGACAAGGAATGCGCCGGTCGCAGTAGGGAGAAAACCCAGAACGGGATTGAAACGCGCTTGATCCAACGTCGTTGCGAAACGCGTAGGCGGGTCGCAGTAGGGAGAAAACCCAGAACGGGATTGAAACTGCGTCGATGTTCTCTGGCGGTTCGTGCTCGCAGGCATGTCGCAGTAGGGAGAAAACCCAGAACGGGATTGAAACGTCGTGCCATTTGATCGCTCCCTGCTGATCTGGATACTGTCGCAGTAGGGAGAAAACCCAGAACGGGATTGAAACGACGTCGCGGCGGTCCTCCAGGTGGGCGCGCAGTTCGTGTCGCAGTAGGGAGAAAACCCAGAACGGGATTGAAACAGGATGGCGAGGTCGAAACAGTCGGTTATCTCGGTCGCAGTAGGGAGAAAACCCAGAACGGGATTGAAACAAGAATCGTAGCGTGAGCGTCGCGTCGTCGACAATCGTCGCAGTAGGGAGAAAACCCAGAACGGGATTGAAACATCAGCGTCGAGAGCGCCTCCGTGAACGCCCTAAAGGGTCGCAGTAGGGAGAAAACGGCTTTGTTGAATCGCTGTAAGTCGGTGGACTTCACTGTTTGATGCCGCTTTTGATGTTATAGACGACACACATCAGATCGATTTTACGGAATTCATGATACCAGCTACGTGCTCGCACGGCGTAGCCGAGCGAGTGCTCGACAGCAGAGTTGACTGTTTCAGCCATTGATATTTGAGCGTACGATCTTCATCAATACGGGCGTTGTATGCATGATTATACGAGGCGAAGGTCCGGTGTTTGATCAGCGGCCGAATGTCGAGTTTCCAAAGTAATACTATGAACTGTCGAGAATATAATTCATATCTATGTCGGACCCACAGGGATTATTGGGAGGCGGAATACGCATCAGTCGTTGTAAACAGGAGTTCTCCAGTTTTTGTCTCACAGCTCACGACGCTTCTCCGCAAGCCGCTCCGGGATTTCGTCGATATTGTCGAGCGCAAGTTCCAAGACTACATCGTGAACCTCACGGAGTTCGTCGTCGCGAATACCCATACGGCGGAGTTCAGGCGTGACAGTGAAATCCAGTTGGTCTTCAAACTTAGTCCATGTCTCCTCACGGGCATACAGTGGACTCTGTTTGACCTCACTATAGGGAAACGCCGGACCGGTCTCAGTTGGGTCTGAATCAGTTGCTTTGGACACTGACTCCGGTTCTGGTTCCGACTCAGGCTCCGACGTTGGGGGTTCCGCGACTGGATCCGGCACCTGATCGGGGCTCGAGTCAGCCTGTTCATCGGTCGGTTCGTCTGCATCGTCAGCAGGGTCACCGAGGTCGAAGCCGGTCATTGTTCAATCCCTCCGCGTTCGATGATATCCGCAATCTCACCGAAGTACTCGAGTTGGGAGTTCTCTGGATCGTAGGACGGAAGCGGTTCGCGGGCCTCGTAGGCATCGCCGATCGCACCGGTGTGGCGAATTGGCGGCTTCGGTGGGTCCATCTCGCCGGCGTCGATCGCTTCCCACTCATCAGCACGGATGCGCGCGAACGGTGGGACGTGATTATCCAGCACCGTCTCAACCTCAGTTCCCTCAGGTAGCGTTCCGCTTCGGGCGTCGACACCATCTCGGCCGGCAAGGAGGAGTGACGCGAAACTCTCCTGCGTGTTCATCGACTCGAGTAGCTTCCGGTCTTTGGTCTGGTGATCGATACGAGCACTCATGTCGTTGGGCACAGTCGCGAGAATTTCGAAGGTCCCGAGCTGGCTGCGGATCGGACCGACGAGTCGAGTAGCTGTCTCTCGAAGCCCGTTCAGTGCCTCAGGAACCGGCATGAGCGGAAGAATGGCGTTCGGTGCTGCGACAACGGCGTTGTTCGTGAGTTTGTTCCGTGACCCTGGGACATCGAACAGGATGTAGTCATACCGGTCACCGAGGTGTTCGTCAACGAGCTCCTGTTTCATCTTCAGATCCGATGCGAGAACCGAGTCCTTCGAGAGTGCGTCAGTCACTGATTCGAGGTTCAGTGCCGGCACGAAATCGAAGCCGTGGCCTGGATTTTTGACAATCGCATCGATAGACTCGTCGCCCAGAAGTACGTCTGCGAGGTCTGTCGCCTCGTCGTTCTCGCGCGTGTAGTATCCAAGTCCAGTCGAGAGGTGGCCAGCCGGGTCGAGATCGACGACCAAAACATCGTGTCCGCGCATATCCCCAAGGATACCGCCGAGTGTGCTGACGAACGTACTCTTTCCGAAACCGCCCTTGAGCATCGGGAAACAGACTGCTCGTGGTTCTGGGTTTGCTGTCATTTGTATGATTTCACCCGCCGCAGCGTCGGTCGGGACCGAACGACTGTGTCGACGGACACTCGACTCATTCAATCAATCCTACTTATTTCCGTCGGACCAGTTGAGCCAGTTGGCTAAGTTGCCTTAGGTAACTTAGCATCCTCACCCAAGTCAGCTAAGTCAGCTAAGCCACCTTAGGTAGCTTAGAGCACTACCTGGAGCGATTGCGTTGCCTTAGGCAGTTTGCCTTGCTCAGGTGGGTGGTCCATCTACCTCAGGTGAACCAGGTGACTCAGCTAACTTAGCTAAGGCAGACAATCACTCATTAGTACCATAGTTGCCTAAGGTAGCTAAGTTAACTTAGGTAGAGGATCCACTGGCAGTACTTGGGGTAGAAACCATTGGTGGCAGAAACCTCCCGATAGGACTGGTATTTCAGCAACAGAGAAGAACCAGCACTCGAGCGCACAGTGCGAGGACAAACGGGTTGTGATGTATAAATTAGAAATCGTTTGCATATTTATATATTAACTCTACCATCATTATGACCCCAACAGACGTAGTTGTAGAGTTGACGATGGACATTAAGCGGTCCGCGTACCATCGAGGAACGTCTCTGGCTTCTTCAAACAATCCGATAGATTCAAATCATCACCCAGTATACCCCTCATACCGTGTCAAACATTCCCACATCAACAATCGGTGAAGCGTATACAGATACGACAGCATGGAATCTCCTGGCCGACCTCTCGGATCTCGACAATCGTATGCCAGGCCACGAAGGGGAGTGGACCGGTGCGGATCTGATCGCGGACGAGTTTCGCAAAGCAGGACTCGAGAATGTCACAAAGACGTCGTTTCCGATCCCCGGATGGTGGCGCGAGGAGGCCTCGCTGACCGTTCATCTCGAGCGTCAGGACAGTACCTTCGCTAATTCGCACGAACTGGTCGAGTTGCCCGGGACACCATCGGGGGACGTCACTGGAGAGATCATTGACATGGGGTATGGCCTTCCGGAGGACTTCGAGGGGGTTGATCTCTCGGGATCGATCGCCATGGCGTCAAGTCTAACCCCTGATGACTACGGTCGGTGGGTCCACCGAAGCGAGAAATACAGCTACGCGGCTGAATCAGGTGCTGAAGCGTTCCTCTTTTATAATCATATCGAGGGGGCACTCCCGCCGACCGGCAGCATTGGACGCATCGACGGACCGGGGCCGATCCCGGCAGTCGGCCTCAGCAAAGAGGTCGGTGCACGTCTCGTTCGGCACTGTGAAGACGTTGAGGGGGACAACGGAATCGAAGCGACGCTGTCGGTCGAGGCACGAAACGAGCCCGCAACCTCCGCGAACATTGAGGCGGTCGTCGGCCCGGATACGGAGGACGAAGTGCTGTTTACTGCCCACGTCGACGCACACGATGTCGGCACCGGTGCGAACGACAACGGGTTTGGTTCCGCACTCGTCGTCGGCGTAGCGCGGATCCTCGCGTCGATCGAGGAGGATCTCGACACTCGAGTCCGCCTCATCGTTTTCGGCGCGGAGGAAACCGGCCTGTACGGTTCGTACTACTGGACACACACCCACGATCTCGACCGCGTCAAATGCGTGGTCAACGCCGACGGAGCGGGCTACTCCAGAAATCTCGAGATCCATACGCACGGGATTGAAGCGATCGGTGAGGCGTTTGCCGAGGTGAGCGACGAGTTCGGGATTCCGATCAAGATCAAAGACGGATTGCGTCCCCACAGCGATCACTGGCCGTTCGTTCAGCGTGGCGTCGCCGGCGCTCAGGCCCGATCGAGCTCCGACGGCAGCGGACGGGGATGGGGACACACGCACGGGGATACGTTCGACAAGCTTGATCCACGTGACCTCCGTGACCTGTCGGTGTTGTCCGCTGCCGGGGTTGCAAAGCTTGCAGAAGCGGATCGGTCGGTCGAAGAACGCCCAAGAGAGGAGATCCGCGCCGAGGCTGTCGAGGAAGGATACGACATCGGCATGAAGGCGACGGCCACGTGGCCGTGGGGAGAGCCACGCCCGTGGCCGTGGAACGACCAACTCGAGTGAGAACTCACTGACGTTCCTGTCGGTCCAAAGCACAAAGGAAGAGTGGAAAACGGCACACAAGGTCGTCATCCTGGATCGAGACGATCGCAGACAGGCAGCCGAAATCGACTTTGCTCATTCTTTACGACAGACCAGTCGATATCGTCGTACTCTCGTCTGAAGCGAACGGCGCCGGAGGAGTTTAGCTGTTAGAGTCTGATGCACCGGTATCATGAAGTGGATCTGTTCACTATCCCGTCACCAACCAACGAGTACCGACTCCTGTCCGAGGAACTTCTGGACAGAGAATCGAAACGAGTGCCGGCGACTGATGGAACGAGGCAAGTAGAATGGTAGACATTGCACGTAGTAGGGCCCGTGCGAAGGTCGCGTTCGGTCTCTCGGCGTTGATGGCGGCGGCTGCGGTCGGTTGGTTCTGGTATCGCGGTGATCCCGTGACCGGAATTTTACTGGGCGGACTGTTGATGGGTGGCGGATACTGGGAATTTCGACGACGGCTCGTGGATGTCAGACGCGCGGCACGGGCCGAAAGCGATGTCGAGAACGACACTGCTCGCAAATGAGAAACCACCATCGTGAAGGCTGAAATACATATGTTTGTGAATGACACCAATATAAATACAGCCACTTAAACGACCATTCCTCTTTCCGATACTTTTCAAGTTTGTTGACATACTGTCCAAAAAACTTATTAACCGTAGATACAGTATTGTGGTAGAGTATGACAAACAAGGCAACAACCAATCGCAGGAGCTTTTTGAACAAGGCGGGCGCAACGGCGGGTCTCGTGGGGCTCACTATGACCGCTGGCTGCTTCGGTGCTGGTGATGATGACGAGAACGGCGGCGCTAATGTCGAGGCGACGGATCCCGACATGCTCGACGAGCAACTACCGACGTACCAGTTCCTCAACAACGCACAGAGCTACAATCCCCCGCGCCATGACGCGATCAACCTCATGGCGGACCAATTTGGGAGGATTGGGCTCGATATGGAGGTCGAAGTGCTGGAGTGGGGGACGCTGTTCAATCGCGTCGACGTCGAATACGACTACGACTTCTCTTTGTGGCACACGTTCTTCACCATTGACCCGGTTCTGGAGCTCAATTCGACGATGTACTCCGAGAACACCGAACCGGGGCAGGGGAACTTCGCCGGGTACGAGAACCCCGACGCCGACGACCTGATGGATCAGTACCTCGAGGAACCCGACGCTGACACTCGGATCGATTTGGTCCACGACCTCCAGCGGACCCTAATGGAGGACCTGCCGCAGATGCCAGTGATCGACATGCCGTTCCTAGCCGTGTATAACAACGAGCAGGTCGACAACTGGGAGGCAGACCTTCCGCACGGGTTCAACTCCTACTGGACCATGATTAACCTCGAAATGCAAGGTGGTGAGGACACCCTGAAGGGGTATTGGCCAGAGGCGCTCGACACGATGAACGTCCTCGGTCACAACGACGAAAACAAACACACGTACAACTTCGTTGTGATATACGATACCCTCGTCCGACTCGATAACGAGGGCGAGATCGACACCGACGTGAGTCTCGCAACCGACTACGAGCGAGTCGATGCGACGACGATGGAGTACACCATCCGCGACCACACCTTCCACGACGGCGAGCCACTCACCGTCGAGGACATTGCGTTCAGCTACAACTACATCAGTGAGAACGAGGTCCCGGTGTACTCGGTCCAGTCGAACTTCATCGATGAAGCGGAAGTGGTCGACGATAGCACTGTCCGGATCCACATGCCGGATGACAACCCGCTCGGTCCGTTCAACCTGCTCGTTGGCACACAGATCCCGATCCTTCCCGAGCACCGGTGGGCCGACCGCGACGAACCGAGCCAGGTGAACGTCGAAGAACCCGTGGGCTCGGGCCCGCTCCAGTTCGACTACTGGGACCAGGGTGCGGAACTGGGCCTCGAACGCTTTGATGACCACTTCGCGCCGGTTGATTTCGAGCAACGGTTCTGGCGGATCATTCCGGAGACATCCACGGTGTGGGAGAACCTCCGCAACGGCGACCTCAACTACGAGCCGTTCGGCCGAATCGACCGTCCACTCGACGAGAACCGGGATGAAGACCAGATCAGCGTCCAATCGGTCCCAGCGACCTCGTTCTGGCACTGTACTCCCAACCAGCGAAGCGACGGACTCGACGATCCCGAAGTCCGGAAGGCGGTGTTCAACGCAGTTCCGAGGTCGGCAATTGTCGACCAGATTCTCTTCGGCGTTCCCGATCCCGGCTTCAACGTCGTCACTGAAGCGTTCGGTCCGCTCCACACGGACGATGTTACCCAGTACGAGGAGGGTGTCGACATCGCGATCGAACGTCTCCAAGATGGCGGGTACGGGTACGACGAAAACGGAATGCTTCACTTCCTAGTTGAATAGGCACCCGGTTGCGGTTGTGATTCAATTTAAATGATAATAAATATAATCCAACATGAGTAAAGCAAGTTTCGTCGTCCGACGGCTGCTCCAACTCGGCGTGACCTTCTGGGCAGTCGGAACCGTGTTGTTCTTCCTGTTCCGTCTCATGCCGGGCGATCCGACCGCGTTCGTCGTCTCCGCACAGATGACACCGGAGGCACGGCAACAGGTTATCGAGAGCTACGGCCTCAACGAGCCGTTGTACATCCAGTACGTGCGCTTCCTTGAGAACGCGCTCACTCTTAACTTCGGGCAGTCGTTCCACACGAACCAACCAGTTCGGGAAGTTATCTGGACGTACCTCCCGAACACGCTGGTCTTGATGTTGTCCGCGTTCGTCGTCGCGTACATCCTCGGCATCGTTCTCGGTGTGCTCACCGGATGGTACCGCGGCTCCAGATTCGAAAAGACGACCGTCGTGACTGCGCTGACCGCACGGAGCCTCCCCACCTTCTACGTGGGACTGATCGTTCTGTGGCTCTTCGGTGCGGGCCTCGGTGTGATCCCCATGAGCGGAATGGGGACGGCCGGACAGTCTTACGACTCGTTCTGGGCGCGGATCTTCACTCTCGACTTCCTGCACCACCTCGTCGCTCCCGCAGCGGTGCTCGCGTTCTACTACATGGGATACCCGCTCCTGATCATGCGCTCGAGCATGATGGAAGTGCTCTCGCAGGACTTCATTGACGTCTGCCGTGCGAAAGGGCTCAGTGAGCGGGCAATCATGTTCAAACACGCAGCACGGAACGCGTTGCTACCGATCATCACGGCTGCAGCGATCGCGCTCGGCTACGCTGTGGGCGGAAGCGTTCTCATCGAGACTGTGTTCGGGTGGCCCGGCCTTGGACGGGAGATGGTCAACGCGGTGTTGCGCCGTGACTTCCCGGTTGCGCAGGGCACGTTCATGGTGCTCGCCGCAACGATCATCATCCTGAACTTCATCGCCGACCTCCTGTACGGCTACTTGGATCCACGGGTGACTTACGACTAACTATGGCAACTCAGGACAAATCATCAATCTTCGCAGACATCGACGAGGGAGAGGTCGATCAAGAAGATGAAAACGTCGACCGATGGAGGCGAAACCTGCGACTGTGGCGCGAGACGCTCGCAAAACAGTGGCGCATGCTCACCGATGATCTGATGGTTCGGCTCGCCATGATCACCATCGCTTTCTTCATGATCGTCGCCGTGTTCGCGCCGTTCATCGCACCCCGTGGACCGCTTACCCGGCAGTATGAGGGCGATGCGGGGATCATCATCGCCGACTGGGTGGAACCGTCGTTTCTGTCGTCAGAGTCGGAGTACCTGCTTGGGACGACTGCCGAAGGGTTCGACATCTTCAGTCAACTCGTGTACGGATCCCGTGCCGCCCTGCTGGTCGGACTGGTGGCCGCAGTGTTTACCGCGGGAATTGGAACGCTCGTCGGGTTGACGGCAGGCTACTACGGCGGAAAGATCGACGACACGTTGATGCGGATTGTCGACTTCCTGTATGGGATGCCGCTCCTGCCGACGGTGATCATTCTCGTCGCCCTGATGGGACCAAGCCTGTGGAACATCCTCTTCGCGATCATCGTGCTCCAGTGGCGGTCGACGGCACGGGTGATCCGGTCACAGGCGTTGTCGCTTCGTGAGCGGCCATTCGTCAAGGCAGCACAGGTTGCTGGTGCGAGCGACTGGCATATCATCTCCAGACATCTCGCGCCGAACGTGCTCCCGCTGTCGTTCCTCTATGGAGCGTTCGCTATCGCTTGGGCGATCCTCGCGGAGGCCGGTGTGTCGTTCATCGGGCTCGGCGATCCCAACACGGTCTCGTGGGGAACGATGCTGCAGTCATCACGCGCATACTCCGCACTCGACTTCGGTGCCTGGTGGTGGTTCATTCCGCCAGGCATCTGCATCGGTCTCGTGGTCATCAGTGGGTTCCTGATCGGCCGTGGATACGAAGAAATCACGAACCCGGAGCTCAGATAAATGTCAGTACTCGACATATCGGATTTGGAAGTCTACTACGAAACGGAATCGGCACCGGCACAGGCAGTCGACGGGGTTTCGTTCACCATCGAAGAAGGGGAGAACCTCGGTATCGTCGGCGAGTCCGGCTGTGGAAAAACCACGCTTGCGAAGGCGATCATTGGCATCCTCCCGGACGAGGGCTACGTTAACCGTGGCTCGATCGAGTTCGACGGCAAAGATCTCACGGAGTTGCCCGATGTGGAACGGCGTCGATACAAGTGGGAAGAGATCTCGATGATTGCCCAGTCGGCAATGAACGCGCTTGATCCCGTCTACACGATCCGCGAGCAGATTGTCGAAGCGATCGAGACGCATCGCCCCGGAACGGGACGAACGGAATCTAACGAAATCGTCGCTGAGATGTTCGATCTCGTCGGTCTCGATCCAGAGCGAGCGGATGACTATCCACACCAGTTCTCCGGCGGAATGCGACAGCGTGCGATGATCGCGATGGCGCTCGCGCTCGAGCCGTCACTTGTGCTCGCGGACGAGCCGACAACGGCGCTCGACGTGATCATGCAGGACCAGATCTTGAAACGTATCGGGGAGATCCAGGCGGACATCAACTCCTCGATGATGGTGATCACCCACGACGTAAGCGTGGTCGCGGAAACTTGCGATCGCGTAATCGTGATGTACGGCGGGAAGATCGCAGAGGAAGGTCCTGTCGAAGAGATATTCGGGGAACCGTATCATCCGTACACAATCGGTCTCAAACGCGCGTTCCCGAACATTCGAGAGTCAGATCAGGATCTCCTCTCAATCTCCGGCTATCCGCCGGAGCTGACCGACCCGCCGTCGGGCTGTCGCTTTGCGGAACGATGCCCGATGGCGACTAACGAGTGTCGGACGGTCGAGCCCAAGGCACATCATCAAGACGGTCTTCGGACGTACTGCCACTACGCCGACGAGATAGATGACGGATTCCGGTCGCGGGCCGACGACCCCAAAACGTGGAAAGACACGGAAGCGGCTCGGTCCGCCCAAACGGTTGCGGAGGTGAACGATTGAAATGAGCGACACTGGTGCACCTGACGTCTCGGACGAGAACCCGCTCCTTCGAGTGGAGGGGCTACAGAAACACTTCCAGATTAACGAGGGACTGATATCCAGTCTCCTCCGTGCGACCATGGGAAAGGAAGCAGACTACGTCCATGCCGTCGACGGCGTGAGCTTCGAGCTCGAGCGCGGTGAAACGCTCGGGCTTGCCGGCGAGTCGGGCTGTGGCAAAACGACAACAGGAATGTCCCTCGTGAAACTCCACGAGCCGACGGACGGGCGAATCGAGTTCAGAGGCATGGACCTCACGGAGTCCGACGACGAGGAACTCGACGAGTTTCGGCAGAACGCACAGATGATCTTTCAGGATCCGTTCGAGTCGTTGAACCCCCGAATGACGGTGTACGACACCCTTGCCGAGCCGTTGCGGATCCACGACATCGAGAACGAAACCGCTCGTATCCGGCGAGCTCTCGAATTCGCAGAACTCCAGCCGCCGGATCACTACTTCGATCAGTATCCCCACGAGTTGTCTGGCGGCCAGCGACAACGGGTCGCCATCGCTCGAGCGCTCGTCTTGGATCCCGATTTCATCGTCGCCGACGAACCCGTCAGTATGCTCGACGTCTCGCTTCGTGCGGGCGTGCTGTCGTTAATGGAGCGAATGACGGAGGAGTTCAATCTGTCCGTTGTGTACATCAGTCACGACCTTTCGTTGCTTCGTCACATGTGTGATCGACTCGCGATCATGTACATGGGCGAAATCGTCGAAAAGGGAGCGACGGAAGACATAATCGAGAATCCTCAGCACCCGTATACTCGCTCCCTCATCAACGCGGTACCTGTTCCCGATCCCGACGTGGGGCGCGAGCGGGTCGAACTTGCAGGAGAGGTTGGGGATGCAATCGACGTACCCTCCGGCTGCCGATTCCACGGACGGTGTTCAGAGTACATCGGCGATATCTGCGAGACCGATTCGCCCTCACTCGAACAGAAGGCAGAGTTCGACGATGACCGTGAAGTATCCTGCCATCTGTACGACAGTTGCGGAAAACAATCGTAGCCCTCGATCTCGAACTCAGTTTTCGCACCGGACGTCGAGCCGGATCGAGGGTGCCGTAACGGCGTACGGGAGCCGTGACTTGTGTTTTGACGCGACGCCCGTCACGGTCGATCGTGTCTCACCGATACTGTCGATAGTGTCGAGAGCGTCGGCCGTCCAGACGACTGTCGAATCGACAGCGGGACCGAGATCACCGTCCTTGACGAGGAACCCTTCGGCGATTGGGAGTTCAACGGTACCAGCGTCGGGGCGGTCGCCCATTCGCTCCGCGACATCGTGAGCGTACAGAGAACTCGGCGGCATGGCACCGCTGCGCTGCGTTCGTTCGAACTCATCGCGATAAAAGGACGGGCCGAAGCGGCGGACGTACACGTCCGCATCGGCCAATAGTTCGTCTCTGGTCGCCGTTCCGGCGTGGACGTTGAGGTGGCGGTGATGAATTCGCGGTGCCTGCTCGAACCCGATTGCCGGGATCACGTTGCCTGTCGGGATCTCCTCTGCTTCTGCAGCTGTCGTCGTGTCATGGAGGTAAGACTCGACTCGCCCCCTGTTGACAAGTCTAACTGGCGTGGTTGGTCGAGCTTCGGCGTCGTACGCCGTGGCGGCCCACGATCCCGCCCGGACTCCGTCGTCGATTGTTAGCGGAGCGTCGGTGACTTGATCACCTAACTCAAACGGGGAAAACCCGAACGCCGCCACGTCGGCCGCGAGATACCCGCCGATCTCGTGACAGAGTTGTCCGGTCGCCGATGGACTCAACACAACGGTCATGGGTCCGGATGGCGGATTGGCTGTGGCCGCATTTGCGATCGTACTCGCGTCACAATCGATCTCCGCAAAGAGGGTCGGAAGGCGGTCGAGAAGCGCTGCACCGCGAGTACTGCCGTGGTGGCGCCGGAGCTTCGGACCGTCGATGGGCGCGACTGTCGCGTCTACGCTCGCCCGATCAACTGTCGTTCGGACGACGCTGTCCGCTGTCGTCCCGACCGAATGGTCCACATGCTCGTCAGCATACGTTACCCGGGCTCGGTCAAGCGGCGTCTCGACTGCGTCGAGGGCGGCCTCTACGGATACACGCTTCTCCGAGAGGGATCGATCTGTGACCGACTCGCGTGCCCAGCCGTCGTGGACCCCCCGGTGACTCGACTCGATGTCGATGCGTTCGGGTGCCGACTGAGCAAGCTGGCCGCCACCGGTCGTCGCGCGATTGGCAGCCTCCGAGAGTCCATCGGACGAGAGATCACTCGTAAACCGATACGCTGCGGACCCATCGGCAAAGACGCGACACCAGACGCCGGTCGTCGTCCACTCACTGTCGCTTCGTACCCCGGTTTCGGTGACAACAATTTCCGTCGCGTTCCTCGTAATTCCGCCGACCTCCGCGAAGGAAACCCTGTTGTCCGATTCCAGAATCGTCAGTAGTTCATCGACCGCATCAACGACATCCCCCCGTTCGTTCATTGGTTCCCGTTTCCGGTCTCGAAACTTGAATCTTCGTCACGACAAGGGGGGAAGATCCCCGGGAACGACAAAATCTTGCCCTGTTTGAGCAGACGGGAGACGCAATTGGGATGACCGATACCAATCGACTCGCCGCCAACCAATGATTTTTCATCTTTGCCAGAGTGTCACTAGCATGGACACACGAGAGACATTCGTTGATGCACCGCTTCGCGACGTTCGACGGGATCTCCATGCACATCCAGAAGCCGGTTGGAAAGAATTCCGAACGACGGCCTTACTCGCGGACGCACTCGAGAACCTCGGATACAATGTGCTGTTGGGTTCCGAGACGGTTGATCCCGACGAGCGACTGGGAGTCCCGCCGGCGGATGATGTCGCCGCCGCTCGAGAGCGCGCCCGTAACGAAGGGGCGCCGGAAGAGTATCTAGATGCGATGGGAGATATTACCGGCGTTATCGCGACGAAGACATTCGGTGACGGCCCCGTAATCGGACTCCGAACCGACATCGATGCCCTCCCAATGCAGGAAGCGATGGACGACGATCATCGACCCGCTCGAGAAGGGTTCGCGAGCAGTCATCCCGGCGAGATGCACGCTTGCGGCCACGATGCACACGCAACGATTGGACTCGGCGTGGCCCGCGAGTTCGCTGAAAGCGGATTTGACGGAACGGTGAAACTCTTTTTCCAATCCGCCGAAGAGGGAGGCCGCGGCGGGAAGCCGATGGCCGAATCAGGACACCTCGACGACGTCGACCACCTGCTTGCGGTTCACGTCGGACTCGACGAACCGACCGGGACGGTGCTGTCCAGCTATGACGCACCGCTCGCAAACGCCAAACTCGACGTGACGTTCGAGGGGAAACCGGCACATGCGGGTCGCGAGCCGAACGCCGGGCAGAACGCGCTTCAGGCCGCGACAGCGGCGATCGGAAATCTGTACGGCATTGCACGGCACGGTCACGAACGAACTCGGATCAACGTCGGCCGTGTAAGCGCTGACAACGCACAGAACGTCATCTGCGAGGAAGCAACGATGCGCGTCGAAGTTCGTGGTGGAACCCACGACGCCAACGAATACATGCTCAAGCGTGCACGCGAGGTAATTGATGGTGCGGCGACGATGCACGACGTCGGCTACGAAACGAGTCTCTACGGGAAGACAACGACGTTCGAAAACGATGACGATCTGACTGCACGTGTCGAAACAGCGGCGAACGGAATCGATGCAGTAGATGAGATCGTCACGAAAGAGTTTGGCGGCAGTGAAGACGCCTCGTATCTCATCCGACGCGTCCAAGAACAGGGTGGCACAGCAACATACCTTGGAATCGGTGCGAGCAATCCTGCCGGTCACCATATGGCGTACTTCGACATCGATGAGGCAGCCATCGACATCGGGGTCGACGTGATCGTCGGTACAAGCAAACTCCTAACCTAATAGATCAGTGGTAGTAAATCGAGAACTTCGGGTTCTGTTGGCGGGCAAGGTATACAGCGTGTAGGTCGAGTATAGTATGGGCGAAAGAAATCAGCTGTGGGTTTTGATGTGCCGACCGATCCGCTCAAGACCTTCCTCAAGCTCGTCAGTATGGAGACCGAAGCCTATTCGGAACCGATTCGGATATCCGAAAACATCGCCAGGTGCGAGGACGACGCTCTCGGCTTCGAACAGCGACCGACAGAACTCCTTTCCGTTCTCAAACCCATCAGGAACAGTTGGAAAGCCGTTGACGCCTGTCGGCTCAAACCAGTCGAGGTCGTAGCGATCAACAAACTTGGCGACGCGTTCTCGGTTCGCTTTCGCGTGGGCACGGTTCGCATGCAGAATATCGGCCTCTTGTTCGCCAAGCGCCTGTCGAGCAATGTGCTGACCGAGAATCGGCGGCGAAATGGTCGTGTAGTCTTTCCATTTCCGCACTGTGTCTGCGAGTTCCTTATCTGCGACGACCCAGCCGAGACGCGCACCAGCAAGGCCATACGACTTTGAGACGCCAGCAGTCGAAATCGCTCGCTGCCCGAGCGACGCAGCCGGAGCATATGGATCATCGGACAGCATTCGGTATACTTCGTCAACGAGGAGGTACGCGTCGTTCTCCTCTACGAGGTCGTACAACGCTTGCATCGTCTCTGACCCGAGGTACTTACCTGTCGGATTGCTTGGGTTCGTTAGGATGACTACTCGAGTCTCTGGACGTATCGCCTCCGCTATGGCATCGACGGAAAGTTCCCATTTTGGAGGTTCGGTTCTGACTTCGGTCACGTCGCCGATAGCGGCGGGCACGCTCGCAAGTGACTGATAAGTCGGTGAGACGACGACGCTGTGATCCCCCTCATTCAAGAGTGCCATGAACGTGAGATAGTCGGCCTCTTGTGTTCCACAAGTGAGGACTACCTCTTCGGGGTCACGTCCGTAGCGCTCAGCAATGGCAGCGCGGAACTCTGGCGATCCGTCAGTCGGAATGACGTAACCGACTTCACCCACCTCAAGATCGAATCGATCGGCGGGAAGACTTCGAACGCCGCTTTCAGCGAGCATCAAGTCGGCGTCCGCCTCGTATTTATCAAGCCACCGTTCCAATTCAAAAGGAGGCAACTCCATATTTGAGGTTCTCGTGCACAGATCATATACCTCCCTGTATTCAGCATGCCGACCCTGTCAATATCTATAAGAATAGAACATGACACTGACTAACAGTGCATATCCACGGCCTGAAATACATCTGAGTCAATAAATCAAAACTCAACAATGACAAACAGTTCAAAGAAGCCCATTTTCTTGTGCGTTCTGCCGTAACGAGTCGAGGTCAAGCTCGTCGCTCATGTGTAGGTTCTCGAGTGTCGAAAGTGCAGCCTCGAGTGGTACGTCCACTTCGTACTCGTAATAGATTCCACCAGCACGACCTTCGTTGCGTTTCGCACGGTCGAGAATCCCGAGCATCGAGAGTTCAGCGAGATGATTGTGAAACGCTCGACCACCGAGTACGTCCCGATCGGTCGCTTTGGCAAGGTCCTGATACTGCTCGTAGATCGTTTGCTTCTGCAGTGGTGCCTCTGGGTCTGCGACCGTCGACGCGACAACAGCCAATAGCGTCAGGTGTCCATGGGACGTGAGTTCTTTCATCGACTCTTCGATGCGTTGTTTCTCGAGGAGTTGTTTGGCATCACGAACGTGATTCTCCGTCACGACTGGGTCGCTTTCCCGCCGTGCGAGATCGCCGGCCTCGAGAAGGAGGTCGAGCGCCTGGCGTGCACTGCCCTTGTCTTGAGCCGCGAACGCCGCACACAACGGAACGACATCGCCGTCGAGCACATCGCCTTTGAACGCATGATTGGCGCGCTTTGAGAGGATATTCTGTAGGTCGGTGGCATCATACGGCGGGAAGTGAAGTTCGCGTTCACAGAGCGTGTCTTCGACACGCGGGTCGAGCTTCTCGCGATATTTGAAGTCGTTACTAATTCCGATGATCCCGACACGGGAGTTTTCGATCTTGCCATTGCTCCGAGCACGTGGGAGCTGGTAGAGGATTGAATCATCGTCACCGATGTAGTCGACCTCGTCGAGAACGATAAGGATCGTTCCACCGAGTTCGTCGAGTTTGTCCCACAGCATTTCGTAGACGGCATTCAACGGATACCCGGTTCGACTAATCTGTTCCTCGGGGTCACGCAACTTATTCACAAGGGCAACAGCGACACGGTAGCTACTCGTAAGATCTTCGCAGTTGAGATAGACGGTCGTGATCGTGACATCGTCGTACTGCTCAGAGTCCTCCTCAAGATGGTGCAAGAGATACTTCGTTGCGGCTGTCTTGCCGACGCCAGTTTTCCCATAGAGAAAGATATTCCGTGGCTGTGCACCATTGATCACGGGTTGTAGATAACCCGTGAACTGCTCGATTTCGCTGTCACGCTCTTCGAGGGACTGAGGTTGATAATCGTCGTGAAGAACGTTCTCATTGTCGAAGATTTCCTCACTCCGCTCGAAGAGTGCCATTACAGAGTGATTGTATTTCACCCACATAAAACCATAGGCGCAATCGTTACAAACGATTCCAGCGTTTCATTCGTTCCTGAACACACACACACACCACTGATTCAATCGTTAATCCCTACGAGAGTGCCCCTAGGCTTCTGAAGTACTGCGAATCGGTTTTGGAACAGGCCTAGTTTTATAGTGATAGCGTCAAAACCATATCCGTATTGCAGTAGCACGGAAAACGTTTGAATGGGTGGGGTGTCTAGTTCCGGTCTCGGTTCTTCTAACCTATTCGTAACGCTCTATCCTTTGATTTCCTGAATTACAGCCTCTCTATTTGCTAAATATATCTCTTTAGGTTTGATATCGACTCTTGGAGCTATTTCACCAGAACGATTGAATGGGTGGTGTCTCTCTCCCTCTGGAACAATCAATAACGTTTGAACGGGTGGTGTGTCCTACCTCATTCTGTTCCGTGTCGCTGGAACGAACGAATCGGTGGTGGGTGAATTACGCGTTGATCACGACACGACCATTCCAAAACGTTTGAATCGGTGGTGGCCCCATCATTCAGTTTGAACGAATGAACAGGTGGTGGGTATCTCTCACTCCCTCTGCCAAAACGATTGAACAGGTGGTGTGTCTCTTATCTAGTCAGCGTGTCTGTGAAACGAATGAACGAGTGGTGGGTGGTATCCCTATAAAACGAATGAATGGGTGGTGGGTGTGACTTCCTCATAGAACGAATGAACGAGTAGTGTGCCGGTTTCCGATAGTTACTTTCCCAAACCTGTTACCATCAATGTGGGACTTGATACTCATTCTGATTCATCACACCATTAGGAAATTTTATGTATGCTGAATCTATACTGGGTGGTGAGGTATCGTGATTCACTCATCATCATCCCTCCAGATGCCATATGCAATCACGGTCAATAACGCTCGAAGAGATTGACGAGTTGTTCCTCAAATGGAACGACCACATTAACGCGTCAGCCCTCTTTCGGCAGGCACTCAAAGAAGAGATGCGAGTTCGTGATATCGATCCACATGAGCTTCGCGACTTGTTCAAGCGGGCAGAAGAACAAGGCTACGAACTCGATGAAATCCTCAAACAAACGAATCGGATTGATGATTTAGAACGTCTCGTAGAGAGTAGTGCGGCTTCAACGTAGCCGCCAAGAACAGACTAACAGAGTTACATTCAACACCCTCTCAACGTAAGCAACGATGATTACTAACCCGCATAGCAACACGGATTCAACCGGAACGAAACCTACCTTCGATCGTATTCAATGGCGTCTCGTTCGCCAGTTTACCCTTGTACTGGTCTTGATCAGTATCACCGCAATCAAACCGGTCGCTGCACAGGACGGCGTTGTTTGTGAAGCAGAACAACTCCCGAGTATGATTTCGGGGTTCTTCCAGATCACGACGGCACTCGGAATTATCGGGCTGGTCGTTGTTTGGCAGGCGGATTCACTTGCCGAAATGTTCACGGTGAACCCTGAACAGAAGAAGGGGCTGAAACAGCACAAACGAACCGCGATGAAATCAGCAGTGATCCTGCTGGTACTCGGTCCTCTCTACACAGTCGCCGGTTCGACGATGGGACTTCCACTCGCGGAGTGCGTTGATCTGGTCCCGTGGTAACATCATCACTAGGCTAAACACGCCCATCTACACGACCCTCGAATGCGTCAGTTAGCCCTCACCTGCGGGATTGTCCTGGCCCTCGGTAGTCTCATCGCCGCTGTTGGTCTCGTGAGTGGCGACCATCCTCCACGACCCGGGACCGACGATAGCGGTCTTGGCGAAAACGAGACAGCCACGTTGTGGTCAAAGGAACCAAACGAGTGTCTCAGTGACGAGGAGTACTACGACCGCTACGGAGAGAACCGCACTGACCTTCACGCGCTTGGAAACTGCACCGATATCACGTTTGCAGAGCCCCCAGATACAGCGGAAACCTGGACTGCATACGACTTCGAGTCACTCGAGTCCGGTGGTAGTGACACGTCCGTGTACCCAGCGTCCGCCGAGACGGAGGACTCACTCGCAATCGCGGACGCTCATGCAACCGCGTTTGCTGTTCAACCGTCCACGATCGTTCACAAAGACGAAAACGAGACACCGCTATACGTCGCTCCTGATGGAGAATTTCGAGGACTCGTCGATTATCGAGTTCGCGTTCCGGATGGAAACGTCGATGGTAACCGAACCACCGAGTGGTCCCTTCTCGAACACGAACTCGATGAAGTTCGACTGAAACAGGATGATGACGTGGTCGTTGCTCAGGAAGGCCAGCACACACCCACACTCGAGTATCATCTCGGAGGGAGTGGTCCGTCGACGCTCACATTCGAGGCAGATATCGAGGTCCGACTTGAGCGTGAAATAACAGAGCGAGTCGGAAATCAGACTGAAACACGAACTGAACTCGAAATCGACGAGCTAACCGTCTCGAGTGACCTCGAGGTCCACGTCTACGATCTGACTGCGGTGGTCTACTACGCAGAGTATCCCGATGGCAGTGCTGGTGTCGCGATCTATCAGGCACAGCCGTGGCACGGATACATACTGTCCGAAGACGGTGATGCTGTTGTTCGCGGGAATTGGCGTTATTACACCGCTCGGGATACGGATTGGGATCGACTCGTTGAATCGTCGGCAACTGACGAGGATGTAGCCCACTCTGACGCGCTGCCAGTGTACGTGCGAGCGTACCCGTCAGATATTGGGCCCCGTGCAGATCCTATTCGTGATGGGCCAGATATTGCAGAGGTGTGGGGAACAGAAAGTTCCTCACCAAACGCAACCATCCACGAGAACGTCGAAATCGACGTCGTTGAGGTGCCATATACTCGCTCCTCTGGCCTTGCAATTCGTCACGATGCGGTTGATCGTGACCATCTCGAGGTTCAAGGCATCGTTCGAGGCACGACTGCCACACTCATCGAACCGGACGGTGGAACAGAGCGCGAAATCCGAGAGAGTAATCTCTCAGTGGAGATTCTCGAGCAAAACGAGTCTGCAGTAACGGTCGAGCTTGAACTTCGTGATGCCAAGACCGGTGATCCGATCGCACTCCAGAGCAACAGTCGATTTGCACCGATCGGTATCGACACACGTGATGGCTACATCGCGATTGCCGACGAATATGTTCAGACGGATTCGGCTGGTCGTGCGACAGTCACCATCTCCCAACCAGGGATCCACACCGCAACATACCATCCTGGCTCGTGGCGAACACACGACCCTGCTTACGTCGGAGATACGGCGAGTGTCTCGTGGCATCCACTGGCGACGGCCAGTGGCTGGTTCACACTCTTTGTCGATGTCTTCTGGCTCTCAATTCCGTTCTTGGTCGCGCTGTATGCAGGTCTGAAACTCGGCTCGTTCCTCCGAACACCAGATGAATACAATCCATGACTCAACAAAAGCACACTACCCGACGTACAGTCCTTAGTGGAATCGTGACCGGCGCAGCTGTCGCCGTGAGTGGTTGCCTCAGTGGCTCCGAGAATGGTGGCTCAGAAAATGGTGTCCCTGACCTCGATGATGACGAACTCTTTGAGGACATCTTCGTCGAGGGAACCGAACTCGTACTCGAGTTCACGGAGAACTCGTCGGTCGAGCAGGTGAACGTGATCGATCCAAACGGTGAGTCGTTCGCTGAGCGGTCCATTGCAGCCGGTGTTGATCGTGAGACAATCGAAATCGGGACCGAATACGAACCCGGTGACTACGATGTCGTCGCACTTGAGGGAGGTGACGAACAGACAACGCAGTCAGTGACAATCAAGCCAGATGTTCGTATCACCGATCTCCGCCTCGCTCGAAACCACCCGGATGAGATGTTCGAGGGTGCGAGTGATATCGATATCCGAACGGAAACGATAATTTCGGTCGAGAATTTGGGTACTGGTCCGGATGAAGCTGTTAGGCTTACTTTTTCCGGAGATGCACCCAGACCAACTCCAGATGAGTATGATGGGAGTGGTATCTACGATGAAGAGAGCAGTATCCGTAGAGAAGCCGACAGCATAGAGCTTCCACCCGGTGAAGGAATCATCCTCTATAGTCAGCTGATGCCCTTCTCTGCATCGGGAGAGAATGCCTCATGTTCTCCAGAGACTGAAGAAGGAGCGTTTCGAGTAATTCTTGAGACTGTTGTCCAAGAAAACTCTCCCTCCAAGGAATATGGCGTATCGTTCACAGGTGAGGAGTTGAATGACTGTACAATCGAAATTGAGGTAAACTCATGAGTTCCCTCCTAGAATTCGGCCGCCGATGGTTCGAAGATATTATTGAGACGATAATTGAGTGGTTTCAGGAGGGTGTTGTTGAGGGGTACCACGATTTCACTGAGTCAGTGTTCGGAACACCAGTACCTGAAACGTCTGGGAACTTCGTCTTTGGAACCCCAACAAATGACCCTTGGGTAGGCCTCCATAATGCACTTGTCACCGGTGAGATTATGCTCCTTTCCCTCCTTCTCTTACTGATATTCGTCCAAGGGCATCATACTATCCGCATTTTTGATTTTGGAGGCGTCTATGGAGCTCGAAAGGCTCGGCGTTCTGCGTGGACCGGAGCTTTCTTGATCGTGACCTGGTACTGGATTGCGGTTCTTATCTTATTCCTCGTTAATGGTTTTACTATTGCTTTAGTACCCGACTTCGATGCGCTCAGAGAGGCTTTGATATCTTTCCTTGAGGTTTCCATCTCTAATCCCGCTCTGGCGTTGTTGATGGCCGCGATCGGTGGTATTGCGATGTGGATCTTACAGGCGCTGTTTTTCATCCGAGAGATCCTCTTGTACATCTATTTGTACACGATGCCGATTGCGATCGCAGTTGCGTACGGGTATCTTCCTGTCGTCTCTCGTATCGGGAAGCAGATCGCCATCAAATTCGTTCCACTGGCGATTATGCCACTTCCGGTTGCGATCCTCTTCCGTGGATATGACCTTCTCTTTGGTACCGGGGCAGAATCCTCACTTGCACCGGACAGTTCCTTCCTGAGCTATCTCATCGGAGCATCGCTTCCAGTATTCGCACTCATCTTGATTTGGAAGCTCTTCGCTTATGCGAGTCCGCTGACGGCGAAGGCCATTGGAGGCGCCACGAAAGGCGCGGTCACGGTGGGTGCGACGATCGGTGCTGCGAAAGTGGCTGGGCCGCTTGCAGCTGCGACGGCCGCTCGCTGGGGACCGAAAGCAGCCGCCTGGCAAGTCGCTGGCCAGCAGATTAACAGCCGGCATCATGCCCCAACTCGTCACTCGAGTAGCGACCACTCGAGTTCAGGTGGAAACGGTGGAACAGCTCACGATAACGTCGTGACGGACGCCTACGGTCAGCGAGGGGTTCCACAGTATCGACGTACAGAGAACGATCCTGGATACTACTAACCATGGCAGACCGAGAAGCAGCTTCCCGACGGATTATGGACGAACTGGGTGAAGAGAATCGCGTTCCGATCGTCAACGTCGACGAGGGTGATGTCTATGTCCTCCTCGGATTCCCGATTGCGGGATTACTCATTGGCGGCTTCAGCGGCATCGACGCACTTGTTTTCCCGCTCGTACTGGTTGGTGTCGTTCTCGGTGTGGCCTCCGTCTATGCCAGTCCGTCGCATCTGTCGGCTGCAACGTGGCTCATCGATGTCTATCGCCACTACTGCAAACGCCCTCGGGTGACATACAGTGTCCCCGAAAAGGACGAACACGGCCACGATCACTCAAATTCGACGAAGAACGAAGGTGGACTGGTCAACTACACACCTTTCGCACCGGACGAGCGAACGCAGGATCTAACCAATATTAAGCGAGCGTGGCCCGGTGCAAGGACCGTTCAACGTACCGACGGGACAATGGAGGCGTTCCTCGAGATTGACCCGGGGAATATGGACTTCGCGATGAGCGGCGACTGGGCCCATGTTCAGGACGTCGCCGCCGAGTTCGCGAACAAAGAACTCGATTACAACCTGAAGTTCCATGCGACGACTCGGTCGTTCCCCGTTGAGGACCTGATCACGCAGATCGATGAGCGACTCGAGGACGAAGACGTTTCTGAGAACCCAATTTTTGAGGAATTACTAGCAGAATACCGCGAGCAACGTCCTCGTGATCTCGACGGTGCTCAGCAGATTCGATACTTCATCGGCGTTCAGGTCAACCCACTCGAGGTCTACAATCGATATCGTGACGAACAGTCACCTGCTGAGAAACTGACTGCGTTACCAGTCGTTGGGTTTCTGTTCAACCCCTTCGTCACCCGCCGTGAGGATCTGAACGATGCGGAAGTTCGCGCCAAGATGTTCGATAAACTCGACCGTCGCTGTCGGGCTGTCCAGACCGAACTGGTCCAGAAGGCACCCGGATGGTCGGCTCGTCGCCTGAGTACGGTCGAGTTGTTTGTCCTTGCGATGGATTTCTGGAACGGCGAAGAGCACGATTACGACGACGCGAGCAACGCCGTTCGCGAACAGCCTGTTATCGGTCACCAACGGAGGGATGACGATGAGTAGTTCAATCACCGTTGTCGACGTCTCTGTCGCCGATCTCGAGCAGTATCTCGCGTCACTTGAGCCGACTCACATCGTTGCAGGGCTGGTTCTGGTTGCTGTTCTCCTCGGTGTTGGCGTGAAGGCCTATCGGGGACGATCGAACGACGACGAGGAGGAAGTCGACCTCTCAGACCTCCTGGATGAGGAGACACTCGAAGCCGGTGATGTCGAAGGAACACTCCTCGAAGATATTGCTGAACGGCACAAGAGCGCTGTTGCTCCATCGGCGATCACGTGGGAAACCCGAACTGCGCAGGTCGGTGAGCAGTGGACGTCCACGCTGTACATTGCTGACTATCCCGACTATCCCAAAGACGGCTATCTGAACGAACTGTTCGAACTGACCGACATCGAGTTCGATCTCACCGTCCATATCACACCGAAGAATCAGCAGAAAGCTCGTGACGAACTCCAGCGGGTCGCGGACGATCTTCAGGTTGACGCTGACCTCGAGCAGAGCGTTCGTGGTGCGTACCTGCAGGAGCGGGCCAACGAGGCGGTGTCGACGTACAAGGCGGTCGAGAACGGCAGCCGTGTGTTCGATCAGGGGATGTTCGTCACTGTCCGAGCGGATACGAGAGACGAACTTCGAGAGACTGTTCGAACAATCCGGAGCCGGCTTCGTGAGCAACCCGCTGGCCTCTCACCGAAGACAGGGATCTGTAAGCAGGATCTTGCGCTCCAGGCCGCGGCACCGATCGGTTCGAATCCGTTTGGCCGCGAAGCAATCTCACTCGGTGGCGCCGTTGGCGCGTTACTCGCGTCACCGCATAACGCAACGATTCTCGAGGACGGTGGTGTGGAGTTTGGAACCCACTGGAAGAACGAAAGTCCCGTCGTGATCGATCCGTTCGCTCGCGAAAACGGGTACGCAATGTTCACCATCGGTGATCCCGGCTCCGGAAAGTCGTTTGGCGCGAAACAGAACTTCATCCGCTCGATCGAACAGAGTGAGGATCGAATCGGGATCATCCTCGAGCCACTGAACAACTGGGCTGGCGTCGCCGAAGCCCTCGGTGGAACGCGAATTACGGTCGGTGGCGATATGGGACTGAACCCACTCGAGATCAAGCCAACTCCCGAACGGATCCAGCGAGCGATGGGTGAGGACGCGAGCCCGTACCGAGAAAAGCTCGACAGTGTGATGAGCTTCCTCTCGAACTACTTCGCCCTTCGTGGCATCCAACTCGGCGATAAACGAACGACACTCGAGACGGCCATCGAAGAAGCGTACGTTCGAAAGGGAATCACAGACGACATCGCGACACATGACAACCAAAGTCCGACGATGCGAGATGTCCTCGATATCCTCGAGGAGATGGTCAACAATCCGGAGGGGTTCGTCGTTCGGACAGACGAGGAAGCTCGAAAGATCGAGTCGGATGCAACGTGGCTGATTGACCAGTTACGATCCTTTGCAGCGGACGGTCGCTACGAAAATCTTGGGCGACCAACCGAGTTCGACCTTCGCGACGAGAAGGTGATCTACCTTGACCTGGCCCAACAGGAGGGCAGTCTCGGGGGCAGCACGAGTCTCATCATGCAGCTGTTGATCACGTTAGTCTACGAGCGAGCGAAAGAGACGGATAAGGAAGTCGTGTTCGTCATTGACGAGGCTCGATACTTGATGCAGGATGCAGCGAGTCTCGAGTACCTCGAGATCGTGTTCCGTCACCACCGTCATCACGATCTCTCCATTCGGATGATAACCCAGACTGTCGATGAGTTCTTCCAGCACACTGAGTCCGAGGCGATCCTCGATCAGTGTGCGATCAAGCAATTCCACCATCTCGATGGGATGGACCAGCACTGGGCCAACGAGTTCGGGCTGAACTCGGCGCAGATGCGGTTCGTCCAGGACGCTGTCCCGGGAAGTGAGGACATCGGGTATTCGGAAGCGCTCGTCGGTGTCGACGGTGACTGGCGGGGTATCGAGGTCCACGCACTTGAGAAGGAGACGGACGTGATCGACTTCGACGCCAAAGCGCAATCTCGAACAGAGCTGCCCGGAGTCTCTGAAGAAGTTGGACGACAACCCGAAGAGGACACGCGACCAGACGAGACAGGCCCCGAAGAGCAGCGAGAGACAGGCAACGAGGTGCTAACGTGGACTGATGGAGGTAACCACTCCGATGAGTGAATATATCCGAGTGACCCCAACCTCTGAAGAACTTCATACCGCAGAGATTCCAGCCGCACTCGAGAGCCTCCACAAACTAACGAACCCAAATGTACGGGGGTTGTCGGACAGACTAAATCCGTTTGCTGATACTACTCCGCCGACGTTCGAATTCCTCGCGGTCAGCGAAGGGGAAGACGAGCCAGTCGAGTTCTACTACGGTGTTGACCAACCAGCCCATCTCGAGACGCTCGGGAAACAGCTCAAGACGATCTACCCGCAAACGTTCGATGTCGCTCGGTGTGAGATGGAACTCGAGCGAAAACTCGTCCAACCAGTTGAGTACACGCAGGACGAGTATGACGAGCAATCTGAGGATAGAAGGCTGCTGGAGTCTCCGGACACTGATGAACAGGTAGACCACGAGCAAGACGCAGTCGAGAGAACTGACGGTGGTCGTTCGACCGGCGACGGGTCTGAGTTCACTGACCCCGAGACCGATGCTGTCGACGCTGAATTTGATGATGAATCGGTCCTCGAGTACACCTCCGACGAGTCTACTAAAGACGCGGATTCAGCGCTTAATGAAGGAGCGTCGCCCACTTCAGAGTCCGCGACCACCTTCACCCGACCATCACTCGAGGAAATCGAACCAATCGGTGTCCAGTGGCACGGCCGGGCCGAGCGCAAACGCGACTGGATGACGACGATCAAACCGTTCGCGAACCGGGATCCGGATCCAACCGAGTACGATACTG
The DNA here is from genome assembly GCF_000337575.1 of Natrialba hulunbeirensis JCM 10989. Classification (GTDB taxonomy): domain Archaea; phylum Halobacteriota; class Halobacteria; order Halobacteriales; family Natrialbaceae; genus Natrialba; species Natrialba hulunbeirensis. Next base: position 65,673 of record NZ_AOIM01000002.1, on the reverse strand, counting down.
AGCAGCCCCCACTCGCGACGTTGATCGATCACCTCACCGAACTCGAGTATCCGATTGCGTTCCAGGTAGTCTGGCAACGCAAACCCGAGTGGGACGCCGATGCAAAGTTGCGAATCGAAGACCTTCGAGACGGACGAGATACGTTCGGGCAGCGCTACATCGGTCCGTTGTTCGAGATTGGCGAGATTGACCCAGAGGACCAACAGCGGAATATCGGAACTGAAGCCCAAAACCGGATCGACCGGATCGAAGCTAAACACTCAAAACGAACCTTCACCGTCAATGCTAGAGCAGTCGCACTTCCACCTACTGAGACCGGTAAGGCGAACAACGATCTCGAAACCCAACTTGATCAACTCGCTCAATCGCTGAACGCCTTGGATGGCCCGTTCTACGAACTCGAGGGGCACCGACTCCGATCGAAGGGCGTGTTGAATCGAACGAAGCGAAAACGTGCTCGAGCGGTCCTCGAAAACATGCTCGATGGAGAACTGGCCACTGGTCGGGGGAAATGTAGACCAGACCTCGTGTTGAACGCTGATGAACTTGCGAACCTCACTGTTGTCCCATCGTCCCAAGATCTGACGGTCGAAGGAAGCCGAGGGACACGTTCCGAGCAACGCTCTCGGAATCCGCTCCCACGGCCGCATCCGGATCTCATGGACGAGTTCCGAGAGGGCATGACAATCGGGTATGCGATCGATGAGAACGGCGAGCCGGAAGAGGAGCCAGTCCGTATCCCGCCGTCGTTGCTTCCGACTCACTACGTCCGTGCAGCAACGACCGGCGGCGGGAAGTCGAAATCGCTGACCAACGACAAGCTCTCACTCTACGAGCAGACTGACGGCCCGATCATCCTGATCGACGCAAAGGGTGATGGCCTCTGTGAGGACTACATGCGAGCCCACGCTCGTCGATTCGGTGTCGACGACCTCGAGGAGAACGTCGTCCATTTCCCGATTCCCGAGGTACTGCCTGGATTCGCGTTCTTCAACATCGAGAGACAGCTCGAGAACGGGGTTCGACGCGTCGACGCGGTCCAGAACAAGGCCGATCACTACGAGGAAATTCTGAAGATGGTGATGGGTGTAGAGCGCTACGAGCGGGCAGTCGTCGCGCCAACGCTCATCAAGTATCTCATCAAAACGCTCTACGACGACGAACATGGCCGTGAGAACGGCCGCTACCGTGAGAGTGTCGACTACTTCGCTCACGATCAACTCGAGTACATTGTCGATCAACTCTGGCGTGCCGGACCACCAGAGCCAGAGGAAGGTGCTGCGCCACACTCGAGTCATCCACAGGTACAGCGGCGGATTGACCGGCAACTCCAGCTCGATCCGAACACATTTGCGACCGTAATGGGTGGCGTCAGTAACCGTCTGGACTACATTTCCCAGGACGAGCATCTCCGGCGAGTGTTCAATAACACTGAGCCACAGTTCGACTTCCGCGACGTCCTCGACGATCGCACGGTAATCCTGTTCGACCTCAGTGGACTTCGAGATGACTCGGCGAAGGCGATGACGGGTGTGATTTTGACGGAGCTCTACAACGCGCTGAGAGAGCGTGGTGACGATATTCAACAGAAGCCGGACGACTACGTGATCAACCTGCTCATCGACGAGGCCTCGAGTCTGGCTGTTTCTGACGTGATGAACACGCTCTTGGAGAAAGGGCGAAGCTTCCGGCTCTCAGTTGGTCTTTCACTGCAGTTCCCCGAGCAACTCGATGTCAAGGGTGGCCGTGAAGTCTACCTGAACGTTCTGAACGACGTGGGGAGTCCGATTATCGGCAAGATCGCCGTCGACAATGAGATTGCGAAGGTGATGGCCCACGAAGACATGGACCCCGTCGAGTTCGCCAATCGGATCCGGTCACTTCCACGTGGGGAGTGGATCGTTCGCTTATCGAGTCCAACATTCGGCGAGACTGGCCCAGAGCCGTTCAGTCTGGCTCCGCTACCGATTCCGCCAGGACACCCCGAGAGTGATGAGCCGCTCACTGACTGCGAGGAACAGGCATTCCAGAACGCACTCGAGCGGATTCACGAGCGAGCAGAGACCGAGTACGGTACTGTCTCTGAGTCCCCTCCAACGAGTCGGACTCCGGATACCGTTCGCGAGACGTTCGAATTAGCGTCTATGGATATCGATATTGCCCTCGCAAACGCAGTTCGGACGATCCAACTCCGACAAGATACTCGTGAAGAGAACGGATGGGTTCCTGTTCAGCCGGTCGATCAGGTACTTCAAACACAATTCGAGGCCGCCGATGCGTCACCACCGTCGATCGAAGAGCTTGGAGAAATACGGGGCCGTTCACGATTGCTTGAGGTAACGCTCGATCAGGAACACGGCGAGATCGTCGTTCGATTGACCGGCGAGGGCCAAGCGGTGACCAAACCAGATACGGGTGATGTCCGATCTTCGGGAAGTGATCTTCACGATGAGTTGTTGTTCGTCGTCGAGCGGGAACTCTCTCGGCAGGGCTTCGATGTCACGGTCTTCACACAGGATGGAAGCGAGAAACCGGATGGAAGAGCGGTTCATCCCGACTGCGAGCACATCTTCGATATTGAGGTCGAGTCAACGACGGTCGACAAACCGGTGAAGATCCTTCGAAACTTCCAGCGGGCTCGAGATGCTGGTCACGTCCCTCTGTTCGTCGTTGCCACCTCTGAAGACAGTGATGACGAACTGCAGGCTGCTGCTCGTCTTGAGGATATCCTTTCTTCACCAGTCAACGAACTCGAGTCCGGCGACGTCCGATTATACACGTCTGACTCGCACGTCACGTTCAATGGCGGTGCGAACGCTCGGGACGGCGTGACTGCAGTTCGACCAGCGACTGGTGACTCGAGACGCTCTGTGTGGACTCGGCAAGAAGGAGAGTACCGTCTAAGCGACGGAACGGGAACTGAATTCGCGACCGTTTCGTCGTTGGACTCGCTCTCACGAAGTGATGTTCCTGCCGTGTACAGCTATGACAGAACTGCCGATGAGTACGTTGTCTACGAGCCGATCAAACGCCATCGCTACGAGAGTAGATCGGCGTTCGAACAAGAGTGGGTGGCGATCCGTGAACCATTCGTCCCTGATGCAGTCACGTCGAAATCGGATGAACCTCTCGCGCCATATGTGATTGCTGTGCTCGACAGGGATACCGACGCACTACGGGTCTATCGTGATGGACAGCTACACTCCCTTGATGGTCTTGTCGAAGAACTGGACTCGCTAGCCACTGACCCCTTTCTCAGTTTCGCTGAACAGGAGCAGTCCAATGAGTCCGTCTCGACTTTTCACTCAGAATCTGAATGTGGACCACCCACTCCTGACCCTTCAGAGAACCTATCCGAAAGCAAACCGTCAGATAGACCACAAGACGTGGATTTCGGAACGTTTGTCGAGGACTGTCTCGTTGAACAGGAACATGCCGAGATCGCAAAAGACGAACTCTACAACGCCTACGAAGCGTGGGCAGACACACACGGCCAAGAGGCGTACGCGAAATCCTGGTTCGGCCGGAAGCTGAACGAGTATGTTTCGTACGACGAGTACCGCCCGACACGTGACGGCAAGCGTGTGCGCCACTATACTGGTATCACGCTGTCTGCCTATGGTCGGACCTTCCTCGAATAAATCATGGTATCCATACGCATGATCTGGTTGGACGTTATCTGTAACAGTCGTCGTCCAGGCATTTTGAAGAGTAGAAAAATGCCTGGACAGGGGTGTCCAGATAAAAACCGCAAGACTGCGGCGGATGTCCGGGTAACCTCGAGGCCAAAACCGACTAGTATAGAGGGAGGTCACCCCGTCGGTCAGGGGGTTCGAAATAAAGCATCAGTTCGGAGCCTCGAGTTTTTCGACTCCGTCAGGGATGGAGAGTCATCATCGATGGAGGTCGACCATGAGTGATCAGACAGCACCTATAATCGATATCGAAGCATTACCGGACACACTCGCCGAGCGAACACAGTGGATTTGCTGGCGAACAGAGGACCGCGATGGAAAGGCGACAAAGGTACCAGTGGATCCTGCGACTGAGAGCTTTGCCTCGACTACAGATGATCGGACGTGGACTACTCTCGAACAGGCACTCGAGTACGCAGCTACTGGTGCAGCCGATGGGATCGGTTTCGTATTCACGGCGACGGATCCACTGGTCGGCGTCGATCTGGATGACTGCCGCGATCCTGAGACAGGCGAGCCACTCGAGCCGGCGCCGTCAATCATCGAACAGCTAGATTCGTTCACCGAGGTCTCGCCGTCGGGAACGGGGTATCACGTACTCATCGAGGGGGATCTTCCCGATGGTCGGAACCGACATGGCTCGATCGAGATGTACGATCAAGCTCGCTTCTTTACGGTGACCGCAGACCACGTCGACGGAACACCGACGTCGATCAACGAGCGCCAGGAGGCACTCGAGGAGGTTCACGAGGAATTCATCGCATCCCAGGTGAGTGACGGGGCTGACGCTGCTGATGCCGATCCGCCGAACACAGGGACTCTTGATCAATCACTGGAACTCGAGGATGAGGACCTCCTCGAGAAAGCACGGTCTGCGAGCAACGGGGAGAAGTTTGATCGACTGTGGCGAGGATCAACAGCTGGCTACGACAGCCAGTCGGAAGCCGATATGGCGCTGTGTTGTTTGCTTGCGTTCTGGACGGGCGGGGATCGCACACGGATAGACCATCTGTTTCGACAGTCAGGATTGATCCGCGAAAAGTGGGACGAGGTTCACTATGCGGATGGGTCGACGTATGGTGAGAAAACGATCGAACGGGCTATCGGTGCAACGGACGAGTTCTACGATCCGTCAGCAGTCGGCTCAGGAGAGACGACGGAAATTGGAGTTGACTCTCCGTTCGAGGGCCATATCCAGAACGATGCTTCGAGGCCTGAGCAGACCTACCTCGAGGAGAAAAACCGACTGCTCGAGCAACGAGTCGATGAACTCGAGGGGGCCATCGCTGAGCAACGTGAGCAACTCGAAATGCTCACTGCAGAACGTGACGAGCTGCGTACGCTCCTTGATCAGCGAGAGGAAGAACTGGAGAACACTCGCGATCAACTTGTAGATGAGCGATCTGTCCGTAATCGCATGAAGCGGTTGCTCCGCGGCAGTTAACTTGAGTTCTTCTCAAACCTCTTTGTTGACTTCCTCTGCGGGTAATACAGTACCTCGAGAGCTTTGCCCGTCAACAACTCGGGAAAGTCGATGTGAGAGTGCTGGCGGACGAGATCCTGAAATATTTCAACTGCCCGGGAATCCGAGGGAACAACGCATTTCCGACGGCCGTCACGTCCCGTGTAGACCAGTCTCTTCTCGACGAGATCTCCGACAGCACGGGAGAGGTAACTCTTGCTGTGGTCAAGCTTTGTCGCGAGCTTCGAGATTGTATCGCCACGTTCGATGGTGGCGAGGACTTCAAGTTCGATTCGTCGCAGCGCGTTGTGACACAGCACGAAACATGTATTTAAACGAGTTTCGAGTAGTGTTACACCAGAGGCGAGAGTCGAACGAGAGCCGTCTCACACAGACTTAACCAACAATCCTACGGTAGTAACGCCCTTGTTGGTTAACGTGGATTGAGTTACATGTCCTACGAGCCACCGTCACCTCCACAGGAACTTCCCGCCGATGTCGTCGATACACTCAACGACTACTCGCCTGAACTCCTTCGGCACGTCGCCAGGTATACCGAGGAGCTCGCGGAATACCATGAGCGAGAAGCACGACTAGCGGAAAACGAAGAGAACAACCAGATTGAAGAGCGATCAGAGGACCGTCCAGATGGCGTCCCCTCGAAGGCGACAATCACAGTGAAGGAGATTAACGACAACCGCTACTACTACTGGCAGTGGCGGGATGGAGAAAAGATACGCTCAAAATACAAAGGCCCAGTTGATCCGGAGAACTAGTCCCTGTTTAGGTTGGTTGGTTGGTCGGAGGATGTCAGTAGAATGCAAACCGGGGATGCGTTTAGATCCTCCGTCGGCTTGAACAGCAGGCCAACGAAACCCGCTCACAAGGGGACTGACGGGACATTCGGAAACGTCTGCCGGAGCCTTAGTGGGTGGTAGCTCGAATCGTTGGCCCGCTAAATTAGAGCTTAAACTATTATAGTTCAGACTATTATAGTCTTGCTCCTAAATTCGGAACGCGTATGTATCTCCCACCACGACTGGGAGTATGGACCAGTTCGTCAATCGTATCGATGAACTCGATCGGTTGCAGGCCCTCTATGAGAGTGACGCTGCAGAACTCGCAATTATCTATGGGCGCCGCCAGATCGGCAAGAGCGAACTCGTCCGCCAATCGATTGCCGACCGCGACGATGCCGTATACTATCAGGCAGTCCAAGGAACAGCGACGACACAGCTCAGGCGATTCGTCGAGGCAGCAGCGACGACCTATCCAGACATCACAGCCGTCAAAGAGGAATGGGAACCGCTCTTAACGTACCTCACCGACAGAGACGCCATCATCGTCATCGACGAATTCCCGTACCTCATTGAATCGAACGAGGGGCTTCCGTCGGTCATTCAACACCTGTGGGATACTGCTGTCGACGAGAGTCAGGCGACGCTCGTACTCACAGGCTCTGCAATCGGCATGATTCATACCCACGTCCTCGATGGCGGTGCGCCACTCTACGGCCGGGTATCCCAGACACCGAATGGCCGCCTCGAACTCACCCAGCTGCCGTTTCGTTCCATCCAAGAGTTCGTGCCGACGTACGATCCCGAAGAACGAGTGTTCGTCTATGGCGTCTTCGGCGGCACACCCCGATATCTCAGCCCTCTCGATCCATCACAGAGCCTCGGAGAGAACATCACGCGGCTGTTGTGTGACCCGGATGGCCCACTCCACGACGAGCCCGAAACCGTCCTCCAGATGGAGCTCAACGAGGTGAACACGTATTTCTCCGTACTGGAATCGATGGCCAGCGGGAACCGCAGTCGAAACGAGATCGCCCAGGGAGCCGGCATCGAGAGCACCAACACGTCGTACTACTTCGACCGGCTGGAAACCCTCCAGATCATCGAGAAACACCATCCAGCACTCGCCGACCCGGCACGCAGCAAGCGGACTCGATACCAGATCCGGGATCCAGTGTTCCGGTTTTACTTTCGCTATCTCTATGGCCGCGGGGGACAGTACGAACTCTACGGCGAGAACGCCTACGCGGATCTCATCGAACCGGAATTGCCCGACTTCGTCAGTGAAACGTTCGAATCACTCTGTCACCAGGCGGTGCCGGCGCTCTATGCAGACTACCAGCTCACACAGGTGCCAAGCCAGTGGTGGTACAAGGGCCGAGAGGTCGATGTCGTCGCACCAACTGACGAGTCAACGCTGATCGCTGGCGAAGCGAAATTCACCAGCACTCCCCTCGGTTACGATGTACTCGCTGACCTCGAAGACGACGTGGAGCACATCGACTGGACGCCCACCACAGGCGGTGAGCCGACGTATGAACTCGCCCTATTCAGCCGCTCTGGGTTCAAACGCTCGGTTGAGGAAGCTGCAGACGAGCGTGATGATCTTCGTCTCTTCGATCTATCCGATATCGTTGCTGTTCTTGAGAGTAAAGCAGACCAGTAACGCCAGAGGGTAACAGCTGGGAATAGTTTTTTGACCCCCCGGGAGGGAGTACGGGGGAATCGAACATACCCGGTGCGACAGCCTATGCTGAAAGCATTGGTCAAACGGAACCGGCTCACTGAAAGAGAGGTAAAGAGCAGGGTAGAAACACTGGCAGAAACTCGTGACTGGCTTGAATCGCCGATTTACCGGCGAGCACAGGATCTGTTTTCTGAGTAGGTCAGATCGCGGTCCCTGTTTGGAACGAACTCTTATTTCTCCCTTATATTCAACACAGAAGTGCTCTTCTATGCGGTTATGGGGGTGTCATTCCTTGCGCGAATCTGGTTTAATCGATAATTCAATGACCTCCCCTGCTTCGAGTTCTGTCGGATCCAGCAGTTGGAGAAACTGCTCATCCTCTCCGCCACTCAGCACACGAGCGCTAATTGTCTCCTCGGAACACTCGAGTTTCGCGTCAATCGTCTCGAGTGTGGGGTAACTGGTGTTTTTTGCTCCCTGAGGGGCGAGGGAGTTATAGAATTCTCCCTCTGAACCATGGGTCTCAGAGATCACAACCAGTTAGCAGTGAGTCAGAAGCGCTTCGAAATCGTACAGCTTGGGAAGCCGACGGCGTTCCTCAACTTCTCGTCCCAAATGTACGACATCGAGTCACTCGAAGAACTTCGCCGGAGTATTGGATGTGAGGATCTGTCGTCCAGCGATCGAAGTGAGGGCCTCGAAACTATCGACGAATGGGAGTCCAATATCCAGATGCGGGAAGCGCTTCAGCTTGCCATCCGCCTCCAAAGCTCCGTTAGGAAGCTCGAGTTGACCTCGTGAGAAGAATCGGCGGTAGTCTGAAGTACATGGACTTCGAACAAACGAGTATGACCAATACGGATCGCATTCGTCCCGATGGTGGAATCGACGCGTTGGACCCACCACCGACAGACATCATGGACGAAGAGACGCTCGACCCGGCAGCGCTTGCCCAGAACGCACCTCGCCTCGAGACAGTTGTTCAGCTCCTCAATCAGCCAGCACTCGCTCGTGTGTATGTCTACGTCTGCTATTGGGGGCCTGTTTCGCCGCCGGAGATTATGGACGGTCTCGAGCTATCGAAATCGACGACCTACGAATACGTCGACCAACTGGTCGACCTCGGTCTCGTCGATCGAGATGACTCGACACGTCCGCAGCAATTGACGGCCGATCCGATCATCATCGTTGAGCAGTACGTCCCCATCGTCATCACGCCGACGGTCCTGCACGCACTTGCGCTCCAGGAAGTTGACGAGGACGTCGAGTACTTCATGGATCGGTATGGTGCCGGGAAGCTCATCGCTGCGTTACGGGGTGCAGGGCTTCACTTTGCAGGAAAGACGACCCAACGAAGGGTCGCGACCGATATTGACGTTCGCGACACCGAAGCGATGATGATTATCTACGCACTCGAGCCAGCGCTGACTGTTGGCCGGACGCATGATCCCTTCTTCAAGCATCTGTTTCCGGATGTCCACGATCAGATGGATCTTTCTTCCCTTGACGAGGTAGATGGCGCCCCAGCAGAGTCAGATTCTCCCGAGTGAGGACATTGGATGAGCCGGGAGGTTTTCACCGACAGTTAGTAGTACCCTGAGGCCATAGTACAACATAACATGTCGAGTAGTACTCGAGACCCAGAGGTAGTACGCGTCTCGCAGAAGGGACAGGCAACGATCCCGAAGACGCTCCGAGAGAGGTTCGGGATTGACACCCCTGGCGAGGTGTTCATTTACGAGGAAGACGAGCGGATCATCGTCGAACCAATCCCGTCACTCGAAGAGTTAGGTGGGATTCACGCCGACACCGACCGCAACCGCGGCGAGGTGCTCGAGCGGGTTCGCGAACTGAAACACGAGGAACGGCAGCGTGAAGAAGCCCGTGCTGACCGACTCCGACCGGCTGACTCGGAGGATGAATGAGCGACCAGTACGTCTTTGACACCGAAGCGATCATCGCATATCTCTACGACGAGCCAGGTCGGAGCGTCGTCGAAGAGTATCTTCGAGACGTTCGTGACGGGGATGTCGAAGGGCTGCTGGCAGAGACCAACGCTGGTGAAGTACTCTATCTGGTTGCACGCTTTGAAGGAGTCGACGACAAACCCACGACAGACTCACTTCGGACTGCCGATCGCGATCTCCGTGCGCTCGAGCGGTGGGGAATTCACATCGAACGAGCTGACTGGCGACTTGCCGCGGAAGTGAAGGCGGATGGTCACATTTCGTTCGCGGATGCTCATGGCGTTGCACTCGCCCACGAGAGGGATGCAACACTCATCGCCGGTGCTGATGACGACTTTGAGGCACTTCCGATCGATGTCGATTTAGTCCGATTTCGTGAGGATGGTGTCTAGGTCAGTCGATTGGAAACCCCTCCGATATGATCCGCTTTTCGGCTACTCGCTGTGTGGATCTGTCTTGAGCGTTATTTCGATAATCTCCCCAGGTTCGAGTTCCGTCGGATCCAGAAGGTGCAGAAAGTGATCGCCTTCTTCCCCACTTAACACGCGAGCCCTGACTGTGTCCTCGGAACACTCGAGTTTCGCGTCGATCGCATCGAGTCGAGCGAGGAGCTCCGCCTCAAGCGACTCTTCTTCAGGTGATTCGGTTTCTGTAGGAAGGGTCTCAGTGTCAGCTGTCACACCATCGGAGTCCGTCGACGCATATGGATCTGCCGCAGTCCGTGCAAACGTTTCCTCGAGGACGTCGAGGTTGACGCCTTCAGCCTCGAGATTGATCGATTCGCCACGGTTGCTATCCAGCGTGGTATCAGTCTCGAGAGACTGTTCCTGTACCGCCTCCCAGTGGCGTCTGCGAATCCGTCTCGCAGTCGTGTCCGCGATCCACCCGGGGGCGTTCCAGCGTCCATCTTCGTAGAGTCGGTGAACGTCCTGGTCGTTCGTCCCCCAGGTGAAACACCGATCGTAGCGGCGTTGAAACCGGTTGAGCGTATCGCCTCTCGCGTGTTTGATCACGACCTCGGTCGGAGCGAGTGAGCGGACGATGTCGTCGATCGTCTCGAGTGTGGGATGATTGCATAGCCGAACCGATTGCGTCGTACACTGAGTATTCGGGATGCCGTCACCGTTTCCTGTCGCGAGTTGGAGAAACAGCGCTCCTGGATCGTCGCCAATTGTTTCGAGCAGTCGCCGAGAACTTCCAGTCGTCGCCGACTCCGGGCCTGTAATCGTCACACCACCGTTCTCGAGTACCTCCGAAGGTCGTTCGAACACTTCAACAGGTGTGACTGATGGCTCGTCGTACTCGAGTGCGTTGTACAGTTTGGCAGCCTGCCCGACGATGGTAATCGGTAACTCGCGCTCGAGTGCTGTTGCAACGTGGGCGAGGAGCGTCGCGTAGTGGACGCCGGTGAGCGAGCTCGTTGCGATCACGACCTGTGAACCGGCGAACGCACGCTCGAGCACTGTCTCGAGTGACTCGTTAAGTGCGGCCGTGTACGAATCGTCGCTTGAGACATTTAGCAACACACAGTCGATATCGAACGGATACGTGGTCTCGAGGCCCGGAAACCCGGCACACGGTCGAGTTGTGAAATCGCCGGTGACGAGGATATGCTGTTCGCCAGTGAGGGGGCCGTCACTCGAGTTCTCGTCACGAAATCTGAGTATGAATCCGGCAGCACCAGGGGTGTGTCCAACTGCAATCGGTCGAACCTCGAGTGTGGGGAGGATCGATGTCCAGTCGTCGATCGGTTCGAGAGCGTCGAGCGCAACTGAGATATCGCCGAGGTCGTTGTCCTTCTGGGCTTCAGGTAACGCCTGCTCGAGGACTGTCGCCGTTGCAGGTGAGGTGTGAATAGAAGCGCTGTGGTGAACGTTTCCCGCGAGTGTTCGGTAGTGATCGATGTGGGCGTGAGTGAGCAAAATCGCGTTCAGATACTCGTCGTCACCGAGCATGGATTCGACGTCGACACCGTCGCCAGCATCGACGAGAACACACGCACGCGTGCCATCCTCAGTGGTGAAGCGCAAGAGCGTCGATTCGTTACCGCTGTGAACGTTCGCATGTTGGTAGGAGACACGCATTGTGGAGGACGATTTCAATTCAGCACTACGTGAATTTCAGCTTTTATGTTAGGCGTAGTTGGTAGTATGGTATCTGCATTTAGAATGAAGTGTGACACTCGCGGTCAGTACAGGAAGTACAGTTGCCAGAGCAGCTACCCACCTCTTTGATAGGCGTCAGAAACGATCTGCTGAATATAGAGAATAAGTCGATCATTTCATCAGTAGTCCACATTGTGTTCTCCCACTTCCAACAGCACGAACGAGCTCGAATTTTACCCACCCCGGAATTCAATAAGTCAGAAGTTGTAGAACAACAGGAATGTCCCTCGCTCAAGACTACAACCAACGCGTGGCTGGTAACTTCGAAGGCCTCGCCGTCTCCATCATCGCCGGTGCGCTCGCCCTCGTTGGCGAAGTGATGTCCGAATCACCAGCCACTCCAGACGACACGTCGGTAAACGCCCTCTTAGCGTTCATCCAAGCATACCCCGCCCTCATCACAATAGGCGGTCTCCTTTTCGTTGTCGCAGCAGCGGGGCCGCTCGGATTCATTGGGTTCATCTTCGAACTCGGTGGACTCCGTCTCCTGTTCGTTGATCCGACGACCGGACTTGTTTTCATACTCCTCGGTGCAGGCTTCATCGTTGTCGGATCGAAGTTTTGGCGGTGGATGCCAGTCATCAAGCATTTTTTATCGAATAGTCGACGCGGCGGTCGGGGAGGATACGGGCGTCGGTAGTGACACCCTCCAGTTTTCATGAGTCCTGTTCTTCGTGGAGTACGTCTATTATCAGTTCGCACGTGCCAATTATTCGTCAATCGTACTCGGCCTCACGCCGTCGTTCTCTTTTGCTCGGATTTATTTCCTCGTCGATCGACTCGCGCTCTGTATCTTGCACGACACCGAGAACATCTATTGTAGCTGGTAGAACGTCAAGTGTCAGTACACACACATAGTTACCGCTCACCCGATTCATTCCCAGGATATTCTGAATAAAGAGATCGTGCTACGACCTACTAACAAGGTAAAACCAACACGTAGCCACTGAAAGTCCCTGACGTGCTCGAGTCCTGCGACTCGCTGTCGTTCCAGAGAGCGTCGCTCTCTCGTGATGACGGAAGACGCATCGCGTCTTCCGAACCACGCTCCTCACACAGTTGCGGTGCTTGCTCTGCGAGACGCTGTGCGTCTCGCTGACCCCTCAATCACTTCGTTCGCGAGGATGTCGTCGGGGTTCCCCAAGCGCGTCAGCCCCTTTTAATCTCACCCACGTGGTTTGATTGGGGCTGTCTGAACCGGTTGACTGTTCTACGTTTACGGCTCGCCCCGCTCGTCGCTGCCGCCCTCCGCTTGCTCACGGTTCACTCCGTTCACCGTTCGCCTCGAGGCGCTCCCCAATGGTCGCGCCTCGCTTCGCTCGCGACCGACCATTCCGGGCGGGCTTCCGCTCCAGTCGGTGCGGTTCCTGCCGGGCATCTGGTTTCGACGCCAGCACCAAGCGCGCTTTCGGTTGCGTCTCACTCGCTCCGATGCTCGCTCGACGGACACAAAACCGGCTTGTGTGCTGGCCGCTCGCTCCGGGCGGGTCGCCGAGTCGCTCACTCCGTTTGCGCCTCGAGTTCTGCCTCACTCCGCTCGGCAGAACGACGCGCGGTGCTGGTTGAATGTTCTCCAGAGGCGCTCTCGCTCGCGCCCTACAGGGACGCGAGCGAAGGCGCGAGCGAGAGCGCACATGTTGGATGAGTCGGTCGACGTCGAGAGCCACGGCTGGAGAGTCGTGGTGTCAGAAGAAGACGCCGAGTGAGCGCCTTCGGTGTAACAACGATGTCTACTAAGAATTCAGCTAGTAAGGTCGTTTCGGTCGATGAACAGGCATACGAACAGGCAGGCACTCGAGTGGAGCGCGATCCCGATGCAGAATACATTGTCGACGAAACCCCGGAGTTCCGGGCGACGGTCGAGATGGAGATTCAGGCGAAGGTGGATGCGAACCACCCTGACGGGATCGTCGACACGAATGATGAACGGATCTACGGCGTGACCCTGGCTCAGGAAGAGCGCATTCGTGCCAGAGAGGAAGAACTCGAGCGTATCAGTGCCCAGGCCGAGTTCGGTCAACAGAATGGACGGGCACGACGAACCCGGCAGGAAGTCGAAGCGATGCGCCGTGAACAGCGCCGGTCGGAATCCCGAACCGATCCCCGAGAACAACTCGATCGCAATCAGTTGGCAGAGGTCAATCAGCAGGCACAGCGGTTGGCCGACAACGTCCAAGGTGGCTACAGTCGAGCGGTTATCGCGAAGCGAATCGCTAGCCGCATCCTTGCGGGTACAGCGTTGTTCGAGGCCGTGATGGAGACGAAAGAGGAACTACTCCACGAGGCAGGGACGGTCGTACCGATTGGGAAACTCGAGGAGATCAATCGCGGCGAGGTCAGCGTTGAAGGGCGTGTGATCGAACTGTGGGAGCCTAGTTCACCCAAGATTGAACAAGTTGGCCTTATCGAAGACGACAGTGGAAGGACGAAGTGGACCTCTTGGAAGCGGTCGCGGCCTAACATCGTTCGAGAGGGTGAGCGGGTACGGATGCGCGCAGTCAAGAAGAACTGGTACAACGGTCGGTGTTCAATCGCGCTTACTCGGTGGTCGGAGGTCATCTTCCCTGAGCGTAACGCGTGGTGGGAGTAGCCGTTCTTGGCCCCTTTTTTGCTGATGGGTGCGTGCACCGCCACCGTCCACCACCTCCACGTTCCCGGCTGCTCACGGCTGTAGCCCGTTTCGCTGCCGGGCTTTCGCTTACAGAACGTTCTATAGGGTGAACGCTTATGATAGATGTGGAAAGTATGGGACAAGCAGTTACCAGCGCAGCAATCTGTCTCGGCGGATTCTGTCAAATACGCCTGTGCATAGTGAGAATTGATGCAGCACTTTAGCAATGTCTACTTCACCCTTTCTGTGGGGATCTGAAAGTGCTGACGGAGGTTATTTCGAAACACGTTGACGGGAGTTTCAAAAGACACATCAGGCAGAAATACAGTTTTGTTGATGTGAACCGACGAAAGTTCCTTCTTGGAAGTAGCGTTGCACTTTCAACTGCGTTAGCTGGTTGTGCTTCGGACGGGACCGAAGAAGTTGAGGGTGGAACACGTGACGAAAACGGTGGCGAAAACGGGTCTGGGAACGGAGACACAGAATCCAGTGAAAGCGCAGATGTAGAGATTCTCGATAGTGAGCTTGTTATCGAACCAGGCTCTTGGTCGACTGATGTCTACGTTGAAGCAACCGTTGAGAACAGCGGTGAGGTCCCCAGTGGAGACATCGAACTCCAGGCAGACTGGTATGACGAGGATGGAAACTACCTCGATAACGACAACGCGCGCCTTACGTCACTCAAAGACGGTGAGACATGGCTTGCACGAATCTATTTCTTAGGCACCGATGCGGAGGATGTCGACGATTACGAACTTGAGGGAGAGTTTGATGAAGACGACTATGAACCGACAGAGGGTCTATCACTCGCTGACAGCAATATGGAGGTTCAGGCTGACGAACTGACTGTTGAAGGTGAAGTCGAAAATAACACTGGTGAGGAACAGTCGTACGTTGAAGTGGTTGCAACAATCTACGATGATGACGGGAACGTTCTTGGTGATCAGTGGACTAATGTGACCGACCTTCGCGACGGTGAGACGTGGGCGTTTGACTTCGATTACTCCTCACGGGATGTTCGCGATCGCGCTCAGGACGCGGCAGACCACGAGATTCTCGTCAAGGATTCTGCCTGGTAATACTCACGCCGCTTTTCAATTCTTAGTTTCGCGAACGATCTCAAAACAAAACACGTACTCAGTGGGTTGTGTCCTTCCCCCTCATTAGGGTAATTTCCGATATCCGCTTCCACCTGCAACAAGCATTCCCAGACCGGCGAACACCGTTACGTAGACACCCATAGCAGAGACACCAGTGATGTGGTACATTCCTACGAACGTAATGATTGCCCCGCCAATGATCCCTGCCAGCAGTAGACGCTTCTCATTGTTAGAAAACCACACTATAGCAAGGACGATAGCAGCGACAATGAGTGAGATCATTCCGTCCCCTTCGAATCCGCGTATTGACGTCCCTAAGATCGTGTACCACGGAAGGAAAGCACCAGAAATTGCAATAACTGCCGTTAGAAGAATCCCCTTGTATTCGGTCTCGATATCGATTTCTTTACTTGAACTTGCCTGTCCAACTACTGCTTCTGTAGGATCCGTGTCATCAGTCGCCATACCCCCATTTCTCAAGTAAGTAATATAACTGTTCTTGCCACCTTGTGGTATTTATTGCACACACCTGCCTCGAATAGATCGCTTTCTTATACCAAACCAGGACTCACTGGTAGTGATCCAACGCATTCACAACATGCTGCTCCGCGAGGCCGTCGACAAACTCTTGGTTGGAATAGAGTGCTGAAACGCACGTGTCGAATACGGTTGCCAGCAGGGCAGTGGGAGAACTGCTGGCAATCCGCTGCGTGCGATCTGTCCCAGAGACGATCGCAAACGCGTGCATCCGTCCGAAGACGTCGGAGTGGCGAGGAAGCTGTCTCGTCGGAAGTTCGTTGTTGGCAACGACAATCCTCGACTTCCCCGCCGGTACACTGGTTAGTACGCCCGCCCATCAACTTATTGGCCAAGTGACTAATAACCACGAACCACGACTATTGGAACCTTCACTAACGAAGGTGAAATTGGACGTGCCTCGAACGCGAAGATGATTTCCAGACGATATTATTAAAATAGCCGATATATTTACGTAGCATCGCATATATGGTCGAATGCAGGGGACCACATCCATCGCCGGTCGTCCCCCACCGGACAAGCCTGTCCAAAGGCAAGTCCCTTGCATACCCACGATAGCCATTCGATGGGATGCATCCCTGATCCACCACCAACCATCGCTCGGCCCTCCCAGGGCCGATTTGTCAGAGGCACACGGATGCACTACTATCGATTCAGTCTGTGCGCCGCACTACTCCTCAGAAATCGATAACTCTGCAGCCAGCTGCTTACAGCGAATCGAGATCAGTCCAACAGGAACCGAATCGTCACGGAACGACGCAAACTTGAATCGGTCTTCGCTAATGATACCGACTATTCCCACTCCCATACCGAGGAATGACCGTCGCTGCATACTACATAATGTGTCTGAATAACAATGGATTTTGTGTAGAGACGGTTCTGGACTGGCCAGTAAGCACTATAGTAAACAGTTGTACTTCACGATTTCAGTTCCCGGGTGTCGTCACACGAAGTTCGCCATCGACTTCGTAGAAATATCCTCTCTCGAGTAGTCGGGTGAGTGCGTGGTCTGCATCCATGGGTTCGAGCGCAAGTTCATCAGTGCTAAGAAGAATATCGTGAGCCTGTTCTCGAGGAACCGATTGCGGGGTTCCGTGATTCCCCGGGTCGGTTCCCTGAGTACAAATGACATCGTAGGCGTCTAGAATCCACTCTGGGAGCGGTGGTCGTGGATCGATGATGTCGTTCATTGCGTCTTCGTGCTGGGTTCTCCACGTTTGTCCGCTTAAGAATATCCCCAACGAATAGTGAATCGTCAGTCCAGTTTTGAGGCGATCTGACACGAAGCTGGGGTTCGTACATGTCTAGAGCCTCGCTTGGTTTATCGTCCCCAGAAGGGGTGCGGGGCGTACACAACCCACCCGAAGATATCGATGAAATCGACCGATAGCAAACAAACCCAAACAGACGCTGAGAGACGTCTCGTTTCGAGACGAGGAGAGCTCTGATGACCAACCAACTCACTCACCACGAGAAGCGTTCCACGAGTAGTGATCGCAACATCATCCTCGAACCCCGATCGTGGAATTACGCCTATCTCGGCGAGGATCAAGATGGTCGTCACCATCACGTCGATCGCAAGCGTGAGCGTATCATCGTAACGAGAACTCGCGCCGACCGTGATGACACTGGGGCGGTACCTCGATTCAGGCTTCGAGGACCGGTTCTCCACACAGAAGATATCGCTCTCGCTTCGAATGGAGCCGGCGGAGCTGACGTTCGACGTTGGATCGAGTTCATCGGAAGCGAAGTGTGTGGTGATGGCGATGAAAGCGGCTGGAAATCTCGTCCAGTCTCGGTAGCCGACCAACTCCAAGATGTGCTCAAAGACGAACTCTGAAATGACGGTACCTGAGTCTCAGCCATCGCTCGAGGAAGCACAAGCCGTCGCAGGGATAGAGCAGACACCGTTCTTGTACGAAGGTGCTGCGAAGCTCAAACTGGTAACCAGGGAAATTGAGGTAGCTCGCAATAGCGATGGGATTCCTGTTGCAGTCATCGATGAACTCGAGCGACGAAGGAACCGTCTCTGGCGGGCGCTTGAGCAGGCAGCTAGGGATAGTCCTGTCGACGAACGTCGGCAGCGAGAGCAATGGTGGCAAATGGAACGTGAACGAGAGCGGCAGTTCCAGCGGATGGTACTCTGACAGCGAGACTCTGTCGGTTTTTTCAGCCGAGAATAGGTGACGGCCTTCTCGAGATCGCTTCGAGAGGCATGAATCAATCATGGCTACGAGCAGCACCCGGGAGACGTTCGACGATTCTGACACCCGGCACGATGAAATGCACAGTACGATAGAAACGTGGCTCGAAGACCTCGTCTGCGAGGTTGACGACGCTGTTTCGAGCGAGCAATTCAGAGCGTGGCTCGACGTCCAGAGCCGGTTCCACGACTACTCTCACCGGAACACGTTGTTGATCAAACTCCAGTGTCCGCACGCGACCAAAGTCGCCGGCTATCGAACATGGCAAAACGAGTTCGACCGGCATGTGAAAGAGGGTGAGAAGGCAATCTGGATCTGGGCACCGATCATCGCGAGACAGTGCCCTGAATGCGAGAATTCACCTTCATACCACGAACGGAGTGGTTGTGAGTACGACGACACTGAACCCGACGAGTGGGAGAAGGGACTCGTAGGCTTTCGACCAGCGTCGGTCTTCGATGTGTCGCAGACCGAGGGAGAGCCACTCCCAGAGCTCGAGACTGAGGCGAACGGCGACGCCGACGAGCTGGTCTCAGTACTCCTTGAGGTAGCGTCCGCACTCGAGTTGGATGTTGGCCTCGTACCTCCTCAGGAATGGTCTCACGGCAGCGCCAAGGGCATCTGTCAGTACCGTCTAGGAAAGCAGCCACTCGTGGAAGTCCGTGATCATGAAAACGAGGCTGATCTCTCCATTACACTCGTTCACGAGTACGCTCACGCACTGCTGCACAGCGGTACCGATACTGAAGACGAACGATCGAAACGCGAACTCGAGGCCGAAGCCGTCGGTTACATTGTCGGTCGGTATTTCGGATTGGACACGAGTGGGTCAGCGTTCTACCTCGCCGCGTGGGAAGGTGACGAACCAGAGACGATCCTCGATCGACTCGAGCGCATTAGCTCGACCGTTCAGGAGATCATCGATGTCGTTGAGGAGGTGATGAGCGATGAGTGATCAGCGGTTGTTGTTTGAGATTATCGACGCTCTCGAAGAACAGGGGCTCGGCCGAGATGAGTACCAGCTGCAGCGAGTGATCGATGTTGAAGCACTCGAGCAACTTGTGGATTCGACGAGTCCACATACTGAACTCGAGATTCAATTCTCGGTTGGTGAATTCTGTGTGGTCGTGACACCATCCGATGTGGCCGTGGTCAAGACCTCGTAGAACGGGCTACCGAGACAAGGGTATCAGAGGACCATTCATAACCCTTGAACCGGTCTTGCAATGAGTGGTACCTGTAGTTGGTAGCACGGTTTTTATTGTTACAGACGATTCGAAGCCAGACTCGTTGCCCATGATCAGGATGCAACTCGCGTCATGACAGCGGATATTGGCGACATAGCCGCCCGAAAGCTCGTTACCGAACTTGTCGATAACGATCTGGTGACACCAGTCCCTGGCAAGCGGGTGTACGTCCACGAACCAAGTGGGGCCGCTTTTGATTCAAGCATTCAGCTTGCTTTTTCCATCAAGGCTGGACAGCAGCCCACAATGCTGACAAGGAAGTATTGTACCCAGCGCTTAACCCGACAGAGAACATTATTCTGGGTAATGGAACGCCTGCCCCAGCAGAAAGAGCGTGATACTGAAACCGGGCAAGAAACCACTGAGCAAGAGGGTGTTCGAAGCTGTCCTGAATGTGATTCAACAGCGCTCGCAAGGAGTGCTGATGAGAGTGAAATCAGTTGTGAGGACTGTGGACTAATTTTGGAAGAGGAGTCTATCGATCGAGGGCCAGAATGGCGGGCGTTCAACGCGGCCGAACGTGACAGCAAATCACGCGTTGGTGCGCCGACGACCCAGACGATGCACGATAAGGGATTGACCACCACGATCGACTGGAAAAACCAGGACGCCTACGGCCGGTCTCTCTCCTCGGAGAAACGCAGCCAGATGAATCGGCTGCGGAAATGGCAAGAGCGGATCCGAACAAAGGACGCTGGCGAGCGAAACCTCCAGTTTGCGCTCTCTGAGACCGACCGGATGGCTTCTGCCCTGGGCGTTCCCCGCTCTGTTCGCGAAGTCGCAAGCGTCCTCTATCGACGTACACTCGATGAAGATCTCATCCGAGGACGCTCAATCGAGGGTGTGGCCACGAGTACGCTGTATGCAGCTTGTCGGATGGAAGGCATTCCACGATCTCTCGATGAAATTGCCGCCGTCTCACGGGTTGACCGGATGGAGATCGGCCGCACGTATCGATACATTTCGAAGGAACTGAGTCTTGAAATGCAGCCTGTTGACCCCAAAAAGTACGTCCCTCGCTTCTGTTCCGAACTCGAACTTCCAGACGAAGTACAATCGAAGGCCAACGAAATCATCGATACGACGGCCGAGAAAGGGCTGTTATCGGGGAAGTCACCAACAGGGTATGCCGCAGCTGCCATCTATGCTGCTGCCCTCCTTTGCAATAAGAAAAAGACCCAACGGGAAGTTGCTGATGTTGCTCAGGTAACTGAGGTCACTATTCGAAATCGGTATCAAGAGCAAATCGCCGAAATGGGAATTCACGACTAGCGCAGATAATTCGAGAGACGGGTTTGCGAATTCGGATGTCAGTGCGACCCGAGCGGCGTAATTATGCAACTTGCCACTGACTTCGTCAGTACTTGAGACTGAACGCTCGAGATTTCCTCTCGTACAAATGTCTCTTCATCGCCGTTGACGACGTCGGCGAGGGAGTTCAAGAAGTGGTACTTCGACGAGCATCTCGGCTGGCACAAAGCATCAGTCAGCCGCAAAGCAGTTCGTGAACTTCGAGGTCAAAAGTAGACCTTTAACCAACACGAACTCAATTATCACGCCTTCTGTTGGTTAAGTCCAATTTCGAGCGTGTGCTCGTCGCAACTGATAAAGGGATACAATGAGCACATTCGATACAGAGATGGCGTCCAGCACCGATTCCTCGGCGACGATCGACGAAGAAGTCCGCCGACTGTACGAACGGTATCAGGCGGCCGAGAGCGACGCCGAACGTCACGAGATTGCCCTTGAGATGGGGAAGCTTGACGGACGCCGCCACGCAGAGATCTACGCAGCGCTCGAAGACGAGTGACTCAACAGGATTTTCAGCATCTCCTTAGCTATCGACAGCTGTTTTGCAGGAATGATTGACGGGACAGACAGTATGGTTATCCGAGTCATCCAGTAATTCCAATAGTAACCGCGACTAGCGAAGGCACCTGAGTTGCTCTGTTCGGTTTTTGTGGTGCCACAGGGGTGGACACCATGACAGAGCATCTGACCTTGTCTGAGTTCGCAAGCGAGAGAACGATCGCTTCGAAACTGACTGACGAGACCGTGACGATGACGGCTGACGAGCGGGTCGCAACGTATCTCATCGAAGATCAGATGGCGGATCTTACCGATGCGATTCGTGAAGCAGTTCAAAACGGAATTGATAGTCCTGGTTCGTCTCGCGTCTTGGTCAGCATCTCACCAGAGCGGTCGCTCATCCTCGATGATGGCGCTGGTGTCAATCTCAAATCCACTGAGGGACGACGCAACCTCTCGGTACTTGGCGCGGGGAGCAAGCAGCGATCGGACGACGAGACAATCGGTGAGTGGGGAATCGGCAAGGGAGCAATCATCGCAAAAGGCGCGGTTCGGATCTGGAGCCACGACACTGCACTCCACTTTGACTACCGAGATCGACGCGACTCTGGACCGTGGGCAGAGATCAACGGCCGCGATGGCCAGCTCGAGGATACTGATCATCACCTTGAGGGGATGCTCGTCGAGATCGATCACTACGAGGACGAAGTCCCTGATTCGGATAGCTACCGCTGGCGGCGCTACGTTCGCGATCTTCGCAAGCGCTTCGCGTACGTGCGGTCACGAACCGGCGTCTCGGTCGTAATCAATGGCGAGTCGGTCGATAAGGGCGATCCACTCGAGTCGGTGACAGACTCGAACCGTCCCTCACTCACTCGAGTAACCGACGATGCAATCCTCGCACTCGAGTACGCTCCCCATGAGGGACTCGACATCTACAGTAACGGGTTGTACGTGACGACGAAACGCGAGTACGGACTCGGTGGCGTCATCGTCTCGAAAGGGAATCTCACGCTGAACTTTGCGCGCAACGACATCCAGTCTGGCTGTAAGCGCTGGCAGCGGATCGAACGCGCACTCGAGCAGGCGCGTGACGATCTGTACTCAGACGTCTCGGACGACCGATTGACAGCCGAGAGCCGGGAAGTGATGGTCGAAGAGCTGGCAGCTAATTCCAAGAGAGAGGACCAATGGGCCAGTCGGAAGCTGTTCCAGTTGGCAACGGAGTCCCGTATTAGCCTCGAGGAGATCCAGGCTGCTCCGGAGATTGGTTGGGTCACTGGCGCGGAGAAAGGTGCGGACAAACTCGTTGAGCGAGGCTACGTCGTCCTCGATACGAGCGACACAGCAACACATCGGCTTCGTGAGCTGGCTACTGCTGATGAGACATCGATCGACCTTCCGTCGACGTTCGATGTCGGGAAGCAAGCCGAGTCAGAAGGCGTGTGGACCGGGTATCATCGAATCGACGATGAGTCACAACTGAACGCCGATCAGCGACGCTATCTCCGCTTTGCTCGCGTGTTGGCCTCAGAACTTGGTATCGATCGAGATGTGTATTATGGTGAGGCCAGTGCCGATGCCTGGACCGATGGCAGGTCGTATATCGTGATCACTGACTCGGCGGTAACGAGTCGCCAGCGCGCAGTCTGGATGCATGACCTGTATCTGGTGTTGCTGCACGAAGCAGCGCACCAGACCTCAAGTGCGAATCGACCGTCGCATGGACATCACTTCGAGAGCACCTTTCGCTCATTCGTTGAGGACCCAGGCAATCGCGACGCGTTCGCTGACCTTGTGCAGCAGGTTCTTGATGAAGGGTTCGGGGCCGTGTTCGAGGAGCACGGGCATAGCTGAAGTTGATTGACGACGAGCAATCTTCGCTCGCATACGTTCTTCCCAAATCGTAACGAGATAGACCCCGAAAACGGGAAGACAGAAACCTACTGACTCGAGAAAACAGTGTCCGTTTTCTACACCTACTCAGGGGCAAGTGGAACAATCGGTAACAGTACTATATAGGTCGGTGAGAACTGCGGTTACCTCGAGCAATGCCAGTCTGGGTCGACGAACTGTTTCGTCGTCGTGATTCTCTTTTCTATCGTTGGAAGCGGGCCTCGGCGCTCGACCTGCCTCACTGAAAACGATCCGGAATACTCGTATTGGCCAGCCCACACATCTTTGACACCGTCCCCCCGGTACAGACGGAGTGGTTCGTCCAACTTGAGTCGGAACGTGAATTCATACGTTCCTGGCGGTTTCGACTCGCCCAGCCTAACGTAGTTCACTCGTAGCTGGTCATCTTCGGTCCGATCTACGTCTCCGACAATTGGCTGTTGTGTCCCCTCTATGGATAGTTCTGGAGGCCCACTACCAAGGAGTACATCGATAGCGGACTGCACATCACCGGGTTGCTCTTCATTATCGGCTGCTACCGGAACCCACTCGTAGTAATAGATAGGACGTGACCCTACAGGAACGATTTGTTGTGGAATGGCCTCATTGGGAAGAAGGCGAATCAGATACGGTGGATACGGAAAACCATCGCTAGTTGCCTCCTCTGACGACATATTACCGTGCCTCCCGGTATTTGTCCCGGAGATAGTCTGCAAAGTGATCGGCAAAGACATCCAACTGTGGCTCAGAATAGTCTAATTGAAGATTCGGAGAGATCGTCTCTACGACCTCTTCGGCAGCATGTTCGGCAACTGTACGAATATTTCGTTCTTCAATACTCAGGTATCCCAACGGCATAATCAGCATACTCGCTTCGCCTTCAGTTACCGTTTCTAGTATCAATTCGGCTTGAGGGAACAGCCTGGGTCCAGTTGGTGTGTTTTGATACAGCCGCAATTGCTGGCCATTCGTGAGTACCCCGTACTCTGCAGAAATCTCTGTCATATACCCGAATAGTTGGTCCTCGTGACGGGTTAGTTTCCTTCCAGGTGATTTGAACTCGTACACGACTGTCTGTGAATCTCGTATCTCGTCTTTCTGCCCGGATGTGATGAAATCAGCTTTCTTCCCACTCGGTAGCGTGTATTCGCTCCGAAGCGTCGTTCCGACATCCTCATAGCCAAGAAGCCGGAAAAACCCCTGATTTAAGAACATCAACTCGACCTCCCGCTCAGAGTGGTCGTCTTCTACCTGATTTCCAATACTATTTAAAAGAGAAGCCAATTTTTCGTGTTCAACAAATTCTTCCATATTCTAACCTGTAGTCTAATTCATAAAAGGTTGTGGAAAAGAGACACCGTACGGAGCGTATTCACGTCCCCCACGAGGCCGCTTCCGCGATAATCGTTCCAATGTGGTTCCGTCGAGTCCGGACCACTACAATGAAAGTAGGGGCGTATTTTGGCCATTTCAGTGCTCGAATCTTGTGTGCTCCCAGCACTATCGAGTAAGACGGTGATCTGGTAGGTCTGGAAGGCTTCTTGTATTAGCGCTGACCAATGCATAAGATATATTACGGAAACAACTAATCGAAATGTAATGTATCTCTATACGCCGGATGAAATCGATAGAGAGCGAGCCCATCACCAGGCAGTCATACAGGGTGCAGACAATCTAGACGTCAAACGGATCGGAAATCTTGGTGAACTCGCGTTCGAGCAATTCTGTCGGGAGTATCTCCCGGTGGAGATGTGGGAGTGGGAAAACGAAGAAGCAATTCGCCGCTGTAATGCCGAGAGTTTCTCGGGTCACGACTTCGAGGTCTTTGGCTACGAGATCGACGTGAAGACCTCGAGAGACGTCTCGGCGTTTCGTCCAGCGAATCTCCTCGAGAACGACCCCGACGACGACATCATTGTGATGGTTTGGCATCGCGACAACGAAGATGCACTGATTCTTCTCGGCTGGGAACGAACTGAAACCCTCAAGTCGAAAGTCAGGACACAGGACGCGTATTCTGGTGAGGAGCCTGAGAAACTCGCCCATCTCGCTGCTCGCCCAATGAACGAGTTGCAGGATCTAGGGCCGAACATGGCCCATATGAACCAGAAGCCGCAGAATCCGTTCAAACCCGGCGATAGAGTGAGAAAAGCAGGCGATGATGACGCGTCAGTTGCAGTCGTCGTGGAGGTTGTACCGCCTGAGAAGGACGTTTCTCTCTATGGTCAGACGATGGATGGTGAAGCCGTCAGTGTTGCATTCCCGAATATGCTTGATGACGGGCCAGGGAACTGGCGTGAAATCCATCCAGCGAAGCTTGCCTCCTACTGTGACGATCAGGATATTCAGCTCTATACCTACAAACACACAAACCTCGAGTACGCCGAGAATCCGTTCACTCCAGGTGACTACGTCATCAAACCGGACTATGATGATCCAGATTTAGCAGTCGTTCTCGAGGTCGCAGAAGACGATGACGACGACCGGGATATTACCATCGTGTTTTGCAAACACCTCGAAAAAGAGTTTGGTGAGCAGACGTACGTTCCGCCGGCGGAGCTCGAATCACGTTATGATGAGGCAAGTATCAAGTCGTACTCCTACGGGCACGATGAGCTCTCGTTCAAACCGCAGTACTGATCAAAGATCGAGAATACAAGTACTAACACACCTCCATTCACTCGGTCGTTGGGCCTCTTAGAACGCCCGCGAAGTGCCAAGCTGTGACTTTTCGGAGCCACACCAACGTTTGAGTAGCCGATTGCGAGATTCCCCTCCATGTTAATGACAAAATGGGCTTTGGTGAACGGTCATACAGTGTTGGAGGGGAGGTCTGACCCCTTTGTACTCCCTTTACCAACGTTTGGCCGCTCCAGTACTACGGGTCTCTCGAGTATGCTACCAAACATCTTCACCATAAAAATTCGAGCAGAAAAAATCCCATACCGTAAATCGATGTAGTATGGTAATCAACCACACAATTTTAAATACAAAGCATAAATATAATTTTATCTCTTCGATTGAGATACTCCGACAACGCCGTGTAATGCAGCTCCTCCAGCGAGAAACCCAATACTCGCTAATATAACCGCGGCAAAGAACCCTGGTGTCCCTGGGGATGATGCAATTCCAACACTCCAGAAGACCAGTCCTGCAGCACCAATTGCAAGAGCCATGGCGACAGTATCTGCTAAAACGGTCGCCCAGTCCTCATATGCACCTGCCTTTCCGACCCGAATCCGTTCACAAAACAATCCAAGAGTACCCGCACCTGCAACAAGAAGCAAGGTTTGTCCGACAGCCGGTTTGACAACGACTCTGAAAGCGTATAGTGTGACAAGCGCCAACAGGCTCGTGGAAATTATACCGACCGCCAAGGCTGCTGTCGCGGTATATTCGTCTCGAAGGTGGTGGAGAACAGTGCCAACTGTAACCCCACCAAGGAGTCCTGCGAGCACTGCAAGGGCATCAAGTAAGATCTCCCAATTGCCAACGACCCACCATTCGATCACTAATACGCTGGCGATAAATGGGGTTAGTGCACCAATCCTGCGCGGGATCTCAGCCCATTGCATCGGTGAGTCCGAATAGTGTTGGATCAGTTCAACAGTACTAATCCCCGTACACAATGCGATCCAGGTTAGTCCAGCTCGGTGTACACTAACCTCTCCACTGATTTCGATTACTCCGACCGATCCAATGGTTACTATCAGCATCGTAATCCATAGCAGCAGCGTAATAATCCAACGTAATATGGCTCGATTCAAGCCCGCGCAGTAGCTCCGCAGGCACGCCTCTATACTGAAATATCCAAATTCGTCGCCCAACAGTGCTGCCCGCTTATGAACTCGATCCGTATTACTTAGTTCTTCATACACCTCATTAGTGTTGACGTCTGTGCTATCTGGAACTCGAATTGCTTCAATAGCCGCTCCATCAAGTTGCATATACCCGGCACTATTGTCATCCAGTGCAGCCTGTATCTCATCATTTGCTTCAAAGTATTCATCTAAGTTCTGTTCGATGGTTTCCCAAGAACCCGTGTTTGTATCATCCGTTCTTTCGGCCAGTATTGGTCTTTCATCATGATCCTGAATTTCACTTGATTTAGAATCCGTGGTCATCGAATTTCTGTCAAGTGTTTCAGTACTCTGATTTGCAGCCTCGTGAGGATCCCTTTCTGGTGTTTTATCAAGGAAGTTGACAGACGTTAGCAGGAGGTCACGAGTTTCTGTAGACTCTTCTGCTTTCGTCAGGTGGCCTCGTACCCAAAGCCCAGAGGTGGTCCGTACATCAATGGTTGCAGAGTCAGTGAGCTGTCGAAACACATACTGCCAGGGGTCGTACCGGCTTCGGGCTTCATTATCTAGCAAATAGTTGTAGGCGAACGAGCCGAGAGCCATTCCGGTGCAGGCTGCAACAAATACGTGGACGCAATACCCAATGACAAACCAGGGTAAGGATTGCGATTGAATATCGCTCAAGACGGTTGGATGCCAATGCCAGATGGATAGGCCCACATAAATAAAAAATAATGATGCTAAACTCACGAGTGCACTTACTACTAGTGTTTCAAGTTGGGTGAATGGGTTCTCACGGCGAGCAGTCCACAGGCCCAATCGAACTGCGACGAGACCAGGAACAACTAACAAGAGAGGGATGAATAACGTGATAATTCCGTCTGCGGGGGAAAATGAGACCCCGCCAGTTTGTCCAACTAACGTGCCCATCACGGCCTCGTCCTCACCCGGTTTGCTGGGGCGTACAATCGGAAGAGTCCCAATCCATCGGTCATTTATTACTCACATACTCAGGATAGGCCGCCGATATTTTGTCCAATAATTCAACCACCGGCATACTGTTGTACAGGGACTTCGTCAGTTTCAGGACCTGAATCAATTCTATGGGCAAGACCTCTGCATTCGCATTTAAGACCGTGATTCCGTCGTCGGTAATTTCGAGCTCGGCACTCGCTGTTTCAGCGCCTTGGACCTCTGAACGGCTTATATAATGAGGTGATGCAGTATCTAGTGTCTCCGTCAAAGTCGATGAATACGGGCCACGCTTGTGCGGCGTGAACTGAAACACTTCGTCGATCGAATGGTTGATTGGGTCGGATGGCAGGCCTCCCTGTTGTGCTAAGAAGATGAGGGCCTGAAATCTCGTCACGCCCCGGATCGCTGTTTGGTGATTGAGGCGGAGAAACGCTAATGGCACCAGTAGCTGATCCGAGGGATTATCTGCCGTAGCGTCGGTGTCATTTGATGCCATTATAACAACTCCGATTACGACCTGGGGGACGACCTCGAATCAGTTCCTCACAACTGTTCCGTTCTCTCTGCTCCAGTCAACTCGATACTGATTCTCAAGTGGGATCACACCCAGTCGTCGAAGCTGCTCTTCCCATATCTCATCGTGTGTCGTGATAATAAACTGGAACTCATCGCTAATCGTGCCTTGAAACAACTTTGCAATCTCTTCGCGATGGTCTCCATCAATGGACATCACTACGTCATCTAAGAGGACGAACCGATCCTGGTGCTCGCTTAATTCCTTAGACAAGGCCAGAAACAAACAAATGCCCATCATATCCTGATGGCCTTCACTATGCATCGCGTGCGGCGGATGAAGCTCGTCATCGAAAAACCCAATCCGGAACTTCACACCGGCATTGGTTTGCTCCATTTGAACGTTGACATCTGCTTCATCAGGATTGGTTGATTCATAATACTTCTTGAAGGTTGATTCAACACTTGAATACCGGTCTTCCAACACTTCCGTTCGAGCTTGAACAAGCTCATCGCGCGCTGCCGTGCACACCTTCTTCGCCCCTTGCTTGACTTCCAATTCGCTCTGAAGCTTCGCAATCTGGCTGAGCCGTGACTCCGCGGTAGAAAGTACTTCCCACGCCCTTTCCATCTCCGACTTCGCTGGCTGATCCTCCACCTTCGAACGAAGCTGCTCACTTGCCCTCGAAGCCCTTTCCGATGGCAACTCTCCAGTCAACTCCCGTAAATCGGGAACCTCCTGAGACTCCTCTTGCCTAATCATTTCGACTACTTTCTGGATCTCACCAAGGGCGTTCATGTATGCCCTTAGCGACTCGTCTTCCCCAACATCAATTTCACCACCAAGGACCGCCAGTAACACTTCAGAACGGCTGAGATACGACTGGATAGTACTCAACACTGACTCACCGGTAGAGTGGAGGCTCTGTCGCTGATCTGCAATCTCTTCGAACTGCTGTTGTCGCCGTTCAACAACAGCAATCAATTCTTCAGAGTCCCAATTAGTCCCACAAAGGGGACAAGCGTCCGTCTCATTATCGATTACCCCTTGGCCGCGTTCCAATACGGACAGTACATCTGTATTAACCCGTGCCTCCTGAGCCGCCAACTCCCGGCGAGCAGTTTCCAGCTCTTCTAACTCACTAATCAGATCCGTCTCCGTTTGATCAAACCACTTTCCTTGCCGGCGGAGTTGGTTCTTTACGTCCTCTCGCTGGAACGCGCTAATCTCTTGTGCTTCGGGCCCTGCGAGGTCACGGCGGAAATCAAGCGATTCCCAGTCTCCAAGTGAGTCGATAGCGTCACCACCAAGCGTCGCTCGAGCCCTGTTCACCGCATCACGTAGCTTAGAATCTTCAACCTCTGATATCTCAAGTGTTTCTCGCAATAATTCTTCCTGTTCCTCAATACTTCTCTGGATTCGTTTAATATTACTTATATAATGCTGGTTTCGGAGGCGTCGAAGCTGTTTTCGACGGTTATCCACCCCTTCTAAGTTGAGGAGTTCATCTATCAAAGACCCGCGATCTGTCGGCGTCGAGACCACCAATTCAATCATGTCGGATCGAGTTAGCTTATGGAGTCCATGTTCAACGAGACGCTTCACGTCATTAAATTCAGCTGGCGGTGAGGTAGGGTTGATGTCGACTGTTTGGTCGGTGAATCTACGTGAGGCTGTTACTTTAATGTCGTTTCCTGTTTGGAACCCAACACTAGCCTGTACATCGCGGGGAGAAGCATCGCGGTGCGGAAGGTGCTCTTTTGCACGAATCCCCTGCGTGCCAGACCCATGCAGGCGGTCAATCTTACCAGTCAGGATGAACTCGATTGCTTCCAGTGCCGACGATTTCCCAGCACCATTCCCACCAGAGATGAGTGCGTGCTCACCCCCGATTTCGAACTTTTGAGTCTCTTTATACCCTCGAAAGTTTTTCAGAGTTAGTTTATCAATCCGCATTATGATTCGCTCTCAGAACTTTCCACAATAATCTGCTCAATTACCTCTCGAACTTCTTCGTCTTTTCCAAAAGAGTCGTTATCGTAGTCGCTTTTTAGTAGTGCGACTATTTCTTCAGGTATATCCTCATTCTTCTCAATTTTTTGTTCAAACCGATCAAGGATCTCCTCTTTCACAGACTTCGGACCCTCACTCATGCGATACCAACTTCATGAGTGCATCATAATATAAATCTACTCGCTGGCCTCCGTTTCACTACAGACATCTCGACTGTTAGTCACCAATGTCTGCCTGAGTTGGTCGAGCAACTATCTTCTAGAGATTATTAGTCAGCAACAACAAGTAATTCTCTGTCGTCATTCGACGATGTTCCAGCACCACAAAATTTATTCCTCACCATTATTCAAACGCATAAAAGTAGAGTATTAATCGACGGTATTTCTTCCAACAATTCAGAAATCTACCCACCCGAATCCATAATTATACTATGTGCATATCTGTTTAATGAATTTGGCCACAACTCAAAATGAAAACCTTCGAAGTCTTGTTACTGCATCCTCAATACAATCGATCGCTTGATCGATCTCTTTCTCCGTATTGTCTTTACCGAACCCAAACCGAATTGCTGAATGTAGTTGGTCTTCTGCCCCTCCTATTGCCTGCAGAACATGTGACGCTTCAACGGATCCTGTCGTACAGGCTGAACCAGCTGAGACCGCGATATCGGAACGGAGCTTACGGACGAGAGCTTTATTTTCGACACCGAGGAAGCTGACGTTTAGATTGTTTTGAAGTCGTTCTCCGTCAGTGGAGGGTCCGTTGAGCACGATGTCATCGAGTCGAGCGTTGAGTTCTGACCACATATAATCCCGAAGTTCTTGTGTGTGCTCAATACGTTTCTGTTGTTCAGCGTTAGCGAGTTCAACGGCCTTTCCCATACCAACGATTCCAGGGACATTCAGCGTTCCGGATCGCAAACCTCGCCTATACTCACCAACTTCAATTACGTTCCGTATGTTGGACGTGTTCTCAACGCGTCGGCAATTGTGGTGGTTCTGTATACTCCTATCTTCTTTATAATGTATAGCGTCGTCATTGCTCGAACGCCTCGAGTTTTCGAACGAGCTTCGTGTACAAATTGGGTGCACAGTACCAGCCTGCTTCGATCATTGAGTCAATGATCTCACGCGCTTTGGAGACGCTGATGTCTCCCTGCTTCGCACACAAGAGAACGATGTATGCTGTCCCTCGAGTCTCGATACCCTCAATTTCTGCAGCCGTCCTCCGATAGGCTTCGTCCATGACGGCAATCGCATCACGAGATGCAGCACATCCAAGGGCTGCCACATCGGGGTCACTCATGTTCGGATTCTGCTGTAGCTGGCCCACAAGCTGAGAGTCATCGACTGAGACGACCTCGAGAAGTCCGGAATCAATGCACTGCTCGATACGGCGGGCATCAGTATAACCCTCTTCAAGACCGGTGGTAACGACTTCCGAGTGGACTTGTTGAGGGATATAACACTGCGCATCGAGATTTGAGACAAGTTGAAGTTGATTGACCTTCGCGAGGTAGATGAGCGGCGTCGCGTCGAAAACCCACATTCACAGGTCCTCGAGGTCGTCTTCGAGATGGTCGCCAGAGACCCACGTGATGTCATGCTCTTTTGCGAGTTGGGCAAACTCCCAGACGGACATCTCTGCAAGTTGGGCGGCCTTGGTGAACGAGATTTCATCAGCAGCGAGCCGTTTGAGCGCTTGCTCACGACGCCACTCCTCGAGCCCCTCTGAGAGAAGTTTTCGTACTGCTGTGCTCCGGTCCAGACGTTCCTCCTCGAGGTATTCTTCCAGTTCCCCCTCGAGCTCGTCTGGAACTCGCGTCGATATCGTTCCCATGAAGTATGCTATGTTTACAATGTATACAAACGTTTCGCTCAGTCAGATTGCCAGCGATTCCATTGCTCAAGACGGTTTATGACCCCGAAAGAGGTGACGGGGTGCACAGACAGTTGCCTCGTCGGAGCAAGATGGCTGCAACGAGATATTCAGCAGTCACTTCACTCAAGGAACAAACCTGAAGTAGCCCACCCACACCACTACTTCCGCTGTTAGGAGTGAAAACAACTACATCACCTCTCTTTGAGAGGATGATTTGAGTCCGGTGATAACAGCGTACGGTTTCGGTTATTTTGGATGCTACTTAAACTTATCTCTAATAACTAGAAATGTACCAGCAACGATTGACTTTCCGCTCTCTCGACCGGGCAACACAAACAGCGGAAGTAGTGGTGTGTCTCCCCCGCTAGTATCCCCCGAACAACTCGTTGCTAACAGCGGAAGTAGTGGTGTGTCTCCCCCGCCGCTCAAGTTTCACCGGTCCTCAAAAACATACCACGCTAGCAGCGGAAGTAGTGGTGTGTCTCCCCCGCCGCTCAAGTTTCACCGGTCCTCAAAAACATACCACGCTAGCAGCGGAAGTGGTGGGGTCAGGCCTCGGTATCCAACAGTTCTGACAACCCGGCTTTGACACTCGCAACCGACTGTTCTAACTCGTGTTCTTTGTACTTCCCGCCGCTTTTTCCGCGGTTGATCTGATTCGAACTGATGATTCCTAGTGTCTCGAGTTCGGCCAGATACTCGCGAACGGCCCGATCGGAGACCGGATTACTCATCTCTTTCTCACAGAGCACTTCGTATGGCTGGCGAACCTCTCGAGTCCGGGCGGGCGTCTTTCCTTCCTCGGCGAGCAACGTCAACGCCCACAAGACAAGTTGTCCGTGCCTAGAGTAGTTCCGGATCCCCTCGATAATCTGGTCGCGTTGCAGGCGCTCTCTGGCTTTCTGAACGTGGGCTTCCGTGACCATCTCGACATTGTGTTCTCTGGCGATATCACCACTCTCGAGCAAGAGGTCGAGTGCCTGACGAGCGTCTCCGGAGTCTTTCGCCCCATAGGCCGCACACATCTGGATTACGCCGTTGTCGAGGACGCCATCCTCGAAAGCCACGCTCTCGCGCTGGCGTAGTACTTCACAGAGTTCGTTCGCGTTGTAGGCGCTGAATGACACTCGTTTCTCACACAGACTCGAGCGGACCTTCGAATTGAGTTGGTCTTGAAAGTTGAGATCGTTTGAGATCCCGATCACGCCAAGTCGTGCCTCCTCAATATCGCCGTTTGACCGTGCTCGAGGCAGTTTGTATAGCAAGCTATCGTCCTGTATGTGATCGACCTCGTCGAGGACGATCAGAATCGTACCGCCGAGTTTGTCGAGTTCCTCGAATAGAAATTCGTACACCGACGCCTGGGGATAGCCGGTATTGGAGATCTGCTGTCGCGGATCGCGCAATTCGTTCACCAGCGTAACGGCTGTCTGGTAACTCGAGTTGAGCCCGTCGCAATTGATCTCGATGGTATGAAGGTCGAGCCCGTCGACGCCTCGGGAATCACGTTCGAGCAACTCGAGGAGAAACCGGGTTGCGGCGGTCTTCCCAACGCCGCTTTTCCCATAGAGGAAGATATTGGATGGCGTCTCCCCCTCGATCACGGGTTGGAGGGCAGCGTGGTACTGTCGTAACTCCTCGTCCCGACCAACTAGTTCGTCGGGCGTCCACTCCTCAAGCAGCGCCTCGCGTTCGCGGAATATGTTTCCAGTGGGTTGGAAACCAAACTCGGCCATTATGGCAGAATTCTCGAGGCAACCTCCTTAACCTTTGCTTCCGCTGTTTCCGGTGATCGGCTTTGTATATATACGCCAGACACCACCACTTCCGGTGAAGATGTGCGCGATTACGCCCGTTGGTGGGTTTCCTGTAGTCTTGCGACAGTTTATGGCCCCGAAAGGGGTGACGGGGTGCACAGACAGTTGCCTCGTCGGAGCAAGATGGCTACAGACGAGATATCCAGCAGTCACTGTACTCAAGAGACAGCGCAAACAACGCGATCGACGACATCGTGCCCTGAGTGCCGAGGAGAGGTCATCACAGCAGACCACGAAACACGCTGTCGAGAGTGTGGCTTGATCGTTGATGAAGACCACCTCGACTACGGGCCGGAGTGGTTCGACTCACCTGAGAACTTGAGCCGGCGCCGAACTGGTACTCCGCTCACAGCGGGCCGACACGACCGCGGACTGTCAACTGTGATTGGATGGCAGAAAGATGGGAGAGGGAACACAATCCCCGGACGAAAACAGAGTCAACTCAACCGCCTTCGGCGGGAGCATCGCCGCAGCCAGTGGCGAACGAAGCGTGAATGGAATCTTGGATACGGTCTCGGCGAAGTCCGTCGGATCGTAAGTGCGCTCGAATTACCGGATTCCCTATGCGAACAGGCGTGTACGCTCTTTCGGCGTGCTCAAGCAGAGGACCTCTGTCAGGGCCGGTCACTCGATGGAGTTGCAGCAGCGAGCGTCTACGCAGTGTGTCGATGCAACGGACTCGGACGGACCCTTGAGGAGATCAGTCAGCTGGCGACGTGCTCACGGTCAGACCTCGAATGTGCGTACTCGGTGATGAACACCGAACTCGAGCTTCCTACAACGATTCCACAGCCACAGAATTTCCTCCCGCAACTCGCTGCCACATTGGGGGTACCAGACGAGATTCGACACCGAGCACTCGAGTTGGCAACGCTCGCAGAAGATGCTGGGGTCACGGTTGGACGTCATCCCCGAGGGTTCGCTGCAACCTGTCTATACCGAGCCAGCCACGAGTTTGGCTACGGGCTCTCACAGCAAGAGGTTGCAGACAGTGCAAACACGTCGCCGGCGACGATTCGAGCACATCGTGACTGTTTGCTTGGGGCCCTTAAGGACCAACAGTAGTTACTTCTATTTTCTCTCCTTGAGGTCTTTCCACGATGAAATCCTCTGTTCTGCGTGTTTCATGGGCTCTCTGCTTAAACACTCCTCCCGTCATCTTCCCAATTTCATTTCGCACACGGGGTGTGGGGGTTCGTCCTCGCAGGGGTCACGGTTAACCAACAAACCTTTTCGTGATGACTCTCGTGTTGGTTAATTCTACTTCGTGTTCGCGAACGCCGTCAACTCCGGTACCCATGTCTCCGCGAGGTCTTCTCATCGTCGACGACCACGTACTCGATGTCCTGTCCGGGGTGGAGAGCAAGATCCCGATCACGAGCCCGCTTCAAGGTGACCCCGTTCTGCGTATTCTGCGTGCAGCTCCTCGCTGCCGGGGGATCTCACCTTTTAAGGGTTGTATGGTTCGACGACCTCAAGGACATCAGGGGCTTCGTATCGGCGGTTTCGTTGTTGGCCTGTTGTCTCTCGTAGCACATCGTCGTCCCAGAGGCGTCGAATGGCCTGATTGACTGCTGGTTGTGATCGATTTAGCTCGTCGACCGCCTGTGGTTCGGTGAGATACGGGTGTTCGATGATGAAATCGATGAGTTCGCGGATGACGACGCCCTGGTCTTGATATTGCTCCCGATAACGATCACGCAGAGCAAGAAGTTCCCGGGCGACAGTATATGCCTCACGTCCCTGTTCGGCGATCGCCTGAATGAAGAACGACACCCACTCTGTCCAGGCACCATCACGACTCACGGCCAACAGCCTGTTGAGATAGGCATCACGGTTCGCGTTGAAATACGACGACGGATACAGATACGGCCCGGGCAATAGCTCCCACTTGTAGAGCGCCAGCATCACGAGGAGGCGACCAAGTCGCCCGTTGCCATCCTGAAATGGATGTATCGTCTCGAATTGGTAATGGATCAACGCTAGGTCGACTAGCGGCGCGTACGTAGGTCCTGACCGAATATATTGGAGCAGACTCCGGAGTGCATACGGAATACTCGCCGGCGGTGTTGGAACGAACCGAGCCTCACTGAGCGGCGTTCCTGGCTGATCGATCCCCACGAGGTCTTCACGAAATTCACCTGGGCTCTTTTTTTCTCCACGGGCACCTTGCAGCAATATTTCATGCAGTTGGCACAGTAAGTCCCGGTCCAAGTCAGCACCCTCGCGGAGCGCTTCAATCCCGGTCGTAATTGCCTTGACGTAGTTTTGTGCTTCCGTAATATCAGCGCGTTCCGTTGCCGTTTGTCCAGGCTCTTCGCCGGCTTCCCGCCGGTAGATATCCGAGAGCGTGAGTCGCGTCGTCGTCTCAATGTTTGAGGAGTCGACAGCCTCACGATGGATGAGAGGGCTCAGAATGACCTCCGGCGAATCGAGCCATGTATCCAGATCGGAGAGTTGACCCACGGCATACATCGCATCCCCGTTCTTATCAACCAGATTGTGTGTGGCGTCGAGATCTGGGGGGAGCGGGTCCGGGCTGAATGCGAAGATGCCGTCAACCATCTCCACCTCGCCTGGAGCCCCCTCGACAAAGTCTTCAGGTCGCATCGTTATCCAATTCACACCGACAAAGAGATATAGATAACGAAATCCCAATATGCCTATCCAAAATTCTGCCTAAACCGTTTCAAGATAGAGGAGAAGGATTTCGTTATGGAGCTGACCACCAACGCCATCAGCAGATAACGGACTACGGTCGCCTAGCCGGAACAGCGTGCCCAGAGGTGACATCCTCCCCGCGTTGAAGCGCGAGGATTCCTTCGTGGGACAGCGAGTCGGTCTTGAGCCCCCGAAGGCACCCTGACTAGACCGTGGGATCTAGCTGTGGTTTGTGGACTTGTGCGTCGGGCCTCGAAGGAAGCGTGGTTTGCTTGGGTATCCGCTTGCACCCACGGGCCGTGCCATTGACCCAACTCGGTTACTAACGAACTCGAGGATAGCCAATTCCCAATTAGCCTATCCCAAAATAGGTTAGTCGAAACTATTATTCTTCGCTGGGTCGGTGTACACCTATGAGCCACTTCGTAGACCGGGAGGACGAACTCTCCCGATTGCGTGGGTGCTACGAGTCCGATGACGGCGAGATGGTCGTCATCTTCGGTCGGCGACGCCTCGGGAAAACCCAGCTTGTCCAGCACTCACTCTCAGATCGGGATGATGCGGTCGTCTATCAGGCCACAGAAACCACCTCCCAGATACAACTTGATGAGTTCGTTGACGTCGCATCTGAGACCTTCCCCGGCATCACACAGATTAAACAGGACTGGGAAGCACTGCTCGGATACATCGGTGACCAAGACGGAGTCGTAGTTCTCGACGAATTCCCCTACCTTATCGACGCCGACGAAAGTCTTCCATCGGTCATCCAGCGGTTGTGGGACCAGCGACTCCAGCACACCTCAGGAACACTCATTCTGGTCGGTTCATCAATTAGTATGATGGAAGAAGCGACCCTTCTGGGGAACAGTCCTCTGTATGGGCGATTCACGGAAAAAATTGATCTCCGCCCCCTCAACTTCGCTGCTGCACAGGAGTTTGTTCCAGACGACTACACTCCCGAGGAGCAAATCTTCACATGGGGTATCTTCGGCGGTGTGCCATACTATCTCGACGGCGTCGATCTCGACCAGCACCTCAGGACAGTCCTCGCTGAAGAAGTACTCTCCCAGAAGGGGTATCTCCACAACGAGCCAGAGTATGTACTCCGGACCGAACTGACAAATCCAAACCGGTACTTTGCGATCCTCACCGCAATTGCGGCGGGGAAGACGACATCAAACGAAATCGCCCAAGCAGTCGGTATCGATGGGAAGCAGATCTCGACGTATACCCAAAAGTTAGAACGGCTACGGCTTATCGAACGAGAGGTCCCCATCACTGAAGAGAAAGCAAAGTCACGCCGTGGACGCTATCGTCTCTTGGATCCCCTGTTTCGTTTCTGGTTCCGCTTCGTCTACGGGAAAGAAGACAGATACGAACGCTTAGGTGAAGATGCAGTCGAGGCGATTATTGAACCAGAGCTTCCGAATTTCGTTAGTCCGGAGTTCGAGACACTATGCCAGGACGCCCTCCCAAACCTCTACCCAGAGCAAACGTTTCTCGATATCGGCCGCTGGTGGTACAAAGAGCATGAAGTTGATGTTGTTGGATTTACCACAGATGGGACGATGGTCGTGGGGGAGTGCAAGTTCACCAATGCGCCGCTTGACTACGGAGCCCTTGCCTCACTCGAGGATCATGCTGCTGAAATCCGCTGGACTCCGGATAATGGTGAGAAAGAGAAAAAATACGCATTATTCACACGAAATGGTGCAACGCTGTCTGTCCAGGAGGCTGTGTCAGAGCGTGATGACGTCCGTTTGTTCGATTTAGATGCCATTGTGCGGCATGTCTAGACCCAGTTCTTCTTGACGAGAAGGAGGAGAACTTGCTAGTCAGCGGAAAGTTGCTGTTCGAGCGTATCCGCGGTTTCTCGTCGGGTGAACTGTCCGCTGTTGAGCGACCAGTACTGTGCAGCACACTCGTTCGATGCTGTGATTCGAACGCATTGTGGATGGCATGTGAGGAAAAACACCTGATTCGTCGCTGTTAGCTCATCGATGACATCAAATACGCGACTCATGTGATTCGGATCAAAGTTGGTCGCAGCATCATCCAGAACGACAGGAAGTGACACGTCAGTTTGTCGAATCCGTGCCAGGCGAACAGCAAGGAAGAGTTGTTCGGCAGTCGCCCGACTCAATTCACCAACGCCGTGTGCAGGCTTCTCGTCTCGGAGCGCTCGGAACTTGAGGTCCTGAACGTCACCTTCGAGCTCGATGCCTTCGTATTCCTGTGTGATCTTACGGAAAACCGTGCTAGCATCATCGACGAGTGAATGAACGACATTTTCCATCAGTCGTTCGTGAATCTGTCTCACCATCGTCTCGGCAATCCGGTTGACCGCATATGCTTCACCGAGCCGTTCGAATTCGACGCGGCCTTCGTCAATTTGTGCTTGGGCCTCCTGCAGATCGTCTTCAGATGCGAGGTCGTCCTGTCGCTGTTTAAGTCCGATACAGGCTTCTCGTAGCGTATCTCGTCGATCCTTCAGTTCTGTTATTTGCGTGTTTTGCACGCGGATCTCATCTGCAATCGCGCCGGTGTCGGCATACTTCGTAGCAGTATTGTGAACGACATCGATCCACGGCTCGTCGTCTTCTCGAAGCGGCTCAAACGCATCTCGTGCCGACTCGTTCTCGAGCCGGGTGGTAACTTGGGTTTCGACTTGGCCGCGTGTCTCGACTGTATCCTCGAGTTCGTTGATTCGCTCGGCCTCGTCATTGAATGCCTGGATATGCTGGAGAATTTCCTCGTCGTCAGTAGTCGGGTCAACCGACCGGTCTTCGTCCCATTCAGTCAGGACGGCGTCGATGTCCTCGATACACTCAGTGCGTTCGCGTTCGGCACGTCGGACATCCCGTGCCAGTTCGAGATCGTCGGCGACCGACTCGAGTGTGTTCAACACGTTGCCGACATCTTTCAGCGGCGCTTCAGCCGTCCATGAAACGTCAGTTACGTCTGCAAGGAGCGTCGCGACCTCTTCGAGGTCGGTGGCGAATTGCTCTTTGTCTCCTTCCCATTCGGTTCGCTCCGCGCGATAGGCGGCAATTTCTCCGTCGAGTTCGACAATCTGCTCGTAGAACCCTGGTACCTCGCTTGCCGGGAGCGTTTCTGGGAGTCCCAGCTCGGTGACGAGCGCAGTGAGCTTCACCTGCTTATTTTCGATTTCGTCGTTGAGTTCTGCAAGTCGTTCCGATTTGGCCTGAATATCGCCTTCAAGCGTCGTTACCTGGCCTTTGACTTCGCGATATGGATCAGCATTGACGGTCGTTTCGACAGTCACCGTCGAATCGATTGCATAGAGACCGACGGCGAGGACGGCGAGTCCAACGATTCCGCCAGCGATAGGTGTGGCTGCAAATCCAACGCCCGTCCCGACAGCAAGCGCGATTCCTGCGACGATCGCTGGCTTGCGCTTCGGAACGGTAATCTCTCTGGTTTCCTCGTGTTCTTCTTCCATCCCTTCGAGTTCTGACTCGAATTTCTGCTTTCGTGTCCGCGCTGATTCGATGGAGGTCTGCAACTCAGACCGTTCACTCTGAAGCTCCTCGATCGTCGACGCAAGCTCAGCAACTCGCGCTGTGTCGACAGTGCTGGTTTCTATCTCGTCGATGTGGGCGAACGACCCGTCCCACTCGGAGTGTAAGGACGATATCTTCCGCTTGATGTCCTGTTTTTTCGTCTCAAGATCCTCCCCACGCTCTATGAGTTCCTCGGCGGTCTTGGCCAACAACTTCCGATCAGCCGTTTGGGTGTCGATCTCCGTCTTGTGTTCCAGGAGCCAGTCGTAGTAGTCGTCGGTCGTATCGATCGTGGCTTCCTGGTCGAACTCCTGACGTGCTTCAGCGAAGTCCACTGTGGCCGTCTCGAATTCTTCCCCGAAGTGTTCGAGTCGATCCGTTAGGTGAGTCGGGAATTCGTCGATCGCATCGAGATCGGCATCTTCGAGCCGTGCGTTCAGCGTCTCGAGCTCCTGTAGTGGCTCGAAAAGCTCCTTGAGAACGTTCAGCCGGTCGCGCGTCTGCTGTTTGCGGGCAATTTCTTCATCGATTTCGGCTTGTTCAGCGCGTTTGTCTTCGAGGTTCTCCGTTACTGATCTGTACTCATCGACCTGCTGACTCGCTTCTTTCCGGGCTTCGATTCCGTCTCGAATCGTCTGGTATGGGCTGTTGAGTTGCGACGTTTTGGTGTTCGGATTCCCCTTCGAGAGTCCAATTGTATGGGCTCGATCGCTGAACGACTCCTCTATGTCCGGGATTTCAGCGATATCACCGTATGCCCCACCGAGCAGGACACGAGCCAGATCTTCCGAATCGTCGATTCCAGGTGGGAGCCGTCGAAGCTCGTCGAGGCTAATCGTATAGAGGTTCTTGTACTGGCGTTCTGTAACGGGTCCGAAGATATCGTTGACGTCAATCTCTGGTCCGCCACTAATTGGGGAGACCGACGGTGACGAATGCCCACTCAGTACGTATCGGTACTCCTGCCCGTCGTGTGTGATCTCGGCGTCGATCCGATACTCGTCAGTTGCTGGTGGAAGGCCGTCGCTTTGACTGACGCCGTCACGGAACTGCCGCAGCGCCTGCATGAACGTCGTTTTTCCGGCTCGTTGTGGGCCGCCGATGACGACGAGACTGTCGTCGAGATTGTCGAGCCGTGCGTTCCTGTAACAGCCGAAATCGTCGATTCGGAGTTCGTTTAGATACATGTTATGTCGCCCTCCGACGTGCTAACTCCTCGAGCACACGCTCTTGTGCCCGCTCGATGAGGTCGTCGAGTCGATCGTCTGTGAGTGACAGTTCATCCGGTCGTCCGTCTTCGTGGTCCGCCACCGCCTCCCAAACCATGCCGACGTCGTCTCGGTATTGGTCGCGAGCCTTCTCTCCATCGAGTTCGTCGACGAGCTCGAGGTACTCGTTGATCACCCGATCGCTGCCACGGAGGTCGTCAATGGCTGGGATCGGAGGTCCAGTCTCGTCTCGAACGGCCTCAGTCCAGACGAACGGCCGCCGTGATGGTAATCCATCCCTGAGCCGTCGAGTGAGTTCGTGGATTGCCTCGTCGTCGTTCGATAGCGTCTCGTGAACCGGGCCGTTCCCGGTCAGTTTCCATCGGCAGACGTAACCGTCGATATCCCAGTCAGGGCCGCGAACAGCTACGGTGGTGCCATCGAACAGATCGGTCGGCGCTGAAAACTCCTTGAGGCTCTGTTCGACCCGACGCTCGATGTCCGGGATCGAAGCGATGTCGTCGCTTCCCACGTCGACATCGACGGTTCGCCAGACGACCGGACTCGTCGGGACGAACTCGATCTCGTAGTCGCCGTCAGCATCGAGTTCAACGAGATAGCCGCCGCCGAGTCCTGGCTCCGTGATTTGGCGGCCCTGCGGGACGCCCGAGTAGGCAATCGGCTGTTCGTTTTCGTAGATTCGTGGGTCGTGGATGTGTCCGAGCGCCCAGTAGTGGATATTGTCCTTGCTCTCGAGGTCGCTCCGGGAGACTGGCACGTACCGGCGGCCATCGGGGTTCAGACCTGTATGGAGGACACCGATGTTCGGGATTCGATCGTCAGCTGGCGTAAACCGGTGATACATCGACCGATTTTCATGGCGATCACGGTAGGACTGGCCCCAGATCCGAGCTTCTGGTGACTCCTCGCTAGGGTAGTGAAATTCCTCGGGGTCCTCGTGATCGAACTCGTAGACGTTGTCCGGCAGATCGACATACGTCGTTGCACTGCCGACTGGATCGTGGTTCCCGTAGGTGACGTACACTGGAATATCTTGATCCGCAAGTCGATCGAACTGCTCTTTCAGGAACGCATTAGCCTTGACACTCCGAGAATCTTCGTCGTAAAGGTCGCCAACGATGACCACGAAGTCGATATCCTCGTTAATCGCAGTGTCGAACAGCCGTTCGACAGCAGTGTAAATAGCAGAATTGAGTGTCTCGATCGATCCGGTCGCCTGCCGATGCTGTGTTTTAAGTTGACTTCCTAAATGCAAATCTGCTGTATGTAGGAACCGGACGCTCATTGGTAGCTCTCATTCGTGAAGAGTGTCATAAATGGATTGATGTTTGAGCTAGTTCGAAAGCAGGGTAGTATAGAAGACTCTCATGGGAATTATTGCTTTCTCACA
This sequence comes from Natrialba hulunbeirensis JCM 10989, assembly GCF_000337575.1. Taxonomy (GTDB): domain Archaea; phylum Halobacteriota; class Halobacteria; order Halobacteriales; family Natrialbaceae; genus Natrialba; species Natrialba hulunbeirensis. The sequence continues at coordinate 22,692 of NZ_AOIM01000002.1, read as the reverse complement.
CGGTGAATTAGCCGGTACGTAGGTATGCTTATTGAACGCTGACGTTGGATTTCAACTGGTATTCGTACTCCACAGACTGATTGTTTCTGACCTCTCTTCGTTCCACGTATTCGGCCCTATATACGTCTGACAGAACACTTGAGGTACCCTCTACCGAGTATCCTATAGCATCGGCAACATCGTAGCAAGTCATCCAATTCGTAGTTGAGAGTGCTTTGCAGACTTTGCCTCGGTGCGAATCTTCCTGTACAGTCACCATCATCTGCTCATCTTCAACCTTCTTGATAAATATACTGTCTGTACCGAGCGATGACTATCCTGCGCAAACTAAGTCAAATCAAGTGCAACATTCGCGCTCTGTTTATCGTGGGAGGTCCACCTCGTAGTCAGCCGCAAGCTCTTGGAACCCGATCCACTTGGGAAACAAGCCGTCTTCAGTCTCGCTGCGTGTCTCGAGGTACCGGAGCAGAGCGTTGATCTCGTCTTCGAGTCCGTACTTCACATCTTGCGCTCGGAGGTCGTCCTCGTCGAGAAGGGACAGGACAATGTTGCACAAGCATCTGGTCAGCTGTTGGAGCGCTCTTCTAGACTCGAGGAAGTTGTCCCCACCAGCGGTTGCAGGGAGGTGTAACACCCCATGACTTACCTGTATGGCGGCATGCGGATACACGATGGCAGCACCAGATGTCCAGCAGCCGTTGTCGGCGATCGGATGTGATGCGTGCCAGTCTGTCGTCCAGTCTGACGGGCAGCAAGACGTAGCGTTTCTCCTCCTGGATCAGCTGACGATCTCTGTCCTCAGCTGTGACGAACACCTCGAGCAGTTCTCGTCGGTCTGTGGATTAACGTCCGAGGACACAGCTGATCTCCTGCATCATCGACCAGCCGGCGGAGTATCGTGTCCCGGTTGCCGTCTCGCCCCGTACAATTCGTCGCATCCCTTGATTCAGGTCCAGGATGGAGCTCTCATCCCAATGGCGTGTCCGAAGCATCAGTCAAAGATCGTTCAGCGGTTCCACACAGGGCTTCAGACGCAACAGCAGTTGACAACTGGTCTCGATACCACTTCCTCCCTGTGAAACCTGGAAGGGGAGTCAGGTTTCCGGGTGATCGTAGAGATGGAACCGATACTTGCCTGTCCGCATTACCCAGTACCGTCCGTCAAACTCGAGAAGGTCGTCGTTGCTCTCCGCTTTTGAGAGGAGATCCGGGATACGTGTGTCGGTGATGCCGTGATGATGTGCCAGGTCCGTGATCTCCTCGACAGTGGCTCCCGGGTTCTCCGCCACAACATCCAGAATCCGGTCGTATTCTGCTGGCATGTGTCAGGAGATTCGGTGCTGGACAATCGCATCTGATTCGCATGCTGAACAGACTTCAGTCTCTCTATCGACAGTGGTTCCGCAGCGCCGGCATTCGTACACGACTTCTGTCTGGGATGTCCGGGCCAGCGACCGACTCATACCTCCAAATAGCATAGGACGGCGGTTATTGTGGGTTCACGACGTCTCGGCACTCCGGACACTCGGCGTATACTGCCGGTCCCGTTTCTGTTTCGTACTCGAGGATCACGTTGGTCGTCGTGATCGCGGCGTTACAGAACGGGCATGTACCGAGAGATGGTGGGTTCGCCGTGGACATGAGTTACTGAAAGTGGTGTGAAAGGGGGAGAGCGTGTGACTGCGACAGGGTGTGGTGTGTCCGCCCCCTCTACAATCAGTATCGAACCCAGAGCAAGATATAAGCAATCCAGCCACAGTGAAACTGAAACCAACAGAAACAGAGCCTGAGGAGCCGTACCTCCGCATATTCCGAGTTAGTCGTTGCCAGTACCTCCATTGAGCGACCGAAAGAGCACCAAGGTAGCGGACGCTGCAAGAACTATCGTCACCAGTGTGGAGAGTACCTGTAAATCATACCCTTTGACTTGGGTGGGAATCCAGAGCTGGATTCCATTTACAATAGAGTATTAACGACGCTGAGGAACTACCAGTATCCACGGAAGACATCATTACTGACGTTGAGAACGCTGCTTATACTGGAGCGAAACAAGCAATCGACGAACAGCGCCGATAACTTCTAGGTCAACCTCCCCCTCCCCGCGGCCTCTCTACACTGCCCGGTCGCTCGGCTGCGCTGGGGAACAGCCCAGGACACCGCCCCGCAGCGTTCTTTTTGCCCCTCTATCCGGAAAAGGAGTGATTGAAATTAACGAAGCACGCAGTCCGTCCAGCAACACACTCGAGTGTGGCCACACCACCGACCGCGATTCCATCAGTCTCCCCGGTGTTGGCGGGGTCTGCCGCTCCTGCCATACACCCCACCCACTTCGAAACTGGGACAGCACCCTCCGCAAAACGAAAACCCATCACCAAACAGGCGAAACGACCTTCTACCGAACGTGGCTACTCTGTAGAAACGTCCAATCCATTAGAACAGTTTAAGAGTGTTTGAAACATTGAAAACCATTAATGTTATTGTGTCAGATATAGTAAAATTAAATCCCGTGCCGACGTTGAATTCCAGACTACCTAGGTACTTTCAGCTATTGGCACCTCAGGCTAACTGTCTGTGAGTCTTGCAAGTTCCGCTTCCGATAACGGATCAATTTCGACTCGAGTACCCTCTGCCGTATAGAAGAGAGATGCAGAGACAGCGTGATCGCGAAACCACTCATCGAGGGCGTGGTAGTAGACACTGAGTTGGATTCGATACTCAGACTCGGCATGGCGACTGAGATCCGTTTTGAAATCGACAATCTCAACAGCGTCGTCAGTCACGTGAACCAGATCGACGATACCCGAAATCGTGACGTGCTCTCCATCGACCTCGAGTGGGAGGTACGCTTGCTCCTCGACTCGTAGCTCCCCTGAAAGCTCATCGAGGAACGTCTTCACGTGGCGTTCGTCGTCGTTGTCAGGTGTGACGCCCTTCCCAAGCACGTACTCTTCGGCGAACGTGTGCACTTGAGAACCGAAGTCCGTCCCCCGTCCAGCAGAAACCTCTTCGTAGACGCTGTCATCCATGAGCGAGTGTGGTGAATACCCGTCAGGGCCGGGTGACGCTGGAATATCAACACTAAACTGCGTGCGTGAGGTCTCGTCACGGTCGACTGGCGAAACATCCGGCTCGAGTACGTCAATCTCGACTGGGAGTTTCTCGAGGAAGGTGTTTGGCTCCTCACCAGCTGCAAATAGTAGGTGGTCTTCAGCACGGGTCATCGCGACGTAGAGAAGCCGTCGTTCCTCATCGTATTCGGTCGGCTGACAGCGTCGCAGAACGTCGGCTCGCCAGTTATCGTAGATATGGGGGTCGCCGTGAGTGTCGTCATAGCACTTTCGCTGACGGAGCCCAGTCGTTTCGGAGTACGTGATGGTGCCACTGGACCCTCCCGACGGCGGGAACGCCCTGCTGTTCATATTCCCGAGGATTACGATCGGATGCTCAAGCCCCTTTACCGAGTGGATTGTCTGCACCGTCACTGCATCAACCCCTGCGGCGGCCTGAACGTCCTGTGTGTAGCCGTTTTCGATCCCATCCTCGATAATCCGAATCAGGCCTCCTCGAGTCATCGTCGTCGAACTGTGAAGCGACTGTATCGTCGTGAGGATAACGTCAGGTGTCGCTCCGTCGTAGCCGTAGCGATCGAACACGCGTCGCGTGACGGCCGTGTGCGTCTCGAGGGCATTGAGTTCGGATCGGAACTCCTGCATCGCATCCGGATACCGCTCGTGATCGAGGATGTAGTCAATCTCATCGAGTGTGTAACCGGCACGCTCTAAGACGACTGCCCATCCACGGTTAGCTGCCGATCCGTTCTCGAGAATGCGCAACCAGGCCAGCAAGAGTTTCGCCTGATCAGTGCGGAAGAGTTCTATCCCACCCTCGTACGCAATAGGGAACTTGTACGTCTCAGCGGTCGAGAGGAGTTCCCGACCGTAATCACGGGTTCGAGTGAGAACAGCGATATCGCCGTACGTTGGCGGGCGTAACTCGCCGTCCTCTTCGACTGCATACTCGTCGTTGCCGACGATTTCCTGTATCTTCGTGAGGAGCGCCTCGTGTTCGTCAGCGTGCTGGATCGCCTCAATCCGTGAGTGGTCCTGATCGGTGTTCGAAAACAATGAGACGATCTGCTCTAGAATCGACTCTTGATCGATGGATTCCCGACTACTGCCCGGTGCGGTGAGTGCGTTCTCGGAGAAATCCAGAATCGACTGTGTCGAGCGATAGTTCTGCTCGAGTTCGATCCGGGTCACAGGTTCGAGCGGGAACGAGACACGGTCGGCATCATCGTTTAGTTCGCCGGCAAAGCGCTTGAGTCTGGACTCAAAGTCGGTGATGTTCTCGACGGCAGCGTACTGGAACGAGTAGATGCTCTGCTTCCAATCCCCGACGACACAGAAGTTGTTCGTCCCCGAAAGAAACAAGGCGAGTTTGAACTGGATCTCACTCGAATCCTGGAACTCATCGATCATCACGTACTCGAACGCAAGCGACTCGCGGAGCGCATCATCCTCACAGCACAGGACGAACGCAAAGAGCTGGAGGAACGAGAAGTTCAGGTAGTTTCGACCGAGGGCGAACTCGAGGTACTCGAAGTAGACGTCGTGGATGAACTCGATGAGATGGTCGCGATTCTCCGTAAAGACCCGTTCGGCGACATCTTCGGGAACGGACTTCGACCCATACTCACCGCGTACTTCGTTCCGATCGGGTGCATCCGGGAGATAGCACTTGTTCTTCCCGTATCCGCCGAGACTCGAACGGAGCTTTGATTGCTTTCTCCCGCCGTTTCGCGGCTGATTTATCTCATCGAACGCCGCTTTGAACGCGTCAAAATTTCCCTCGAGAGCTGCTCTGGAATCGCGGTACCAGTCGTCTGATGTCGGGAAGATGCCCTTCGAAGCGAGGTTGTTGATGAGATCGAGCAGTTCCGTCGGGTCGGAGAGACACCGAAGGAGATCGGCGTACTCGTCGTGATCGTCACTGAAGCGACCGATGTATCCGCGGAAATACTCCCGCTCGATCGTCTCGTTCTCAAGGACCTGTGTCGAGCCGGTGATCACGTCATCGATTCCGAGATACGACGGCGCGTGAAAGCCGTGCTGGTCGAGAATGTCGTTACACAAACTGTGGAAGGTCTGTATGGGTGCATCGTTCAACGCTCGCATATCGTAGTCACAGCTGGCGACGATCCTGTCTTTCATCTCCGTCGCCGCGTTCCGGGTAAACGTGATCAACAGGACATCGTCGGGTTCGATGTCGTCTTGGGCAACGATATTCGCGTACCGACGAGTGACTGTGAACGTCTTTCCAGTACCGGCACCGGCGTCGACGAGGTACAGTCCATCCGTACTGCTGATTAGTTCCTGCTGGCCCTCGTTGGGAGTCGGCGTTGCAAGGGCTGCTTCATCGGTCGGTGGTGTCATCGACTCACCTCCGAGTCCGTTGGATCAGTTGGAACCGTTTCTTCGATCTGAATACTACAAGTGGTCTCTCGAGTCGGCCGGGATTCGGTGAGTAACATATCGCGGTTGTTTACGTATCGATAGTTCGGTTCATCAGCACGACCGCAGATCGGGAAGCGATTTTCACCACGCCGATACCGGTTCAACTCCTCAAGTTGTTCGTCGACGAAGCGTTCGAAGGCATCGATGTCTTCCTCGAAGTAGCCTTCTTTGCGATAGCCACAGAGATGCCTGAACGCCTGCATACAGCCATTTTTGACGTACTTGTAGTCGCCCACGTCCTCGACGAGGTGTTCGACTAACGCCTCGCCGAAGGCAGAGTCAGCCATCTCGTCTGCGTCCCTCGTTTTGGGAATTTCGTGAGTATCGAACACCGACACATACGTCTCGTAGTCGGTTTTCGAGAACGTCTTGTTACAGTCGTTCGCAGCGTCTTCACAGAGTTCCTCATAGACCAGTTGGGACTGGACGTACTCATCGAACGCGGCCGGATGGTAGGTCACCGTCGTCAGGCAGTCCTCGAGTGTTGCCTCGCCGGCGACCACGTCATCGAGTGTTTCGAGGAAGTGGAAGAACGTGAACTCGAGTGGCTCGGCAGGCTGTTGCTGGCGCCAGTAGGTAAGATAGCACAGTGCCTGGAAGTTCGGCTTGTCACTCGGTTCTTCGATGGATGCGTGTTTGATCACCTGTGAAGCGGAGTTTCTGGATCCGCTTTTGAAATCAACAAGCTGTGTCGGCGACTGCACGAGGTCGATTTTTCCCTTGAGCCGTAGGTCTTCGTCTTCGAACCACCGCTCAGTCGCTGGTGAGTCGACATCCCGATCAAAATACTCTGCGAAGAAATTAGTCCCCCAGCCACTCGACGGTGTCAGAAACGTCATTTCAGTCGGCGTCTGCTCGTCGAGGTACTCACAGATCGTTTCGAGACCGATTCGGTACCGTGTTCGCTGTGTCTCAAGGTCGAGCGTTCGATGGAACGCACGCGTTTCCTCGATCATGACATCGACGACCTCCTCGAGACACGCATCGTCGACGAACTCGGGATGGTTGACAACGAACTCAGCGAAGTCATGGAAGAGATTCCCCTCGACGAAGTAGTGCTTGTCCGGGGTCTCGACGAGTCGACCGAAGAAGTAGTCCCGTGGTGAATTTATATAGCTGTTTAGACTTGATTGACTAACCGCCTCCACACGCTCAGGTTCGACAGCTACATCCAGTGGTTCCGGATCAAACCCATCGCCGAGTGATCGGTTGGACCGATCGTGACGGACCGACTCGAGATCACTGAACCGCTCGAACTCGGTTTCGAGCAACTCATCGAAGTACAGGCATGGTGTGATCGGTGACCCACCGGCCACATCTTGGACGAGATAGTGCTGTGTCGCACCGCTCTGGAGGAGTGACTGGAAGCTGTCGATGTTTCGTTCGTACTCCGCATCACGGTCGACCCATGGGCGGTTCGGCGAGTCATGCGTCCACTCCTCATCGAGTCCCAGATAGAAGACAACTGGCCGGTCAACGTACGACGCTGATTTTGCATCTGCCAGTAGGACTCCCTCGTTATCCCGGTCGATCGGCACTTCGTACGTCTCGAGGTAGAACGCCAATCGATCAATCGCGTCTGCCGTGATCGGGTCCTCGAGTACGCCCAGTTCCTCAAGTTCGTCACGAAACGCCTCGAGCGTTCGTCCTGTTCGATCTTCGTACGCGTTCAACGCCGCTTCAAACGTGAGGGCGTCCGTCTGTCTAGTAAACTCCCGAAGCCAGTCAATCTCGGGATCATCGACGTCCACAAGCCGCTTCTCGTCGTGTTCGACCGGCACTGTTGCACCGAGGCACGAAAGGAGTGGCTTCACAGAGTGTACGCGGGTGTCAGACCCAGCTGTCGTACAGCGAAGCAACTGGACGAACGCTCGGTGATCGCGAACGTCCATGAACCCAGGGCCGCCATAGTATGAAATCTCGGCTGTCTCGAGTGCTGACTCGATGAGCGGCGAGTAGTCGCTACTCGAGTTAAGGACGATGCCAACGTCGTCTGCGTTCTCCTGGGTGACGGTATCGAGAACCGCGTCGACAATCGCTGCTGGTGAGTCGAAGATCCGAAACGCTGGGAGATCAAACGTCTTCCCGGTAAATCGGTCGATCGAAGCATACTCGTTGGGCAGAATCGACCGCTCGAGGTTCGTCAACTGGCGTTCACCAACGACTACGACTGACTTGTCTGTCCCACCATCGATTTCGTACTCTGTGAGCAGTCGAGAGGATGTCTGCAGCGAATCGACGAGATCGACGACAGTTCTGGTTGCCGGTGTATCAAATGCATCGTACTCGAGTATTGCATCGGCGCTGCCCCGGTACTCCCAACACTGAAGCACGTTTCCGACAGTATAGGCGATTTCCTTCCAGCTGAGATCGGTCTCGTCGATTATCTCGAGGAACGCGGTCCGATCCTCAGCGGTTTCTCGACGGCGCGTTGCGAGCCGTCGAGGTGTGATTGCGAACGACCCGAAGTGTGGTCGCTCGAGACGTCTGTTGAGAGCGTCTGCGAGCGGCGAGTCCGGAACGATCACGAGGTCGTAGTCGGCGACCTCTTGATACAGCCGCTCGATCGATTTTGACTGCTTGAGAGACACAACGTATAGCGTATTGAAATACCGGACAATAAGTTTGTGTGACAAGGGTGGTGTTTGGGAGTTTCTGCCAAACTAGATGTAGTGTATCGCTATAGTAACCGTTAGAACTACTTGCTCACAGAGTGTCGCAACAGATAGTGGATCACCTCGGCAAAATCTCTGTTGAAGAGTTGCAAGATGCTCTCGACAATGTGGATGAAAAGAAGCCGACACAACGCCTCTTGGCCGCAATAGCGTACAAAAACGGTGTTAATCAGACTGAATTAGCCGAGTGGTACGGTGTGCAGAGACGGACAATCTACAGTTGGCTCAAGCGACTCGATACTGATGAGTCGCTTGAGCAAGCTGTGTCTGATGCTCATCGATCTGGGAGAAATCGAAAGCTGTCGGGAAAAGAGCAAGACCAGTTTGAAGCAACTGTCCACGAATCTCCTGAGGAAGTTGGACTCGACGCGCCGGCGTGGACGCCGGCGCTCGTCCAGCAGTATCTTGAGGAAACCTACGATATTGAGTACTCAATCCCGAGTTGCCGGCGGTTGCTCAAAGAAGCGGGATTGAGCTATCAAAAACCACGCCGTACAGCTGCCCAATCTGATACTGACGAGCAAGAAACGTTCCGCGAAGAGTTCAAAAAAAGCGGCGGGAGATGGACGCCACAGTAGTCTGTATCGATCAAACCAAAAAACCCGTGCAAGTCGAGCCGCGTGCCGCGTGGTTTTCCCGCGGAACGTGGCCGTCTGTGGAATTATCCGGTCAACGTGACTGGACGTGTCTCTTGGGCGCGACCACCGTCTTCGGTGATAGCTTTTTCTCTCGATTCGAAGAGTGCGTAACTGCCGAACACGCCAAATATTTTATTTTTACGTCATGAAAAGATTTTGAAAGGAGCTTGCTCATTATGCTGGATGGAGCGCCGTATTTTCAGGCGACGGCCGTCACGGACCTGACGGCTCGTGACGATCTTGACTCCGTCACGTTACCGGCGTACTCGCCAGAGCTAAATCCTGTTGCGGAGTGCTGGAGGGACCTCCAAGCTGCTCTCAGCAACCACTTCTTTGAGTCACTCGACGGTCTTACGACGGCGTTGATACAGCTCTTGACCAGTTCTCTATACCAAAGTGAGTGATTGTTTCTAATTCCTACTACAGATGTCACCGCCTTCTACGTTGCCATGACCAGACAGAGACGATGGCTATGTCCGACCGGATCGCCGTTCTCAACGACGGCCGGCTCAAGCAGACCGGAACACCAACGGATGTCTACGAACGCCGGAGCTCGAGGAGCAGTACGGGACGGCAAACTGGATCTCGGCATCGTCGAGCTATAGTAGCCACTGCAAGTCAATGCACACCTGATCGCACGACTGCTGTGCGATCAGTGTGTGAATAGTTGCAGTTGTTACAGCTAATGGAGATACCTCTATGATAAGCACGGCTTTGTTCCAGCGATAGAGCAACCGAACCGGCTATTTAGACCATACTCTTCGATATCTGATACTGGTAGCTACCAGATTCTAGAAAGAATCAAGGCCTCGTTGGTCGTCCGTGACGCCTTTCCGACCGCCGGCACGAATCGACCTTGGATCGACGATCTCCCCAGATTCGAGGCAGCGCTCGATCCACTCGGCACGCTGACCGCTGTTCTCAAGATGATCGTACGGGTAGTGGGTGCCACCTTCGGTCAACCGATCAGTGACGACGCGAAGGGTTCGACGAAACATATCGTTCGTATCCTGGTTGAGCAGCGAGGGATCGGCCAGCACCCAAACATCACCGTTCCACTCGAGAGTGCGGCGATCGACATCGACTGACTTGGCGAGGTCGACTATGTCAACGTCGGTCGGTGGGTTCACGTCTGTCTCTGGTTGCTCAAGGCCACCCGCAGCGAGCTGCCGCCAGTCATCAGCGAACTCGTGACGTTTGAGAAGTGACCAGGTCGTTAAGTTGATTTGGACGTCACAGTTGAGGAGTGCGAGCTCCCAGGCGTATCATGAGTCGCGGTCAGCCTGTACCAGTGGGCGATTGCGACACCGCTGCAACAACTCACTGAAAGATCTAACGTATTTCGGTTCAATCAGCCGAGAAACACCTCGACAGTGAGCACTTTCAGGGCATCACAGTTGACCCCCGACGTTTAGACTTAAAGGTCGACATCCTCAAGTAATCAATACCCGGTTCAGAAACGAAGGAAACCAAGCAGAAAACATTTAGGACACTATGGACAATGGAAAAACATGAATCGGCGAACATTGCTTGCTCTAGCTAGCGCGTCTGCTGTCGTTGGTCTTTCAGGATGTACCGGTGGAGATGATGAGGAAACCAATACCGACGATGAAGAAACCGATACAGAAGAAGAGGGTGAATCAGAGGATATGTCTGGAGGATACGACTTTTCATCATGTGACTATGAACTCAACGATGAGAAGATCAATGCACCACTTGATGAGAGTCAATACAACGATCCATCAGGGGATAGCACTACCCGACCAGAATATGACGGAATCAATGTGGAAATCGGATATCAAGAGGATATCGAGGACGACGAGTTGAAAGAGTTAGAGAGTATCTTCGGACATGATGCGACTCATTCTGAGGACACTCGAGGCTATTCGACTCCTAGAGATACTCCGATAGACAAGTGTAATGTTGCGAAACTTTCCAACAGAGATTACATTGAGTATATTGTCCCAATACCAATCGACGAGCCCTAAACAGTAATACCATACAAAATAACATATTGAAGTGGTTGAGATTATTCGCTCAACCTAACCCAGTGAAGGCGGGGATTGGCCAGTCAGTATGAATTTTTGAGGGGAAAATAGCGCGGTCGGATCCTACACTCTTTTCAAAATCACATCTACTACACATACAGGTGTATTTGGAGCGACATCTCTAAGATCAATCGCTCAGTGGCAACTGGGTATAGCTCAAGACAAGATTCGAAAAAACTGTGAAACCGGGGAAGTCCCAAATGAGATGTCAATTATCAGTGACAGGCGATATCCAAATTGACTGAAACCGATCCATCGGGATCAACAGTAACGAGGGCAGTTTCCTCTGTAGCTGCACCGCGCTCTCCTACGTTAATTCGCGTAGAATCGGAATCATCACCGTACATCGCGACTAATTCGATCTGTTCGTTATGCGGGATTTCGATGCGCTCAATTTCGGCTTTTGCGTCCTGCAAAATCGCGCTCGGGTCTATTTTATCGGTTGATTCGGTTCCGATATTATCCCCATCTGTATCGGCGTTAGCCACAGCAGCATCCAGTTCTTCCTGTAATTGTTGACTGTTAATTCCGACTGTATTGACAGTAATGCTGTCGATTTCACGGTCATCTGTACCAACCTGTTGGGTGTCTGTATCGGGTTGCTGCTTATCCGCATCAGCTTCTTCAGTTACCCGCCTATATGACACGTCTATGGGTTTATCATCAGATGAGTTGTCGATTATACGAACATCGGGTTGATACGGAGAGTCGCGATTCGCAGTATTTCGATCATCTTCATTGGAATCAGCAGAGACTGGTGTCGAAATCGCGGCTCCCGCTATTGAGGCACTGGATGCTTTCAGAACTGTTCGCCTGTCAATTCGGCTGTCTTCGCTGTCAGTGTTATCTGTCATTGTTTCTAAAGAGGATCTCGAATATTGTTCTGTGAACAATCACTGTATCGGAGGTCACTAGCATCAACCTCATCAACATCATCGGTTACTTCATTACCACAGAGATTTTCTCCACCCTCAGCCATACATGGGAAATACGACCCACTCCGAGACATTGGCGTGCCCGCGTAATCATCACTTCCTATGATCCCACCGTCCTCGTAGAATGAAGCATTCCCCATGACATGATGACCCGCTCCCGATGGGTCATCGAAGCAATCTGGCTCATGATCCATGTATTCGATAATATTATGCCCGATTTCGTGAATCACAGTACTTGTGCCTCTGTAGGGATTCGAATCATCCTGGAATTCTGATTGGCCACTATCATCATCCCACTCGAAATTTGCTATCCAGTTAGCTTTTCCTGCGGTGGCGAATGTCGAGTTTGTTCCCGCACCAGCCCTCCCGAAAATGTCGTCAGCATCGTATGTCAAGAGGACATTCGAATCACTGGATGTTTGCCCTGCGTCGAGCTGGTACTCCGCATAGTCACGCCACCAGTCAAGTAAGTAATCATATTCTTTTCTGTCGTCGGCTGGATGTGGTGGATCGGGAAAAGCATCACTCTCACGCCAAGTTAGGAATGATTCATCGAGGTTCTCTGTCGGTGCCGGTATCTCGATGAAATATGATGTTACAACGGCATCTTCACCCATGTCATCAAATACCTCTTCTACCGCATCCTCAGCTGAAGACATCGGTGACCAGTTCTCTTCTTCTGTTGCCTTTTCTGTCTGGAATATTCCTATGCTGTAGTGGCTACTCATCGGTGATCACTCTCCATTTCTTCGATGGGACATTGTCCGACATCGCGTCTAGTCGATTGTGGACAACTATCTTTACTTTACTCCATGAAAAAATATTCAGGCCGCAACTAATTAATCAATGTGTGAATAACCTATTAGCCAATAATAAGGTGGATGAAATAGTAGCTCAATTAATTCCCCAAATACATTAATTTCAAAGTATTTCAATCAATACCATTCCCCCGAGTGGTAGTCACAATGACGGGGGAACAAACACACACGAAGAACACTCGTATTTGTCTCCTTGAAGCGGAAACAAACACGTCGTATTCCGACAGAAACTCAAAGTCAAGGTGTTTGATCAGCGATACTGTCTTGATAGCCACAGTATTCAACAAGTGTCGATCAGTAGTCTCAAACTTGAGCACTATATTTTTTAAACACACCAATAGAGTGAAATATGGCTGTCAAAATCAGAACTGTTGTTAGGAGGGTTCAAGAGAGTGTTAGCGGCATACTCTCGGCTTCATATTTTGAATACCAGTCTCTCGCCCACGTAACTGCGGCCTTGTCCTTAGAATCAATGACGCCGCGAACAACACCAATATCGTCGTGAAGGACAACAAGAACATGTTCGACAGGTTCTGTGATCACGACGACTCCCATCGGGACTTCACCAGAGTACGAATAAGCCTCGAAATTTCCGGTATTAAGGAGTGTTTTGAATTCGTTACTGAGTTCCGTTTGCACATGTTCAGTCGCCTTCTTTCCGAAAACAAATTCGGCATCCAGTTGGTTCGCTGTCGCCTGAGTCAAATACGTCTCTACCATAGCCGAGAAAATAGTTGGCACAACACCGCTAATCTTAGCCGCTTCAGAGACTTGTTCTTCAAGATATTCGTACACACGATCTGGTCTCGTCTTCCCGATTACAAGTGTCGTTGCATCAAGAGCGACTGACGGATCAAGAACCGATCCAATCTCCTGTCTTGTTTCGAGTAATTGCTTCGATTCTACAAACGTCTGGACGATTTCATCGGTTCGCTCATACTGTGTATAGATGATTTCGCCAAACGTCGTCGGTGCATACATACCATCCTGTTTTTTGACTAGATTGTGATCTTCGAGTTGTTTGAGCCCACGGTAAACCGTCGACTGTGAGGCGTCTACCTCGTCGACCAGTTGGTTTTGATAAGCCGGGCCATCGATGAGTCGTTTGAATATCGACGACCGTTTGTGGAGGACCATGTAGGCGGCGTGCGCTTTCTCCGCATCCATGATTCTATGTATTGTGAAAATACACTTATAGCTAATGGAGATAACGATAAGAGCTAACTAAAATTGTGGTGTTCAATATGGCATAGTCAGGCTAGATAACGTACGACATTCGTGCCCTGTGCGCATAATCAACAGGTCAAGCAACGGAAAAGAAACCACGTGTTGTCGAATACCCAATCGATGGTAATGGGTTATACTTTCACTCTGGGAGCGTATACTTTTTATTCGAACTCAGGAAAGTATGGGGTAATGACAAACAGATTCCCGGAACAAAACACCTCTCTTTCTACTGCATCCACTTCTGCTGATTCTCGTTCGTGGGAGGAACGCAACCGTGAAACATTAAACTCGATTGACCTAGATAACNCCTCTCTTTCTACTGCATCCACTTCTGCTGATTCTCGTTCGTGGGAGGAACGCAACCGTGAAACATTAAACTCGATTGACCTAGATAACATTTCCCGAGAGCCTGGAGAAAACCCGTATAATAGTTTCTACTCTGCTGATCCAGTTGATCCAAAACACTCTACCCATCAAGCTGCTCTCACCACCGCCCACGAAATTATCGACGATCTCAACGACGAGATCGACGTGGCCAATGCCGTGACAAACGCGAATATCCCACTCGAGAAATTCAACGATCCCTACTGGGATGACCACCCAGAAATCTACGAGTTCGAGGTAATGCTCCGGTCGTTCATCTACGCCGAACTCCGAGGAATCCGTTATCACCAGGATCTCGCGGACTTCCTCGAGCGCAACCCCACGATCGCGTTCACACTGGGCTTCGAACCGGACTTCGGTGACGAAAACGAGTATCCTGCCCTCCAGGTGTACCACACGCCGGAGACGCCTCACCAGACGACGATCACTCGCTGTGCGAACCGGCGATTCCTCGCTCAAGCGGAGAAGTTCATCACGGACGTCGCCGACGAGGTCGAAGCCTACTGCCGCCGACACACCCACCTCGTCGAGATGCACGAGCTATGGAGCGAGGACGAGGACCTGAATCCAGGCGAGTCGGAAGAAGAACTCGACCCGGACGGCCTCACGAAACAGCAGATTCGACGGCTCGTGAACGAGTTGATGCGCCACGTCTGTCCGAATATCAGCTTCCAACGCGGGAAGAGCAAGGAGATCCGCAAAAACCTCTTTCTCGAGGTGATCGCCCACTGCGGGCTGACGAACTCGAGTGTCTACGGTGGCGGCGACGTCTTCGATATCTACGCTTGCCCCGAGGACGGTGAACTGCCCCACGGGAAGACGTTCTTTGACCACATGAAGGGGCTGTGTCTCGAGGAGATGCTCGAGATGTTCGACGCCGCAATCGAAAGTATGGTCGGCGGGGCACAGGATATCGGCCTCTACGACCGGCCCGTCGACATTGCAATCGACGTGACGACCGTCGAGTACACCGGGATCGGGAAGACGTTCAGCTTCGAAACGATCGCCGACCCCGACAATGACGACTGGGGCGATCGCGAACGGTCAGAGGCGAAAGAGGCGATCGAGGAGTGGGAGCTCGAGCCGATCGTCGGCGAGGACCCAGCGGACATCAAGCACGCGAACTTCGACGACCCAGATAAACGGGCTGCTGCCAAGCGCGTACGGGACTGTGTGCAGTGGGTGAACGGCACTAAAAAGCAAGACGAGGATATCGAATACGGCTTCCAGTTCGCCGCTGCGGCATTCGCTGAGCATACCTGTCCGATGATCTACGGCGTCGAACCGATTGACGGGCGAAGCGGTGAAGAACTCGCCGGCCACGTCAGTCAGTTCGTCGAGCGAGCGCAGGACCTCGTGGTCGTGGACACGGTGTATATGGACGCCGCCTACGGGCGCTGTTCAGAGGTTCACAACCAGTTCCACTACGGCCGCGGGTTCCGAACTGCCGACCGATTCGACGTCGAGTACGTCGCGAAGATGGAAGAGCGAAAGCGTGTGAGACGTGAGGTTCTCGAGGAGCGGTATAAAATCGATCACCGATTCGAAGAGGGCGATACGCCACTGAGCATCAAGCGGAACTACGGTTTCGGCGATCACCACAGCGGCAGTGGAAATGCTCACACGACGCTCGTGGCGATCGGGAAGTGGGACAAAGACGATATCGAGGACAAGGAAACTGACCGGGTCGTCTTCGCGACGAACCACCAAGGCGATGATCCGGCGGACCTACGGCGATTCATCAACGGCTATCGTGACCGATGGATCATCGAGAACGGGTTCAAAGAGGTCAAGAAATTCATCGCCGAGACCCGAAGCTCCGACCATCGGCCCCGGTTGTTCTACTTCCTCTTCGCGATCTTGCTGTTCAACACCTGGATGCTCGTCGATCGGCTCGCGAAAAAGCGTCTCGGGATGGAGTTCGCTGGTGAACCGCTCATCAAGTTCGAGGTGTTCGTCGCCGCCGTAGCGAACTTCATGCGGCCTATCGACTAAGCTGGCCGCCGTTCCGGGTTTGAATCTCGAGAGTGGCAACACTATTCTGTGACTCAATTTTCGCCGTTTTCCTATCACGTTCGACTAGATAGACGATTCTAGTTTTCTGACAGAGGGTGTTTTCACTCGAAAGCCGGTGTGGTCTTACTTTTCTTCACTGTTAGCTGTGCTTAGTAGAATCCGTTTCTCGATCAGCTGTTGTTACTATAGAAGGCATGTTCGATGGAAGTGGCGCCGTTTGTGCGGTGGTTCGTCCCGAGGCATTTGACTTTGGTGGGCCACTCGAGACGACAGTTGAACGGGTGACGTATCTCGGCGAGCGCACGGAACTCCTCGTGAGATTGTCAGACGACCGTACTGTCACGCTTCGGACCGAGGGGAGCACGTTGTACAGCCGGGGCGATACCGTCTCGGTGGGGATCGATCCTGCCTCCGTTCGGGTACTCGAGTAATCAACTCAAGGCACCCGTTCTCGATTTTTCGACTACGACGAGCAATGGCTCTGGTCGTCGCTTGCTCGGCATCAGCAAAAGCCTCGTGGCTTGGCCCCGAGGCGATTTACTCTAACTTGATGTGTACGTTCTTGACTTCTGTGTACTCATTGATAGCCATCTCACCCTGAGCACGGCCATGGCCACTTTGTTTTGTGCCACCGAAGGGAGTCTGTGGCCAAGTATTGGGCGTCTCATTGACCATGACCATTCCGTAATCGAGTTGGTCAGCGAACGTATGTGCGCGACTCAGATCATTCGTCCACACGCAAGCAGTCAATCCGAACGGTGAGTCGTTTGCGACGTTGAGTGCCTCAGCGTCGTCGCCTACTTCGATGATCGATAGTACAGGTCCAAATATCTCCTCACGGGCAATAGTCATATCATTGGTGACGTCAGCAAACACCGTCGGTTCAACGAAATGTCCGCTGTCTTTTTCTTCAGGAGTTCCTCCGCCAGCAACCACGGTAGCGCCCTCCTCTTTCCCAGTTTCAATGTAGTCAAGAATCTCTTGCTGTTGGTCCTCACTGACAACTGGTCCCATCTGACCATCATCATCAATACCACCACCCAGTGGGATACCCTCAGCAATTGAGGAAATCTTCTCAACCATCTCATCGTATACGTCCTCGTGGACAAGCAGGCGAGAGTTCGCCCAGCACATCTGACCGGCATTCATGAAGATACCATACTGGACACCACGAGACGCTGCATCAAGGTCAGCATCCGGCAAGACGATCGCAGGACCTTTTCCACCGAGTTCTAGTGTAACACCAGCTACTGCTTCTGCAGCATCCTGCTGGATCGTTTTACCAACCTCAGTGCTTCCAGTGAAAGTAACGTGGTCAACATCTTCGTGACTGGCAAGTGCCCCTCCAGCTTCAGACCCGGAGCCTGGGACGACATTAATAACTCCCGACGGAAGTCCGACTTCTTCTGCGGCTTTTGCGTAGTATAGTGCCGAGAGCGGCGTCATGCTCGACGGTTTGAGGACGACACTATTTCCAGTAGCCAACGCTGGTGCAATGCTACGACCGGCTAATTGGAACGGAAAGTTCCAAGGAGAGATGTGGGCAGTCACACCGACAGGTTCACGCGTCGTATAGTTAATCCGTGAATCCGAAACTGGGACCTCACTGCCTTCGACCTTGTCGGTCCAGCCAGCGTAATATCGGAACGTGTCGATCACCATATCGACCTCAAGTCCCGCTTCAAATGGCGTTTTACCGTTGTCGTGAGATTCAACCATAGAGATCTCGTCTTTCATCTCTTCAATGGCATCTGCCATTGCGTGGATTTTCTCACGACGCTTATCAGGGCTCATCTTGCGCCACTCTGAGCCTCGAGAGACCGCGGCAGATGCTGCTTTCACTGCTGCATCGATATCCGAAGCACCCGCCTTTTGGACTGTCGCATACTTCTCTTCTGTTGCGGGGTCTTCGGTTTGGATTGTCTCGCCACTATTGGATTGAGTCCATTCGCCTGCGATATACAGGTCTGTCGGACCGGAGTACTTCATTGCATACGATACTCAGGTCCCTTCCGTGTTAATGGTTTTCATAATCATACACATTGGCCAAACAACCATACGTGGTGTCATCGATTGTATGGAGAACTAGTGTCGAACAAGGTTGCTTCAGGAGCCATCTCGAAGAGAGTGACTAATGAAAATGTGCAGTACCGATAGAACAAAGTCAGCTGACTGTATAGTTCTGTGTATGGTAAAGCTAGTCGAGTTTCTCGTTCGAGATGACGAGTATAGTCATGAGGAATTCGTTGAGCACTGGCAGGGTGAACACGCCGAACTTGCCTCTGAATTGCCAGGATTGGAACGATATAGCACGTCCGTCCCTGGCAATCCAACCGAGGTGGAATACGACGGTGTTCTCGAACTCACTTTCGAGAACTCACAAGCGCTCAACGAGGCGTTCAAGTCTGAGGTCGGTCAAGAAGTCCAAGAAGATGCTGCAGAATTTACCATCCCCGGGAAGGGACCACGATTAGTAGTTGGCGAGACAGTTCACGTTTCTGACTCCGGACAGAACAACGGATAGCAGTTTCTACAGATATACAGCAAGGGTGCCTCAGGGCTTGCCCCGCGGTACTTTGCTGTTTTCCGTGTATACTGATGAGAGACATGGAGCACTCTATCAGACACGGGGACGCCGACGGGCGATATGCCACCTCACCAGCCCGTTCTCCAATTGGGAAGAGTATGATGCAGTGTGAGTACACCTTTATGGTATCACTACATCCGTACTCGTATGGGAATCGATAGCCTCCCCAGCGAGCAGCGCGCAATCGATATGCACGCTCACCAACCGACCAGCGAGTTTCTTCACGACGCCGGTGGGCAGATGATGCAGGATGCTGCCGATCGATTCGGTGCGGACCTCGAAACGGACACCTACGAAAACATGATCGAGGAGTACCGAGAAGCCGGCGTCCGTCGAGCCGTCCTCCTTGGATGGGACGCCGAAACAAACACGGGTAACCCGCCGGTGCCAAACGACTACGTCGCGGACATCCGTGACGAGTACGACGATTTCTTCGTCGGGTTTGGTTCTGTCGACCCGCTCAAGGATGACTGCGTCGAGGAGGCGATTCGCTGCGTCGAAGACCTCGACCTCTCAGGGTTTAAGTTTCAGCAGATCGCCCAAGGATTCGATCCATCTGATTCCGAACACGAAGAGCTCTGGGCAACGATCGAGGACCTTGGCGTCCCAGTCGTCTTCCACGGTGGCAACTCAACACTGGGCGCGTGCTCGCCTGGTGGCCGTGGATTAAAAGTCAAATATGGCAACCCGATGTTGATCGACGATGTGGCAGCTAACCATCCCGATCTGCAGATCCTCATCGCTCACCCAGCCTACCCATGGGAGAAAGAACAGCTCGCCATCTGCCAGCAGAAGGGCAACGTCTACATGGACCTCTCGGGGTGGATGCCCCGCTATATCGACGAGCAGGTGTTACACTACGCCAAGACGCTGCTCTCAGACAAGGTCATGTTCGGCACCGATTACCCGATGCTTGAACCCGAATCGTGGCTTGAGCAGTTCGCCAAGCTAGACTTCGACGAGGAGGTCCAGCGCAAAATTCTCTGGGAGAACGCAGAAGCGTTCCTCGGTCTGTAGACGAATCACTTCGAGTGATCCGAGACGTCGACCGTTATTCCTGACGCTTGATTAGGAACTTCATGTCGCCTTCGAAGACAACGGTCTCGTCTTGGTTAGTCATCACCGTGTCGAAGACGACAAGTCCTGCATCGTCACGACTGCTCACCTCTTTTTTCTTGCTCACTTCCATTTCGAGAGAGAGCGTGTCCCCGATGTAGACAGGGTTTGGGAGGTCCATATAGTTCATACCGAGAAACGCGAACGCCGTACGCTCGACAATACCAGTTCGGTAAACGAAGCCCGTTGCCTGCACGAACGTCATCGGGCCGTGGGCAATACGGCCGTCGAATGAACTTTCCTCTGCATACTCTTTGTTGGTATGAAGCTCTGTCCAGTCACCGCTCAGCGCGGAGTGTACGACGAAGTCGGCCTCCGTGACGGTCCGACCGACACTTTCGAACTCTTGGCCTTCTTCGAAGTCTTCGTAGTGATGTGGCTCGTAGCTATACGCCATCATGAGATTGTTCACAGAAGAATGTTAAATACGTTTTCTTTCGAGTGTTCGTCTCAGTGGGAAGCAATCGCCGACTGGAAAAACGGTTATCTGACGGAACTAGTCCGTCAGAAGAGCAAGAATTGGAACGTCCAGAGGGCGATCATACCGACGACGATCGTCGCTAAGATGTCGCCTCGCCACCACGCGACTGCGGCGGCAACAACACCGGCAAGCAGCCGTTCGTCAAGGATCATTTCGGTGACTGCTGCGCTTGGCGTGACGAGTTGGGGTGCAACGAGCGCCGCCAGCACAGCTGCAGGGACGAACTTGAGGAAGCGTTTGATGCGCGCAGGAACCTGGTTGATCCGGCCGAACAGGTGAATGAACGAGAGCCGGATGAGGTAGGTAGCGATGGCGATTGCGACGATCACAGCCCAGATGCTGAACATTGAGTACTCGTTCATTGTCCCATCACCTCCTCGGCGGCGACGCCGGCAGCGATCCCTACGCTCGCGGCGATGAGAAGGTCAGCACCCTCGGGAAGACCGGTCTGAGAGACGGCGAGTGCCGCAACAATCGCGACGAGAGCGCTCGTGAGCGCGGCAACGAGTTGCGGGTAAGCATCGATAGCAGGGATCAGGATCGCAAGGAAGACGAGAGGAATCGCAAACTGGAGATTCCAGGAGTCGGGAATCCCTGCACCGAGCACGAAGCCAGCGATTGTCGTTGCAACCCATACAAGCCAGATACTCACGCCAAGGCCAAGGTAGTACAGACGCTTGTTGCGGTCACTATCCTCATCTGCGTACTCGCCGATCGACACCGCGTAGACGTGATCCGTGAGGAAGTATGCGAGATACGCACGCGTCTTCTTTCCGTACTCAGTGAAGTGGGGTGCGATCGACGCCGAGTACATAAGCATTCGAAGGTTGATCACCAAGCCAGTAAAGACGATGATCACGAGCCCCGCGTTCGCGTCAATCAGTTCGACCATGACGAGTTGTGCGGTCCCCGCGAAGATGCCCGCAGACATCGCGATCGTTTGCAGTGTCGACAGTCCTGCACTGTCGGCGGCAATACCGAAGACGAGTGCGAACGGAATGAGACCCAGCAAGATCCCGATGGAATCGCGGGCCCCCGCTCGGAAATCTGCGTGTAGTAGTCGTGAAAGCAGCCGTTGATCCTGCGGCTCCGGTTCGAGAGCGGTACGTGCGTCTGGATCGGGGGAATCGTCTTGCCCTGCCGATGCGGTTTCGTTCCCTGACATTGTGAAGTTGGTAGTGGTCTCCAGTCGTGAGGCGGTCGCTTGATTGAAATTCGCCGATGCGGCACTGAGCCGTTCGGCGGTCAATCATCTCGTCCACTGGTTGAATCGATCGTCGTTGCTATCTCCTACCGCGAGGTATGTTACCTACTATGTAGAATATAGCCCTAGTTCAAAACTGTATCGAATTTTCATCTTAGTAGAGAGGTTCTCGTCCAAGACCTATCTTTGGACAGCGAGAGAATCCCACCGTTTACGGTGGGCGTGAATCGCGTCACTGAACTACACGATCCACCGTCGACAGCAGGCTGGATATTNGTTAGTTTATCTACATAGGCTATATATGGCGATCGAGGTCACTCGCACCTACGTTGGTTCTATCCAGAACCAGCGACAGGTCGACGATGGCCTCGATTCGCTCGGCGATTCCGCCGCGAAAATCTGGAACGTCGCACGCTGGACAGCCGACCGCATCTGGGATGCAACCGGCGAAATCCCTGATGAAGGAACGTTGAAAGCGTACATGAAGAACCGCGAGTGCTGGAAAGACTTGAACGCCCAATCCAGTCAGAAAGTCATCGAAGAACTTTCTGACGCTTTCCAGTCGTGGTTCGATCTGCGACAGACAGACAGCGATGCGAACCCACCTGGCTACCGCAAACACGGCGATGAACGACCACGCAGTACGATCACGTTCAAAGCAGATGGTNGACAGACAGACAGCGATGCGAACCCACCTGGCTACCGCAAACACGGCGATGAACGACCACGCAGTACGATCACGTTCAAAGCAGATGGTTTCAAACACGATCCCAAGAACAATCGCGTCCGACTCTCGAAAGGGTCGAGTCTGAAAGAGACCTGGTCGGACTTCATCCTCTGTGAATACCAGACACGCCCCGACGTTGACCTCTCGGAAATCAACCGCGTCCAGAACGTTCGGGCCGTCTGGAACGGTGACGACTGGGAGCTTCACTTCGTCTGCAAAGTCGAACTCGAGACGCAGGATTCAGCTGGCGACGGCGTAGCAGGCATCGACCTCGGCATCACGAACATCGCTACGGTTGCCTTCCCCGACGAGTACGTCCTGTA
>NZ_AOIM01000001.1 GCF_000337575.1 Natrialba hulunbeirensis JCM 10989 | reverse complement strand
CACCAGGATCTGGACCTCTACACCGAGGATGCAGACGATCCAACCTATCCAGGTGGCTGGGTCGAGATCGACGCGGACGGTGACCCAGTTGAGGGCTCCGAGCCATACGACACGCACTATCACGGCACGCACGTCGGTGGCACGGTCGGTGCAGCCGCACCGGCTGACGACGACACGCCGGCCTACGGTGTCGCGCCGAACGTCGACCTGCAGCACGGCCTCGTGCTGCCGGACGGCTCGGGTGC